>CBIFVM010000001.1:0-428419 GCA_966186235.1 uncultured Pseudomonas sp.
CAGAAGGCCGGCAGGAATACTTCGGCGACCAGCACGGCCAGCTGTTCGCGGCGAAAGCACGAACGCCGCGCCCACAAGCCGTCCTGCACGGCTTCTGCCGGCAGCCATGCGCCTGGGTAGCGGCAGACCTGCAGTTCGCCGCGAGCAAAGGCCTGATCGCTGAACAACAGCTCGCCCAGCGAGCGGCTGCCCAGTTGCTGAAGGTCCAGGCCCGAGCCTTCCAGCGCCTGCCGGGCAGCCACGCTGCGGGCGAACACCCAGGGTTGGCCGTTGCCGCGCAGGTAGACTTCGCGCACCCAGCCGGTACTGCCCGGCGGCACGTCCAGCGCCGTGCATTCGTCGTCGCGCAGGGGCAGCCAGCCCTCACGCAGCGGCGTGACGCTGAAGCCGCCGCCGGAGAGTTCGGTCAGCCGGCGGGTCAGTGAGTCTTCGTTGAATAGCCAGTCGTGCACAGTGCTGGCTGCCGCGGGCGGTAGCTGGTCGGCGCTCAGCCAATGAGGGGCGGGGGAGGCGAGTGACACGGTTTGAATCCGTGGTGGACTAAGGGCACCAGTCTAACACGGGGTCTTTGGCGCAGCGCTGGCTGGTATGGTCACGACCAGCCTTCAAGGCGCATGGTCGCGCGCACCAGGCGCTGCTCTTCCTGCTCGATCTCCTGCAGGTTGTCGCGAATGCTGTTGATATGGTCGCGCGCGGCGCGCTGAGCCTGTTCCGGCAGGCGTTCGATTACCGCGTGATACAGCCGTGAGTGCTGGCGGTCGATCTGCCGTTTCTGCGCCGGGCGGTGATAGAGGTTGTTCACCGAGGCGAACACGGTGCTGAGCATCAGGTCGGTCAGCGACTGCAGGGTATGCACCAGCACCGGGTTGTGCGAGGCCTCGCAGATGGCCAGGTGGAAGGCGTGATCGAGGCGTGCGTGTTCGCGCGGGTCGACCGGATTCTGCTGGGCATGGGCCGCCAGCATTTCCTCATAACGCCGGGTCAGCAGCACGAAGTCCGCGTCGGTGCCGCGCAGCGCCGCCAGGCGCGCCGACTCGCCCTCGAGCAGACCGCGTACTTCGAGCAGGTCGTACAGGGTCCGCGGTTGGGAACCGAACAGATGCATCAGCGGGCTGGCATCGCGTTCGCCGCTGAGCTTGGCCACTCTTGAATCCCGGCCTTGGGCCGTCTCGATGATGCCGCGCCCACGCAGCACCTTTAGCCCTTCGCGCAGCGCCGAACGGGAGATGCCCAGCTTCTCGCACAGGCGCCGCTCCGATGGCAGCGGCTGGCCCACCTTGAGTACGCCATCGACGATCAGGCGCTCAATGCGCTCGGCCACTACATCGCTGACCTGACGGCGCGGGCTGTGCAGGTTGATATCCAAATCAGACCTCCGGCAACTGGTCGTACCAGTTAGCTCATGCTCTTTCTCAAAAGCGACTTTCGTGCTCAGAGTCCATGAGCATAGGCCATTTGAGCCAATACGCCGGAAAGCTTGGTCAGAAAAACTGGTCCTACCAGCATATTCATTAATAGACGCCTGATACCGGTACATCTAAACCTGCAACCCAGGTCGTGGCATGACCGCCAATAAAAACAACATTCACGATTGAGCCTGCCATGAGCATTCTGTACGACGAGCGCGTCGATGGCGCACTGCCCAAGGTCGACAAGGCCGCGCTGCTGAACGAGTTGCGCCAGCACCTACCCGACCTCGACATCCTGCACACTCAGGAAGACCTCAAGCCCTATGAGTGCGATGGCCTGTCCGCCTATCGCACCACGCCGATGCTGGTGGTGCTGCCCGAGCGTATCGAGCAGGTGCAACAGTTGCTGCAGCTCTGCCACGCCCGTGGCGTGCCGGTGGTGGCGCGCGGCGCCGGTACCGGTTTGTCTGGCGGCGCACTGCCGCTGGAGCAGGGCATCCTGCTGGTGATGGCGCGCTTCAACCAGATTCTCGAGATCAACCGTGAAGGCCGCTTCGCCCGCGTCCAACCCGGCGTGCGCAACCTGGCGATCTCCCAGGCCGCCGCGCCGTTTGGCCTGTATTACGCGCCAGACCCGTCCTCGCAGATCGCCTGCTCCATCGGTGGCAACGTCGCCGAGAACGCCGGCGGTGTGCATTGCCTTAAGTACGGCCTGACCGTGCACAACCTGCTCAAGGTGGACATCCTCACCGTCGAAGGCGAGTTCATGACCCTCGGCAGCGAAGCCCTGGACGCGCCGGGTTTCGACCTGCTGGCGCTGTTCACCGGGTCCGAGGGCATGCTTGGCATCGTCACCGATGTGACGGTCAAGCTGCTGCCCAAGCCGCAGGTGGCCAAGGTGCTGCTGGCGGCCTTCGACTCGGTGGAAAAGGCCGGTCGCGCGGTGGGCGACATCATCGCCGCCGGCATCATCCCCGGCGGCCTGGAGATGATGGACAACCTGGCGATCCGCGCCGCCGAAGACTTCATTCACGCCGGCTACCCGGTGGAGGCCGAGGCCATCCTGCTCTGCGAGCTGGACGGCGTAGAGGCCGACGTCGCCGACGACTGCGAGCGCGTGCGCGACGTACTGGAAAAGGCCGGCGCCACCGAAGTGCGCCTGGCTCGCGACGAAGCCGAGCGAGTGAAATTCTGGGCTGGGCGCAAGAACGCCTTCCCCGCAGTCGGGCGCATCTCGCCGGACTATTACTGCATGGACGGCACCATCCCACGCCGCGAGCTGCCCGGTGTGTTGCGCGGCATTGCCGAGCTGTCCGAAGAGTACGGCCTGCGCGTGGCCAACGTGTTCCACGCCGGCGACGGCAACATGCACCCGCTGATTCTCTTCGACGCCAACGTGCCCGGCGAGCTGGAGCGCGCCGAAGCCATCGGCGGCAAGATCCTCGAGCTCTGCGTCAAGGTCGGCGGCAACATCACCGGCGAGCACGGTGTAGGCCGCGAGAAGATCAACCAGATGTGCGCGCAGTTCAACAGCGACGAGATCACCCTGTTCCACGCAGTGAAGGCGGCGTTCGACCCGAGCGGCCTGCTCAACCCGGGCAAGAACATCCCCACCCTGCACCGCTGCGCCGAGTTCGGCGCCATGCACGTGCACCACGGCCAATTGCCCTTCCCGGAACTGGAGCGTTTCTGATGTCGCATGATTTCGATGCCAGCGCCGCGCTGCTGGAACAGGTCAACCACGCGCTGAACAGCGCCACGGCGCTGCGCATCCAGGGCAGCGGCAGCAAGGCCCATCTGGGCCGTGCCACCGCGGGCGAGGTGCTGGATACCCGTATGCACCGCGGCATCGTCAGCTATGACCCGACCGAGCTGGTGCTGACCGCGCGCGCCGGTACCTCTTTGAGCGAGATCGAGGCTGCACTGGAGGCGAACAATCAGATGCTGCCGTGCGAACCGCCGCATCTGGGCGATGGCGCGACCCTGGGCGGTATGGTTGCCGCCGGGCTGTCCGGCCCGCGTCGGCCCTGGGCCGGCTCGGTGCGCGACCAGGTGCTTGGCACTCGCGTGATCACCGGCCAGGGCAAGCTGTTGCGCTTCGGCGGCGAGGTGATGAAGAACGTCGCCGGCTATGACTTGTCACGCCTGCTGGCCGGCAGCTTCGGCTGCCTCGGTCTGATCGCCGAGGTGTCGCTCAAGGTGCTGCCCAAACCACGCCAGGTACTCAGCCTGCGCCTGGCAATGGATGCCCAGCATGCGCTCAACAAGCTCGCCGAATGGGGTCAGCAGCCGCTGCCGATCAGTGCTGCCAGCCATGACGGCAGTGCTCTGCACCTGCGCCTGGAAGGCGGCGAAGGTTCGGTGCAGGCCGCGCGCCAGCGCCTGGGTGGCGAAGAGATCGACAACGCATACTGGCATGAGCTGCGCGAACAGCGCCTGCCGTTCTTCAGCACCAGCGGCACGCTGTGGCGCCTGTCGCTGCCGACCAACAGCGGCCTGCTCGATCTACCCGGCCAGCAACTGATCGACTGGGGCGGCGCACAGCGCTGGCTGAAGACAGACGCCGACGGCGAGCTGATCCAGCGCGAGGCAGCCAGGCTCGGCGGCCACGCCACCTGCTTTGCTGCCGGCCACACCCAGCCTTTCCAGCCGCTGATCGCCCCGCTGCTGCGCTACCAGCGCCAATTGAAGAACCAGCTCGACCCCCAGGGTATTTTCAACCCTGGCCGCATGTACGCCGAGGTATAAGACGTGCAGACCAATCTGAGTGAACAGGCCAAACGCCTGCCGCGCGCCGAAGAAGCTGAACGTATTCTGCGTTCCTGCGTGCATTGCGGCTTCTGCAACGCCACCTGCCCGACCTATCAGGTGCTGGGTGACGAACTGGACGGCCCGCGTGGGCGCATCTACCTGATCAAGCAGATGCTCGAAGGCGGCGAAGTGACCGCCAAGACCCAGGAGCATCTGGATCGCTGCCTGACCTGCCGCAACTGCGAGAGCACCTGCCCCTCTGGTGTGCAGTACCACAACCTGCTGGATATCGGCCGCGAAGTGGTCGAGCAGGCGGTGCCGCGGCCGCTGAACGAGCGCCTGCTACGTCAGGGGCTACGTGTCGTGGTGCCACGACCGGCACTGTTCAAGACGCTGACCCAGACCGGCCTGGCTTTTCGCCCCCTGTTGCCATCCTCGCTCAAGGCCAAGCTGCCGCGCGAGATTCGCCCGGCCAAGCCACGCCCGACAGCGCAGCACACGCGCCGCGTGCTGATGCTCGAAGGCTGCGTTCAACCGGGGCTGTCGCCCAACACCAACGCTGCCACCGCGCGTGTGCTGGATCGCCTCGGCATCAGCGTCACGCCGATCCGCGAAGCGGGCTGCTGCGGCGCCGTGGACTATCACCTCAATGCCCAGGAAGCCGGGTTGCAACGCGCGCGGCAGAACATCGACGCCTGGTGGCCGGCCATCGAGGCCGGCGCCGAAGCCATCGTGCAGACCGCCAGCGGCTGCGGCGCCTTCGTCAAGGATTACGGCCATCTGTTCGCCGGCGACCCGGCCTATGCGAGCAAGGCGGCGCGGGTCAGCGCCCTGGCCAAGGATCTGGTCGAGGTGCTGCAGGGCGAGGCCCTGGAACAGCTGTATGTGCGCGCCGAACAACGCCTGGCCTTCCATTGCCCCTGCACCCTGCAGCATGCGCAAAAACTCGGCGGCGCGGTTGAAGGCGTACTGACGCGCCTCGGCTTCGGCCTGACGGCGGTGCCGGATGGTCACCTCTGCTGCGGCTCGGCCGGCACCTATTCGCTGACGCAGCCCGAGCTGTCGCGCCAGCTTCGCGACAACAAATTGAACGCCCTGGAAAGCGGCAAACCGGACGCCATCGTTACCGCCAATATCGGCTGTCAGACCCATCTGGACGGTGCCGGACGCACGCCGGTGCGCCACTGGATCGAGATTGTCGAGGAGGCGATGCATTGATCACACCGATCAGGGCGCAACCCTGCCCGTCGAACGCTAACCGTAGGGTGGATCACGCTTCACCGATCCACCAAAGCGGTGGATGTAAAAAGCGACATCCACCCTACAACTGAACCCTCGCAAGAGGGGATAAAAGCCACGAATACGAGGTATGCCATGCAGCACAAAGCCGTACTCAGCCAGAACGAAGTCAGCCAGATTCTCCAGGCGGCCCGCAACGAAGCGCAGCAACAGGGCTGGGCCGTGGCCATCGCCGTAGTCGACGACGGCGGCCATCCACTGGCGCTGGAGCGCCTCGACGGCTGCGCGCCCATCGGCGCCTACATCGCCACCGAGAAGGCGCGCAGCGCCGCCATCGGCCGCCGTGAAACCAAGGGCTACGAAGATATGGTCAACGGAGGTCGTACTGCCTTCGTCAGCGCACCGCTGCTCACCTCGCTGGAAGGCGGCGTGCCGGTGCTGGTGGACGGCCAGGTGGTCGGTGCCGTCGGCGTGTCCGGGGTCAAGGCCGAACAGGATGCGCAGGTGGCCAAGGCGGGAATCGCGGCGCTCTGACGCTTCAGAGCTCACGACAAGGCCATCAGGGCCGGAAACAGACAGGAGAACAGGATAAATGAACGAACGCGTGCAATGTCAGCGTCTGCAGGTAGCCGCCGAGCTCAAGCAATTCATCGAAAGCGAAGTGCTGCCCGGCAGCGGTATCGAGGCGGCGGCCTTCTGGAGCGGCTTCGACGCGCTGGTGCATGACCTGGCGCCGCGCAATCGTGCGTTGCTGGCCGAGCGTGACCGCCTGCAGAGCGAGCTGGATACCTGGCACCGCGCCAATCCCGGGCCGATCACTGACATGAACGCCTACCGCGCCTTTCTCGGCTCCATCGGCTATCTGCTGCCGCAGCCGGAGCAGGTCAAGGCGACCACCGCCAATGTCGACAGCGAGATCGCCACCCAGGCCGGTCCACAGCTGGTCGTGCCGGTGATGAATGCGCGCTATGCGCTGAACGCCGCCAACACCCGTTGGGGCTCGTTGTACGACGCCCTGTACGGCACCGATGCCATCAGCGAAGAAGGTGGCGCCAGCAAGGGATCGGGCTATAACGAAGTGCGCGGCGCGAGGGTGATCGCCTTCGCCCGCGCCTTCCTCGATCAGGCCGCCCCACTGGCCAAGGGTTCGCATGCCGATGCCAGCGCCTATGCCATGGTCGCCGGCCAGTTGCAGGTAACCCTGAACAGCGGCGCGCAGACCTCGCTGGCGCAGCCGGAGAAATTCGTCGGTCATCAGGGCGAGGCTGCCACGCCGAGCGCCGTGCTGTTGAAGAACAACGGCCTGCATTTCGAGATCCAGATCGACGCGGGTAGCCCCATCGGCCGCACCGACGCCGCCGGCGTAAAGGACGTGCTGATGGAAGCGGCGGTCTCGACCATCATGGACTGCGAGGACTCGATCGCCGCCGTCGACGCCGCCGACAAAGTGGTCGTCTACCGCAACTGGCTGGGCCTGATGAGGGGTGACCTGGCCGAGGAGCTGGATAAGGGCGGCAAGCGCATCACCCGCCGCCTCAATGCGGATCGCATCTACACCGCCGCCGATGGCAGCGAGCTGACCCTGCACGGCCGTTCATTGATGTTCATCCGCAACGTCGGCCACCTGATGAGCAACCCGGCGATCCTCGACGGTGAAGGCTTGGAAATTCCCGAGGGCATCCTCGATGCGGTGGTGACCAGCCTGATCGCCCTGCATGACCTCAAGCGCCGCGGCAACTCGCGCACCGGCAGCGTCTATATCGTCAAACCGAAGATGCACGGGCCGTTCGAAGTGGCATTCGCCAACGAACTGTTCAGTCGCGTCGAGCAACTGCTGGGCATGCCGGCAGGCACCCTGAAAATGGGCATCATGGATGAGGAGCGGCGTACCAGCGTCAACCTCAAGGCCTGCATCGAGGCCGCCAGCGCGCGGGTAGCCTTCATCAACACCGGCTTTCTCGACCGCACCGGCGACGAGATGCACACCGCCATGCAAGCGGGCGCGATGCTGCGCAAGGGCGACATGAAATCCAGCGCCTGGATCCAGGCCTACGAGCGTAACAACGTACTGGTCGGCCTGGCCTGCGGGCTGCGCGGCAAGGCGCAGATCGGCAAGGGCATGTGGCCCATGCCGGATCTGATGGCCGCCATGCTCGAACAGAAGATCGGCCATCCGAAAGCCGGCGCCAACACCGCCTGGGTGCCGTCGCCGACCGCCGCCGTGCTGCACGCTCTGCACTATCACCAGATCGACGTGCAGGCGGTGCAGAGCGAGCTGGAGCTGATTGACCTGGCCAGCCAGTGCGACAGCCTGCTCAATGACCTGCTCAGTGTGCCGGTCAGCGCCGAGCGGCCGTGGAGCGCCAGCGATATCCAGCAGGAATTGGACAACAACTGCCAGGGCATCCTCGGTTACGTGGTGCGCTGGGTCGAGCAGGGCGTCGGCTGCTCCAAGGTGCCGGACATCCATAACGTCGGCCTGATGGAAGACCGCGCCACCCTGCGCATCTCCGCCCAGCATATCGCCAACTGGCTGCACCACGGTGTGGTCAGCGAGGCCCAGGTGCGCGAAACGCTGCAGCGCATGGCGCAGGTGGTCGACGGGCAGAATGCCGGTGACTCGGCCTACCGCCCGATGGCGCCGAACTTCGAACAGTCCCATGCCTTCCGCGCCGCCAGTGATCTGGTGTTCAAGGGTCGCGAGCAGCCGTCCGGCTATACCGAGCCGCTACTGCATGCCTGGCGTTTGCGCTTCAAAGAGGAGGTTTGAGCATCGCACCGAACCTGTAGGAGCGGCGCCTCGCCACGAAGCTGCGAAAAGCTTCGCCCCAGTGCAGGGCTCCTACACAAGCGATTTTGCAACCGTGAATGGCGATTGACGCCACCACGGAGCAGTCACAAGCCCTGACGGTTACTGACCGTCGGGGTTTTCGAGCATGAGCGCGGTGATCGGCAATCCCCGCCGCCGCTGCTCGCGGAAAGGTCGATGCCGTGGCGCCGGCCCTTTCAGATGCATGGCGCCGGGTTATCCCCCCGGAAACTGTGGTTCACAAGAACAAGAAGGAACCAACCCATGAGTCAAACGCTGCTGTCCATCCTGGCCTTCGTGCCGCTGGTACTAGCGGGTGTACTGCTGATCGGCTTTCGCTGGCCGGCCAAGTACGCGATGCCGCTGGTGTTCGTCCTCACCGCCCTGATCGGTCTGCTGGCCTGGGACATGACCCTAAACCGGGTCATCGCCTCCAGCTTGCAGGGGCTGATTCTCACGGCCTCGATCCTGTGGATCATCTTCGGTGCGATCCTGCTGCTCAATACTCTCAAGCATTCAGGCGGCATCGCGGCTATTCGCCGGGGTTTCTCCAACATCAGCCCTGATCGCCGCGTGCAGGCGCTGATCGTCGCCTGGCTGTTCGGCTGCTTTATCGAGGGCGCATCCGGCTTCGGCACTCCGGCCGCGGTGGCTGCGCCGCTGCTGGTGGCGCTGGGCTTCCCGGCCCTGGCCGCGGTGGTACTGGGGATGATGGTGCAGTCCACGCCAGTGTCGTTCGGTGCGGTGGGTACGCCGATCCTGGTGGGCGTGGGCGCCGGCTTGGACAAGACCGGTATCACGGCGCAGCTGGCGGCCACCGGCAGCTCGTGGGAAACCTTTTTCCACCTGATCTATTCGCGGGTGGCCATCACCCATGGCCTGATCGGCCTGCTGATGCCGCTGATCATGGTGATGATCATGACCCGCTTCTTCGGCAAGAATCAGAGCTGGAAGGAAGGCCTGGCCATCGCGCCGTTCGCCATCTTCACCGCCTTCGCCTTCTCCCTGCCATACATGGCAGCCGGGGTATTCCTTGGCCCGGAGTTCCCGTCGATGATTGGCGCCCTGGTCGGCCTGGCCATCGTGGTGCCGGCGGCCAAGGCCGGCTTCCTGCTGCCTAAGGACACCTGGGACTTCGCCGATGCCAAGGACTGGCCGTCCGACTGGATGGGCAAGATCGAAATGAAACTGGACGAGGTGGCCGGCAAGGCGCCGATTTCGGTACCCATGGCGTGGGCGCCCTATCTGCTGCTGGCGGCCTTCCTGGTGATCTCGCGTACTTTCCCCGAGGTGAAGGCCGCAATGATGAGCTTCACCTTTGGCTGGAAGGACATTCTCGGCGAGAGCGGCGTGTCCGGCACTATCGAGCCGCTTTACCTGCCGGGCGGTATCCTGTGCATGGTCGTGTTGGTGACCTTCTTCCTCCATCGCATGCGCTTGCCCGAACTCAAGGCGGCGGTGAGCGAGTCGAGCAGAACCCTGCTCGGCGCTGGCTTCGTGCTGATCTTCACCATTCCCATGGTGCGCATCCTGATCAACTCTGGGGTCAACGGCAGCGACTTGGTGTCGATGCCGGTGGCGATGGCGCAGCTGGTGGCCGACAGCGTCGGCGGCGTATATCCGTTTTTCGCCCCGGCCGTGGGCGCACTGGGCGCCTTCATCGCCGGTTCCAACACGGTGTCCAACCTGATGCTGTCGCAGTTCCAGCTCAACGCTGCCGAGCTGATCGGCGTGTCCGGAGCGATGATGGTGGCAGTGCAGTCGGTCGGTGCGGCGGCGGCGGGCAATATGATCGCCATCCACAACGTGGTGGCGGCCTCGGCGACTGTCGGGCTGCTCGGGCGTGAAGGCATCACCCTGCGCAAGACCATTCTGCCGACGCTTTACTACCTCGCTGCCGCCGGCGTGATCGCGCTGGTGACGATGTACGGCATGGCGCTGACAGACCCTCTGATGACCGCTCGCTGAAACCCAGCGCGGCCGTCTATCGCAGGCCTTGCGGTAAAGGCCGCCGGCTGGCGGCGTTTGCCGCTGGCCGGCTTGGCGCGTCTACGCATTTGCGGTAGCGTGCCCGCGCAATGACCGTGACTAGCGCCGGAGAGCCTGTATGAAGAAGTGGCAATGTGTGGTCTGTGGACTGATCTATGACGAACGCGAAGGCTGGCCGGACGACGGCATCGTGCCCGGCACCCGCTGGGAAGACGTGCCCGAGGACTGGCTGTGCCCCGATTGCGGCGTGGGCAAGATGGATTTCGAGATGATCGAAATCAACTGAGTGAGCAGCCCCGCCCATCAACCGTCGTAACAGGAGCAAGCAATGAGTGATCCCGTCGTCATCATCGGCACCGGCCTGGCCGGCTACAACCTGGCCCGTGAGTTTCGCAAGCTGGACAGCGAAACGCCGTTGCTGCTGATCACTGCCGACGATGGGCGCTCGTATTCCAAACCGATGCTGTCCACCGGCTTCGGCAAGAACAAGGATGCCGATGGCCTGTGCATGGCCGAGCCGGGTGCCATGGCCGAACAGCTCGCTGCCCAGGTGTGGACGCACACCCGGGTCACCGGTATCGATCCCGGCCACCGCCGCCTGTGGATCGGCGAGGAGGCCGTTGCCTATCGCGATCTGGTGCTGGCCTGGGGCGCCGAGGTACTCAGCGTGCCGGTCGAGGGCGACGCGGCGGATCAGCTGTTCACGGTCAACGATCTGCAGGGTTACGGGCGGTTTCGCCAGGCCGTCGAGGGCAAGCGCAAGGTGTTGATCCTCGGCGCCGGGTTGATCGGCTGCGAGTTCGCCAACGATCTGTCGTTGGGCGGCTATGAAGTCGACCTGGTAGCGCCCTGCGAGCAACTGATGCCGGCCCTGCTGCCGGTCGAAGCCGCTGCGGCGGTGCAGGGCGGCCTCGAAGCGCTGGGTGTGCGCCTGCACCTGGGGCCGGTGCTCAATCGTCTCGAGTACGCTGCAGGCGACGGGCTGGAGGCGCACCTTTCGGATGGCCAGACGATCGCCTGCGATGCGGTGATCTCGGCCGTCGGCCTGCGCCCGCGCACCGAACTGGCGGCTGCAGCCGGTTTGGCGGTGAACCGCGGCATCGTGGTCGATCGTTTGCTGCGCACCTCCCACGAGCATATCCATGCCCTGGGCGATTGCGCCGAGGTCGAAGGGCTCAATCTGCTCTACGTGATGCCGCTGATGGCCTGCGCCCGGGCGCTGGCCAAGACCCTGGCCGGCACGCCGAGCGAAGTGGCCTATGGCGCCATGCCGGTCACCGTGAAGACGCCAGCCTGCCCGCTAGTGGTCTCACCGCCGCCGCGGGGCACGCAGGGGTATTGGACGGTGGAAGGCAGCGGCGCCGATATCCGCGCCCTGTGTCACGATGGCAGCGGCGCCCTGTTGGGCTACGCGCTCACCGGCTCGGCGGTGCAGGAGCGCCTGGCGCTCAACCGCGAGCTGCCGGCCCTGCTGGCGTAGATCTGCTGTCCATTCGACAAAATGGCGGATTTAGCCTGGTGCGGGGCTGGCGGAGCACCCCAGAGCATGCCATTCTCCCCAGGCCTGGCCGCAGCGTAGAGCTGTCGGCGCGCATTGGCGCCAGGGCGCGGAACACAACAACAACAAACCGTAAATGAGGCAATCATGCGTAAACCGGAACTCGCCGCCGCAATCGCGGAAAAAGCTGATCTGACCAAGGATCAGGCCAATCGTGTACTCAACGCCGTTCTCGAAGAAATCACCGGGGCACTGAACCGCAAGGACAGCGTCACCCTGGTTGGCTTCGGAACCTTCGTGCAGCGCCACCGCGGCGCCCGTACCGGCAAGAACCCGCAAACCGGTCAGCCAGTGAAGATCAAGGCCAGCAACACCGTCGCCTTCAAGCCGGGCAAGGCCCTCAAGGACTCGATCAACTGAGTCTGCAGGTCTGCTGAGGTTTCACCCGTGGCTGCGCCGCAGCATTGAAACTTCAGCAGACCTTCATCACCCGCCAGCACGTCCACCGTACCCGGCTGTCAGGCTTCGGGTAGGTCGCTACAATGCGTGGCTCTTTCATTCGCGCTAACGGGCCATGCCATGAAATTTCGTTTTCTTCTGTGGATGCTGGGTCGTCTGATGGCCAAGGCCAGCCGTGACAATCCGGCGTTCCGCCAGCAGCTGGAAGGTCGCGATCTGGTATTCCAGCTGCACACCCTGGACGGCAAGGTCGCCCGTCATTTCATCGTCGAGAATCAGCGCATCACCAGCAAGCGCGGCCTCGCCAGTGCGCCGGCCTTCTCCATCGGTTTCAAGAATGGTGCCTACGGCTACGCCACACTGACCGCCCAGAACAAGCAGCTGGCGTTCATGCAGGGCATTCAGAACAAGGACATTCAGATTCAGGGCAACCCGGCCCTGGTGATCTGGTTCCAGGGCCTGACCAAGTACCTGCGACCCAAGAAACGCACGGCCGACAAGAAAGCGGCCTGAGGCGATTGCCGCGGCCCGCTGATCGCGGGCTGCGGCGGCGGGTCAGTGCGGTGAGCCGAACTGCGTGGCGAGGTCGCGCAGGGCGACTTCGGCAGCCAGCACCTTGTTCAGCGCTTCCTCGGCCTTGTCGCGGGTGATACCCAGATTATCCAGCAGGCTTGCCGGGATCTCGCGCTCCGGGCCGTTGCCGATGCCACGGTTGTGCAGCAGGCTGACCGCCAGGTAGACGAGGTTCGGGTAGGTGGCATGGTTGCCGGCGTAACTGGGGTCATGCTGGAAGCGCAGGGCGACCGCCAACTCCTCGGGCATGTCCCAGTAGCGCATCAGCCAGGAGCCGATCTGTTCGCGGCTGATGCCCAGCAGGTGCTGCTCGATGTAGCTGTGTGGCAGGTGCGGGTTGACCTCCAGGTGCCGGCAGATCAGCGAGAAGTGCGGCGGGAACACGTGCGCCAGCACCAGGTTGCCGAAGTTGTGAAGCAGGCCGGCCAGGTAGGTCAGGCCGGCTTCCGGGCGCTGCGCACGGGGCATGGCGCGGGTCAGGCCTTCGATCACGGCGGCAGTGTAGATCGCCTGCTGCCAGTACGGCGTGGCCTGTTGTGGCTGATCCTTGGGCAGGCTGAGGGTCTTGCCCAGGGCCAGGCCGAGGGCCAGATTGACCACCAGGTCGAAGCCCAGCACGCGCACGATGGCGTCCTCGACCGAGCGAATCTTGCCGGGCGCCGCGTAATACGGCGAGGCTGCCCAACTGACCACCTGAGCGGCCAGTGCCGGATCGGTTTCCACGACGCCGGTGATGTCGTCGACCGTGGCATTGGGGTCGACCCGCAGCTTGATGATCTTCTGCGCCGTTTCGGCCAGCGGTGGAATTTCGATGGTTTCTTCCAGGCGCTGCTGGATGCGGCGTGCGGTGAACGCCTGCACCGCCTGGCTGATCTCCTGGCGGTCGTCTTCAGGGCGGCTGAAGTTGGGGCGCACCTTGCTCGCCGGCTCGCCGAAGCGCGCGGCGCTGGCTTTGCCCAGCAGGCCCTTGAAGGCCTCGGTGCCGATCTCCAGTAGCACGCCTTGCTGGCCGGACTGGATGTACAGGGTCGGCACGTCGAGCAGGCGCTCGTCATAAAGGCAGGGGGAGCTGGTCAGCGCCGGAATGCCCGGCAGCAGCGCCAGGTCATGCTTGCCGAGCATGCGGTTGAGGCGCTCGGGCTTGACGGCCGTCAGCTTGCGGCCGGTCAGTTCGGCAAGGCGGTTGAGGTCGAGCAATTGATTTTGCGGGAACAGCACCAGCAGAGCGCCCACGGCGTCTTCCAGCAGTACGGTCTGCACGCGTTGGGCAGCCGGGATGCCAGGTTGATCGTGGCGAGCCTGATAAGTCACACCGAGTTTCTCCAGCAGCTGACGGATTACATGAGGCGGTTGGGGGGAGGTGTCGGCGATGGCGAGTTCAGTCATGACGTATTCCGTCTTCTAAAGGGAACGCAATATCCCAAGTATAACCAGCAAGCTGACGACGTAACCGTTCGAGGCGACCATCGTCCCGTCTCGCTCACACTTGCCCATATTGTTGCCCGTGGCGCAGCCAGCGCTCCAGCAGCGGGCTGACATGCTGGGGCCATTGCTCCTGCAGCGCCTGGGCGGCATCGCGTACCGCCGGCAGCAGGTCGGCGTCACGCATCAGATCGGCTACCTTGAACTGCAACAGGCCGGTTTGTCGAGTGCCGAGCATTTCTCCGGGGCCGCGCAACTCCAGATCCTTCTCCGCGATGATGAAGCCGTCACAGGTTTCGCGCATGATGCCCAGCCGTTCGCGGCCGATCTGCGACAGTGGCGGGTGGTAGAGCAGCACGCAATGGCTTGCCGCGCTGCCTCGCCCGACCCGGCCACGCAGCTGGTGCAACTGGGCCAGGCCGAGACGCTCGGGGTTCTCGATGATCATCAGGCTGGCGTTCGGCACGTCGACGCCCACTTCGATCACCGTGGTGGCCACCAGCAGTTGCAGGTGGCCCTGTTTGAACTGATCCATCACCGCCGCTTTCTCGGCCGGCTTCATGCGCCCGTGGATCAGCCCGACCTGCTGGCCGACCAGCGCGGCGGCCAGGTCCTCGTAGGTGGTTTGCGCCGCCTGGCAGGTCAGCTCCTCGGATTCCTCGATCAGCGTGCAGACCCAATAGGCCTGGCGGCCTTCGTTGCACGCCGAACGTACCCGCTCGACCACCTCGAAGCGGCGGCTGTCGGCGACCAGTACGGTGTTCACCGGGGTACGGCCGGGCGGCAGTTCGTCGAGGATCGAGGTGTCCAGGTCGGCGTAGGCGCTCATCGCCAGAGTACGCGGGATCGGGGTGGCGGTCATGATCAGCTGGTGCGGGCTGAGCCGGCCGCCCACGCCCTTCTGGCGCAGGGCCAGGCGCTGCTGCACGCCAAAGCGGTGTTGCTCGTCGATGATCGCCAGGGCCAGGTTGCGAAAGCGCACTTCATCTTGGAACAGCGCGTGGGTGCCGACCACCATGGGCGCGCCGGCGGCGATCTGCTCCAGCGCGGCGGCCCGCGCCTTGCCCTTGAGCTTGCCGGCCAGCCAGGCGGTTTCCAGGCCCAGGGGCTGCAGCCAGCGGGTGAAGTTGATGAAGTGCTGCTCGGCGAGGATCTCGGTGGGCGCCATCAGCGCGACCTGGTAGCCGGCCTCGATGGCCTGCAGCGCCGCGAACGCAGCCACCACCGTCTTGCCGGCGCCGACATCGCCCTGTACCAGGCGCAGCATCGGCTCGTGTTGGCTTAGGTCGTAGGCGATTTCCGCACCAACACGCTGTTGCGCGCCGGTGGGCTTGAAGCCGAGGTTGTCGAGAAAACGCTGCGGCAGGCGCTTGGCGACCGGCAGCGAAGGGGCCTGCTGAGCGCGCGCGCTTTCGCGCAGGCGCTGCATCGACAATTGATGGGTGAGCAGTTCCTCGAAGGCCAGCCGATGCTGGGCCCAGTGGCGGCCCTCGGCGAGCTCTTCGAGGTCGGCATCCGGTGGCGGGCGATGCAGGTAGCGAATCGCCTGGTCCAGCGGCGCCAATTCGTACTCCCTGGCCAACTCCCGGGGCAGCCAGTCCGGCAGGCTGTGCGGGCCGAGGCGCGTCAGAGCCTGTTCGCTGAGCTGGCGCAGGCGCTGCTGGGTCAGGCCTTCGGTGGTCGGGTAGATCGGCGTCAGGGTCTGCTCCACGGCTGGTGGTTCGTCACCGGTCAGCGCGCGGTATTCGGGATGGTAGATTTCCAGGCCGGACGAGCCGGGGCGGATTTCCCCGTAGCAGCGCACCAGGGTGCCGCGCTTGAGGCCTTCCTTCTGGGCGTTGCTGAAATGGTAGAAGCGCAGGCTCAGCGTGCCGCTGCCATCGCTCAGGCGAACCAGCAGGCTGCGGCGTTTGCCCATGACCACGTCGGCTCCTGACACGGTGCCCTCGACCACCGCATCCTGGCCGGGGCGCAGGGCGCCGATGGGCACGATGCGGGTGCGGTCCTCGTAGCGCAGCGGCAGGTGGAAGAGGATGTCCTGCAGGGTTTCCAGGCCGACCTTGGCGAGTTTTTCCGCCAGGGCCGCCCCAACGCCCTTGAGGTCGGTAACGGAAACCGTCGACAACTCGCTCATCGCGGTCCTCAGGCGTTACGTGGCAGTGGCTTGGCGACCGAGCACAGACGAATGGAGTCGGCCAGCACTTCGATGGCCTTGGGGCGCGGGAAGCTGGCGCGCCAGGCGATGGCCACGGTGCGGAAGGGCGCCGGCGGGCTGAGCGGGCGAACCTCGATCACGCCGGGCGCGTAGTGGTGGCTGTCGACGGCCGAGAACGGCAGGATCGATACGCCCAGGCCCGAGGCGACCATGTGGCGAATGGTTTCCAGCGAACTGGATTCCACCGTGGTGTGCTTGGCGTGTTCCTCGCCCTTGCGCAGCGTCGGGCAGGCCTCCAGCACCTGATCACGGAAGCAGTGGCCTTCGCCGAGCAGCAGCAGGCTCTTGTCGTTGAGCAGCTTGGTGTCGATGGTCTGCATGGCCGTCCACGGGTGATCCGCCGGCAGCAGCGCATAGAAGGGTTCATCGTACAGCGGCAGGGTCAGCACGTCGGCTTCCTGGAACGGCAGGGCGACGATGATCGCGTCCAGTTCGCCGGTGCGCAGCTTGTCGCGCAGCACGTGGGTGAAGTTTTCCTCGATGTACAGCGGCATCTGGGTGGCCACGCGGTGCAGCTGCGGGATCAAATGAGGGAATAGGTACGGGCCGACGGTATAGATGGCGCCGATCTTCAGCGGTGCCGCCAACTGGTTCTTGCCGGCCTGGGCCAGTTCGCGAATGCCCTGGGCCTGTTCCAGCACCTTCTGCGCCTGGGTGACGATGCCCTCGCCGACGGGCGTCAGGCGCACGGCGCTTTTGCTGCGCTCGAAGATCAATACGCCGAGTTCGTCCTCGAGTTTCTTCACGCCCACCGACAGCGTGGGTTGGCTGACGTGACAACGCTCCGCCGCGCGGCCGAAGTGCTGTTCCTGGGCGAGCGTCACGATATAGCGCAGTTCGGTGAGGGTCATAGTCTTAATCCATTGAGATGGCGCCAAGCATAGCCGCTGTCTTCAATGGAACCAACCATTCAGGGTGCTCAAGAGATGTCCGCCGCACGCGGCTTTTAAAAGCGCTGCCCCGGCGGTTGCCGGGGCAGGCGCAGGGCTGGGGTCAGCGGCCGCGGCCACGCTCCAGCGAGTAGACGAACGGGGCGACGATTTCGATGCTGCCGTTCTTCAGCACTTCAGCGGGCGGCTTGGGCAGCGGTTGCGCGCGACGAATCATCTGCAGCGTGGCCCGATCCAACGATGCACTGCTGGACTTGCCCACCAGCGTGTACGACAGCACCTTGCCGTCCGCATCGACCACGAAGCGCAGGCGATTGACCCCCTCGAGGCCGCGACGACGCGCGTCTTCCGGGTAGCGCTTGTACTTGGCCAGGTGGGCCAGCAATTCGCTCTGCCAGGTTCTTTCCGCCTTGCTCGGTGAGCTGACCGGTGCCTGCTGCGGTGCGGCCGGTTTGGCTTCTGCCGGGGCCGGTGGTGCTGGCGGCGCCTCTTCCGGCGGCTGCTCCTGGGGCTCCGGTGGCTTGGGCTCGGGCGGTTTTGGCTTCGGCGGCTTCGGTTTGGGCTTCGGCTTGGGCGGTGTGACCGCCAGCGTGGGCTTCGGCGCTTCGGCGACTTTCGGCTGCGGCTCGGGCTCCTCCGGAACCACTTCCGGTGGCGGCGGCGGTGCAGGCTTGGGCGCGGCTGGCGGCAAGGGCTCCAGTTCGACGATCATCGCCGCCGGTGGTGGCAGCTCGATGGGCGTCGCCTGGGGCTGCCAGTACATGGCCCAGAGGAACAGGCCAACGTGCAGCCCAACCACGATGACCAGGCTGGCGACCCAGGAAAACGTGCGGCTGGATTTCTTCATTGCGCGCCGACCGTCTCCAGGCCAACCAGGCCGATCTTCAGGTAACCCGTGCCGCGCAGGGTGTCCATGACTTCCATCAGGTCGCCATATTCGACGCCCTTGTCACCGCGCACGAAAATGGTCTTCTCCTTGTCGTTCTGGGTCAGCTTATCCAGCGTTGCACCGAGCATGGCCGGCTGCACCTCGTCGTTGTCGAGGAACAGCTTCTTGTCTTCCTTGATGCTCAGGTAGATCGGCTTCTCCGGCCGCGGCGCCGGCTTGGCGCTGGAGGCGGGCAGGTCGATCTTCACGTCGACGGTGGCCAGTGGCGCGGCGACCATGAAGATGATCAGCAGCACCAGCATCACGTCGATGAAGGGCGTGACGTTGATCTCGTGGTTTTCCTGGAGATCGTCGCCGCCGTTTTCGTTGAGATGAAGCCCCATGGTCTTAACCCACCTTGACCACGTGAGGCTGCTGGGCGCGATCATGGCCCGGCTGCATGTCCAGATCACGGCTCACCAGCAGCAGCACCTGGGCCGAGGCATCGGCGACCTGGGCTTTGTAGGCACTGATCGAGCGCGAGAAGGCGTTGTAGATGATCACCGCCGGAATTGCCGCGACCAGGCCCAGTGCAGTGGCCAGCAGGGCCTCGGCGATGCCGGGAGCGACCACTGCAAGGTTGGTGGTCTGGGTTTTGGCGATGCCGATGAAGCTGTTCATGATGCCCCAAACGGTACCGAACAGACCGACGAAGGGCGCGGTGGAACCGATGGTGGCGAGCACGCCGGTGCCCTTGCTCATGTCACGACCGCAGGCGCCGACCAGGCGCTCGAGGCGGAAGCTGACGCGCTCCTTGATGCCTTCCTTCTCGCGGCTGGTGGCCGAGAGCTTCAGTTCTTCGCGGGCGTCTTCGATGAGGATTTCACTGAAGCTGTGCTTGGCACGGGCCTGCTCACTAGCCTGGGCCAGGTTGCGCGCGCCTTTGAGCTCGACGATCTCGCGGCGCAGGCGGCGGCGCGCGGTCACCAGCTCGATGGTCTTGGCGATCCAGATGGTCCAGGTAAGGATCGAGGCCAGCACCAGGCCGATCATCACGCTTTTCACCACCACGTCGGCGCCCTGGTACATGCCCCACGGCGACAGGTCGTGGAAGACCTGCTCGGCTTCGGCGGCAGGGTCGCTATTGAGCGCCTGAGCGTCGGCGCTCTGCTCGGCAGCCAGTGCCTGGGTCAGCTTGTCGGCATCCTGCGGCGCGATGTTGTTCTCGCTGAAGAACTGCTGGCGTGCTTCGTTCAGCTGCTCGGGCGTGGCCTGTGGGCCGAGTGCTTCGAGCTTGTCGCCAAGGGCATCGACCTGTGCCGCTGCCTCTGGAGACAGCGACTGTGCTTGCGGCTGGGCTGCGGCAGGCTGTTCGGTGGTCGGTTGCGTGGCAGCAGGTTGGGCCGGGGCCGGCGCCGACTGATCAGCGAAGCCCGCTACCGGTGCCAGCGTCAGGCTGAGCAGCAGGGCAAGAGAGGCGCCGAGGCGTTGCGGCCGTGCGGCGACGTTGGTTGGCTTGGCGCTATGGGCGATAGAGTTCATGCTTGCCGGACCTAAATGTGAGGGCGGTGACCTGCGCAGCCCTGGGGCGCGCGGAAAAAAAGGCTAAACATTATTGCAAGTAATTCTTGTTCATGAAAGCGTTAGTGTAACTTTATTACGTTTGCGAGTGCTTTTTAAGCGCTCGCCAGGCTGAGAGAGGATCGGATGAGCAAAGTTGCAAAGGTGCTGATCGCCGGTTGCGGTGACGTGGGCGGTCGGTTGGCCGTGCGCCTGCATGCCGCGGGCTGGGAGGTCTACGGCATGCGCCGCAGCGTGTCCGAATTGCCCGAGGGCATCGTGCCGGTGGCCGGTGATCTGCACCAGGCCGATTGCCCCGACCAATGGCCCCGCGCAGAGCTGGATTATCTGGTGTACAGCGCCGCTGCCACCCAGCATGACGAAGCGGGCTATCGCCAGGCTTACGTCGATGGATTGCGCCACGTGCTGGGCTGGTTGCAGGCCCGCGGGCAGCTTCCCAAGCGGCTGCTGTTCGTCTCCAGTAGCGGTGTCTATGGCCAGGCTGGAGGGGAGTGGGTCGACGAAACGTCGCCAGCCGAGGCGCAGAGCTATTCGGGGCGGATCATGCGCAAGGCCGAGCAGGTGGCCTGGAGCAGCGGTGTTCCCGCTACCGTGGTACGCCTGACGGGTATCTATGGGCCGGGTCGCGAATGGCTGCTCAAGCAGGTGCGCATGGGTTATCGGGTGTCGGTCGAGCCGCCACTGTTCGGCAATCGCATTCATGCCGATGACGCCGCCGGTCTGCTGGCCTTTCTGCTGCAGGCCGATCTGGCGGGCAAGGCGCTGGACGACTGCTATATCGGCGTGGATAACGAGCCGGCGCCACTGCATGAGGTGGTCGGCTGGCTACGTGAGCAGCTCGGGGTCGACCATTGGGCCGAGGATTCGGCAGTACGCCGCTCCGGCAGCAAGCGCTGCAGCAACGCACGGGCCCGGGCGTTGGGCTGGGCGCCGCAATATCCCAGCTATCGCGAGGGCTATGCCGGGGTATTGCAGGAACGCTGAAGGGAGCGCCCGGAGCCGGCGCTCCGGGCTTGCGACAAGGTCAGTCGATGACCAGGATGCCGTCCATTTCCACCTGGGCACCTTTCGGCAGGGCGGCCACGCCAATGGCGGCGCGCGCCGGATAGGGCTGCTGGAAGTAGCGGCCCATCACTTCGTTGACGGTGGCGAAGTGGGAGAGGTCGGTGAGGAAGATGTTCAGCTTGACCACGTCCTTGAACGAACCGCCGGCGGCCTCGATCACCGACTTGAGGTTCTCGAAGACCTGCACGGTCTGCGCTTCGAAGCCTTCAACCAGTTCCATGGTCTTGGGATCCAGCGGGATCTGCCCGGACAGGTAGACGGTGTTGCCGGCCTTGATGGCCTGGGAATAGGTGCCGATGGCGGCTGGGGCCTTGTCGCTGTTGATGACGCTCTTGCTCATGGAGAACTCCTTGATAGGGCAGCCTCAGGCTGCAAGACGAACGCAGGCAGGCTACAGGCTGGCGTTCGCCGCCTCAAGCCAAGACCCGCGTCGTTGCGTCTTTTGAATAGGCGATGACGCTTCCAGGCAGCGGGTCTGAAAAGTGTGGGCGGTTTGCTTCAGGCAGTGGCGCGGCAGGTCACGCCTTCATGCGGGTGATGCGCATGACCCCGGGCAGGGTGCGTAGCTTCTTGATTACCCGGGCCAGGTGCACGCGGTCATGCACGCTGACCACCAGTTGGACGACACTGACGCGGCCGTCGCGCTCGTCCATGCTGATCTTCTCGATGTTGCCGTCAGCGGCGTTGACGCTGCCGGCCAGCAGCGCGATGAGGCCGCGCTGGTGCTCCAGCTCGACGCGAAGCTCGACGTTGAATTCGCCCGTGACATCCTTGGCCCAGGCCAGCTGGATGCATTTCTCCGGGTTGTGGCGTACTTCGCTGATGTTCCGGCAGGTGTCCATGTGCACCACCATGCCCTTGCCCGCCGAAAGGTGGCCGACGATCGGGTCGCCCGGGATCGGCGTGCAGCACTTGGCGTAGCTGAGCACCAAACCCTCGGTGCCGCGAATCGCCAGGGGGCCTTCGGCGTTGGGCAATTCCTCACCGTCACTGGCCAGCAGGCGGCGCGCCACCACGTAAGCCATGCGGTTGCCCAGGCCGATGTCTTCGAGCAGATCGTCGAAGGTTTCCAGGCGGTATTCGTTGAGCACGGCCAACTGGCGTTCGGCGGGCACTTTGTCGAGATGGCTCTCGAAACTCGCCAGTACCTTGTTGAGCAGGCGCTCGCCGAGGTTTACCGATTCCGAGCGGCGCTGCAGCTTGAGTGCGTGGCGGATATGGGTGCGCGCCTTGCCGGTGACCACGAAGTTCAGCCAGGCCGGGTTGGGACGAGCGCCCGGCGCGCTGACGATCTCCACCGTGGAACCGCTTTCCAGGGCCTGGGACAGCGGTGCCAGGCGGCGGTTGATGCGGCAGGCGATGCAGGTGTTGCCGACGTCGGTGTGCACTGCGTAGGCGAAGTCCACGGCCGTGGAGCCTTTGGGCAGCTCCATGATGCGACCTTTGGGCGTGAACACGTAGACCTCGTCCGGGAACAGGTCGATCTTCACGCTCTCGATGAACTCCAGCGAGTTGCCGGCGCGCTGCTGCAACTCCAGCACGCCCTTGACCCACTGGCGGGCGCGGGCGTGGTTGCCCTTGGGCAGCTCGTCCTCGCTGGATTTGTACAGCCAGTGCGCGGCGATGCCGTTGTTGGCCATCTCTTCCATTTCGCGGGTGCGGATCTGGATCTCGATGGGCACGCCATGCATGCCGAACAGCGTGGTGTGCAGCGACTGGTAGCCGTTGGCCTTGGGAATCGCGATGTAATCCTTGAAGCGCCCCGGCAGAGGCTTGTACAGGTTGTGTACGGCGCCGAGCACGCGGTAGCAGGTGTCGACCTTGTCGACCACAATACGGAAGGCGTAGACATCCATGATCTCGTTGAACGACTTACGCTTGCCGCGCATCTTCTGGTAAATGCTGTACAGGTGCTTCTCGCGGCCCATCACTTCGCCGCTCAGGCCTTCGCGTTCGAGGCAGTGCAGCAGCGATTCCTCGATGCGCGTGACGATTTCCTTGCGGTTGCCACGGGCGCGGCGCACCGCAGCGCGGATACGCTCGGAGCGCATCGGGTGCATGGCCTTGAAGCCCAGGTCTTCGAACTCCACGCGCATGCTGTGCATGCCCAGCCGGTTGGCGATGGGCGCGTAGATCTCCAGGGTTTCCTTGGCGATGCGCCGGCGTTTCTCGCCGGACAGCACTTCCAGGGTACGCATGTTGTGCAGGCGGTCGGCCAGCTTGACCAGGATCACGCGGATGTCGCGCGCCATGGCCATGGCCATCTTCTGGAAGTTCTCGGCCTGCGCCTCGGCCTTGGTTTCGAAGTTCATCTGGGTCAGCTTGCTGACCCCGTCCACCAGCTCCGCCACGGATTCGCCGAACTGCGCGTGCAGGGCTTCCTTGGCGATGCCGGTGTCTTCGATCACGTCGTGCAGCATGGCGGCCATCAGGCTCTGATGGTCCATGTGCATGTCGGCGAGGATGCTGGCCACGGCCAGCGGATGGGTCACGTAGGCTTCACCGCTGCGGCGGCGTTGTCCGTCGTGCGCCTGTTCGGCGTAGAAGTAGGCGCGACGAACGAGGTTGACCTGTTCGTCGCCCAGGTAGCCCGAAAGCCTGTCGGCGAGGGCGTCTATGCTCGGCATGGGAGGCTCCCCTGCCGTGCATTGTGCACCTGCGACGTACGCTTTCGACCCGGCATAGGCTTACAGAGGCTCGTTCGCCTCTTCCTCGAAGGCTGCGAACAGCGGTTCTTCTTCGATGATGTCTTCCTGGGCGACGATCTCGGCGTCTACCAGGCCGCTGGCGATTTCACGCAGGGCGACCACGGTCGGCTTGTCGTTTTCCCACGCCACTTTCGGCTCTTTACCGCCGGTTGCGATTTGACGAGCGCGCTTGGTGGCGAGCATGACCAGCTCGAAGCGGTTATCGACGTTGTCCAGGCAGTCTTCAACGGTAACGCGGGCCATGGTGTTCCTCGTAACGAATGCAAATTTAGCTGGGCCCGAATGGGCGAGCGGACTGAATAGTCTAGAAAAACGCCAGCATTAAGGGAAGCGAAACTCGCCGAGAGGTACGAGTTCGCGGCGCAGAAAGGGATTTTCGCGGCCTGAATGGGCGGTTTTGCACCGCCCATCGGCTTCGGCTCAGGCCAGCAGCTCGCTCAACAGGCCGGCATGGCGCTGATGTTGAGCTGTCTGCAGCAACTGGTTGGCGCGAAACACCGCCTTCAGGTCGCTGAGTGCATGGCCGAAATCGTCGTTGATCACCAGGTAGTCGTATTCGACGTAGTGGCTCATCTCGCTGACGGCGTCGCGCATGCGGCGTTCGATGATCTCGCCGCTGTCCTGGCCGCGATTGGTCAAGCGGTGACGAAGCGCTTCGCGGGTCGGCGGTAGGATGAAGATCGATTTCGCCTGGGGCATCAGTTTGCGCACCTGCTGGGCGCCCTGCCAGTCAATCTCCAGGATCAGGTCGATGCCTTCGGCCAGGGTTTTCTCCAATGCGCGCTGTGAGGTGCCGTAGAAATTGTCGAATACCTGAGCATGCTCGAGGAATTCGCCCTGCTCGAGCATGATGGTGAACTGGGCGTGATCCACGAAATGGTAATGCACGCCGTCGACTTCACCTGGGCGCATGGCGCGGGTGGTATGCGACACCGACACGCGAATGTGCGGCTCACTGTCGATCAGCGCGTTCACCAGACTGCTCTTGCCGGCGCCCGAGGGGGCGGAAATGATGTACAGCGTGCCGCTGGTGGTGCTCATGGATCTGTCCTGAAAGATTTAATTCGGAAGACGCGCGGTCAATGCCTGGCGTTAGTTATTCGATGTTCTGCACCTGCTCGCGCATTTGTTCGATCAGTACCTTGAGGTTGACCGCCGCCTGGGTGCTGCGCGGGTCGAATGCCTTGGAGCCGAGGGTGTTGGCTTCGCGGTTGAGTTCCTGCATCAGGAAGTCCAGGCGGCGCCCGGCCGCGCCGCCGGCCTTGAGGACGCGGCGCACTTCCGTGACGTGGGTGCTTAGGCGATCCAGCTCCTCGGCGACGTCGCTCTTCTGGGCGAGCATCACCAGCTCCTGCTCCAGGCGCTGCGGGTCGAGCTCGGCCTGCATTTCGCGACAGCGCTCGATGATCTTCTGGCGCTGGGCCTCGAGCATCTGCGGCACCAGCTCGCGCAGGGCGGCGACTTCCTCGAGCATGCTGTCGAGGCGCTCGTTGAGCAGCTTGGCCAGCTCGGCACCTTCGCGGCCGCGGCCATTCTTCAGCTCGTTGAGGGCATTGCCGAACAGCTCCAGCGCAGCTTTGTTCAGCGCTTGAGGGTCGCTGCTATCGGCGACCAGCACGCCGGGCCAGCCGAGCACTTCCAGAGGGTTCAGCGGCGCGGGTTGCTTGATCAGCGCGGCGACGCTCTCGGCGGCGGCGATCAGTTGAGTCGCCTTGTCGCGGTCGACCTGCAGCGGCTTGCCGGCACTGTCTTCGGTAAAGCGCAGGGTGCATTCCACCTTGCCGCGCGACAGGCCCTGGCGCAGCGCTTCGCGCACCGCGCCTTCGAGATCGCGGAAGGCTTCCGGCAGGCGTAGGTGGGGTTCGAGGTAGCGGTGGTTGACCGAGCGCAGCTCCCAGCTCAGGGTGCCGTTGGCACCTGCCTGCTCGGTGCGGGCGAAGGCCGTCATGCTGTGGATCATGCTGCTTACCTCGGCTTGCTGTAGGGCAAAGGCGGCGATTGTAGCGCACAGCGCCGGTGGCTCCCAAACCCCGCGCGGCGCCATCGGGCGGGCGCGGTCGCGGCGCGGTGGCAAGAGCCCCTATAATGCGCGGCAGATTCTACTTGAGAGCAGGTATTTGTTGATGAAACGTCCCAGTGGCCGCGCCGCCGATCAGTTGCGCTCGATCCGCATCACCCGCAACTACACCAAGCATGCCGAGGGTTCGGTACTGGTCGAGTTCGGCGACACCAAGGTGATCTGCACCGTCAGCGTCGAGCAGGGCGTCCCGCGCTTTCTGAAAGGTCAGGGCCAGGGTTGGGTCACCGCCGAATACGGCATGCTGCCGCGTGCCACCGGCGACCGTAATCAGCGTGAGGCCAGCAAGGGCAAGCAGGGCGGTCGCACCCTGGAAATCCAGCGCCTGATCGGCCGCTCGCTGCGCGCCGCACTGGACATGAGCAAGCTCGGCGAGAACACCCTGTACGTCGACTGCGACGTGATCCAGGCCGACGGCGGCACCCGCACCGCGTCGATCACCGGCGCCATGGTTGCCCTGGTGGATGCCCTGAAGGTGATGAAGAAGCGCGGCGGCCTGAAAGGCGGCGATCCGCTCAAGCAGATGATCGCGGCGGTGTCCGTGGGCATCTACCAGGGCGAGCCGGTGCTGGATCTGGACTACCTGGAAGACTCCGCCGCCGAGACCGACCTCAACGTGGTGATGACCAGCACCGGTGGTTTCATCGAGGTGCAGGGCACCGCCGAAGGCGCGCCGTTCCAGCCTGCCGAGCTGAATGCCATGCTGGCCCTGGCGCAGCAGGGCATGGGCGAGCTGTTCGCGCTGCAGCAGGCTGCGCTGGCCGAGTGATGTTTCGCTGACCGAGGAGAGCCGTGATGGATGAGCATAACGCCGTAACGCCTGCTGCCGAGCCCGATCGGGACGCGCGCCAGTGGGCGATGATCTGCCACTTCGCGGCCGCCCTCGGCTTCGTGTTCCCCTTCGGCAATCTGATCGGCCCACTGGTGGTCTGGCAGGTGAAGAAGGATTCGCACGTCTTCATCGACGAACAGGGCAAGGAAGCGCTCAACTTCCAGCTGACGGTGGCCATCGCCGGCATCGTCTGCCTTTTGCTGATGCTGGTACTCATCGGCTTCTTGCTGATGGGCCTGCTGTGCATCGGCACCGTGGTGCTGACCATCATCGGTGGCATCAAGGCGGGCGAGGGCAAGCACTATCGCTATCCCTTCTGCCTCAGATTGATCAAATGATCATTGCCTGATCGAAGAAAAAGCCAGCAGATTGCTGGCTTTTTTATTGAAGTGTAACCAAGTGTTGATTCGCTCGAGGGTGACTTCTAAGCTCTGCCACGAAATCGGCTCACAGCGCTTACAAGGACACCCATGATCCCCATCAACCCACTGGCCATGATGCTCGGATCATTGTTCCTGCTGGTATCGCTGGTTTGCGTCGCCGCGCTGCTGGCGTTGCTGGTCGCCTGCCTGAACGCCCGCTCCCGACGGTTCATCCGCGCCCATCCCTGGTGGTTCGGGCTGCTTGCCGTGTTTCTCGCCGCTGGCAGCCTGCCCACCGTCGAATTCCTGCGTTGGCAGGCCAGGCACTGGATCGAGCAGCGCGCGCTGAGCCCTCGGCTGGATAGCGAGCAGGCACTGGGCGAGTTGCGGCTGCCCGCTGGCACGCGGGTGTGGCTGGAACGCCTGGAACCTGGCAAGAATCTCAGTGGCGAGCCCTTGCCCCACGGCTTGCAAAGCCTGCAGCGCGCCGAATTCGACGGGCAGCCCGCGGTGATAAGGGGCGCCGCCGTGCGGCGTTTGGATTTGGGCGACACGTTTGCCGAGGTCAGTCTGGTCGACGATGCGCAAGTGGCCGGCTGGCAGTGCTCGGCACAGGCTCCGGTGACCTTCGGTTATGCCGTCGGCGCGCGTTTTGCGCCCGAGCAATGGCGGCTGGAAAGTTGCACGCTGGCCGCCGGCAGCCAGGTGGCCGGCATCACTTGGCCGGGGCCGATGACCGTACATGCGGTGCAAGAGGGCCGCTGGCAACTGGAAACCACCGACACGCCGGTGCGCTTTCAGGGGCTGAAGCTGCGGCTATGGAACCTGTGGCTAGACGGGCCTTACGGCGCGCTGCTGGACTGGCAGGCCGAGTTGACCGAACCGCTCGAGTTCGGCCCCATGCAGTATCCGGCGACCACCCGGGTACGGGCCTTTCACGGCAACCTGCTGTTCAGCCCGCTGGTCGAGGCGCCTGCAGTCGAGCGCCTGAGTGAGAAACCGATCGAGCCCGACCTGTCGGTCGAGCAGGATGCTGCCGGTGAGGTGCTGGGCACCCACCGCAATGGCGACGTGGGTGTGGTCGACTGGTTCAAGGTCGTGCCCTGAGCCGGCTCAGCTGCGGTCGGCCAGCACACCGATCAGGAACATCACCACCAGCAGCACTGGCGCCAGGGTGTAATTGTTGAAGTGACCCAGCAATTGAGTGAGCAGCGGCGTCAGGTAGACCAGCGCCAGGCCGTAGCCGACCACGCAGACCGCGACGAATATCAAGGTGCGCAGCACGAAATTGAGGCTGCCGATGCGTCCTTGAATCCAGGCATTGATCGCCGGGCCGAACAGCACCAGCAGGGTGGCCATGAGCCCCAGTGAAATCTCGCTGAGGTGGCCGCGGCTCCAGCGTGACACGGTGGCGATCAGGTCCAGCACATAATCCATGGTTGTTCCTCAGGCGTGACGATTGAATCCTGCTGCCTCGGATCATCCGGCGCGCCGTTGGTTCGCAGCGCGCGGCGATTCAGGGCAGGAAATACTGCAGCAGATCATTGAGAAACAGCTGGCCTTCGCGGGTGGCCGCCAGGCGCGCCGGATCCGCTTGCAGCAGGCCGCGACGCTGGGCCTGTTCGCGGGCCTCGGCCAATTGCTCCAGGGGCAGGCCCGTGCGTTGGCTGAACAGCTCGGCGCTGCAGCCATCGCTCAGGCGCAGCACGTTCATCAGGAACTCGAACGGCAGCTCCTCGGCAGTGAGGAGCCGTTCACCGGCGCTGTAGCGCTTGGCGGGGTCGAGGTAATCCTTGGGCAAGCGGGTTTTCCAGGTGCGGCTGATGTGGCCATCCGGCGTACTCAGCTTGCCGTGGGCGCCGGCACCAATGCCGAGGAAATCGCCGAAGGTCCAGTAATTCAGGTTGTGCCGCGCCATGCGCTCGGGCTGCGCGTAGGCCGACACTTCGTACTGGGCGTAACCGTGCTCGGCGAGCAGCGCCTGGCCAGCTTCCTGGATGTCCCACAGGGTATCGTCCTCGGGCAGCACCGGCGGCTGGTTCCAGAACACCGTGTTCGGCTCCACCGTCAGCTGGTACCAGGACAGGTGGGTCGGCGCCTGGGCGATGGCGATGCGCAGGTCGCCCAGGGCATCGTCAAGGGACTGATCCGGCAGGCCGTGCATCAGGTCCAGGTTGAAATTGTCGAAGCCGGCGGCGCGGGCCATGTCGGCGGCGCGCACGGCTTCATCGCCATCATGGATGCGCCCCAGGGCCTTGAGTTTTTCCGCCTGGAAGCTCTGCACGCCGATCGACAGGCGATTGATGCCCAGGCGCCGGTAGGCGGCGAATTTCTCCTGCTCGAAGGTGCCCGGGTTGGCTTCCAGGGTGACCTCGATATCGCCGGCGAACGGAATGCGCCGCTCCACCCCTTCGAGCAGGCGGCCCAGGGCCTTGGCGGAAAACAGGCTGGGCGTGCCGCCGCCGAAGAAGATCGAGGTCAGCGGGCGGCCGTGGGCCTGGGCCAGGTCAGCGTCGAGATCGGCGAGCAGCGCGTCGACGTAGGCCTCTTCCGGCAGGTTGGGGCCGGCGGCATGGGAGTTGAAATCGCAGTAGGGGCACTTGCGCACGCACCAGGGAATATGGACGTACAGGGCCAGGGGCGGCAGCTGGAACACGGGCTTCTGGATCACGGCAGGGTGGTTGCGGGGCGCTATCGTGGCACGAGTTGGGCAAACTGCCAAAGCGCGTGGACGAAACGCCCCATTTGAAACCGCTTACAAACCCAGGCGCTGCTTGAGCAGCTTCATGGCAATGGCGCGGTGGCTGAGCTGATTCTTGTCGGCCGCAGGCAGCTCGGCGCTGGAACACTGGCGCTCCTCGACCCAGAACAGCGGATCGTAGCCGAAGCCGTGCTCGCCGCGCGCCTCATGCAGGATGCGGCCGTGCCACAGGCCTTCGCAGAGAATCGGCAGCGGGTCGTCGGCGTGTCGCACCAGGGCCAGGCAACAGACGAACTGGGCGCCGCGCTCGGCGTCCGGGACATCCTTGAGGGCCGCCAGCAGCTTGGCGTTGTTCGCCGCATCGCCCAGGCCATCGGCGTAGCGGGCCGAATAGATACCCGGTGCGCCGCCGAGGAAGTCCACCGCCAGGCCGGAGTCGTCGGCCAATGCCGGCAAGCCGGACAGGCGCGAGGCATTGCGGGCCTTGAGGATGGCATTCTCGACGAACGACAGGCCGGTTTCTTCCGGTTCCACCTGGCTGAACTCACCAACCGAGCGCAGGCGCACGCGGTCGCCGAGCATGGCTTGCAGTTCCTTGAGTTTGCCGGCGTTGTGGCTGGCGAGGACGAGTTCTGGAAAAGGCATCATGGCTCCGGAAAGAGTTCCTGGTTGAAGTCCAGGCGCTGGCCGTTCACCTGCAGGTTGAACAGCAGCACCTCACGGGATTGGAGGGGAAACTGCGCCAGGTAGGAAACGAATTCGCCCTCGCGCTGTTCGACGAAGGTCAGCCTCTGGCCGTGGCCAAGCACGTTCTTCACCTCGCCGCTGATCTCTGCAGTCGTCGGCTTGCCGGCGCGCAGCACGCTGATGTTCAACACCCCCAGCGTGGCGCTGCGCACCAGGCCACTGGCCTGGGCGATCTGCGGCTGCAGGTAGTTGGCGTTGAAGGCGCTGTAATGCACCTGCAGGTCACCGAGGCGCTGCATGCGGTTATCGGCCAGCGCCTGCTGGCTCAGGCACAGGGCGAACAGGGTGGCGAGCAGGCGCATGGGGCAGCCTAGTTGGCGATGCGCACGTCGTGCGCATTGTGGCCGCTGATGCGGTAGATACCGATCTCGCCCAGCAGGTTCGGCCAGGCGCGGCTGGCCCAGCCATGGCGGTGCTCGCGGTCCACGGCCAGGCGATCGAGTACCCGGGCGCTCTGCTGGTGGCACAGGCGCTCGAAGTCCTCGAAGGTGCAGAAGTGGATGTTCGGCGTGTTGTACCAGGTGTACGGCAGGAAGTCGGACACCGGCATGCGGCCCTTGCTGGCCAGGTACCAGCGGCAGCGCCAGTGGCCGAAGTTGGGAAAGGTGATGATGCAGGTCTTGCCGACGCGCAGCATCTCGGCCAGCACCTTGTCGGGAAAGTGCAGCGCCTGCAGCGACTGGGTCATGACCACCACGTCGAAGCTGTCGCTGGCGAAGTTGCCCAGGCCTTCGTCGAGGTTCTGTTCGATGACGTTGACGCCCTTGCCGATGCATTGGGCGATCTTGTCCGGGTCGATCTCCAGGCCGTAGCCGCTGACCTGCTTGTTGGCGCCCAGCCAGGCGAGCAGTTCACCGTCGCCGCAGCCCAGGTCGAGGACGCGGCTGCCGGCGGGAATCCATTCCTGGATGATCTCTAGGTCGGCGCGCATGCTTATACCTCGATCCGTTTCATGTAGCTGGCAAAACCCTGCAGGTAGCGGGGGATCGGCATCAGGAAGGCGTCATGGCCCTGGGGCGCGTCGATTTCCAGGTAGCAGACGTTCTTACGGGCGGCGAGCAGGGCGTCGACGATCTCCCGCGAGCGGGCCGGCGAGAAGCGCCAGTCGGTGGTGAACGACATCACGCAGAAATCCGCCTTGGCCTTGGCCAGGGTCTTGGCCAGGTCGCCATCGTGCTCGGCGGCCGGGTCGAAGTAATCCAGCGCCTTGGTCATCAGCAGGTAGGTGTTGGCATCGAAACGCCCGGAAAACTCCTCGCCCTGGTAGCGCAGGTAGCTTTCCACCTGGAATTCCACGCTGTGGAAGTCGTAGTTGAGCTTTTCGTTCTTCAGCCCGCGGCCGAATTTCTCGCCCATGGCGTCATCGGACAGGTAGGTGATGTGGCCGACCATGCGCGCCAGCATCAGGCCGCGCTTGGGGATCACGCCCTGGTCCTGGAAGTGCCCGCCATGGAATTCCGGGTCGGTGAGAATCGCCTGGCGCGCCACTTCGTTGAAAGCGATGTTCTGCGCCGAGAGCTTCGGTGCCGAGGCGATGGCCAGGCAATGACGCACGCGCTCCGGATAGCTGATGGTCCACTGCATGGCCTGCATGCCGCCCAGGCTGCCACCGACCACCGCGGCCCACTGATGGACGCCCAGCAGGTCGGCGAGGCGCGCCTGGCTGTTGACCCAGTCTTCCACGGTCATTACCGGGAAGTCGGCACCGAACGGCTTGCCGGTGGCCGGGTTGATGTCCGACGGACCGGTCGAGCCGTTGCAGCCACCCAGGTTGTTGAGGCTGACGACGAAGAACTTGTTGGTATCGATCGGCTTGCCGGGGCCGATGCAGCTGTCCCACCAGCCCGGCTTGCGGTCGTCGACGCTGTGGTAACCGGCGGCATGATGATGGCCGGACAGCGCGTGGCAGATCAGCACCGCGTTGCTGGCGCTGGCGTTGAGCTCGCCGTAGGTTTCGTACGTCAGCTGGTAGTCGGCCAGGCTGCGCCCGCAGGCCAGCGCCAGCGGCTCGGCGAAGCGGGCGATCTGCGGCGTTACCAGGCCAACGGAGTCTTGAGGAAAAACAGTCGACATCGACTCTGCTCGGCTAAGAAAAGGGATGTGGGAAAGTGCAGCAGTCTAAAGAGCGCGCCTGTCAGCGGCAAGGAAACTGCTGGCCGCGCTAGCCTAGCCCACTAGCGCGGCGGCATCCGGGGCTATTCGGCGTTGCCGATCGGACGCGGTATGCCCTTGAGGGTGACCACCTTGGCTTGGCGTTGGATGGGCGCCGGGCGGCGCATCACGCGCAGCATGTCGCCGGCGTGGCCCAGTTGCCCCTTGAGCTCCTCGGCATACTGGGCCAGCTGCTGGTGGCGCTGGCGCCCGTGCTGGGTGTCCTGGGCCAGGGCCTTGAGGCGCAGCATATGGCCTTCCAGCAACTGCTTGTGCTCCAGAGTGTGCTGCATCAGCGGCATCAGCGCCTCGTCGGCCCAGCGCTCGGCATCACGGCGCAGCCGGCGGTGCAGGCCGATGACTTCCTGCACCAGGGTGGCGAAGAAGCGGCGGCCGAGGCTGCGCTGCTCGGTCAGCAGCGCCTTCAGCCCCAGGCGGAAACGGTCGCCCTTCTTCTGCAGGTGGCGCAGTTCGCGCACGTAGTCGGTCAGCTCGAAGCGCGGCGCATCGACCGCCTGCAGCGGGTTTTCCTCGTTGTGCCGGCGGTAGATGGCCTCGACCATGCGGTTGGCCATGTCGGCATCGTGGGACAGGCTGTGCAGGTCGTCCTCGACGGCTGTGAAGAAATTCAGGATCGACTGGTTGATGCCCAGGGTCGTCCAGGCGCCGTTGAGCTGGCGCCGCAGCAGGGCGAGGTGCGCTTCGAGCTTTTCCGCCTGGGCGGAGGTCTTCAGGCGTTCGCCCTGGTTGCGCAGCAAGCGCTGGTTGGTGCGCAGCGCCACCAGGCGCTTGTGGTGCAGGGTGTGGTCGTCCTTGGTACGGCTGGTCAGCTCCATGAGCATCTGGCCGTTGTCCTGGCGGCGCTCGTCGAGCAGCTCCAGCTGTTCGTTGACCTTGGCCAGGCGCAGACCGAGCACGTGCTGGCTGTTGTTGAGCATGGCCAGCACCTGGCGCACCACCCGTTCCTCGAGCAGCTGTTCCTTTTGCGCCACGATGCGTTCGCAGAGCAGCGTCTCCAGCTCGGCCATCTGGCTGCGGGCCAGCAGAGCCGGATCCTGGCGCACCTTGGCGAGCAATGCCTGTTTGGCCGACAGCGGCAGAATGTCCCGGCCGGCGATGCCCAGGTGGCGGGCGGCCTGCATGCGCACCCGCTCGATGGCGTTGGCCACGAAGGCCTCGCCGGCCAGGTCGTCCCACAGCACGTCGATCTTGTTCAGCACCGCGTACAGGCAGCCCTGGCGATCCTCGTCGAGGGGCTGCACGTGTTGCTGCCAGATATCCAGGTCGCTGGCCGTCACGCCCGTGTCGGCGGACAGCAGGAAGATCACCGCCTGGGCGCTGGGCAGCATCGACAGGGTCAGCTCCGGCTCGCAGCCCAGGGCGTTGAGGCCCGGTGTGTCGAGAATGCGCAGGCCCTGGCGCAGCAGCGGGTGATCGAAGTTGACGATGGCGTGGCGCCAGGCCGGTACCAGCACCTGGCCGGCTTGCTCGGTGCTTTCCAGGTTTTCCGGGTGAAAGCCCAGGGCGATGGCCTTCTCCACCGGCATGCGCTTGCTGGCGGCGACCTGGGCGAAGGCCTTGGCCATGCCGTCCGGGTCGCTGGTGTCCAGGGCGACGTTCACCCAGTGGCGCGGCGTACGCTTGAACTGCGCCACGCTGGCTTCGGCGATGCGCGTCTCGATCGGCAGCAGGCGGATATAGGGCTGCGCGGCGCCCGGATCGAAAAGAATCTCGGTCGGGCACATGGTGGTGCGCCCGGCTTGGGACGGCAGCAGGCGCTGGCCGTATTCGGAGAAGAACAGGCTGTTGATCAGCTCGGTCTTGCCGCGGGAGAACTCGCCGACGAAGGCCAGGGTGATGTGGTCGGTGCGCAGCAGGCGCAGCGCGCGCTCCAGGCGCGCCTCGACGCCTTCGCTGCTCAGCCGGTTATGAGCCAGCCAGCTACGGTAACGGGTGATCTCGCGGACCAGTTCGCGCTTCCAGGCGACATATGCATCGACCTGCTCACTGAGACGTTCCATGCTCATCGGTGGGTTCCCTGACAGGGCATCGGCTTCGATGCGGGCTGCCGAGCATTATGCGAGGGGCGCAGGCGGCGTCAATGGCGAGTGGGGCGCATTGGCACCTGATGGTCGTTCAGGATGGGCGAGCGGTCAGGCCGAGTTCGCCGGGCAATTTGCCGGGCGCCTGAATGCGCACCCGCTTCTGGCGGCTCTGCTGGCCGCTTTCCAGGCTGACCTGGCTCTTGGCGACACCGAAGGCCGCGGCGAGAAAAGCCAGCAGGTGGGCATTGGCCTTGCCGTCCACCGGCGGGGCGGTGAGGCGGATCTTCAGGCGTTCGCCGTGCAGCCCGGCGAACGCATCGTTGCTCGCCTTGGGCTGCAGGTGGCAGTCGAGGATCAGCGCATCACCGTCCCAGCGGAAGAACGCCAGGGGCTTAGATCGCCAGGCTCAGGCCGCTGAACATACCGGTGCTGACCGCCAGGTTGCGGATTACCAGCATGTCGATCAGGTTGAGGATCAGGAACGCCACGATGGGCGACAGGTCCAGGCCGCCCAGGTTGGGCAGGATGCGGCGGATCGGCATCAGCAGCGGCTCGCAGATCTGATTGACCAGCAGGGCGGCCGGGTTGTGCGTGCCCTGGGCGACCCAGGAGAGGATCACGCTGATGATCAGGGCGAAGAAGAACACCTTGAGCAGCAGGGCGGTCACGCCGATGATCGACCACACCAGAACCAGCAGCGGGTCGCTGATGCCGACGCCCATCAGCATCAGGGTCAGGGCCATCAGCACGAACTGGACGATCAGCGCCAGCACCAGCGAGGCCAGGTCGAGGCCGCCGAGGCTGGGGATGACGCGGCGCAGCGGTTTGAGAATCGGGTGGGTGGCGCGCACGATGAACTGGCTCAGCGGGTTGTAAAAGTCCGCGCGAACCAGTTGCAGGATGAAGCGCAGCAGCACGATCAGCAGGTAGAAGCTGCCGATGGTCTGCAGGATATAAACGGCTGCGGTGTTCAGACCGATCATTGATTGTCTCCTTATTGACCCAGTTGTTCGGCCAGCTCGGCCGAGCGCTGATCGGCGGCCTTGACGGCCTGCTCGACCAGGGCTTCGAAGCCGCCAGCCTGGAATGTCTTAATCGCCGCCTCGGTGGTACCGGCCGGCGAAGTGACGCGGCGACGCAGCTCGGCGGCGTCGACATCGCTGTTCAATGCCATCTGTGCGGCGCCTAGGGCGGTCTGCAGGGTCAGCTTGGCGGCGATATCGCGGGGCAGGCCGAGCTTCTCACCGCTGGCGGTCATCGCCTCGATCAGCAGGAAGAAATAAGCCGGGCCGCTGCCGGACACGGCGGTCACGGCGTCGATCAGTTTTTCCTCTTCCAGCCACACAGCCATGCCCACGGCGCCCAGCAACTGCTCGGCCTGCTGGCGCTGCGCGGCGCTGACCTGCGCATTGGCGTACAGGCCGCTGGCGCCCAGGCGCAGCAGCGATGGGGTATTGGGCATGCAGCGTACGATGGCCCGTGCGCCCAGCCAGTTCTCCAGGCTGGCGCTGGTGATGCCGGCGGCGATGGAGACGATCAACTGGCCGGCCTGCACATGGGGCGCCAGGTCCAGGCATACGTCCTTCATGACCTGGGGCTTGACCGCCAGGACGATCACGTCGGCGTCACGGCAGGCCTCGGCATTGCTGGCCACCACGTCGATACCGTGTTCGGCGGCGATCTTCTCGCGCTGTTCGGCGCCGCGGTCGCTGGCGCGGATGGCGCCTGCTGGCAGGCCCTGGGCGAGCAGCCCGCCGATCAGGCTGGCGGCCATGTTGCCGGCGCCGATGAAGGCGATACGGGGAGTGGTCATGGGGCGGTTCCTATCTGAAGAGTCGAGATCGGGTAATTCAAACCTTGTCGTAATCGCGTTCGCCGAACAGCGCAGTGCCGATACGCACCCAGCTCGCGCCCTCGGCGATGGCCGCTTCGAGGTCGTGGCTCATGCCCATGGACAGGGTGTCGAGATCGAGGTTCAGCGCGTCCCGCAGCGTGCGCAGGCGGGCGAATACGGCGCGTTGCTCGGCCACGTCATCGGTGGGCGCGGGGATTGTCATCAATCCGCGCAGGCGCAGGTTGGGCAGTTGTGTAACTGCCTGTGCCAACTCGGCGAGCTGCTCGGGCTGGCAGCCTGACTTGCTCGCTTCGCCGCTGACGTTGACCTGCAGGCAGATGTTCAGCGGCGCCAGTTCGGCCGGGCGCTGGGCGCTCAGGCGTTCGGCGACTTTCAGGCGATCCACCGAGTGCACCCAGGCGAAGTGCTCGGCGATGGGGCGGGTCTTGTTGGACTGGATGGGGCCGATGAAATGCCAGGTCAGAGGCAGGTCGGCGAGCAGCGCCTGCTTGTCGAGCGCTTCCTGCAGGTAGTTCTCGCCGAAATCCCGCAGGCCGGCCGCGTGGGCTTCACGAATCGCTTCGGCGGGCTTGGTCTTGCTCACCGCCAGTAGCCCGACGGAGGAAAAATCTCGCTGCGAGGCTTGCGCCGCCTCACGGATCCGCACACCGACCTTTGCAATATTCTCTGCTATCGTGGACATTACCTGCGCCTGCCGCCTGAGCGTTTCTGCGGGCCCCACGGTGTTCTGCCAAGGGCGTGCTCGCGCAGCCGCCTGGTGATCCCCTAAGGCCCCTATCCTTAAGTTACGCGGCATTCTACCGTCATTAGGGAGTCCCATGGATATCACCGAGCTGCTTGCCTTCAGCGCCAAGCAAGGCGCGTCGGACCTGCACCTTTCCGCAGGCTTGCCGCCGATGATCCGGGTCGACGGTGATGTGCGCCGGATCAACCTGCCTGCCCTGGATCACAAGCAGGTGCACGCGCTGATCTACGACATCATGAACGACAAGCAGCGCAAGGACTTCGAAGAATTCCTGGAGACCGACTTCTCGTTCGAAGTACCCGGCGTGGCGCGCTTCCGGGTCAACGCATTCAACCAGAACCGCGGCAGCGGCGCGGTATTCCGGACCATTCCGTCGAAAGTGCTGAGCATGGAAGACTTGGGCATGGGCGAGATCTTCAAGAAGGTCTCCGACGTGCCGCGCGGGCTGGTGCTGGTCACCGGGCCGACCGGTTCGGGCAAGTCGACCACCCTGGCGGCGATGCTCGACTACATCAACAGCAACAAGTACCACCACATTCTCACCGTCGAAGACCCCATCGAATTCGTCCACGAGTCGAAGAAGTGCCTGGTCAACCAGCGTGAAGTGCACCGTGATACCCACGGCTTCTCCGAAGCCTTGCGCTCCGCCCTGCGTGAAGACCCGGACATCATTCTGGTTGGCGAGATGCGTGACCTGGAAACCATTCGCCTGGCGCTGACCGCCGCGGAAACCGGTCACCTGGTGTTCGGCACCCTGCACACCACCTCCGCCGCCAAGACCATCGACCGGGTGGTCGACGTGTTCCCGGCTGAGGAAAAATCCATGGTTCGCTCCATGCTGTCCGAATCCCTGCAGGCGGTGATTTCCCAGACCTTGCTGAAGAAGATCGGCGGCGGTCGGGTGGCGGCCCACGAAATCATGATCGGCACCCCGGCGATCCGAAACCTGATCCGCGAAGACAAGGTGGCGCAGATGTATTCGGCCATCCAGACCGGTGGTGCACTGGGTATGGAAACCCTCGACTCCTGCCTGAAACGGCTGGTTTCCAAAGGCCTGGTCAGCCGTGAAAGTGCCCGTGAGAAGGCCAAGACCCCGGAAAATTTCTGACCTTTTCACGATTCCGAGCCCAGGCCGGCGGAGCTTCATTCGCCGGCAATTGAACGTCGCGCCAGCGCATTTAGGTAAGCATCCATGGAATTCGAGAAACTGTTGCGCCTGATGGTCGAGAAGGGCGGCTCCGATCTGTTCATCACCGCTGGCGTGCCACCGTCGATGAAGGTCAATGGCAAGATCATGCCGGTGACCAAGACCCCGCTGTCGCCGGAAATGACCCGCGAAACCGTGCACGCGGTGATGAACGAGCAGCAGCGCCGCGACTTCGCGGAAAACCACGAATGCAACTTCGCCATCAGCGCCCGCGGCATCGGCCGCTTCCGGGTCAGCGCCTTCTACCAGCGCAACCTGGCCGGCATGGTGCTGCGCCGCATCGAGACCAACATCCCGACGCTGGACGACCTCAAGCTGCCGGAAATCCTCAAGAAGCTGGCGCTGACCAAACGCGGCCTGGTGCTGTTCGTCGGCGCCACCGGTACCGGCAAGTCCACTTCCCTGGCGGCGATGATCGGCTACCGCAACAAGAACAGCAGCGGCCACATCATCTCCATCGAAGACCCGATCGAGTACATTCACCAGCACCAGAACTGCATCGTCACCCAGCGCGAAGTGGGCATCGACACTGATTCTTTCGAGGTCGCGCTGAAGAACACCCTGCGCCAGGCGCCGGACGTGATCCTCATCGGTGAGGTGCGTACCCGCGAAACCATGGACCACGCCGTGGCCTTCGCCGAAACCGGCCACCTGTGCCTGGCCACCCTGCACGCCAACAACGCCAACCAGGCGCTGGACCGGATCATCAACTTCTTCCCGGCTGACCGGCAGAACCAGGTGTGGATGGACCTGTCGCTGAACCTCAAGGCCATCGTCGCCCAGCAACTGATCCCCACGCCCGACGGCAAGGGCCGCCGCGCAGTGATCGAGGTGCTGATCAACACGCCGCTGGCTGCCGATCTGATCCGCAAGGGCGAGGTGCACGAGCTCAAGGGCCTGATGAAACGCTCCACCGAACACGGCATGCAGACCTTCGACCAGGCGCTGTACAACCTCTACAGCCAGGGCGAGATCACCTACGAAGATGCCCTGCTGTACGCCGACTCGGCCAACGACCTGCGCCTGATGATCAAGCTCGGCTCGGAAACCGACGGCGAGCACCTGACCAGCATGTCCCAGGGCCTAGCCCTGGAAATCACCGACGAAGATCAGGGGCGGCGTTTCCGCTGAGCGGCCCAAGGCAATGAAAACAAAACCCGCTTCGGCGGGTTTTTTGTTGCCCTTGCCGGGCGGCCTGGCAAACAAACGCTGAATTACTGGCGTACCGGCAGCACTTTCTCGGCATCAGCCTGGATGCGTTTCCCCGGCCGAGCGGCCACGGCTTCGGCCTGGCCGTCGACCTGGGCGCCGGCGCGGGCTTGGCTCATCAGGCGGGGAATCAGCGGGCCTTCGGGCAGGTTGCGCCAGAAACGCACCGGCATATTGGTTTCCAGCACGTTGCGATTGAGGCGTGCCGGGTTGAAGGTGCTGCCGTAGTAGGCCAGCCACATCGCTTCGTTGCGGTCGTCGGTGCCCTGGGCCAATTGCTGCCATTCAGGCGGGCAGGGGTTGGCGTGGTGCAGCTTCTCACCGTCCCAGTACACACCGTCATCCGGCGTGGCGATCAGCCAGGTCTGCCGGCCGAGGCGTTCGGCGAAATGGCCCGAGGCACTGGCGAGAATGTCGTGGGCCGGCTCGTGCCAGGCCACCAGCTCCGGTCCGCCGGCGCTGGCGTCCCGCGGTTTGAAGCGCAGGAAGGCGTGCAGGTGATGCGCTTCGCGGCGAACAGCCTTGAGGCGGGCATGCAGTTCGCTGCCGTCGATATCGCCGGCCAGCATGGCAGCCTGATCGCCATTGGCGACGCGCCAGAGGATGCGGTACAGCAGCGCCCAGCGTTGTGCACAGCGAAAGCGAGCGGCGCTTTCCAGTTGTTCGATCAGGGCGCGCGGTACGCGCACCGGACGATCAGCCGCCACAGCGGTTTGTGGCTCGTCCAGCTGGCCAAAGAGGTCGTGATTTTCCTGGCTGTCCTGCACCCAGCTCAGTTGATGTGGAGCCAGGCCACGGCGCAGCTGCGCTCGGGCAGCGTCCCTCCAGCCCGCGAAGCTGCCGTCGAAATGCACCGCGTGCATCACCAGAGGCCCATCTGTTGCGGCGCTTCGCTCAATTGCTGGCGCAGCACCAGGGATTCGCGGGTCGCCTGAGCCGGGCGGTAATCCTGGGTGACGATGAACGGCTTGGCCTTTTCCAGTACGCAGCGCAGGCGGCCGACGTCTTCGAAGCGGATGCGCTTTTGACGGCGCAGGGCCACCAGACGCTGGGCGCTGAGCACGCCGATGCCGGGGATGCGGGCGATCAGGGTCACGTCCGCGCGGTTGAGGTCGACGGGAAAGAGCTGGCGATTGTTCAGTGCCCAGGCCAGTTTTGGGTCGATATCCAGGGCCAGGTTGCCGGGGCCGTCGAGCAGCTCGGTGGCCTTGAAGCCGTAGCCGCGCATCAGGAAGTCTGCCTGGTACAAGCGGTGCTCGCGCAGCAGCGGCGGCGCCTCGAAGGGGACGCTCTTGGGGCTTTGCGGAATCGGGCTGAAGGCCGAGTAATAGACGCGCTTTAGGCGGAAGTCGCCGTACAGCGACTGGGCGGTGTGCAGGATGGTGCTGTCGTCGGTGGCATCCGCGCCGACGATCATCTGCGTGCTTTGCCCGGCAGGCGCAAAGACGGGCGCGCGCTTCTCGCTGTCGGCCTCTTCGACGCCATTGCGAATGGTGCCCATGGCCTGCTTGATCGGCGCCACGCTCTTTTCCGGCGCCAGGCGGATCAGGCTGCTTTCGGTGGGCAGTTCGATGTTCACGCTGAGGCGGTCGGCATAGCGACCGGCTTCGGAGATCAGCTCCGGCGACGCGTCGGGAATGGTCTTGAGGTGGATATAGCCACGAAACTCGTGTTCCTCGCGCAGCAGCTTGGCGACCCGGTTGAGTTGCTCCATGGTGTAGTCCGCGGAGCGGATGATGCCGGAGCTGAGAAACAGCCCACTGATGCAGTTGCGGCGATAGAAATCCAGGGTCAGGGTGACCACTTCCTCGGGCGTGAAGCGCGCCCGCGGCACGTCACTGGAGCGACGGTTGACGCAGTATTGGCAGTCGTAGAGGCAGAAGTTGGTCAGCAGGATTTTCAGCAGCGCGACGCAGCGGCCATCGGGGGTAAAACTGTGGCAGATGCCCATGCCATCGGTGGCGCCCATGCCGCTCTGGCCTTTCGAACTGCGCTTGGGCGCCCCGCTGCTGGCGCAGGAAACATCGTATTTTGCGGCGTCGGCGAGTACCGTAAGCTTTTCGATCAATTCCATGGGTACGATTCGATAGCTGTATTTATGTACAGTATTCGGTAAGCGTTCGGTTCCCGCAAGGTCGTCTCGTCGGTGAAAGGCGAAACCTGCGGCGCCGCCATGGATCGAAGCGAATCAACCTGTCTTTTCTGGAGAATCTGATGCAGCGTCCTGATACCCACAGCAAGATCATCGGCTATCTGCTGTGGATCTTCGGCTTCCTCGGTGCGCACCGCTTTTATTACGGCAAGCCGGTGACCGGCACCATCTGGTTTTTCACCCTCGGCCTGCTGTTCATCGGCTGGATCATCGACCTGTTCCTGATCCCGGCGATGGATCGCGAAGCGGACTTGCGCTTCACCTCTGGCCGGCTCGACTACAACGTCGCCTGGATCCTGCTGACGTTCCTGGGCATCTTCGGCGTGCACCGCATGTACCAGGGCAAGTGGATCACCGGGATCCTTTATCTGCTGACCGGCGGGCTGTTTCTGGTCGGCGTGCTGTACGACCTGTGGACGCTGAACAATCAGGTGTCGATAGAGAATGCGCGTAATGGATAAGGTGAAGGCAAGCATCGCTGCCGGCCCTTGTGGGGCGACAGGGATGCCTGGTTGATGCCGATTATTTCGCGGGCATGGCCCGCTCCCCATATGAGCCGGTGGTAGTTCAGCCTTGGAAGCTGATATGCCCGTCCACCAGGGTGTAGCGCACCTGGCCAGGCAGGCAGTGGCCCAGAAATGGACTGTTGCGGCCTTTGGAGTACCAGCTTTCGCCGGCCACGGTGGAGGCCTGGGGGTCGAACAGCAGGATATCCGCCGCATCCCCCTGCTTGAGCTGGCCAACCGGCAGGCGTAGTGCCTGCGCCGGGCCGCTGCTCAGGCGGGCGAGCAGGGTGGGCAGGTCGAGCAAGCCGTCCTGCACCAGGGTCATGGCCAGTGGCAGCAGTAACTGCACGCCGCTGATGCCGGGCTCGGTCTCACCGAAGGGCGCCAGCTTGGCGTCGAGCTCGTGGGGCTGGTGATGGCTGGAGATGGCGCTGATCACGCCGCTTTTCACCGCCTCGCGCAGGCCGTCACGGTCGGCGCGGGTGCGCAGCGGCGGTTGCACGTGATAGAGGCTGGAGAAGTCGATCAGCGCCTCGTCGGTGAGAATCAGCTGGTACAGCGCCACATCGGCGGTGACCGGCAGGCCGCGAGCCTGGGCATCGGCGATCAGCTGGGCGCCGCGGGCGCTGGTCAGCTGGCTGAAATGCGCGCGCACGCCGCTCTGCTCGACCAGCAACAGGTCGCGGGCCAGGGCCACGGTCTCGGCGGTTTCGGGAATCCCCGACAGGCCGAGGAAGCTGGCTGTGGCGCCTTCATGGGCCAGGCCGCCTTCGGCGAGGTCGTGGTCCTGGGAGTGGAAGATCACCGTGAGGTCGAAGGTGGCTGCATATTCCAAGGCGCGGCGCAGGGTGCGTGCGTTGCGGAAATTGTTCAGGCCATTGCCGAACGCCACGCAGCCGGCGTCACGCAGGGCGACCAGCTCGGCGAGTTGCTCGCCATCGAGCCCCTTGCTCAGGGCGCCGATGGGAAACACCTTGGCGTGGCCGGCTTCGCGGGCGCGGTCGAGGATCAGTTCGGCCACCGCCGAGGTGTCCAGCACCGGCTTGGTGATCGGCGGGCAGCACAGGCTGGTGACGCCACCAGCGGCAGCGGCCAGGGTTTCGCTGGCGATGCTGCCCTTGCGGCTGTAGCCGGGCTCGCGCAGGGCGACGGACAGGTCGACCAGGCCGGGTGCCGCGACCAGGCCGCTGGCGTCCAGGGTCTGGTCGGCTTCGAGGCCGGCCGGCGCCTGGCCGATGGCGCTCAGCTTGCCGCCTTCTATATACAGGTCGGCGACCTGATCGAAGCCGCTGCTCGGGTCGATGACGCGGGCGCCGAGGATACGGGTACGCATCAGTTTTGCTCCTCAGCGTTGAGTTGGCGTTGGGCGTTCTGGCCGCTCATGGCCATGGACAGCACGGCCATGCGGATGGCGATGCCGTAGGTGACCTGGTTGAGAATCACCGACTGCGGGCCGTCGGCCACCGCCGACTCGATCTCCACGCCGCGGTTGATCGGCCCCGGGTGCATGACCAGGGCATCGGGCTTGGCCAGCTTGAGGCGCTGCTCGGTCAGGCCGAACAGGCGGTAGAACTCGCCTTCGCTGGGCAGCAGGCCACCGGTCATGCGCTCGCGCTGCAGGCGCAGCATGATCACCACGTCGACATCCCTGAGGCCTTCATTGGCGTCGCTGAACACGCGCACGCCGTAGCTTTCTTCCAGGCCGATGGGCAGCAGGGTCTTCGGCGCGATCACGCGGATGTCGGGGCAGCCGAGGGTCTTGAGTGCCAGCATGTTGGAGCGCGCCACCCGCGAGTGCAGGATGTCGCCGACGATGGCAACCGAGAGATTCTCGAAGCTGCCCTTGTGGCGGCGGATGGTCAGCATGTCGAGCATGCCCTGAGTCGGGTGCGCGTGGCGGCCGTCGCCACCGTTGATGATCGCCAGGTTCGGGCACACGTGCTCGGCGATGAAGTGGGCGGCGCCGGAGCCGGCATGGCGCACCACGAAGATGTCGGCGGCCATGGCTTCGAGGTTGCGCAGGGTGTCGAACAGCGTCTCGCCCTTGCTGGTCGAGCTGGTCGACACGTTAAGGCTGATCACGTCGGCGGACAGGCGCTGAGCGGCCAGCTCGAAGGTGGTCCGGGTGCGCGTGGAGTTCTCGAAGAACACGTTGCACACCGTCTTGCCGCGCAGCAGTGGGACTTTCTTGACCGCACGGGCACCGACTTCGAGGAAGGAGTCGGCGGTGTCGAGGATTTCCGTCAGCAGCTCGCGGGGCAGGCCGTCGAGGGACAGGAAGTGGCGCAACTGGCCTTGGTCGTTCAGTTGCAGGGGGCGCTTGGCATCGAGTGCGGTCATTGCGGACGGCCTTGGTCGGAAAGCGTCTGGAGTTCGAGGGTGAAGGGCGCGGGGCCGGACAATTTTACCCGCTGATCGGCCGCCAGCGACAGGGTCGCACCGACCACGTCGGGGCGGATCGGCAGCTCGCGGGCGTCCAGGTCGAGCAGGCTGACCAGGGTCACGCTGGCCGGGCGGCCGTAGTCGAACAACTCGTTCAGGGCGGCGCGGATGGTGCGCCCGCTCATCAGCACGTCGTCGATCAGCACCAGGTGCTGACCTTCGATCTCGAACGGCAGCTCGGACGGCTGCACCTGTGGGTGCAGGCCGTTTTGGGTGAAGTCGTCGCGGTAGAAGGATACGTCGAGCACGCCCAACGGCTCGTCACGGCCCAATTGCTCGAGCAGCGCCTGGGCCACCCACACGCCGCCGGTGCGGATGCCGATGAAGCGCGGTGTGCTGATCTGCCGGCGGCTCAGGTGGTTGCTCAGCGAGGTCGCCATCTGCGGCAGCAGTTCGGCGGGGTTGGGTAGGCTCATCTAAAGCTCCTTGTGGCCGGGTCAGCCCAGGCAGTTTTCTTCCAGCCAGCCCTGCAGCAAAAGGGCGGCGGCCAGCGCGTCGACCGGGCGCTGGCGATAGCCGCCGGTCTGGCCCTGCTGCAGGCGCTCGCCCTTGGCGGCATAGGTGGTCAGGCGTTCGTCGTGGGTGAATACCGGCAGGTTGAAACGACCGTTGAGGCGACGGGCGAACTTCTCGGCCCGTTCGCTCATGTCGCTCGGCGTGCCGTCCATGTTCAATGGCAGGCCGACGACGATTGCATCGGGTTGCCATTCCTTGATCAGCGCTTCGACCTTCTGCCAGTCCGGCACGCCGTTCTGCGCCTTGAGGATGCACAGCTCGCGGGCCGAGCCGGTGATCGGCTGGCCGACGGCGACGCCGATCTGCTTGGTGCCGTAGTCGAAGCCGAGCAACAGGCGCAGCGATTGTTTGTCGATTTCGGCCATCAGGCGTGGCCCGCCTGGGCGGTGAGCAGGTTGAGGTCGATGCCGAGCAGCGCGGCGGCGGCGCCGAGGCGCTGGTCATATGGCGTTTCGAACAGAATCGCCTGGTTCGCCGGGCAGGTCAGCCAGGCATTATCGGTCAGCTCGGCCTCCAACTGACCGGCGCCCCAGCCGGCATAGCCGAGGGCGATCAGGTGGCTGGCCGGGCCTTTGCCTTCGGCGATGGCGAACAGCACGTCCTGGGAGGTAGACAGACTGAGGTCGCCGAGATCAACGGTGGCCTGGAAGTGCTGGCCCTTGGGGTGCAGCACGAAGCCGCGGTCGGTCTGCACCGGACCGCCACTGAAGATCGGCAGGCTCTGGCACAGCACCGAAGGATCACTATCCGGCCGCAGCTGTTCGAGCACATCGGCCAGGTTCAGGCCGTTGGGGCGGTTGATCACCAGGCCCATGGCGCCCTGGTCGTTGTGATCGATGAGGTAGATCACGGTGTGCGCGAAATTCGGATCGTCCATGTGCGGCATGGCGATCAGGAAGTGGTGCTTGAGAATGCTCGGGCTGGCGTCTTTCATGGCCGCTAGTTTGAAGCTGCGCGGCGCAAGCTACAAGCTGCACGTATGGACGAAAACGTCGCGCCGGGGGTCAGTTGCTCGACAGGCGGTCGCCACGCTCGAAACGCCAGGTGCGGATGATTTCCAGGCGGTCGATGTCGGCCAGATCGCCAGTGAACGGCGCGTAGGGCGCGGCCAGGCGCACGATGCGCATGGCGGCCTGATCGAGCACCTGCTCGCCGGACGATTCCAGCACCATCACTTCGTACAGGCTGCCGTCACGGTTGATCGACACCAGCAGGCGCAGGCTGCCGTGAATCTGCCGGCGGCGGGCGTCGTCCGGGTAATTGAGATTGCCGATGCGCTCGACCTTCTTGCGCCATTCGTCCTTGTACCAGGCGCCCTTGTCGCGCATGGTCGAGGCGGCGTTGAGGCGGTGGATCTTCGGGCGCTTGGCGTACTGCTGCACCTGGTCGGACAGCTCGGCCTCCAGGCTGGCGATCTCGGCGGACAGTTGCGCGCTGTCGAAGGACGGCGCCTCCGGGCTCGGCGGCGTCGGCTTGGTTTCCTCGCGCTTGGCCGGCGCCTTCTGCTGTTGCGGGGCGCGGGTGGTCACCGCGGCTTTCGGCGCTTCGGGCTTCACGGCGGGCGGTGGCGGTGCGGCGGCGGGCGTCACCTTGCGTACTTCGGTGTCCTGGAAGGGCGCCTGTTCGGTGGTGGTCGGCGCCGCCTTCTTGTCCAGGGTGCCGCTGCCCTGCTGGTTGTCCTGGGCGAGGAAATCCGCCTCCTTGGACTTTTCATCGCTCTTGAAGGTGGACAGGGTGATTTCCAGGGTCTTGCTGATCTGCCCGGGCTCGGCAAAGGTGAAGCCCACGCCGAGAATCAGCGCGGCGTGCAGCACTGCGGCCAGAAACAGGGTGAAGCCCAGCCGGTCTGCCGGGCGAACGCCGGAGGAGGTGAGATCGGGTGGGCTGGCTGTCGCGTTCATCACGGTCTGTCGTCGGGGCTGTCAACGTTTCGGCACGGTCGTGCTGAAGCGTCAGCAGACCCTGGGTTGCCGCGCAGTCTGCCGAGGCGATGTGCAAAAGTCTATGAAGCACTCCGCGCATTGAGCTTTTCGGCAATCTTGTCCATCAGCTGTTCGCCGATGCGCGTATCGAAGGCCGCATCGATCTCGCGAATGCAGGTCGGGCTGGTGACGTTGATCTCGGTGAGGCGGTCGCCGATCACGTCCAGGCCGACGAACAGCAGGCCGCGCTCGCGCAGGCTGGGGCCGACAGCGGCGGCGATTTCGCGGTCGCGCTCGGTGAGCGGGCGGGCTTCACCGCGGCCACCGGCGGCCAGGTTGCCGCGAGTTTCGCCGCTGGCGGGAATGCGCGCCAGGCAGTACGGCACCGGTTCGCCGTCTATCATCAAAATACGTTTGTCGCCATCGACGATGGCCGGCAGGTAGCGCTGCGCCATGATCTGCTGGCTGCCGTGGGCGGTGAGCGCTTCGAGAATCACCGACAGGTTAGGGTCGCCCTCGCGGTGACGAAAGATCATCGATCCGCCCATTCCATCGAGGGGTTTGAGAATGATGTCACGGTGCTGTCTCGCGAAATCACGCAGAATGTCGGGTCTGCGGCTGACGAGCGTTTCCGGCGTGAACTGTGGAAAACGGGTGGCGAAGAACTTCTCGTTGCAGTCGCGCAGGCTTTGCGGTCGGTTGACCACCAGGGTGCCGGCTTCCTCGGCCTGTTCGAGCAGGTAGGTCGAATAGACGAATTCGTTATCGAAGGGCGGGTCCTTGCGCATCAGGATCACGTCGAGTTCGGCGAGGGGCATGTCCTGCTCGTCGCCGAATTCGAACCAGCGCTGGGGATCGGCGAATACCTTGAGCGGGCGAGTGCGGCCGCGAGCTACACCGGCGGCCTGGTAGAGGTCCTTCTGTTCCATATAGAAGAGGCTCCAGCCACGCGCCTGGGCCGCCAGAAGCATGGCTAGCGAGCTGTCCTTCTTGTAGGAAATCTGCGCGATGGGATCCATGACGATGCCGAGGCGAACGCTCATTGAAGTATCTCCGTAGAGGCGGTGCGAAGCAGCCGCAAAGGTAGCAGGGAAGGGCGCCAAGGGTGGCGCTGACAGGGCGGGCGGTCAAGGGCGAGCAGGCCGATGGCTTGCATGTAGAGAGTGTGCTACAAAGGCCCAGCGATGGGCCGGGCCCATTGATTTCAGGGCCTCCGGCGCACTGGATATGGCGTAATACAACGACTCACCGAAGTGGTGGCAGGGCAGACATGGAACAGCATTCGGAAGGCTTGAGGGTGATGGTGATCGACGACTCGAAGACGATTCGTCGTACAGCGGAAACCCTGCTGAAAAAGGTGGGCTGTGATGTGATCACCGCAGTGGACGGTTTCGACGCCCTGGCGAAGATTGCCGATACCCACCCGAGCATCATCTTCGTCGACATCATGATGCCGCGCCTCGATGGCTATCAGACCTGCGCGTTGATCAAGAACAACAGTGCCTTCAAATCCACCCCCGTTATCATGCTGTCGTCCAAGGATGGCCTGTTCGACAAGGCCAAGGGGCGCATCGTCGGTTCTGATCAATATCTGACCAAGCCATTCAGCAAGGAAGAGCTGCTCGGCGCGATCAAGGCCCACGTACCGGAGTTCTCTCCGGTCGAGCAAGCGTCCTGACGTCCGGCCGTCGCTACAACTGCCACTCTTCTATGTATTGGGAAACATCATGGCTCGAATTCTGATTGTTGATGACTCGCCGACCGAAATGTACAAGCTGACCGCCATGCTGGAAAAGCACGGCCATCAGGTACTCAAGGCCGAGAACGGCGCCGACGGCGTTGCTCTGGCACGTCAGGAAAAACCCGATGTGGTGCTGATGGACATCGTCATGCCCGGCCTCAATGGCTTTCAGGCCACCCGGCAGCTGACCAAGGATGCCGAAACCAGCCACATTCCGGTGATCATCGTGACCACCAAGGATCAGGAAACCGACAAGGTCTGGGGCAAGCGCCAGGGCGCCAAAGACTACCTGACCAAACCGGTGGACGAAGCTACGCTGCTGAAAACACTGAACGCGGTGCTCGCTGGCTGAGGCCACGCAGCGCGACACGACAAAAGAAGAAGGTCACGACAGGCATGTCAGAGACACGCACTCCCTTTCAAATCCTGCTTGGCATCGAGCAGCGCTGCCGTGCATTGGCGGCGGGCTTGCCGTCACAGCAGGTGGCGGTGCAAACCTGGAGTGGCATTGGCTTTCGCATGGGCGAGCGGTTTTTCGTCGCACCGATGGGTGAGGTCGGTGAAGTGTTGCACGAACCACGGCATACCTTGCTGCCCGGCGTGAAAAGCTGGGTCAAGGGCGTGGCCAACGTGCGCGGACGATTGCTGCCGGTGATGGACCTCTGCGGCTTCTTCGGCGGCGAGCTGTCGCCCCTGCGCAAGCAGCGGCGGGTGCTGGTGGTCGATCACCAGGACATCTTCGCGGGCCTGACGGTCGACGAGGTGTTCGGGATGCAGCATTTCGCGGTGGATACCTTTTCCGAGCAGCTGCCAGCGCTCGAGGCGCCCATCGCGCCATTCATTCACGGTGTGTTCCAGCGCGAGCAACCCTGGTTGGTGTTCAGCCCTCATGCGCTGGCCCAGGCCCCGGAGTTCGTGGACGTGGCATACAGATAGCTTTTCGGTGGGGGCGGCGCAGCCAGCCTTCTGACGTTAGATGGAATTCGAAGTGCGGTAGGGTCCAGGCGGGGGCCAGATAATGAAAAAAGTAATCTCCAACAACGTGCTGGCGGGGACACGGGTCGGCGCACTCGTGGCGGGGCTGTTCGTCGTCCTGATCGTTTCGATCGTGATGCTGTTCGCCAACTTCGCGTACATGAACACGCAGAGTAACCACGATACCGAGTACCTCGGCCATGCCGGCGAGCTGCGCGTCCTGTCCCAGCGTATCGCCAAGAACGCCACCGAGGCTGCCGCGGGTACGCCCGCAGCCTTCGCCCTGCTGCGCGATGCTCGTAACGACTTTCAGACCCGCTGGGCTTACCTGACCGATGGTGATGCGCAGACCGGCCTGCCTGCCGCGCCCGCTGAGGTTCAGCAGCAGATGGCTGCCGTGCAGCAGGACTGGGATGCCCTGCGCCAGAACGCCGACGCCATCCTGGCCAGCGAACAGACCGTTCTGTCGCTGCACCAGGTTGCTGCCACCCTGGCCGAAACCATTCCGCAATTGCAGGTCGAGTACGAGGAAGTAGTCGACATCCTGCTGGAAAGCGGCGCGCCGGCGGCCCAGGTATCGGTCGCCCAGCGTCAGTCGCTGCTCGCCGAACGTATTCTCGGCTCGGTGAACAAGGTGCTCGCCGGTGACCAGGACTCGGTGCAGGCCGCCGACATGTTCGGTCGCGACGCCAGCCTGTTCGGCCGCGTGCTCAGCGCGATGCAGGAAGGCAACGCGGCCATGGAGATCACCAAGGTCAGCGACCAGGAAGCCCTGGAGCGCCTCGGCGAGATTTCCGAGCTGTTCGAATTCGTATCCGGTTCCGTGGACGAGATTCTCGAAACCTCGCCGGAGCTGTTCCAGGTTCGTGAATCGGCCAACACCATCTTCACCGTTTCGCAGACCCTGCTCGACAAGGCCTCGACCCTCTCCGAGGGCTTCGAAGGGCTGGCCTCGGGCCGCTCGCTGAACACCATCGCCGGTTACGTGCTGGGCGCCCTGGCGTTGGGTTCGATTCTGATCATCGGCCTGGTGATGGTGCAGGAGACCAACCGTCGACTGGCCGAAACCGCCGAGAAGAACGAACGTAACCAGACCGCGATTCTGCGTCTGCTCGATGAGATCGCCGACCTCGCCGACGGTGACCTGACGGTGGCCGCGACGGTAACCGAAGACTTCACCGGTGCGATCGCCGACTCCATCAACTACTCGATCGACCAGCTGCGTGAACTCGTCGCGACGATCAATATGACCGCCGTGCAGGTGGCGGGCGCCGCCCAGGAAACCCAGGCTACCGCCATGCACCTGGCCGAGGCATCCGAGCACCAGGCCCAGGAAATCGCCGGGGCTTCGGCAGCGATCAACGAAATGGCCGTGTCGATCGACCAGGTATCGGCGAACGCCTCGGAATCCTCCGCGGTAGCGGAACGTTCCGTAGCCATCGCCAACAAGGGCAACGAAGTCGTACACAACACCATCACCGGCATGGACAACATCCGTGAGCAGATCCAGGACACCTCGAAGCGAATCAAGCGCCTCGGTGAGTCGTCCCAGGAGATCGGTGACATCGTAAGCCTCATCAACGACATCGCCGACCAGACCAACATCCTCGCACTGAACGCCGCGATCCAGGCCTCCATGGCCGGTGACGCAGGCCGAGGCTTCGCCGTGGTAGCGGACGAGGTACAACGCCTCGCCGAACGTTCCTCCGGCGCGACCAAGCAGATCGAGGCGCTGGTAAAGACCATTCAGACCGACACCAACGAAGCCGTTATCTCCATGGAACAGACCACCTCCGAGGTGGTACGCGGTGCACGCCTGGCGCAGGACGCCGGTGTGGCCCTGGAAGAGATCGAGAAGGTATCCAAGACCCTCGCCGCGCTCATCCAGAACATTTCCAACGCGGCACGTCAGCAGGCATCGTCTGCCGGCCACATCTCCAACACCATGAACGTGATTCAGGAGATCACCTCGCAGACCTCGTCCGGTACCACCGCCACCGCCAAAAGCATTGGTAACCTGGCCAAGATGGCCAGTGAAATGCGCAACTCGGTGTCCGGTTTCAACCTGCCGAACGACGGCGAACAGGCGTGATCGCCTGCCGCCTGGCGCATTGACCGATGCTCCAGGCGGCAGCCGCGTGCTCGAGCGAGGGCCTCAACATGCACTCAGGCGTCTGGGCCTTGCAACCGCTGGCGGACATGTCCGCCACGGAATTCCGCGACTGGCAACAGTTGCTGGAATCGCGCCTGGGCATGGTGGTCAACGAACAGCGCCGGGTATTCCTGCAGACCAACCTGAGCACTCGCATGCGCGAGCTGGGCATCGCCGACTACGCCAGCTATTACCGGCAGGTCACCGATGGGCCGCGCGGTGCCGTGGAGTGGGCGAACCTGCTGGATCGGCTGACCGTTCAGGAAACCCGCTTCTACCGGCATCCGGCGTCGTTCGAGGTGTATCAGGCCTACGTTGCCCAGCGCGGCGAGCAGGGCCTGGAGAAGCCCCTGGCGATCTGGAGCGTGGGTTGCTCCAGCGGTGAGGAACCCTATTCGCTGGCCATTGGTGCCAGCGAAGTGCTGGGCGCGCAGGGGCGGTTCGGTGTCACCGGCACCGACATCAGCCGCAGCGCCCTGGCCAAGGCCCGGGACGGCCTGTACGACGAACGCAGGCTGCAGACGATGGATGAAGCGCTGCGCGCGCGGTATTTCGCGGCGCAGGGCGATGGACGCTTCAAGGTTTTGCCGGAACTGGCCGCACGGGTGTGTTGCGCCAGGCTCAACGTGCTGGAATTGGACAAGGCGCCAATGACCGGCATGGACGTTATTTTTTGTCAGAACTTGCTGATCTATTTTCGCCGCTGGCGACGCCGCGAGATTCTCAACCGCCTGGCCGAGTGCCTGGCGCCGGGTGGCTTGCTGGTGATCGGGGTGGGTGAGGTGGTCGGCTGGCAGCACCCGGACATGCGTCCGGTGGCCGACGAGCGAGTGCTGGCGTATACCCGCAAGGGCTAAGAGACGGAGTGTGTATGGGTGATCGGCACGACTATGTCGCCCTGGAGTGGGTCAAGGGCGAAATCGCGGAAACCCTGAAGCAGGCGCGACAGGCACTGGAGGCGTTCGTCGAGAATCCGCAGGATTCGACGCGCATGCGGTTCTGCCAGACCTACGTGCATCAGGTTCACGGCACCCTGCAGATGGTCGAGTTCTTCGGCGCGGCCTTGCTCGCCGAGGAAATAGAGCACCTGTCCCAGGCGCTGATCGACGGTCGCGTGGCCAACCAGGGCGAAGCGCTGGAAGTGCTGATGCAGGCCATCCTGCAGCTGCCGGTATACCTGGACCGCATCCAGACCGCACGCCGTGACCTGCCCATGGTGGTGCTGCCGCTGCTCAACGACCTGCGCGCCGCGCGGGGCGAAAAACTGCTGTCGGAAACCAGCCTGTTCTCGCCTGACCTGTCCGCCCGTGCCGCGGTGCTGTCGCCCGAGTCGCTGACCCAACTGCGCACCGCCGAACTGCCGACCCTGCTGCGCAAGCTGCGGCAGATGCTGCAGGTGGCGCTGGTCGGCGTCATTCGCCAGCAGGACATGGATACCAACCTCGGCTACATGGCGCGGGTGTTCGCACGCCTAGAAACCCTGTGCAAGCACTCGCCCCTCGAGTCGCTGTGGCAGATCGCTTCCGGCGTCGTCGAAGGCCTGTCCAACGGCAGCATCGCCAACGGCACCTCGGTGCGCACGTTGCTGCGCCAGGTCGACAAGGAACTCAAGCGCCTGACCGAACAGGGCGCCGACGGCATCAACCAGAGCGCCCCGGACGAGCTCACCAAGAACCTGCTGTTCTACGTCGCCAAGGCCTCGCCGCAGTCGCCGCGCAACCAGGTGCTGCGCGAGCGCTACAACCTCGACGAAGCGCTGCCCGACGATGGCGTGGTCGATGAAGAGCGGGCCCGTCTCGCCGGCCCCGACCGCGATGCCATGCGCTCGGTGGTGGGCGCACTCTGTGAAGAGCTGGTGCGCGTCAAGGACAGCCTCGACCTGTTCGTGCGCAGCGACCGTGCCCAGGTCAGCGAACTGCAGGCCCTCCTGGTGCCGCTCAAGCAGATCGCCGACACCCTCGCTGTGCTCGGCTTCGCCCAGCCACGCAAAGTGATCGTCGACCAGCTCGACGTGGTGCGCGCGCTGACCGAAGGCGCACAGTCGCCGAGCGATGCCGTGCTGATGGACGTGGCCGGCGCGCTGCTCTACGTCGAAGCGACCCTGACCGGCATGGTCGGCCAGAACGACGGCAACAAACGCGAAGAAAGCCACCTGCCCACCACCGATGTCGGGCAGATCCACCAGTTGGTGATCAAGGAAGCGCGCAATGGCTTGGAACAGGCCAAGGACGCGATCATCGAGTTCATCGCCTCGCAATGGAATCACGACCATCTGGCCCGCGTGCCGGAGCTGCTGACCCAGGTGCGTGGCGGTCTGGCGATGATTCCGCTGGAGCGCGCTGCCGCGTTGCTCAACGCCTGCAACCGCTATATCCAGGAACAGCTGCTGGCCCGCAAGGCGGTACCGAACTGGCAGAACCTCGACACCCTGGCCGATGCCATCACCAGCGTCGAGTACTACCTGGAGCGTCTGTCCGAAGACCACGCCACCCAGGGCGACCTGATTCTCGACGTTGCCGAGGAAAGCCTCGGGGCGCTGGGTTACCCGCTGCAGGAAAAACCGTCGATCCTCGACGCGCCCGTCGCAGACGAGCCGGCGCCGCTGGATGATCCGCTGCACGATATCGACGTACTGGCGGCGCCGGCTGCCGACGCCGTTCAGGCGGATGCGCCCGTGGAGCCAGCCGCTCACGAGCTGCCGGTGCTGGACGAGCCGGCTGACGAAGAGCCTGGGCCGGTCAGCTCGGAGGCGCTCGACAACGGCAACGAGGTTGCCGACCTGCAGTGGGCGCCGGACGACCGGCCGCACATTCACACCACGCAGCCCGACGAGCTGCCCGAGCTGCCCAGCGAAGTGATCGAGCCCGGTGAGCAGGCTTCCGAGACCCTGGTCGAGGCCCATGGGGCGCAGGCACTCGACAACGGGTCGTTGGCCGATGAGCAACCTCAGGCGCTGACGCCCGAGCAAACCAGTGAAGCGGCTGATCCCTACATGGTCGATCTCGGTGAACTGGGCGACGACCCGTACGCCGATGCCAAGGCGGCGGTGGCCGATGATGCCTGGTCGCTGGACGACAGCGAGCTGCTGGACGAGCGCGCCGGCACCGCGCCACAGGATGATGCCTTCCTGCTGTCCGCCGAGCCGCTGGAACTGAGCGAGCCGGAGCTTCTGCCGGTTACCGAGCAACCCGCTTCCATCGCCGATGACGATTGGTCCTTCGAATTCAACGATCAGCCGGCCGCCTCGCCCGAACCGCAAGGGCGCGCCGAAGACGAACTGTGGTCGCTCGACGAGCTGCAAAGCGATTTGGTACCCGGCGATGCCGAGCCGACCGCCGCCGAGCTGCCCGCGCTCGATCTGCCGACACAGGGTTTCGAAGACCAGCCGCTGGAACTCGAAGCGCTGGATCTGGAGGCGAACGACGAGCCGCAGTGGAACGAGGTCGACCTGGACGACCTGCAATTGCCGGAAGTCGAGCTGCCCGGCTTGCCCGAGGCGCCCGTGGTCGAGGAGTCGGTAGCTGAAAAGCCGCTGTCCATGGCCGACGTAATGGCCGCGCCGGTGCAGGCGATCAACCCGCCGGCGGCGGACGTGCCGCCGAGCCTGCTGCCGCCGCCTGCCGATGAAGAACCCATCGATGAAGAACTGCGTGAGGTCTTTATCGAGGAAGCCGGCGAGGTGCTGGAAACCATCGCCGAGTTCCTGCCGCGCTGGTGCGCCGATACCGACGACCGCGAGGCGCTGACCGAAATCCGCCGCGCCTTCCACACCCTCAAGGGCAGTGGCCGCATGGTGCGCGCGCTGGTCATCGGCGAGCTGGCCTGGTCGATCGAGAACCTGCTCAACCGCGTGCTCGACCGCAGCATCCAGCCGGGTGACGAGGTCAAGCAGGTGATCAATCAGGTGGTGGCGCTAACGCCCGAGCTGGTCGAAGAGTTCGCCGCCCAGGCCCAGCGCCAGCGAGATGATGTCGACCGCCTGGCGGCCGACGCCCACGCGCTGGCCAAGGGGCTGAGCCTCCCAAAGCATGACGCCCCGGCTGCCGCGGTAGCCGAGCCCGCGGGCGAGATCGAGGCTGCCGCACCGGTCAACCAGGAGCCGGCGGGTGAAGAGCCCGCGGGGCTCGATCCGCAGTTGCTGGAAATCTTCCGCAACGAGGCGGAAACCCACCTCGAAACCCTGGCCGCCTTTCTCGACGACTGCGCCCGTGAAATGCCGCAGCCGGTGACCGACGACCTGCAGCGCGCCCTGCATACGCTCAAGGGCAGCGCCTACATGGCCGGCATTCTGCCGATGGCCGAGGTGGCCGCGCCGTTGGAAAAGATGGTCAAGGAATTCAAGGTCAATCTGCTGCCGCTGGACCTGACCGAAGCCGAGGTGCTGGTCGAGGCCCAGGCCTTGTTCCGTCAGGGCCTGGCCCAGCTGGAAAGCGACCCGCTGCGGCCGATCCCAGGTACCGAGGCCTTCCTGGAACGCGTGCAGCAGCTGCACCAGCAACGCCTCGAGCACGCCCAGAGCCTGCGCCAGGATGAGCACGGCGAGAGCCGCGATCCGCAGCTGATCAGCATCTTCCTGGCCGAGGGCATGGACATCCTGCTCGATGCCGAAGACCTGCTGCGCCGCTGGCGCACGCAGCCGTCCGAGCGTCAGGAACTGAACACCCTGCTGGAAGAGCTGACGACCCTCGGTCGCGGCGCGGAAATGGCCGAGCTGCCGCAGATCGACGAGCTGTGCGAAGCGCTGCTGGACGTCTACGGCGCCGTGGAAGATGGCAGCCTGGCGGTCAGCGAACGGTTCTTCGATGAGGCCGAGCAGGCCCACGAAGCGCTGGTCAGCATGATGGACCAGGTCGCTGCCGGCCTCGAGGTCAGCGCCTGCCCCGAGCGAGTGGCCGCGTTGCGCGCGCTGTTCGACGAAGCGCTCGATCCTGCCAAGCTGGCCCTGCTGTCCGGCGACGTGCCGGGCCTGCAGGTGGTCGAGCTGGAAGAGGCGACCCGCGCGCTGCAAGCGGCGGATGAAGGCGAAGAGCCGCTCGAAGCTGCCGAGTCGGACGACAACGAACTGGAGTCGATCTTTCTCGAAGAGGCGGTGGACATCCTCGACAGCGCCGCCGGTAATCTGCAGCGCTGGCTGGCCGAGCCGGACAACCGCACGCTGCTGTCGTCGCTGCAACGCGACATGCACACCCTCAAGGGTGGCGCCAACATGGCCGGCGTGACGCCGGTCAGCGAGCTGGCCCACGAGCTGGAAGCCCTCTACGAAGGGCTGGTGGATCGCCGCTACGGTGTTTCCCCCTTCGCCACCGACAGCGTGCAGCAGGGCCATGCGCTGCTCGGTGGCATGCTTGCCAACCTGCAGGCGCGCCAGCCGGCGCAACCTGCCGATGAACTGGTCGAGGCCATTCGCCAGTTCCGCCAGCGAGGTGGCCAGGACGAGCAACACATCGAGCCCGAGGCGCCGGTCGCCCCTGAACCGGTCGAACATCTGGATGCCTGGCCTGAGCCTGAGCCAGAAGCCACCGCCATCGAGCCAACCGTAGCGCCCGTCGAGCCGCCCACGCTGCGCGACGAGCCGGCGCAGGCCGTGGTACACAGCGACCGCGATCCCGAGCTGGTCGAGATCTTTCTCGAGGAAGGCTTCGACATCATCGACAGCGCCGGTGCGGCCCTGACGCACTGGATGGATGACGTCGACAACAGCCTCGATCTGGAATCCCTGCAGCGTGATCTGCACACCCTCAAGGGTGGCGCGCGGATGGCCGAAATCCGTGAGATCGGCGATCTGGCCCACGAGCTGGAGTTCCTTTATGAGGACCTCGGCAACGGTCGCCTGCGCCCCAGCCCGATGTTGTTCGAGCTGCTGCATGCCTGCCACGACCGCCTCGCCGAGATGCTCGACGCCGTGCGCTCGCAGCGTCAGGTGCCCAACGGCGACGAGTTGATCGAGACCATTCGCCGCCTGCGTGCCAACCCGGACGAGCAGCTCAGCATGCCGCGCGCCGTGCCGTTGAGCGCCGCGCCACAGGAAGCCTTCGATGCCGACAGCGACGAGATCCTCGATATCTTCCTCGAAGAAGCCGACGACCTGCTCGAAGCCATGGAAGCCGGCATCGGCCGCTGGGAAGATCGCCGTGACGATGCCAGCTGCATCGACGACCTGCTGCGTATCCTGCATACCCTCAAGGGCGGTGCCCGCCTGGCTGGGCAGAAGCAATTGGGCGACCAGAGCCATGATCTGGAGCAGCACCTGACCGAAGCCCAGACGCAAGGTGCGCCCTGGCCAGACAGCCTGTTCCTGGACGTGCAGTCCGGCTTCGAGGGGCTGCAGAAGAGCCTCGACGAACTGCGCCTGCGCCTGCAGCAGCACCCCCAGGACGAGCGCCCGGCAGCCGAGCCGGAGCAGCCGGTGGCGCGTGCGGCGACATCCATCGTCGCCGCCAGCGAGCGGCCGGTGATCGCCGCGGAGAACCGCGTACTGCCGTTCGTGCAGCGCGCCGAAGTGGCTGCCGAGGAGGCCGCCGCACGGCGTGCCCCGCAGGAACTGGTCAAGGTGCCCGCTGATCTGCTCGAAGGCCTGGTCAACCTGGCCGGTGAGACGTCGATCTTCCGGGGCCGCGTGGAGCAACAGGTCAGCGACTTCGGCTTCACCCTGAGCGAGATGGAAGCCACCATCGACCGCGTTCGCGATCAGCTGCGCCGCCTGGACACCGAAACCCAGGCGCAGATCCTCAGCCGCTACCAGGCCGAGGCCGAGCGCGCCGGCTACGAAGAGTTCGACCCGCTGGAAATGGATCGCCATTCCCAGTTGCAGCAGCTGTCGCGAGCCCTGTTCGAGTCGGCCTCCGACTTGCTGGATCTCAAGGAAACCCTGGCTTCGCGTAACCGCGATGCGGAAACCCTGTTGCTGCAACAGGCGCGGGTCAACACCGAGCTTCAGGAAGGCCTGATGCGCACGCGCATGGTGCCGTTTGATCGCCTCGTGCCGCGTCTGCGCCGTATCGTGCGCCAGGTGGCCAGCGAGCTCGGCAAGCAGGTCGAGTTCACCGTCGGCAACGCCGATGGCGAGATGGACCGCACGGTGCTCGAGCGTATCGTCGCGCCCCTGGAGCACATGCTGCGCAACGCCGTCGACCACGGTATCGAAGGCGCTGCGGTGCGTGCCAATGCCGGCAAGCCGGAGCAGGGCAGCATTCGCCTGGAACTGGGCCGTGAAGGCGGCGACATCGTGCTGACGCTCAGCGACGACGGTGCCGGCATCAACCTCGATGCGGTGCGCCGCAAGGCCATCGAGCGCGGCCTTATGGATGCCGGCGCCGATCTCAGCGAACACGAGATCCTGCAGTTCATCCTCGAGGCCGGCTTCTCCACCGCCGAGAAGGTCACGCAGATTTCCGGGCGTGGTGTCGGCATGGACGTGGTCAACGCCGAGGTCAAGCAGCTCGGTGGCTCGATGAGCATCGACTCGGTGATCGGCGAAGGCACCACCTTCCGCATCCGTCTGCCGTTCACCGTATCGGTCAACCGTGCGCTGATGGTGCTGTCCGGCGAAGACCTGTACGCCATTCCGCTCAACACCATCGAAGGTATCGTGCGCGTTTCGCCGTACGAACTGGAAAGCTACTACGGCCCCGATGCACCGCGTTTCGAATACGCCGGCCAAGCCTACGAGCTGCGTTACCTGGGTGACCTGCTCAACAACGGCCAGCATCCCAAACTGGTCGGCCAGAGCCTTCCGCTGCCGGTGATCCTGGTGCGTTCCAGCGAACACGCCGTGGCCGTGCAGGTGGATTCCCTGGCCGGTTCGCGGGAGATCGTGGTGAAGAGCCTCGGCCCGCAATTCGCCACGGTGCCGGGCATTTCCGGGGCGACCATCCTCGGTGACGGTCGCGTGGTGGTGATTCTCGACCTGCTGGCGACCATCCGCGAATTGCACGCGCACCTGCAGTATCAGGTTCGGCCGCGCCTGTCGGCCGACGCCGGCAGCGTGCCGGAAGTCGAGGTCGAGCGCCCGACCCTGGTCATGGTGGTGGACGACTCGGTCACCGTGCGCAAGGTCACCAGCCGCCTGCTGGAGCGCAACGGCATGAACGTGCTGACCGCCAAGGACGGTGTCGATGCCATCGCCCAACTGCAGGAGCATCGCCCCGACATCATGCTGCTGGACATCGAAATGCCGCGCATGGACGGCTTCGAGGTCGCCAACCTGATTCGCCACGACGAAGGTCTCAAGGACCTGCCGATCATCATGATCACCTCGCGTACCGGTGAGAAGCACCGTGAGCGGGCGATGAGCATCGGCGTCAACGAGTACCTCGGCAAGCCCTACCAGGAGTCGCTGTTGCTCGGCTCCATCGAGAAGTGGACCAAGCGATCATGAGCCAATCCAGCGCAGCACGCATCGCCGTGATCGCCGATACCTCGCTGCAGCGCCACGTGCTGCAGCAGGCCCTGAGCAGCAACGGTTATCAGGTGGTGCTCAACAGCGATCCGGGGCGCCTCGATGAAGCGGCGTTGCAGGCCTGTGAGGCGGACCTGTGGCTGGTCGATCTGGTGCAGTCCGATGACCTGCCGCTGATCGACACCCTGATGGCCAATGCCGAGGTGCCGGTGCTGTTCGGCGAGGGCCATGCGCCGGAGCGCAGTTCGGAAAACTATCCGCGCTGGGAGCGCCGGCTGGTCGGCAAGCTGAAGAAGCTGGTCGGTGATCCCGCCCTGGCCACCGTAGGCGGTGGCCTGGACAGCGTGCTGGCCGAGGCCCAGCGGCCGGGTCGTATCGAACTGCCGGCGGCGCTGGCCAACACGCCGCTGCAGGCGGGTGAGCCGGCTCGCCAAGTCTGGCTGCTGGCGGCATCCCTGGGCGGGCCCGCTGCGGTCAAGGCGTTTCTCGATGCATTGCCGGGCGGCCTGCCGGTGGCATTCCTGTATGCCCAGCATATCGATCCCAGCTTCGAGACCACCTTGCCCCAGGCCGTCGGCCGCCACAGCCAGTGGCGCGTCGGCACCGTGCGTGACGGTGATGCCTTGCGTTGCGGCGAAGTGGTGGTGGTGCCGATCAGCAACGAGCTGACCTTTGCCGATGACGGCATCATGCGCGTGGTCAATCGGCCCTGGCCCGAGCCCTACAGCCCGTCGATCGACCAGATGATGCTCAACCTGGCCCAGCGCTACGCCGCCGACAGTGGCGTGATCGCTTTCAGCGGCATGGGCAGCGATGGCAGCGCCGCAGCCGCCTACGTGAAGCGCCAGGGTGGACTGATCTGGACGCAGCGCGCCGAGAGCTGCGCCTGCTCGAGCATGCCCGATAGCCTGCGCGAGGGCGGCTACAGCAGCTTCACTGCCGATCCGCGGGAGCTGGCGGCAGCGCTCGTCGAGCACCTTGCCGAGCAGTGCGCCGGTGATCGGCATTCTTCTCCAACCACCTTCGCTGTCTGACAGGATGTTTTCATGAGCCAAGCCGTCGCTACCCAGAACAGCGTCAGCAGCCTGACCGGTCTGGTCGTGCCGCTGGCCGATCGCACGCTGCTGCTGCCCAACGTGGCGGTGGCCGAGCTGATTCCCTACCGCGCGCCACCTGCCCTGGCCGGCATGCCGGACTGGTTTCTAGGCCAGGTAGCCTGGCGCGACCTGAGCCTGCCGTTGCTCAGCTTCGAAGCCGCCAGCGGTGGCACTGCTGTGGCGGGCGACGGTGCCCGTATCGCGATTCTCAATGCCCTGGGCGGCCGCGCCAACGTCAAGTTCATCGCCCTGCTGGTTCAGGGCATTCCCCGGTCCTTGCGGGTGACCGAGGATCTGCCGCGGGCGGACGTGCCCCTCGCGGCGCTGGAATTGGCCGCCGTGAAGGTGGACGACGCCGTATTGCGCATTCCTGACCTGGAAGGGCTCGAGCAACTGCTCGCTGATGCCGAGCTGATCTGAGTACCGCTGTAGCATTTTGAAACAGGTCAAACTTTTCTCTCTCGCAACGACTCACAACCGAGTGCCGCCGGCCGCCAGAGCAGGCGCACTCAACCGTAAGCCGATGGAGAAAAGTCATGAGCGCCACCCCTCTTACCGATATCAGCATCCTGCGCCAGCGCGCGCGTCAGCACCTCGAATCCGGCGCGATCACCGAGGGTTATTCGGCCGATCGCGAAACGGTCCTGCGCCTGCTCAACGAGTCGCTGGCCACCGAGCTGGTTTGCTACCTGCGCTACAAGCGCCACTACCACATGGCCACCGGTCTCAAGGCCAGCGTCGCCGCTGCCGAGTTTCTCGAGCATGCGCAGCAGGAGCTGGAGCACTCCGACAAACTGGCCGAGCGCATCACCCAGCTCGGTGGTGAGCCTGACTTCAATCCGGCCACGCTGACCACCCGCTCCCACGCCGAGTACGTTGCCGGCAGTTCGCTCAAGGACATGGTGACCGAGAACCTGGTGGCCGAGCGCATCGCCATCGACAGCTATCGCGAGATCATCGCCTTCCTCGGCAACGACGATCCCACCACGCGGCGCATCTTCGAAGACATCCTTGCCCAGGAAGAAGAACACGCCGACGACATGGCCGATATTCTCGACGATCTCTGAGGCGTTGGCCGGGGCGCGTTCAACGCCCCGGCGATCAGCGGCGCGGCAGCATCGCTCGCAGCACGCCGTCGCGTAGCCCATAGTGGTGCCAGAGCGCGATGCAGGCGTGGCCCAGAATCAAGGCGAACAGCAGGTATTTGGCCGTCAGATGAAACTGGCGGGCCAGGGCGCGGGTTGCATCGGAAACCGGCAACGGATCGATGGTGACCAACCAGAACATTTCCACCGGCCGCTTGCCGAACAGCAGGCCGCTCAGGGGCATCGCCAGCAACAGCGCATAAAGGACGCCATGGCCCAGCTTGGCCGCGGTGCGCTGCCAGCGTGCATGGTCGGCCAACGACTGTGGTGTGCCTTGCCGAGCACGCACCAGCAGGCGCAGCACGGTCAGCAGCAGAATGGTCAGGCCCAGGGATTTGTGCAGAGTGAACACCCCGCCAGTGCCGCCGAGCAGATCGGCAACCAGATCCTGGGCATAAGGCAGCGACAGGGTGCAGATGACCAGCAGGGCGCTGAGCCAGTGCAGCGTGATCTGGGTGCCGGAATAGCGGTCATTCATGGTGGGTTCTCATCATGCCCGGTGCGCACGGGCCGTCTGCTGATGATAGCCAATTGGCCACAGGTTTCTTGCGGCTTTGCGCGATGCGTTGTCTCCACACCGACAGAGTGGGCTTTGAACCGGTTCCTAGAAATCGCCCCACAAGTGCTGGGCTAGCGCCAGGCCCGCTACCGGCGCGGTTTCGGTGCGCAGTACGCGCGGCCCCAGACGCGCGGCGTGGAAGTCGGTGCCTTGCGCCTGTTCGACTTCGGCATCGGTCAGGCCGCCCTCGGGGCCGATCAGAAAGGCCAGCGACGCGGGTTTGGCATGGCTGCTCAGCGGCTCGGCAACGGGGTGCAGCACCAGCTTGAGATCCGCCTGGGTTTGCTGCAACCAGTCGGTCAACGTGATGGGCGGATGGATCAGCGGAATCACCGAGCGTCCGCATTGCTCGCAGGCGCTGATCGCCACCTGGCGCCAGTGGGCCATGCGTTTGTCGGTGCGCTCATCCTTCAGGCGTACTTCGCAGCGCGCGCTGATGATCGGGCTGATCACCTGGGCGCCCAGCTCGGTGGCCTTCTGGATTGCCCAGTCCATGCGCTCGCCACGGGACAGGCCCTGGCCCAGGTGGATGTGCAGGGGCGACTCGGCCTGCCCGGCGAACTGCTCGCGCAGCTCGACGCGCACCGTCTTCTTGCCCACCTCGACCAGCTCGCCGAGAAACTCCTGGCCGCTGCCATCGAACAGCTGCACCGCGTCGCCCGCAGCGTGCCGCAGCACCCGGCCGATGTAGTGGGCCTGGGCCTCGGGTAGTTCGTGTTGGCCGAGGGAAAGGGGGGCGTCGATGAAGAAGCGGGAAAGGCGCATGGTCGGTGATGGATATGGGCTGAGGGTGGGCAAGCATAACCGGATGGTCGTTTTTCTGCAGGCCGTCGATGACCGCAGCGTTGCTGCAGGCCGCGCGGTGATTGGCGTGAGTCGCTCGCGATCGGTGTACAGGAGCGCCGCTTGCCGGCATCGAGGGTTGCGACGATGCGTCAATTGGCCATAGGGTAAAAAAAGAACGGCCTTGCTCCCGGGCCGCATTTCCGGGGCGCTTCAACACGGCAGGGCTGACCAAGGGGTGGGTGGCTTACGCGAACGCACGTCAGGCAGGGGAAACCTGTTGCCGTGCAGCGGCGTGGGCGCTGCAGCCCATCCTGTTCCAAGGGCGGACTATCCGCCGCTACATTCCACGCATAGGGAATAATAATGATCGTGCAACGTACCGGATTATCGTTGATGGCGCTGAGCGCCAGTCTTCTGGCCATTTCCACCGCTCAGGCGAACCAGGCCGAATCCAGGGGTTTTCTCGAAGACAGCACGCTGAATCTGCTGACCCGCAACGTTTACTGGCATATGGATCGCCATGCGAGCGGAGCCCAGGACAACCGCGAATGGGGCCAGGGTTTTCACCTCGAATACAGCTCGGGTTATACCCAGGGCGTCGTCGGTTTCGGCGTCGATCTCAATGCCTACATGGGCATCAAGCTGGACAGCGGGCGCGGGCGATCGGGCTCCGGGTTGCTGCCGGTGGACTCGTCCACCAACCAGGCTGACGACGAGTTCGGCACCCTCGGTGGCGCCGTGAAAATGCGCATTTCCAATTCGGAACTCAAGTATGGCCAACTGCGGCCCTACAACCCGGTGATCGCGGTTGCCGACGCCCGCCTGGTACCGGCTACCGCGACCGGTTTCCAGCTGACCAGCACCGAGATCGATGACCTGACCATCGACGCAGGCCATTTCACTTCGTCCAAGGATTTCAACCAGGCCGGTAGCCGCGATGGCTTCTACAGCACCTACGCGCCAGGAGCCGAAGGTGGCAGTGTCGATTATGTCGGGGCCAATTGGGTGGCCAGCGATGCCTTGAGTTTCAGTGCCTATGCCTCGCGCTATGAAGACCTGTGGCGTCAGTACTACGGCAACGCCATCTACAACCTGGCAATCGATGACCAGCAGGCGCTGAACTTCGATTTCAACATCTATCGGACGCTGGATGAGGGTAAGTCGGTCGCCGGCGACATCGACGTCACCGCCTGGTCGCTGGCCACTGCCTACTCGATCGGCGCGCATACCTTCACCATCGCCCACCAACGGGTGCATGGCGATCAGCCGTTCGACTACCTGACGCTCGGCGGCGGCGGTGCGCAAGACTCCATCTACCTGGCCAACTCGTCGCAACTGGTGGATTTCAACGGCCCGGGCGAGCGCTCCTGGCGCGCTACCTACGCCATGGACCTGGCCAGCTACGGAGTGCCGGGGCTGTCGTTCTACGTCTCGTACATCCGCGGCGACAACGTCGATGGCAGCAAGATGGACGCATCCAGCCCCTACGCCTATTACGCCGACAACGAGAAGCACTGGGAGCGCGATGTGAACGTGCAATACGTGGTGCAGAGCGGCGCGGCCAAGGACCTCAAGTTCCGCCTGCGCCAGGCCACGCACCGTATCTCCGGAACCTCGGATGTGGATTCCGATCAGGTGCGTTTCATCGTCGAGTACCCGCTGAGCGTGCTCTGAGCACGGCATGACGGCAGGTAGGGGCGTGCCCACCTGCCGGCGCCGTCAGCCCGGATCGCGGAAGCCCGGATAACGGGTGTCGCCAACCGGCACGCTGACCGAAGTACGGGTGGCCAGGTCGATGCCTTCGCTGGCCACGTCAGCGAGGAAGTCGATCTGCTCTTCGCTGATCACATAGGGCGGCAGGAAGTACACCACGCTGCCCAGCGGCCGCAGCAGGGCGCCGCGGGTCAGGGCGTGCTGGTACACCTTGAGGCCACGGCGTTCCTGCCAGGGATAGGCGACCTTGGCGGCCTTGTCCTGCACCATTTCGATGGCCAGGGCCATGCCGGTCTGGCGCACTTCGGCGACGTGGGGGTGATCGACCAGGTGTGCGGTTGCGCTGGCCATGCGCGCGGCGAGTCGCTTGTTGGCCTCGATCACGCCGTCCTCCTCGAAGATATCCAGGGTCGCCAGGGCGGCGGCGCAGGCCAGCGGGTTGCCGGTGTAGGTGTGCGAATGCAGGAAGGCGCGCAGGGTGGCGTACTCGTCGTAGAACGCGGCGTAGACCTCATCGGTGGTCAGCACCGCAGCCATCGGCAGATAGCCGCCGGTGAGTGCCTTGGACAACACCAGAAAGTCCGGGGTGATGCCGGCCTGCTCGCAGGCGAACATCGTGCCGGTGCGACCGAAACCGACGGCGATCTCGTCATGGATCAGGTGCACGCTGTAGCGGTCGCAAGCCTCGCGCAGCAGCTTGAGGTAGATCGGGTGGTACATGCGCATGCCGCCGGCGCCCTGGATCAAGGGCTCGACGATCACCGCCGCCACTTCATGGTGGTGTTCGGCGAGCGTCTGCTCCATGGCGGCGAACATCGTCCGTGAGTGGTCTTCCCAGCTCACGCCGTCCGGGCGCAGGTAGCAGTCCGGGCTCGGCACCTTGAGGGTGTCGAGCAACAGTGCCTTGTAGGTGTCGGTGAACAGTGCCACGTCGCCCACCGACATCGCTGCCACGGTTTCGCCGTGGTAGCTGTTGGTCAGGGTCACGAAGCGTTTCTTGGCAGGCTGACCGCTGTTGAGCCAGTAGTGAAAGCTCATCTTCAGCGCCACTTCGATGCCCGAGGAACCGTTGTCGGCATAGAACACCCTGCTCAGCCCCGTCGGCGTGATCTGCACCAGCCGCTCGGACAGTTCGACCACCGGCTGGTGGCTGAAGCCGGCCAGCATCACGTGCTCGAGCTGATCGACCTGCTCTTTGATGCGCTCGCCGATACGCGGGTTGGCGTGGCCGAATACATTGACCCACCAGGAACTGACGGCATCCAGATAACGTTTGCCCTCGAAGTCCTCCAGCCACACACCTTCGCCACGACGGATCGGAATCAGCGGCAGGCGCTCGTGGTCCTTCATCTGTGTACAAGGGTGCCAGAGGACGTCCAGGTCACGCTGCATCCAGTGTTGGTTACTCATCGAGCCGCTCTCCCAATTGTCAGCGGGCAAGCCTATCAGATGCGCGCGCCTGCCGTTTTCCGCCGTCCGCCACCGTCGATCCGCTGAAAGTGACCGTTCGGGTGCGAGGCGTTGAACGGCTCGGATGCGTCCAGGGACTAAGCTCCTTAGCTTCTGGTGATGGTGTTCAGCTATCGCCTTTCTCGATCTTTCACAGCAACAATTTCTGCTATTACTCGATAGGTTTGTTGCTAATCTCTGTCCAACTCAACTTCTGGAAGCAGGCCATGCAGTGGCGTAATTCTACGTTCCGTTACGGTCTTATCAGCGTTTCCCTGCATTGGCTGGTGGCCATCGCGGTATTCGGGTTGTTCGCCCTCGGCTTCTGGATGGTCGGGCTGAGCTACTACAGCAGCTGGTACCAGACGGCGCCGAACATCCACAAGAGCATCGGCATCCTGCTGTTCATCGTCATGCTGGCGCGCCTGGCGTGGCGCCTGGCCAGCCCACCGCCGCCGGCGCTGCCGGAGCATGGTCGGCTGACGCGCGTGGCCAGCAAGCTGGGGCACGGCTTCCTGTACCTGGGGCTGTTCGTGCTGATGACTTCCGGCTACCTGATCTCCACCGCCGATGGCCGGGGCATCAGCGTGTTCGGCTGGTTCGAGGTGCCGGCGAGCGTGACCAGCATCCCCAATCAGGGGGATGTCGCCGGCCTGATTCATGAATACCTGGCCTGGGCTATCGTGATCTTTGCGATCCTGCATGGCCTGGCTGCGTTGAAGCACCACTTCATCGACCGTGATCGCACCTTGCTGCGTATCTTTGGGCGCTGATCTTCCTGCGGTTTCGGCGTTGCTCTGCAGCGCCATCCATTTTCATCTCACAAGGAGTTCCCATGTTGAAGAAGACTTTCGCTGCACTGGCGCTGGGTACCGCTCTGTTGGGCGCTGGCCAGGCAATGGCTGCCGACTACGCCATCGACAAGCAAGGCCAGCACGCCTTCGTCAATTTCAAGATCAGCCACCTGGGCTACAGCTGGCTGTACGGCACATTCAAGGATTTCGACGGCTCCTTCAGCTTCGACGAGAAGAACCCCGAGGCCAGTAAGGTCGACGTAACCCTGAAGACCGAAAGCGTCGACACCAACCACGCCGAGCGCGACAAGCACATTCGTAGCGCCGACTTCCTCAACGTCAGCAAGAACCCGACCGCGACCTTCAAGTCCACGTCGGTCAAGTCGACCGGCCAGGGCGCTGCCGACATCACTGGCGACCTGACCCTCAACGGCGTGACCAAGCCGGTTGTGATCGCTGCCAAGTTCATCGGCGAAGGCAAGGACCCATGGGGCGGCTACCGTGCCGGCTTCGAGGGCAGCACCAAGCTGAAATTGAAGGACTTCAACATCGAGAAGGATCTGGGCCCGGCTTCGCAGGAAGTCGAGCTGATCATCTCCGTAGAAGGCGTGCGCAAGTAAGCCTGACGCTAGAAACAAAAACGCCGGCTCTGAGCCGGCGTTTTTGTTTGTGGAGCTTTTGAATACCGGGGCCGCAAGCCCCGGTATTCAAGGGCCGTCATTCGCTGTCGCGGTTGCGGGTCAGCAGAGCGGGCTTCTCGCCACGCGGGCGGCTGCTCGGCAACTGATCGAGCTGTTCGGCGGTCGGCAGACGGTCGCTGCGCGAAGCCTTGTGCATGATGATCGGCTGCTTCTCGGGGGCGTCGCGACGCGGGCCTTCACGGCGTGGCAGCTCGTCGCGGTTCAGCGACGTGACGACGTTGTCACGCGCGCCACGGCTACGGTTGTCGCCGCCACGGCCACGACCGCCGCCTTGACCCTGGCCCTGACGTTTGCCGCCGCCGTTGGCGCTGCCGCCACCGCCGGTGCGTGGGCCCTTGCCCTGACCGCGCGGTGCCTGACCGGCGCCGCCAGCATTCTGGCCGCCGCCCTGGCGGCGGCCACGGCCTTGGGGCTTGTTCTGGGTCGGTACGTAGTCGACACGGTTGCCGAAATTGTCGATATCGTCATCGCGGAATTCATCCGGCGCGCGATCCGGCGGCAGGGCGGGAGCGCCTGCAGCCGGTGCTGGGCGTGCCTGGCTGCGCGGCTGCTGGCCGCGGGCCGGCTTGGCTTTGGCCTGGGGCTGGCTCTTCGCCTTGCCGCCATCCTTGCCCTTGTCGCGACGGCCGCCATTCTGGCGCTCGCCTTCGGCCTTGGCGCCGCGCGGCTGGCGTGGCTTCTGCGGCTCGCGTACTTCCGGGCGCTCGGCCTCGACCTTGCTGGCATCGAAGCCCATCAGATCGCCGTCCGGGATCTTCTGCTTGGTCATGCGCTCGATGCTCTTGAGCAGCTTCTCCTCGTCCGGCGCGACCAGGGAGATGGCTTCGCCGCTACGGCCGGCACGACCGGTGCGGCCGATGCGGTGCACGTAGTCTTCCTCGACGTTGGGCAGCTCGAAGTTGACCACGTGGGGCAGCTGGTCGATGTCCAGGCCGCGGGCGGCGATGTCGGTGGCGACCAGGATGCGCACCTTGTTGGCCTTGAAGTCGGCCAGGGCCTTGGTACGGGCATTCTGGCTCTTGTTGCCGTGAATCGCGGCAGCGGTCAGGCCGTGTTTTTCCAGGTACTCGGCCAGGCGATTGGCGCCGTGCTTGGTACGGGTGAACACCAGCACCTGTTCCCAGGCACCGGCGGTGACCAGGTGAGCCAGCAGGGCGCGCTTGTGGCTGGCCTGCAGGCGGAACACGCGCTGTTCGATGCGCTCGACCGTGGTGTTCGGCGGCGTTACCTCGATGCGCTCGGGGTCGTGCAGCAGCTTGCTGGCGAGGTCGGTGATGTCCTTGGAGAAGGTCGCCGAGAACAGCAGGTTCTGACGCTTGGCCGGCAGGCGGGCGAGGACTTTCTTCACATCGTGGATGAAGCCCATGTCGAGCATGCGGTCGGCTTCGTCCAGCACGAGGATTTCCACGTGGGACAGATCGACGCTGCCTTGCCCGGCCAGGTCGAGCAGGCGGCCCGGGCAGGCGACCAGAACGTCGACGCCCTTGGCCAGGGCCTGCACCTGCGGGTTCATGCCAACGCCGCCGAAAATGCAGGCGCTGACGAATTTCAGATCGCGGGCATACAGCTTGAAGCTGTCATGCACCTGGGCAGCCAGTTCGCGGGTGGGGGTGAGCACCAGCACGCGGGGCTGTTTCGGGCCGTGGCGCTGTTCGCGATCCGGATGGCCGTTGGGAAACAGCCGCTCGAGGATCGGCAGGGCGAAGCCGCCTGTCTTACCTGTACCCGTCTGGGCCGCCACCATCAGGTCGCGACCTTGCAACGCGGCGGGGATGGCCCGCTGTTGCACCGGAGTGGGCTGGGTGTAGCCGGCGGCTTCGACCGCGCGGACCAAAGCCTCGGAGAGACCGAGGGAGGCAAAGGACATGTGCAATCCTGTCTGGTGAGGGCGTGGCCCTATAGGTGTAGTGCCTGGCTTGAATCGCACGTGGGGCGTGCAATCCCGTCCGGTACTGCTGGCCACTGGGGGCAGCATCCGGGCGCAAGCCTGGCGGGAAGGCCCGAGTGTAACAGGATTGGCGGGGTTGGGCACAACTTGCCGCCAATCGGTGTCGCGCTATCCCTTGTCACTCGGGGGTTACAGCGATTGGCCGGTGGCCTTGGCGATCAATCGCCCTGGGCCTCGGCGTCCTCGCGTTTTACGGTTTTGTGCTGATCTTCGCTGCTGCCCAGCTTCCAGTAACTGGAGATGTACAGGTCCTTGCGGTCGATCTGCCGCTCCTCGCGAAAATGCTGGCGCAACGCGCGCATGCCGCTGAATTCACAGGCCGCCCAGATGCTCGGGCGCCCCGGCAGCCACTGGAGCTGACGCACATGATCGACCAGCAATTGGCTGTTCTCGCCGGGATGCGGGTTGACCAGCCAGTGCAGCTCGACGCCGACGGGGTGGCGCAGCGCCTGGATATCCTCGGCGTCGATCACCTCGATGATGGCGTGGCCACTGGCATCGGCCGGCAACTGTTCGAGGTTCACGCTGATCGCCGGCAGGGCGGTCATGTCGCCGATCACCAGAAACCAGTCGGCGCTGTTGTCGACGAGCTTCTTCGGCCCCGGCCCGCCGACGAGGATGCTGTCGCCAGGCCTGGCGGCCATGGCCCATTGCGAGGCCGGGCCGGCATCCTCGTGCAGCACGAAGTCGACGTCGAACTGGTCGGCACGCTGCTGGCGCACGGTGTAGGTGCGTACCAGGTTCTTGTCGCTGCCGGGGGCGGTGAACATCAGCTTGATGTAGGCGCTTTCCTGATCCGCTGGAAAACTGTCGATCTCGCCGCCGCCCAGGGTCACGCGCAGCATGTGCGGGGTGACCGGGGTGGACGCGATGACCTGGAGAGTACGGGGTGCCGGGCGTGCCATCGGAAACTCCTGTCTAGACGGCCGGTTGGCCGAAGCGGCGAGGAGCGCAGGCTCCCCGCGCTCAATGGGTTAGCTGACCACGCGATAGCAGGGCACGTAAGCCGAACCGCCGGGCAACTTCATGCGGTGCTGCTCTACGAACGCCTGCAGCAGACGATCCAGCGGTTGCATGATGCTCTTGTCGCCGCGCAGCTCGTAGGGGCCGTGCTCCTCGATCAGCTGGATACCGTGGGCCTTGACGTTGCCGGCGACGATGCCGGAGAAGGCGCGGCGCAGGTTGGCGGCCAGTTCGTGGGTCGGCTGCTCGCGAGTCAGATTGAGGCCCGCCATGGCTTCGTGAGTCGGCTCGAACGGGTGCTGGAAGCTCTCGTCGATCTTCAGCAGCCAGTTGAAGTGGAAGGCGTCGTTACGCTCGCGGCGGAACTGCTTGACCGCCTTGATGCCGGCCGCCATATGGCGGGCCACGGCAGCCGGGTCATTGGGGATCAGCACGTAGCGGTTCTGCGCTTCGCGGCCCAGGGTGGCGCCGATGAAGTCGTGCAGCTGCTGCAGATAGGGCTCGGCGCTCTTCGGGCCGGTGAGCACCAGCGGGAAGGGCAGCTCGGCGTTGTCCGGGTGCATGAGGATGCCCAGCAGGTAGAGAAATTCCTCCGCCGTGCCGGCGCCGCCTGGGAAGATGATGATGCCGTGGCCGAGGCGCACGAAGGCTTCCAGGCGCTTTTCGATATCCGGCAGGATCACCAGTTCGTTGACGATCGGGTTCGGCGCCTCGGCGGCGATGATGCCCGGCTCGGTCAGGCCCAGGTAGCGGGCGCCGACGATGCGCTGCTTGGCATGGGAGATGGTGGCGCCCTTCATCGGCCCCTTCATTACGCCCGGGCCGCAGCCGGTGCACACGTCCAGGGCACGCAGGCCCAGTTCGTGGCCGACCTTCTTGGTGTACTTGTATTCCTCGGTGCTGATCGAGTGCCCGCCCCAGCACACCACCATCTTCGGCTCGGCGCCGGCGCGCAGGGTGCGGGCGTTGCGCAGCAGGTGGAACACGTAGTCGGTGAGGCCGCTGGAGCTGTCCACGTCGACCCGCTTGTTCTCCAGTTCGCTCTGGGTGTAGACGATGTCGCGCAGGGCGCTGAACAGCATCTCGCGGGTGCTGGCGATCATCTCGCCATCGACGAAGGCGTCGGCCGGGGCGTTGATCAGCTCCAGGCGGATGCCGCGGTCCTGCTGGTGGATCTTCACTTCGAAGTCCGGGTAGGCCTCGAGGATGGTCTTGGCGTTGTCGCTGTGCGAGCCGGTGTTGAGGATCGCCAGGGCGCACTGGCGGAACAGCGCGTAGACGCTGCCCGAGCCGGTCTCGCGCAGTTGCTGGACTTCGCGCTGGGAGAGGGTTTCCAGGCTGCCTTTCGGCGATACCGAGGCGTTGATTTTCTGGCGAGTGAGCATGCAGGCATCCCGTGGTAGCGCGACAACTCGAGCCGATCCTGGCTGATCGCGCATTGATGAATTCGTCCCGGCAGTCATGCCCCCTGTTGGGGCATCCGGGCGCCTGTACTGTCGACCAGCAGGGGGCTTCGGGTCAACGGGTACGCGGCTGACAGGTCCATGCAACTGGCTGGTGCAGTGGATTTCGTCGCCTGTTAGGAAAGAAAAATGCCGCGAAAGTTCGGTCTTTCGCGGCCTCCGAGGCTGGTATCAGCCCTGCAGGTTCTTCCACACCGCCAGGCTGGGGGCGGCCTGGTTGAGGGTGTAGAAATGCAGGCCGGGTGCACCACCTTCGATCAGGCGTTCGCACAGGCCGGTGATCATCTCTTCGCCGAAGCGCTGGATGCTCTGGGTGTCGTCGCCGTAGGCTTCCAGCTGCTTGCGAACCCAGCGTGGCAGCTCGGCGCCGCAGGCGTCGGAGAAGCGCGCCAGCTTGCTGTAGTTGGTGATCGGCATGATGCCCGGGATCACCGGGATATCGGCGCCCAGCTTGCGAACGCGCTCGACGAAGTAGAAGTAGCAATCGGCGTTGAAGAAGTACTGGGTGATCGCGCTATCGGCGCCGGCCTTGGCCTTGCGCACGAAGTTGGCGATATCGTCCTCGAAATTGCGGGCCTGGGGATGCATCTCCGGATAGGCCGCCACTTCGATGTGGAAGTGATCACCGGTTTCCGCGCGAATCAGCTCGACCAGGTCGTTGGCGTGGCGCAGCTCGCCGCTGGACATGCCCATGCCCGACGGCAGGTCGCCGCGCAGGGCGACGATGCGGTTGATGCCCTTGCTCTTGTACAGGTTGAGCAGCTCGACCAGTTCGGCCTTGCTGTCGCCAACGCACGACAGGTGCGGTGCGGTCGGCACCTTCACTTCGCTGTCGAGCTGCAGCACGGTATTGAGGGTGCGGTCGCGGGTGGAGCCACCGGCGCCGTAGGTGCAGGAGAAGAAGTCCGGGTTGTAGCCGGCCAGCTCTCGCGCGGTATTCAGCAGTTTCTCGTGTCCGGCATCGGTCTTCGTCGGGAAGAACTCGAAGCTGACGTTGGGGCGTTTCTGAGACATGACGATTCCTTCGGGCTACGCGGCGCGGGCCTCGGGCCCGCGCCGCGTACCGCCTATCAGTAGCGGTAGCTGTCCGGCTTGAACGGACCTTCGACGGTCACGCCGATGTAGTCGGCCTGCTGCTTGGTCAGCTGGGTGACGACGCCACCGAAGCCCTTGACCATCTCCAGGGCGACTTCTTCGTCCAGCTTCTTGGGCAGCACTTCGACGGTCAGGCGCTCGGCTTTCTTCTCGGCGGAGAGGTCAGCGAACTTCTGCTCGAACAGGAAGATCTGCGCCAGTACCTGGTTGGCGAACGAGCCGTCCATGATGCGGCTCGGGTGGCCGGTGGCATTGCCCAGGTTCACCAGGCGGCCTTCGGCCAGCAGGATCAGATAGTCGTCGTTGGCGGCGTCGAAGCTGCCGGCGCCGGTGCGGTGGATCTTGTGCACCTGCGGCTTGACCTCTTCCCATGCCCAGTTCTTGCGCATGAAGGCGGTGTCGATCTCGTTGTCGAAGTGACCGATGTTGCAGACCACGGCGCGCTTCTTCAGAGCCTTGAGCATGCCGGCGTCGCAGACGTTGGCGTTGCCGGTGGTGGTGACGATCAGGTCGATCTTGCCCAGCAGTGCCTTGTCGATGCAGGCGTCGGTGCCGTCATTACGGCCGTCGATGTACGGCGAAACCAGCTCGAAGCCGTCCATGCAGGCCTGCATGGCGCAGATCGGGTCGATCTCGGAAACCTTGACGATCATGCCTTCCTGGCGCAGCGAAGCGGCCGAGCCCTTGCCCACGTCGCCGTAGCCGATGACCAGCGCCTGTTTGCCCGACAGCAGGTGGTCGGTGCCGCGCTTGATGGCGTCGTTGAGGCTGTGACGGCAGCCGTACTTGTTGTCGTTCTTGCTCTTGGTGACCGCGTCGTTGACGTTGATCGCCGGGACCTTCAGGGTGCCGGCCTTGAGCATGTCGAGCAGGCGGTGCACGCCGGTGGTGGTCTCCTCGGTCACGCCGTGGATGCGCTCGAGCATCTGCGGGTATTTCTTGTGCAGGATCTCGGTCAGGTCACCGCCGTCGTCCAGCACCATGTTGGCGTCCCACGGCTGGCCGTCTTTGAGGATGGTCTGCTCGATGCACCACTCGTACTCCTGCTCGGTCTCGCCTTTCCAGGCGAATACCGGGATGCCGGCGGCGGCGATGGCGGCGGCGGCCTGATCCTGGGTGGAGAAGATGTTGCAAGACGACCAGCGCACTTCGGCGCCCAGAGCGGTCAGCGTCTCGATCAGCACGCCGGTCTGGATGGTCATGTGGATGCAGCCGAGGATTTTGGCGCCCTTGAGCGGTTGGCTGGCGGCGTACTTGCGGCGCAGGCCCATCAATGCCGGCATCTCGGATTCGGCGATGATCAGCTCGCGGCGGCCCCAGTCGGCCAGGGAAATGTCGGCGACCTTGTAGTCGTTGAAAGCAGCGCTCATGCAGTAACTCTCCATTAGGTTGTCTGCTGTCGACAGGTACGACCTTGCCAGCGTCGGATGACGCGCAGGTGTCACACGATTGTCGAGTGGGCGCCGTTGATGCGTTTGCTAAACGCTCTATCCGAGCCTGACAGCCTGAAAGGTTGATTCGAATCTGCCCCTAAGCATTGTGGGAATACAGGGCTTGGGAATTCGAAACAAATCTTTCGGGTTGCTGCAGCGCCCCTCGGACAGGTGGCGGGAACGCCCGGTGGCGGGCGCGTATAACTGGGCGATTATAGCCGCGCCAGCGCGCGAGCCCAAGGTTTTCCATCGCGGTTATCGGCGTTTCTCGGCGGATGCCGACAGGCGTGACGCACGTTCGTCGCCAGCCTCGCTGAACCCGGCCCGATAACCTGTGTCGATAACCATTATCGATAGCGCGGCAATGATCCGCTCGCCAATCTTTGCGATCATCACGGCCAATGGAACGACGGACAGGAGGGTGCATGAACTTTCATACGCGCAAGTGGGTAAAGCCAGAAGACCTCAATCCCAACGGCACGCTGTTCGGTGGCAGCCTGCTCAAGTGGATCGACGAGGAGGCGGCGATCTACGCCATCATCCAGCTGGGCAGCCAGCGCGTGGTGACCAAGCTGATTTCCGAGATCAACTTCGTGTCCTCGGCGCGGCAGAGCGACATCATCGAGCTGGGCATCACCGCCACCGATTTCGGCCGCACCTCGATCACCATGCGCTGCGAAGTGCGCAACAAGATCACCCGCAAGAGCATCCTGACCATCGACAAGATGGTCTTCGTGAACCTCGGCGAGGACGGCCAGCCGGCGCCCCATGGCAAGACCGAAATCACCTACATCAAGGATCAAATCAAGGATTGAGCCTGTGCCCGCCCGCCGCTGATCGGCGCCCGATGGCAAGGCCATGGCTCTGCTAGCGGTGTCGGCCAGCCAGCGCTTTCGCCGCTACTGAAAGCCCGCCACGCCCGCTTCGCCCAACTGCTCGGCCAGCGCGACGATGTCCTCGTGCTGGAAAAACGCTTGCAGCCGGGTCGCGCGGGTCGGGCCGATGCCGGGCAATGTCTGCCACTGCGCCAGGCTGCGCTGGTGCAACTGCGCCCAGCTATCTGCCGCCAGGCCGTCTGGATTCATCGGCGCACCCAGCGCCCGCAACCAATCATGAAATGGACGCTGCCGAGCCTCGGCGAAGCGTTGACTCAACATCGTCGCGCCTCGCGGGCCTATGCCCGGCACCGCCAGCAATTGCTCTTCGCCAAGCTGCAGCCAGTCGAGCAACCCGTCGAGGTACTGCGCCTCGAGCAGTTTCTGCCAGGTTCCGGCGCCGATGCCGCGCAGGTTCAGCGCCTGCTTGCCGCTGAGCCAGGTGAGGCGGGCGTGGAACTGGCTGGTGCACGCGGGCGATGCGCGCAGGCAGCTCAGGGCGTGGAAGTCATCGCTATTGGGGATTGCCAGTGGCGAGCGCAGGGCGCTTTGCAGCACCACGCTTTCCAGCTTGGGGATGGTCTGCCCGGCCAGGCGGATGGCGACCTGGTCGCCGGGGTGAATATCCAGTTGCTGCCAGCGTTCCAGTGAGCCCGCGCTGACCACCCGGATGGTGCGGTCGTCGAGCCTCACCGGTTGCAGGCGCAGCAACGGGGTAATGCGCCCGGTACGGCCAATGCTGAATTCGACCGCCTCGACCAGGGCGAGCGCTTCGCTGGCCGGATACTTCCAGGCCGCTGCCCAATGCGGCGGTTCAGCGCGCCAGCGGTCGCTGCTGGGGCGCTGGCCCTGGCGCAGCACCACGCCATCGGTGGCAAAGGGCAGGGGGTTGCGATACCACTGCTCTCGCCAGCGCTGTGCGTCGGTTGGTTTGGTAACTGGCTGGCTGTAAGTCCGGCTGTCTTGGAAGCCCATGCGCGCCAGACGATCGAGGCGCTGCTGGATGTCGGCCGGCCCATTGGGCCAGTCCCAGACGAACAGACCGATGCTGGCTGCCTGCTCCTCTTGCAACGCCTGGCGGGCCATGAAGCCCGCCACGCTGCTGCGTGCCGCGGCGCCACCCTCGCTGGCCTGCACATGGCCTGGCCGCTTCAGATAGAGCTCGCCCTGCAGAATCAGCGTGCCGCCTTCGTCCAGATGCTTGGGGATAGCTGCGATGCGGGCGGCCTGATGCATCCAGTCCTGGCCGCTATTGCCGTCGCCACGACTGACCACTTGCCGCAGCTGGCCACCGTCATAGCGCAGGGTGACCGCCACGCCGTCGACCTTGGGTTGAATCCATAGATCCTCGCGGCTCGCCATCCATTGTGCGACAGCGCGCTCATCGGCCAGCTTGCGCAGCCCGGTCTGGGCCACGGGATGCTCTACCGGACCTTGTGTGCCGTTCAGAGGATTGGCCGTGGGCGACTCGCTGCAGCGCTGCCAATGCTCGAGGCGGGCGCGGGCTTGGTCATAGAGTTCATCGCTGATCAGCGAACGTCCCTGACGATGGTAGGCATCGTCCCAGTGGGCGATCTGGGCCGCCAGCTCGGCGGCTTGGCGAGCATGGGCAGGCGTCTGCGCCGGGCAGTCGGCCAGGGTGATGGTGGGTAGTAGCAGGAAAATACAGGCAGCGATCCAGGCTTTCATGGGCGGAGCATCCTTGCTCGGGCGATGAGTTGTTGAGGCGGCTCGTCGGCGCCTGAGGTAGAGCTTTTCAGGCTAGATGCCGATCCTGGTCGCGGCAAATCGACAGGTATCGCTGAAACAAAAAAGCCCCGCCAGAATCTGGCGGGGCCTTGGCTGCTGCTTGAGGGCTTACAGGCCGGCGGCGGCGCGTAGCTCGGCGGCCTTGTCGGTCTTCTCCCAGGTGAAGCTGGTGAAGCTGTCGTTGCCGACGGTCAGTTGCTGGGGCTCGCGGCCGAAGTGGCCGTAGGCGGCAGTCGGCTGGTACATCGGGTGCAGCAGGTCGAGCATCTTGGTGATGGCGTACGGACGCAGATCGAACACGTCGCGCACCAGCTTGATGATGGTCTCTTCCGCTACCTTGTTGGTACCGAAGGTGTTGATCGAGATGGAGGTCGGCTGGGCCACGCCGATGGCGTAGGACACCTGGATCTCGCAACGTTCGGCCAGGCCGGCGGCGACGATGTTCTTGGCGACGTAGCGACCGGCGTAGGCTGCCGAGCGGTCGACCTTGGACGGATCCTTGCCGGAGAACGCGCCACCACCGTGGCGGGCCATGCCGCCGTAGCTGTCGACGATGATCTTGCGGCCGGTCAGGCCACAGTCGCCCACAGGGCCACCGATCACGAAATTGCCGGTCGGGTTGATGTGGAACTGGGTGTCCTTGTGCAGCAGTTCGGCCGGCAGCGTGTGCTTGATTACCAGCTCCATCACTGCTTCACGCAGGTCGCTCAAAGACACGTCCGGGTTGTGCTGGGTGGACAGCACCACGGCGTCGATGCCGACTACCTTGCCGTTTTCGTAGCGGCAGGTGACCTGGGATTTGGCATCCGGACGCAGCCACGGCAGCAGGCCGGACTTGCGGGCTTCGGCCTGGCGCTCGACCAGGGCATGGGAGAAGCGGATCGGCGCCGGCATCAGCACGTCGGTTTCGTTGCTGGCATAGCCGAACATTAGGCCCTGGTCGCCAGCGCCCTGGTCTTCCGGCTTGGCGCGGTCGACGCCCTGGTTGATGTCCGGGGACTGCTTGCCGATGATGTTCATCACGCCGCAAGTCGCACCGTCGAAGCCGACGTCCGAGCTGGTGTAGCCGATGTTGCAGATCACGTCACGGACGATCTGCTCAAGGTCGACCCAGGCGCTGGTGGTCACTTCACCGGCGATGATCGCCACGCCGGTCTTGACCAGGGTTTCCACCGCCACGCGGGCGTGCTTGTCCTGGGTGATGATGGCGTCGAGCACGGCATCGGAAATCTGGTCGGCGATCTTGTCCGGGTGCCCTTCGGACACGGACTCGGAGGTAAACAGGGAGTATTCGCTCATCTATCGATTGTCCTGGCGAGTGTGGGCCTCTCGGCCGCGTGCGTGAGTGGAAGGGTGCGCTGGAAATGCCGCACCTGAATTTGAAAACCATTGCGCAGGCCGACGTACAGGCTTTCGCCTGGTGTCAGGCCGGCGGCGATTGCCCAATGGGCGAGATCGTCCTGTTCGAAGCCTAGCCACAGATCGCCGCAGGTGTCGCGGGCCCAGCTCTGGTCGTGGCTGCACAGTTCGGTGATCAGCAGGCTGCCGCCCGGATTCACCTGTTCGGCCAGTTTGCACAGGGCCTGGGCCGGCGCGGCGAAGTGATGCAACACCATGTTCATCACCACGCAATCGGCGCCGGGGTAGGCATCCTGCAGGGCATCGGCCAGCAGCAACTGAACGTTGTCCAGGCCCTCCTGCTGGCAGCGCTGGCGGGCGAGTTCGAGCATCGCCTCGCTGTTGTCCAAGGCGGTCACACGGGTGAAGCGGCGCGCCAGTTCCGGCAGGAAGCCGCCATCGCCCGGGCCGATTTCCAGCGCGCTGGCATGGGCCGGCAAGTCCAGCGAGTCGAGCAGCGCCACGACGCTGTCGCGGTACTGCGGCAGGCCGGCGATCAGATCCTGCTGGGCCTGGAAGCGCTCGGCGCTGCGGGCGAAGAAATCGCGGCTGGCAGCGGCCCGCTGCTGGTGCACCTGGGCCACGCGCTGGCGTACTTCGGCGGGCAGTTCGAGATTGTCGACTTCCTGCAACAGCGCTGCATGCAGGGCGCCGCCGGGGCTTTCGAGATGGGCGAGGGCGCGGCGATAGAAGATCGCATTGCCTTCCCGACGCGTCGCCACCAGACCGGCCTGGGCCAACACCTTGAGGTGATGACTCATGCCCGACTGGCCAATGGCGAAAATCTGCGCCAGTTCCAGCACGCCGAATGAGTCGTTGCTCAGCGCACGCAGAACGTTCAGACGCAACCCGTCGCCCGCGGCCTTGCACAGGGCGGACAGCAGGTCGGTGGGCTCGAAATCGAGTGAGGATGCGCGTTGAGTCATGGGCGCAGTCTAGTCGGTCATTTTTCAGCCAGCAACCGCAATATCAAAAAATTTTGATATTGCGGTTGCTGTGGTCTCGCCGCGACATTTTCGGCGGCGGCTGTGGATAAAAAGCGCAGCAATATTGTCGCGGACGACCATCTGTCATTGCCCCGGCGGTACTGGCTGGGCGAAAATGGGTGCCTTTTTTCGTCCAAGCTGCTTCGGCAGCCACCCCGCAGGAGATTCAGCGATGCCCAGCCGTCGTGAGCGTGCCAATGCCATTCGTGCCCTGAGCATGGATGCCGTGCAAAAAGCCAACAGCGGCCACCCCGGTGCCCCCATGGGGATGGCGGATATCGCCGAAGTGCTGTGGCGTGACTACCTGAAGCACAACCCGGCCAACCCGAATTTCGCCGACCGTGACCGTTTCGTGCTGTCCAACGGTCATGGCTCGATGCTGATCTACTCGCTGCTGCACCTGACCGGCTACGACCTGTCCATCGACGACCTGAAGAACTTCCGTCAGTTGCACAGCAAGACCCCGGGCCACCCGGAATACGGCTATGCACCAGGCGTCGAGACCACCACCGGCCCGCTCGGCCAGGGTATCGCCAACGCCGTGGGCTTCGCCCTGGCGGAAAAGATCATGGCAGCGCAGTTCAACCGCGAAGGCCATAACATCGTCGATCACCACACCTACGCGTTCCTCGGTGACGGCTGCATGATGGAAGGCATCAGCCATGAAGTCTGCTCCCTGGCCGGCACCCTGGGCCTGGGCAAACTGATCGCCTTCTACGACGACAACGGTATCTCCATCGATGGTGAAGTTCACGGCTGGTTCACCGACGACACGCCGGCGCGCTTTGAAGCCTACGGCTGGCAGGTGATCCGCAACGTCGACGGCCACGATGCCGAAGAAATCAAGATGGCCATCGACACCGCACGCAAGTCCAGCGATCGTCCGACGCTGATCTGCTGCAAGACCATCATCGGTTTCGGCTCGCCGAACAAGCAGGGCAAGGAAGAGTCCCACGGCGCCGCCCTGGGCCACGATGAGATCGCCCTGACCCGCGCCGCCCTGAACTGGAACCACGCACCGTTCGAAGTTCCGGCCGACATCTACGCCGAGTGGGATGCCAAGGAAGCTGGCCTGGCTGCCGAAGCCGAGTGGGACCAGCGCTTCGCTGCCTACTCCGCCGCCCATCCGGAACTGGCCAACGAATTCGTGCGCCGCATGGCAGGCGAGCTGCCGGCCGACTTCTCCGAAAAGGCCAGCGAGTTCATCCGCGCGGTGGCCGAGAAGGGCGAAACCATCGCCAGCCGCAAGGCCAGCCAGAACTGCCTGAACGCCTTCGGCCCGCTGCTGCCGGAGCTGCTCGGCGGCTCGGCGGACCTGGCCGGCTCCAACCTGACCCTGTGGAAGGGCTGCAAGCCGGTCGTCGCCGAAGATGCTTCGGGCAACTACATGTACTACGGCGTGCGCGAGTTCGGCATGAGCGCCATCATGAACGGCGTCGCCCTGCACGGCGGCCTGATTCCTTACGGCGCGACCTTCCTGATGTTCATGGAATACGCCCGCAACGCGGTGCGCATGTCGGCGCTGATGAAGCTGCGCGTGCTCTACGTGTTCACCCACGATTCCATCGGCCTCGGCGAAGACGGCCCGACCCACCAGCCGGTCGAGCAGCTGACCAGCCTGCGTACCACGCCGAACCTGGACACCTGGCGCCCGGCGGATACCGTCGAAGCCGCGGTGGCCTGGAAGCACTCGGTCGAGCGCAAGGACGGCCCGAGCGCGCTGATCTTCTCGCGCCAGAACCTGCCCCATAACCTGCGCGACCACGAAACCGAAGCGGCCATCAGCCGTGGCGGCTACGTGCTGAAAGACTGCGCCGGCGAGCCGGAACTGATCCTGATCGCCACCGGCTCGGAAGTCGGCCTGGCCATCCAGGCTGCCGACAAGCTGAGCGAGCAGGGCCGCAAGGTCCGCGTGGTGTCGATGCCGTCGACCAACGTCTTCGACCAGCAGGACGCTGCCTACAAGCAGTCGGTACTGCCGCTGCAGGTTACCGCGCGGATCGCCATCGAAGCTGCCCACGCGGACTTCTGGTACAAGTACGTCGGCCTCGAAGGCCGCGTGATCGGCATGGAAACCTACGGTGAGTCGGCGCCCGCCGGCCAGCTGTTCGAGCACTTCGGGTTCACCGTCGAGAACATCATCGGCACCGCCGAAGAACTGCTCGACGCCTGAGTCAGAGACGCCGCAGGGTGGATGAGGGTTTGCCCATCCACCCTGCGACATCCGGTGGCTCGAACCACGCGATCCACCTTACGGTTGTTCATCCGAGATAGCCGATGTCCCATCGCTCCTACCGCGTTGCCCTGAACGGCTATGGCCGCATCGGCCGTTGCGTTTTGCGTGCGCTGCATGAGCGGGCAGGCGAGGCTCGGCTGGAAATCGTCGCACTCAATGACCTGGCCGACCAGGCCAGCATCGAATACCTGACCCGTTTCGACTCCACCCACGGGCGTTTCCCCGGCGAGGTGAAGGTCGCCGGTGATCATCTGCACATCAACGGCAAGCCGCTCAAGGTGCTGCGCCAGCGCGAGCCCGAGGGCGTCGACTGGCGCGCGCTGGATATCGACCTGTTGCTCGAATGCTCCGGCCAGTACACCACGCGCGAGCAGGCCGAGCGCTTCGTGCGTGCAGGCGCGCCGCGGGTGCTGCTGTCGCAGCCGATGGCCAGCGAGAGCGATGTCGACGCCACGGTGGTGTACGGCGTCAATCAGCAGTGCCTGACGGGCGGCGAGCGTCTGGTCTCCAACGCATCCTGCACCACCAACTGCGGCGTGCCGCTGCTCAAGCTGCTCGACGAGGCGGTGGGGCTGGAGTACATCTCCATCACCACCATCCACTCGGCGATGAACGACCAGCCGGTGATCGATGCTTATCACGACGAGGATCTGCGCCGTACTCGTTCGGCCTTCCAGTCGGTGATTCCGGTGTCCACGGGCCTGGCGCGCGGCATCGAACGGCTGCTCCCGGAACTTGCCGGGCGAATCCAGGCCAAAGCCATTCGGGTGCCGACGGTCAACGTGTCCTGCCTGGATATCACCTTGCAGACCGCCCGCGACACCAGTGCCGAGGAGATCAACCGGATCCTGCGCCAGGCCGCCGAACAGGGGCCGCTGCAGGGTCTGCTGGCGTACACCGAGTTGCCGCACGCCAGTTGCGACTTCAACCATGATCCCCATTCGGCCATCGTCGACGGCAGTCAGACACGGGTTTCCGGGCCTCGCCTGGTCAACCTGCTGGCCTGGTTCGACAACGAATGGGGCTTCGCCAATCGTATGCTCGACATGGCCGTGCATTATCTCGATGCCGCCGCTCACTTATCACCAGCCCCTGTTAAGGACTGATTCAATGACCCTGAACATCGCGAAAATGACCGACCTTGATCTGCAAGGTAAGCGCGTGCTGATCCGTGAAGACCTCAACGTGCCGGTCAAGGACGGCGTTGTGAAGAGTGATGCGCGCATTCTTGCCGCGCTGCCGACCATCAAGCTGGCCCTGGAAAAAGGCGCCGCGGTAATGGTCTGCTCGCACCTGGGCCGCCCGACCGAGGGCGAATTCAGCGAAGAGAACAGCCTGGCGCCGGTGGCCGCCTACCTGAGCAAGGCCCTGGGCCGCGAGGTACCGTTGGTCAAGGACTACCTGAACGGTGTCGAACTGAAGGCCGGTGAGCTGGTGCTGTTCGAGAACGTACGTTTCAACAAGGGCGAGAAGAAGAACGCCGACGAGCTGGCCCAGCAATACGCCGCCTTGTGCGATGTGTTCGTGATGGACGCCTTCGGTACCGCCCACCGCGCCGAGGGCTCGACCCACGGCGTGGCCAAATTCGCCAAGGTCGCCGCGGCCGGCCCGCTGCTGGCCGCCGAACTGGACGCGCTGGGCAAGGCCCTGGGTGCGCCGGCCAAGCCGATGGCGGCGATCGTCGCCGGCTCCAAGGTGTCGACCAAGCTGGACGTGTTGAACAGCCTGAGCGGCATCTGCGATCAACTGATCGTCGGTGGCGGCATTGCCAACACCTTCCTGGCAGCGGCTGGTTTCCCGGTCGGCAAGTCGCTGTACGAGGCTGACCTGGTCGACACCGCCAAGGCCATCGCCGCCAAGGTCAACGTGCCGCTGCCGGTCGATGTGGTGGTCGCCAAGGAATTCTCCGAGTCTGCCGCCGCGACCGTCAAGGCGGTCGCCGACGTGGCCGACGACGACATGATCCTCGACATCGGCCCGCAAACCGCCAAGCAGTTCGCCGAACTGTTGAAAGCGTCGAAGACCATCCTGTGGAACGGCCCGGTCGGCGTGTTCGAGTTCGATCAGTTTGGTGAAGGCACCAAGGCCCTGGCCCTGGCCATCGCCGAAAGCCCGGCGTTCTCCATCGCTGGCGGCGGCGACACCCTGGCGGCCATCGACAAGTACGACGTTGCCTCGCGCATTTCCTACATTTCCACCGGCGGCGGCGCCTTCCTCGAGTTCGTCGAGGGCAAGGTTCTGCCGGCAGTGGAAATCCTGCAGAAACGTGCAGCCGAGTAATCGACTGCAGACGGTTGGGGTCGGTACGGGCCGTTTGGTACAGACCCTAAACCTTGGCGGGCCGCGGTGGTCATTACCCTTGTATGGAAATCAGCCAGCAAGGAGTGATCGATGCGTAACCTGACCATGGTATTGAGCTTGTGTGTCGTCCTGGGCGGTTGTGCCTGGGGCGGATCGCCACGCGATGAAGCCTGCAACGTGTTGAGTCCGGCGGAAATCGATCTGCCGACCACCCGCGAAGATCAGCGCATCGAAGGGCAGAGTACCGGTGACTCGACGCCGCCCATGGGCGAGCAGAACTGCTAGAGCAAGGAGAGTGCAATGAACCGATATCAATACGCTGCCGCGTTGCTTGGGCTGGCCATGCTTGCCGGTTGTGCCGGCAAGGACTACGCCGATAGCCAGCAATGGAATCGCTGGGTCTGTGACAGCCAGGCCGAAGTGTTCTGGCGTTATGCCGACCCGGGTCACGAACAGGTCGACCTGCGCATGGGCGGCAGCGATGTCGTCCATCGCCTGAGCCTGGAGCCGTCCGGTTCCGGTGAGCTGTACAGCGACGGTACGCTGTCCTTCCATGCCAAGGGTGAGGAAGGCCTGGTCTACCGCACCGCCAACGACGATTTGCTCGGGCGCGGCTGCAAGGCGCCCTGAATGACCTGCGAGCGGGCTGCCCCCGCTCGCGCAAACTTGAATAGCGCCTGCCACTGCGGCAGGCTTGCACGATCAACGAGCCCTATCGGGAGATAGCAAAACATGGCACTTATCAGCATGCGCCAGATGCTCGACCACGCCGCCGAATTCGGCTACGGCGTGCCGGCCTTCAACGTCAACAACCTCGAGCAGATGCGCGCCATCATGGAAGCTGCCGACAAGACCGATTCGCCGGTCATCGTCCAGGCCTCCGCGGGTGCCCGCAAGTACGCCGGTGCGCCGTTCTTGCGCCACCTAATCCTCGCTGCGATCGAAGAATTCCCGCACATCCCGGTGTGCATGCACCAGGACCACGGCACCAGCCCTGACGTGTGCCAGCGCTCCATCCAGCTGGGTTTCAGCTCGGTGATGATGGACGGCTCGCTCAAGGAAGACGGCAAGACCCCCGCCGACTACGACTACAACGTGCGCGTCACCCAGCAGACCGTTGCCTTCGCCCACGCCTGCGGCGTTTCGGTCGAAGGTGAGCTGGGCTGCCTGGGTAGCCTGGAAACCGGCATGGCCGGTGAAGAAGACGGCGTTGGCGCCGAAGGCGTACTCGATCACAGCCAGCTGCTGACCGACCCGGAAGAAGCCGCGGCATTCGTCAAGGCCACCCAGGTCGACGCCCTGGCCATCGCCATCGGCACCAGCCACGGCGCCTACAAGTTCACCAAGCCGCCAACCGGCGATGTGCTGTCCATCGAGCGCATCAAGGAAATCCACAAGCGCATCCCCAACACTCACCTGGTGATGCACGGCTCCAGCTCGGTGCCGCAGGATTGGCTGGCGATCATCAACGAGTACGGTGGCGACATCAAGGAAACCTACGGCGTGCCGGTCGAGGAAATCGTCGAAGGCATCAAGTACGGCGTGCGCAAGGTCAATATCGACACCGACCTGCGTCTGGCCTCCACGGGTGCGATCCGTCGTTTCATGGCGCAGAACCCGGCCGAGTTCGACCCACGCAAATACTTCGCCAAGACCGTGGAAGCCATGCGTGACGTCTGCATCGCTCGCTACGAAGCCTTCGGCACCGCCGGCAATGCCTCCAAGATCAAGCCGATCTCCCTGGAAGGCATGTTCCAGCGTTACGCCAAGGGTGAGCTGACCGCCAAGGTCAACTGATCCCGCCTGGCCACAAAGCCGCCTGCCCGTAGTGGGCAGGCGGCTTTTTTGTATCCACGCCCGGGGATAATGGGGTGCCGATCAAGCACGGGCTGATCGCTCGGCGCTTACGAAAAACCATGTAAAACTCCTGTTCCGCCACGCCCGAGGCGCTGCGCCATACTGGCGCCACGCGTTTCAGGATGTCGGCTCCCATGCCTCAAAACTCTCGCCTCTGGCTGCCATTCGGCTTGGCCGTGCTCGTTACCACCGTACTCGGCAGCATCGTTCAGACCCAGTTCAATCTCGCCGCCCTGCAGCAACTCGGCGCGCAGATCCCGCCAGGCCTCCGCCTGCAAGCCACGGCCCATGATCTTTTGGGCTTCAGCCCGACCCTCGCCGCCCTGGTGGTCGCCGCCTTCATCATCGCCTTGCCGCTGACTGCCTGGCTGACGCCTGCGCGCGGCGCGTTGCGCTGGCTGGCGTTTTTGCTCGCCGGTGCCCTGGCCATGTGGCTCGCGTTGACCTTCGCCAATGCCGTCGCACCGATGCCGACCCTGATCGGTGCCAATCGCACCGTGGCTGGCACCCTGGCGCTGATGTTTTGCGGCGGCCTGGGTAGCCTGGTGTTCGCGCGCTTCAGTGGGGGGGCACGCTGATGGCTTTCAAGAATGGGATGGCGGCTCTGCTGGCACTGGGGCTCTGCGCAGGTGCGCTGGCCGAGGCCGATTACCGAATCGAAACCGTCACCGGCGGCCTGGCGCACCCCTGGTCCATGGCGTTCCTGCCCGATGGCCGCATGCTGGTCACCGAGCGCACCGGGCACCTACGCCTGATCGACGCCCAGGGCAAGCTGCAGGCCGAACCAATCGGCGGCATGCCGGCGTCCTTCGTGGCCACCCAGGCCGGTCTGATGGAGGTGGCGCTGGATCCGCATTTTGCCAGCGACCCGTGGATCTATCTGAGCTATGCCCATGGCGAGGCGGATGCCAACAACACGCGGCTGGTCCGCGCCCGGCTGGTCGATGGCGAACTGCGCGATCTGCAAGTGCTGTTTACCGCCCAGCCGGCAAAAGCTGGCGCCTCTCACTATGGTGGGCGAATCGCCTTTTTGCCGGATGACACCCTGGTACTGACCCTGGGCGATGGCTTCGATTGGCGCGAGCAGGCGCAGAACCCGGCCAATCACCTGGGCAAGATCGTGCGCCTGAACCGCGACGGCAGCATCCCCCAGAACAACCCACTGCGTGGCCAGCCAGGCGCCGCCGAGGAGATCTACAGCCTGGGCCACCGCAACGTGCAAGGCATCGTCTACGACCGCCAGCGCAAGCGCCTGTACAGCCACGAGCACGGTCCCAAAGGCGGTGACGAGCTTAACCTGCTGCAGCCTGGCGGCAACTACGGCTGGCCGCTGGCATCCTTTGGCGTCGATTACACCGGAGCGATGGTTACCCCTTTCACCGAGCTGCCGGGTTATCTGTCGCCGGAGCTGCACTGGACACCGTCTGTCGCGCCTTCCGGGTTGGCGCTGTATACCGGCGACCGCTTCCCGCACTGGAAGGGCGATCTGTTCGTGTCCACGCTGGCCGAAAAGAGCGTGCGCCGGGTACGCCTGGAGAAAGGCCGGCTGGCAGGGGAAGACATCCTCTTTCAGGAGTTGGAAGAACGCATTCGCGGCGTCTACGACGGGCCCGATGGCGCGCTGTATCTGCTCACCGACAGCGAGGAGGGCCGGTTGCTGCGGGTCGTGCCGCTCTAGGTTCAGGCATAATCTGCCGCCAGCCCCTCCACCGTTAGCCGCCATGACGCCGCTCAAATACCTCCAGGGTTACCCCGCCTCGCTACAGGAGCAGGTTCGCCAGATGATCGCCGGCGAGCGCCTGGGCGATTACCTGGCGCAGCGTTATCAGGGTCGCCACGCGATCCAGAGTGACAAGGCCCTGTATGCCTACGTCATGGCGCTCAAGCAGGAGCACCTGAAGAATGCGCCGGCCATCGACAAGGTGCTGTTCGACAATCGCCTCGACCTGACCCACCGTGCTCTCGGCCTGCATACCACCATCTCCCGGGTGCAGGGCGGCAAGCTCAAGGCCAAGAAGGAGATTCGCGTCGCTTCGCTGTTTCGCGAAGCGGCGCCGCAGTTCCTGCAGATGATCGTGGTACACGAGCTGGCGCACCTGAAGGAAAGCGATCACAACAAGGCGTTCTACAAACTCTGCGAATACATGCTGCCGGACTATCAGCAACTGGAGTTCGACCTGCGCCTGTACCTGACCTGGCGTGACCTGCAGGGCGGTTCGCCAGCCTGAGATCAATAGGTTTCGATGATCTCGTGGTGCTGCGAGCGTCCGGAGACGGTCAGCTCGACCTCGTCACCGACACGCCGCCCAAGCAGGCGCTGGCCCAGCGGTGCATCGGGGCTCAGCACGAGAATCGTGCGCTGCTCGACCTGCACCTTGATCGCCGCCCCCTCCGGGCCGAGAAACAGCCATTGCTGCTGGTCGTTCTCGTCGGCCAGCAGCACCAGGCTGGTCAGCCGAATGCCTTGGGTATCGTCATAGGCGCGCACTTGTAACTGGCGCCAGACGCGCAGGCGCAGGCCGATCTCTTCCACGCGGCGAGCCTGCCCGGCTGCCAGGTAGGCAGCCTCCAGCCCGAGGGTATCGTATTTGTTCTCGGCGATGTTTTCTTCGTGGGTGGCCGTTTCATGGGCGACCCGCGCCGCCTGTTCGGCGGCATGCAGCTCGAGGCCGAGGCGCTCGATGACCTGCTGCACGATGGCGTGCTTGTCCATGGCGATCAGACTCCGCTTGCCGGTTTTTCGCGGTTCTTCAGCAAGTGCGCTGCCAGGGTGCGCAGCGGGCCGAGCTGTCGGGCGATCAGCGAGAGTTGTGTTTGCACCAGGCGCTGGGCGTCGTCCAGGTCATCGGGCATCTGCTCCAGGCAACTGGCGAGGTGCTCTTCATGGTCGCTCTGGATCGCGACGGGTGTCTGTTCTCTGAGGCCGCGGGCGATTTCGTCGAGGCTGTCGGCCAGGCGCAGTGCGTTGGCCGGCAGTTCGTTCTGCTCGTCGGCCAAAAGCGTCTCGCCACGATGGGCGCCCAGGCCCGATAGGTAGCTGAGCAGAGTGTGGGAGAGCACCAGGAAGCGAAAGCCGATATCCGCCTCCTTACGAAAGTGCCCTGGCTCCATCAACATGTTGCCCAGGGTGGTCGACAGTGCCGCGTCGGCGTTGTGGGCGTTGCGCCGGGCCAGGCGATAGGCGAGGTCGTCGCGCTTGCCTTCGGCGTACTGACGCATGATCTGCCGCAGGTAGGTGCTGTTGCAGCTCAGGGTGTTGGCCACCACGCGATTGAGCCTGCGGCCCTGCCAGTCCGGCAGGATCAGGAACACCGCCAGGCCGGCGATCAGGCTGCCGAGCAGGGTATCGAACAGGCGCGGCAGGATCAGCCCGTAGCCGTCGCCCACCTGGTTGAAGCAGAACAGCACCAGCAGGGTGATCGCTGCCGTGGCCACGGTGTAGCGGCTGGAGCGGGTGGCGAAGAACACCACGCCGGCAGCAACGGCGAAGAAGGCCTGGATCAGCTGCGCCGGGAACAGGTCGATCAGCGCCCAGCCCAGCAGCAGGCCCAGCACGGTGCCGACGATGCGCTGCACCAGCTTCATGCGCGTGGCGCCATAGTTGGGTTGGCAGACGAACAGGGTGGTCAGCAGGATCCAGTAGCCCTGGGTCGGATGAATCCAGTGCAGCACGCCGTAACCGGCAGCCAGGGCGATGGACAGGCGCAGGGCATGGCGGAACAGCAGCGACGTCGGGGTGAGCTGCAGGCGGATGCGCTCCCATACATCGCGCAGCGATTGCGGCTCGCGGTCGAGCAGCGAGCTGTCTTGCTCCTCGGCCAGGGCATCGGGGTTGCTGGCACTGCTGAGCAGGCGGTCGAGCGTGCCGAGATTGCCGGCCAGGGCGCCGAGCGAACGCAGCAGATGTTTCCACGCCGGGTTGCTCTGAATGCGCAGGTGTTCCAGCGAGGCCTGCAGGTCGGCCTGGGCCTGGCTGTACTGCTCGCCGTACTCGAATGGCTGACGCAGCTCGATGGCCTGGGCCAGGGCATGGCAGGCCTTGCCGTGCAGACGCAACAGACGCTGGCAGCGGAACATCACGTCGCTGTGGAAGAAGGCTTCGGCCAGGGCGTTGTAGGGATAGTGCGAGGAGCTGGCGCGCTCGTGGATATCCTGGGCGAGAAAGTACAGTTTCAGATAGCGGCTGACCTTGGGGCCGGGGCGGCCATTGCCGACCCGGTGCAGAATGATTTCCTTGGTGGCATTGAGCGCTGCCACCACCCGGCCGTTCTGTTTGGCCAGGTCCAGCCGCCGCGCTTCCACATCCAGCTGGCGCAGCGGTTCGAATAGCGCCGCCTTGAGCTTGAGGTACAGCCCCAGCTCACGGAACAGCCGGGCCAGGCTCTGTTGCACCGGCTGGTGGGCGAACAGCGCATGCCAGAGCACTGACAGCACGCCATACCAGGCGGCGCCTGCCACCAGCAGCAAGGGCTCCAGCCACAGGCCGGCAATGCCGCCGCGCTGTTCCACGCCAATCATGCTGTACACCGCCAGGATCAGCGTGGCCGAACCGAGCGTGGCGAAACGCTCGCCCAGGGCGCCGAGCATGGTCAGTGAAAAGGCCGACAGTGCCAGGGCGCTGACGAACAGCCAGGGGTAGGGGAACAGGAACTCGACCGTATAGGCCGCGGCGCTGAAGCAGCCCAGGGTGACCAGCAACGCGGTGAGGCGGCCCTGCCAGCTGTCATCGGTCTCCGCCAGGGCGCTGGCGATCACGCCGAGGAATAGCGGAATCAGGCTGTGCATCCAGCCCTGATGCCAGCACAGCGCCAGGCTGCCGCCCAGGGCAATGAATACCCGCAGGCTGTAGCTGAACTTGTCCAATGCCCAGAGGCGACGCAGCGAGTGGCGCAAAGAGGGGGACGGCATCCGGATCGCGACCTTTAGGGAAAATGACTGACACGCTGCTCAACGCGGCGTTTCGATTGTGCCTTGCCTGCATCGTTCAGTGCGAGAGGCCGATTGCGCATTCGAAGCGCATGCTGGACGCCGCCCCCGCCCGGCGGGTCACCGCGGCTGAACTCTACGCGCGGGGCCTTGCTCCAAGATTCATGCATCGCCCGCCGGCGCCGGCAGGCCCCGCCATCACTCGATAGGAGCGCCCCATGATCGATCTCCACTACTGGACGACCCCCAACGGCCACAAGATCAGCATCTTTCTCGAGGAAAGTGGGCTGGATTACGACGTGCACCCGGTCAATATCGGCGAGGGCCAGCAATTCGAGCCGGCTTTTCTGAAAATATCGCCGAACAACCGGATCCCGGCCATCGTCGACAACAATCCCAGTGACGGCGGCGAGCCGATCTCGGTGTTCGAGTCCGGCGCGATTCTCGAGTACCTGGCCGACAAGATCGGGCGTTTCATGCCCCTGCAACCGCGTTTGCGCGTGCAGGTCCAGCAATGGCTGCACTGGCAAATGGGCGGGCTGGGGCCGATGGCCGGGCAGAACCACCACTTCGTGCGCTTCGCGCCGGAGCAGATTCCCTACGCCATCGACCGCTACGTGAAGGAGACGGCGCGCCTGTATGGCGTACTGGATCGTCAGCTCGAGGGGCGTGACTACGTGGCGGGCGACTATTCGATCGCCGACATGGCCATTTACCCCTGGGCCAAGGGCTGGGAGTTGCAGCGCCAGCGTCTGGAGGACTTCCCCAACATGGCCGCCTGGCTGGCACGCATGGGCAAGAGGTCAGCGGTGCAGCGTGCCTATCAGGTGGCCGAAGCCATCGGTCAGCGCCCCGAGGAAGTCCTGACCACCGAGGCGCGCAAGGCGCTGTTCTAAGGCGTGCAACTGGCGTGGCATTGGTCACGCCAGTTGCAGATCCTGCGCGGCAACCGGGCGGCCGATGAAGTAGCCCTGAACGTAGTCGCAGCCCAGCTGGCGCAAGTGCTCCAGCTGTTCGGCACGCTCCACGCCCTCGGCCAGCACCTTCATTTCCATGCTGTGCGCCAGGGCGATGACCGCGCGGGTGATCGCCAGGTCGTCCTTGTCATGGGGCAGGCCGGCCACGAAGCTCTGATCGAGTTTGAGCTTGTGCACTGGCAGGCGCTTCAAGCGTGCGAGCGAGCTATAGCCGGTGCCGAAGTCGTCGATCGCCAAGCGCACGCCCAGGCCGCGCAGGCGTTCGAGCAGGGCCTGGGCCTGATCCGGGTCGTCCATCACCGCGCTTTCCGTCACTTCCAGTTCCAGGCAGCCCGCCGGCAGGCCGGTGCTGGCCAGCACCTGGGCAACGCGCTGATCCAGCTCACCACGGCTGAACAGACGGCTGGAAATATTCACGGCGACGAACTGCAGATGGCGCCCACCGCTGCGCCAGGCGACCATCTGCCGGCACGCCTGTTCGAGCACCCAGGCGTCGATGGCGCTGATCATGCCGCTGTCTTCGGCGATCGGGATGAATTCACCGGGCGGCACCAAGCCGCGCTGCGGGTTTTCCCAGCGCACCAGTGCTTCGACCCCTATCAGTCGGTTGTCGGTCAGGCTGTGCAGGGGTTGGTAATGCACGCGAAGTTCGTCGTTCTCGATGGCGTGGCGCATGCCGGCGATCAGCTCCACGCGCTGGCGGGCGTACTCGGTCTGTTCCTGATCGTAGAACGCGAAGCCCTCGCGGCCACTGCTCTTGGCCTTGAACAGCGCCGAGTCGGCATTGCGCAACACCTCATCGACGGTTTTCGCGTCGTCGGGGTACAGGCAGATGCCGACGCTGGCCGAAATGAAAAGCTCCTGGCCATCGAGCAGGAATGGCGCGTTCAGGCAGTCGATCAGCGACTGCGCCAGGTGCGCAGCCTGTTCGGCCTGGGTGCAGTCTTCACTGAGCACAGCGAATTCGTCACCGCCGAGGCGGGCCAGGGTACTGCCGCTGCCGAGCCTGCTGGCCAGCCGCTCACCGGTGGCCTTGAGCAACAGGTCGCCGACGTTGTGGCCAAGGCTTTCGTTGATGTGCTTGAAGTGATCCAAGTCCACGACCAGCACGGCGCCGCGATCATCATCGCGCTGGGCGCGCTGCAGGGCATGTTCGACACGCTCGCTGAACAGCAGGCGGTTGGGCAGGTTGCTCAGGGCATCGTGGTGGGCGAGGTGGTCGAGTTCCTGCTGCGAATGCTTGAGCACGCTGATGTCGGAGAACACCGCCACGTAGTGGCTGAGCAGGCCGTGTTCGCCGCGGATGGCGCGGATGCACTGCCACTGCGGATAGATTTCGCCGTCCTTGCGGCGGTTCCACACCTCGCCGCTCCAGATACCCTGGGTCTGCAGCGTGTGCCAGAGATGCTGGTAGAACGCGGCGTCGTGGCGGCCCGATTTGAGCAGGGTCGGATGCTTGCCTAGGATTTCCGCTTCGCTGTAGCCGGTGATCCGGCTGAACGCCGGGTTGATGTGCACGATGGTCTGCTGCGCATCGGTGACCAGCACACCTTCCTGGGTCGACTCGAACACTGCAGCTGCCTGGCGCAGGCTGTCGGCATCGGCGCGGCGCTGGGTGATGTCCTTGACGGTGCCGATGAAACGTTCCGGCCGACCCTGGGCATCGAGTTGCAGGCGCCCGCGGGACAACACCCAGCGGTAGCTGCCGTCGCGGTGGCGCAGGCGATAACTGGTTTCGTAGGCGGTGTCTTCGCTCGCCTGCATCAGTTCGTCGAGGGCTCGCTGATAAACGGGGCGATCTTCGGGATGCAGCAATTGCAGCCACTGATCGCGATCGTTGCTCAGCTCGCCATCCTTCATGCCCAGTAGCGCGTGGTAACCCGGCGAGTAATACACGCTCTGGCGGCGCAGGTCCCAGTCCCAGAGGCCGTCTTCGGTGGCCGACAAGGCCAGGCTGAGGCGCTCTTCGCTGGCGCGCAGTGCCGTGCCGATGCGCGCCTGGCGGCCCAGGTGGCGGCTTATCGTCAGGTACAGCAGGGCGCCTGTCAGCAACACAAATACCAGGCCTTTCCAGACCTGAACCTGCTCCGTCTGTCGGGCCGTTAGCTGAAACGAAGCTAGCAGCATGTCGCTGAACACGATCCACAGCCCCGCGGCGATCAGATAGTTCAAAGTCAGGCGTAGTGCGCCTTGCCGAGTACTCATGGGCAGATAACGGCTTCCCTGTCGCTGGAAAAGATCATGGCTGGGGCCCCTCTTGTAACATCCTTAGCCAAAAGACCAAGTGGTTTTCCAGCAGTCGATGTTGATAATGGAGGCGCGGCACTTTGTCCGCATTGCTTTCTCTCTGCAAGAGGTACCCCTGCCCATGTGGTACAACGGTTTTCTCGACTTGCCGGTCTGGCAGCTCATCGTCGTCACCCTGCTGCTGACCCACGTCACCATCGTCGCCGTCACGGTCTACCTGCACCGTTATTCGGCCCATCGCTCCCTGGAGCTGAACCCTGCTCTCAAGCACTTCTTCCGTTTCTGGCTGTGGATGACCACAGGCATGAACACCCGCGAGTGGACGGCCATCCACCGCAAGCACCACGCCAAATGCGAAACCGCCGATGATCCCCACAGCCCAGTGGTAAAGGGGCTCGGCACGGTGATGCGCAAAGGCGCCGAATTGTATGCCGAAGAGGCGAAGAACGAAGACACCCTGCGCATCTACGGCAAGAACTGCCCGGATGACTGGATCGAACGTAACGTCTACTCGCGCTTCCCGATTGGCGGTGTGTCGCTGATGCTGATCATCGACGTACTGCTCTTCGGCGCGCTCGGCCTGACCGTGTGGGCCGTGCAGATGATCTGGATTCCCTTCTGGGCGGCCGGCGTCATCAATGGCCTGGGTCATGCCGTTGGTTACCGCAATTTCGAGTGCCGCGACGCAGCCACCAATCTGGTGCCTTGGGGCATCATCGTTGGCGGCGAGGAGCTGCATAACAACCATCACACCTATCCCAACTCCGCCAAGCTGTCGGTCAAACGCTGGGAGTTCGACATGGGCTGGGCGTGGATCAAGCTGTTCAGCTTCCTGGGGCTTGCCAAGGTTCAGCGCGTTGCGCCGATCGCCCACCGGGTGCCGGGCAAGGGGATTCTGGACATGGACACCGCCATGGCCATTCTCAACAATCGCTTCCAGATCATGGCCCAGTACCGCAAGCTGGTGATCGGCCCGCTGGTCAAGCAGGAGCTGGCCAAGGCCGACGAGTCCGTCCGTCATCAGTTCCGCCGTGCCAAGCGCCTGCTCTCTCGTGAGCCGAGCCTGCTGCATGACAAGCAACAGGTGCATATCGATGCCATGTTGGCGCACAGCCAGGCGCTCAAGGTGATCTACGAGAAGCGCCTGGCGCTTCAGCAGATTTGGGCGCGCACCAGTGCCAATGGTCATGACATGCTCGAGGCCATCAAGCATTGGGTGCACGACGCGGAGGCGAGTGGCATTCAATCCCTGCGAGACTTCGCCGAGCAGTTGAAGACGTATTCGCTGCGACCTGTCGCCGCGTGACGTAGCGCACAAAGCGTGGCGGTCGGTGAACCGCCCTCTGCAGCCATGGTCATAGTTCTGACCTGGTTGCCACATAAAAGCCCGCCATTCGGCGGGCTTTTTCGATCCCATTGGCAACCCCAACCTAATCAAAAGGCCAATGTTCTGGATCGGTATATGGATGAACTTGCTGCTATCGACCTGGAAGAGCTGACCCTGGCTTTGCTGCACAGCCGTGCCGAGGGCACCCGGCTGCGTGAGCGCGAGCAACTGTTCAGTACCCTGTTGGGGAGCGTGAATGCCGTCCTCTGGGCGTTCGATTGGGAGGCTCAGCAGATCATCTACGTCAGCCCGGCCTACGAGCTGGTTTTCGGCCGTTCGGCCGGCTTGCTGCTGGCCGACTATGGCGAATGGCGCAACAGCATTTATCCGGATGATCTGGAATATGCCGCCGAAAGCATGGCCAAGGTGCTGGAGACCGGCGCCGTGGAAGCCCGAGAGTACCGAATCATCCGCGCCGATGGCGAAATCCGCTGGCTCAGCGACAAATGCTTCATTGGTCGGCAGAGCGAGACCCAGGCCTCACCGATCATCTTCGGTATCGCCGAGGACATCACCGAGAAGAAGCAGCTCGAAGGCGAACTGCATCGCCTGGCCACCACTGACGTGCTGACGCAGAGCAGCAACCGTCGGCATTTCTTCGAGTGCGCGCAAAGCGAATTCGAGTTGGCGCGCAATCAGAGCCAGCCACTGGCTTTTCTCTTGCTCGATCTGGACGACTTCAAGCACATCAATGACACCTACGGTCATCAGGTGGGCGACCAGGTGTTGCAGCAACTGGCCAGCTGTGCGAGTTCCGTCCTGCGCCGCGGCGATTTGTTCGGGCGGATTGGAGGTGAAGAGTTTGCGGCGCTGTTTCCGGGGTGTGAGCCGGAGCTGGCTTCGCAAATCGCTCAGCGCCTGCAGCGGGAGATTCAGCGCTTGTCGTTCAGCCACGAGGGCACGACCTTCGGCATCACCGTCAGTCAGGGCCTGACTTCCCTGCGTAGCGGCGACCCTGGACTCGATGTGCTTTACGCGCGCGCCGACGCCGCGATGTACCAAGCCAAGCGCCAGGGCAAGAACCAGATCGTTACCAGCTGATTTGGCGGAAAGTCGCCTGTTTAGCGAATTTCATAGGCAATTAATTGCTTATTTTTGCTCGCGGGCCGCTGATGGGCTCTTCTCCGTTCTCGCTAACATATTGAATAATTAGCTGTTATGCGACTTTGGTCGTCCATGGCATGCAACCTGCTGTGCTAAATTCATGCAGCAGCGGCCATTGAAGGCCGAACAATAAGAATGCCGAGAACCTGACTATGCACTTTGCCTGTCGCTTCAGCAGCCAGATCGACCTGTTTCACTTATCCCCCTAAATTTTTGTATTGCCGTCCCTCGCTGTGGCGCCTTTCGGCTGCCTGCGAGCCGACGGCCGTACCCGAATTCGGCTGGCTGCTCGCCATGAAGGCGGCGCCTTGCGGGCCGATATGCAGCACCATTAAAAGAACAGAACACTGGAGAGATCACGATGAAAAAAGCTTCCCTGGCGCTGGCCGTAGCCGCCGGCACTCTGGGTCTGACCCTGGGCAACGTTGCAAACGCTGCCTTTATCGAAGACAGCACGGCCAAGCTGGATCTGCGTAACTTCTATTTCAACAATGACAACCGTGAAAGCCAGGATCGTACCGCTGGTAATGGGGCGTACACCGGTCAGGTCGAGGAGTGGGGGCAGGCCTTCCAACTGAACCTGCAATCTGGCTTTACCGAAGGCACCATCGGTGTAGGTGTTGACGCTATCGGCCTTCTGGGCGTGCGTCTGGATGGCGGCGGTCGTGCTGGAAAAAACGGGCAGGATCGTACACCGAGCGCCCTTTTCCCACTGGAAAACGACGGTAGCGCACGTGATGAATTCAGCAGCGTTGGCCTGACCGGTAAGGTCCGTTTCTCGAAAACCGTAGCTCACGTTGGCACTCTGCAGCCCAAGCTGCCAGTCGTGACCTTCAACGATGGTCGCCTGATTCCACAAACCTTTGAAGGTGCTCAGATCACCTCCAATGAAATCGACAATCTGACGCTGATTGCCGGTCAACTGGAACATGCCAAAGGTCGTACTTCCAGCAACGCGGATTCTTTGGCTATCGCTGGTGCCACTAATGGCGCCGATAGCAACAAGTTTTACTATGGTGGCGCCGACTACAAGATCAATAAGGATCTTCTGGTTCAGTACTACTACGGTAATCTGGACGACTTCTACAAGCAGCACTTTCTGGGCCTGACCCACACGCTGGCGCTGGGCGCTGGCTCTTTGAAGTCCGACCTGCGTTACTTCGATACCAGCTCCGACGGCAAGAATGGCAGTGCCGCTGGCCGTGCCGAAGGCTATCTGGCAGCTGGCAAGCCGGGTAATGATGGTGAGGCTGATAACCGTACCTGGAGTGCTTTCTTCACTTACAGCTTGGAAGGCCACGCGCTGAGCGCCGGCTACCAGCAGGTTTCCGGTGACAGCAATTTCATGCAGCTTAACCAGACTTCGATCCCTGGTCAGGGCGGTGCTACCACTTACCTGATCACTGACCGTCAGATCACCAACTTTGCCCGCGCTGGCGAGCGTACCTGGATCACCCAGTACGGCTACGACTTCGGCAAGATCGGCGTGCCGGGTCTGACCGCCAACGTGCTGTACATGAAAGGCGACAACATCAAGTCGGCTACTGGCGACCTGAAAGAGTGGGAACGCGACCTGACCATCAGCTACGTGGTACAGGAAGGCGCAGCCAAAGGTCTGGGCTTCGCCTGGCGTAATGCCTCGCTGCGTTCGGAAGCTGCCGCTGACACTGATCAGAACCGCCTGATCGTCAGCTACAGCATCCCGCTGCTCTAAGCTGTCCTGACGGGCCGCACCACGCGGCGGCTCGCTCAAATGCAAAAGCCCGGACTGGTTCCGGGCTTTTGCTTTTCTGCGTGGCGGGATATCAGCGGGCGGTGGTTGCCGGCTGTTGCTGGGTGATGCAGTGGATATTGCCACCGCCCAGGAGAATTTCCCGACCCGGAACCATCACCACGCGATGCTCCGGGAACAGACGCTCAAGAATGGCCTTGGCTTCTTGGTCCTTGGGGTCGTCGAAGCTGGGCGCGACGATGCCGCCGTTGACGATCAGGAAATTCACGTAGGAGCCGGCCAGGCGCACCTCCGGGCTGCGCTCCTGGCTGCCGAGTACGCGGTCGACACCGGCGCATTCTTCCTCGGTGGCGTACAGCGGGCCCGGAATCGGCATCTTGTGCACGACCAGCTTGCGACCCTTGGCGTCACGCGCGCTTTCCAGCACCTCCATGGCTTCCTGGCAACGGCTGTAGTTGGGGTTTTGCGGATCGTCGGTCCAGGCCAGCAGCACCTCGCCTGGGCGCACGTAGCAGCAGAAGTTGTCGACGTGCCCGTCTGTTTCGTCGTTATAGAGCCCGTGGGGCAGCCAGATCACGGTGTCGATAGCCAGGTGATCGGCCAGTACCGCTTCGATCTGTTCGCGGTTCAGATGCGGGTTGCGGTTGTGGTTGAGCAGGCACTCTTCGGAGGTGATCAGGGTGCCTTCGCCGTCGACGTGAATCGAACCGCCCTCGAGCACGAAGCCTTCGGTGCGGTAACGGTCGCAGCTTTCGATGTTGAGGATCTTGCTGGCCACCTGATCATCACGCAGCCATGGGAAATACAGGCCGCCTTCGAAGCCACCCCAGGCGTTGAAGCCCCAGTCCACGCCGCGAAGTTCGCCCTGTGCGTTGGTCACGAAGGTCGGGCCGGTATCGCGTACCCAGGCATCATCGGTGGTCATCTCGACGACCCGGATGCGCTCGTGCTGCAGGTGCGCGCAGGCGTTCTCGTACTGCGCGGCGGAGGCGCATACGGTCACCGCCTCGAATTGGGCAATCGCCCTGGCGACAGCGGTGAATGCATGCTGTGCGGGTTTGCCACCCAGGCGCCAGTTATCCGGCCGCTCCGGCCACACCATCCAGGTCTGGCTGTGGGGTTCCCATTCGGCCGGCATGCGAAAGCCGTCGGCGCGGGGTGTGGAGGTCAGGGTGTTCATGACATTGCTCCGTTACTGAAGTCGTTCGAGGGTCAGGAGGCGATTATGCCAGCCCAAGGCACTGAAAATTTTGGGCGCTGCTCGTTGCGTTTGTTCCGCGCGTGCGCTCACTCAGGCGTCCTCCGTGCGGCGTTCTGGAAAGCCCGAGGGCAGTGAATCAATGTGCTCGTCCTGATTGGTGATGGCCGCGATACCGTGATGTCGGCGCGCTGCTCGTGGCCGAATCATACCGCCGATCTCACCTGTGAAAACGCCGGCTTTCGCCGGCGTTTTGCCTTCACACGGTGTGCAGGTACCAGTTGTACTCGAGATCGGAGATGGTCGTCTCGAACTCCTGCAGCTCGGCTTCCTTGCAAGCCACGAAGATATCGATGTAATCCGGGCTGATGTACTTGTTGAGTACCTCGCTGTCGTCCAGCTCGCGTAGGGCATCGCGCAGGTTGTTCGGCAGGCTCTGCTCCAGCTGTTCGTAGGAGTTGCCCTCGATGGGCTCGCCCGGATCCAGCTCGTTGGTCAAGCCGTGGTGAATGCCGGCCAGGATGGCGGCCATCATCAGGTAAGGGTTGGCATCGGCGCCGGCGACGCGGTGCTCGATGCGAATCGCATCGCTGCTGCCGGTCGGTACCCGAACGGCCACTGTGCGGTTGTCCAGGCCCCAGCTCGGCGCGTTCGGCACGTAGAACTGCGCGCCGAAACGGCGGTAGGAGTTGACGTTCGGGCACAGGAACGCCATCGACGCCGGCATGGTGTCGAGGATCCCGGCGATGGCATGGCGCAGCGGCGCGTGCTGCTCAGGCTCCTCGGTGGCGAAGATGTTCTGCCCGGTTTTCTTGTCGAGCAGCGAAATGTGCACGTGCAGACCATTGCCTGCCTGGCCCGGATAGGGTTTGGCCATGAAGGTGGAATCCATCTCATGGTCGTAGGCGATGTTCTTGATCAGGCGCTTGAGCAGCAACGCATGATCGCAGGCCTTGAGCGCATCCTTGGTGTGGTGCAGGTTGACCTCGAATTGCGCCGGCGCGCTTTCCTTGACGATGGCGTCGGCGGGTAGCGCTTGCTCCTTGGCCGCTTCGAGCATGTCCTGCAGGCAGTCGACGTACTCGTCGAGGTCGTCGATCAGGTAGACCTGGGTGGAGTGCGGACGCTTGCCGGAAATCGGCGAGCGCGGCGGTTGCGGACGGCCATTCACGTTCTCCTGATCGATCAGGTAGAACTCCAGTTCGAAGGCCGCGCAGATGGTCAGGCCAAGTTCGTCGAACTTCTGTACCACCTGACGCAATACCTCACGGGGGTCGGCAAAGAAGGGGCTGCCGTCCAGTTCGTGCATGGTCATCAGCAGTTGCGCGGTCGGGCGCTTCTGCCAGGGTTCCTTGCACAGGGTATCGGGGATGGGGAAGCAGATACGGTCGGCGTCGCCGATGTCCAAGCCAAGGCCGGTGCTTTCGACGGTGGCGCCGTTGATGTCCAGGGCGAACAGCGAAGCGGGCAGGTTGATGCCCTTTTCATACACCTTGTGGAGGCTGGCGCGTTCGATGCGCTTGCCGCGCACGACGCCATTCATATCTGCAATCAGAAGGTCGACGAACTGAACCTCAGGATGTTCCTTGAGGAACGCGTTCGCTTCATTGAGCTGAACGGCACGCGGGGGTACCGACATGATGCAACACCTATGTTGTTAAAAATATCAATCAATTGCTGACACACCGGGAGTCAATCCCAAACGCCAGGCACTGTCAAGGCAACGCGATGCTGCCCCAATAAGGAGCGTGACGGCCATTTTTAGGGCGTTTCAGGGCATTTCAAAGAAAAAACACTGCACCGTTTTAGGCATCGATCGCGGGCTTTCAGTCGTCGAAACGGATGGGTTGTGTAAAAAAATGAACAAGGCTAAGCTCGGTGAAAGCCCAAATAATCCAACAATACGGGTGTTTCATGACCTGCATGTCGCTCTCCGGCGTCATTGCCAGTCCCACATGGTTCGCGGCATTGCCGGCTATGGCCGAAGTCTGCCGAGTCTTGCGCGTGACCTTCGCACAGCGCTTCGTGCGGCATTTGCCTATCGAGATGCCATCGCGTCGAATCGCTCGAAAATCTGCACACTCCGTCAGCTTCCCTTTGATCTCCCTGTCTATATTGTTCTGTCGACCAGAGCAGCTTCACCCGTCCATGGGATGTGCTTTTGCGTGGCTGATCGATCGCGCCCGGCGATGCCTGACGGGGACGGCGCGCGCTTTGCAATGGCATCTGGCGCTGTCGAGTGCAACGAAGGTCGGTTACAGTCGTGGGCGATGCGGTGGCATGTCGTTGTGGGCACGCAAGGCTCCGGCTTGCGCGCCTGGAGGCGCTGTCGGGCAGTTGCCCGCGACGACGTGAACACCCTGGATTATCCCGTGCGCTGGTGGCGGGCGGCCAAGCCCGCTGCCAGGTTCGGGGCATGTCGAGCCGGCCGAGGATGCCGGTTTCAAAAAACCTGAGGTCTCTATGAGCACCAAATTGGACCAGCTCTCCAGCTGGTTGAAAGAACGCAAGATCACCGAAGTCGAATGTCTGGTCAGCGACCTGACGGGGATTGCCCGGGGCAAGATCTCGCCGACCAACAAATTCCTCGACGAAAAAGGCATGCGCCTGCCCGAGAGCGTACTGCTGCAGACCGTCACCGGCGATTACGTCGAAGACGATGTGTACTACGACCTGCTCGATCCGGCCGATATCGACATGTTCTGCCGGCCGGACGAGAACGCCGTGTTCATCGTGCCCTGGGCCATCGAGCCCACTGCCCAGGTGATTCACGACACCTACGACAAGCAGGGCAACCCCATCGAGCTGTCTCCGCGCAACATCCTCAAGAAAGTGCTGCGCCTCTACACCGACAAAGGCTGGCAACCGATCGTGGCGCCGGAGATGGAGTTCTACCTGACCAAGCGCAACAGCGACCCGGACTTCCCCCTGGTGGCGCCGATGGGGCGCTCCGGCCGCCCGGAAACCGGCCGGCAGAGCTTCTCGATCGACGCGGCCAACGAATTCGACCCATTGTTCGAAGACATGTACGACTGGTGCGAGCTGCAGGGCCTGGATCTGGACACCCTGATCCATGAAGAAGGCCCGGCGCAGATGGAGATCAACTTCCGTCACGGCGAAGCCTTACACCTGGCCGACCAGATTCTGGTGTTCAAGCGCACCATGCGTGAGGCGGCGCTCAAGCACGACGTGGCCGCGACCTTCATGGCCAAGCCGATCACTGATGAGCCGGGCAGCGCCATGCACCTGCACCAGAGCATCATCGACCTGAAGACCGGCAAGAACATCTTCTCCAACGAAGACGGTTCGATGAGCCAGCTGTTCATGCACCACATCGGCGGCCTGCAGAAATACATCCCCGAGGTGCTGCCGCTGTTCGCCCCCAACGTCAACTCGTTCCGCCGCTTCCTGCCCGATACCTCGGCGCCGGTGAACGTCGAGTGGGGCGAGGAGAACCGTACCGTCGGCCTGCGTGTGCCGGATGCCACGCCGCAGAACCGCCGGGTGGAAAACCGCCTGGCCGGCGCCGACGCCAACCCGTACCTGGCCCTGGCGGCCAGCCTGCTGTGCGGCTACATCGGCATGGTCGAAGGCATCGAGCCGAGCGCACCGGTGGTCGGGCGTGGCTACGAGCGCCGCAACCTGCGCCTGCCGCTGACCCTGGAAGCGGCGCTGGAGCGCATGGAAACCTGCCAGGTCGTCGAACAGTACCTGGGCCACAAGTTCGTCAGTGGCTATGTGGCGGTCAAGCGTGCCGAGCACGAGAACTTCAAGCGCGTGATCAGCTCCTGGGAGCGCGAGTTCCTGCTGCTTTCAGTCTGATCCAGCCGGGGCTGGCGCGTGATCCGCACGGCCCCGCATTCACAAAGAGGTGAACATGACGGCAAACAATGCGAAGACCCAGCAATGGCAGGCCATGAGCCGCGACCATCACCTGGCGCCTTTCAGTGACTTCAAGCAACTGGCCGAAAAAGGCCCGCGCATCATCACCCGCGGTGAGGGCGTGCACCTGTGGGACAGCGAAGGCAACAAGATCCTCGATGGCATGGCCGGGCTGTGGTGCCTGGCCGTCGGCTACGGCCGCGAAGAACTGGTCGAGGCGGCCAGCAGGCAGATGCGCGAGCTGCCGTTCTACAACACCTTCTTCCAGACCGCCCACCCGCCGGTGCTGGAGCTTGCCAAGGCGCTCGCCGAAGTGACTCCCGCCGGCATGAACCATGTCTTCTTTACCGGTTCGGGCTCGGAAGGCAACGACACCATGCTGCGCATGGTTCGCCATTACTGGGCGCTCAAGGGCAAACCGAACAAGAAGGTGGTGATCGCGCGCGAGAACGGCTACCACGGCTCCACCGTTGCGGGCGCCAGCCTGGGTGGCATGAAGGGCATGCACGAGCAGGGCGACCTGCCGATTCCGGGTGTCGTGCACATCGCCCAGCCATACTGGTTCGGCGAGGGTGGTGACATGACGCCGGAAGCCTTCGGTATCTGGGCCGCCGACGAGCTGGAGAAGAAGATTCTCGAGGTCGGCGAAGACAATGTCGCCGCCTTCCTGGCCGAGCCGATCCAGGGCGCCGGTGGGGTGATCATTCCACCGGACAGCTACTGGCCGCGCGTGCGCGAGATTCTCGCCAAGTACGACATCCTCTTCGTCGCCGATGAGGTGATCTGTGGTTTCGGCCGTACCGGCCAATGGTTCGGCAGTGATTACTACGGCAACACGCCGGACATGATGACCATCGCCAAGGGCCTGACGTCCGGCTACGTGCCGATGGGCGGTCTGGTGGTACGCGACGAGATCGTCAAGGTGCTCAACGAAGGCGGCGACTTCAACCACGGCTTCACCTATTCCGGGCATCCGGTGGCGGCAGCGGTGGCGCTGGAGAACATTCGAATTCTGCGCGAAGAAAAGATCGTCGAGCGGGTCAGAGAGGAAACGGCACCGTATTTGCAGAAACGACTGCGCGAACTGGCCGATCATCCATTGGTCGGCGAAGTACGCGGTGTGGGCATGCTGGGCGCCATCGAACTGGTGAAGGATAAACAGACCCGCGCGCGTTATCCGAGCGACAAGGCGGTGGGTATGATCTGCCGCGGTCACTGTTTCGAGAACGGGCTGATCATGCGCGCCGTGGGCGACACCATGATCATTTCGCCGCCGTTGGTGATCAGCAAGAGCGAAATCGACGAGCTGGTGGAAAAGGCCCGTAAATGCCTGGATCTCACCGCCCGTGCTTTACTGGCCTGATGGCCGTTGCAACGCTTTCGCACGCAGCGACAGTCGGGTGTAATCAATTGCCTGTCAGGGCTTGAGCGATGGGGCTGTTATCGCCAGACTTGCCGGCCAAAAAAATGGGTCCCGCCGCGTAGAACGGCGGCCCGGTTAATCGACATCATATGAGGGAGCTGAACCGCATGATCAAGACTTTCGGCAAGACTCTGCTGGCGGTGACGCTGGCCGGCGCCGTGGCCGGTATGGCACAGGCAGATGGCAAGGTATTGAACGTCTACAACTGGTCGGACTATATCGCCCCGGACACCATCGAGAAGTTCACCAAGGAGACCGGCATCAAGGTCACCTATGACGTCTTCGATTCCAACGAAACCCTGGAAGCCAAGCTGTTCGCCGGCAAATCGGGTTACGACATCGTGGTGCCGTCCAACAGCTTCCTGGCCAAGCAGATCAAGGCCAAGGTCTACCAGCCGCTGGACAAGTCCAAGCTGCCTAACTGGGAAAACCTGGACAAGAACCTGCTGAAAACCGTCGAGATCAGCGACCCGGGTAACCAGTATTCCTTCCCGTACATGTGGGGCACGGTCGGCATCGGTTTCAACCCGGAAAAGGTCAAGGCCGCGCTGGGCGAAAACGCTCCGGTGGATTCCTGGGATCTGCTGTTCAAGCCCGAGAACATCGAGAAGCTGAAGGCCTGCGGCGTGTCGTTCCTCGACTCGCCAACCGAGATTCTGCCGATCGCCATGCAGTACCTGGGCTATGAGCCGACCAGCACCGATCCGAAGCAGCTCAAGGAAGCTGAAGCGCTGTTCATGAAGATCCGTCCGTCGGTGACCTACTTCCACTCCTCCAAGTACATTTCCGACCTGGCCAACGGCAACCTCTGCGTGGCCGTGGGTTACTCGGGTGACATCTACCAGGCCAAGTCGCGCGCCGAAGAGGCCGGTGGCAAGGTCAAGGTTTCCTACAACATTCCGAAGCAGGGTGCCGGTGCCTTCTTCGACATGGTCGCCATCCCGGCCGACGCGGAAAACGTCGAGTCGGCCCATGCCTTCCTGAACTTCCTGCTGAAGCCGGAAATCATGGCCGAGATCACCAACGAAGTGCACTTCCCGAACGGCAACGCGAAAGCCACGCCGCTGGTGGATGACGCCATTCGTAACGACCCGGGCGTGTACCCGACCCAGGAAACCATGGGCAAGCTGTATGCCTTCCCGGACCTGCCGCCGGCCGCCCAGCGCGCCATGACCCGCAGCTGGACGAAGATCAAGTCCGGTCGCTGATCGCCTGCTGACCGCGGTGCCTGGCACCGCGGTTTGCGTTTATGGGCAGAGGGTGGATCGCCACCCGTCGAGTGCCGCGGCATTGCCGTGGCGCTCTCCTGAATCGCGATACGTCACCAGTCGGTGATGAGCCACAAGAAGAGGACGACCTGTGCATTTTCCCCTGGGCAAGATCCTGACAACGACCGCGCTTTCGGTTGGCTTGGCAACCCTGGCACATGCGGACGGTACCGTGCATATCTACAACTGGAGCGACTACATCGGCGAGGACACCCTGGCCGAATTCCAGAAGGCCACGGGCATCAAGCCGGTCTACGACGTCTTCGACTCCAACGAAACCCTGGAAGGCAAACTGCTCGCCGGCCGTAGCGGCTACGACGTGGTGGTGCCGTCCAATCATTTTCTTGGCAAGCAGATCAAGGCGGGCGCGTTCCAGAAGCTCGACCGTAGCAAGCTGCCGAACTGGAACAACCTCGATCCGGCGCTGCTCAAGCAGCTGGAAACCAACGACCCGGGTAACCAGTACGCCGTGCCTTATCTGTGGGGCACCAACGGCATTGGCTACAACGTCGCCAAGGTCAAGGAAGTGCTGGGCGTCGACAAGATCGACTCCTGGGCCGTGCTGTTCGAGCCGCAGAACATGAAGAAGCTCGCCAGCTGCGGCGTGTCCTTCATGGATTCGGCGGACGAGATGATCCCCTCGGTGCTCAACTACCTGGGCCTGGATCCGAACAGCCAGAACGCCGATGACTATGCCAAGGCTGAAGCCAAGCTGATGGAAGTGCGCCCCTACGTGAGCTACTTCCACTCCTCGAAATACATTTCCGACCTCGCCAACGGCAACATCTGCGTGGCGTTCGGCTACTCGGGCGATGTCTTGCAGGCATCGGACCGTGCCGCGGAGGCCGGAAAGGGCGTCGAAATCGCCTATGCGATTCCCAAGGAAGGCGCCAACCTGTGGTTCGACATGCTCGCCATTCCCAAGGATGCCAGCAACGTCGAGCAGGCCCATGCCTTCATCAACTACCTCCTCGATCCCAAAGTGATCGCCGGGGTCAGTGACTATGTCGGCTACGCCAACCCCAACGTCAAGGCGGGGGAGCTGATGGACCAGGACATTCGCCAGGACGAGTCGGTGTACCCACCGCAGGCCGTGCTGGACAAGTTGTACGTGATGGCCGAACTGCCGCCCAAGGCGCAGCGCCTGATGACGCGAAGCTGGACGAAGATCAAGTCCGGTAGGTGAAATCGTTTAGCGCCCGGCCCTCGCCGGGCGCCCTTTATACTGCGGGAGTTTGGTAATGGCAGTTGCTTCCAGTACCTATAAGAAGGTCATCGAGGGCAGCCAGCAACCCAAAGAGGTGCTGGTCAAGATCGAGCGCGTGACCAAGAAATTCGACGAAACTGTCGCCGTCGACGATGTTTCGCTGACCATCAACAAGGGCGAGATCTTCGCCCTGCTCGGTGGCTCCGGCTCGGGCAAATCGACCCTGCTGCGCATGCTCGCCGGCTTCGAGCGGCCCACCGAGGGGCGCATCTTCCTCGATGGCCAGGACATCACCGAACTGCCGCCCTACGATCGACCGATCAACATGATGTTCCAGTCCTACGCACTGTTCCCGCACATGAGCGTGGCGGACAACATCGCCTTCGGCCTCAAGCAGGACAAGATGTCCAAGGCCGAGATCGACGAGCGCGTGGCCGAGATGCTCAAGCTGGTGCACATGACCCAGTACGCCAAGCGCAAGCCGCATCAGCTCTCCGGCGGCCAGCGCCAGCGCGTGGCCCTGGCCCGCTCCCTGGCCAAGCGCCCCAAGCTGCTGCTGCTCGATGAGCCCATGGGCGCGCTGGACAAGAAACTGCGCTCGCAGATGCAGCTCGAGCTGGTGGAAATCATCGAGCGCGTCGGGGTGACCTGCGTGATGGTGACCCACGATCAGGAAGAGGCCATGACCATGGCCCAGCGAATCGCCATCATGCACCTGGGCTGGATCGCCCAGATCGGCAGCCCGATCGACGTCTACGAGACGCCGGCCAGCCGCCTGGTCTGCGAGTTCATCGGCAACGTCAATCTGTTCGACGGGCAGATCGTCCACGACGACACCGACCACGCGGTGATCGACTGCCCGCAGCTGGACAAGCCGATCTACATCGGCCACGGCATCAGTACCCGCGCCCAGGAAACTCAGGTCACCTATGCCCTGCGTCCGGAAAAGCTGCTGATGGCCACCCAGCTGCCCGCCGATCATGAGCACCCGGACTACAACTGGAGCCACGGCACCGTTCACGACATCGCCTACCTTGGCGGCCACTCGGTCTACTACGTCAAGCTGACCTCCGGGCAGATCGTGCAGTGTTTCATCGCCAATGCCGAGCGTCGCGGCAAGCGTCCGACCTGGGATGAGCCCGTGGTTGTGTTCTGGGAAGACGACAGCGGCGTGGTATTGCAATCATGAAGATGAGCAGCCTGACCAAGCGTATGCCTAACGGCCGACACCTGGTGATCGGCATTCCGTTCATCTGGCTGTTCCTGTTCTTCCTGCTGCCGTTCATCATCGTGCTGAAGATCAGCTTCGCCGAAGCCGATGTGGCGATCCCTCCTTACACGGAAATCTACACCTGGGTCGACAACACCCTGCAGGTGGTGCTGAACCTGGGCAACTACATCTTCCTCACCGAGGATGAGCTGTACCTGGCCGCCTACCTGGGCTCGCTGAAGATCGCCTTCATCAGCACCCTGGCCTGCCTGGTCATCGGCTACCCGATGGCCTATGCCATCGCCCGGGCCAAGAAGGAAACCCAGACCGTTCTGCTGCTGCTAGTGATGATGCCGACCTGGACCGCGATCCTGATCCGCGTCTACGCGTGGATGGGTATCCTCAGCAACAATGGCCTGCTCAACGGCTTTCTGCAGACCATCGGCCTGATCGACGCACCGCTGCAGATCCTCAATACCAATACCGCGGTGTACATCGGCATCGTCTACTCGTACCTGCCGTTCATGATCCTGCCGCTGTTCGCCAACCTGGTGAAGCACGACCAGAGCCTGCTCGAAGCGGCCTCGGACCTCGGCTCGAGCAACTTCAACAGTTTCTGGAAGATCACCGTGCCGCTGTCCAAGAACGGCATCATCGCCGGTTGCATGCTGGTGTTCATCCCGGTGGTTGGCGAGTTCGTGATCCCCGAGCTGCTCGGCGGGCCGGAAACCCTGATGATAGGCAAGGTGCTGTGGCAGGAGTTCTTCAACAACCGCGACTGGCCGGTAGCCTCGGCACTGGCGGTGGTGATGTTGGCGATCCTGCTGATCCCGATCATTTTGTTCAATCGTAACCAAGCTAAAGAGCTGGAGGGCCGGGTATGAAGAATTTCCGTTTCTCCTCGCTGATGCTGTGGGTCGGCCTTTTGTTCATCTACCTGCCGATGGTCATCCTGGTGATCTACTCGTTCAACGAGTCGCGCCTGGTAACGGTGTGGGGCGGCTGGTCGACCAAGTGGTACGTGAGCCTGCTCGACGACCGCCAGCTGATGGGCGCCGTCTGGCGCTCCCTGGAGATCGCTCTCTACACGGCGATCGCTGCGGTGGCGTTGGGCACGCTGGCAGCCTTCGTGCTGACCCGCATCAGCCGCTTCAAGGGCCGCACGCTGTTCGGCGGCCTGGTCACCGCACCGCTGGTGATGCCGGAAGTGATCACCGGTCTGTCGCTGCTGCTGCTGTTCGTGGCCATGGCCCAGTTGATCGGCTGGCCGGCCGAGCGTGGCATGATGACCATCTGGATCGCCCACACCACGTTCTGCTCGGCCTACGTGGCCGTGGTGGTATCGGCGCGTTTGCGCGAGCTGGATCTGTCCATCGAGGAAGCGGCCATGGACCTCGGCGCGCGGCCCTGGAAGGTGTTCTTTCTGATCACCATCCCGATGATCGCGCCTTCGCTGATGGCCGGCGGCATGATGTCCTTCGCCCTATCGCTGGATGACCTGGTACTGGCCAGCTTCGTGTCCGGCCCTGGCGCCACCACGCTGCCGATGGAGGTGTTCTCCAAGGTGCGCCTGGGTGTGACGCCGGCCATCAATGCCATCGCCAGCCTGATCCTGCTGGCAGTATCGCTGGCGACCTTTGTCGTGTGGTTCTTCAGTCACCGTGCCGAGGAGCGCCGTCGCAAGGCGATCCAGCAGGTCATGGAAGAAAGCCAGAATGCCATCGGTGCCCGTCCTGAGGCCAAGCCGGCTCATTAAGCAAGCGAGCTGGAAGACGATGCCCGCCGGCTGCGTAAGCAGGGCGGGCTTTGTTTTGCCTGATGGATAAGTAGCTACGGCCCGGGCGACTGGGTGTGTCCGCAGTGCAAGTGTGAATACCCGGCTGGCCGCATCGCCGACGCCGAGCATCCAGGCTCAGGCACCAACGAAAACGCCCGGGTGGTTGGGCCCGGGCGTTTGCGTTATTGCAGAGGATTAGCGGGTCAGATGCAGGAAGTGCATGTGGCGCTCGTACTGGTCGAGGATGTCGCCGATCACTTCTTCACGGTTCCAGCCCATCACGTCGTAGTCCTGGCCGCCCTCGTTGAGGTGAACCTCGGCGCGGAAATACTTGCGCTCCTCGCTGGAGTCATCGCGGGTGTCACGCAAGGCGAAGCTCGGCTGGATCAGGGCGCGGGGGCGTACCTGATACTGGAAGTCGGCTTCGGCGCCATGACTGACCGACAGGGTGACGCGGCCATCTTCGCCGCTTTCAACCTGGGCTTCGCGGCCCTGTTTGCGCATCTCCTCGGCCACCTGCTGGCAAGCCGACAGTACGGTTTCGGCGATGAAGCGGTTGACGTGGGAGCGGCGCGGCAGCATCACCATGCTGCGCAGGCGCCGCTGCCAGCCTCCGGTGGTCGATGCGCCGCGTGGGCTGAGCGATACCTGATCACGCAGGTTGCGCTTGGCAGCATCGATCTGCAGGGCGCGCAGCAGGCCCCACATCGACGCCATCAGGGCAATCACGAAGGGCAGGGCGCTGGCGATGGTGGCGGTCTGCAGGGCTTTGAGCCCGTCCGCCAGGAGCAGCGAAGCGGCGACCACGCCCATCAATACGGCCCAGAAGATGCGTTGCCATACCGGTGTCTGGTCCTGACCGCCGGAGGCGAGCATATCCACCACCATGGCGCCAGAGTCGGCGGAGGTGACGAAGAACACCACCACCATCAACACCGCAATCTGCGACAGGATGGTCGACAGCGGGAAATGTTCGAGGAAGGCGAACAGGGCCAGCGAACTGTCTTTGTCCACCGCCGCCGCTAGGTCGGTGACGCCGTCGACCAAGATCATATGGATCGCGGTATCACCGAACACGGTCATCCACAACAGCGTGAAGCCTGCCGGCACCACCAGCACGCCGCCGATGAACTGGCGGATGGTACGGCCACGGGAAATGCGCGCGATGAACAGGCCCACGAACGGCGACCAGGACAGCCACCAGCCCCAGTAGAACAACGTCCAGCCGCCGATCCAGTCGGTCGGCTCGTAGGCGTAGAGGTTGAAGGTCTTGCTGACGATCTCCGACAGGTACTGACCGGTGTTCTGCACGAAGGTCTGCAGCACGAACACGGTCGGCCCGAGCACCAGCACGAACAGCATCAGGCACACGGCCAGCAGCATGTTCAGCTCGGAAAGCATGCGGATGCCCTTATCCAGGCCACTGACCACGGAAATGGTGGCCAGGCCCATGGTCCCGGCCAGCAGCAGCAGCTGCACCGTGGTGGTGGTGGGCATGCCGTACAGGTGGTTCAGGCCGGTGTTGATCTGCATCACCCCGTAACCGAGCGAAGTGGCCACGCCGAGCACGGTACCAATCACCGCGAAGATGTCCACGGCATGGCCGATGGGCCCGTAAATGCGGTCGCCGATCAGCGGGTAGAGCGCCGAGCGCAGCGTCAACGGCAGGTTATGGCGGAAGCTGAAGTACGCCAGGATCAGCGCGACGATGGCGTAGATGGCCCAGGCGTGCAGGCCCCAGTGAAAGAAGGTGACGTTCATCGCCTGCTTGGCGGCTTCAACGGTCTGGGCCTCGCCCACCGGCGGGGCAAGGAAGTGCATCACCGGCTCGGCAACCCCGAAGAACATCAGGCCGATGCCCATACCGGCGCAGAACAGCATGGAGAACCAGGTTCGGTTGTTGTAGTCCGGCTCGCTGTGATCCGGGCCGAGCTTGATGTCGCCGTAGCGGCTGACCGCCAGGAACACCGCGAAGAGCAAAATGATCGCCACGGCCAGGATGTAGATCCAGCTGGCGTTTTCGATGATCCAAGATTGAGTCGCACCGAACACGCTCTGGGCGCTGTCCTTGAAAACGGTGCTGTAGATCACCAGGCAGGTGATGATTAGCGTGGAGCCGAAAAACACCGGCGGGTTGAGATTTGAGCGAGAAGACAGAGGTGCCTCCATTGAGCTAGCTCTCCTTGTTCGGAGTCAGTCCATGATTCACGCATCCGCTGATCTGGTTGCCGCCGGATCGCGCAGGAAGTGGAATGGAGAGACGACTCGGGTTTCGGATGGCCGCCAAAAGCGGAAGGCCCGCGATTGTACCATTGCCATTAGTCGGTGTTCTTGAACCTGCCTTTTATCGATAGGAAAGCGCTTCGTTTCGTTCAGCTTATTTGTGTCGTTTACAGGTTGGTGCGGTACTGCAGCGCCTCGGCCAGGTGCTGGCGGTTGATCGCCTGCTGCCCCTGCAGATCGGCCAGGGTGCGTGCTACTTTCAGCACCCGGTGGGCCGAGCGCAGCGACAAGGTAAGGCGTTCGCAAGCGTGTTCCAGCCATTGACGATCGGCATCGGCTAGCGCGCAGTGGGCACGCAGTCCTGGCAGGTCGAGGAACGCATTGGCGATGCCTTGGCGCTGCAGCTGAATGTCCCGCGCGGCGGCCACACGGCTGGCAGCCGCCTCGCTGGTTTCGCCGTTATCCGCCGGGGCATCGAGCTGGGTGCTCTCGCGGGCTACGGTAATGTGCAGGTCGATGCGGTCGAGCAAGGGCCCGGAGAGCTTTCCGCGATAACGCTGGATCTGCTCCGGTCTGCAGCGACAGCGCCCGCTGGGATCGCCGAGAAAACCGCAGGGGCAGGGATTCATGGCCGCCACCAGCTGAAAGCGTGCAGGAAAGCTGACCTTGTCTCGGGCGCGGGCGATGACAATTTGTCCACTTTCCAGGGGTTCGCGAAGAACCTCGAGCACGCGTCGGTCAAATTCGGGCAACTCGTCGAGGAACAGGACGCCGTGATGGGCCAGAGTGATTTCTCCGGGTTGCGGCCGACTGCCGCCTCCGACCAGCGCCGGGCTGGATGCGCTGTGGTGCGGATGGCGAAACGGTCGCTGCGGCCAACTCTGCAGCGGCGTGTGGCTAGCCACCGAGCGAATCGCGGCGACCTGCAGGGCTTCCTCTTCGGTCAGCAGCGGCAGCAGGCCGGGCAGCCGGCTTGCCAACAAGGTCTTGCCGGTGCCGGGCGGGCCGCTCAATAGCAAATTGTGGCTGCCAGCGGCGGCGACCAGCAGAGCGCGTTTGGCGGCGATCTGGCCCTGCACTTCGGCGAGATCCGGGTAGGGCTGGACGTGCCGCAGCAAGCCTTGTGGCTGGTAGGGCGCCAGCGGTGTCTGGCCGCTCAGGTGCGCCACCAGTTCCAGCAGGTGATCGACCGCCAGCACGCTGAGGCCGGTGGCCGGGCTGGCTTCCTCGGCATTGTCCTTTGGCACCACCAGGGTGCGTCCCGCTTGCCGCGCGGCCAGTGCGGCGGGCAGCACGCCCTGCACCGGACGAATCGCGCCAGAAAGGGCAAGCTCGCCGAGACATTCCAGGCTGCTTAGGGCGTCGGCGGGTAGTTGGCCGCTGGCGGCGAGGATGCCCAGGGCGATGGCCAGATCGAAGCGCCCGCCGTCCTTGGGCAAATCCGCCGGAGCAAGATTTAGCGTGATACGACGCGGTGGGAAATCCAGTGCGCAGTTAAGAATGGCGCTGCGGACGCGGTCCTTGGATTCCTTGACCGCGGTTTCCGGCAGCCCGACCAGTGCCAGAGAAGGCAGGCCGTTGGCCAGATGGGCCTCGACGGTGACGCTGGGTGCATCGACGCCAACCTGGGCGCGGCTATGAACGATAGCCAATGACATTGATCACTCCTTGATCGCTTGCCTGCCGAGCAAGTTACTCGACAGGCGTGTGCTGCATCCGAGTTTCCAGTTCGGCGACCTTGGCTTCCAGAGCCTCCAGGCGCGCGCGGGTGCGGGCCAGCACGACCATCTGGCTGTCGAACTCCTCGCGGCTGACCAGATCCAGCTTGCTGAAGCTGCTTTGCAACAACGCCTTGAGCTGGCTTTCGATTTCACTGCGCGGCAGTGGGTTGTCACCGCTGAGCAGGCGGCTGGCCTGACTGCTGATAGCATCGAGCAACGCTTTGGGTGGCAGCATGGGAACCTTCCAGAATGAGTTGGCGGCAGTGTAGCACGGTGCATTTTCACGTCCGGCTCGCTGCTTTCGCACTAATTGTGTGCATGGCGTGGTGCGGTTTGGCGCACTTCTGGTGCGGTGGCCGTAGCGTGATTTTGATCACAACCAGCTGCAGGGCTGTAAATCCCTGAAAAGCGGCGTTTTGCCGGTATTGGCAAGCTTTCTGCTTAGAGGCTCATGACCCATGCACCGATGCGGTTCGGTTGTTGCGAACGGGCGGGAGGGGTTCACCGCGAGCAGTTGGTCAGCCCGTCTTGGCAACCGATGCATACAAAAGCCAGACACTGAGCTTAGACTTGAGCCGGGGTAACAATTCCTGGGGCAAGTCCACCTTACACGGGAGAGAGTTTCATGAAACTAGTCACTGCCATCATCAAGCCGTTCAAGCTGGACGACGTCCGCGAATCGCTGTCGGAAATCGGTGTGCAAGGTATCACCGTCACCGAAGTGAAAGGCTTCGGCCGCCAGAAGGGCCATACCGAGCTGTACCGCGGCGCTGAATATGTCGTCGATTTCCTGCCCAAGGTGAAGATCGACGTGGCCATCGCCGACGATCAACTGGATCGCGTCATCGAGGCCATCACCAAGGCTGCCAACACCGGCAAGATCGGTGACGGCAAGATTTTCGTTGTAAACCTGGAACAGGCGATCCGCATCCGTACCGGCGAAACCGATACCGACGCGATCTAAAGCTCCGCCCCCACCCCCAAAACGTCCCAGGAGTTAAATCATGACTCTGCGAAAAATCGCAGGGCTTGGAGCCCTTTCGTCCCTGTTTTTTCCTGGCCTGGTCATGGCCCAGGAAAAAACGCTGAATTCCGGTGACACGGCCTGGATGCTGACCGCCACCGCCCTGGTGCTGTTCATGACCATTCCGGGCCTGGCACTGTTCTACGCTGGCATGGTGCGTTCCAAGAACGTGCTGTCGGTGATGATGCAGTGCTTCGCCATCACCGCGCTTATGAGCCTTTTGTGGTTCGCCTACGGCTACAGCCTGGCGTTCGACACCACCGGGATGGAAGCCGGTGTTACCAACTTCAGCTCCTTCGTGGGCGGCCTGGGCAACATGTTCCTCGGCAACCTGACCAAGGAATCGCTGACCGCGGCATTCCCGGAAAGCGTGTTCATCACCTTCCAGATGACCTTCGCGATCATTACTCCGGCGCTGATCGTCGGTGCCTTCGCCGAGCGCATGAAGTTCTCGGCGATGCTGGTGTTCATGACCGTGTGGTTCACCCTGGTTTACGCACCGATCGCGCACATGGTCTGGGGCGGCGACGGTGCCCTGATGTGGGATTGGGGCGTGCTCGACTTTGCGGGCGGCACCGTGGTGCACATCAACGCCGGTATCGCCGGCCTGGTGGCGTGCATCGTGCTGGGCAAGCGCAAGGGTTATCCGAGCGTGGCCATGGCGCCGCACAACCTGGGCTACACCCTTATCGGTGCGGCAATGCTGTGGGTCGGCTGGTTCGGCTTCAACGCCGGTTCCGCTGCAGCTGCTGACCAGACCGCTGGCATGGCCATGCTGGTCACCCAGATCGCCACTGCAGCTGCCGCACTGGGCTGGATGTTCGCCGAGTGGATTACCCACGGCAAACCCAGCGCACTGGGCATCGCCTCGGGCGTGGTAGCCGGCCTGATCGGCATCACCCCGGCCGCCGGCACCGTTGGCCCGATGGGCGCGATGATCATCGGTCTGTCGGCCGGCGTGATCTGCTTCTTCTGCGCCACCAGCCTCAAGCGCAAGCTGGGCTACGACGACTCGCTGGACGTGTTCGGCGTGCACGGCGTGGGCGGCATCGTCGGCGCACTGCTGACCGGTGTGTTCGCCGCTCCGGCCCTGGGTGGCTTCGGTGAGGTCGAGAACATCGGCCTGCAACTGTGGATCCAGTTCAAGGGCGTCGCCGTCACCGTGATCTACACCGCCGTCGTCACCTTCGTGATCCTTAAGGTCATCGATGCGGTGATCGGCCTGCGGGTCAGCGAAGAAGAAGAGTCGGTCGGCCTCGACCTGGCTCAGCACAACGAGCGCGGCTACATCCTGTAAGTACCAGCGGCCCGCCTGGTGTGGCGGGCCGACAGCACACGGAGTGCGTCCGGAGCCAACCCGGGCGCCTCGACCGCACAGCGCATGATTAGCGCAACGGCCAGAGGTGAATAAAAAATGGACAACACAGCACTGACTGCACTGCAGTACGGTTTCGATACCTTCTATTTCCTGATCTGTGGCGCTCTCGTCATGTGGATGGCCGCCGGCTTCGCCATGCTCGAGGCGGGCCTGGTACGGGCCAAGAACACCACCGAGATCCTTACCAAGAACGTGGCGCTGTTCGCCATCGCTTGCGTTATGTACCTGCTGATCGGCTACTACATCATGTACTCCAGCCCCGAAGGCGGCATCCTGCCGAGCTTCGGTTTCCTGATCGGTGACGAAAACACCGTCGAGTCGGTACTGGCTGGTGGCGAAGATGCTCCATACTACGCCGCTCGCTCGGACTTCTTCTTCCAGATCGTGTTCGCCGCCACCTGTATGTCGATCGTCTCCGGTGCGGTGGCCGAACGCATGAAACTCTGGTCGTTCATCGCCTTCGCGGTGGTGATGACCGCGGTCATCTATCCGATCCAGGGCTTCTGGAAATGGGGCGGTGGCTTCCTCGACGCGGCCGGTTTCCTCGACTTCGCCGGTTCCAGTGTCGTGCACATGGCTGGCGCCGCCGCTGCTCTGGCTGGGGTGATCTTGCTCGGTGCCCGCAAGGGCAAGTACGGCGCCAACGGCCAGATCAACGCCATTCCGGGCGCCAACCTGCCGCTGGCAGCCTTGGGCATGTTTATCCTGTGGATGGGCTGGTTCGGCTTCAACGGTGGCTCGCAGCTGAAGATGAGTACCATCGAAGACGCCAACGCCGTGGCTCAGGTGTTCGTCAACACCAACATGGCGGCCGCCGGTGGCCTGATCGCTGCACTGATCGTCGCGCGCATCCTGTTCGGCAAGGCCGACCTGACCATGGCCATCAACGGTGCGCTGGCTGGCCTGGTATCGATCACCGCCGAGCCACTGACCCCGACGGCGCTGCAGGCCACGCTGATTGGCGGCGTGGGCGGCGTGCTGGTGGTGTTCGCCATCGTCGGCTTCGACAAGATCAAGATCGATGACCCGGTCGGTGCCATCTCCGTTCACGGCGCCGCGGGTATCTGGGGCACCCTGGCGGTCTGCCTGACCAACCCGGAAGCCAGCCTGGGTGCACAGCTGCTGGGTATCGCCTGCATCTTCGCCTGGGTGTTCATCGCCAGCCTGATTGTCTGGAGCATCATCAAGGCTGTCGTCGGTCTGCGGGTTTCCGAGGAAGAAGAGTACGACGGCGTCGACCTGGTCGAGTGCGGGATGGAAGCTTATCCCGAGTTCACCGGCAAGAAATGATGGGTGAGGCGCATGGCGCCGACCGTCATCAGTAAAAATGATGGTCAACACCGGCAAAAGGGCGCTCAGGCGCCCTTTGCTTTTTTGTCCGGCACGCTAGAATGCGCGCGTTGAAAAACGAGGGCGACGAGCATGTGGCAGCAACGGCTGATCACCCTGCGGCCGCGGGCGCGAGGCTTCCACCTGGTGACCGATGAACTGCTGGATGCATTACCGGAACTGGCGAGCTACAGAGTGGGTCTGTTACACCTGTGGCTGCAACACACGTCGGCGTCGTTGACCGTCAACGAGAATGCCGACCCGGCGGTGCGTCGTGACTTCGAGCGTTTCTTTCGCCGCCTCGTGCCCGAGGATGCGACAGGCTTTGAACACCGTGACGAAGGCCCAGACGATCTGCCGGCGCATTTCAAGTCGAGCCTGCTCGGCGTTCAGTTGCAGCTGCCGGTGAGTAACGGACGCTTGGCGCTGGGCACTTGGCAAGGGATTTACCTGGGCGAACACCGCGAAAAAGGTGGCGCCCGCCGTGTGCTGGCAACCTTGCAAGGTACGGCAAATTGAATTTTTTCCAGGCGTTCGGCAACGTCGTACGACTGGGCTATAACTAACCTGCTTTTCGCAAGTCATGAGGCTGAACATGAGCGACGAAGAACTGGAACAAGACGAACTGGAAGGCGCAGACGAGGACGACGGCGAGGAGCTGGCGGCCGCTGATGGTGATGTCGCCGATGACGATAGCGAGTCCGATAGCGCAGCGCCCGCCAAGGGCAAAGCCAAGAAGGCCGTTGAAGTCGAGGAGCTGCCGAGCGTAGAAGCCAAGCAGAAGGAACGCGATGCGCTGGCGCGCGCGATGGAAGAGTTCTTGTCCCGTGGTGGCAAGGTTCAGGAAGTGGAGCCCAACGTCGTTTCCGATCCGCCCAAGAAGCCTGACAGCAAGTACGGCAGTCGCCCCATCTGACGCGAACGCTGGATTTGAACGCAAAAGCCCGCCTTTCCAGGCGGGCTTTTGCGTTTGGGGCGGCTGTCTTGTTTAGCGAAAACACCTGCTGACCGAGCAGGCGATGTGGGAGCGGCTTCAGCCGCGAGGCTTCTGGTGCCTTCAACATTGATCGCGGCTGAAGCCGCTCACGCGAATTGGTCTCCCGCTACAGCACCGTTACGCAGGCTCGGTGGCTCGATGCACACCAATGCCGAAATCAGCCGATTGTGCTTCGCTCAACTCGTCTCAAATCATCGAGGCCCAGCGCTGCAGCAGCGCCGGCAGCTCGCCCAGGCTACGAATCTGCGCGTCGGCTTCCTTCTCGCCGGCCCAGGCCTTGCCCTCCGGATTGAACCACACCGCGCGCCATCCAGCCGCCTGCGCCCCGGCGATATCGTCGCCGGGGTGGTCGCCGATATGCACCGCCTGTTCGGCCTGCATGCCGGAGCGGGCGAGGGCCTCCTCGAACGGCCTGCGATCGGGTTTGCCGACGCCCAGTTCTTCGGCGCAGAGGATGAAGCTGAAGTAGTCCGCCAAACCCAGGCGACGCACGTCGGCGTTGCCGTTGGTGATCACGCCCAGGCTGTACTGATTGGCCAGCAGCTCCAGGGTGGTAACGGTGTCGCTGAAGAAGGTAATGGCGTGGCGCGCTTCGAGCATCGCCTGGAAGGCGGCCTCGGCCAGCTGCACGGCTTCCTCGGGCGCATGGCCGACGCCCTCCAGCGCATGACGCAGGGTGCGTCGGCGCAGCTCGCTGAGGCGGTATTTCAGGCTGGGCTCGGCCTCCAGCAGACGGCCGCGAACCTGGCCCAGGTGATCCACCGGCTGGCTCGCCAGGCGCGGTGCGTGGGCGCTGATCCAGTCGCGCATGGCGGCCTCGGCACCGAGAATCACCGGGCGGTTGTCCCACAGCGTATCGTCGAGGTCGAAGGTGATCAGGCGAATGCTCATGAATCCTGTTCCTTGCGGCGCTTGGCCCGTGGGTGAGCACTGTCGTAGACCTTGCTCAGGTGCTGGAAGTCCAGATGGGTATAGACCTGCGTGGTGGCGATATCGGCGTGGCCGAGCAGCTCCTGCACCGCGCGCAGATCCTGGGACGACTCGAGCATATGGCTGGCGAACGAATGGCGCAGCATGTGCGGGTGAATGTGCTGGCCGAGCTCGCTGACGCCCGCCTGGCGCACCCGCAACTGCACGGCGCGGGCGCCGATGCGGCGGCCCTGGCGGCTGATGAATACCGCGCCATCGGCCGGGTTGGCCAGTGCCCGCAGCGGCAGCCATTGTTGCAGGGCTTCACGGGCCTTGCTGCCCACTGGCAGCTCGCGCACCTTGCTGCCCTTGCCGGTGACGCGCACCAGGCCGGCGGGTAGGTCGAGCCAGTCGAGGTTCAGCGCGACCAGCTCCGACAGGCGCAAGCCGGAGGAATAGAACAGCTCGAGCATGGCGTGATCACGGCGGGCGATGAAGTCGTCTTCCTGGGCGCCGTCGAGCAACTGGGTGGCGCGGTCCACGTCCAGCACCCGGGGCAGCTTGCGCTCGCCCTTGGGCGGCGTCAGGCCGGTTGCCGGGTCGTGGCGGCAATGGCCTTCGCGAATCAGATAGCGGTACAGGCCGCGGGTCGCCGAGAGCAGCCGCGCCAGGCTGCGCGCCGACTGGCCGTCCTTGTGCAGGCGGGCGACCTGGCGGCGCAGGCGGGCGATGTCGAGCGCGGCCCAGTCAGCCAGTCCTTCCTGCTCGCAATAGGCGAGCAGCTTGGCGAGGTCGCGGCGATAGCCGTCCAGGGTATGGGCCGACACCTGCCGTTCGCTGCGCAGGTGTTCGAGGTAGGCATCCAGGTGGGCGGCAAGCATCAATGGGCGGCTCCGTGACGAGAGGGCGCAATGCCTGCGCTCTTGTAGACGGCGCGTTACCTGACCGAGCGCAGCGGCGCGGAGAAACGTGGCAGCACGCGCGACAGCACTTCGGCGATGTAGCCGAGGAACAGCGTGCCCAGCGAGCTCTTGTAGTGCTGCGCGTCGGCACTGCCGATCGCCAGCACGCCGTGCAGCCCTTGATGGGAGAGGCCCACCACAGCCGCCGAACCGACGTCGGCACCGGCTTCGCCGAACAGGAAGTTCAGCTCGTGCTCGCGCAGCACGCCGCAGATGGTCTTGCCGCCGGCCAGCAGGCCGCCGATGGCCTGGTGCGCCTCGGCGCTGCTGACGCTACGGCCGACCGGCAGTGGCGTATCGCTGAACAGGATCAGGCCCACGAACGGTACCTGGAATTCGCGGCGCAGGCTGTCTTCCACGCAGCTGACCACTTCCTCGAGGCTGCTGGCGTCCATCAGGTCGAGCACCAGACGGCGCGTCTTGTCGAACAGCCGGTCGTTGTCGCGGGCCACGTCCATCAGGTGCGACAGGCGCTGGCGCATCTCGATGTTGCGCTCGCGCAGCAGTTTGACCTGACGCTCGACCAGCGACACGGTATCGCCGCGCTGGTGCGGAATGCGCAGCTCGGGAATCAGCTCGTCATGGTCGATGAAGAACTCAGGGTGCAGACGCAGGTAGGCGGCGACCGTTTCCGAGTCCAGGGGCTTGGGCGAATCCTGCTGGTCAGTCATAGGCGAACCTGTCCTTCGTACACGCGCACGGCGGGGCCGGTCATCATAACGGGCTGGCCGGGGCCTGCCCACTCGATGTGCAGCTTGCCGCCGGGCAGCTCCAGCTGTACGGGCGAGTCCATCCAGCCCTGGCGGATCGCCGCGACTGCGGCGGCGCAGGCGCCGGTGCCGCACGCCTGGGTTTCCCCAGCGCCGCGCTCCCAGACGCGCAGGCGGCCACGCTGACGGTCGATCACCTGCAGGAAGCCGACGTTGACGCGTTGCGGAAAGCGCGGATGGTGTTCCAGCTTCGCGCCCAGTTCGTGCACCGGCGCGCCGTCGACATCATCGACGCGCAGCACGGCATGGGGGTTGCCCATGGATACCGCGGCCAGCTCGTGGTTCTTGCCATCGACCTCGACGGCATAGCTCAGCGCTTCGCCATCGGCCTGGAAGGGAATCTGCTCGGGCACCAGGCGCGGCGCGCCCATGTCCACGGTGATCAAGCCGTCGGCACGCACGTTGAGCTCGATGATGCCGCCCTTGGTTTCCACGCGGATGTTCTTTTTCACCGTCAGGCGCTTGTCCAGCACGAAGCGGGCGAAACAGCGCGCGCCATTGCCGCACTGTTCCACTTCGCTGCCGTCGGCATTGAAGATGCGGTAGCGGAAATCCACGTCCGGGTGCTGCGGCGGTTCGACCAGCAGCAACTGATCGAAGCCGATGCCGGTGTGGCGGTCGCCCCACTGCTTGGCGTGCTTGGGCTGGATGTGGGCATGCTGGCTGACCAGGTCGAGGACCATGAAGTCGTTGCCCAGGCCATGCATCTTGGTAAAGCGCAATAACATGGACATCACTCCGGCAGGCGGCTTTCGCCCGCGAAGAGCTCGTCCAGGGTTTCGCGGCGACGCACTTCGTAAGCCTGCTCGCCGTCTACCATCACCTCGGCCGCGCGGCCGCGGGTGTTGTAATTGGAACTCATCACGAAGCCATAGGCACCGGCCGAACGCACGGCCAGCAGGTCGCCTTCTTCGAGCACCAGTTGACGATCCTTGGCCAGGAAGTCGCCGGTCTCGCAGATCGGCCCGACCAGGTCGTAATTGCGCGCCTCGCCATCACGAGGCTGCACCGCCGAGACTTCCATCCAGGCCTGGTAGAGGGCCGGGCGGATCAGGTCGTTCATCGCCGCATCGACGATGGCGAAGTCCTTGTGTTCGGTGTGCTTGAGGTATTCCACCTGGGTCAGCAGCACGCCGCCATTGGCGACGATGAAACGGCCTGGCTCGAACACCAGGGCCAGGTCACGGCCTGCCAGGCGCTGGCGCACGGCGGCGATGTAGTCGCCGACCTGCGGTGGTTGCTCGTCGCGGTATTGCACGCCGAGGCCGCCGCCCAGATCCAGATGCTTGATGACGATGCCGCGCGCGGCCAGCTTGTCGACCAGCAGCAACAGGCGATCCAGGGCATCGAGGAATGGCTCGAGGGTGGTCAGCTGCGAGCCGATATGGCAGTCGACGCCGATCACTTCGATGTTCGGCAGCTCGGCGGCGCGGGCGTAGACCGCCTCGGCCTGCTCGATGTCGATGCCGAACTTGTTTTCCTTGAGGCCGGTGGAAATGTACGGGTGGGTGCCGGCGTCCACGTCCGGGTTGACGCGCAGCGAGACGGGCGCCTTGACGTCCATTTCGGCGGCGACCTTCTGCAGGCGCTCGAGCTCGACGCTGGACTCGACGTTGAAACAGTGCACGCCGACTTCCAGGGCGCGGCGCATGTCGTCACGGCTCTTGCCGACACCGGAGAAGACGATGCGGCTCGGCTCGCCACCGGCCGCCAGCACGCGCTCCAGCTCACCGCTGGAAACGATGTCGAAGCCGGCGCCGAGGCGCGCCAGCACGTTCAACACGCCGATGTTGGAGTTGGCCTTGACCGCGAAACACACCAGGTGCGGCATGCCGGCCAGCGCATCGGCGTAGGCGCGGTACTGCGTCTCGATATGAGCGCGCGAGTAGACGTAAGTGGGCGTGCCGAAGCGCTGGGCAATGGCGGACAACGCCACACCTTCCGCGAACAGCGAGCCGTCGCGGTATTCGAAGGTGTTCATGGGCGGCCCTTATCTGTCTTGCGAGGAGGAGGACTGGTTATCATCCGGCAGGTACAGCGGGCCCTTCTGGCCGCAGCCGCTGAGCAGAGTGGTAACGGCGACGAGCGCGATGAGGGCAGTGAACAGCCGCTTCATGGTCAAATCCTTGTAATAAAGCATAATTGCCACCGAGTATACCGACCCCCCGGCATGTTGCCTATGCGCCGGGGTTCCCGTCCGGCGGGCCTTTGCCCTGGCCTGCCGGCATGTGCGGGCAACGACGCGCCCATGCTATGCGTCGGTCCGATGCAGCCGAATTTTTCATGAGGTAAGTGCAATGAGTTTGAGCGAAGCCCGTTTCCACGACCTGGTCGATGCGGTGCAGCAGGCGCTGGAAGACATCTTCGACGACAGCGACCTGGACATCGATCTGGAGAACTCCGCAGGCGTGCTCACGGTGCGTTTCGACAATGGCTCGCAACTGATCTTCAGCCGCCAGCCGGCGCTGCGTCAGCTGTGGCTGGCGGCCCGCTCCGGTGGTTTCCACTTCGATTACGACGAGGACAACCAGCGCTGGATCTGCGACAGCAGCGACGAACTGCTGAGCGAAATGCTCGAGCGCATCGTCGCCGAACAGTCTGGCGCCGAACTCGAGTTCGATGAAATCTGAAGAGGGTAATGAGCCTGCGTCGGGCGCCGTTGCGGTGGCCTCGCCCTGCCGTCGGCGCTGTTGCCTGAACGAGGCTGAGCGTTGCCTGGGCTGCGGGCGCCTGCTTGCGGAAATCCTCGAGTGGGGCAACGCCAGCAACGAGCGCCGTCGCGCCATTCGCGCGCTGGCCGAGCAGCGGCTGACCCTCGGCTGACCCTGCTCTTGTTTATTTGGGTGGCTGTGTTACGGTCAGTCTGGCTTCTGCAAAAACCCCGTCGTCTAGATGGGGTTTTGCTTTTTTGGCGTCCAGCAAAGGAGATATGCCCGTACCATGGCCAGCACACCGTCCATCACCATTACCCGTCTCGATCTGCAGCGCCTCGAGCAGCTGCTCGATGGCCTCGATGATTTCGGCCCTACCGCCGAGGCCCTGCAGGCCGAGCTGGATCGCGCGGAAGTGGTCGGCCACGACCAGATTCCGGCCGGGGTGGTGACCATGAATTCGCGCGTGCATTGCCGCGAGCAAGGAAGTGGCAAGGACTACCACCTGACCCTGGTCTATCCCCAGGACGCTGGCGGCGAGGGCAAGGTATCGATCCTCGCCCCGGTAGGCGCAGCCCTACTGGGCCTGAGCGTCGGCCAGCACATCGACTGGCCGGCTCCAGGCGGCAAAGAGCTCAAGCTGACCCTGCTGGCAGTCGAATACCAGCCCGAAGCCGCCGGCGAGTACGCTCGCTGAAGCCGCACGACTCGGCGCCGATCTTGCCGCCGAGCCGCTTCTCCGTTGACCGGGCTCGCACGGCGAGGCCCGGCAGTCCGCTCAGGCCGTGGTCGCCTCCCGCACCAATGGTTTGCACGCGGCGCCGCATTCTTGCAGATCGATACTGCGCTCGAACAAGCGTTGCACCGCCGGTTGATGGCTGACGCCGATCAGCGTGCAGCCTGGGAGGCGCTCGCGTAGCCGCATGAGTAGCCCGCAGGCGGCCTGCTCGTCGAGCTGGTTGGTGGCCTCGTCGAGGTACAGAGTATCGGGCTGGTAGAGCAGGGCGCGGGCACGGCCAGGCGCTGCTGCTCGCCGCCGGAAAGTTCACGCCCCCACTCGGCGTCCCGTTCCAGTTCGCTAGCCAGATGGCCAAGGCCGACATCCTGCAGGGCGCCAATCAATTCCAGGGTGTTCGGCACTTGCGCGGCGGGGTAGGCCAGTGCTTCATCCAGCCGGCCGCTGGCCAGGTAGGGCTTTTGCGGCAGCAGCAGGCTGCGCCCGCCGGGCAGTTGCCAACTGCCACGGTGGTGCGGCCAGAGGCCCATCAGGGTACGCAGCAGGGTGGTCTTGCCCAGGCCGCTGGCACCGGCCAGACGCAGCCATTCGCCGGGGCGCGCCTGCAATGTCAAGCCGCACAGCAGCGGCTCGCCGTTGGGCCGCAGCACGTCAAGCTCGCAGGTGCTGAGGGTTTCACCGTGGTGAAGGTCGATTGGTTGCAGGCGCTCCATGGCCTGCTGGAACTGGCCGAGGCGCTGCACCGTGGCGCTCCATTCGGCCAGGTCGCGGTAGGAGAAGATGAACCAGCTCAGCGAGCCCTGGACGGCGGTGAAGGCGCTACGAATCTGCATCAGCCCGCCGAGGGTGATGGTTTTGGCGAGAAACAGCGGCAGGGCGATGAAAACCGGCACGATATTGCTGACACGGCTGTAGCCGGCGGTGAATATTCCCAGTTTCAGTTCCCGACGCATCAGGCCGCGCCAGTTGTCGGCAATCGCGGCGAAGCGCAGCCCAAGATTCCTGCGCTCCGCGGACTCACCGGCGTAGAGGGCGATCTGTTCGGCATGCTCACGCTTGCGTAGCAGGTCAGCACGAAAGGCCGCCTCGCGTCGCTGGCGCTGGTAGTTCAGGCCGTGCAACGGTCGCCCCAGCCAATGGGTGAACAGGGTGCCGATGGCGGTGTAAAGCAGCGCGGCCCACACCAGATAACCGTCGATGGTCAGCTCATGGCCGGCGATGGTGAAGGTCTGGGTGCCAGACAACTGCCAGAGGATGCTGACGAAGGCGCCGATCTGCAGGCTGTTGATAAATAGCGAGACGACGATGCCCACGGTCTTTTCGGTCAACAGGTAGGCGTCCTCGGCGATTCGTTGATCCGGGTGATCCGGCTCGCCGCCAAGGCCCAGGCGATAATAACGACGCTCGCCCAGCCAGCGCTCCAGCAAGTGGTCGTTGAGGTGCTGGCGCCAGCGCAGCATCAGCGCCTTGTTGAACCAGTCCTTGGCGACGATGGCGCCGATCAGTACGCCGATGGCGACGGCATACTGGCCCATCAGACCAAGCAGGGCGCCACCGTCGAAGGTCGCCAGGGTGTCATAGAAGATCTTGCTCCATTCGTTGATGTACACGTTGACCTGCACCAGGCCGGCGCCCATGGCCAATGCCAGCGCCAGTAGCGCCCAGCCCGGCCAACCGGCGCGGCTGCACCAGAACGGCCTGGCCAGCTTGAAGAACAGGCGCAGGGTATTCACGATCCGGCGCCCTCGGCGGGCAGTACCTGCATGCGTACTTCATTGGCCGGCGGGAATATCTGCCGGGCCAGGCGCTTCATCGCCGCTGTTTCCAGCGCAGCAGGCAATTGCGCTTGCTCGCTGAGGTAACGCGGGTCGCCCCAGGCCCGCTCGCTGAGCATCAGCCGGTGCAGCAGAGTGGCCGGGTCCTCACGGCGCTGAGTTTCCTGGCGCGTCAGCTCTTGGCGCAGGGCCGTCACACGCTGTTCGGTGACCGCTTCCGGCAGCGCTGCCAGGGTTTCCCGAGCCAGTTGCCAGAGTTCATCGGCCCGTTGTGGGGCGCTGCTGAAGTGCAGCTCGCTGTCGATGCGCTGATGCTCGGGGCTCAGTTCGCTGTCGAAGCGCAGGCGATAGATGCCGGTGGCGTCGCCACGCAGGCGCTGCTTGAGTTCGGCGTTGGCGATTTCACGCAGGGCTTTGATGCGCGCAGCATCGGCCGGGCTCCAGGCATGGGGCTTGAAGCTGCTGGCATACAGGCTGGCGCGCGGCTCCAGAGCGATGGCCAGCGAGGCCTGACGCTGGCCAGGTTGGTGCGCCAGGGGCGTGGCGTTCAAGGGTTCGCCCCGCGGGATGGCGGCCAGGTAGCGGCTGACAAGTGCTTGCAGCTCGGCGACGGGCAGGTCGGCCATCAGGTAATAGGTCGCCGGGGCGGCGGCCTGGCGCTGCCAGTCGGCCTCCAGCTGGCTGCGGCGCAACGCGCTCAGTGCCTCGGCAGTAGGCGCCTGCCAGTCGTCCTGGCCCTGCTTCAGGCGTCGCCAGGTGGCGTCCTGCTCGCTGCGCACATTGTCGCGCTGGCGCTGCAACTGATCGCGCAATTGCTCGACGCTGTCGCGATAGGCCTGCTCATCCAGGGTGGTGCGCGTTTGTCGCGTCTGGTAGAGGGCCAGCAGGCTTGCCAGTTGCGGTGGTGCAGCGCTGCCCTGGGCTTGCAGGCGGCTAGCCTGCTGGCCGAAGGACAGCTGTACGCCTTCGCGTTTCGTCCAGGCGCTCAGCTGTTCATCGCTCCAGCCGCTCGGTGCGGTCTGCAGGGCCAACTGGCTGGCGATCTGGGCACGCCAGGGCAACCCGCCCCGGTAATGAAAGCCGGCACTGGAGTCGACACGCAACTGAACCTTGCCGTCGGCGCCGGGGCGGCGCAGCCACACCAGGCGATCACCGTTGCTCAGTTGCCAGTGCTCGACTCCTTCGGCGGAAAAAATCCGCCGCTCGAGAATCTGACCCGGCGGCAGGGCGCTGGTCAGCGTGGGGATCACCACCTCTGCCTGGGGCGCGGGCGGCAGCGGCGCGGCCAGTTCGCTGGCAGCCAAGGTCAACCATTGCTGGTGCACGCGGGCGGCCGTCGGCAGCTCAAGTACCGTTCCGCCTGGCGCACTGAGCTGCAGCACACGATCCGCGCTGGCCAGCCAACTATGGATGCGTTGCTGCAGATCGTCCGCGTCGATGGCGTCCAGGTTGGCCAGGGTAATGCGGGCGATGGCTTCGGGTTCCTGCAGCACGCGCTCGGCGATGGTCGCATCATTGAGCTGGCGTACCCAGCCATCGAAATCCCGCGGCGCCGGATCGCTCAGCATGCGCTCGGCAATGCGCCGGATATCGTCCTTCACGGCCTGTACGTCGGCTGCGTGCAATGGGTGGCGGTCGATTCGCTGCAACTCGCGCAGCAAGGTCTGCAGCGACTGCTCGCGGTGCTGGCCCTTGACCGCGGCGGCCACGGCCAGCACGCCGGTGCGCCGGCCGATCTGCGTCTTGACGGCGGTGAGGCTGCTGGTCTGGCTTTCGTCCAGCGGCTGGCGGCGCAGCTGACGCGACAGCACGCTCAGTGCGAGGCGATCGATCAGTCGATCACGGCTGCCTGCGCGGGTTTGCTCGCGGGTGTCGAGCTGCCTGAAGCGAAACAGCAGGGCGACCTGGTTGCTGCCGCTCTGGCTGTCCTGGACGCGAAACACCTTGAGCGTGTCGTCCAGTGGCAGCTCCAGATGCTCGCGGTTCGGCACGTCGCCGCGTTGGGGCTTGGCGAGCGCATGCTCGATCTGCGCGATCAACTGCTGCGGCGCGAAATCGCCGACGACGTTCAGCACCATGTTGTTAGGCAGGTACCAGCGCTGTTGAAAAGCCTGCAGCGCCTCCAGCTGCGCCTGCTCGATGGCCTTGCGGTTGCCGATGGTGCGGTGTGCGGGGTAGCGCGAGCCGGTGCGCTGGGCGGCGGTGCGCTTGGCGTTCATGCGCTGGGCCACGCCCAGGCCGCCGCGCCACTCCTCGATTACGATGGGCCGCTCGCGTTGCAGATCCTCTGCCGTGAAGTCCGCAGCGAAGGCCATGTTCGCCAGGGTCTGCAGCGCCAGCTCGCTGCTCTGCACGCCGTCGGGCGGGCTGAGCAGGTATTGGGTACGGTCGTAGCTGGTCACCGCATTGAAGTGGCGGCCCTGCTGCCAGCCGGCCTTCTGCAGGCGCTGGCGCACATCGAGCGGTTCACCACCGTGGCTATAGAAGGCCAGGTGTTCGAGCATATGGGCGACGCCAACCTGATCGTCGGCCTCGTCCACCGAGCCGGCGTGCACCGTCAGGCGCAAATCCAGCCGGCCCTTTTGCGCATCGACGGGGATCAGGTTGTAGCGCAGGCTATTAGGCAGCTCGCCACGAATGACCACGGGGTGCCACTGCAGCGGCGTATCGCCAGCGGGCAGGGACGTACAGGCACCGAGCAGCAACGCTGCCAGTGCCGTGAACAGGGTTTTCACGGGATGCATGGGCGCGTGCCTTCTTAGAATTGGTAGCCGACTTCGAGCCAGTACTGGCGGCCCATTTCGTACTTGTAGCCTGTGCTGCTGTAGATTTCGGCGACTTCATCCAGGACGTTTTTCACATCCACGGCAATGAAGGCGGACTGGTCACGCACCACCGGAATCTCCCATTTGGCACGCAGATCCCAGGTGAAGGCCGCGTTGACCTCGCCGAAGTTGTAGTTGTCGTAGGTGGCTCCCCCCACCTCGATGGTCCCGTCTGCCACGATCTGCTCGTACCCGGCGCGATAGCGCAGGAAGTTGCTCAGCGTCATGTTCACCTGGGGTACGTGGGTGATGGTGGTAACCCGCGCCGTCCACGGGCGGTTGAAGTTGGCTGCCGGCAATTGGCTGTAGCGCATGAGCTGACCGTCGTACATCACCAGTTCGTCGTTCAGTTCATCGCGCGAGAACGAAACGTCGTAATTGGAATTGAACGTGCTTCGAGTGCGAGTCCAGTCGGCAGCGAACTGTACGTTGGAGCGAGTGCCGAGCAGGCGAAACTCCGCGTCGGGCGTGATCGTCAGCGAAACTGCATCGGTCTCGCTGCTACCGGCATTGGTGTAGACGGTGTAGGTGATGTTTTCATTGACGCCATCACCGCGTGGCAGACCAAGGTTCACCCCTTGAGTCCTGACCACCAGATCGCGTCCTTCACGGCGCACGTACTTGAGTTCGAAGGTGGTATCCAGCCAGCGTTGCGCGATACCGACCATCCATTCGTCGTTGTAGGGGATGTCGATCTTGCGGAATGAGCTGCTATCGGCGCTTCCTCTGGTTATCGTCCCGAACTCGGTCATCGCGGCACCTGCCACTCCACGTGACTGCCGGTATTCCAGGGACTCACGGCCATCTGCCAGGCGATACTTGAACATGGTCCGCCCGTAGTAGCGGTTGAAGCCTGTCGTCAGTACCGTACTCGAGTCGCCGAACAGGTCGTAGTCGGCGGAGAAGCGCGGAGCGATGGTCTTCTTTTCCATGTAGTCGTCGCCATCGAGGCGAACGCCGGGGCGCAGTTGCAAGCGCCCCCACTGCATACGATCCTGCAGGAACAGGGCGTAACGTTTCTCGTCCATGGATATTTCCCCGGCGTTGTAGTGCGTCAGGCTGCGGAAATATTGGCGGGTAAGAACGCCCGATACGTTGGTGCCGATGGAGCAATACTCGCTATCGAGTTCTCCGCTCGAGAAATTGCAGCTATTGGTGCCGGCTGGCGCTGTGGTCAAGGCGGCGGCAGTCGTTGCGCTTTCGGGCGCTTGTAATTGGCCTGTTGGTAGGCCAGCTCCAGGCCAGCCTGGAAATTGTGCTCGATCCCCAGCGCCTGAATGGGCTCTCAATCAGTCTTGAAGGTGTAGGTCATGCTTTTCTGGCGTTGTTCTATATCGCCGAAGCTGCCCTCGCGGCTTAGGCTCGTATTGCTGAGCGGGTTACCCCAGTTCTTTTCGCTCGACCATCGCCATTGCTTGCTGACATTGCTGTCGCTGTCTCGGGAGCTTTGCAGGTCGGTGTATGCGAGGTTGTGGGTGTAGGTCGCGTGATCGCCGAACCAGGTGGCTTTGACGGATGCCTGTTGGCCTCCTTGAAGCAGGACGAAGTCGGAGTTCTTGGCGTTCTCGCGGAAATATTCGCTCTCCTGAGGGGCGTGGGTGAGCGATATGTCGAGTTGCAGGCGGTCATTGACCTGCCAGTAGGTCTTGAGAAGGAAGTTGTCGATTTGCCGCGTCTGGTCTTTCTTTCTAGTGTCGCCGGCGCTGTTGAAATCATCGCTGTAGGCATTCAGCGGAATGGTGGAATGCTTGCGAGAGAAATTGAAAAGAGCCCCGAAATTTTCGGTGAGATGACCTTCCAATGTTCCCCTGAGGGTCCATTTGTCGAACTCGGGCTGTTCCTGAGCCGTAGTGGAGTTTTCGAATCCCTCACGGTCTTCGTCATTGATGTGATAGTTGGCCCAGGCCGAGCGGCTCATGCTGGCTGACAGCTTGCCGTGCAGTTCCTGCGTCGGGCGCCGCGTGATCGCGTTGATGACCCCGCCATTGAACCCGCCATATTCGGCTGGAACGTTGCTGTCGTAGACCCTCACTTCTTCAAGCAGGTCGGCATCCAGCGCAATTCCATGGCTGCGGCTGGGGGTGCCCCTGGCATCGGCGATGGTGTTCCAGTCGTGACGGCCAGGATCGATGTCGTTGTTGATCCCGACGCCGTCGATCATGAAGCTGTTCTGATAGAACTCGGCGCCGTTGATGCTGATATCGGCAGGGTCGATCTCGCCAGGTGTGCTCGAGCTTTGCTGGGTGTTGCTGAACTGCACGCTGGGGGGCATCTGCAGCAGTGTGGTGATATCGCCGTTGGCCCCGGGAAAGGCTTCGATGGCCCGTCGATCCACCACCGTTTCGCCCATGAAGCTCTGGCTGGCTGCAGCCAGCACCACGGTATTACCCAGCTCCATCACATCCTGCTGGCTGGCCACCGGAAGGAACGTCAGCAGCTCCTGCTGATAGTCCCAACCGATGTCGCTGCCCTCCAGCAGGCGCGACAGCGCCTGTTCGCTGCTCATCTGGCCTTTGACCGCCTTGCTGCGCAGGTGGCCGACCAGCTGCTGGTCGGCGCTGACTTGCAGGCCGCTCTGCTGGGCGAAGGCGATCAGGGCGTCAGCCAGGGGCTGGGCAGGAAGGTCGAAGGCATGCTGTTGCTGCAAAAACGCGCTGGAGGCATCTTGCGCCATGGCCGTGCCGACGCCGATTGGCAACGCGCTGTACAGGCCGAGCAGGCCCAGGCTGATGGCCCTACCCAGTGTCCTGGCATGTATGGCGGGATGCGACTGCTTGTTCATACCTTCCCCGAACGGGCCAGAGGCCCAGCTGAAAGCTAATGCGAATCCGTATCGATTCGTGTTCGAGGCAATGACGTGCCGGCGCTGAAAATTTTCAGAGAAATTCGAATTATTTTTTCGAGATCAGAAAAAGCCGCTCGAAAGCGGCTCAGGGCTCGGGTCTGTTCCCGTTTCAGCGCGAGCCGCGTTGCCGCGAGAAATGGCCTCCGGTTAGGCGAAGGACGCAGGGAATGGACTAGCCGTCCGCGTTTTCCCTTGCCAAGTCCTGCAACGACAGCGGAGGTCATTTCCCGCGCTACCTAGGCGGCCCCACCCGAAGGGCCGGGCCGGTTTTTGCGCGATGCGGCGTTACTCGATGGCTCATTTGGCCTGCCAAACCGCGCATCTGTGTGACCCACATGGATGTGGGAAATGCCGCAAGCCCGCCGGGAGCGGGCGCGGCCCTTGCCTCGCGCAAAAACCGGCTCCGGCGCGGCCGTGCGTGAAACGGGAACAGACCCTAGCGGTCGACGACTCGCAGCCAGGCCGTCCAGGTGCTGACTCGCCCCTGGTAGGGCTGGATGACGGCGCGCAGGGCGGCATCCGGATTGCGCAGGTCATAAACGCCGGTGATGCGCTTGTCGCCCAGCTCGTCGTCGCGCAGTGCCAGCTTGCCAGGCAGGTAAGGGCGCAGCTCGTCGAGCACCTCGGCGATGCGAGCGTCGCGCACCACCAGTCGGCCTTGCTGCCAGGCGGCTATCTGGCTGACCGGGAGCGTATCGCGCAGTACCTGGCCGCTGCCGCGCCACTGCAGCCGGTCGCCTGCGTGCAGTGCTTCGGCCAGGGTCTCGCTGCCTTCGGCCACGCGCACCGAACCATGCTGCACGGCGACCGCCAATTGGCTGGGGCGCATGGACACGTTGAACGCGGTGCCGGTGACGGTGATCCGCAGGCCGTCCGCGTCGACCGTGAAGGGGCGGCTCTTGTCCGGGGTTACCTCGAAGAACGCCTGGCCGCTGAGCAGGCGTACTTCGCGGCGGTTTCCGTCGAACGTCACGGCGATCGCCGAGCGGCTGTCGAGCTGCACGTGACTGCCATCGTCCAGTTCGATGCTGCGCTGCTGGCCAAGGCCTGTGCGGTAGTCGCTCTGGTAGCGCAGATAGGCGTCGGGGGCCAGCAGGATAAGCAGGCAGGCGGCCAGCGAACCCGCCAGCAGGGCTGGCCAGCGACGCCGGCGTGGGCGAGGCGGGCGCGCAGCGGGAGCCGCTGCTGTCGCGAGGTCGGCGGTTGCGCGGGGGCGTTCGATGGCCGGCGCGTTTGTCGCTGCCTGGGCCATGCCGGTCAACTGCCAGACCCGCTGGGCCTTGCGGTAGGCCTCCACATGGCGGCTGTCGATGGCCAGCCAGGCGGCCAGCTCGGTGCGCAGCGCGGCATCCTCGGGGCTCTGCTGAATGCGTAGCAGCCAGTCCAGTGCGGTGTGGGTGAGGTTGCCGGTCATGGTCGTTTCGGATCGTCCTGATAGGTGGGCAAGGGTCGCACACACGCGCCCCTACGAGCAAAGGACGGCTCAGCCGCGCGGATTTTCAGATCAGCCATTGGCCTGCTCCAGGCGGTCGGCGCAATGACACAACGCCTGATGCACCAATTGGTGGGCCAGGCCGACGGAAATGTTCAGGGTGCCGGCGATGTGCTGCAGGGTGTGGCCTTCCAGCCGGTGCATCTCGAAGGCGCGCTGCACCCGGGGCGCCAGCTCTGCCAGAGCAGCGTTGACGATACGCAGTTCGGCGCTGGTACTGGCCTGTTGCTCGGGACCTGGCTTGTCGTCGGAGAGCGTCTCGAGCAGATCGTCGCCGTCGGGTTGGCGCCTTTCGGTCGCATCGCGGCGGCTCAGGTCGAAAGCCAGGTTACGGACGATCCGGTAGAGATAGCCGACTGGCTGCTCGATCACGGCGTCGACGCTGTCGCGGCTGCTGAAGCGTAGCCAGGCTTCCTGCACGACGTCTTCGGCCTGGGCGCGGCAACTGAGCAGCGAGGCGGCGTAGTCCACCAGGGCGAGACGGTGAGCGAGATACAGGTCGAGTTTGGGGTTGGGTGTCGAAGGCACGATTGGCACTGCCGCAAGCCGTGCACAGCGGACGTGCTACAGCGAGCGAGCATGGTAGCTCATCATGAGAATTGTTATCAATAAGGTCTGGGTGCGCTCAATGCGCCGTTCAGCGCTTCCTCGAGGCTGGCCTTGTAGCGCAGGTAATGAACCACCGACGGCTGCCGGTCGCCGAGTAGCGCGGAGAGGTCGAGGTCGGTGATGTAGCACGGGTACGGTTGCTGTTCACTGCGCTGGGCGAGGATGTGTCGGGCCACGTTGGCGAACAGCTGTTCGCCGTGTTCGAGTTCGGAAAACTCCCGGTGGTTGCAGAACAGGCTGATGTAGGCGCGTGGGCCATTGCTCGGTTCGACGATGGCCTGAACGTCATAGAACGGCAGGCTGGCTTCGCTCAGCGGCGCCGGTCTGGGCTCCAGGCGCTGTGCACGCAGCGGGGCGGCCGGCAGCAGTTGGTGGTAGAGGATCTCCAGCGGTTGCTGCGGGCCTTCGGGGGCCTGGGCGGCGTCGCGTCGGTACAGCAGCGATTGCAGGAAGCGATGCAGCGGTGTCAACAGGCTGGTTTCGTTATGGAACGGCGCCTGGCTGCGCCACAGCGCGCCGCATTCGTCGAGCACGCTGATCTGCGCCAGGCCTTCCGTTTCGTGCAGGCGGTAGAACACCTGGATGCACGCCGGGCGTCCGGCTTCGAGGATCAGCGCCAGATCGTCGCCTTCCAGCGCATTGCGGTCCAGACGCAGCGGGCTGTGCTCGGCGCGATCCTGGGCAAGGTGCTCGAGCAGCGCGGGCAGATCTTCCAGCGTGCTGTGCCGGACGTTGCCGGGTGACAGGTCGAACAGGTGATAGCGGCGGGCGATCTGCAGCAGGTAGCGCGGCCGCTCGCCGCTGTCGAGGCAGTCGATAAGCTCGTCCAGCAGGCCCTCGATGCGCTCGACGATGGTCGCAGCGCGGTTGCGGCAATAGCAGAATACACGCAGGCCTGTGCGCCCACGGCGAGCGGGGCGTGCATTGAGCACGTCGCTCAGGCAGTCGAGCAGGGCGGTGGGGCCTTCGTAACGTTCGACCAGCAATTCGTTCCAGCTGTTGAGGGTGATGCGGTCCAGGGTCAGCACCAGGTTTTCGCGCACGCCGGAATAGCCCAGCGGGTCGGTACGCTCGCTGGTCATGTGCACGTTCATCTGGCTGTGCTGCTTGAGCGGATCGAGGCCGACGTTGACCAGCAGCAGTTCTTCGACAGGCCGGCGCGGTCGCGCCAGGGCCGCCTCGCTCACGCTGGTCAGCGGCATCGGCAGGGCCTGGGCCAGGCAGCCGAGCAACTGGCTGAGTTCGAACTCGGTGAGGTCGCTGTCGCCCGGGTGCAGTGACAGGTGCGTACCGCTGTCGATCACGCCGTTGCGATGGCTCCAGGCGAGCAGTTCGATGAGGCTGCGGGCCTGGCGCAATGGCGCGAAATCGTGCCATTCCTGGGCGCCCAGGCTGCCGTTGTAGAGCGCCCAGCGCTCGCCCTTGGGCGTAGGGTTATGCACCAGGGTCAGGGTGTCTTCGCCCAGGTCCGGGGCGATGCCCGGGTTGATGAATTCCACCTTGCCGGCCCGGCGTTCGAAGGCGGCGTACAGGCGCCGTCCCAGCACGGCCAGGTCGCGGTTGTCGGCGGCCACGCCATCGGGTCGATTGCGGGCGAACAGCGACAGGAAGCGATAGCTGAAGTTGAGTTCGTTGACCAGCGCCTGGCGTTCGGCGACGACCTGGCGGACCTTCCACTGGCTGCGGCTGTCGAGCAGGATCAGCTGGCGCTCGCCCCAGCCCCACTCGCCGGTCAGCCGCTCGAGCAGCAGGCGCTGCCAGCTTTTCTCGCGGTGGCGCGGCGGCTTGCTGATCTTCTTGTTGACCTTCAGGTACAGGCAGCGCCTGACCAGTTCCAGGCGCTCGGTTTCGCCGCGCGCCTGCAGGTATTCCTCCAGGCGGCGGTAGATCAGCACGTAGGGGTCCAGCTCGTCGAGGTCGAGCAGGCCGTCGTAGACCGACTGTTTGAAACGCAGCGACAGGCAGCGCACCTGGGGATGCTCGCTGGCGTAAACCTCGGTGAGCAGTAACTTGAGCGCCGACTTGTAGGGCGACTCGATGCCCTTGAACAGCTGCCACATGCCGGCGCCGAGAAACTCACCGGCCGGCACGTGGGCCAGGTGGCCGAGGTCGAGCACGTCCTCGGCGCGGATGAAGCGCTTGCTCAGCAAGGCTTCGGTCACATGGGCGTAGCGATGCTCGTCGTTGGCCGGCACCAGCCACCACAGCGGCATGCGTCCGCCCAGCCAGATCGCCGTGCGGTAGAACTCGTCGAGGAGCAGGAAATGCTGGGTGGTGCCGCAGTCGTCCGAGGTCAGTCGTGCCTCACGGGCGCCGCTGCGAAAGCGCTCGGGGTCGATCAAAAAGAAGTGCGCCTCGGTGCCCTGGCTGGCCGCCCAGCTCTGCAACAGGTCGCATTTGCGTTGCAGCGCTTCGCGGGCGCCCGCGTCGAGATCGCCGGCGTGGCAGACCCACAGGTCCATGTCGCTCTGCTCGGCCTGGGCCACGGTGCCCAGGCTGCCCATCAGGAACAGGCCATGGATGGGTGTCGGCGCCGGGGCGCGCGCCGGTTTGTAGGCGAAGGAGCGAGTCAGGCGCTGGGCTTCGGCCAGCAGCTCGGCCGAGGGTTCGAAGCCTGCCAGCCCGGCCGGCGTCTGCGCCGAAACATAGCCGGGCAGCAACGGATGATTGACGTGAAACAGCAGCGGCAACAGCGTCAGTACCCGTTGCTGGCGGGTCGACAGGGCCTGCATGGCGCGCTGCTGGCGGCCGTGGTTGATGCGCATGAAGCGCGCGCGCAGCTGCGTCAGCACCTTGCGGTCGATGCCGTCATCGATATCGGGTCGCAGGGGAAGGTGGCGCGTCATGCTCGGGCTCGGCCGGGTGATGAGCAAGCCTACAGGCGCGCGGTGTCTGCTCGCAATGGCCGTTGGAAGAGGACCTGCCGCGTCGTGCGGCAGGCGTGGTCAGCGGTCAGAGCGCTTTGGCGGTGGTGAGGATGGTTCGCAGGCTTTGCGCGTGTTCGGCTGCTTCGTGGCCCAGCCGGGTGAGATAGCCGCCGTCGGGGAGGGTGATCAAACCTTTTTCGTGCAGGCGCCCGGCAGCGGCGACCGCGGTGGATGCGGCATCGTGGTGAATCTTCAGGCCCTCCTGGCCGTTATCCAGATTGAACAGCAAAAGAATTTCCAGTTCGGCGACCAGATCGGCGTTAAAGACCATGGTGACTCCTGCCTGTTGTTGTCGTGCACGGCGTTGGCCGTGGGTCGCGGGGCTGGCCCGCAGGCGAAGTGTAGTCAAGCTGGCGACAGTTCGCCGAAGCGTGCTGCCAGCGCTCGAGAATCTTCTGGTAGCGACCCTCCTTGCGCAGGCTGCGCATGCCCTGTTCGAAGCGCTTCAGCAGGTCGGCGGCCGCGGGGTCGCGCCGCGAGAAGCTCAGGTAGAGCGTCGGGCTGTGGAGGGTCTCCAGTGCCACGAACTGTCCTTCCAATTGCGGGTTTTCGCGAAATAGCGCCTCGGCGGTGCCGCGGTAGGCGGCCACGAAGTCCACCCGGCCGTGCTGCAGCATGAGAAAGCCGCTGAGGTCGCGTCGTACCGGAATGCGGATCACCTGTTGATCGTTGTCCAGGCGGGCGCCGTATTCATAGCCGATGGTCACGGCCACCTTGCGGCCGGCAAGATCCTGCGGTTTGCCGTCGAGCGGCGCCGCATCGCGGCGGGCCCAGAGCAGGATGTCGTCACTGAACAGCGGTTCCTTGGGAATCAGGTAGTCGGCGCTGATGCGCTCATCCGGCGCGGTGTTGAAGCAGGCCGCCAGAGCGCCTTCCTGAGTCATCTGCATGCAGCGCGAATACGGGTAGGGCACCAGCTCCACGGGCGTATCGCTGGCGGCAAAGGCCGCCTTGACGATATCCACCGACATGCCCTGGATTCTGCCGTCACGGTAGGCGGTGTACGGATACCAGTCGTCCTCGGCGCCAATGCGCGGTACGTGCTCGGCCCGCGCCGCGGCGCTGAGGGCGAACAGCAGTAGCAGGCACAGGGCGAGGGGTGTGGAAGGGCGCATCCAAGCTTGTCCACAGGGGCTTCGGGCAACCATAGCAGCGCCCTGGGCGGGAAAGAAGGCGGTTGGCTGTCGCGGCGCTTCAGGCTTCGTCTGGCAAGGTCGGCAGGGCGCGCAATAGTCGCTCGTAGTTCTCGGCATCGAAGGGGCGGTCGTCGCGCAGCATGGCGTCCACTTCGTGGGCCAGCACCATGGCCATCATTTGCACGCTTTCCTCACGCTCGTGGCCGACCAGGGTCAGCTTGTTCAGCACCGCCTGTGCGAAGGCCGGCTCGCCGGATTCGAGCTGATTCTCGATGGCCTGAACCAGCGTGTTCTCGGTGAAGGTGTCGTCGTCGTGCTCGTCGGCGCTGCTCATGGGGCGATCCAGGTATCGGGGAAAGCGCCAGTGTAGACAGCCCGGTCGGCTGCTGGCCACGACAATCGCTTTGCGTCAGTCGATCCTGAAATATGGGAGTTGGTTTCTCATATTGAGAATTGGACTTGGCGCGGCTAAAGTCAGCCGTCTGGAGAACCTCATGTCCGACCATTACGACAAGCAGGCGCCGGCAGGCGCCCAGGCGCTATTCCGTGGGCTTGCCGTCATCGACGCCGTCGCCCAGGGCGCCAGCAGCCTGGCCGACATCGGCGCGACCATCGGCTGTACGCGCAGCACCACCCACCGCCTGATCGCCGCCCTGGTGCAGGCTGGTTACCTGCGCGCCCTGGGCGGCAGCAGCGGCGGCTATCAGCTCGGTTCCCGGCTCATCGAGCTGGGCTACAAGGCACGCGGGCAAATGCCCCTGGCCAGGCGTGCGCAACCACACCTGGAACGACTGGCGCGCCATACCCAGGACACCGTGCACCTGGGCGTGCGTGACGGCGCCGAGGTGCTGTACATCGACAAACTGCCGGGCAGCCGTGGCCTGGAAATGCGCTCGCGCATCGGCCTGCGCATGCCGCTGGCACTGACCGGTATCGGCAAGTCGCTGATGCTCGACCTGCCGGAAAGCGAGTGGCTGATGCTCTACAAGCAGCGACCGCAGCCTGACGATGCGCTGCCTTGGGCGACCTTCCGCGAGCAGATGCATGACTACGCCAGCGGTGGTTTCAGTTTCGATCTCGAGGAGAACGAACTGGGGATTCGCTGCGTCGCTGCACCGATACGCGAAGCCGGCGGACAGATCGTCGCCGCCCTCAGCGTCGCCAGTGCCGTGCCCTACATGCCCGAGGTTCGGTTACAGGCCTTGCGCCCCGAGGTGGTCGCCTGCGCCCAGGCCATCTCGGCGGAGCTGGGTTGGCGATCGCCATGAACAACGCGTCTGGCGGCCAGTATCGCCCAGGCGCCATCACGCCCCGAGGAGGGCCTGCAATGTCGTCCGATTTGTACCTGCAGCAATTGCCCCTGATCGCCATCCTGCGCGGCGTGACACCCCAGGAAATCGTGCCCGTGGGGCTGGCGCTCCACGAGGCCGGCTTCCGGGTGATCGAGATCCCGCTGAACTCGCCCGACCCACTGCACAGCATCGGCCTGCTAGCCGCCGAGCTGGGCGACCGCGCGCTGATCGGTGCCGGCACCGTGCTCAGCACCGAGCAGGTCGCGGCGGTGGCGCAGGCGGGCGGGCGGCTGGTGGTGTCGCCGAACTGCAATGCGCAGGTGATCCAGGCGAGTCGGCGTGCCGGGCTGTTCAGTGCGCCGGGCGTGGCCACGCCAAGTGAGGGGTTCGCCGCGCTGGAGGCCGGTGCCCATGTGCTCAAGTTGTTTCCGGCCGAGCAGTTCAACCCGCCGATCGTCAAGGCATGGCGCGCGGTGTTTGCCCGTGACGTCGCGTTGTTGCCGGTGGGTGGTATCACGCCAGCGAACATGGCCGACTACGTGGCGGCGGGGGCCAGCGGCTTCGGCCTGGGCTCGGCGCTGTACAAGCCCGGCATGGGCGTTAGCGAGGTGGCTGACAACGCCGCCGCATTCGTCGCAGCCTGGCAGGCGATCCAGCGCTGAGCCGAGTCGCCTGCCTTGCGCCTGGGGTCAGGGGCGGTTGGCGATCTTCTGCAGGTTCTCGTGGATCTTGAACAGCACGATCATCAGCTCGCAGCCGATCCGTGCGCCGATCACTCCGCCGAGCAGGGTGCCCAGGCCGCCGAGGAAGCTGCCATAGGCGCCGAACATCATCGTCAGGCTGCTCACGGCCACGCTGAGCAGCATCAGCCAGTAGACGAAGGTGATGATTTTCGGGGTGAGCATTGCGTCGAAGAAGAACAAATTCTTCATGGGAGAAACTCCAGTCCATGGGTTGGCAAAGGCCCGGTCGCTGGCGCCGCCAAGCGTAGCCGGCGACGTCGGGCGGGCGCAGGGTAGCAGTCGTCACCGGCGGCGGCCAGTTGTCCGAAATGCCCTGGCGGCCGGCAGGCAATGCCGCTAGCGTGTAGCCCTGACCGAGCCCGGTCTGCCTATCAGAGGAAACGTATCCATGCTCAGGCTCCATGGTTTCGCCGTCAGCAACTACTACAACATGGTCAAGCTCGCCCTGCTGGAGAAGGGGTTGCCGTTCGAGGAAGTGCAGGTCTTCGCGTCCCGGGACGAGGCCTTCCTGGCGATCAGCCCGCGAGGCAAGGTGCCGGTGCTGCAATGCGAACATGGCTACATCAGCGAGACCTCGGCGATCCTCGAATACCTCGAGGCGCTGGGCCAGGGGCCATCGCTGCTGCCTGGCGATGCCTACCAGCAGGCGCGGATACGCGAGCTGGCCAAGCACATCGAGCTGTACATCGAGCTGCCGGCCCGTGCCTGCTACGCTCAGGCGTTCTTCGGCCTGCAGGTCGACCCGGCGATCCAGGCCAAGACCCGTGAAGAGCTGCTGGCCGGTATCGATTCGCTGAAGCGCCTCGGCACCTTCTCGCCCTACGTGGCGGGCGACAGCCTGAGCCTGGCCGACCTGTATTTCCTGTACAGCGTCGACCTTGCCGCCGCCGTGGCCCACAAGGTGTTCGCCATCGACCTGCTGGGCGATTTCCCCAAGGCCAGAGAACTGCTCGAAAGATTCGCCAAGAACCCGAATGTACAGCGCATCGCGGCCGACAAGGACGCGTTGATGGGCCCGTTCCTGGCCCACATGAAGGCGCGTTTCGGCGGTTGAATCAGCCGGCGGCGAAGCTCGTCAGGGCTTCGCCGGTCAGGCGATAGCCGATCCACTCGTTCTGCGGCCTGGCGCCGATCGATTCGTAGAAGTCGATGGCGGGCGTGTTCCAGTCCAGCACCGACCATTCGAAGCGGCCGCAGCCGCGGGCCACCGCCTGCTTGGCCAGGTGGCGCAGCAGCGCCTTGCCGGCACCGACGCCGCGCTGCTGCGGGGTGACGTACAGGTCTTCCAGGTACAGGCCGTGCTTGCCCAGCCAGGTCGAGTAGTTGAAGAAATACACGGCGTAGCCGATCGGCTCGCCGTTCAGTTCGCAGATCAGACCGTGGGCGGTGCTGCCTTCGCTGAACAGGCTGTTCTCGATGCCGGCGACATCGGTTTTCACCTCGTGCTCGGCCTTCTCGTAGATGGCCAGGTCGGTGATGAAACGCAGGATCAGGGCGGCGTCTTCGCGTACGGCGGGGCGGATGTTCAGGGTCATGAAAGTCTTCCGATATAGAAATTTAACGATGCGGCAGGCTGGCCAGAAAGTTCTCGACGGCTTGGCGTGAGTCCAGGCGCAGGTAGGTGCAAGACGGTGGCGCGTTGCGCATTTCTTCGCTGTAGCGCTGTCGGTAGACCGCGTGTCGCGTCCAGGCCCAGGCCAGAATGGATTGGCTCGGGTCGAGTTTGAAGAGATTGCCCCAGCGTTCGCGATTGCCGTTCCACAGCTCCTCGCGCGTGGCGAGCCGGCGCAAGGTACGCCAGATCACCTGGCGCATGACCTTATGGCGTGGCAGGTCGAGCCAGATGACCATGTCCGAGCGCTCGCGTACCAGCGGCCGCACCGCCGAATAGTTGCCTTCGGCGATCCAGCCGTCACCGTGCAGAGCTTCACGCGTTGCCTGTTGGAATTGCTCAGTGGGCAACGGTTGCCAATTGGGCTGATGGAACAGTGCATCGAGCTCGATATGCCGGTAGCCCAGCTGCCGTGCCAGTTGGCGCGACAGTGTGCTCTTGCCTGCGCCGGAGCAGCCGACCACCGAAATCCGGCGGCCGGGTACGCTCATCGTGTGGCCAGCAGGTTCTGGCCGCGTGCCACCGCCGCACGCACCTGGGCCGGTGCGGTGCCGCCGATGTGGTTACGGGCATTCACCGAGCCTTCCAGAGTCAGCACGGCGAACACGTCCTGCTCGATCTGATCGCTGAACTGGCGCAGCTCGTCGAGGCTCATTTCGGCCAGGTCCTTGCCGCTGTCGACGCCGTACTTCACCGCATGGCCGACGATCTCGTGGCAGTCGCGGAACGGCAGGCCCTTGCGCACCAGGTAGTCGGCCAGGTCGGTGGCGGTGGAGAAGCCACGCAGCGCCGCTTCGCGCATGATGGCGTGCTTGGGCTTGATCGCCGGGATCATGTCGGCGAAGGCGCGCAGCGAATCACGCAAGGTGTCGGCGGCGTCGAACAGCGGTTCCTTGTCTTCCTGGTTGTCCTTGTTGTAGGCCAGCGGCTGGCCCTTCATCAGGGTCAGCAGGCCGGTCAGGGCGCCGAACACGCGGCCGGTCTTGCCGCGCACCAGCTCGGGCACGTCGGGGTTCTTCTTCTGCGGCATGATCGAGGAGCCGGTGCAGAAACGATCCGGCAGATCGATGAACTGGAACTGGGCGCTGGTCCACAGCACCAGCTCTTCGGAGAAGCGCGACAGGTGCATCATCGCCAGCGACGCGGCGGCGCAGAATTCGATGGCGAAGTCGCGATCCGACACGCCGTCCAGGGAGTTGCCGCCCACGGCGTCGAAGCCCAGCAGCTCGGCGGTGATCTCGCGCTGGATCGGGTAGGTGGTGCCGGCCAGCGCAGCGCTGCCCAGGGGCATGCGGTTGGTGCGCTTGCGGCAGTCGACCAGGCGCTCGTAGTCGCGCGAAAGCATTTCGAACCAGGCCAGCAGATGATGGCCGAAGGTCACCGGCTGGGCGGTTTGCAGGTGGGTGAAACCAGGCATGATGGTCTCGGCTTCGCGCTCGGCCTGTTCCAGCAGGCCCTGCTGCAGCCGGGTGATTTCGGCCAGGATCAGGTCGATCTCGTCACGCAGCCACAGGCGGATGTCGGTGGCTACCTGATCGTTGCGCGAGCGGCCGGTGTGCAGCTTCTTGCCGGTCACGCCGATGCGGTCGGTCAGGCGCGCCTCGATGTTCATGTGCACGTCTTCCAGGTCGACGCGCCAGTCGAAGCTGCCCGCTTCGATCTCGCCCTGGATCTGCTTGAGGCCGTCGATGATCGCATCGCGTTCGGCATCGGTCAGTACGCCGACCTTGGCCAGCATGGTGGCATGGGCGATGGAGCCCATGATGTCGTGACGGTACAGGCGCTTGTCGAATTCCACCGAGGCGGTGAAGCGGGCGACGAAGGCGTCGACGGGCTCGCTGAAGCGGCCGCCCCAGGACTGATTGGTTTTTTCTTGGCTCATGAATGTGGCTCGGCTGTAGGCGTGTTCGGACGGATCAAAGCTGCCCGTCATGGCGGAAAAGTGTGTCGATGATAACAGACCCTGCACCCTGCGCAGTGGCCGGCGCGAGTGTCGCCTGGGTCACAGTTTCGTCCCTCGGCCACGCGTTTACGCGGCTTATTTCGCCTGCCTGCCACGGCCTCTCTTGCTGGTTGCGCAGCGCACGTCGACACTGCGTGGATGAACGACAAACGCAAGACCTCGACCCCCCAGGCGCCGAACGATTTCTTCGTGCCCGAACTGTGCCAGCCCGAAGCGCTGCTCAGCACCGTGCTGCTCGCCGAACTGCTGGTGCTGGTACTGGTGCTCGCCGAGCCGATGTTGCCCGGTTTCGACTGGGTGCGCCTGGCGCTGACCTCGCTGTTCGTGCAGTGGATCGTGCTGCTGTCCTCGGCATTGTTGTGCCGGTTGCGGCCGCTGCTCGCCAGGTTGCGGGCGATGTGGGCAGGGGCGGCCTGCTGCGCCCTGGTGGTCGGGCTGACGCTGGGCTGCACGGCGGTGGCCGACTACTACGATCTGGGCGGGCCGTTGCCCCATGAGGGCGAGGTCAACCTGTACCTGCGCCATGCGCTGATCAGCCTGATCATGTCGGCCTTGTTGCTGCGCTATTTCTATCTGCAGAGCCAGTGGCGGCGGCAGGAGCAGGCCGAGCTGCGCGCACGCATCGAATCTCTGCAGGCGCGCATCCGCCCGCACTTCCTGTTCAACAGTTTGAACAGCATCGCGAGCCTGGTTGTCACAGATTCTGCCAGGGCGGAACAGGCGGTGCTGGATCTCTCCGACCTGTTCCGGGCAAGCCTGGCCAAGCCCGGTAGCCTCGTCAGTTGGAACGAGGAACTGGAACTGGCACGGCGGTACCTGTCGATCGAGCAATACCGGCTTGGCGAACGGCTACAGTTGCAGTGGGACGTCGACGATGTACCCGCTGACCTGCCGATTCCCCAGCTGACCCTGCAGCCGTTGCTGGAGAACGCTCTGATCTACGGTATCCAGCCATGTATCGAAGGGGGACTGGTGCAGATATCAGCCACATACAACGATGGAATCTTCCATCTCAGCGTCAGCAATCCCTATGAGGAGGGCGGCGCGCCCATGGCCTCGCGCGGCACGCACCAGGCGCTGGCCAATATCGATGCGCGGCTTGCGGCACTTTTCGGTTCGCAGGCCAATCTCAGTGTGGAGCGCCGCGATGGCCTTCACTACACCCGTCTACGCTACCCATGTGCAAGACCCATGCAGGAAGCCAGATCATTATGAATGTCTTGATCGTTGATGACGAACCCCTTGCCCGCGAGCGCCTCAGCCGAATGGTGGCCGCGCTGGACGGCTATCGTGTGGTCGAGCCCTCTGCGAGCAATGGCGAAGAGGCGTTGGCGCTCGTTGAGAGCCTCAAGCCCGACGTAGTGCTGCTCGACATCCGCATGCCGGGCCTCGATGGCCTGCAGGCCGCCGCCAGGCTCTGCGAGCGCGAGGCGCCGCCAGCGGTGATCTTCTGCACCGCCCATGATGAATTCGCCGTGGAGGCCTTTCAGGTCAGCGCGGTGGGCTATCTGGTCAAACCCGTGCGTCCCGAGCATCTGGAAGATGCGCTGAAGAAAGCCGAGCGCCTCAATCGTGTGCAGTTGGCTGCATTGACCCGCCCAGCCGCCGAAAGCGGCGTCGGCCCGCGCAGCCACATCAGCGCGCGGACCCGCAAAGGTATCGAGCTCATTCCCCTGGACGACGTGATCTACTTCATCGCCGACCACAAGTACGTGACACTGCGTCATGACGGTGGAGAAGTACTGCTCGACGAGCCACTCAAGGCGCTCGAAGACGAATTCGGTGATCGCTTCGTGCGCATCCACCGCAACGCCCTGGTGGCCCGCGAGCGCATCGAGCGCCTGCAGCGCACTCCGCTGGGCCACTTCCAGCTCTACCTCAAGGGGCTCAATGGCGATGCGCTGGTGGTCAGCCGCCGTCATGTCGCGGGTGTGCGGAAGTTGATGAACCAGATCTAGCGAGTCCGTTGCCGCGTCGCGGGCAGTAGGGCGAAGGGTCGCAGCCGGCTTCGGGCCGGCGACCCGTGAGCCTGTTATCATCCGCGGCAACTGGTTTTCTGGAACGTGCAAATGCCCCGCGAAATTCGCATCGCCACCCGCAAGAGTGCCCTGGCCCTGTGGCAGGCCGAACACGTCAAGGCCCGCCTCGAACTGGCCCATCCGGGCTTGCGGGTGAGCCTGGTGCCGATGGTCAGCCGTGGCGACAAGTTGCTCGACGCGCCGCTGGCCAAGATCGGTGGCAAAGGTTTGTTCGTCAAGGAACTGGAAACCGCCTTGCTGGAAGACCAGGCCGACATCGCCGTGCATTCGATGAAAGACGTGCCGATGGATTTCCCCGAAGGCCTGGGCCTATTTTGCATTTGCGAGCGTGAAGACCCGCGCGATGCGTTCGTTTCCAACACCTACGACAGCCTCGACGCGTTGCCAGCCGGCAGCGTGGTCGGCACCTCCAGCCTGCGTCGCCAGGCTCAGCTGCTGGCGCGCCGTCCCGACCTGAAAATCCATTTTCTGCGTGGCAACGTCAACACCCGTCTGGCCAAGCTGGATGCCGGTGAATACGACGCCATCATCCTGGCGGCGGCGGGTCTGATCCGTCTCGGCTTCGAAGAGCGCATCCGCGCCTCCATCGGCGTCGAGCACAGCCTGCCGGCCGGCGGGCAGGGCGCGGTGGGTATCGAGTGTCGGGTCGGTGATGCCGAATTGCAGCAACTGTTGGCGCCCCTCAACCACACCGAGACCGCATTGCGCGTGACGGCCGAGCGCGCCATGAACAAGCGCCTCAACGGCGGCTGCCAAGTGCCGATTGCCTGCTACGCCATTCTCGAGGGCGAGCAGCTGTGGCTGCGTGGCCTGGTCGGTGAGCCGGATGGCAGCCGCCTGCTGCGCGCCGAACAACGTGGTTCGGCCGAGGACGCCGAGCGCCTTGGCATCGACGTCGCCGAAGCACTGCTGGCCCAAGGCGCGGGCGAAATCCTCAAGGCCATCTACGGCGAGGCCGCTGCCGAGTGAGTGCCTGGCGCCTGCTGCTGACCCGCCCCGAGCAGGAGTGCCAGGCACTGGCCCAAACGCTCGCCAGTGAAGGCATTCACGGCGCCTGCCTGCCCCTGCTGGGTATCGAGCAACTGCCAGAAACGCCTCAGCATGGCGCGACCATTTGCGACCTGCACCGCTACACGGCAGTGATCGTGGTGAGCAAGCCCGCGGCCCGCTTCGGCCTCGAACTGCTCGATCGCTACTGGCCGCAGCCGCTCGCCGACCAGCCCTGGTTCAGCGTCGGCGCCGGCACCGGACAGATTCTCGCCGACTACGGCCTTACGGTGTTCTGGCCGAAAGACGGCGACGACAGCGAAGCCCTGCTGGATCTGCCCGAACTGCAGGCGCCGCTCAAGGATGCGATGTTCCCGCGGGTGCTGATCCTCCGTGGTGAGGATGGCCGCACCCTGCTGGCCGAGCGCTTGCAGGCGCAAGGCGTCGAAGTGGACTATCTGCCGGTCTACCGCCGCGTGCTGCCAGCCTACCCTGCCGGTACGCTGCAGCAGCTGATACAGGTGGAACGCTTGAATGGCCTGGTGGTCAGCAGTGGGCAGGGCCTGACGCATCTGCAGCAACTGGCGGCGGATGACTGGCCCACGCTGGCGCAGCTACCCTTGTTCGTGCCCAGCCCGCGCGTCGCCGAAATGGCCCGCGAGCTGGGTGCGGTTGATGTTGTGGATTGCCGTGGTGCCGACACCACGGCGTTGTTGGCGGCCTTGCGTGCGCAGGCTTCGCCCGACTCTTGAAGCAAAGGATGGATACGTGAGCGAAGCGACTCCCCCCAAAGAGCAGGAACAGCCTGTGCAGACCGCCCCCGAATCGTCCCCAGCCGCTGCCGAGGCCAAACCGGCTGCGCGCGGCTCGGCGATTGCCGCCTTGGCCTTGCTGGTCGGCGGCATCGGTGTCGGCGTCGGCGGCTGGAGTGCCTGGCAATTGCGCGCACTGCAGAGCGAAGCGCAGCAGCAGTCCGCTCAGCTCGAACAGGCGCGCAGCCAGGCCCAGGCGTTGACGCAGCGCACCGAAAGCCTGAATGGCCGTTTCGAGCAACTGCCTAGCGCGCAGGAACTCGAGGAGCGTCGCCAACTGGTGGCGCAACTGCAGGGCGATCAGCAGCTACTCAATCGCCGCCTGGAAACCGTATTGGGGGCCAGCCGCCAGGACTGGCGCCTGGCCGAGGCCGAGCACCTGTTGCGTCTGGCCAGCCTGCGCCTGTCGGCGTTGCAGGACATCAACAGTGCCACTGCGCTGGTTCAGGCCGCTGATGAGATCCTTCGTGACCAGGACGATCCGGCAGCCTTCGCCGCCCGCGAGCAACTGGCCAGGAGCCTGGAAGCCTTGCGCGCCACCGACAATCCCGATCGCACCGGTCTGTTCCTGCAGCTCGGTGCCTTGCGCGAGCAGGCTTCGCAGCTCAACTCGCTGAATCCCAAGTTCGTCGCTGACGGTGGCGTGCTCGGCGAGCTGGCGGCCGAAAGCGAACCCGGCACCTGGTGGGGCCAGAGCCTGCACAAGCTCTCCCAGTATTTCCGTCTCGATTTCAACGCCGATCAGAACGTACGCCCGCTACTGGCCGGGCAGAGCCTGACGCAAGTGCGTCTGGCCCTTAGCCTGGCGCTCGAACAGGCTCAATGGGCTGCGCTGCATGGCCAGACCCAGGTCTATCGGCAGGCGCTGCAGCAGGCGGCCGAGGTGCTGGACGCCAACTTCAACCGTGACAACCCCGACAGTCGCGCCCTGCGCACTCGCGTCGGCGAGCTGGTCGACCAGCCCATCGAGGTCAAGGCGCCCGAACTCGGTGAATCGCTCAACGCCGTGCAGGCCTATATCGAGCACAAGCAGTCGGCGCGCGAACGCCTCAAGGATGCCCCCGGCGATGACAGCGCGGAGGAGCGCCCATGAAGCGCGTTTACCTGCTGTTGCTCACCGTACTGGTGATCGGCGGGCTGGCGCTGCTGGGCCTGGCCATTTCCGAACACCAGGGCTACGTGCTGTTCGCCTACAAGGGGTTCCGTTACGAGTCGACGCTGTGGGCGTTCGTGCTGCTGATCGTGACGGTCTGCCTGGCCCTTTGGCTGCTGCGCCTGGTGGTTCGCGCACTGCTCACCTCGGTCGGGCTGATCAACCCCTGGTCGAGGCTGCACCGCGAGCGCCGCGTGCGCAGCGCCTCCGAGCACGGCTTTCAGGAACTGATCGAGGGTCGCTGGAGCAAGGCGCAGACGCACCTGAGCCGCATTGCGCGTAACGAGCCGCGGCCCCTGATCCATTACCTGGGCGCCGCCCGTGCCGCTCACAACCTCGAGCATTACCAGGAAAGCGATGCCCTGCTGGAAGAGGCGCTGCAGCGCCAGCCCAACGCCGAGCTGGCGATCGCCCTGACCCACGCCGAGCTGCAGCTGGCGCGTGGTGAAATCGATGACGCTCAGCAAACCCTGCAGGTGATGCACGAACGCCATCCACATAACCCGCAGGTACTGCGCCAACTGCAGCAGCTCTATGCGACCCGCGGCGACTGGCAGGCGGTGCTCAAGCTGCTCCCAGTGCTGCGCAAGGAAAAGGCCATGGCCCCGGCCGAGCTGATGGCGCTGGAGCGACGCGCCTGGCGCGAATACCTGCTCGGTCTGGATTTCAATGAGGCGGGCGATGGCGCGCTGCCGTCGCTGGCCCAGGCCTGGGAGCGCTTGTCTCCCAATCTGCGTGGTGAGCCCGAGCTGCTGGCGGTGTATGCCGACCGTCTGCGTGCACTGGGTGCCGAGCCGGGCGCCGAGGAGCTGCTCAACAAGGCCTTGAACCGTGAGTACGACAGCCGCCTGGCGCGCCTTTACGGCTTGCTGCGTGGCCGTGATCCGGCCAAACAGTTACAGGCTGCCGAAGGCTGGCTCAAGCAGCATCCCGATGATGCCGGGCTGTTGCTTACCCTGGGCCGCCTGAGCCTGCACAATCAGCTGTGGGGCAAGGCTCGTGATTATTTCGAGGCCAGCCTGACGCTCGATCGCCATCCTGAGACCTGCGCAGAGCTGGCGCGTCTGTTGGCGCAACTGGGCGAAGTGGAACGCAGTAACCGCTTGTTTCAGGAAGGCCTGGGTCTGCTCGACCGTCGCCTGAGTGGCCAGGCGGTGGTAACCACCCCCGTCGAGCCTGCGCGCACGCCGCCGTTGGGCTGAGCTGCATCCGTGTGCGCCGGCTCTAGGCCGGCGACGCGTCGATCCCTCTTGAAGGGTGACCAGAGCAGGCATAACCTCAGACGAAATGAGAGGTCGGACTGCAAACAGAATCATGCTAGTGTCCGGACTCGGCTGCACGTTCAGGGATCGACTCGTGGTGCGTTACCGTCGCTGCCCGCCATGGCCCGCAGCGACTTCCGGCCAGTGGGATGCTGCCAGGTGACCAGCCAACTTCCGATTCGCGGCGAAGACAGGTTGAACGATGGTCTGAGCCCGGATGCCTACAGGACTTAACTCATAAGGGAGCGGATCACCATGCTCGAAAGTTGCCAGAATGCGCAGGAGCGGTGGGGCGGCGTACACCTGATGATCGACCGTTGGCTGCAGGAACGTGCCGAACTGATCAAGACCTACGTGGCCATCGACGACGTCAGCGACAAGGTGGTTATGCAGCGCTTTTGCGAATACCTCGTCGACTACGTCTCCGCCGGACATTTCGAGGTTTACCAGCAGCTCACCGAAGAGGCCCGGGCGTTTGGCGACCAGCGTGGTCTCGAACTGGCCAAGCAGATCTACCCACGAATCGAGGTGATCACCGAAGCGGCCCTGGCCTTCAACGACCGTTGCGATGAAGGTGATTGTGGCGATGTCGACTCGGTGAGCGCCGAGCTCAAGCGCCTGGGGCAGATGCTGCACGAGCGCTTCGAGCTCGAGGATTGTCTGATCGAGGTCCTGCATACCGCCCATAAACAGCAGGCCACCGCCGCCGCTGTTTGAGCCACGACGCCGCGATCAACCGCGGCGTCGTCGTTTCAGGCCCCCGCCAAGCATATGCAGGTGCTTGCAAAGCGCCTCCGGCGGGCGCAAATTTCACCCACCTATGTATGGCTTTATCCCATCCGCCTGGAGGCGCGTCATGCCGGCCACAAAAAACGTGAAGAAGAAATCGGTCACCACCCCTTTGCATCTGCTGCAGCAACTGTCCGGAAGCTTGCTCGAGCACCTCGAGAATGCCTGCTCGCAAGCGCTGGTAGACGCTGAAAAGATTCTCGCCAAACTGGAAAAGCAGCGCGGTAGCGCGCAGGAAAAACTGCACAAGGCCCGTGGCAAGCTGCAGTCGGCAGTCGCCGATGGCAAGGCCAAGGCGCAGTCCAAGGCCAAGGCCGCGGTGGACGAGCTGGAAGGCGCGCTCGATGCGCTGCAGGCTCGCCAGACCGAGACCCGCCAGTACATCGTGCAACTCAAGCGTGATGCCCAGGAGAGCCTGAAACTGGCCCAAGGCGTCGGCAAGGTACGTGAGGCCGCCGGCAAAGCCCTGACCAGCCGTGACAAGGCCCAGGCCAAGCCGGTTGCCAGCAAGGCTGCAGCCAAGCCAACGGCTGCCAAACCAGCCGCCAAGGCTGCTGCAAAACCTGCTGTTAGCAAACCTGCGGTCAAAGCCGCGGTGAAACCGGCGGCTCGCGCTGCAGCCAAGCCGGCCACTAAGGCAGCCGCTAAGCCTGCAGCCAAGCCAGCCGCTCAAGCTGCCGCGAAGCCGGCTAGCGCCAAGCCAGCGGCCAAACCGGCAGCTGCCAAGGCTGCGGTCAAGCCAGCGGTAGCCAAGCCGGCCGCCAAGGCGGCTGCGAAACCCACCACGGCCAAGCCAGCGGCCAAGGCCGTTGCGAAGCCGGCTACCAAGCCCGCTAGCCAGGCCACTGCCAAGTCGGCCGCGGCCAAGCCTGCAGCTAAACCGGCTGCCAAGCCAGCCGCCAAAGCGGCCGCGAAGCCTGCCACCCAGGCTGCGGCGAAACCGGCTGCTGCCAAGCCAGCGACCAAGGCTGCCGCCAAACCGGCAACTGCCAAAGCTGCGGCCAAGCCCGCTGCCAAAACCACTGCTGCAAAGCCGGTGGCCAAGCCTGAAGCCAGCAAGCCTGCCGTTGCACCGGCGAGCGAGCCAGCTGCATCCGCGCCCGCCACCAATGCTGCCAACGGCGCAACGCCGCCAGCCAGCAACTGATCGGTCCCTGAGTCTGCGAGCCTTGCGCTCGCAGGCTTGACCCGCACGCCCTTCGATTATCCGCATGCTCTGGCGATCCCCGCGCCGATTAGTATGCGTTTTCTAGTTTTGCCCTTTACGGTGTCTGGTAAGCCTGTGTCGTGCAGGCCATCTCCCAAACCACTGTGAGGTGCACCATGTCGAACGCTACCGTCAGCAAGAAACCGCTTGTTTCGGCACGCCGCTCTGCCCAGGCCGATCAACCGTCGCGAGTCAGAAAGTTGTGGCTCGCCGGTCTGGGGGCTTATGCCAAGGTTGGCCAGGAGGGTCTGGATTATTTCCAGACGCTGGTACACCTGGGGGAGCAGGCGGAACAGCGCGGCAGGAAACAGGTCAATGAACAAGTCGAGGCGGCCAATGGCCAGATCGACGAAGCCAGAAGCAGAGTGTCCGTTGTGAAGAACCAGGTCGCCGCGCGCATCGAAAAGATCGAGCAGGCCTTCGATTCACGCGTGGCTGGCGCACTGAACCGTCTTGGTATTCCCGCCCGACAGGATATCGAAGCCCTGTCTGCTAAGCTGGACGAGCTGAGCGCGTTGCTCGAGCGTGTCGCGCGTACTCAATAAGGAGAGCAGGATGGCTGTCAAAAAGAAAACCGAGAAACAGACCAGCTCGTGGATCGGCGAGGTTGAAAAGTACTCGCGGCAGATCTGGTTGGCAGGCCTGGGCGCATATTCCAAGGTCAGCAAGGACGGCACCAAGCTGTTCGACACGCTGGTCAAGGATGGCGAAAAGGCCGAGAAAGCCGCCAAGAGCAACGTCGATAAGCAGGCCGATGCGGTGAAGTCGTCGGTTGATTCGTCCGTCAGCAGTGCGCGTTCGCGTGTCGACGAGGTGAAGGGCAAGGCGATCGGCAAGTGGAGCGAGCTCGAGGAAGCGTTCGACAAGCGTCTCAACAATGCGATCTCGCGGCTGGGTGTGCCGAGCCGCAACGAGGTCAAGGCGCTCAATGACAAGGTCGACCTGCTGACCCGGCAACTGGAGACGCTGACGGGGGTATCCAGCAAATCGACCGCCAAGCCAGCGGTGAAGAAAGCCGCGGCTAAGCCGGCCAGCAAACCGGCGACCGCGAGTAAGGCGCCGGCCAGCAAGGCAGCCGGCACGGCAGCAGCGAAACCCGCCGCCAAGCCGGCTGCGGCTAAACCGGCAGCAGCCAAGAAAGCGCCGGTGAGCAAGGTGGCGGCGAGCAAGCCAGCCTCTACCGCGAAAACCCCGGCAAAAGCCGCAGCTAAACCTGCTGCCAAGCCTGCGGCCAAACCGGCATCCAGGCCGGCCGCCAAAGCCGCCAGCAAACCAGCGGCGAAGAAGCCGGCGGCCAGCAAGGCCACTACGGCAGCGGCGACGCCGGTAACCACGCCAGCGGCCTCGACGACTCCAGCCACGACCCCTCCGACTTCTTCCGGCACGCAGTCTTGAGTCGGTAAGTCGCCTCGAAAACGCCCGATCCCGTATCGGGCGTTTTTGTTTTCAGCCAGCGCTCTCGTGCAGGTAACTGTGGGCCAGCAGCTCGGTGGTATGGCGCGCTTCGTCCTGCAGGTGCGGGGCGACCAGCATCATCACGTGGTAAACCACCAGTCGACTGTCGGCCGGCTGGGCGACGATGCGCTGGTAATCCTGGGCGAACAGCAGGGTCAGCACGATTTGCTCGACCAGTTGCTGCAAGGTTTTGTCCTCGCTGATTAGTACTCGCCGGCCCTTTAGATTGGCCAGCAGAGCCGTGAGCGTATGTCGCAGCCTGGCGAGCCAGTGGCGCATGCCGGTGGCCAGCTTGGGCAGGCGTCCGCTGAGGTTGGAAAGGTCCTGGAACAGGAAGCGGTACGCCGACATGCCTTCGGCGATCAGGTGCAGGAACAGCCAGTAGTCCTGGGCGTCGAGCTCGGCGTCGTCAGGTGGTGTGAGCAGTGGCGCCAGGGTCGCCTGGAACTGCTCGAAGAGCGCCAGGGTCAACGGCTCCTTGCCATGGAAGTGGTAGTAGAGATTGCCCGGGCTGATGTCCAGTCTGTTGGCGATTTCCAGTGTCGAGACGTTGGGTTCCCCGCGTTCGTTGAACAGCGCCAGGGTGGCATTGAGAATGCGTTCGCGGGTCTTCATCGGTCCGGTGCGTCCTCACCCATCGCGATGCACCTGGCCGTCAAGGTTGCCCACGGGTGGCCGTCACGTTGTACGGGTGCATGACCGCCGGCTGCCGCTCTTCGGCGAGGAACTTCATGATGATGGGCGCCACCACCTCGGCGCGGGTCACCAGGAACAGGTGGCCGTCGTCGATCACGTGCAATTCGGAGTTGGGGATGCGCCAGGCCAGCAGGCGCATGTTGAGCAGGGGGATGATCGGATCGTCGTCGCCGGCCAGCACCAGGGTCGGTTGGCGGATCTTGTGCAGCCAGTGGATGCTCGTCCAGCCCATCCCGGCGAACAGCTGCCAGTAGTAGCCGAGCTTGCCGCCCGAGCGCACCTTGCTGACGTGAGACAGGGCGAGCTTGGGATCACGGCGAAAGGCCCCGCCGTAGATGTCGGCGGCGATATGCACGCCGTAGGAGGGCTGCAGATAACGGCGCGGGCTGGCCATGCGCCAGAGCACCTTGGGCTTGCCCGGAATCATCACCGCGCCTGCCGAGGTCGCGGCCAGCACCAGCTTCTTGCAGCGCTCGGGGTAGTCACGGGCGAATTGCTGCGCCAGGGCGCCGCCCCAGGACACGCCGATGGCGTTGACCTGGCCGTAGTCCAGGTAATCGAGCATGCGCGCCGCCAGCTTGGCCAGGCCGGGAAAGCGATAGGGGATGCTCGGCGTGGAGGAACCGCCGACGCCCGGCACATCGAAGGCGATGATTTCCTGGTCCTTGTCCAGTGCGTTGACGAAGGGCATCACCAGTTCCAGGTTGGCGCCGATGCCGTTGAAGATCAGCAGCGGCACCTTGTCCGGGCTGCCGGGGCGAACGGCGGTGCGGATCGTCTGCTGATCCAGGACGATGGTGCGAAACACGAAGGCTGATGACATGTGGCGCCCCTGTCGGTGGTCGTCGTGCGTTTAGCGTTCGTGCACGTAGGTGCCCGGCGCCGCCTCGGCTGCCGGGTAGCGCTTGTTGCCCAGCTTGGCGGGCGCCTTCTTGCTCTCCCCGGAGCGCGTGGTCAGCCATTTCTGCCAGTGCAGCCACCAGGAATCGGCGTGCTTGGTGGCGTCCTCCTGCCAGGCCTTCGGATCGGCCGGCATCTCGGGGTTGGTCATGTAGCGCGCCTTGGGGTTGCCCGGCGGGTTGAGGATGCTTTGGATATGCCCGCTGCTGGACAGCACGAACTCGCACTGCCCGCCGAACAGCCGTGCTGACTTGTAGCAGGACGTCCAGGGCGTGATGTGGTCGTTGCTGCCGGCCACTACGTAGTAGTCACACGTGACCTGCCTGAGGTCGACGGGCGTACCGCAGACTTCCAGCGCGCCGGCGCGGGTGAGCGGGTTGGTCTGGAACATCTCGATGAATTCGCCGTGCAGGGCAGCGGGCAGGCGGGTGGTGTCGTTGTTCCAGTAAAGGATGTCGAACACCGGTGGCTCGTTGCCGAGCAGGTAGTTGTTGACCCAGTAATTCCAGATCAGGTCGTTGGGGCGCATCCAGGCGAACACCTTGGCCATGTCGCTGCCTTCCAGCACGCCGGCCTGGTAGGAACGGCGCTTGGCCGCTTCCAGGGTCTGCTCGTCGGCGAACAGCACGTACTGGCTGTCCAGCTGGGTATCCAGCACGCTGACCAGCAGCGTCTGGGCATGCACCTTCTGCTCGCCGATGGCCGCGTAGTGACCGAGCAGCGAAGCGGTGGTCGCACCGCCGGAACAGGCACCCAGGACGTTGACATCGCTGCTGCCGGTGATCGCGCAGACCACCTCGACGGCTTCCTTGAGCGCTTCGATGTAGGTCGACAGGCCCCATTCGCGCTGGGCCTTGGTCGGGTTGCGCCAGCTGACGATGAAGGTCTGCACCTGGCTGCGCAGCAGAAAGCGCGCCAGGCTCTTTTCCGGCGACAGGTCGAAGATGTAGTACTTGTTGATCTGCGGTGGCACCACCAGCAGCGGGCGCTTGAACACCTGCTCGGTGACCGGGGTGTACTGGATCAGCTCCAGTACCTCGTTGCGGAATACCACGGCGCCTTCGGTGGTAGCGACGTTGCGGCCCACCTCGAAGGCTTTCATGTCCACCTGGCTGGGCATGCCGCCGTTGTTCAGCAGATCCTTGGCCATGTGCGACAGACCGTCGAGCACGCTCTTGCCGCCGGTGTCGAAGATGCGCTTGAGCGCCGCCGGGTTGGCCAGGCTGTTGCTCGGCGCCATCGCCTCGGTCAGCAGGTTGATGATGAAGTGGCCGCGGCTGACGTCCTGCTCGGACAGCGAGCTGTGCTCGACCCAATCGTGCAGCTCCTTGCGCCAGGCCAGGTAGGTTTGCAGGTAGCGGCGGTACAGCGGGTTCTGGCTCCAGGCCGGGTCGTTGAAGCGGCGGTCGTTGTCCTCGGGCTGCAGCGTGGACTGGCCGAGTAGCACGTTCTTCAGTTCCAGCCCGAAGTGGGCGGCGTGTCGGGCGCTGTGCAGCGGCTGGCGAATGGCCTGAGTCATTATCAGGCGGGCGGAAGTCAACAGATCCCTGCCACGTATACCGATGACCGGGTTGACCCCCATGGTGCTCTTGGTGGGGTTGTATTTCAGGTCATCGTTCTGCTTTTCACTCATCGACAACGCTCCCTTTGCCAGCGGCAGGAGGCCATTGATTGGGAACAATGGCGCTGATCCTGTCGAGGCTTGCGATTGGCAGTGGTAGTGGCGCTTGCGGCATCCAGAGGATGGCGGGTGAACCTGAAGTGCTCTGGTTACCCGAGTTTAGACGTTAGCGCAAGATCGGCCAGGCGGGAGCGGTGATCGATGGGGTGTCAGAGCATCAGGCGCACGACCGACTCGTCGGGGTCGCGCGATTGGCCGGCGGCGGCCAGGGCGTCCAGGTAATCACGCCACAGCTCGTCCTGGCGCAGGGCCAGTTGGTAGAGGTAATCCCAGCTGAACAGGCCGCTGTCGTGGCCGTCGTCGAAGGTCAGCTTGAGTGCGTAGTTGCCGGCCGGCTCGATACCGACCAGGGCGACGTTGAGTTTGCCGGTTTGCAGAATCGGTTTGCCGTGGCCCTGCACTTCGGCGGAAGGCGAATGCACGCGCAGGAACTCGGCAGGCAAACGGTAGCTGTCGCTGCCGTAGTGCAGCTCCAGAATACGCGATGCCTTGTGCAGCTTGATCGAAGTGGGGATGAGCACGGCGGGCTCCAGGCGGATCTGAAAGACTGCGCGGCGCCGTGCGCCGCGCAGTTGCAGGCTATCAGAGAATGTAACGCGACAGGTCTTCGTCCTGCGCCAGCTCGCCCAGGTGGCTGTTCACGTAAGCCGCGTCGATGCGGATGGTTTCACCGCCCTGTTGGCCGGCCAGATCACCAGCGCTGAACGACACCTCTTCGAGCAGACGCTCGAGCAGCGTGTGCAGGCGACGAGCACCGATGTTTTCGGTCTTCTCGTTGACCTGCCAGGCGATCTCGGCGATGCGCTTGATACCTTCGTCGACGAACTCGACGCACAGGCCCTCGGTCTGCAGCAGCGCCACGTACTGCTCGGTGAGCGACGCATGGGGCTCGCTGAGGATGCGCTCGAAGTCTTGCGGGCTCAGCGCCTTGAGCTCGACACGAATCGGCAGGCGGCCCTGCAGCTCCGGCACCAGGTCGCTCGGCTTGCTGAGGTGGAAGGCACCCGAGGCGATGAATAGGATATGGTCGGTCTTGACCATGCCCAGCTTGGTGTTCACGGTGCAGCCTTCGATCAGCGGCAGCAGGTCGCGCTGCACGCCTTCGCGGGATACGTCAGCGCCGCCAGCATTGGCGCGCTTGGCCACCTTGTCGATCTCGTCGATGAACACGATGCCGTGCTGCTCGACGGCTTCCAAAGCCTTGGCCTTGAGTTCTTCTTCGTTGACCAGGCGACCGGCTTCCTCGTCACGCACCAGTTTCAGGGCGTCCTTGACCTTGAGCTTGCGGCTCTTCTTCTTGCCCTTGCCCATGTTGGAGAACAGGTTCTGCAACTGGCTGGTCATTTCTTCCATGCCGGGTGGGGTCATGATCTCGATGCCGGCCGGGCTGTCGGCCACTTCGATGTCGATTTCCTTGTCGTCCAGCTGGCCTTCGCGCAGGCGCTTGCGGAACAGCTGACGGGTGTTCGAGTCGCTGCCCGACGCCGCTTCCTCGGCGAAGCCGCCGCGTGCCGGAGGCAGCAGGGCATCGAGGATGCGGTCTTCGGCGGCGTCTTCGGCGCGGTGACGCACGCGGATGATTTCCTGCTCGCGCAGCATCTTCAGCGCGGCATCGGCGAGGTCGCGGATGATCGACTCGACGTCGCGGCCGACGTAGCCGACCTCGGTAAACTTGGTGGCTTCGACCTTGAGGAACGGCGCATTGGCCAGCTTGGCCAGGCGGCGGGCGATTTCGGTCTTGCCGACGCCGGTGGGGCCGATCATCAGGATGTTCTTCGGCGTGACCTCGGCGCGCAGCTCGGCCGGCAGTTGCATGCGCCGCCAGCGGTTGCGCAGGGCGATGGCCACGGCGCGCTTGGCGTCGTCCTGGCCAATGATGTGGCGGTTGAGTTCGTGAACGATCTCGCGGGGTGTCATGGACATGGGCGGGCTCCGATCCGGACTGACCTCAAAGGGCCGAGTCCAGCTCCTCGATGGTCAGGTTCTGGTTGGTGAACACGCAGATCGAGCCGGCGATGTTCAGCGCGGTTTCGGCAATCTCGCGGGCGCCCAGTTCGTCGCCGCCTTTCTGCAGCAGCGCCAGGGCCGCGGCCTGGGCGAAGCCACCACCGGAGCCCATGGCGATCAGGCCGTGCTCGGGTTCGACCACGTCACCGTTGCCGGTGATGATCAGCGAGGCGTCCTTGTTGGCCACGGCGAGCATGGCTTCCAGGCGGCTCAGGGAACGATCGGTACGCCAGTCCTTGGCCAGTTCGACGGCGGCGCGCACCAGATGGCCCTGGTGCTTCTCGAGCTGGGCTTCGAAGCGCTCGAACAGGGTGAAGGCGTCGGCAGTGGCACCGGCGAAACCGGCGATGACCTGACCGTGGTAGAGGCGACGAACCTTCTTGGCGTTGCCTTTCATCACGGTATTGCCGAGGGAAACCTGGCCGTCGCCACCCATGACGACTTTGCCATGGCGGCGGACTGAAACGATGGTGGTCAAGGGAGAGTCTCCACGCTGCGGGGCGAAATGGCCCTGATGACTCTCAGATGGGGGCCCGCCGCGGTTTTTCAACCGGCGGCGGGCGAAAGGGGGATCAGCGTAGCTGGCGCTGTTGCAACAGCAGGTTGCCGAACCCGCCGGCTGCCAGGGTCTTCTGGGCGCTGGCTAGCTGCTCGCGATTGGCGAAGGGGCCGACCAGTACGCGGTGCCAGGTCTTGTCCTGCACGGTGCCGGATTCCACGCGCACGTTCTGGCCGAGCAGGATGATCTGCGCGCGCATGCTTTCAGCCTTGTCCTTGCTGGGGAACGAGCCGGCCTGCAGGAAAAACTGAGTGGTCAGTGGCGCCTGGGCGGCTTCGGCCGGTTTGGTCACGGGCGGTGCGGGCGGCGGAGTTTCGCCATTGAGCGCGGCCTGGGCGCGGGCGGCATCGATCTTGGCCGCCTCCTCTGGAGTGACCGGCTTCTGTTCGGGCGTGGGCGTCGGTGGCGTGGGCAGGGCATCCGGCGGCACGATCACTTCCGACTCGGGCAGCAGGGTGTAGAAATCGTACTTGGGCTTGCCCGGTTCCTGGCTGGTGGCCGAGGGTGTTGGCTTGGGCGTGGTGCTGGCACGTTCCGGCTGTGGCTTGTCGCGCTTGACCGCCTCGTCACCCGGCTTGAGGTTGAGCAGCAGGGTAACGAACACGCCCACGGCCAGGCCGCAGGCGAGCCAGATCCAGCCGGGTACCGGGCGCTTGCTCGGGGCCTTGTAGCGGCTGGCGCCGCGCTTGGGTGCTGGCTTCTTGCGGGCTGCCACTTACATGCGCTCCAGGGTTTCCAGGCCCAGCAATTCCAGGCCTTGCTTGAGGGTGCGGCGAGTCAGTGCGGCGAGGCGCAGGCGGCTCTGGCGAGTGCCTTCATCCTCGGCGCCGAGCACCGGGCAATGCTCGTAGAAACTGGAGAACAGCCCGGCGACATCGTACAGGTAGGCGCACAGCAGGTGCGGCGTGCCCTTGTCGGCGACGCTGCTCAGCACTTCACCGAACTGCGCCAGCTTGCCGGCCAGTTCGATTTCCTGAGGGGCGTGAAGTTCGATATGGCCGCCGATGTCCTCGATGCCCTTGCCCAGCTTGCGGAAGATGCTCGCGGTGCGCGTGTAGGCGTACAGCAGGTAGGGCGCGGTGTTGCCCTCGAAACTCAGCATCAGTTCGAAGTTGAAGCTGTAGTCGCTGGTGCGGTGCTTGGAGAGGTCGGCATACTTCACCGCACCGATGCCCACAGCGCGGGCGATTTGCCGCAGCTCGGCGTCATCCAGCTCGGGGTTCTTGGCCTTGACCAGCTCATAGGCGCGCGACTCGGCTTCGTCGAGCAGGTCGATCAGCTTCACGGTGCCGCCATCGCGAGTCTTGAAGGGGCGACCGTCGGCGCCGTTCATGGTGCCGAAGCCCATGTGCTCCAGGTCCATGCCCTCGTGCACGAAACCGGCACGGCGGGCGACTTCGAACGCCATCTGGAAGTGCAGGGCCTGGCGCTGGTCGACGAAGTACAGCGCGCGGTCGGCCTTGAGCACCTGACTGCGGTAACGCATGGCTGCCAGGTCGGTGGTCGAGTACAGGTAGCCGCCACCGGCCTTCTGCACGATCACCGGCAGCGGGTTGCCCTCGGCGTTCTTGTACTCGTCGAGGAAGACGCACTGGGCGCCGTTGTCCTCGGTGAGCAGGCCTTTGCTGCGCAGGTCGGCGACCACGTTGGCGAGATCCGCGTTGTAGGCGCTCTCGCCCTTGACGTCGGCCGGGGTGAGCTTCACGCCCAGGCGGTCGTAGGCCTTCTGGCAGTGGCTCAGGGAAATGGCGTTGAAGCGGTTCCACAGGCGCATGCATTCCGGTTCGCCGGCTTGCAGCTCGACGACCAGGGCGCGGGCGCGTTCGGCGAATTCTGGCGACTCGTCGAAGCGTCTCTTGGCGGCGCGATAGAAGCCTTCCAGATCGGCCAGCTCGCTTTCCGCGGCGGCCGGGTTCTCTTCCATGAAAGCCAGCAGCATGCCGAACTGGGTGCCCCAGTCGCCGACGTGGTTCTGACGGATCACCTCGTCACCGAGGAACTCCAGCACCCGCGCCACGGCGTCGCCGATGATGGTCGAGCGCAGGTGGCCGACGTGCATTTCCTTGGCCAGGTTCGGCGAGGACAGGTCGACGACCACGCGCTGCGTCGGGCCGTTCTTGCGAACGCCGAGGCGCTCGTCGGCCAGGGCCGCTTCCAGGCGCTGGGCCAGCGCGTCGCTGTTCTGGAAGAAATTCAGAAAGCCGGGGCCGGCGATCTCGACCTTGCTGATCTGCGTGTCGGCAGGCAGCGCGTCGATCAGCTTCTGGGCCAGGTCGCGGGGCTTCATGCCGGCCGACTTGGCCAGCATCATGGCGATGTTGCTGGCGAAGTCACCGTGGGTCTTGTCGCGGGTGTTCTCCACCTGAATCGTCGGGCTCAGGCCGTCGGGCAGCACGCCTTCGGCGGTCAGGCGGGTCAGGGCTTGCTGGATCAGGTGGCGAATGCTGTCTTTCATGGTCTGCTCGTTCGGCCGCGAGGTGCGGCGCCGCTCGAAAGCGTGGGTGGAAAACTGCGCATTATAAAAGCAGCCGCAGGTCGCAGGCCACCGGCGGTAAGGAAAAGCGCGCGGCAGTTGTCTCTGGATGCGAGCCGGGTGCTCAGAACAGGTCGATCGGGTCCACATCCAGCGACCAGCGCACCGCGCGGCCGCTGGGCAGGCTCTCCAGGATCAGCAGCCAGTGCGCCAGCAGCTTGTGCAGCGGCGCCCGGGCGTTGCCCTGCAGCAGCAACTGCGCGCGATAACGCCCGGCGCGGCGTTCCATGGGCGCGGGCACCGGGCCCAGCAGCTCGATGCCGCTCAGCGCCAGTTCGTTCAGCAAGTGCTCGGCTTCGCTGCAGGCCTCGTCGAGAAAGCCTTCGGCCTGGCCGGGTTTGTGCGCCTCGGCACGCAGCAGCGCCAGGTGGCAGAACGGCGGCAGGCCGGCGGCGCGGCGTTCGCTCAGCGCCTGGTCGGAAAAGGCGAAATAACCTTGCTCGGTCAGCTGGACGAGCAGCGGGTGGTCAGCCAGGTGGCTTTGAATGATCACCTTGCCCGGCTCCTCGGCGCGGCCTGCGCGGCCGGCGACCTGGACGATCAGCTGGGCCATGCGTTCGCTGGCACGGAAGTCGGCGGAGAACAACCCGCCGTCGGCATCGAGGATCGCCACCAGGGTGACGCGCGGGAAGTGGTGACCTTTGGCGAGCATCTGGGTGCCGACCAGGATGCAGGGTTCGCCGCGCTGTACGGTATTGAACAGCGTATTCATCGCCTCCTTGCGCGAGGTGCTGTCGCGGTCGACACGCAGTACCGGCACGTCCGGAAAGAGAATTTCCAGGCGTTCTTCGGCTCGCTCGGTGCCAGCGCCCACTGGGCGCAGGTCGACGTTGTTGCAGCTCGGGCAGTTGCTGGGCTGGCGCTCGGCGTGCCCGCAATGGTGACAGCGCAGCTCGCGGCTGCGCTGGTGCACGGTCATGCGCGCGTCGCAGCGCGGGCATTCGGACAGCCAGCCGCACTCGTGGCACAAGAGCGTCGGCGCGAAGCCGCGGCGGTTGAGAAACACCAGCACCTGCTGGCCGGCTGCGAGGGTCTGGGTGATGGCCTGCTGTAGCGGCGGCGACACGCCGGCATCGAGCGGCCGGCTCTTGATGTCCAGGCGCAGGAAGCGTGGCGGCTGGGCGCCACCGGCGCGCTGGTTCATGCGCAGCAAGGCGTAGCGGCCGCTGTGGGCATTGTGCAGGCTTTCCAGCGAGGGGGTGGCCGAGCCGAGCACGATCGGCACGTTTTCCTGGTGGGCGCGCACCACGGCCAGGTCGCGGGCGTGATAGCGCAGGCCTTCCTGCTGCTTATAGGAGGCGTCGTGCTCCTCGTCGATGATGATCAGCCCCGGACGCTTCATAGGCGTGAACAGCGCCGAGCGCGTGCCGATGATGATGTCGGCCTCGCCGTCGCGTGCCGCCAGCCAGGCGTCCAGGCGCTCGCGGTCGTTGACCGCCGAGTGCAGCAGGGCGATGCGCGCGTTGAAGCGGCGTTCGAAGCGCGCCAGGGTCTGCGGGCCCAGGTTGATCTCGGGAATCAGCACCAAGGCCTGCTTGCCGGCTTCCAGCGTCTCGCGGATCAGCTGCAGATAGACCTCGGTCTTGCCGCTGCCGGTCACGCCGGCCAGCAGAAAGGCGTTGAAGCCATCGAAGCCGGCGCGCACCGCCTCGGCCGCGGCGCGCTGCTCGGCATTGAGTGGCAACTCGGGCTGGGCCAGCCAGTTGGCGTGGCGCTCCGGGCTGCTCAGGCGGCGCACTTCGACGCGCACCAGGCCCTTCTCCTGCAGCAACTGCAGGCTGTCGCGGTTGATCTGCAACTGGCTGAGCAGTTGGTGGGCGACGCCGTGAGGGTGCTGGGCGATGGTCTTCAGGGCTTCGCGTTGGCGTGGCGCGCGGGCCAGGCGTGGATCGTCCAGATGGGCGTCCTTGGCGATGAGCCAGAAGCGCTCCTGGCGTGCTTCGGCGGCTTCGCCCTGGCGTAGCAGCACCGGCAGCGCCCAGCTCAGGGTATCGCCCAGGCTGTGCTGGTAATACTGGGCGGTCCATTGGCACAGGCGCATCAGCGCAGGCGGCACCGGGGACTGCAGATCGAGCAGTTGCAGCGCGGGCTTGAGCTTGTCGGCCGGTACGTCGCTGTGATCGCTGACCTCGATCAGCACGCCGATCATCTCGCGGCGACCGAAGGGCACGCGCAACCGTGCACCGGGCTGCAGGTCGCGGGCCGACACGCCGGGCGGTGCGAGGTAGTCGAACAGCCGGCGCAGTGGCGAGGGCAGGGCGAGTCGCAGGATGACGTCGGGCACGCAGAGGCTCCAGGCAGGCGAGGCGCAATAGTAACAGGCCATGTGCGACGGCCGGTAACAGCGAGTTGGTTGCATCATGGGCCGGCTCTGGTATGATCCGCGGCCAACCTAAGTGCGGTACCTGAAAATAGTGTCGGGTGGCGGCACAAAACCTGAGGAAGAATCATGAAAGCCGATATCCATCCGGAATACGTCTCCATCGACGCCACCTGCAGCTGCGGTAACGTCATCAAGACCCGCTCCACTCTGGGCAAGCCCCTGAGCCTGGACGTCTGCTCCGAGTGCCACCCGTTCTACACCGGCAAGCAGAAGGTGCTGGACACCGGCGGCCGTATCGATCGCTTCAAGCAGCGTTTCGGTGTGTTCGGCGCCAAGTAAGCGACCGAGCAGCGAAAGAGGCCCACATGGCTGTTTTCGCATCATTGAAAAAGGCGTCCCTGGTGGGCGCCTTTTTCGTTTCTGTCTTTTGCCTGCCTGCCCACGCGCTGTGCCCGGCGCCCGGCAAATTGCCACAGGCCAAGGTGCAGCGTGTGGTGGATGGCGATACCGTGCGCCTGGCCGATGGCCGCAACGTCCGCCTGATCGGCCTCAATGCCCCCGAGCTGGCGCGCAAGGGCCGGCCGGCCGAGCCGTTCGCCGAAACCGCCAGTGAGCGGCTCGCCGAACTGGTCGCCGCCAACGGTGGGCGGGTGGGCCTGCAGGTGGGCGAGCAGAAGAAGGATCGCTACGGCCGTACCCTGGCCCATCTCTATGACAGCGCTGGCAACAACCTGGAGGCGCAGCTGCTCTCCGAAGGGCTTGGCCAGCTGGTGGCGATCACCCCGAATGTGGCGCTGGTCACCTGTCATCGCGAGGCCGAGCGTCAGGCGCGTGGTGCCCGGGCCGGGCTCTGGGCACAATTGCGACCGCTGCCTGCTCGTGCGGTGCGCAGCGGTGGTTTCGTGCTACTTGAAGGGCGGGTGCAGCGCGTCGAGCGCAATCGTGGCGGCGTCTGGATCGAGCTGGGCAATTCGGTGGTGCTGCGCATTGCGCCGCAGGTGTTGGATACCTTCGCCGCGGCGGATCTTGGCGACCTGCAAGGCAAGCGGATCGAGGGACGGGGCTGGATGATCGACCGCTCCCGCGGCGGTGGCCTCAAGGCCGGTCAGGCCCGCTGGATGCTGCCCCTGACCCACGGCGCCATGCTGGAGGTGCTGCGATGAGGTTGTGTTTGCTGCTTCTGTTGCTGGCGAGCCTGGCGGGCTGCGCGGTGAATCCGGCCACCGGGCGCACCGACTTCGTGATGATGAGCGAAGCCCAGGAGCTGTCCATCGGCCGTGACGCCCATCAGCAGATACTCAAGCAATACCCGCGTTACCCCGATGAAGCCCTGCAGGCCTATGTGCAGCAAGTTGGCGAGCGCGTGGCGCGGCACAGTCACCGCGGCCAGCTGGATTATCACTTCACCGTGATCGACAGCCCGGACATCAACGCCTTCGCCCTGCCGGGCGGCTACATCTATATCCATCGCGGGCTGATGGCTTATCTCGGCTCGGAAGCCGAACTGGCGGCCGTGCTCGGCCATGAGGTCGGTCACGTGACTGCCCGCCATGGCGTGCGCCAGCAAAGCCAATCGACCGCTTGGGGAATTCTCGGCCAGGCGGTGGCCATGGGCACCGGCGTGGGGGCTGCTGCCGATGTGACTGGGGTACTGGGCAATGCCGTGGTGCGCGGTTACGGTCGCGACATGGAGCTGGAGGCCGACGGCCTGGGCGCCCAGTATCTGGCTCGCGGTGGTTACGACCCGCAGGCGATGATCGAGGTGGTCAAGGTACTCAAGCTGCAGGAGGACTTCGCTCGTGATCAGGCCGCTGCGCGCGGTGAGCAGCAGCCGGTCGGCAGCTACCACGGCCTGTTCGACACCCATCCGGATAACGATCGTCGTCTGCAACAGGTGATCGGTCCGGCCCGGGCCCTGGTAGGAGGACAGCAGGTGGTCAACCGAGACGCATTTCTACAGCGTTTGCAGGGCCTGCCGTTCGGTGATTCGGCCGAAAGCGGCATTCGTCGCGGCGAGCGCTTCTATCATCGTGATCTCGACTTCACCCTGGCATTCGCCAAGGGCTGGAGCATCATCAACGAGCCGCAGCAACTGGTCGGCCAATCGCCGGACAAGCAGGTACTCGTTGCCATGACCCTGGAAGACAATCCGCAAGGCCTCGACGCTGCGACCTTGCTCAAGCAGCGCATTGGTGGTCGGCGCCTGCTTGGTGGCGAGCCGCTGCAGCAGGCCGGGCTGCACGGTCATACCGGCCTCATCGAGGGCGACGTACCGCGCCGGGTGGCGGCGATTCTCAAAGGCGACAAAGCCTACCTGTTCGTCGGTGCGGTCAAGGGGCGCGCCGCCAGTGCGACGGAAGACGCCCAGATGCTCGCCGCGATCGGCAGTTTCCGGCCGTTGCAGGCCGCCGAGCGCAAGCTGGCCGAGCCGTTGCGGTTGCAGCTGGTGCGCGTGGCGTCAGGGCAGAGCGTCCGGGCACTGGCGGCTGCCAGCGGTTTGCCGGGTGATGCCGAGGCGACGCTGCGGCTGCTCAACAATCTTTATCCACAGGGCGAGCCTCGCCCCGGTGATTGGTTCAAAACGGTTCGTTAAGGCACGTTTGCAGGCTGACTGCATAGTCTTGTGCAGGCCCCCGCAGATTGCGTATCCTCGGCCGCCTGCCAGTCAATAGCCCAAAAAAGCGGAAATGCCACTATGTCTGATCTGAAAACTGCCGCTCTCGAATACCATGAGAAGCCCCGTCCGGGTAAGTTGAGCGTCGAGCTCACCAAGCCCACCGCCACTGCCCGTGACCTGTCGCTGGCCTACAGCCCGGGTGTTGCCGAGCCAGTGCGCGAGATCGCTCGCGATCCGGAGCTCGCCTACCGTTACACCGGTAAAGGCAACCTGGTGGCAGTTATTTCCGACGGCACCGCGATCCTCGGCCTGGGCGATCTCGGCCCGCTGGCCTCCAAGCCGGTCATGGAAGGCAAGGGCGTGCTGTTCAAGCGTTTCGCTGGTGTCGACGTGTTCGACATCGAAGTCGATGCCGAAAGCCCGCAGGCCTTCATCGACACCGTCAAGCGCATCTCCATCACCTTCGGTGGCATCAACCTGGAAGACATCAAGGCGCCCGAGTGCTTCGAAATCGAGCGCGCCCTGATCGAGCAGTGCGACATCCCGGTTTTCCACGATGACCAGCACGGCACCGCGATCGTTACTGCAGCCGGCATGCTCAACGCCCTGGAAATCGCCGGCAAGACCCTGCCGGAAGCCAAGATCGTCTGCCTGGGCGCTGGCGCCGCGGCCATCTCCTGCATGAAGCTGCTGGTGAGCATGGGTGCCAAGGTCGAGAACATTTACATGATCGACCGCAAAGGCGTGATCCACGCCGGCCGCGATGATCTGAACCAATACAAGGCGGTGTTCGCCACCGAAACCGACAAGCGCACCCTGGATGACGCGCTGACCGGTGCTGACGTTTTCGTCGGCCTGTCCGGCCCGGATCTGCTGAGCGCCGAAGGTCTCAAGCTGATGGCGCCGAATCCGATCGTGTTCGCCTGCTCGAACCCGGACCCGGAAATCAAACCGGAGCTGGCCCACGCCACCCGCAACGACGTGATCATGGCCACCGGTCGTTCCGACTACCCGAACCAGGTCAACAACGTATTGGGCTTCCCGTTCATCTTCCGTGGTGCGCTGGACGTTCGCGCGACCCGCATCAACGAAGAAATGAAGATCGCTGCGGCCAACGCCCTGCGCGACCTGGCCAAGCTGCCGGTTCCCCAGGACGTGTGCGATGCCTACGGCGGTATCAAGCTGGAGTTCGGCCGCGAATACATCATTCCGAAGCCAATGGACGCTCGCCTGATCAACGTGGTGTGCGATGCCGTTGCCAAGGCGGCTATCGAGAGCGGCGTGGCGACCCTGCCGTATCCGAAGCACTACCCGCTGCAGTCGGTCAACGACGTGTTCAAAGGCTGAGTCGTCAGCCGGCAATAAAAAACCCGCTTCGGCGGGTTTTTTATTGGGCGTCTTTCGAGGCTCGTGCTGCCAGAACCGCCTTCGCCAGTAGCAGGTTGCTGCTGGCGTTGGTCGTCAGAACAGATCGATCGGTGCGCTCTCGTCTGCCGGCAGCGGGCTGTTCGGTGCGCCCATGCCTGGGTCGAATTCGTTCATCGGCGGCGGTGAGTCTTCGCTCTTGAACAGCTCGAAGTACGCGTCCGGCGTTCCCGGCGCTGCAGCACGGCCACTGTGCGGATCGACGCGCAGGGTGAGAATGCCATCCGGTTCGGCGGGAGCATGGGCGGGCTTGTCCTTGAGCGCGGCGCCCATGTAATTCATCCAGATTGGCAGGGCAACGGTGCCGCCGTATTCATGGCGACCGAGGCTTTCCGGCTGATCGAAACCGGCCCACACGGTGGTCACGAAATCGGCGTTGTAGCCGGAGAACCAACTGTCCTTGGACTCGTTGGTGGTACCGGTCTTGCCAGCCAGGTCGGTACGGCCCAGGGCCATGGCCCGGCGCCCGGTACCGCGTTTGATCACGTCCTGCAGCATGCTGGTCATGATATAGGCGGTGCGCTCGTCGAGAATGCGCTCGGCGGCGGCCGGTTCCGGCGCCTCCGGCAGTTGCTCGGGCGCCGCCTCGGCGCTGCTCATCACGCCTTCCTCGTTGACCGGTGGCGGTACCTCGGGCTTGGCCGCGTTTGGCACGGTCGGCGGATTGGCGATGAACAGTGGGTCGCCATGGCGGTTGTCGATGCGCTGAATCAGGTAGGGCTGAACCTTGTGGCCTCCATTGGCGAATGCCGTCCAGCCGGTGGCGATTTCCATCGGCGTGAGGTTGGCGGTGCCGAGTGCCAGGGACAGGTTGCGCGGCAGGTCCTGGCGGTTGAAGCCGAAGCGCTCGATGTAGTTCAGCGTGTTCTCGATGCCCATGGCCTGCAGCAGGCGGATCGACACCAGATTGCGCGACTTGTACAGCGCCTCGCGCAGGCGGATGGGGCCGAGGAAGGTGTTGGTGTCGTTCTTCGGTCGCCAGACCTGATCCATGTAGTCATCGACGAACACGATCGGTGCGTCGTTGACCAGGCTGGAAGCGGTGTAGCCGTTGTCGAGCGCGGCGCTGTAGATGAAGGGCTTGAAGCTCGAACCGGGCTGGCGCTTGGCTTGCACGGCACGGTTGTAGTTGCTCTGCTCGAAGGAGAAACCACCGACCAGGGCGCGGATGGCGCCGTTCTGCGGGTCGAGCGAGACCAAGGCACTTTGCGCGCTGGGCAGTTGCGCGAAACGCAGGCTGCCATCGTCCTGGCGCTGCACGCGGATCAGGTCACCGATCTGCGCCACGTCCGCCGGCTGCTGCGGGCGCGGCCCCAGGCTGTTGGTGTTGAGGAACGGGCGGGCCCATTTCATGCTGTCCCACGACACCGCTTCTTCGTCGCCGCGACGGGTCAGTACCAGGATGCCGCTCTTCTCGACCTGGGTGACGATCGCCGGCTCCAGGCCGCCGCGCAGGCCTTGCTTGCTCAGTTCGGTCTGCCAGGTTTCCCGGGTCATGCCGGGCAGGCGGCTTTCCGGGCCGCGATAGCCGTGGCGCTGGTCGTATTCGATCAGGCCGTCGCGCAGAGCCTTGTTGGCCATCACCTGCAGGTCGCTGGGCACCGTGGTGGTGACGTTGAAGCCCTGGGTGTAGGCGTCGCTGCCGTAACGTCCGACCATTTCTGCGCGGGCCATCTCGGCGACGTAGGGCGCCGGTACTTCAGGCGTGGGCACGTGGTAGCTGGCGTCCACCGGTTCGGCCAGGGCGGTTTCGTAGCGCGCCTGGTCGATACGGCCCAGGCGATACATGCGGCCGAGAATCCAGTCACGGCGCTCCTTGGCACGGGTCGGGTTGGTCAGCGGGTTGAAGGCCGACGGTGCCTTGGGAAGACCGGCTATCGTCGCAAGCTGGGAGAGGCTCAAGTCTCGGATGGATTTGCCGTAATAGACTTGGGCGGCGGCTTCGATGCCATAGGCGCGGTGACCCAGGTAGATCTTGTTGACGTACAGCTCGAGGATTTCGTTCTTGCTCAGCTCGCGCTCGATCTGCAGGGCGAGCAGGATCTCGGTGATCTTGCGCGAGAAGCTGCGCTCGCTGGTGAGGAAGAAGTTCTTCGCCACCTGCATGGTGATGGTGCTGCCGCCGGACTGAATTTGACCTGTTTTCAATAATTGCGTGGCAGCGCGCATCAGGCTCGTAAGATCAACGCCATAATGGTTTGCGAAGTTATCGTCTTCGGCAGCCAGCAACGCGCTGGTGAAGTCGGGCGGTATGTCGGCGAAGGCGATGGGTGAGCGGCGCATCTCCCCGAACTCGGCGATGAGTTTTCCGTCGCTGCTGTACACGCGAAGCGGGATCTGCAGCTCTATACTGCGCAAGGCATCGACAGAGGGTAGGGTCGGGCTCAGGTAGAGGAAGGCACCACTGACGGCGAGTACCAGCGCACAAAAAACGGCGATGACGGACCAGCAGAAAAACTTCAGCAAACGCATCAAGATTTTTGGATTTCCAGATAAAAGAATGAGTTAAGCGGAAGACAAAATGAAAAGGCAAAAGCTGATCACATTATAAGCGTTTTTTTTGCCGGGGAGCCATTTGCGCTTCTGTCAAGTCTGCTATTTAATGTGGAAAAACATAAATCATCCGTAAGTTATGGATGTGAATAGGAAATCGGTCGTGCTAGGGCTCTTCAGTAAAAAAGCGAATACGCTTTTGGGGATCGATATAAGTTCGACCTCCGTCAAGCTCCTCGAATTGAGTCGTTCAGGTAGCCGCTACAAGGTAGAGGCCTACGCTGTCGAGCCACTCCCCGCCAATGCCGTGGTCGAAAAGAACATCGCCGAACTGGAGGGTGTTGGCCAGGCCCTGTCGCGTGTTCTCGCCAAGGCCAAGACCAGCGTGCGTTCGGTTTCCGTGGCCGTCGCTGGCTCCGCGGTGATCACCAAGACCGTCGAGATGGAAGCCGGCCTAACGGACGATGAACTGGAAAACCAGCTCAAGCTCGAAGCCGACCAGTACATTCCGTACCCTCTTGAAGAGGTGGCGATCGACTTCGAAGTTCAGGGCATTTCGCCGCGCAACCCCGAGCGGGTCGAAGTGCTGCTTGCAGCTTGCCGCAAGGAAAACGTCGAAGTTCGCGAGGCCGCCCTGGCCCTTGCCGGCTTGACCGCCAAGGTAGTGGATGTCGAGGCCTATGCCCTCGAGCGCGCCTATGACCTGCTGGCCGAGCAGCTCGGCGGTGTGCACGACGAGCTGACCGTTGCGGTCGTCGATATCGGCGCGACCATGACCACGCTCAGCGTGCTGCACAACGGCCGCACCATCTACACCCGCGAACAGCTGTTCGGTGGTCGCCAGCTGACCGAGGAGATTCAGCGTCGCTATGGCCTTTCCGTCGATGAAGCCGGGCTTGCCAAGAAGCAGGGCGGCCTACCCGACGATTACGAAAGCGAAGTGCTGCAGCCGTTCAAGGACGCCTTGGTACAACAGGTGTCCCGCTCGCTGCAGTTCTTCTTTGCCGCCGGTCAGTACAACGATGTGGACTACATCCTGCTGGCTGGTGGAACCGCCTCCATCCCGGATCTCGATCGCCTCATTCAACAGAAGATCGGCACCCAGACCCTGGTCGCCAACCCCTTCGCGGACATGGCTCTGAGCGGCAAGGTCAACGCGGGCGCGCTGGCTAGTGATGCACCGGCGCTGATGATTGCCTGCGGCCTGGCGATGAGGAGTTTCGACTGATGGCGCGGATTAACCTCCTTCCCTGGCGCGAGCAGCTTCGCGAAGAGCGTAAACAGCGCTTTCTGGTGTCGCTGGGCGGCCTGCTGGTCGCTGCTGCAGCACTGATCTTCCTGGGCGACCAATACCTCAATGGTGAGATCGAGAATCAGCAGGCCCGTAATGACTTCGTACGCAAGGAAATTGCCGTGCTCGATACCCGCATTGCGGAGATCAGTGAGCTGCGCACGCGCCGCCAGCAGCTGCTGGAGCGGATGAAGATCATTCAGGACCTGCAGGGCAACCGCCCGATCATTGGCCACGTGTTCGACCAGTTGGTAAGAACGCTACCTGACGGTGTGTATTTCACCGGGGTGAAAATGACCGACAAGACCATCGCCATCGTAGGCGCGGCCGAGTCGAACAGCCGAGTTTCCAAACTGATGCGCGATATGGATGCCTCCGACTGGCTGACCGCACCCAACCTGACCGAGGTCAAGGCGGTTACCGCTGGCGCAGTGGATCAGGCCAACACCTTCCAGCTCACCGTCCAGCAATCCAAGCCCGTCAAGGAAGAGGGGGAGGTCAAGCCATGAGCCTGAATGATTCTCTGGCCAGCCTGCGCAAGGTCGATATCAACGATCTCGATCTGAACAACATCGGCTCCTGGCCAGCCGCGGTCAAGGTGATCGCCGGTATTCTGGCCGTCGTGCTGGTTCTGGTGCTCGGCTACAACTTCCACCTGAAGGATCTGCAGGCCACGCTGGATCAGCAGCGAATGGATGAGGAAACGCTCAAGGAGCAGTTTTCCACCAAGGCATTCCAGGCAGCCAACCTCGAGGCCTACCGTGAGCAGATGAAAGAGGCTGAAACTTCTTTCGGTGCTCTGCTCAAGCAGTTGCCCAGTGACACCGAGGTACCGGGTCTGCTCGAAGATATCACCCGTATCGGCCTGGACAGCGGCCTGGAGTTCGAGGAAATCAAGTTGCTACCGGAAGTCACGCAGCCTTTCTATATCGAACTGCCTATCCAGATCCAGGTGGTCGGTGGCTATCACGACCTGGCGACCTTCGTCAGCGGCGTTGCCAGCCAACCCCGGATCGTCACGCTGCACGATTTCGAGTTGGTGCCGGCGGAGCAGGGCAGTACCTCCAAGCTGCGCATGAAGGTTCTGGCCAAGACCTATCGCTACAACGACAAGGGGGCACACCAATGAAACGTGTCCTTGTGCCTGGCCTGTTGCTGCTGACCCTGGGCGGATGCAGCGGCGATGATTTCAGCGACCTGCAAGCGTATATGGATGAAGTGCGGGCGCGGCCAAAGGGCCAGATCGAGCCCTTGCCGCAACCTGAACCCTACGAAAGCTTCACCTACAGTGCTGCCGCCTTGCGCAGCCCATTCCAGCCGCCAGTGAAGATCGATATGGTCGCTCGGGCGAAAGGCAGCAAGGAAATCAAGCCCGACGAAACGCGCGTGAAGCAGTTCCTCGAAGGGTTCAATATCGAGCTGTTCGAGATGGTCGGCACGCTGGCCAATGACAATGGTTCGTTCGCTCTGGTGAGCGGTGCGGGCGGCGTACATCGCGTCAAGGTCGGGGATTACCTGGGACGTAATGAAGGCCGCATCGTCGCCATCGACAGTGCCAAGATCGACGTGGTCGAGATCGTCCCGGACGGTGATGGCGGCTGGCTCGAGCGTCCTCGTACCCTCACTCTGAAGGAACGCTCCTGAGGAGCGAGGTGAACCATGAACAGAAATAACCGGTCTGCCAAACGGAACTCAAGCATGAACAGCTCTCTCTCTCGCCTAAGCATTTCGCTGCTGGTGGCAATGCTCTCTCCTGCCGCTCTGGCCGCCAACCTGCAGGCGCTGGACGTGGCGGCTCTGCCGGGCGACCGCGTCGAGCTGAAACTGTCTTTCGATGAGCCGGTGGCGGCGCCGCGCGGCTATACCATCGAACAGCCGGCGCGTATCGCTCTGGATCTGCCGGGTGTGTCCAACAAGCTGGGCGTGAAGAACCGCGAGCTGGGCATGGGCAACGCGCGCAGCGTCACCGTGGTCGAAGCCAAGGATCGCACACGGTTGATCATCAACCTGACCAACCTGTCGCCGTACAATACCCGCACCGAAGGCAACAACCTGTTCGTGCAAGTCGGTACTGGCGTAGCCACTTCAGCAACCACCACGGCAGCTGCGCCGGTGAGCGCGCCTGCTCCAGCAGCAGCCCGCCCGGCCCAGGCGGCAACGCCGGTTGCGGCGCCGGCGGCACCCAAGGTATTTGGCTTCGTCAACAAGTCGATCAGCAATATCGACTTCCAGCGCGGCGAGCAGGGTGAGGGCAACGTCGTCATCAACCTGTCCGATGCGTCTGTCAGTCCTGATATTCAGGAGCGTGGCGGCAAGATCATCCTCAATTTCAACCGCACCCAGCTGCCTGAAGCCTTGCGCGTTCGCCTGGACGTCAAGGATTTCGCTACGCCGGTGCAGTTCGTCAGTGCCAGTGGTACCGGCGATGACGCTAGTATCGTGATCGAACCGGTGGGCGCTTTCGATTATCTGGCCTACCAGACCGAGAACAAGCTGACTCTCAGCGTCAAGCCGCTGACCCAGGAAGATGCCGACAAGCGCCAGGCCGAGCGCTTCGCCTACACCGGCGAGAAGCTGTCGCTGAACTTCCAGGATATCGACGTGCGCTCGGTGCTGCAGCTGATCGCCGATTTCACCGACCTGAACCTGGTCGCCAGTGACACGGTGGCGGGCAACATCACTCTGCGTCTACAGAACGTGCCGTGGGACCAGGCGCTGGATCTGGTGTTGAAAACCAAGGGATTGGACAAGCGTCAGGTCGGCAACGTATTGCTGGTCGCGCCAGCCGAAGAAATCGCTGCCCGCGAGAAGCAGGAGCTGGAGTCGCAGAAACAGATCGCCGAACTGGCGCCGTTGCGTCGTGAGCTGATTCAGGTCAACTACGCCAAGGCCGCCGATATGGCCAAGCTGTTCCAGTCGGTGACCAGTGCCGACGGTGGCGTACCGGATGATCGGGGTTCTATTACGGTGGATGAGCGCACCAACAGCATCATCGCTTACCAGACCCAAGAGCGTCTCGATGAGTTGCGTCGTATCGTGGCCCAGTTAGATGTGGCGGTACGTCAGGTACTGATCGAGGCTCGTATCGTCGAGGCAAATGTCAATTACAGCAAGGACTTGGGGGTTCGCTGGGGCGGTGCGATTAATGCCGGCAACGGCTGGAGGACTTACGGTAAGGACGGCAATATTGGCGTCGAGGATGAGGATGGCTTCAGCTGCGGTCCATTCGCCGGCCGGTGTACGCTTCCTGTCACTGAAGGAAGCGGCGGTGGCGGCTCCCCGACTCCATTCGTCGATATGGGCGCTTTGAATAGCACATCGGGCATTGGTATCGGTTTTATTTCTAATAGCGCCATTATTGATCTTCAACTTTCTGCGATGGAAAGTTCAGGCAATGGTGAGATCGTTTCCCAGCCTAAAGTTGTAACCTCTGACAAGGAAACCGCAAAGATCCTGCGAGGCCAGGAAATTCCTTACCAAGAGGCAAGTTCCAGTGGCGCGACCAGCACATCCTTCAAAGAGGCTGCGCTGTCCTTGGAGGTAACGCCGCAGATCACTCCTGACAATCGCATCATTATGGAAGTGAAGGTCAACAAAGACTCTGCAGACTACGAGCGTGCCATCGGCAGTGGTGCTCCGCCAATCAACAAGAATGAGGTCAATGCCAAGGTCCTGGTATCTGACGGAGAAACCATCGTGATTGGTGGCGTATTCGAAAATACCCAGAGCAAAGGTACGCAGAAGGTTCCATTCTTGGGTGACGTGCCTTATCTGGGTCGCCTGTTCCGCCGTGACTTTGTCACCGACAACAAGACCGAGTTGCTGGTTTTCATCACTCCGCGCATCATGAACACCCAAGCGGTGGCCGTGAGTCGGTAATTTGTGCGTAATCTGATCCTTGTCGGCCCGATGGGTGCTGGAAAAAGCACCATCGGGCGTTTGCTTGCCAAAGAGCTGCGGTTGCCATTCAAGGACTCCGACAAGGAGATCGAACAGCGTACCGGTGCCGATATACCCTGGATTTTCGATGTCGAGGGTGAGCAGGGTTTCCGCGAGCGCGAGCAGGCGGTGATCTGTTCGTTGTGCGAATCCGATGGCCTGGTGCTGGCCACTGGCGGTGGTGCGGTTTTGCGACCACAGAACCGCCAGGCACTGCGCGACAGTGGCCGGGTTGTCTATCTGCATGCCTCCGTGGAGCAGCAGATAGACCGCACCGCCCGTGATCGCAACCGGCCCTTGCTGCGTGCCCCCAATCCGGGGCAAGTACTGGCAGATCTGCTCGCCATCCGTGATCCGCTCTATCGGGAAATCGCTGACGTGATCATCGAGACCGACGAGCGTCCGCCGCGAATGGTGGTTCAGGAAATTCTCGAGCGGCTGGAAGCGCTGGCGCCCCGTTAATGACAGGGCAGAACTGCGCTATCCTAGAGCCCTTTTTTAATCGGGGGCTCCATGCAAACACTTCATGTTGATCTCGCTGAGCGCAGCTACCCCATTCATATCGGGGCTGGCCTGCTGAGCCGTGCTGACTTGCTGGCGCCGCACATCGTCGGGCGCCAGGTGGCCATCGTCACCAACGAGACCATTGCGCCGCTGTATCTGCAAGCCCTGCAGGACGCGCTCGCCGATTACCGCGTCACCCCGATCGTGCTGCCCGATGGCGAGGCGTTCAAGAGCTGGGAAACCCTGCAGAGCATCTTCGATGGTTTGCTCGGCGCTCGCCATGACCGGCGCACTACCGTTCTGGCCTTGGGCGGCGGGGTGATCGGCGATATGGCCGGCTTCGCTGCAGCCTGCTATCAGCGTGGCGTGAACTTCATCCAGTTGCCGACTACGCTGCTGTCCCAGGTCGACTCCTCTGTAGGTGGCAAGACCGGTATCAATCATCCGCTGGGCAAGAACATGGTCGGTGCGTTCTACCAGCCGCAAGCCGTGCTGATCGATACGCGCAGCCTGGACACTCTGCCGCCGCGTGAGCTGTCGGCGGGCCTAGCTGAGGTCATCAAGTACGGGCTGATCTGCGACGCACCGTTCCTCGGCTGGCTCGAGGAGAACATGGCCGCCCTGCGCAGCCTGGATCAGGCCGCCTTGACCGAGGCCATCGAGCGCTCCTGCGCGGCCAAGGCCCGGGTGGTTGGTGCCGACGAGAAGGAAAACGGCGTGCGCGCCACGCTGAATCTGGGGCATACCTTCGGTCACGCCATCGAGACGCAGATGGGCTATGGCGTCTGGTTACACGGTGAAGCCGTGGCGGCAGGAACGGTGATGGCTCTGGAGATGTCTCATCGCCTGGGCTGGATCGAAGTCGACGAACGTGATCGTGGCATTCGTCTGTTCCAGGCGGCTGGGTTGCCTGTGGTGCCGCCGCAGGATATGACGCCTGCGCAGTTTATGGAGCACATGGCCGTGGACAAGAAGGTGCTGGATGGTCAGTTGCGTCTGGTGCTGCTGCGCTCGCTGGGCGAGGCGGTGGTGACCAGTGATTACCCGGCAGACATATTGAGTGCCACCCTGGCCGCCGATTACCCGGCGCTGGTGGCCCGGCTTAACAATCAGTGAGTATTCAATGACCAGTTTGCACGCCGACGAAGCATTTCTCGATCACTACCAGTTCACCCACGACCCCTTCGCGGCGCGGGTGCCTGGTTTCAAGTTCTTCCCGGCGCAACGCAAGCCGGTGCTCGGGCAGCTGCATCACCTGGCGCGCTATAGCCAGCTGCTGCTGGTGGTCACCGGCCCGGAGGGTAGCGGCAAGACCCTGCTGCGTCAGGCGCTGGTCGCCAGCACCAACAAGCAGGCCGTGCACAATGTGGTGGTTTCGGCCCAGGGCGCTGCCGATCCGGCGACCCTGATGCGCCACATCGCCCAGGGTTTGAATACGCAGCAGACCGATCGTGCCGCACTGCTCGGTCAGGTCGGCCAGCTGTCGCTGACCGGCCAGGAAGTCTACCTGCTGATCGACGATGCCGAAGAGCTCAGCGACGCAGCGATCGACGAGCTGCTGATATTGGCTCAGGGCAATGCCGAAGGGCGCCCTCACGTTTTCCTGTTCGCCGACACCGATCTGATCGGTCGCCTGGATGCGCTGAGCAACGGCGAAGAGTCGTTCCACGTCATCGAACTCGAACCGTACAGCGAAGAAGAAACCCGCGAATACCTGGCCGTACGCCTGGATGGGGCGGCCCAGGGCATCGAGCTACTGTCCGATGAGCAGGTCGAGCTGATCCACGAGCGCTCCGGCGGCTGGCCTGGTGAAATCAACCGGGTCGCGCGCGAGGTGCTGATCGACGCCATGGCCGCCCGCCGCGGCGCGGTAAAGGGCGGCGGTTTCGCCTTCAAGCTGCCCAAGAAGCATCTGCTGGCGCTTGGCGTGGTGGCTGTCGGCGTGGCTGCAGCCCTGTTGATGCAAGGTCGCTCGGAGTCTACCGATGCGCCGGCTCCAACCCAGGCTCAGCTGCCCATGGACAGTGCACCGCAGCCTCAAACGGCGCCAGGCGTTCCTGCGGGTGCCGAGCAGGGTGCTGATGGCCGGCCGCCGATCGAGTTCGCCGGCAGCAATCAGCCGTTGCCGCTGCCTCTCGTGGGCCAATCCCAGCCGGTCATCCGTCAGCCGCTGGCCCAGGCCGCGGGGGAAACCGATGGTGAGGCGAATGTGGAGCTGCCGGAGTCCACACCGACCGCACCGGTCACCGTGCCGCCCACTGCCGCGCAGAACGTGCCTGCACCGACGCCTGCTCCGGCACCGCAAGTCGCCACACCGGCTACGCCGCAGCCCAAGCCTGCTGAACAGCCGAAGCCCGTTCAGCAGCCGAAACCGGCAGAGCAACCCAAGCCGGCGACACCGCCAGCTCAGGCAGCTCGCCCCGCCCCGGCTACCCAGGCGTCGGCGACGGCGGGCGGCTCGCAAGCCAATGCCTGGTATGCGGCACAGAACAAGGGCCACTACACCCTGCAGGTGCTGGGTACCAGCACGGAAGCCAGTGCGCGCTCCTTCGTCAGCCAGAACGGCGCGCAGTACCGCTACTTCAAGAAGATGCACCAGGGTAAGCCACTTTTCGTCATCACTTATGGTAGCTTTGCCAGCCGCGATGCCGCCCAGGCTGCCGTGAAGACCCTGCCTGCCAAGGTTCAGGCCGGCAAGCCCTGGCCGAAGACCTTCGCCAGCGTCACCCAGGAAATGGCCAACTGATCGAAAGAGCCCGTTACGCAGAAACTGACGTAATGGGCTCTTTCGTTTTTGCGACATTTTATTCCTGTTTTTCGTCACATTGTTCTTTGTGACGTCTATCTCGCTATGTACAATGCCCTCCGTTTGCCTGCGCAACGCGGCGTCTAGACCTGCGCGCGGATTAGAGAAAACGCCTGAGAAAGGCTGTCTGGTGAGAGTCCCTTATGAAAGCAGGTTTGTACCGTCCTGATGAGTTCAAGGATAACTGCGGCTTCGGCCTGATCGCCCACATGCAAGGTGAGGCCAGCCATCACCTGTTGCAGACGGCGATCGAAGCACTGACCTGCATGACCCACCGCGGTGGTATCAACGCCGATGGCAAGACCGGTGACGGTTGCGGTTTGCTGATTCAAAAGCCCGATCTGTTCCTGCGCGCCATCGCCAAGGACACCTTTGGCGTCGAACTGCCCAAGCAATATGCCGTTGGCATGGTCTTCCTCAATCAGGATGACGCCAAGGCCAGCGCTGCCCGCGAGAACATGAACCGCGAGATCCAGGCCGCGGGCCTGAACCTGGTCGGCTGGCGCAAGGTGCCGCTGGATACCAGCGTGCTCGGCCAACTGGCGCTCGAGCGTTTGCCGCAGATCGAGCAGGTGTTCATCGGCGGTGAAGGCCTGAGCGACCAGGAATTCGCCATCAAGCTGTTCTGCGCCCGTCGCCGTTCCTCGGTGGCCAATGCCGCCGACACCGAGCACTACATCTGCAGCTTCTCGCACAAGACCATCATCTACAAAGGCCTGATGATGCCGGCCGACCTGCAGCAGTTCTACCCGGACCTGGGTGACGAGCGCCTGCAGACCGCCATCTGCGTGTTTCACCAGCGCTTTTCCACCAACACCCTGCCGAAGTGGCCGCTGGCTCAGCCGTTCCGTTTCCTCGCCCACAACGGCGAGATCAACACCATCACCGGCAACCGCAACTGGGCCCAGGCGCGTCGTACCAAGTTCGAAAATGGCCAGATCCCGGCCCTCGACGAACTCGGCCCGCTGGTCAACCGTGTCGGTTCCGACTCCTCGAGCATGGACAACATGCTCGAGCTGATGGTCACCGGCGGCATCGACCTGTTCCGCGGCGTGCGCATGATCATTCCGCCGGCCTGGCAGAACGTCGAGACCATGGACGCCGACCTGCGCGCGTTCTACGAATACAACTCCATGCACATGGAGCCCTGGGATGGCCCGGCCGGCGTGGTGCTGACCGATGGCCGCCATGCCGTGTGCCTGCTCGACCGCAACGGCCTGCGCCCGGCCCGCTGGGTGACCACCACCAATGGCTACATCACCCTGGCTTCGGAAATCGGCGTGTGGAATTACCAGCCCGAGGACGTGGTCGCCAAAGGCCGTGTCGGCCCGGGCCAGATCCTCGCCGTGGACACCGAAACCGGCCAGGTGCTGACCACCGACGACATCGACAACCGCCTCAAGTCGCGCCACCCCTACAAGCAGTGGCTGCGCAAGAGCGCGCTGCGCGTTCGGGCGACCATGGAAGACAACGACCATGGCTCGGCCTTTTACGAGGCTGACCAGCTCAAGCAATACATGAAGATGTTCCAGGTCACCTTCGAGGAGCGTGACCAGGTGCTGCGTCCGCTCGCCGAGCAGGGCCAGGAAGCGGTCGGCTCCATGGGCGACGACACGCCGATGGCCGTGCTGAGCCAGCGCGTGCGCTCGCCGTACGACTACTTCCGTCAGCAGTTCGCCCAGGTCACCAACCCGCCGATCGACCCACTGCGTGAAGCCATCGTCATGTCGCTGGAGATCTGCCTCGGTGCCGAGCGCAACATCTTCGAGGAATCGCCCGAGCACGCCATTCGCGTGATCCTCAGCTCGCCGGTGATCTCTCCGGCCAAGTGGCGCACCCTGATGAACCTGGACCGCCTGGGCTTCGAGCGGCAGATCATCGACCTCAACTACGACGAGTCGATCGGTCTGGAAGCGGCCGTGCGCAACATGGCCGATCAGGCCGAGGAGGCCGTGCGTTCCGGCAAAGTGCTGCTGGTGCTGACCGACCGCCATATCGCCCCGGGCAAGCTGCCGGCCCATGCCGCACTGGTCACCGGTGCCGTGCATCACCGCCTGACCGAGACCGGCCTGCGTTGCGACTGCAACATCCTGGTGGAAACCGCCACCGCCCGTGACCCGCACCACTACGCGGTGCTGATCGGCTTCGGCGCTTCGGCGGTTTACCCGTTCCTGGCCTACGAAGTACTCGGCGACCTGATCCGTACCGGCGAAGTGCTGGGCGATCTGTACGAAGTCTTCAAGTACTACCGCAAGGGCATCTCCAAGGGCCTCTTGAAGATTCTCTCGAAGATGGGGATCTCCACTGTCGGCTCCTACCGCGGTGCTCAGTTGTTCGAGGCCGTTGGCCTGGCCGACGAGGTCACCAACCTGTGCTTCCGCGGTGTACCAAGCCGCCTCAAGGGCGCACGTTTCGTCGATCTGGAAGCCGAGCAGAAGGCCCTGGCTGGCGAAGCCTGGAACAACCGCAAGGCGATCCAGCAGGGCGGTTTGCTCAAGTTCGTTTATGGCGGCGAATACCACGCCTACAACCCGGATGTGGTCAACACCCTGCAGGCTGCGGTGAAGCAGGGCAGCTACGAGAAATTCAAGGAATACACCGCGCTGGTGGACACCCGTCCGGTGTCGATGCTGCGCGACCTGTTGCAGGTCAAGCTGGCCGACCAGCCGCTGAGCCTGGACGACGTCGAGCCGTTGGAGTCGATCTTCAAGCGTTTCGACGCTGCCGGCATTTCCCTCGGCGCGCTGTCGCCGGAGGCCCACGAAGCGCTGGCCGAGGCGATGAACCGCCTGGGCGCGCGCTCCAACTCGGGTGAGGGCGGCGAAGACCCGGCGCGCTACGGCACCATCAAGAGTTCGAAGATCAAGCAGATCGCCACTGGCCGTTTCGGCGTGACCCCGGAATACCTGGTCAATGCCGAAGTGTTGCAGATCAAGGTCGCCCAGGGCGCCAAGCCGGGCGAGGGTGGTCAGCTGCCTGGCGGCAAGGTCAATGGCCTGATCGCCAAGCTGCGTTATGCGGTGCCGGGCGTGACGCTGATCTCGCCGCCGCCGCACCACGACATCTACTCCATCGAAGACCTGGCGCAGCTGATCTATGACCTCAAGCAGGTCAACCCCAGCGCCCTGGTCTCGGTGAAGCTGGTCTCCGAAGCCGGCGTCGGCACCATCGCCGCCGGTGTCGCCAAGGCCTACGCCGACCTGATCACCATCTCCGGCTATGACGGCGGTACCGGCGCGTCGCCGCTGACCTCCATCAAGTACGCCGGCGCACCGTGGGAGCTGGGCCTGGCGGAAACCCACCAGACCCTGCGCGGCAACGACCTGCGCGGCAAGGTGCGGGTACAGACCGACGGCGGCCTGAAGACTGGCCTGGACGTGATTAAGGCCGCCATCCTCGGCGCCGAGAGCTTCGGCTTCGGCACCGCGCCGATGGTCGCCCTGGGCTGCAAGTACCTGCGCATCTGCCACCTGAACAACTGCGCCACCGGTGTGGCCACCCAGAACGACAAGCTGCGCAAGGACCACTTCATCGGCACCGTCGACATGGTGGTGAATTTCTTCACCTATGTGGCCGAGGAAACCCGCGAGTGGCTGGCCAAGCTGGGCGTGCGCAGCCTCGGCGAGCTGATCGGGCGTACCGATCTGCTCGACGTGCTGCCGGGCGAAAGCGCCAAACAGAACCACCTGGATCTGACCCCGCTGCTGGGCAGTGACCACATCCCGGCGGACAAGCCGCAGTTCTGCGAAGTCGACCGCAACCCGCCGTTCGACCAGGGCCTGCTGGCCGAGGAAATGCTGTCCATGGCCAAGTCGGCCATCGATGGCGCCACTGGCGGCGAGTTCGAACTCGACATCTGCAACTGCGACCGTTCCATCGGTGCCCGCGTGTCCGGCGAGATCGCCCGGGTGCATGGCAACCAGGGCATGGTCAAAGCGCCGATCACCTTCCGCTTCAAGGGCACGGCCGGGCAGAGCTTCGGCGTGTGGAACGCCGGCGGCCTGAACCTGTACCTCGAAGGCGACGCCAACGACTACGTCGGCAAGGGCATGACCGCTGGCAAGCTGGTGATCGTGCCGCCGAAGGGCAGCCCGTTCGCCACCCAGGACAGCGCCATCATCGGCAACACCTGCCTGTACGGAGCCACCGGCGGCAAGCTGTTCGCCGCGGGTACCGCGGGCGAGCGTTTCGCCGTGCGCAACTCCGGCGCCCATGCGGTGGTCGAGGGCGTGGGCGACCACTGCTGCGAGTACATGACTGGCGGTTTCGTCTGCGTACTGGGCAAGACCGGCTACAACTTCGGTTCCGGCATGACCGGCGGCTTCGCCTATGTGCTCGACCTGGACAACAGCTTCTACGACCGCGTGAACCATGAGCTGGTGGAAATCCAGCGCATCAACAGCGAGTCGATGGAGGCCTATCGTAGCCACCTGGAGCGCGTGCTGGTCGAATACGTCGAAGAGACGTCGAGCGAGTGGGGCCGTAACCTGCTGGAAAACCTGGACGACTACCTGCGCAAGTTCTGGCTGGTCAAGCCCAAGGCCGCGAACCTCAAGTCGCTGCTCTCCAGCATCCGCGCCAACCCGCAATAAGCAGCTTCAAGCGGCGTGCCCTGACAGCAGGGCCGTCGCTCAACGTGATTGTCTCGCAGCTCTGGGCGCATCGCCCGGCGCTGCTGCTAAGAGGTTTATGACATGGCTGAACGTCTGAATAACGACTTCCAGTTCATCGAAGTCGGGCGTAAAGACCCGAAGAAGAAGCTGCTGCGCCAGCGCAAGAAAGAGTTCGTCGAGATCTACGACACCTTCAAGCCGGCCCAGGCCAGCGATCAGGCGCATCGCTGCCTGGGTTGCGGCAACCCGTATTGCGAGTGGAAGTGCCCGGTGCACAACTTCATCCCCAACTGGTTGAAGCTGGTTTCCGAAGGCAACATCCTGGCCGCCGCCGAGCTGAGCCACCAGACCAACACCCTGCCGGAAGTCTGCGGCCGCGTATGCCCGCAGGATCGTCTCTGCGAGGGCGCCTGTACCCTCAACGACGGTTTCGGCGCGGTGACCATCGGTTCGGTGGAGAAGTACATCACAGATACCGCCTTCGCCATGGGCTGGCGCCCGGACATGTCCAAGGTCAAGCCGACCGGCAAGCGCGTTGCGGTGATCGGTGCCGGCCCTGCTGGTCTGGGCTGTGCCGACGTGCTGGTACGCAACGGCGTGACCCCGGTGGTATTCGACAAGAACCCGGAAATCGGTGGCCTGCTGACCTTCGGCATCCCCGAGTTCAAGCTGGAAAAGAGCGTGCTCAGCAACCGCCGCGAAGTGTTCACCGGCATGGGCATCGAGTTCCGCCTGAACACCGAAGTGGGCAAGGACGTCACCCTGCAGCAGCTGCTGGATGAATACGATGCCGTGTTCATGGGCATGGGCACCTATACCTACATGAAAGGCGGCTTCCCTGGTGAGGACCTGCCGGGCGTCCACGATGCCCTGGATTTCCTGATCGCCAACGTCAACCGCAATCTCGGTTTCGAGAAGTCGCCGGAAGACTTCGTCGACATGAAGGGCAAGCGCGTGGTGGTGCTCGGCGGTGGCGACACCGCGATGGACTGCAACCGCACCTCGATCCGCCAGGGCGCCAAGGCGGTGACCTGTGCCTACCGTCGCGACGAAGCGAACATGCCGGGCTCGCGCAAAGAAGTGAAGAACGCCAAGGAAGAGGGCGTGAAGTTCCTGTTCAACCGCCAGCCCATCGCCATCGTCGGCGAAGATCGGGTCGAGGGCGTCAAGGTCGTCGAGACCCGTCTTGGCGAGCCGGATGCCCGTGGCCGTCGCAGCCCCGAGCCGATTCCGGGCTCCGAGGAAATCATCCCGGCGGAAGCCGTGCTGATCGCCTTCGGCTTCCGCCCGAGCCCGGCGCCATGGTTCGAGGAGTTCGATATCCGTATCGACACTCAGGGCCGTGTGGTCGCTCCGGAAAAGGCCACCTTCAAGCACCAGACCAGCAACCCGAAAGTGTTCGCCGGCGGTGACATGGTGCGCGGCTCCGACCTGGTGGTCACCGCCATCTACGAAGGCCGTAACGCCGCCGAGGGGATTCTCGACTACCTCGGTGTCTGAGTCCTTCGCGTCGTGACGAAGCCGGCCAAGTCAGGCTGTGTGAAAACGTAGCGAGCGAAGGTCAGGCAAGGCGAAAACCGGCGAAAAAGCGCAGTTTACATGGTGTAAATGAGCATTTTGAGCCGGTTTTTAACGCCGCATGGCCGAGCGCAGTAGTTTTCACTCGGCCTGGAGTGCCGGCTTCGTCGTTTCTGGCGCCTTGCTGACCTGGGGCAATGCGCCGTGCGACTGCTTGCCTCATCCTCCCGCGCCTGCGGCACGGCGTCCCACTCCGTGCCTTTTAAAGCCTGCTCTGCGACAATGTGCGCACTTTTTGCTCAACGCTTCTGCCCGGGAATACCCATGACTGCCCTGAAGAACGACCGCTTCCTTCGCGCCCTGCTCAAGCAGCCCGTCGACGTCACGCCGGTGTGGATGATGCGCCAGGCCGGTCGTTACCTGCCCGAATACCGCGCCAGCCGTGCCAAGGCCGGGGACTTCATGAGCCTGATGATGAACCCCGAGTTCGCCTGCGAAGTCACCCTGCAGCCGCTCGATCGCTACCCGCAGCTGGATGCCGCGATCCTCTTCTCGGACATCCTCACCATTCCCCATGCCATGGGCCAGGGCTTGTATTTCGAGACCGGCGAAGGCCCGCGTTTCAGGAAGGTGATCAGCAGCGCTGCCGATATCGACGCACTGCCGATTCCCGATCCGGAAAAGGACCTGGGTTACGTGATGGACGCGGTGCGCACCATCAAGTCGGCCCTCAACGGCCGGGTGCCGCTGATCGGCTTTTCCGGCAGCCCCTGGACCCTGGCGACCTACATGGTCGAGGGCGGCTCGTCGAAGGATTTTCGCAAGATCAAAGCGATGCTCTATGACAATCCCGAAGCCATGCACGCTTTGCTCGACAAGCTGGCCCGCTCGGTGACCGCTTACCTCAATGGGCAGATTCGAGCGGGTGCTCAGGCCGTGCAGATCTTCGATACCTGGGGCGGCAACCTGTCGTCGGCGGCGTATCAGACGTTCTCACTGGCCTACATGCAGAAGATCGTCGATGGGCTGATCCGCGAGCAGGATGGCCGCAAGATTCCGGTGATCCTGTTCACCAAGAATGGCGGCCTGTGGCTGGAGTCCATGGCCGCCACCGGCGCCGACGCGCTGGGCCTGGACTGGAGCTGCGACATCGGCGAGGCGCGCCGCCGCGTCGGCAGCCAGGTAGCCCTGCAAGGCAACATGGACCCGACCGTGCTGTACGCCAAGCCGGCAGCGATCCGCGCCGAAGTCGCACGTATCCTAGAAAGCTATGGCAGTGGCAGCGGCCACATCTTCAACCTGGGCCACGGCATCACCCCGGAGGTCGACCCGGCCCACGCGGGTGCCTTCCTCGAAGCCGTTCACGAGCTGTCGGCCGCTTACCACAGCTGATTGCGGTCAGTCCGTCTGCGCCTTGCCGCGGGCCGGGTGCAGGCGGATATCGACCAGCGTGTCGTCCTCGCCGTGCTCGAATGCGGCGGCCCGGGGTTTGGGTTTGCCCTTGAGCAGCGTGGGGTTATTGGAGAAACCAACCGGCTCCAGGGGGATGCCCCGCGGGCTGAGGTCGAGGCGGCCGTTGCCGTTACTGTCCTGGTAGAGCTGCAGGGCGAAACGCCCGGGCGGCACGTCCTTGAGGATCAGTTGAGCACCCTCGCCCTGCAGTTCGCGAAGCATCGGCTGCCAGTCGTCTTGTCCGGCATCCACCAAGGCCAGATACAGCTTGGCCGGGCTGTGGTTGCCCTCTATCCGTATCAACAGATCCCCCGCCTGGGCTGACAACGGGCCGAGCAAAAGAACCACTGCACAGCTCGTGCAGTGTTTGGTTACGATTTGAAGAAGTCTCTGTGGCATAATCCGCCCATTTTGCAGGGATTCGCTTTAAAAATGCGTCAGGTTCTCGTCGTTCACTTCTCACAGACTGGCCAATTGAACCGCCTGGTGCAATCGGTCTGTGCGCCCTTGCAGGCGAGTGATGACGTGCAGGTCGACTTTCTGGCCCTGCAGCCGGCCCAGCCGTTTCCCTTTCCCTGGCCCTTTCTCGGCTTCTTCCGGATCTTTCCGGAAACCGTGCTGATGAAGCCGCAGCCGCTGCTGCCGTTGGCCGTCGACGCCGAAAAACGATACGACCTGATCATTCTCGCCTATCAGGTGTGGTTCCTGTCGCCTTCGCTGCCCGTAACCAGCTTTCTCGCCTCCCCCGAGGCCGCCTCGCTGCTCAAGGGGACGCCGGTGGTCACGCTGATCGGCTGCCGCAACATGTGGCTGATGGCCCAGGAGAAAGTCAAGGCGCGCCTGCAGGCGCTGGGCGCGAAACTCGTCGACAACGTGGTGCTGACCGATGCCTGCGGGACGGCGGCCAGCTTTCTGGCTACCCCGCTGTGGATGTTCACCGGCCGGCAGAAGCCTTACAGCTGGGTGCCGCGCGCCGGTATCGACGACGGCGAACTGGCGGCTGCCAGCCGATTCGGCGATGCCATGACGCGCCGCCTGCTGGCTGACGAGCGCCCCATCGAGCAGCCGATGCTCGCCGGCCTGGGCGCGGTGAAAGTGGATGAAAAGCTGATCGCCAGCGAGAAGGTCGGCAATCGCAGCTTCACCCTGTGGAGCCGCCTGCTGTCGGCGCTCGGGCCGCAGCAGAGCCGACGCCGTGGTGCCGGGCTGGTGGTCTACATCGTTTTCCTGATCTGCCTGATCATCACCGTGGTGCCGATCACCGCGCTGCTGAAGAAGTTGCTGGCGCCGCTGTTCAAGGCGCGCATCCAGCGTGAAAAGGCCTATTTCGCCGGCCCCTCTGGCGAGTGAAGCGGGCCGAGGACAAGTTCATGGCAACACCCGTATTCATCAATCGTATCAGTGCCTGCCTGCCCCACGAGCCCGTGGGCAACGAGCAGATGGAATCGCGCCTCGGCATGGTCGGCGGCAAGCCGTCTCGGGCGCGCAAGCTGATCCTGCGCCGCAATGGCATCCAGCAGCGCCACTACGTCATCGACCCGCTCAGCGGCGAGCCGAGTATGAGCAACGCGCAGCTCAGCGCCGAGGCGATACGTGGTCTGGCCGGCGATGGCTTCACCCTGGACGAGCTGGAGTGCCTGGTCGCCAGCACCTCGTCGCCTGACCAGGTGATGCCCGGCCATGCGGTCATGGTGCATGGTGAACTGGGCAACCCGCCCTGCGAGGTGGCGACCACCGCCGGCATCTGCGTATGCGGGATGACCGCCCTGAAATACGCCTGGATGAGCGTGGCCAGCGGGCAGAGCGGCAATGCCGTGGCCTGCGGCTCGGAAGTGGCTTCGGCACTGATGCAGGCGCGCAACTTCAACGCCGAATACGAGAGCCGCGTCGACGAGCTGGAGAAACATCCGGAGATCGCTTTCGAGAAGGACTTCCTGCGCTGGATGCTTTCCGATGGCGCGGGCGCCGTGCTGCTGCAGGACCGACCCAACCAGGCCGGCCTGAGCCTGCGCATCGACTGGCTGGATATCTACTCGTTCGCCGACCAGATGCCGGCATGCATGTATGCTGGCGCCGAGATGCAGGACGGGGCGCTGCGCGGCTGGAGCCGCTATGACGCCGACCAGCGCGCGCACCGCTCGGTGATGGCCATCAAGCAGGACGTCAAGCTGCTCAACGACAACATCGTCCGCTTCACCGTGGTCGAGGCGCTGCGCCGTATCATGGTGCGCCGCGAATTGCGCCTGGCGGACATCGACTGGTTCCTGCCGCACTACTCGTCCGAGTTCTTCCGCGAGCGCCTGGCGGCCGGCCTGGCCGAAGTCGACCTGCCGATTCCCATGGAGCGCTGGTTCACCAACCTGACCAGCAAGGGTAATACCGGCGCAGCGTCGATTTTCATCATCTTGGAAGAGCTGTTCAACGGCGGGCATCTGCGCAGTGGCCAGAAGCTGCTCTGCTACGTGCCGGAAAGCGGCCGTTTCTCCAGCGCGTTCATGCATCTGACGGTGGTCGGCAATGAAGCTTGATGACGTTCCCCAAGACCCGGATTCCGCCTACGGCGGGCACAGCAAGCTGCTGTACGCCGTCGATGACAAGGGGCATTACCAGGGGGCGCAGAGCGCCGGCTGGGAGCCCGAATCCTACTCCACCCAGCTGGCCGTCGCCGAGCTGCAGGCCCAGGAAGCCGACGCCCATGCCGCCTGGCAGCGCGGTGAGGTGTCGCCGCTCAAGTGCCTGATGTATCGCTATCGCATGGACGAGGCGGCGCTCGCGCAGATCGCCGGGCTCTGGCAGTGGCGCGTGCGTCGGCATTTTCGACCCGAAATCTACCGGCGCCTGAGCGATGCGCTGCTGGCCCGCTATGCCGAAGCCTTCGGCCTGAGCGTCGACGAACTGCGCCGTTATCAGAAGGAACTGCCATGACCGCCTTCGAGCACCGCCAGAGCGCCCACTGCGAAAGTGGCGTGATGGCCAGCCTGCTGACCCATGCCGGCCTGCCGATGAGCGAGCCGATGGCGTTCGGATTGGCCTCGGGCCTGGCGTTCGCCTACTTGCCGATCGTCAAGCTCGGTGGCATGCCGCTGATTGCCTACCGCATGCCGCCGCGGCACCTGATCAAGACCCTCAGCAAGCGCCTCGGGGTGCGGCTGACCAGCCGTACGTTCAGCAATCCCGAGCAGGGCCGTACTGCGCTGAACGCAGCGCTGGACAGCGGGCGCCTGGCTGGCCTGCAGAGCTCGGTGTTCTGGCTGCCGTACTTTCCGCCGGAGATGCGCTTTCACTTCAACGCCCATAACCTGCTGGCCTATGGGCGCGAGGGCGACGAGTACCTGCTCAGCGACCCGGTGTTCGAGGCGCCGGTGCGCTGCGCCGCCGAGGACCTGCAAAAGGCCCGCTTCGCCAAAGGGGCGCTGGCGGCCAAGGGGTTGATGTATTACCTGGACGACGTACCGCAGGAGCAGGACTGGCAGCGGTTGATTCGCCAGAGCGTGCTGTCCACCTCGCGTATCCTCGACGGCATGCCCCTGCCGTGGATCGGCATCCGTGGCATTCGGCACCTGGCCAAATGTGTCGAGTCGCTCGACCCGGCGCAGAGCAAGTACAACCGCCTGTACCTCACCCATATCGTGCGCATGCAGGAAGAGATCGGCACCGGCGGCGCCGGTTTTCGCTTCATGTACGCCAGCTTCCTGCAGGAGGCCGGCGAGAAGATCGGCGACGCCACGTTGCGCGAGGCCTCGACGCGCATGACCGCGGTGGGCGACGACTGGCGCCAGTTCGCCTCGGCCTGTGTGCGCGCCAGCCGCAGCAAGGGCGAAGCGCCGGATTTCCGGCCGATTGCCGAGATGCTGCGGGGGATTGCCGATCAGGAGCGGGTGTTGATGAAAGGGTTGGGTGCTTGGGCCAAGCGCAAGGGCTGAGGTAAGGCTGTAAGTACGTAGGGTGGATGACGCTCTTTTCATCCACCGTTGTGGTTGCGGGGCGGTGGACGGGTCGGGCCGCGTAGGTGAAGCGTCGTCTACGCGCCCCGGTCCACCCTATCAATCGCCACTCCGCTCGCTGCTTTAAAGCTGCAACTCCAGCACATCCACGCCCGCCGTCAGCCCGGCAAAATCAGTTGCCTGGCTTGATCCCTCGATCAACACCGCCTGGGCCTCGAAGGCCTGGTTTTCATCGATCATCACCAGCAGCGCCTGGCCGATCAGGCCGTCGGCCAGATCCAGCCCAGCCAATGCCTGCAGGTGCTTCCACACGTGCGGGCCGGCGCCGATGAACAGGTTCGGCCCTTCCAGCTCCAGTTGCGCGGCGACGTGAAAGCCGGCGGCATTGCTGACGCTGTTGACGAACTCGAAGGGCTTGGGCTGCAGCTGGTGCACGCACACGCTGTCGAGCAGCGAGCCCATGGTGCCCCTCGCCGGGTGGCGCGAGGCCAGGTAGAGGCCGCAGTCACGGCGTATCTTGGCCTTGAGCGGTGCGGTGCACAGCAGGGCCTGCAGGATCAGCCGGTCGATCCGCCGTGGCGTGCTCGGCAGCCAGTTGATCAGCGCGGCCTTGAGGTCCTTGTCGGTGTTTTCCACATCCCCGCGTACGCTGCAGGCTGCGATGGTATGGCTCATGGTGCGTCTCCTGCGCAGCGTTGCAGCACCAGGCTGGCGTTGTTGCCGCCGAAGCCGAAGAAATTGGCCAGCAGCAGGCTGTGCTCGGCGACCGCCAGGGGTTGATCGGGCAGGGGCAGCAGGGCGTCCATGGCGTAGTCGCAGGCGGGCAGGTGGGCGAGGTTTTCCACCAACAGCAGGGTTTCGGTCAGCCCGCAGGCGCCCAGGGTATGGCCGAGCCAGGGCTTGAGCACGCAGAGGGGCGGCAGGGCTTCGCCGAACAGCAGACGCACACCGTTGCTTTCGGCGCGATCGTTGGCACCGGTGGCGGTGCCATGGGGTTTGACCAGATCGATCTGCGCGGCGTCGATGCCGGCGCTGCGCAGGGCTTCGCGCATCACCCACTCGATGTGGCTGCCGTCTTCGCGGGTGTTGGTCAGGCTGCTGGTGTCACAGGCACTGAAACCGCCCAGCAGGCGGGCCAGTGGTGCCGGGCCTGGCTCGAGTGCCAGCAACGTGGCTGCATAGGCTTCACCCAGCACCAGGCCATCGCGCTGCGGGTGGAAGGGCCGGTACTCGCCACTCGGCGAGACCAGGCCCAGGGCGCCAAAGCCTTGTTGGGCAATGGCACTGGGCGTTTCGAAGGCCAGGACCAAAGCCCGGCGATAGAGCCCGGCGCCGAGCATTCGGGCACCGTAGAGCAGGCCGTTTGCGGCGCTGGTGCAAGCGGTGTTGAGGGTGAAGGCATCGGCGAAGCCGAAGCGCACGCGCAGCCGTTCGGCGAGCAGGTCAAGGGAGGTCGAGTGGCTCGGATGGAAGCCGCCGTGCTGCGCGGCGAGCGCCTCCAGCTCGTCGATGTCCAGGCTGGTGCTGGCGACGATCAGCAGGCAGTCGTCCAGTGCGCCAGGGGCGTCGCCCAGGGTTTCGCGGATCAGCCGGTCGAAATGCTCGTCGGGGTTTTCGTCGCCGGCCACGGCAAGGTACGGGCGCGGTTCCTGCAATTCATGCAGCAGCACGGTACTGGCCTGTGGCTTCGCGCCGCTGCGCAGGGCTGTATTGGCGGCGCACAGGTCGGCGCCGAGGGCGCTGTGCAGGGCGCCTCGCTGCAGGTAAACGGGCGTCACTGCTGCTGCCTGATGAAGGCCGCGATACTGGCGATGCTGTTGAGAATGCGCCGACCGTCCTTGGCCCCTTCGATGCGCACACCGTAGTGCTGCTGCAGCGCCAGGGAGACCTGCAGGGCGTCCAGGCTGTCCATTTGGATGCGGCTCTGCTGGCCGAACAACGGCTCGTCGTCTGCGATGCTTTGCCAGTCGATGTCGTCTTCCTTGTCGCACTCGCGAATCAGCAATTGCTTGAGCTTTTCTTCTAGTAGTGTGTGGTCCATTGCGTTTGCTGTACTCGTTTGTGGAACAGGAACAAGCCGCTGGCACCGGCCACCGTTGCGAACAGCAACAGGCGAGCGCACCACGGGGCTACGTCGTTCAGAGAGCCGTGGCCCACCAGCAGGGTAAGGAAGGCGTCGAGTGCCCAGCTCATTGGCGACACCTCCGCCAGCTGTCGCATGGCCTCGGGCATCACGCTCTTGGGCACCATGATGCCGCCGATGGCTGCGAGGATGATATTGATCCCGCCGCCAAGCAATAGGGCTTGTTCACTACTGCGCGCCAGAGCGGCCAGCAACAGGCCCAGGCTGCTGGTGGCCAGGGCGATGCTGATGGCCAGCACGGCGTAGGCGAGCAGGCTGCCGTTGAGTGCCAGCGCGGGCAGGCCGGCCAGTGGCAGCCCATGTACGCCGATCGTCAGCAGCACCGCGAACTGCACCAGGTTGATGGCCAGGTAGGGCAGCACCTTGCTCGCCGCCAGGGTGCCGAGCCCCAGGCCCAGGCAGCGAAAACGCAGCAGCGCGCCGCTTTGCTGTTCGCGCTGGAAGCTGCCGGCCATCGGCAGCACCACGAAGAACATGCCGAAGATCAGCCAGGCCGGCACGCTCATCTGCGTGGCATTGGCCTGGGCGCTGAGGTCGCCACTGGCCAGGCGCTCCTGCTCGTCGATGCGGCTCTCGGTGCGTTGCTGGACCAGTTCGAGCTGCTCGTCGCGGCTGAGGCCCTGTTCCAGGGCGCCACTGTCCTGCAGATACGCGAGCAGCCGGGTCTGTGCCAAGGCGATGGTCACCGCCGCGTGCAGGCGCTGGCGCGAAAGGCGGTCGAACTGCGCGGGAAAGCTCAGCGCCGGGCCCTGGTGAGGGGTGTCCAGCAGCCTCTCGTCGAAGTCCGCCGGCAGGCTGATGCGCGCCATCTGCGCCGGCCCATCGTCCAGCAGTTGGCTGTCCGGCAGTTGCGCCTGCAGGGCGTCGTGAAAGAAGCGGCTCGACTCGCTGGGCTGCGGGGTTTGCAGCACCAGTTGCAGCGGCGGCAGGCGGTCCTGCAGGTAGCTGGACATGGCGCCGGCCATGATCACCAGAAACAGCGTCGGCATGATGAACAGCACGGCCAGCGCGTGGGGATCGCGCACCAGCAGGAGAATTTCCTTGCGAACCAGGGCGCGCAGTCTCACAGGCGACCTCCGTTGAGGCGCAGGTACAGCTGCTCCAGGGACGGCCGACCGAAGCGCAGCAGGCTGGGCGTTTGCGGCTGTGCGGCGATGAAGCGGGTGATTGCCAGCAGTTGCTCCACGTTCAGCGCGGCGATGCGCAGGCCGTTGGGCGTGAACTCTGCGTTCAGATGGAGCTCGGCCATCAGCGCTGGCAACGCCTCGGGCACGCGCTCGGGCCACTCCAGAAACAGACCAGGCTGGTCACCGAGCAACTGGTGCGTATCGACATCCAGCTGCACACGGCCTTTGTGCAGCAGCAGGATGCGGTCGGCGACCTTTTCCACTTCGTCCAGGTAATGGCTGGTGTAGATCACCGCCTTGCCGTCCGCGGTCAGCTGCTGCACGGCATCGAGCAGCAACTGCCGGCTGGCGGCGTCGACGCCCACGGTGGCCTCGTCGAACAGGTACAGCTCGGCCGGTTGCAGCAGGCCGATGGCGAAGTTCAGGCGCCGCTGCTCACCACCGGACAGGCGTTCGGCGCGGCGTTCGAGCTTGTCTGCCAGGGCCGTGCTGGCGATGCAGCGTTCCAGGCGCTGGCGCCGCTCGCTGCCGCGCAACCGGTAAAGATCGGCGAACAGCGCGAGGTTCTCCCGCACCTTCAGCCCGGCGTAGAAGGCCAACTGCTGGGGCACCAGACCCAGGCGCCGCTCGCCGTGCCAGGCGATCTGCCCATCCAGCGGCTGCAGCACGCCGCTGAGCAACGACAGCAGGGTGGTCTTGCCGGCGCCGTTACTGCCCAGCAGCCCCAGGCATTGGCCGGCCTGCAGGTGCAGGTCTATGCCGTGCAGCGCCGGTTGCGCGGCACAGGGGTAGCGATAGGCAAGGCGGCTGAGTTCAAGCACGGACGAGCACCAGCAGCAGCTTGCCATCCAGCAGCAGGCGCTCGCCTTCCAGCACGCTGAAAGCGTAGAGCGCGCCGGCCGGGCTCAGGGCTTCCTGGGTCGCGCTGACCAGCAGGGCGCCTTCACGCCGGGTGGGGTGATAGTGCAGCTGCAGTTGGGAGAGTTTGCCGACCAGGGCCATTTCGATGGCGCTGTCGTTGCCGTATAAGGCACCATGCGCAGCGCACAATTGGGCGGCGGCCTCGAACAACAGGCTCGGCGAGGCGTTCTCGCCCAGGTTCTGCAGATGCTGCCAGCCGCTCAGGCCGCGAATGCCGGTGGCGTCGTGGTCGAGCAGGGCATCCAGCCAGAGTGCCTGGCCCTGGTGCGGCAGCAGTGAGTGCAGTTGGGTGCGATCCATGGCGGGCGTCTGGCGTGCGAGCGCAGCAGTGTAACAGAGGGTATTAGGGAGCAAGCGAGTGGGCGGTTGGCATTTACTGGTTTTCGTGGGACTGAGCATCGCCCTGACGCTCGTCTCCTGGCGCTCGCTGGGCAACCCGCGCAGCCACGGTTTCTATCGCTACTTCGCCTGGGAGGTGATGCTGGTGATGCTGGTGCTCAACGCGCCGTTCTGGTTTGAAGACCGCGCCGCCGTGCATCAGCAGATTTCCTGGGTGTTGCTGACCTCGTCACTGGCGGTGCTGTTCGCCGGCGTCTACCAGATGCGCCGCTTCGGGCGTGCCGACGAGCGCCGTCAGGACGACGAACTGTTCGCCTTCGAGCGCACCTCGCAACTGGTCACCAGCGGCATCTTCGGCTACATCCGCCATCCGATGTACTGCTCGCTGCTGCTGCTCGCCTGGGGCATCGCCTGGAAGCAGCCAACCACCCTCGTGATGCTGCTGGCCGTGGCCGCCAGCGTGCTGTTGTGGCTCGCCGCGCGCGTCGAGGAGCGTGAGTCGCTGGCCTATTTCGGCGACGCCTACCGCGACTACATGGCGCGCAGCCGGATGTTCGTGCCCTTCATCTTCTGAACTCAGCGAATGTCGGATGAGGTCTGGTCTTCCAGCATCAGCTGCCGGTAGGCACGCTGGTACGCCTCGTAATCCAGATTCTGCTGCTGCAGCTGCTTGAGCCGCTCCTGCTTGCTCAGCTTGCCGCTCTCGCTGACAGGTTGAGCCTTGGCGACGGGCTCGACGACCAGCTGAGTGTTGCTCAGTAGCTCATCGATCACCGGGTCCATCTTGCTTTTCGTGCCCTGCCACTTCATCAACGACAGGCCGCCCTTGCCGCGCAGGTGATAGGCCGCCGTGGCCAGTGTCTCTCGCCTTGGGCCGAGAACGGTCAGCTCGGCGCTGGAAAGATAGGGCGCCATGTCCCAGGAGCGCCGCGCCGTATATCTCACAACGTACGGGCATTGGTCCCATGGAATCGTCGCATACGTTTGGGTGGTGATGCCGTGTCGGGCGAAGCCCTGCTGCAGCACCGCTAAGAAGTCGCTGACCATGACTTTGGGGTTTTCTTCGAGACACATGGTGCTCGGCGCGCTTTGCAGCGGCGTGACGCGAACCGAGGTGCAGGCGGTAAGGCCGAGCGCCAGAGCCGAGAGGGCCAGTATGGAGAGAACTTTGGACATGTTGAGCAACTTCCTTGTGATGAAAAAGCCGCCCGCAGGCGGCTTGTTTGGCAAGGTGGCAGCGGGCGTTTACTTGACGCTCGCGTACTTACCCTTCAGCGCAACGCCCGCCATGATGGCGCCGGCGTGGCATTCGTACTTGCTGCTGTCGCGGTATTCCTTGTTCTTGTAGTTGCTGGCCAGGTCGACCACGGCGTTGGCGCCGGCGGCCTTGGCAGAGTTCTGCAGCTTCACCAGGGCCGATTGCAGCACCCAGCGGCAGGCTTCTTCATCGCTCTTGTTGAACGCGTTGGTCTTCTGGCTGGTGGTGACGTTGGCGTTGATGATCTTGGCGCCGGCCGGGGTCTTGTTCAGGTAGAACTTCACCGAGCCGTCCAGGCGGCCGGCCTGAGTAGCTTCATTGACCACCGACTGGAAGTCCAGGAAGTGGGCGGTGTCACGGGCCTGGCTGACGGCAGGCAGCAGGGCGGCGGTGAGCAGAGCAGCAGCGGTCAAGCGTTTCGCGTTCATCGGGTTTCTCCTGGGTGTCACTGGGGCTTGGGAAGGGAAGGACGGCGCACTTCCTGCTGGATGGTGCGGTCGAGCTTGCGCACCCACTTGTTGTAGGCGCGGTGGATGGTGCCGTCGTGATAGTCGAGGTTCTGGCTGTCGCGGTACTGGATCGCGTAGGTCGACGCCGTGTACGGAATGGTGATGTCGGCCTGGTGCCCGCGGCGGGTGTACTGCGCCATGATCTGCCCACGGTCGGCGCGCTCCACCTTCCATTGGCGGCGATCAAGGGCGGTGAGGATCGCCCGGCGCATGTCGTCCTCGCCTTTCGCCACGGCAGGCGGCACGCTGCTGTTGATGTTCATCACGGGTTTGGCGCTACAGGCGGCAATGCTCAGCAAAAGCACGGCAAGCAGGGCGAAGCGGTTGAAGCGAGACATCATCCTTGGTCCTTGTCTTGAGAGAAATCAGCGCCAGCGGCGGAAGATCAGCGAAGTGTTGACCCCGCCAAAGGCGAAATTGTTGTTCATCACGTATTCGTGGCTCATCTCGCGGAACTCGCCGCGCAGGTAGTCCAGCTCGCCACAGGCCGGGTCGATGTGATCCAGGTTGAGGGTGTGCACGTAGCTGTCGCGGTTGAGCATCTCGATGCTGAACCAGGACTCCAGCGCGCCGCAGGCGCCCAGGGTGTGGCCGAAGTAGCTCTTCTGCGAGCTGATCGGCATGCGCGGGCCGAACAGGCTGCTGGTGGCCTGGGTTTCGGCGACGTCGCCTTGTTCGGTGGCGGTGCCGTGACCATTGACGTAGCCGATGGCCTCGGGCGCCAGCGCGGCATCTTCCAGGGCCAGCTCCATGGCGCGGCGCATGGTGCTCTGCACCGGCTTGGTGGCGTGCTGGCCATCGGCATTGCAGCCGAAGCCGACGATCTCGGCGTGGATGGTGGCGCCGCGTGCCAGGGCGTGCTCCAGCTCCTCAAGCACCAGCATGCCGGCGCCTTCACCGATCACCAGGCCGTCACGGCCGCTGTCGTAGGGGCGTGGGCTGGTGTGCGGCGCATCGTTCTTCAGGCTGGTGGCGTACAGCGCATCGAACACCATCGCTTCGGTCGGGCACAGCTCCTCGGCGCCGCCGGCGAGCATCAGCGGCAGGCGGCCGAACTTGATCGCCTCGTACGCGTAGCCGATGCCCTGGCTGCCGCTGGTGCAGGCGCTGGAGGTGGGAATCAGCCGGCCGGTGAGGCCGAAGAAGATGCTGATGTTGGCCGCCGTGGTGTGCGGCATCATGCGGATGTAGGAGTTGGCGTTGAGGCCGTCGGCCACCGAATTGAGCAGCATGTTGCCGAACGCCTTGATCTCGTCGGTGCTGCCGGTGGACGAGCCGCAGGCCACGCCCATACGCCCATCCTTGATGCTTTCGTCTTCGAACAGGCCGGCGTGGGCCAGCGCGCGCTCGGCGGCGTACACCGACAGGCGCGACACGCGGCCCATGCTGCGCAGCTGCTTGCGGGTCCAGTGGGTGGGCACGACGAAGTCGTCGACCGGGCCGCCCAGGCGGGTGTTCAGCTCGCTGAAGCGATCCCACTCGTGCATCACGCGGATGCCGCTGCGGTTGGCGCGGAAGTTCGCCGCGATGCTGTCCCAGCTGTCGCCCAGGGAGGTAATGCCGGCCATGCCGGTAACGACTACGCGTTTCATGCCACTTCGCTCTCTTTCAACACAGACCGCCGTTCACGGCGATCACCTGGCGGGTGATGTAGGCCGCCTCTTCGGACATCAGGAAATTCACCGTGCCGGCCACTTCTTCCGGGGTACCCATGCGCGCGGCTGGCACCATCTTGAGAATCTCCTCGAGCGGTACGTGCTCGTCGAGAATCTCGGTGTCGATCAACCCAGGGGCCACGCAGTTGACGGTGATCTTGCGCTTGCCCAGCTCGATCGCCAGGGCCTTGGCGGCGCCGATGATGCCGGCTTTCGAGGCGCTGTAGTTGACCTGGCCGCGGTTGCCGATCAGCCCGGAAACCGAGGTGATGCAGACGATACGCCCTGGCTTGCGGCGACGCACCATCGGCATCGTCAGTGGGTGCAGCACGTTGTAGAAACCATCCAGATTTGTGCGCAGCACCACATCCCAGTCCTCCTCGCCGAGCGCCGGGAAGGCGCCGTCGCGGGTCAACCCGGCGTTGCACACCACGCCGTAGTACGCGCCATGGCTTTCCACGTCGGCTTCCAGGGCGTCGCGGCAGGTTGCCCGGTCGGCCACGTCGAACTGCAGGATGCGCGCCTTCTGGCCCATGGCCTCGATCTCGCGCTGTACCGCTTCGGCCTCGTCGCGACGCGAGCGGCAGTGCAGCACCAGGTCGAAACCGGCGCGCGCCAGGCGCAGGGCGATGGCACGGCCGATACCGCGGCTCGATCCGGTGACCAGAATGGTCTCGCTCATTGGGACGGCTCCTGAAGTGGGGGTTCTTGGATATAGGTGGACACGTCGCGGGGCTGGAACACGTTGAGGCGCGCTTCGACCAGGATGCCCGGGCCTTCGAGGCGGCACTCGAACACGCACATGCCGTTGTCGTCCTGCAGCGAGCGGTTGGCGTGGATCAGCAGGGTGCTGCCGGCCGGAAAACGGTCCACGTTGCAGGTGAAATTGCGGGTGCCGAGCAGGAACCCCAGCTCCACCGGCAGACCTTGTTCACGGGCATGGCAACCGGCGAACGCGGCCACGCTCTGGGCCATCAGCTCGATGCCCACCGCAGCCGGCAGGCTGCCGTCGGCCTGGCTGAACAGGCCGCCAGGGCGTACCACCAGACGGGTGTCGATGTGGTCGGCGCCGAACGCCAGCACCTCGTCGATCAGAATCATGTCGCCAGCGTGGGGCACCAGCTCGGCGACGGGCCAGACACTCACGAAAGGTCTCCCAGGATCAAGGAAATGTTATTGCCGCCAAAGGCGAACGAATTGCTCATCAGATAACGCCGGCCGTGGCTTGGCAACTGCCGGTTGGCGTTTGCGCTGACCAGATCGAGTCGCGGCAGGTGCGGTTCGGCCTGGCCGTCCCAGATGTGCGGCGGCAGGCGGTTGGCGGTGTTGTAGGTCGATAGCGTCAGCCAGCAGAAGGCCGCCTCCAGAGCGCCGGCAGCGCCCAGGGTATGGCCGGTCAGCGATTTGCTCGACGAACAGGCCACGCCCGCCGGGAACAGCGCCTGCACTGCCAGGCTTTCCATAGCGTCGTTGTGCGTGGTGGCGGTGCCGTGCAGGTTGAGGTAGCCGATCTGCTCGGGCTCCAGGCCTGCGGCGGCCAGCGCCTGACGCATTGCCTGCTGGGCGCCGAGGCCCTCGGGGTGGGGCGCGGAAATATGATGCGCGTCGGAGGTGGCGCCGCCGCCGAGCAGGCCGATGCCGGGGCCCTGTTCGGCGCGGGTCATCAGGAACAGCGCGGCGGCCTCGCCGATATTGATGCCATGGCGGTTGACCGAGAACGGGTTGCAGCGCTCGTCGGATACCGCCTCCAGGCTGGCGAAGCCGTTCAGGGTCAGTTTGCACAGGCTGTCCACGCCGCCGCACAGCACCGCGTCGCACACGCCCATGCGCAGCAGGCGCTGGGCGGCGAGCAGGGCGCGGCCGCTGGAGGTGCAGGCCGTGGACTGGCAATAGACCGGGCCGGCGAGGCCCAGCCAGTCAGCCAGGAAATTGGCCGGCGCGGCGATCTCCTGACGGCTGTAACGGTAGGCGGGCGGCAGCTCGCCACTGTGCACGTACTCGGCGATGTGCTCGCCGGCTTCGGCGATGCCCGAGGTGCTGGTGCCGAGCACCACGGCGATACGGCTGGCGCCGTAGCGGGCGATGGCGGCGCGGATGTCGTCCTCGATCTCCTGGGCGGCGGCGAGCAGCAGGCGATTGTTGCGGCTGTCGGCGTGCTCGAAGCCGGCGGGCATCGCCGGCAAGGCCGCCTCGACCGCACCCACGGTCACGCTGCGCTCGGGAATCCAGCCGGCCTGACGGCGCATGCCGCGGGTGTCGCCGGCGAACAGGGCGTCGGCCACCGCCTGCTTGCCCTGGCCGAGGGCGCAGATCACGCCGAGGGCGTCGAGTCGAGCGATCATGGGTGCGTCTCCAGCGGGCGCACGCGGTACTGCTGCGTGGCGTTGCTCAGTTCGATGGCCTGCCCGGCGCCATAGCGGATGCGCCAGTCAGGGGGCAGCTGGCGCCCCTCGGCGCCTAGTCGCCAGCCTTTATCGGCATAACTGCCGGCCAGTTGAGCGTCCGGGGTGAGGGCGAACAGCAGGGCGGCGAACAGCTCGCGGGCCGCGGGGTTGGGTGGCAGCAGGCCGTCATTGTGCCAGGCGCCGTCTGCCAGCGATTGCCGGGCCAGCGGGACGCCAAGGGGGTCGAACAGCGACCAGCGCAGGGCCGCGTCCTCGGCCTGGATCACCAGCAGCCAGTCCTGGCCATCGGCGGTGCTGACCTGCAGCGACATCGGCAGCGGCTGCGCCAGTTGCGGCGTGGCAGCGGGTAACGGCGTGCGGGCGGCGCATGCCGTCAGCAGCAGGATGCAGGCAAGGGTCAGCAGGTGTTTCATGCCGGCTCCAGCGGTTTGCGCACCGCAGCGTTGACCAGGGTCTCGTTGCGCTGGCCGAACGGCTTGGCCTTGCGGATGCCCCAGCGCTCCAGCAAGCCGAAATCCTCCGAGCGGCTCCACCACAGGTACGGATAGGAGACGTTGCGCTCGCTGAATTCGAAGCCCTGCTGGCGCAGCATGGCCAGGTATTCAGCGGCGCTCTTCTGCACTTCCATGGGGTGGCGGAACAGCCAGCGGATCACCCAGGTGTCGATGTAGTACTTGGTCGACTCGGCGAACAGCAGCAGGCCGCCGGGCTTGAGCACGCGCCAGAACTCGGCCAGCGCCTGCTCCTGCTCGACCAGATGATGAAAGGTCTGGTGGCAGAAGAGCATGTCCACGCTGGCATCGGGCAACTGGATCGCCGCGCAGTCGCTGGCGATCAGTTGCACGTCGAGGCCCAGGCGCTGGGCTTCGGCGCGCGAGCAATCGAGGCTGTGCGGGTCGGCGTCCAGGCCGATTATCTGCGCCGGCGCGAAGGTACGTTGCAGCAGCGAGAACGACTTGCCCTGGCCGCAGCCGGCATCCAGCACCACCGGTGCGACCGGTAGCGGGCCGTCGATCAGCCCGCACAGGTCGTCGACCGCCACGCGCAGCACATGGTGTTGCCACACGTGGCTGCGCAGGAACCAGAAACCGAAACCGGTCTCTTCTACGTAGGTGGATGCGGCGCGATCCATCGCAATCTCCTCAGGCACTGGCGCACAACTCGGCCAGCACCCGCAGGCGACGGCGAGGTTCGGCTACATAGGGGTTGCGCGCGTCCCACGCATAGCCGGCGAGGATGGAGCTGATCATGGCGCGGATCTCGGGCGAGGCATTGGGGTAGTAGATGACGTCCTGGAAGCTGCCGTCGTACCAGCCTTCGACGTACACGCGGAAGGTGTCGACGCCGCGTTTGAGCGGAATCGCGAAGTCTTGTTCCCAATCCACCGTCTCGCCGCTTAGCTGGCGGTGCAGCAGGTTGGCGGCCATGCTCGCCGAACGCATGGCGATGGTCACGCCCGAGCTGAATACCGGGTCGAGGAATTCGGCAGCGTTGCCCAGCAGCGCGAAGCCTTTGCCGTGCAGTGCCTTGACGTTGGCCGAGTAGCCCTTGATCTCGCGCACCGGGTTGTCCCACACGGCATTGCCCAGTACTTTGGACAGGCTCGGCGTTTCGGCGACGAACTGCTTGAGTGCGGCGTCCATGTCCTCGGGGTAGCCGTCGAAGCGCTCGGCCAGGCCGACCACGCCGAGTGAGCAGCGACCGTTGCTGAACGGAATGGTCCAGAACCACACGTCGCGCAGGCTGGCGTGGGTGGTGATGAGGATCTTCTCGCGGTCGAAGCCTGGGTGGTCGATGCGGTCTTCGATATGGGTGAACAGCGCCTTGCGCATCGGCAGGTTGGACGGCAGTTCGAGGTCGAGCAGGCGCGGCAGCAGGCGACCGTAGCCGCTGGCGTCGAGCACGAAGGTGCAGCGCACCTGGTACTCGTGGCCGTCGGTCAGGCGGCGTACCGACAGCAACGGCTGCTCGCCGCTGAAGTCCACGGCGACGATTTCTTCTTCGTAGCGGATGGTCACGCCCTGGCGCTCGGCTTCGTCGGCCAGCACCTTGTCGAAATCGGCGCGCTGCACCTGGTAGGTCGAGCCGAAGCTCTTTGTGAAGGTCTCGCGGAAATCGAAGTCGGTGTAGCGATCACCCCAGGCGAAGGCTGCGCCGTGCTTGGTCTGGAAGCCCGCCGCACGCACCGCGTCGATCATCCCGGCTTCCTCGACGAAGTCCAGGCAGTGCGACAGCAGGCTCTCGCCGATCGAGAAGCGCGGGAAGCGCTGGCGTTCGAGGATCAGCACCTCGTGGCCCTTGCGCTTGAGGATGGCGGCGGCAATCGCGCCGGCCGGGCCGGCACCGGCTACGACGATCTGATGCTGTTGGACTTCAGGAGATTTCATAACGGCTTTTCGCCTCGCTCGGATAAGCGCGCCGACCCATCACGGCGGGCAGCAGGGTGGAGAACAGACTCATCAGCAGCAGGCCGAAATACACCATGGCATCGATCAGCTGCAGTTGCAGGAGCAGGTTGAGAAAGACGATTTCGGTCAGACCGCGAATGTTCAGCAGCAGGCTTTCCTGCCACTTGATCCGCGCCGAGGCACCGGGCTCGGCCCAGTGCAGGCCCAGCCAGCTGCCGAGCACCTTGCTGAGCACCGGCGCCACCAGCAGCACGCCGACGGCGAACCAGGAGTCGGCCGCGCCGATGCCATGAAAGTCCACGCGCAACACGCCGCAGGTGAGGATCAGCGGTACCGCCAGGCCGTTCATCAACAACTTCCACTGACGCTGCGGCAAGGGCAACTGGAATGGCACGCGGATCGCCGCCAGGCACAGCATGTAGGCGATGCCGAACACCAAGGCGTTGAGCTTGAGGTTGTGCAGCAGCACCATCAGGGCGAAGAACGGCAGGCTGTAGAACAGCGGGTGGCGCAGCCGCAACAGGTTGAGCGCCAGCGGCAGCGCGGCGGCCAGCAGTGGCCACAGCAGTCTGATCGGGTGGCTGCTGCCCTGGGCCAGGCCGAACAGGCTCCAGCACATGAAGTCCATGAGAATCGCCGCGTGCAGCAGGCGTTTGGTGGCCGCCGGCGGGTAGCCGATGCTCTGCAGGAACAGGTACAGCACCGGAATCGCGGTGATCGAGAACAGCAGGCCGATACCGACCGCGCTCAGCCAACCGTAGTCCCCCGGCAGCACCCACAAGGCACAGGCCAGACCGGCCAGCAGCGGCAACAGAAAGCTCGGCAGGGCGATCTTCAGGCACGCCGGGCTCAGCTCCAGGTCGATCACGTCGCTGAGGATGTAGCCCAGCAACAGGGCGAAGCACAGGCCATAGAGCAGGTCGACCCAGGTCGGCGCCAGCAGATCGGCCGCGCCGAGGTTCAGGTGCGGTTCTACCCAGCCGAGCAGCAGTGCGGGCACCGCCAGGCTGGCGACCAGTAACTGGCCGACGATGGGAATCAGTCGACGACCGCCGACGATGCCGACCACGGCATAAGCGGCCAGGGCCACCAGCCAGAACGCCAGCACGCTCATGGCTGAGCCTCCTTGGCAGGCCGCGGGGCAGCCCAGGGTGAGAGCAGGAAGCAGAACATCAGGCCCAGGCTGATGGCCAGGCCGAAGTTGGCGATGGCGGGCGTCTGGCTGATCAGCAGCAGGCCGAACGACAGCCAGCTGGAGACCGCCGACAGCAGCGTGCCAAGCAGGCTGACCGCCGGCCCGCCGATGTTCTCGCGCATCAGGATGGCGTAATCGACGCCGATGGCGGTGATCAGCAGCAAACCGAACAGGCTGAACAGCGTCAGCGGCTGCCCCAGCCAACCCAGGCAGGCCAATGCCGCCAGCGCAGCCAGCAGCGGCAGGCAGACCACTCGCAAGGCGCCGCCGATGCCGAACGGGATGCACAGCAGCAGGACGATGGCCAGGCAGGAGATCAGCTTGAGTTCGGCGGCGCTGACCTGGGTGGCGGCGAACAGGCCGTTCAACTCACCCAGGCGGTCGACCAGTTGCACGCCGTCCAGGCCATTCGCGGCGCCTTGCAGCACGGCGCTGTCGGTCTGCCCCTGCAGGCTGACGATGGCGGCCACGCCCTGCTGGTCACGGCCCAGCCACAGCGCCCGCCAGGGCTCGGCCAGCGGGCTCGCCATGGCCTGCTCCAGGCTTGCCTGGGGTTGTGCCAGCAACTGCTGCAGCTCGGCCTGCAAGGCTTCGGCGGGAATGCCCAGCGCCAGGAGCGGCTGCCAGTGGGCGGGCAGCGCGCGCAGCGCTTCGCGGGATGCCTGCAATTGGTCGGCGGGGGCGAGCAACTGATTGAGCGACAGGTAGCTGCGCAGTTGGCCGCTGCTGGCCAGCGCGTCGAGCCGCGTGCCGAGTGCCTGCTGGCGCTGCAGCAACTGTGCTTCGTCGTTGGCGCGCACCAGGAAGAACTGGCTGGTGGGCTGCTGGCCGGTGAGTTCGACGATGCGTTGCGACTGGGCGAACAGCGCGGGGTCCTTGCCCAGCCACTGACGCAGGTCGTTCTGGCTGTGTAGTTGCCAGATGCCGGCGGCGCAAAATGCCAGGAACAGCGCCAGTAGCCAGTAGGTGCCGCTGCCCTGGCGCAGGCGACCGTGCCAGCTCATCGCCCGGGTCGCGATGGCCAGCAGCCGCGGCGCCGGGCGCAGGCGCATGCCGTTCAGCCAGGCAGGCAGCAGGCACACGGAACACAGGTAGGCGCCGATCAGCCCGGCTGCGGAGAACGCGGCGATCTGGGTCAGGGCCGGAAACGGCGTGAAAGCCAGCGCCAGGTAGCCGATCAGGTTGGTGCCCAGGCTCAGACTCAGGCCCGGCAGGGTGCTGCGTAGCGCGCTCCAGCTGCGCCATTCGGCGTGGCCCCAGCTCTTGCTCAGGTAATGCAGCGGGTAGTCGGCGGCCACCCCGATCAGGCTGGCGCCGAGCACCAGAGTCAGGGCATTGATCTGCCCGAAGATCAGCACGCAGGCGGCGCAACCGGCCACCAGCGCCACGCCGATGGGCAGCAGGCTGAGCAGCACCCGCGGGCGGCGGAAGCCGATCAGCAACAGCAACAGGGTGCCGAGGCTGGCCGCGCCGCCGATCAGGGTCATCTCGCTCATGGCCTTGTTCTGGCCGGCGGCGGCATACAGCGCGCCGCCAGTGGCGAGCAGCTGGCCGCCATCGGCCTCGACGGTCTGGCGAGCCGCGTCGATGCCCTGGGCGATGACCAGTGGCGCCTGCATGTCGAAGGCGTCTCCACGGCTGCGCAGGTGCAGCACGGCCCAGCTCATGCCGGGCTCGTTGACCAGTAGGGTGCCGCTGGCCAGATCCGGCTGCACCCGACCGCCGAAATTCAGTGCCTGCTGGGCGCGGGCGCCCAGGCCGAGCCAGTCCTGCTCCGGCGGCAGCAGGCTGAACGAGGCGAAGGGGTCGAACAGCGCTGCGGCGCGTTGCTCGATGAAGGCGTCCGGTCGCTCGATCAGCAACTGCCGGTCGGCGGCAGGCAGCAGGTTCAGGCGGCTTTCGCGCAGGTGCTGGCGCAGGGCGTCGAGGTCGCTGTCGAGCTGCCAGCGCACCTGCTCGAAATGGCCGCTGGCCTGCCATTGGCGACCCAGTTCCCCCGCCAGGGCAACCGCGCGCTCGCGCTGCGGGTGGCCGACCAGCACCAGCAGGTCGTGCTGAATCGGTTCCTGCATGCGTGCTTCGGCCTGTTGCAGGCGTGCGTCGCCGGCGCCGCTGGGCAGCAGGGCGAGCATGCTGGCCGCTACCGGCGGGCCGTTGCGCCATTGCCAGGCGGTCAGCGCCAGCAGCGCCACCAGCAGCACGACGAACAGCCGCGGCAGGCGGCGTTCGATCAGGGCGTGCTCAGCGCGCAAAATCGCTGCGCTCCTGCTCGCTCAGGGCGCTGCCGGCGATGCTGGCGGGCATGCGCAGCAACGTGCGGTCACCCTGGGTTTCGTGCAGTTCGATGCGCTCGACCAATTCGCCACCGCCGATGTCGATGCGGCTGAACACCTGCTTGAGCAGCAGCGAGGTCGGCGTCAGGGTCAGGGTCCAGGCCTTGGCATCGCCACTGAGCTGCAGCGCGAAATTGCGCGCCAGGCCGCTGTGGTTGCCCTTGAGCACGTCGAGAAACAGCTTGCTCTGCTGGGCCGCGACGTCGCGCCCGGGTTGCATCTGCCAGCCGTCGGCGGTGCGCTTGGCGATGCCGTTGGCGTCGATGCGGTAATCCTGCTTGAGCGGTTTTTCCAGCTTCCACAACAGGCCGGCGTCGGCGGCCAGCACAAAGGTGCCGCTGCTGGTCAGCGGTTGCGGCAGGGCGCGCAGGTGTTTTTCCTGCACGAACGGGCCACGCACCACCGGGTGTTGCGAAAGCTGCTGACTCAGGGCGTCGAGGGTGAGGGTGCCGGCCTGGCTGAGTACCGAGTGGCCAAACAGGACCATAAACAACATCGCCGCTACGGACCTTTTCTTGGCGATAAACCATTTACCCATTGGTACTGATTCCGGTGTCGTCCGCACGTCAGGTTCCGCTCTGTCGAGCGGGTTACTTTTGGCATTGCCCCAAAAGTAACCAAAAGGTCTAGCCCCGGCATTCGGCCCCGGCTGCGCCGGGGTTCCCTCGCTCTGGTGGCGTTCCAGGGGCACGCTGCGAAGGGCCATCCATGGCCCATCGCAGCTTTCGCGGCATCCATGCCGCTCTTCCCCTTCCACACCACCGACGCTCGGCCTGCTGAAGGGGCGTGTGGCGGCGTCTGTGCGTTCTGCTGCGAAAAGAAACCGGAATAGGTTCATTCGATCACCCGCTGCACGGCATCGATGAAGACCTTGGGCGAGGCCAGCTGCATTTCGCGGCTGGCGATTTCCACGGCGACTTGCACGCTGCTGCCGCGGGTCATGCGCTCGCCGGTGGCGGTGTCGCTGATCAGGTAGTTGATCTTCAAGCGGTTTTCCCACTCCACCAGATCGGCGCACACAGTGATGCGCTGGCCGAAGGTGGCGCCGCGGATGTAACGCAGCTGCAGGTCGATCACCGGCCAGGCGTAGCCGCTGTCGCGCATCTGCGGGTAGCCGTGGTCGAGCTTGTCGAGCAGGGCGCAGCGCGCCTGCTCGAAGTATTTGACGTAGTGGCCGTGCCAGACGATTTCCATCATGTCCACGTCGAAGAACGGCACGAGAATTTCAACCTCGGCCTGGAGTACGCCTTTAGCGCGCATGGGCGATGAGCTCCTCTGTCATGACATGGAATGTGGGAGCGGGCCATGCGCGCGATTCGCGGGCATGGCCCGCTCCCACAGGTTCATCGGCATGAAGCGAATTACGCATACAGGCTCCAGTGCTGAGCGCGGATACGTTGCAGGCACAGGCGCAGTTCGCCTTCCAGGGCGCGATCCTCGATCAGCGGCGCGAAGTCCTCGCCCAGTTGCCCGTGCATCTCGGCCAGGGCGGCGGGCAGTGCGGTGGCTTCGGAGCGCTGGCGCAGCCATACGCCCTGGTTGGCGGCGATCAGCGTGGCGGCCGCGACCTGCTCGGCCAGCTCCAGGCTGCGCAGGGCGTCGCGGGCGGCGATGGTGCCCATGCTCACCTTGTCCTGGTTGTGGCACTCGGTGGAGCGCGAGAACACGCTGGCCGGCAGGGTGTTCTTCAATGCTTCGGCAGTCCAGGCGCTGGCGCCGATCTGCACGGCCTTGAAGCCGTGGTTGATCATCGCGGTTTCCACCGGGGCGCCGGACAGGTTGCTCGGCAGGCCGTGGTTATAGCGGGTGTCGACCAGCAGGGCGAGCTGGCGGTCGAGCAGGTCGGCGAGGTTGCCGATGAGGTTCTTCAGGCTGTCCATGGCGAAGGCGATATGCCCGCCGTAGAAGTGCCCGCCGTGCAGGACGCGTTCCTCATCGGGGTCGATCAGCGGGTTGTCGTTGGCGCTGTTCAGTTCGTTCTCGATGAACTGGCGCAGCAGCCCCAGGCTGTCGGCCAGTACGCCGAGCACGTGGGGCGCGCAGCGGATCGAGTAGCGATCCTGCAACCTGTGCAGCGGCGCGGTCGGCGCGTCGATGGCCAGGTCCTGGCGGATCCACGCGGCCACCTGGTTCTGGCCCGGGTGCGGCTTGGCGGCGAACATGCGCTCGTCGAAGTGCTCCGGGTTGCCCTGCAGGGCGATCACGTTCAGCGCGGTAATGCGCGTGGCCAGCTTGAGCAGGTAATCGGCGCGCGAATAGGCCTGGCAGGCGAGGGCGGTCATCACCGCGGTGCCGTTCATCAGCGCCAGGGCTTCCTTGGGACGCAGCACCAGCGGCGTCCAGTCCAGTTCGGCATGTACATCGGCAGCGCTGCGGCGCTCGCCGCGATACATCACCTCGCGCTCACCACACAGGGTCGCGGCGATGTAGGACAGCGGCGTCAGGTCGCCGCTGGCGCCCACCGAACCTTCTTCCGGGATCAGCGGCAGCACATCGAATTCGATGAATGCCTGCAGGCGCTCAAGCAGTTCCAGGCGCACGCCGGACATACCCTGGCACAGCGACTGTAAACGCGCGGCCAGTACCGCGCGGGTGGCCTGCTCGTCGAGCAGCTTGCCCAGGCCGCAGCCATGGAAGGTGTACAGGTGACGCGGCAGCGCCTCGACCTGATGCAGCGGCACGGCCACCACGCAGGAGTCGCCGTAGCCGGTGGTGATGCCGTAGATCATGCCTTCGCGGTCCAGCAGGCGGTCGACGAAACGCGCGCCACGGGCGATGCGCTCGCGCCAGGCGGGACTGTCGTCGAGCACGCCGCGTGCGCGGCGCTGGGCCAGGCTGACGATCTGCTCGAGACGCAGAGGCTGCGCGCCGAAGGTCACGGTTTCAGGCTGCTGTGTTGTCATGGTCGTTCCAGAACGGATAGAAGTTGAACCACTGCTGCGGGGCTTGCAGGCAGCGTCCGGCGAGGTGATCGGCGTAGCGTTGCGCCCAGTCCTGAATTACCGCCTGGCGCTCGCTGCGCTTCCACTGCACGGCGTCGGCGAAGGGCTGCAGCATCACCTGATAGCGGCCGTCGATCTTCAGGCAGTCGATCAGGTTGACCGGGCAGCGCAGCAGCCCGGCGAGCAGCCAGGGACCTTGCGGCAGCGGCGCCGGGTGGCCGAGAAAATTCACCTCGACGGTGCGCTCGCCATGCAGCGGCACGCGGTCGCCGGCAATCGCCAGCCACTCGCCGCGCTCCAGATATTCGGCCAGGCGCAGCATCACCGCCGGGTCCAGCTCGCTGACCTGAATCAGGCGCAGGTTGTTGGCGCCACTTTCTTTTAGCAGGCGGTTGAACTGCTCGGCGTGGCGGGTGTGCACCAGCACGTTCATGCGCACCCGGGCGCTCAGCTCGGCCAGGGCGCGGCACACTTCGAGGTTGCCCAGGTGGGCGCCGACCAGCAGCTGGCCGCGGCTGCCGTTCATCTGCCCGTGCAGGCCGTGGGGGTCGACCAGCTCGACGTCGCTCAGCCTGAGGCGGCCGCTCCACACATCGAGCTTGTCGAGCAGGCTGTCGGCGAAGGCCATGAACTGGGCGAACACCGAGCGGCGGCTCGGGCGCAGCTCGGGGCGTACGCTCCATTCGGCAAGGTTGCGCTGGTACTGGTGAATGCTGCGCCGCGCCTTGCTGCCGGCCACGAAAAAGTAGGCGACGATCAGGTACAGCAGCGGGCTCAGCGCGCGGCGGCCGAGATGACGGGCGGCCAGGGCGGTGAATTTCATCAGCGCGAAGCTGCCGCGCTCGCGCTGGCTGGCCCAGTGGCTGGAACGCTGCATCAGCGCCACCGCCGGTAGAGCAGCACGGGCGCACGGCAGAGCATGCCGAAGAACAGCCGGGCGTGCATTTTCGAGATCAGCAGGTTGTCCTGCCAGAGGCGGAAATGCGAGACGCCGTCCTCGGGGTAGTGCACGCGGGCCGGCAGCCAGCGCATTGGCTGCCCGCGCCAGGACAGGCGCACGAGGATTTCCGAGTCGAAGTCCATGCGCTTGCCCAGCTTCGCCGAGTCGATCAGCGCCACGCTGGCGGCCAGCGGGTAGACCCGGAAACCGCACATGGAATCGCGAATCTCCAGCGACAGGCTGTTGATCCACACCCACACGTGGGTCAGGTAGCGCGCATACAGGCGGCCCTTGGGCACGCTGGCGTCGTATTGCGGGTAGCCGCAGACGATGGCCTCGGGGTGGGCGCGGGATTCGTCGAGAAAGCCGCGCACCGCGTGCAGGTCGTGCTGGCCGTCGGCGTCCACCTGCAGGGCGTGGGTGAAACCCAGGCGCTGCGCCTCTCGCAGGCCGGCCATCACCGCGCCGCCCTTGCCCTGGTTCTCTGCCAGGCGCAGGAGGTGGGTGTCGGCCGCGCCGGCCAGGCGGTCGATCACCGCGGCGCAGCTCGGGCCGGAGGCATCGTCGACCAGCAGGCATGGCAGGCCGGCAGCCAGCAAACTGGCGACCACGCTGGGCAGCGGGCCTTCGTGGTTGTACACCGGGATCAGCGCGCAGGGGCGGTGCTGCAAGCCGCTCATGGCGCCGCCTTGAGCAGAATGCGCCCGGACGAGCAGTTGGCGTCGCCGCTGCGGAAGGTGAAGTACAGCTTGCCCCGCTCGGCGTCGAAACGCAGGGTCAGCTGCAGGCGGTCGCCAGGGCGCACCAGCTGCTGGAACTTGAGCACTTCCATGCCGCCGAACAGCGGCGGCAGGTCTTTGATCAGCTCGCGAGCCAGTTGCTGGGCCCAGTCGATCTGCACCACACCGGGCAGCACCGGAGTGCCGGGAAAGTGGCCGCTGAAATGCGCCAGGTCCAGCGGCACGTCCAGCTCCAGGTGCCATTCGCCGCTTTCTTCCCGGGCGCTGGCCGGCTCGACGCGGGTCGGGCGGGCGGCGGCCAGCAGCTCGTTGACCTGGGCCTGGCCCAGCTTGCCCTGGCTGCTGTACGGCAGGTGCGGCAGCAGGCGCCAGCGGCGCGGCAGGGCGATGGCCTCGCAGTGGCCGGCCAGGTGCTTGCGCAGGCCTTCGGTCAGGTGCCGGCGGCCCTGGTTGCGCAGTGTGTGGATACCCTCCGGCGACAGCGCCACCAGCGCGCCGAGAAAGGCGCGCCCCTGTTGCAGCACACCCAGGCGCGCCTCGCTGACCCAGGCATGCTGGGCCAGGGCCTGTTCGAGCAGCGGCAGGGAGATGCGTTTTTCTTCCAGCTTGACGATACGGTCCAGGCGCGCGCCGAGGGTGAAGCGCCCGTCAGCGTCGATCTCCACCGCATCGGCCATCTGTTCCCAATGCCCGGCCGGCAGGTAGGGCGAGCTCAGGCGCAGGGCGCCTTCGTCGTTGACCGCGAGCTGCACACCGGCGAACGGCTGCCAGTGCTGACCGCCCTGGCGCCAGCCGATGCCGCCGGTTTCCGAGCTGCCGTAGATTTCCGTCGGCCACTGGCCCAGGCGCTCGTGCACCGAGGCGGCGGCATCGGCCGGTAGCGCGCCGCCGGAGGAGAACACCTGGCGCACGCGGCTCAGCGCCGCCCAGTCGAGGTTGTCGCCCATGCGCTTGAGCAGCGCCGGGCTGGTGATCCAGGCGAAGCTCGGGTGCGGCAGGCTGGCCAGTTGCAGGTCTTCTGGGAACGGTTGAGCCTTGGGCATGAACATGCGGCCGGCGCACAGCGGCCAGAGCACACGGAACAGCAGGCCGTAAATGTGTTGCGCGGCCACGCTGCCGATGATCAGCGCATCACCCAGGCGCTCGCCCCACAGGGCTTCCAGCGCCTCGACTTCGTTGGCCAACTGGCCGAGGCTTTTGTCGATCAGCTTGGGCTCGCCGCTGGAGCCGGAGGTGCACAGCGTCAGGCGGCAGCGCTCGCGGTCCAGCCGCTTGGCGGTAAGCGGTGCGGCGGTAATCGTTGCGTCGAGCTGCTCGATCCACAGGTCGACCTGGGCGCCCAGGCGCTGGCGAGTCTGCGGCTGCGCATCGGCGGGCAGCAGCACGTGGATGTCGGCCTGCCAGGCGGCGAGCAGGGCGATGGCCAACTCGGCGGCGTCCTGCAGATGCAGGGCGACGCGCTGCACGCCGGCCGCCTGCCAGTGGGCGGCCAGGCTCAGGGCGCGGCGGCACAGTTGGGCGTGGTCGATTTCCGGGGTTACCTGGCGGCTGGCGTTGGCCTCTAGCAGCAGGTCTTCGAGGTTCAGCCAGCTCATGCGGTTCTCCTTACACGTTGACGCACCAGCCATTCGCCGGCGAAGAGCAGGCCCATCAGGAGGTAGGAAATCAGCCCGGTGTACAGCGCCCACCAGGACAGCGGCGCCCACAGGTTCAGCGCCACCACCAGCAGGCCGTTGGTGAGCATGAAGGCGGCCCACACCTCGGTGACGCGGCGGGTGTAACGCACCGCTACCGGGGGCAGTTCGGGTTCTCGCAGGCGCGCCAGGCGTTCGGCCATTGGCATGCCGATCTTCAGGCTGCTGGCGAACAGTAGGCCGAGCAGCAGGCTGACCAGCACCGGGTACCAACGCAGCAGCGCCGGCTCGTCGGCCAGCACCAGCAGCAGGCAGAACACCAGCACCGCGCCGGTCATGCGCCGGCTGTTGCGGTCACCCGGGTTGCTGAGCAGCCGCGCCAGCCACAGGCCGCCGAGCAGGGCGGCGAACAGCGTTGGCGACAGGTGGCCCGCGCCGAAATACACGGCGAACGGGTAGGCCACGCTGACCAGCGCGACCAGCAGGCCGAACAGACGGCTCATGAGGGTTCCGCGTTGACCATCTGATAAACCGCCTCGACCACGTCGCCGACGGTGCGCACGGTTTTGAACGCCTCGGCGGCGATCTTCTTGCCGGTCTGGCGCTTGATGTGGTCGATCAGGTCGACGGCGTCGATGCTGTCGATCTCCAGGTCTTCGTACAGGTTGGCGTCCAGGCTGATGCGCTCGGGGCTCAGTTCGAACAGCTCCACCAGGGCGTCGCGCAAGGTGGCAAAGATTTCCTCACGGGTTTGCATGGTCATCGTCCTCAGGCTGCCTGGCGGCTGGCAACGAAGGCTGCCAGGCTGGCCACGTTGGCGAAATGGGTGCGGGTGTCCTTGGCTTCGGCGTCGATCTTGATGCCGAAACGCTTCTGGATCGCTAGGCCGAGCTCCAGGGCGTCGACCGAATCCAGGCCCAGGCCTTCACCGAACAGGGTCATGTCGTCCTCGATGTCCTGAGGGGTGACGTCCTCCAGGCCGAGGGAGTCGATGATCAGGTTTTTGATCTCAAGCTGTAGAGCGCTCATCTTTGGCGAGCTCCTGTATGAAATGCTGATGCAGATGATCGTTGAGTTTGCGCGACGCGACCGGCGCCGCGCCCATGGCGGCGAAGTGCGCCGGGTCGATGTCTTCGCCGACGCGCAGGCGGATGTGGAAGCGCCGCGCGGGAATTCGGTACCAGGGCTCGGCCTTGGTTAGGGTGGTGGGCGATACGCTGATCACCACCGGGGTGATGATGTGCGCGCCGCGCAGGGCGATGGCCGCGGCACCACGGTGAAATTCCGGCGGCTGGCCGGGCGTGGTGCGCGTGCCTTCCGGGAAGATCACCAGGGTCTGGCCCTGTTGCAGCGCGCCGGCGGCTTCGTCGAGCATGTCCATGCTGCCGCTGTTGCTGATGTAGCCCGCCGAGCGGATCGGCCCGCGCATGCAGGGGTTGTTCCACAGGCTCTGCTTGACCACGCAGTTGGTGTCGCGGGTGAAGGCGATGGTCACCACCACGTCGATCAGCGATGGGTGGTTGGCGATGATCATCTGCCCTGGGCGGCCCAGGCGCTCGGCGCCTTCGACTTCATAGGTGAGCACGCCGCTGCGGTACATGAATTCGACGAAGGTACGGAAGGTTAGGCTGACCACCCGCCGCGCGCGGCGCTGGTGGGCGGCGGCGTCGCCCGGCAGCAGGGACAATACCGGGAACACCAAAATGCGCAGCAGCACGCCGCCGATGCCGAACAGCGTGAAGCTGGCCGCCGTGGCGATCAGGCGCCACCAGTAGGGCGGGTTGTAGCGCTTCACAGGCTTTGGCGTGACCAAATCCATTGGCGCTCTTTCCAGGTGTGTTGAAGGGAGGTGCCGTTGCTGCTCAGGCACTGGATCAGGCTCAGCGGGTGCGGCCATTCGCTGCGCGCGCCGCTGGCGTTGTGCAGCGCCAGGCGCCAGTCGTCGCCGGGCGTCAGCAGCAGGGCCAGGGCGTAAGGGAACGGTACATCGTCGATGAACGGCGCGTAGGGCTCTGGCTGGGCTTCTTCGCCGATCACCAGCAAAACCGCTGGTGCACCCTCGGCCAGCAGGCTCAGGGCCTCGAGCATGGCCATTTCCAGGCCATCGCCTTCGCCGGCCAGGGCGGTCATCTCGCTGGTGTCGCCGCGCATGATCGACCACTGACCGATGATCGCGTTGTGCACGGAAAGGCTGAATTGTGTCGGCGACAGCGGCTCTTTAACCGCAAGGTCCTTGAGAATGGCCAGGTTGCGCGGGGTTTCGCCATGCCGCGAGGCGAACACCAGGGGCAGTGCCGAGTGGCCTTCGGCCAGCGGCCAGGCGACCTGGAACACCATGCGCGCCAGGCGGCTCAGGCGGCGGCGCTGCAGGGCCGGCAGAAAGCCGACATCGGGCTGTTCACCGCCATCGGCAAGACGTTCGGGCGCCTTGCTCCAGGCGAGCCAGTCATCCGTACTGTCAAGGCCGGGGGCCCAGGCACGCCATTGATCGATCCTGAACTGCATTTGTACTGAAACTCTGCTTGGCCCGCCGGGCATTTCCTTGTCTGTGCGACTGTCCTGTGCGACAAGAGCCTTGTCGATGGGGAGCGATGCTGCGCCGGCCATTATCCGGGGCTTGGCAAGGCCCCGCAAACATTAAGTAGCGATTTTCTGATGGATGACCCGTTTCGCTTGTTTCTCGTGAATGTCATCAAGTTTTGCCTAGTATCAATGTACTAGTCATAGGGGGAGATTCGGATGAGGCGCGTGGTATTCAATCAGAAAGGTGGCGTGGGCAAGTCCAGCATTGCCTGCAATCTGGCCGCGGTAAGTGCGTCACAAGGATACCGAACGTTGCTGGTCGATCTCGATGCCCAGGCCAATTCGTCCCATTACCTGACGGGGCTGACCGGCGACGAGATTCCCATGGGCATCGCCGATTTCTTCAAGCAGACGCTGTCCAGCGGGCCGTTCGCCAAGAAGGGCAAGGTGGACATCTACGAAACGCCCTTCGAGAACCTGCACGTGATCACCGCCACGCCCGAGCTGGCCGAGCTGCAGCCAAAACTTGAGCAGAAGCACAAGATCAACAAACTGCGCAAACTGCTCGAGGAACTGTCCGAAGACTACGAGCAGATCTACCTGGATACGCCGCCGGCGCTGAACTTCTACACGGTTTCCGCGTTGATCGCCGCGGATCGCGTGCTGATTCCCTTCGATTGCGACACCTTCTCCCGTAACGCGCTGTACGGGCTGCTGCGCGAGATCGAGGAATTGAAGGAAGACCACAACGAAGACCTGCAGGTCGAGGGCATCGTGGTCAATCAGTTCCAGCCCCGTGCCTCGCTGCCACAGCAGCTGCTCGACGAGCTGGTGGCCGAAGGCCTTCCGGTGCTGCCGGTGAACCTGATGAGTTCGGTGAAGATGCGCGAGTCCCACCAGGCCTGCACGCCACTGATCTACCTCGACCCGCGCCACAAGCTGACCCAACAGTACGTCGAGTTGCACGACCTGCTGCAGCGCAGCTGATCGCGGCGGGCTGTCCCGGGTATCGCTTCGCTCAACCGCAGGCTACGACCATTACCCGTTCTATAGCCCGGCGTCGAGCGCAGCGATACCCGGGGCGGTTTCCTAGCGCACCACGAACACGTCGCACGGCGCCTTGTGCAGGAAGTGCTGGGCCAGGCTGCCGAGCAGCGCCTGGCTCAGCGCGCCGCGACCATGGCTGCCGAGCACCAGCAGGTCGCTGCCGCGGGCCCTGAGCTGCTCCTGCAGGCAGCGCAGGATGCCGCCCTGATGCACGGCGTGGCTGATCGTCGGGCCCGCCGCCGGCAGTTTCTGCGCTTCGTCCGTCAGCAGTTGGTCGATCAGTGCCTGCTGAATCTGCAACTGGCTGTCGACGTGTTCGCGGCTGCCCTTGTCCGGCTCGAACACGTGCACGGCGTGCAGCTCGGCGCCTTGCGGCAGTAGCCCGTGGGCGCCGGCCAGGGCGCTGCAGGCGCACAGCGAGAAGTCGATGGCCGCTACCGCCTGCCGATAGGGGCCCGAACTCGGGTGGGCGACCAGTAACAGGGGCACCGGGCAGCTGCGGGCGATGCGGTCCAGGCTGGTGCCGGAAAAGAACTCGTGACGCTCCAGATGCCCGCCCAGCACCAGCAGGTCGTAATCGCTTTCCTGCAGATGCTGCAGCACCACTTCCGAAGGCTTGCCACTGCGCAGGTGCAGGGCGCTGCCCGGTGGCGCGTATCGGCTGATGCTGGCGTCCAGCACCTGCCGCGACTGGTCGTGGGTCTGCTCGCTCGCGGCGGGGTCGAGTACGTGCAGCACGCTCAGACGCGCGTCGTGCTGCTGGGCCAGTTGCGCCGCCCGGCGCAGCGCCAGGTCGGCCGTGCCCCGCAGGTCGTGGGCGATCAGAATGTGCTTGAACATGGCGCCTCCCGCCGTGTTGTAACCGGGCTTTACGCCACGATGATCCTTCCTTGGATTAGTCGGCTTTTTGACCGGTGGCAAGGTCAGGTGTCAGCCGGCTCGCTGCGGCTCACTCAAACGCCCTGGGCGTTCAGCCAGGCGAGCAGTTGCGGCAGGGGCAGGGCGCCACTTTGCCTGGCGACTTCCCGGCCGTCGCGAAACAGGATCAGGCTGGGAATCGAGCGGATGCCCAACTGCGCAGACAACTGCTGATTGGCCTCGCTGTCCAGCTTGCCCAGGCGGCAGCGGGTACGCAGTTCGCCAGCCGCCTGGGTGAAGGTTGGCGCAAAGCTGCGGCACGGGCCGCACCAGGCAGCCCAGACATCGACCAGCAGCGGCAGGTCGCCCTTGAGCTGGCTGGCGAAGTTGCCCTGGTCGAGCTCGAACGGCGCGCCCGGTAGCACCTCGGTCTTGCAGTGGCCGCAGCGCGGTGCTTCGCCCAGACGCGCGACGGGAAGGCGGTTGAGGCTGCTGCAGCTGGGGCAGGGGATGATCGCTGAGTCACTCATGACGGGCTCCGAACGCAAGGATGTCGGCCCGAAGCCTATGGGCTATGGCGCGCCATCGCAAGGTACGCACAGTGGTGGACGGCGCCAGCGCTTTTGCCGGGCGGGGGTTATGATGAGTCGTTTGCGGCGGCCCGGGAGGCGAGCATGAAGGCGGTGAAGAAAGGGCTACGCCTGGGCGGCCTGGTGATGGCGGTGATCGCGCTGACGTTCTTCGGCCTGCGTATCTACGACGCCCACAACAAACCGGATCTCGGCCCCTGGCACACCTTCGTGCCGCGCGAGCTGAGCGCCGACGAGCTCGATGCCGCCAGCTGGCAGGATTATCTGCTCGCCGAACAGGCCCTGTTCGCGGCGCTGCCCGGCAATGTCTACCAGCGCCTGGACGATGACGAACGGGTGCCGGACAACCGCTATTTCGCCGACAGCCCGCTCAACGCCTCACGTTTCGAGTGGGACTGGAACCGTTCCTACGTGCTCGAGCCCGAGGGCAAGCCCAAGGGTGCTGCGGTGATGCTGCACGGGCTGACCGACTCGCCCTACAGCCTGCGGCACATCGCCCGGCTGTATCGCGATGCCGGCTTCGTGGTGGTCGGGCTGCGCCTGCCCGGGCATGGCACCACGCCCGGGGCGCTGACCCGCGTGACCTGGCAGGACTGGCTGGCCGCGACGCGCCTGGCGGTGCGCGAAGCGGCGCGACTGACCGAGCCGGGCGACGAGCTGCAACTGGTCGGCTACTCGGCCGGAGGCGGCCTGGCGCTCAAGTACGCCCTCGATGCCCTGGGCAACGAGGAACTGGCCCGCCCGACGCGCTTGACGCTGATTTCGCCGATGATCGGTGTGGCCGGCTACGCCCGTTTCGCCGGGCTGGCCGGCTTGCCAGCGGTGTTCCCGGCGTTCGCCAAGGCGGCCTGGCTGGATGTGCTGCCCGAGTACAACCCATTCAAGTACAACTCCTTCGCCCTCAATGCGGCGCGGCAGTCGTACCTGTTCACCTCCGCGCTGCAGGAACAGCTCGCCGTGCTCGCCGGGCGCAATGCCCTGAACGAGCTGGCGCCGGTGCTCACTTTCCAGTCGCTGGTCGATTACACCGTGAGCACCCCGGCCGTGGTCGATGCCCTGTACGCACAGCTGCCGGCCAATGGCAGTGAGCTGGTGCTGTTCGACCTCAACCGCTTCGTCGATTTCGGGCCGCTGCTGGGTGCCCACGCCAAGTCGCCAGGCGACCTGCTGCCGGCTGCGCCGCGGCGCTATCGCACCACGCTGATCGGCAATGTGTCACCCGACACCCTGGATGCTGCCGCGCGGACCCTCGAGGCCGGCGCCACCGAAGAGCAGCTCAGGCCCATCGGCCTGGCCTTTCCGCGTGAGGTGTTCTCGCTGTCCCACGTCGCCCTGCCATTTCCGCTGAGCGATTCGCTGTATGGGCTGCAGCCTGACGAGTCGGAGGATTACGGCGTGCACCTCGGCGCGCTGTCGGTGCGTGGCGAGCGCGGTGTGCTGCTGGTGAGCATGGAGGCGCTGCAGCGGGTGACCTCGAACCCGTTCTATCCCTACATGGTCGAGCGGTTGCGCGAGCATGGGGGATTGCAAGAGCAATAGCTGGACCCAGAAGGCAGTGATCGGCAGCTATCTTTGGGAGCGGGCATGGACTAGGCGTCCACGCCCGCCCCACAAGTATCGAGGCGGCTTCGGTATCAGGCGTTCGGCTGCTCCTCGGCCGCATCACCCTTGTCCTTCTTCTCCTTGACCACGAAATAGAACTCTTCGCCGTGCTTCACCGCGCCATAGAGCACGGCCTTTTCGATCAGCTCGCTGCCGCGCAGGTCGCGCAGCATCATCGGGTCCTTGCGCAGGTCGCGGTACAGGGCGATGCAGAGCAGGGCCATCACCACCACGAAGGGCAGCGCCACCACGATGGTCAGGTTCTGCAGGCCGGTAAGCGCTGCGCCCGGATCGTTCGGGTCGCCGATGGCCAGCATGATCGCGGCCACCGCGCCGGTCAGCGCACCCCAAAAGATCATGGTGCCACGCGAGGGCTCGGTGGTGCCGTGTTCGGACAGCGTGCCCATCACCAGCGACGCCGCGTCGGCGCCGGAGACGAAGAAGATGCCCACCAGAATCATCACTAGCACCGAGCTGATGGAGATGAACGGGTAGCTTTCCAGCAGCTCGTACAGGGCGATGTTGCTGTCTACCGCGCCGTTGGCCAGGGTGAACACGCCTTCGCGCAGCGCATCGATGCCGGCGCCGCCGAAGATCACGAACCACACCAGGCTGACCAGGCTCGGTACCAGCAGCACGCCGGTGACGAACTGGCGAATGGTGCGGCCGCGGCTGATGCGGGCGATGAACATGCCCACGAACGGCGTCCAGGAAATCCACCAGGCCCAGTAGAACACGGTCCAGCTGGACAGCCAGCTGTCCATGCTGTCGCCGCCGCTGGCGTTGGTGCGCGCCATCATCTCCGGCAGCATGTTGATGTAGTCGCCCAGCGAGGTCGGCAACAGGTTGAGCATCAGCAGGGTCGGGCCGGCTACGAACACGAAGGCCGCCAGCAGCAGGGCCAGCACCATGTTGGTGTTGGACAGCCACTGGATGCCCTTGTCGATGCCTGACACCGCCGAGGCCACGAAGGCGACGGTCAGCAGGGTGATCAGGCCGATGTAGAACAGCTTGCCGGGCTCCTCGACCCAGCCGTTGTACTCCAGCCCGCCGGCGATCTGCAGGGCACCGAGGCCGAGCGAAGCGGCCGAGCCGAACAGCGTGGCGAAGATCGCCATCATGTCGATGGCGCGGCCGATCGGACCGTTGGCGTGTTCGCCCATCAGCGGCCGGAAGGCTGCGGAGATCAGCTGCGAGCGGCCGCGGCGAAAGGTGCCGTAGGCGATCGCCAGGCCTACGATGGCGTACATCGCCCAGGGATGCAGGCTCCAGTGAAACAGCGTGGTCGCCATGGCCACCTGCATGGCAGCGTTGGTCTGCGCCTCGGCGGTGCCCGGCGGCGGGCTGACGTAATGCGAAAGCGGCTCGGCCACGCCAAAGAACATCAGGCCGATACCCATGCCGGCGCTGAACATCATGGCGATCCACGAAGTGGTGCGAAATTCCGGCTCTTCGCCGTCCTTGCCGAGGGGAATCTTGCCGTAGCGACTGGCCGCTAGCCACAGCACGAAGACCACGAAGATGGTCGAGGTGAGCACGAAGAACCAGCCGAAATTGACGATGACCCAGCTCTGCGCCGTGGCGGCGCTTTTCGCCAGGCTGGCCTGATTGAGAAAGCCCCAGGCCACGAAGGCCAGGGCCAGCAGGCTGGTGAAACCGAACACGATCCAGTCCAGCTTGCCTTCCAGGTAACGGTCTCGCCTGGCTTCCTCCGTCTGTGACGGGTCGGTGATACCAAGCTCCGGTGTTTCATTGCCTTGGGTTGCCATGGCTGCTGAGTGCCCTCTATGGGTTCTTGTTGGTCTCGTCACGCAAGTTGAGGCATGCCCTGGCCTGTCGCGCTTGCACGGTGCGCGCGAGTTCGCGTGGACGATGATGCGTACCCACCACTCGCCGCCCCTGTCTGTTAACGCCCCACGCCGTTCTTGTAACGACCTTTTGCTGTCGCAAAAACGAAGAAAGCACCCGAAGGTGCTTTCCTGTTGACGCTCGAGGCTGCGCTTATCGGCTGGCCAGGCCGGCCGCCCTGGCGCGCGCCGCGTGCAGCTTCTTGTAGCTGTCGATCAGGCGCTGGTGCTTGTCCAGACCCGCCAGTTTCATGCTGGTGGGCGTCAGGCCGGAGAAACGCACGCTGCCGTGCACCGAACCGATCGCGGCATCGATGCGCTCGCTGCCGAACATGCGCCGGAAGTTGTGCTCGAAGTTGGCCAGCTCCAGCTCGTCGTCCAGCTGGATCTCCAGTACTGCATTGACCGCCTGATAGAACAGGCCGCGTTCGACGGTGTTGTCGTTGTACTGCAGGAAGGCCTCGACCAGTTCCTTGGCGTCGTCGTACTTGTGCAGCGCCAGGTTGATCAGCAGCTTCAGCTCGAGAATGGTCAACTGGCCCCACACCGTGTTGTCGTCGAACTCGATGCCGATCAGCGTGCTGATGTCGGTGTAGTCGTCGACCTCGGTATTGTTGAGGTTGCGCAGCAGCGACTTGAGCTCGCGGTCGCTCAGGGTGTGCAGGTTGAGGATGTCCTTGCGAAACAGCAGGGCCTTGTTGGTGTTGTCCCAGACCAGGTCTTCGACCGGATAGATCTCCGAGTAGCCCGGCACCAGGATGCGGCAGGCGTTGGCGCCGAGGTCGTCGTAGGTGGCGACGTAGACTTCCTTGCCCATGTCCTCGAGGATGCCGAACAGGGTCGCGGCCTCCTGTTCATTGGAATCTGCACCCTCGCCGGAGAAATCCCACTCGACGAATTCGAAGTCCGGCGTGGCGCCGAAGAAGCGCCAGGAGACCACGCCGCTGGAATCGATGAAATGTTCGACGAAGTTGTTCGGCTCGGTCAGCGCCAGGCTGTCGAAGGTCGGCTGCGGCAGGTCGTTGAGGCCTTCGAAGCTGCGGCCCTGGAGCAGTTCGGTGAGGCTGCGCTCCAGCGCCACTTCCAGGCTCGGGTGGGCGCCGAAGGAGGCGAACACGCCGCCGGTGCGCGGGTTCATCAGGGTCACGCACATCACCGGGAATTCACCGCCGAGGGAGGCATCCTTGACCAGCACCGGAAAGCCTTGCTCCTCCAGGCCCTGGATGCCGGCAACGATGCCCGGGTACTTGGCCAGCACGTCCTGCGGCACGTCCGGCAGGCACAGTTCGCCTTCGAGGATTTCGCGTTTGACCGCCCGCTCGAAGATCTCCGACAGGCACTGCACCTGGGCTTCGGCCAGGGTGTTGCCAGCGCTCATGCCGTTGGACAGGTACAGGTTCTCGATCAGGTTGGACGGGAAATACACCGTCTCGCCATCGCGCTGGCGCACGAAGGGCAGCGAACAGATGCCGCGCAGGGTGTTGCCCGAGTTGGTGTCGTACAGGTGCGAGCCGCGCAGCTCACCATCCGGGTTGTAGATGGCCAGGCAGTGCTCGTCGAGGATCTCCTCGGGCAGCGCGTCCTTCGGGCCCGGTTTGAACCAGCGCTCGTTGGGGTAATGGACGAATTCGGCGGCGGCGATGTCCTCGCCCCAGAACTGGTCGTTGTAGAAGAAGTTGCAGTTCAGCCGCTCGATGAACTCGCCCAGCGCCGAGGCCAGGGCGCTCTCCTTGGTCGCCCCCTTGCCGTTGGTGAAGCACAGGTTCGACTGCGCGTCGCGAATGTGCAGCGACCAGACGTTGGGCACGATGTTGCGCCAGGAGGCGATCTCGATCTTCATCCCGAGATCCGCGAGGATGCTCGACATGTTGGCGATGGTCTGCTCCAGCGGCAGGTCCTTGCCCGGGATATAGGTGGTGGTATCGCTCACCGGCATCAGCAGCGCCTGGGCATCGGCGTCGAGGTTTTCCACTTCCTCGATGATGAACTCGGGGCCCTGCTGCACCACCTTTTTCACGGTGCAGCGGTCGATGGAGCGCAGAATCCCCAGGCGATCTTTCTCGGAAATGTCCGCCGGCAGCTCGACCTGGATCTTGAAAATCTGTGCGTAACGGTTTTCCGGGTCGACGATGTTGTTTTGCGACAGGCGAATGTTCTCGGTGGGAATGTCCCGCGTCTGGCAGTACAGCTTGACGAAGTACGCCGCGCACAGCGCCGAGGAGGCCAGGAAATAGTCGAACGGCCCCGGCGCCGAGCCGTCGCCCTTGTAGCGGATCGGCTGATCGGCGATCACCGTGAAGTCATCGAACTTGGCTTCGAGGCGAAGGTTGTCGAGAAAATTGACCTTGATTTCCATGGAGCGGCACCGGCAAGCAAAACGAATGGCCGGCATTATCCGGGTTTTCGCCAGGAAGTCTCGCCGCCGGTCAGAATGCGCCGTGCTTGAACCGCGTTCGCTCAGCGCACGCGGTCGTTACGCGGTGCCTTTTCCAGTGGCGACAGATCCTGCACCCAGGGCAACGCGGTCTCGCACCATTTCTGCCATGTCGGGCGCAATTGCTGCGACTCGGCCAGTACGCCGACGCGCAGGCCGTAGGCGGTCGGGTTATCGGCGTCATAGGTGAACAGCTGCGAGCCACAGTCGCCACAAAACGCCTGGGCGCGGCGCGAGCCGCTCTGCGCCAACTTCACGTACACCTTGGGCGTGCCGCGCAGCAGCGAAAACGTACCCGGCAGCGCCGGCGTGGAAACTCGAAACGCCGTGCCGGTGAGCTTCTGGCAGTCATGGCAATGGCAAACGCTGGTGAGTTGCGGGTCCGTTTGCGCGACGAAGGCGATGGCGTCGCAGTGGCAGCTACCGTGGACGTTCATGATGGTCACCTGGGCTGGGCAAGAGTGGTAATTGTGCTGTGACGCAAGACTGGTGGGAAGACCAAGGGTTTTTAGTTTGCGCAGCTTCGAGGCTAGCCTCAGTTGTGACGCAAGCTGCCGACTGTATATCTGTCCTTCGAGGCGTTAGGGTTCAGCAGGATCAATCAATGTCAGGGAGATAGCTCATGCGACGTATAGGCGTGCTCGGTGGAATGAGCTGGGAGTCGACCGCGATCTATTACCGCCAGCTTAACGAGGGCGTTCGTGACCGGTTGGGTGGTTTGCATTCGGCGTCGCTGCTGCTCGACTCGGTCGACTTCGCAGAAATCGCCGAACTGCAGCGTCTGGGCGACTGGCAACAGGCTGGTGAGCGTCTCGGTCGCGCGGCAAATGGTCTGCAGCGAGCAGGTGCCGGCGCCATCCTGCTGGCGACCAATACCATGCACAAGATCGCTCCGGCCATCGAGGCGCAGATCGATATCCCATTGCTGCATATTGGCGACGCGGTTGGCCAGGCGCTGCAAGCCCGTGGCGTGCGCAGGGCCGCGTTGCTAGGTACCCGCTTCACCATGCAGGAGGACTTTTATCAGCAGCGCCTGGCTGAGCGATACGGCATCGAGGTGTTAGTGCCGACTGCCGAGCAGATGGCCGAAGTCGACCGGGTGATTTTTGCCGAGTTGTGTCGCGGCGAATTCACTGACAAATCGCGGACTTTCTATCTTGACTGCCTGAGCCAACTGGCCGAGCAGGGGGCCGAGGCGGCGATTCTCGGCTGTACCGAAATTGGGCTATTGCTGGCGGATGAGCAGACGAGCATTCCAATGTTCGACAGCGCCGAGTTGCATGTGAAGATGGGATTGGACTGGATGCTGGCCGCTCCGTGAGCACTAGCTAGCAATGGCTCACGACGAACAACTGATCTCCAGATGCTTACCCCAATCCGGCGGCCGCTGCGCGTAATGCTCCTTGCCCGGCTGCTCGTCGAACGGGCGGGTCAGCACCTCGTGCAGTTCGCGCACCGGCCCGTAGTCGCCCGCTTCGGCGGCGGCGATGGCTTCCTGGGCCAGGTAGTTACGTAGCACGTAGAGCGGGTTGACCGCGTGCATGCGCGCCTGGCGCTCGCTCTGCTCGAAGCCTTCGCGGTCGACGCGGGCCTGGTAGTCGGCGGCCCAGGCGTCGAAGCCGTTGAGGTCGACGAAGTCGTTGCGCACCACCTTTAGCGCCTCGGCTGGCGCCTGGCCACCCAGGTGACGGAAGAACAGCGAGTAGTCGGTGGCCTTGCCGGCCTGCATCAGGGTCAGCAGGCGCTGGATCAGCTCTTCGTCGTCGTCTTCAGCCGTGGTGAAGCCCAGGCGCTTGCGCATCAGGTCGTGATAGTGGGCCTGGTAAATGGGCAGGAACAGCTCGAGGGTTTCGCGCAGGGTATCGACTTCCACCAGAGGCGTCAGCGCCTGGGCGAGGGCCGAGAGGTTCCAGTGGGCGATGGGCACCTGGTTGCTGAAGCTGTAGCGGCCGGTGTCGTCGGAGTGGTTGCAGATGTGCTTGGCGTCGAAGTCGTCGAGAAAGGCGTAGGGGCCGAAGTCGAAGGTGATGCCGAGGATCGACATGTTGTCGGTGTTCATCACCCCGTGGCAGAACCCATAGGCTTGCCACCAGGCGATCATTTCCGCGGTGCGCTCCAGCACGGCCTTTAGCAGGGCCGAGTAGGGCTGCGGCTGTTCGAGGCAGGCCGGGTAATGGTGCTCGATCACGTAATCGGCGAGCTGCTTGAGCTGCTCGTGCTGGCGCGTGTAGTAGAAGTATTCGAAGTGGCCGAAGCGGATATGGCTGGGCGCCAGGCGCACCAGCATGGCGGCGGTTTCCTGCTTCTCGCGCCACACCGGCGTGCTCGAGCCGGTCACGCACAGCGCTCGCGAGCTTGGAATGCCGAGGGCGTGCAGCGCTTCGCTGGCGAGAAATTCGCGAATCGACGAGCGCAGTACGGCGCGGCCATCGCCCATGCGCGAGTAGGGCGTCATGCCGGCGCCCTTGAGGTGCAGGTCCCAGTGTTCGCCGGCATCGTTGAGTACTTCGCCGAGCAGCAGGCCGCGGCCATCACCGAGGCGCGGCGAATAGCCACCGAACTGGTGGCCGGAATAGACCATGGCGCGCGGTTCGGCGTCGCTCCACAGCTGGTTGCCGGAGAACAGCTCGGCGAACACTTCGCGCTGCGCTTCGCGCGGGTCGAGGTCGAGCAGGGCCAGGGCGCTGTCGCTGGCCACCACCAGGCGCGGCTCGGCGATGGGCTCGGGCAGTATGTGCGTTGAAAACCCGTCACCCAGGCCGGCGAAGCGATTGTCGAAGGTCAGGGTGTCGAGGGTTTTCACGGTTTGGCCTCGTCTTTCTTCTCGGCTTGCTCGGCGCTCGCCAGTTGCTGGTCGTCGAGCTTGAGCGTGTCGTGGGGCGCGGCGGCGCGGCTGAGTACGATGTCCATTTTCGGCGTACCGGACAGGTTGATGCCATTGTCGGCAAACAGCTGGTCGACGCGCCGGTTGAGCTCGTCGGTGGCGGCGCCACGGTCGCCCAGTTCCTTGACGTAGAACTTCAGCTCGTGGGTCAGGCCGCCTGGCGCATATGCGCTCAGTTGAGCGGTCGGCGCCGGATCGCGCATCACTCGCGAGTTTTCCTGGGCAGCCTGCAGCAGCAGGGTGCGTACCTTCTCCAGATCGTCGCCGCGGTTGACCACGAAGGTCAGCACGATGCGCGTCACGGTATCGGTCAGGGTCCAGTTGATCAACTGGCTGGTGACGAACGTCTTGTTCGGCACGATCACTTCCTTGCGATCGCTGTCGATGATGTGGGTGGCGCGAATATGGATGCGTTTCACCGTGCCGGTGACAGTACCGATGGTCACCAGATCGCCGATGCGCATCGGGCGCTCGAACAGGATGATCAGGCCGGAGATGAAGTTGGCAAAGATTTCCTGCATGCCGAAACCGATACCTACCGACAGGGCGGCGACCAGCCATTGCAGCTTGTTCCAGCTCACCCCGAGAGTCGACAGGGTGACCACGATACCGGTACCGAAAATCACGTAGGACAGCAGCGTGGTGGTGGCGTAGGCGCTGCCCTGGGCCAGGCGCAGGCGTGACAGCACCAGCACTTCCAGCAGGCCCGGCAGGTTGCGCCCCAGGGCCAGGGTGATGGCGGCAATGATCAGCGCGTACAGGGCGTCGAGCAGGCTGATCGGGATCAGCGACGCGGCGCTGCCTGCCACGGTGCTGCTGTTGTATTCGTACAGGGTGATGTTGTCGAGGTAGGCAAACACCGAGATCAGGTCGGCCCACACCCAGTACATGGCAGCGATGAAGCTGCCCAAGAGGGTCAGGCGGATCAGGCGCAGGGACTGCTGGTTGACCTGCTCGATGTCCAGGCGCGGCGTTTCCAGCTGGATCTCGGTTCCTTCGCTGTCCTCGGTGGTCTGCGCTTCGCGCTTGGCGGTGGCGCGCTGGTAGGCCAGGCGCCGCGCGGCGACCGCCAGGCCGCGCACGAACATCGCCTCGACCACCAGCCAGATCAGCAGCAGATAAAGGGTATCGATCAGCCGGTCGCTGAGCTTCAGGGCGGTGTAGTAGTAGCCGAAGCACACCGCCAGGAACAGGCCCAGCGGCAGCACGCTGAACAGCACGCCGATGAACATGCGGAAAGTCGAGGCGTTCTCACGGGCCGGGCCGCGCAGCAGCAATTTCTGCAGCAGCCAGATCATCAGGCCGTAGCAGGTCAGTACCACGGCGATGCCGATGACGTCGTCGGACAGGCTCGACGGCTGGAACTCGGCAACGGTGACCACCGCCACCAGCGCCATCACCACCACGCCGAGCCAGCGGATTTGCCGGTGCAGGTAGGCGACATGGGCGCGCGCCCAGTGAAAGTGCAGCTCGGCCACGCCGCCCGGCGTGAAGATGCGGTAAACGGTATAGAACACCAGCCAGGCCTGGGCCATGCCGAGGAAGGCCGAGCCGAGGTTGACGTTCAGGCCGCGGGCATCCATTTGCAGGGCGAAGCCGCACAGCGCCAGGAACAGCGCACCGGGCAGGGCCAGCAGGATGTTGAGGAAGATCGCCATCGGCGTGTGCAGCTGGCTGTCACGTTTGAAGTGGCCGATGTCCTTGTGCAGGTCGGTGAGCTTCTGGCTCAGGTAGCGCCGCTTGAAGAACAGTAGGCCCATCACCAGCAGCAACGGCAGGAACAGCAACGGCCGCTCGACCAGGCCTGCAGCGAGCTGGCTGATGTTGTCGAGCCACGGCAGCTCGGCGATCTGCCGCTGCAGCTGGCTCGGCACCGTTCTGAACCAGTCGAGATTGAGCGGGTTGTTGCTGGGAATCCAGAACATCTGTTCGTCGAGGGTCGCGCGCAGGGCGGTGGCGGTGTCCTTGAGCTGCTTCTGATTGAGCTGCAGGGTAATCGACTCGTTGAGCAGCGCATTGAGCTCGCGGTTGAGCCGGTCGTGCAGGGCGCGACGGGTATCGATCAGATCCAGCAGCGATTCGCGCAGCTCTGGCGTCACGCTTTCCGGCGGCTGAGCGGCCAGCTGCTTGTCGACATAGGCGCGGGGGTCGGAAATCTGCTCGCGCTGCTGGTTGAGCTCGAACTGGTAGAGGCGGATATCGGCGATTTCGTCGGCTAGCCCGTTGTCTAGCTTGAGTTTGGGCAACGACTGTTTCTGCTTGTAGAGGATCTTGGAAAGCAGCAGGCTGCCCTGCAGCACGCTGATCTGCTCGTCGAGGGCCTGGTCGGTCTGGTTCAGGCTGTCGAGCTGTTGCTGGGTGCGCAGATTGAGCTGGGTCAGCTCGTTGAGACGGTCGGTGCCGCGCAGCAGGTAGTCGGACAGCTTGAGGTTCAGCGCGCTCTCGCGCGACAGCAGGGTGTCGGAGCCGCCGACCTTCTGCGCCTCCATGGACTGTTCGGCTAGCGTGCGTTCGGACTGGTCGCGACGCTTTTCATTGATCAGGTTCTGCAGGTCCTGCAGCTCGACGTCCAGGCGCTTGATGCGCTCATCGAGCAGGTCGCGCTGGGCGGTGCCGAGGTCCTGCAGCACGCTGTTGCCGGCCATTTCCTGACGGCGCAGCTGGGTCAGAGCGCTTAGCTGGGCCAGCTCGGCCTTGAGCTGGTTGACGCGCTCGGCGCTCAATGGCTTGCCATCCTCGCGGCCGCTCTTGAGTAGGCTGTTGATCTGCTGGGCGCGGGTCTGGTTGCCGCTGATCTCGGCCTGGGCTCGTTCCGGGCGGGTTTGCGCGGTGATGATCAGCGTGTTGGCGTCGTTTAGCTGCTTCTGCCAGTCGCTGAGCTGGGCGCTGCGCTCGCTGAGAATTTGTTCCAGCTGGGCGACGTCGGTACTGGCATAGCGCTGGGCAATGGGCACCACCTTGGTGGCCTTGAGCTTCTCCAGTTCGCGGTGGGCGTCCTGGGTCTGCCGTGGCGCTTGGGCCAGCTGCTTCTCCAGGGCGGCGAGCTTCTGCTGGCTATCGGCCTGGGCACTGAGCGCATCCCGGGTCTTTTCCAGCGTTTGGCGCACCTGGGTCAGCTCGGGCTCGACCAGCTTGCGGTCGGCCAGGGTGTCCAGGCTGCGCTGCACGTCGGCGGCGGTCGGGTTGGCGTCGGCCCAGGCGGGCGAGTTGGCCAGGCACAGGCCCAGCAGGATAACGGCAAGCAAACGACGAATAGAGTGCATGGTCATGATCGCGGGGGTGGAGTCCTGCTGAGTCTACAGACTGGTGGGAAGTCCCGCGCGGCGATCTGTCACGCACTGCCGCGCATCAGCCCCGCCGGTTCGACAGGGCTTTGACAGGCGACGGATGGGCGGCTGTCAGAACGACAGGCCAGGGCCCGGGCGGACGCCTTCGGGGAATCTGACGCCGACCTTGCGTATCTTGTTCCCGTCCATCTCGGCGACGGTCCAGGTCAGGCTTTGCCACTCGATCTGATCGCCCACCACGGTTTCGCCGTCGATCAGTTCGCTGATGAAGTGGCCCAGTGACTGGCCGACGTTTTCCGGATCCACGTGCAGGCCGTAAAGGGCCGCCACCGCGTCGAGTTGGGCGTCGCCCTCAAGCACGAAGTCACCGAAGAAGCGCAGGTCCTGGGCCTTCTTCGGCGCCTGACTGAACAGCTTGCCCAGCGCGGGCAAGTCATGTTCGTGGCCGATTACGCACAGCATGTCGCCGGCCTCCAGCGTGGTGCTGCCGGAGGGGTGCAGCAGTTCATTGTTGCGAAACAGCGCGGCAACGCGCGTGTCCTTGGGCATGTTCAGTTCGCGCAGCGGCGCACCGATGCACCATTTCTCGGCGCCCAGGCGGTAGATGAACATTTCCCACTGGCTGGTGCGGTGGATCATCAGGCCGCTACGCGATATGGGCGAGGGCGAGGGTGGAATCTCCACCTTGGCCTTGCGGGCCGCCCAGCCCAGCGAGGTGCCCTGCACCAGCAGCGATACCAGTACGATGAAGAATGCGACGTTGAAGAACAGCTGGGCGTTCTCCAGCCCGGCCATCAGCGGGAACACCGCGAGAATCACCGGTACAGCGCCGCGCAGGCCGATCCAGGAGATGAACAGCCGCTCGCGCAGGTGGAACATCTTGAACGGCAGCAGGCCGACAAACACCGACAGTGGCCGCGCGAAGAGAATCATCCACAGCGACAGCGCCAGAGCGGGTAGGGCGATCGGCAGCAGATCGCTAGGGGTGAGCAGCAGGCCGAGCACCAGGAACATGCCGATCTGGCTCAGCCAGGCCAGGCCGTCGAACATGTGCAGGATGCCGTTGCGGTTCTGGATCGGCTGGTTGCCCATCAGCAGGCCGCAGACGTAGACGGCCAGAATGCCGCTGCCGCCCAGGGTGCCGGACAGCGCATAGATGAAGATGCCACCACTCACGGCCAGCAGTGGGTAAAGGCCGTCGGCGATGGTCAGGCGATTGATCAGCTGCAGCAGCAGCCAGCCGCCAGCGGCGCCCAGCACGATCCCGACCCCGAACTGCCAGGCCAGATCGGTCAGAAGCGACCAGGTAAAACTGGTTTGCCCGCTGGCCAGCATGGCGATCAGCGAGACGGTCAGGAACATCGCCATCGGGTCGTTACTGCCCGATTCGATTTCCAGGGTGGAGCCGACCCGTTCGTTGAGGTCCTTGCCATTGAGCAGGTTGAACACCACGGCGGCGTCGGTGGAGCCGACGATGGCGCCGATCAGCAGGCCTTCGATGAGCGTCAGGTTGAACAGCCAGGCGGCGGCCAGGCCGGTGAGCCCGGCGGTAATGGCCACACCCACGGTGGCCAGGGAGAGCGCCGGCCACAAGGCCACGCGGAAGGTCGCCTTGCGGGTACGCATGCCGCCGTCGAGCAGGATCACGGCCAGGGCGAGGTTACTGATCAAGTAGGCGAGCGAGTAGTCGTTGAACGCGATGCCGCCAATGCCGTCGACGCCCGCCAGCATGCCCACGCCAAGGAAAATGACCAGAATGGGGACACCGAGCCGGGTGGACAGTGAGCTGACGGCGATGCTCGCCGCCACCATCAGGGCACCGATTAGAAACAGGCTATTAACCGTTGCGCTTTCCACATCTATCCCTGTTTATGCCGTGTCAAAAAGACGGGATTCTATCCTGTCGGCAAATGCGCCTGTCAAAACCAACTTGCTGCATCGCGTTACGGATGCTTTTGCCGTCAGGTCGGTGCGCAGCCGTCAACTGACGGTCAGGGTCATATCGATGCGCTTGAGCCACTCGGCTTCGCTTTCGAAATCCGCCTGGGTCAGCGGGTTGGCGGTCAGCCAGCCCTGGGGGAATTCGATGGCCAGGCTGGAAGGGCCGACCTTCAGGCGCACCGTGGGCATGTTCTGGCTGCCGCGAATGTGGTGGAACAAGATGGCGAAGCGCAGCAGCACGCACAGACGCACCAGTTTCACGCCCTCGTCGCCGAACTCGGTGAGCTTTTCCCTGGGAATGTTGCGGCGGTGGCCGCGCACCAGCAGGGCGAGCATCTGCTGATCCTGGCGCGAGAAGCCGGCCAGGTCGGAGTGTTCGATCAGGTAGGCGCCGTGCTTGTGGTACTGATAGTGGGCGATGTCCAGGCCGACTTCATGAACCTTGGCGGCCCAGCTGAGCAGTTCGCGGTGCCAGTCGTCGGTCAGCTGCCAGTCCTTGGCGACCTTGTCCAGGGCCGACAACGCCTTGGCTTCGACCCGGGCGGCCTGCTCCTGGTCGACGTGATAACGCTCCATGAACGCCGACAGGGTGCGTTCGCGCACGTCTTCATGCTGATGACGGCCGAGCAGGTCGTAAAGCACGCCTTCGCGCAGCGCGCCTTCGGAGTGGCTCATGCGATTCAGTTCGCAGGCATCGAAGATGGCTTCGAGAATCGCCAGGCCGGCCGGGAAGATCGGCCGGCGATCGGGCTTCACGCCGTCCAGGTCGATGCGCTCGACATCGCCGTACTTGAACAGCTTGCGCTTGAGCCAGGCGATGCCCTCGGCGGTGACTTCACCGTTGTTGCTCAGCCCTGCGGACTGGATCGCCAGGCCGATGGCCTTGATGGTGCCCGAGGCGCCGACCGCATCCTGCCAGCCGAGGCGGGTCAGGCCGTGCTCGATGCCCATGATCTCCAGGCGCGCGGCGGTGTAGGCCTGGGCATAACGGGCCGGGGTGATCTTGCCGTCCTTGAAATAGCGCTGCGTATAGCTGACGCAGCCCATCTGCAGGCTTTCGCGCAGCAGCGGCTCGAAGCGCTGGCCGATGATGAATTCGGTACTGCCACCGCCGATATCGGCGACCAGGCGCTTGCCCGGCGTATCGGCGATCGAATGGGACACGCCCAGGTAGATGAGGCGCGCTTCCTCGCGCCCGGAGATGACTTCCACCTGATGGCCCAGCAGCGCTTCGGCCCGGCGGATGAACTCGGCGCGGTTACGCGCCTCGCGCAGGGCATTGGTGCCAACGATGCGCACCGCGCCCTGGGGCAGGCTGTTGGTCAGTTGGGCGAAACGGCTCAGGCAATCGAGGCCGCGTTGCATGGCCTCTTCGCTGAGCTGACGCTGTTCGTCGATGCCCGCCGCCAGCTGTACCTTGTCACCGAGCCGTTCGAGGATACGGATCTCGCCATGGTCGGCCTTGGCCAGCACCATGTGAAAGCTGTTGGAGCCCAGGTCGATGGCGGCGACCAGGGGGAAGGACTCGGAATGGGTTTGCGGCATGATCAGTCAATCTCGATGCAGAACCCCGCCATCGTGCCACGATAGGCCGCGCACGCCAACGGATACGCGCGGTACAGGCACTGCGCCAGCTGTCTTCGGGCCGTCTCCCGCGCGTGTCAGGGGCGGCCTCGCCCATTGGCCGCATCGATAGCCTATATGGCTACGCTCAATGGCGGGCGCCTTCCTGTGTCACGCTAGCCGGGCTATCATGGCCGCCACTTTTATCGTTATTGCGTGCCAACACGGAGACTTCCCATGAGTGAATTCATCACCAATGTAAGCGATGCCAGCTTCGACCAGGACGTCATCCAGGCAGACGGGCCGGTACTGGTCGACTACTGGGCCGAGTGGTGCGGCCCGTGCAAGATGATCGCCCCGGTGCTGGACGAAATCTCCAAGGAGTACCAGGGCAAGCTGAAGGTCTGCAAACTGAACATCGACGAGAACCAGGACACTCCGCCAAAGTACGGCGTGCGTGGCATCCCGACCCTGATGCTGTTCAAGAACGGCAGCGTCGAAGCCACCAAGGTCGGCGCCCTGTCCAAGTCGCAACTGGCTGCCTTCATCGACGCCAACCTGTAAGCGTCGCCGAAAAGCCCCGTAGACAACGGGGCTTTTTTCTGCCTGGAGGCTAGACGCCTTCGCAAAGCCGATGTTACATTCGGGGCCGTCGCTTTTCCTAAGCGACCCCCTGCACGCCGCTGCCGACGCATTCCTAATCGAACATTCGACAATAAAGCGGGCGCCTGTCGCCTCCTCGCGGTGCGGCCTCTCAAGCTCAATGCTTACCATTCCCTCCTCTTATAAATACGTCATTCCTATATGAATCTGACTGAACTCAAGCAAAAGCCGATTACCGAACTGCTGGAAATGGCCGAGCAGATGGGCATCGAGAACATGGCCCGCTCGCGCAAGCAGGACGTGATCTTCTCGTTGTTGAAGAAACACGCCAAAGGCGGTGAAGAAATTTCCGGTGACGGCGTGCTGGAGATTCTCCAGGACGGTTTCGGCTTTTTGCGCAGCGCAGACGCCTCCTATCTCGCCGGCCCCGATGACATCTACGTCTCGCCGAGCCAGATCCGCCGCTTCAACCTGCGTACCGGTGACACCATCGTCGGCAAGATCCGCCCGCCGAAAGAAGGCGAGCGTTACTTCGCCCTGCTCAAGGTCGACAGCATCAACTTCGACCGTCCGGAAAACGCCAAGAACAAGATTCTGTTCGAGAACCTGACGCCGCTGTTCCCCAACAAGCGCCTGACCATGGAAGCCGGCAACGGCTCCACGGAGGACATCACCGGCCGCGTGATCGACCTCTGCGCGCCAATCGGCAAGGGTCAGCGTGGCCTGATCGTCGCCCCGCCGAAAGCGGGCAAGACCATCATGCTGCAGAACATCGCCTCGAACATCACCCGTAACAACCCCGAGTGCCACCTGATCGTTCTGCTGATCGACGAGCGCCCGGAAGAAGTGACCGAAATGCAGCGCACCGTGCGCGGCGAAGTGGTCGCCTCCACCTTCGACGAGCCGCCGACCCGCCACGTGCAGGTTGCCGAGATGGTCATCGAGAAGGCCAAGCGCCTGGTCGAGCACAAGAAGGATGTGGTCATCCTGCTCGACTCCATCACCCGTCTGGCCCGCGCCTACAACACCGTGATCCCGAGCTCCGGCAAGGTACTCACCGGTGGTGTCGACGCCCACGCCCTGGAGAAGCCGAAGCGTTTCTTCGGCGCCGCGCGTAACATCGAAGAAGGCGGCTCGCTGACCATCATCGCCACCGCGCTGGTAGAAACCGGCTCGAAGATGGACGAAGTGATCTACGAAGAATTCAAGGGTACCGGCAACATGGAGCTGCCCCTGGATCGTCGTATCGCCGAGAAGCGCGTATTCCCGGCCATCAACATCAACCGCGCCGGTACCCGCCGCGAAGAGTTGCTGACCGCCGAAGACGAGCTGCAGCGCATGTGGATCCTGCGCAAGCTGCTGCACCCGATGGACGAGATCGCCGCCATCGAGTTCCTGATCGACAAGCTCAAAGCGACCAAGACCAACGACGAGTTTTTCATGTCCATGAAGCGCAAGTAAGCGGATCTACTGCGCGAATGCCATGCTTCGTTGAAAACCGGCTCAAAATGCTCATGTACAAAAGTACACTCCGCTTTTTCGCCGGCTTTCGCCTCGCCTGACCTTCGCTCGCTACGATCCAGCATTTACTGGTGGCACAAAAAAGCCGGGGAAACCCGGCTTTTGTCTGTCTGTAGTATCGACTGTTCTGCAAGTCCGACTTCGGCGCTAAACTTTGCGCCCCGATTCGAGTGAGGTTCCAGCATGCAGTATCGCGATCTGCGCGACTTTATCCGCGGCCTGGAAGCGCGCGGCGAGCTCAAGCGCATCAAGGCGCCGGTATCGCCGATCCTGGAAATGACCGAGGTGTGCGACCGCACCCTGCAAAAGGGCGGCCCGGCACTGCTGTTCGAGAACCCCACCGGGCACAGCGTTCCGGTACTCGGCAACCTGTTCGGCACGCCCAAGCGCGTGGCGCTGGGCATGGGGGCCGAAGACGTTTCTGAGCTGCGCGAAATCGGCAAGCTGCTGGCCTTTCTCAAGGAGCCGGAGCCGCCGAAAGGCCTCAAGGATGCCTGGAGCAAGCTGCCGATCTTCAAGAAGGTCATCAGCATGGCGCCCAAGGTGCTCAAGGATGCGCCGTGCCATGAAGTGATCGAGGAGGGCGACGATGTCGACCTGGCCAAGTTGCCGATCCAGCATTGCTGGCCGGGTGACGTGGCGCCGCTGATCACCTGGGGCCTGACCATCACCAAGGGGCCGAACAAGGAGCGTCAGAATCTCGGTATCTATCGCCAGCAGGTGATCGGCCGCAACAAGGTGATCATGCGCTGGCTCAGCCACCGCGGCGGCGCGCTGGATTACCGCGAGTGGTGCCAGAAGCATCCGGGCAAACCCTATCCGGTGTGCGTGGCTCTGGGGGCGGATCCGGCGACCATCCTTGGCGCCGTGACGCCAGTACCTGACACGCTCTCCGAATACGCCTTCGCCGGCCTGCTGCGCGGTCATCGCACCGAGCTGGTCAAGGCCATCGGCAATGACCTGCAGGTTCCGGCCAGCGCCGAGATCGTTCTCGAAGGCGTGATCCATCCGGGCGAAACCGCGCCGGAAGGCCCGTACGGCGACCACACCGGCTACTACAACGAGGTCGACACCTTCCCGGTGTTCACCGTCGAGCGCATCACCCGACGTCGCGATCCGATCTATCACAGTACCTACACTGGCCGGCCGCCAGACGAGCCGGCAATTCTCGGCGTGGCGCTGAACGAAGTGTTCGTGCCGATCCTGCAGAAGCAGTTCCCGGAGATCACCGACTTCTACCTGCCGCCGGAAGGTTGCTCTTACCGCATGGCGGTGGTGACCATGAAGAAGCAGTACCCAGGGCACGCCAAGCGCGTGATGCTGGGCGTGTGGTCGTTCCTGCGCCAGTTCATGTACACCAAGTTCGTGATCGTCACCGACGACGACATCAATGCCCGTGACTGGAACGACGTGATCTGGGCGATCACCACGCGCATGGATCCCAAGCGCGACACGGTGATGATCGAGAACACGCCGATCGACTACCTGGATTTCGCCTCGCCGATCTCCGGCCTGGGTTCGAAGATGGGCCTGGATGCCACCCACAAGTGGCCGGGCGAGACCAATCGCGAGTGGGGCCGTGCCATCGTCAAGGACGAGGCGGTCACCAAGCGGGTCGATGAAATATGGAGCCAGTTGGGAATCGCTTGATGAAGGTCACCCTGCAACCCTCCGGCGCAGTGCTCGAAGTCGAGGCCGGTGAAGCCATCCTCGATGCCGCTCGGCGCTTGGGCTACACCTGCCCGCAAAGCTGCCGCAACGGCAATTGTTATGTGTGCGCCGCGCTGCTGGTCGAAGGTCGCGTGCGTCAGAACGGCGCCGAGCTGGACCATGGCGAACTGTACGCCTGCATCGCCGAGCCACTGGAAGACTGCGTGCTGCACTGGGACGGCGTGCTACTGCCCGGCGAACTGCCGGTACGCAGCCTGGCTTGCCAGGTGGTGGACTGCATCGAGGCCGGCGGCGATGTGTGGCGCGTGCTACTGCGGGCACCGGCCGGCAAGCCGCCGCGCTACCACGCCGGCCAGTACCTGCTGATCGAGCGCCAGGATGGCGAGAAGTCGGCTTTTTCCCTGGCCTCGGCGCCGCAGCAGGGCCGTGACCTGGAGCTGCACATTCTGGGCCGCGAAGCGAGTGCGCTGAACCTGTTGCAGCAGTTGCGCGAGCAGGGCGCGGCGCGGGTGCAGTTGCCATTCGGCGACGCCCACCTGGCCGAGCTGCCAGACGGGCCGTTGGTGCTGATCGCCGCGGGTACCGGGATGGCGCAGATGCACAGCCTGATCGAAGAATGCCGCTCGCGTGGCTTCCAGCATCCGGTGCATCTGTACTGGGGGGCGCGGCGTCCTGAAGACTTCTATCAACTGCCCCATTGGGACGAGTGGCAGGCGTTGCCCAACCTGTCTCTGCATCAGGTGGTCAGCGACCAGTGCGGCTGGCAGGGCCGTTGCGGCTTGCTGCACGAGGCGGTGCGTGAGGACTTCGCCGACCTGAGTACACTGCACATCTACGCCAGCGGCTCGCCGAGCATGGTCTACGCGACACTGGATGCGCTGGTCGAAGCGGGGATGGATGCCCACCAGATGCGTGCGGACGTGTTCGCCTACGCGCCGCGAAACTAAAGTGAAAAGCCGCCCAAGGGCGGCTTCCTCATAGCGGTCTAGCGGTCATCCCGTGGCGTTCTCGGCCAGTCGGTCGGCGAAGGCTTGCAGCGCTGGCAACCCTTGCACATCAGCCGCCAGTAGCGGCATTTGCTGCATTGGCAGATGGCCCAGCGCCTGGTGTAGTTCGTCCAGATAATGTTCCTCCTGTACCCGACGTTCGGCCAGAAAGGCGCCGGCATCGGCGGGCGAGCGTTTGTTGATCACCAGGCCTGCGACGTTCACCCCGCTGCGCTGCAACTGCCCGTGCAGTTCGATGCTCTCCAGCACCGGCAGGCGCTCGGCTGCCAGCACGATGACGAAGGCGCACTGCTGCGCGTTGCCGAGCACCTCACGTAGCTGGCTGAAGCGATGTCGACGACGATCCAGCAGGCGACGCACCTGGCTGTCGCGATCATCCGGCGAATCACCCGGCTCGCGGCCCAGCAGCGATTCGCCAAAGCCGCGGTCGTCGCCACCCAGGTTGCGCAGTACCGCACCGAAACCGGCGCTGCGCTCGCGGCGGCGCATCAGGCCTTCGGTCCAGGCCGACATCATTTCCGGCAATGCCATCAGGCGCGCGGTATGTCCCGAAGGAGCGGTGTCGAAGACCACCAGGTCGTAGTCGTGCAGGCCGCCGTCGACCGTTTCGGCGATGCGTTCGAGCAACGCGGCTTCATGCATGCCCGGCGCATCGCGCGACAGGCTCATGTGCTTGTCCACTTCGCCGGCCAGGTGCGCGGGCATCAGCTTGCGCAATGCGGCGCCCACCTCGCTCAGGTGCTGTTCGACGCTGGCTTGCGGGTCGAGCTCCAGGCCATCTAGGCCGTCGGCCAGCGCCACCCGCTGTGGCCCCACCGGGCGGCCCCAGAGGTGGCCCAGGTTGTGGGCGGGGTCGGTGGAAACCAGCAGCACGCGCCGCCCGCGTTGTGCCTGGGCCAGCGCGGTGGCCGCCGAGACTGTGGTCTTGCCGACGCCGCCCTTGCCGCCGATGAACAGCACGCGGCGTTTTTCAGCCATTTCTAGCAGCATCCGATGTGATCCAGTGGTGAGCGCTCCATGCCCATGCGCCGATGCCACTCGTGAAAGCGCTCGTACAGCACTGGCATCAGCTCCAGGGTGTAATAGGCCGCCGGGTTGGGCACGCCGAGGGTTTCGCTGAATACCAGCAGCATGAACAGATCGTCCTCATCGCGGCGGGCGCGGGCGAAGGTTCGCCGGTACGGCGCGACATAGAATTCGCGCAGCCCGGCGGATACCCGTTGCAGCAATGGCGCCTGGCGCTCGCTCACTCGCGGGCCTCGCCGTGCGCGTCGGCCTCGACCGGGTCGCGACCCTGACGCATGGCGATGAACGATTCCAGCGTCACCCACAGCGCAGCGATCAGAATCACCACGTCCATGCCCAGCAGCAACCAGTTTTCGGCACGGTAGAACTGGCCCATCTGCACCAGCAGGGCGAAGATCGACATGGCCAGCAGGAACACCAGCGGCACCAGGGTGTAGTAGGCCGGGCGCCCCTTCTTGATCAGGATCACGGTGATGATCGCCAGGGTCAGGCCGGCCAGCAGCTGGTTGGTGGTGCCGAACAGCGGCCAGATGATCATGCCGCCGCTGCCATCGGCGCCCGCGCCGAAGGCCAGAATCATGCACACGCCCACGGCCAGCGCAGTGCCGATCAGGGTGTTGACCTTGATCCCGGCCAGCTCGCCGGCCTCCTGAATGACGAAGCGCTGCAGGCGCAGACCGGTATCCATGGTGGTGCCGGCGAACAGGATGGCCATCACCGCCAGGATGGTCGCACCGAGATCCGCCGGCAGGCCCAGGCCGTTGGCCAGCAGGGTGCCGCCACCGGTCACGAAGGCGTTGACGCCGCCAGTGCCGAAGGCGGTGTACACCGCCTCCCAGTCCACCAGGGTGGCGAAACCGGCGGTGCAGCAGATGATCGCCGCCAGCGACAGCATGCCTTCACCCACGGCGCCGAAATAGCCGACGAAGCGGGCATCGGTTTCCTTGTCCAGCTGCTTGGAAGTGGTGCCCGAAGCCACCAGGCCGTGGAAGCCGGAGATGGCGCCACAGGCGATGGTCACGAACAGCAACGGCACGATGCTCGGCGTGTTGGCCGGCAGGGCATCGTTGAACGCCGGGGCGACGATTTCGGGCGCACCGAACAGCACTGCCGTATACAGCAGGCCGAGGCCGACGAACAGTTGCAGGCCGTTGATGTAGTCGCGCGGTTGCAGCAACACCCACACCGGCAGCAGCGAGGCGATGGCCGCGTAGGCGAACAGCAGCAGGATCCAAACCGATTTGGCCGACAGGCCCAGCACGCTTTCCGGCAGCACCACCGGCACCGCGTTACCCAGCAGGATCAGCACGTAGAGCACCACCACGCCAATGATCGACGGCCACAGCAGGCCGACCTTGTAGCGGTAGATCGCCTGGCCGATGAACAGCGCCACGATGATCGCGCCCCAGACCGGGATTACCGATGTCGGTGTGGAAACCAGCAGGTTGGAGATCACTGCGGCGAAGGCGCCGTTGACCATCAGCAACACCAGGAAGATCACCACCAGGAACAGGCTGCGCCCGCGGGCGCCGATAAGCTTGCCGCTGAGCATGCCGATCGACTGACCGCGGTTGCGGGCGCTGGCCCACAGCGCGCCGAAGTCGTGCACACCGGCGAAGAAGATGGTGCCCAGGGTTACCCACACGAAGGCCGGGCCCCAGCCCCAGATCACCGCGATGGCTGGGCCGACGATAGGCGCGGCACCCGCCACCGAGGTGAAATGGTGGCCCCACAGCACGAAACGGTTGGTCGGCACGTAGTCGACCCCGTCGCCCATGGTGTGGGCCGGTGTGCGGTAATTGGGGTCGAGGCGGTAGATTCGCTCGGCGATGAATTTGGAGTAGAACAGGTAGCCCAGCGACATGGCGCTCAGGCCGACCAGCATCAGCAGGATAGAACTCATCGTTGCGTTCCTTCGGCTTCGCCCCGCTTTCCCGGGCATGCAGCAGATGCCGGTCGCGCAATCTGGCCCGCGCGTCATGGCAGGCAGGGCGTTATTTTTATGAAGCGACCTCAGGCCGCATAAGGGCACGCCCGATGGCGCTGGCCCGAACTTACCGGCGTGGCGGGCAGGGGTAAACCCTCGATCGTGCCGCTGGTGGTGCCGGTGCGCTGCAGCGCAGCAATAAGGCTGCATCCTGAAAGATGCAGTAGCATTTTTGCGTGAGGGCGAGCGCCTGCCCTTGTCCATAGAAAGCAAAAAGCCGCCCCCAAGGCGGCTTGGCTTCTCCGGGCGCCTGCTAGCGAACGGTCACCACCAGCTTGCCGAAGGCCTTGCGCTGGCCGAGGGCAGCGATCGCCTCGCCACCGCGCTCCAGTTGGAAGGTCTGTGACACCAGCGGCTTGAGTTTGCCCTCGGCATGCCAGGCGAATAGCTGCCGAAAGTTGTCGGCGTTGTCCGCCGGCTGGCGCTGGGCGAAGGAGCCCCAGAACACGCCGACCAGGGCAGCGCCCTTGAGCAGCGGTAGGTTGGCTGGCAGCGCCGGGATGCCTCCGCCGGCGGCGAAGCCGACGACCAGGAAACGGCCATTCCAGGCCATGCAGCGAAACGCCTCCTCGAACAGCGGCCCACCGACTGGATCGTAGATCACGTCGACGCCCTGGCCATTGGTGAGCTTTTTCACTTCGTCCTTGAGGCTTTTCTCACTGTAGTTGATCAGCTCGTCGGCGCCCGCGTTGCGCGCCACCGCAAGCTTCTCGGCGCTGCTGGCCGCGGCGATCACGCGGGCGCCCATGGCCTTGCCGATTTCCACCGCCGCCAGGCCGACACCGCCGGCGGCGCCCAGCACCAGCAGGGTTTCAACCGGCTTGAGGCCAGCGCGCTGCCTGAGTGCGTGCATCGAGGTGCCGTAGGTCATGCCGAAGGCGGCGGCCGTGGTCAGGTCCATGCTCGCGGGCACCGGCAGCACGTTGTAGGCAGGCGCGGCAACCTGTTCGGCGAAGCCACCCCAACCGGTCAACGCCATCACCCGGTCGCCTGCCTTCAGGTGCGTGACCTTGTCGCCCACCGTGCTGACTACGCCGGCTACTTCGCCACCGGGCGAGAACGGGAAGGGTGGCTTGAACTGGTATTTGCCCTCGATGATCAGCGTATCCGGGAAATTCACCCCAGCGGCCTGCACCTCGATCAATACCTCGTTGCCTTTCGGGCTGGGGCTGTCGACGGCCTCCAGTACCAGCGTTTCGGCAGGGCCGAAGGCTTTGCAGAGCAGTGCTTTCATGGTGATTTACCTCGAGGGGAGTCGCCCTGCAGTTTAGGTAGGCGGGCCTTGCGGTCAACGAGCATGGCCTCGTCTGATAACCCGCCATAAGCATTGGGGTCTGCGCCAGGCGTTGCTATGCTTGCGGGCAACCCAACGGAGATCGCCCTGTGAAAACCTTCATCACGCTTCTGCTTGCCTGCGCACTGTCGATCCCGGCGTTCGCCAACGAAGAAAAGAAGGAAGGCGAGGGTGAGGGCGCCGCACCGCAGGTGATCTATCACAGCTTGACGCCCGCGTTGGTCGGCAATTTCGGTGCCGGGCCCAAGCTCAAGTACTACAAGGCTGACGTGGCGCTGCGCGTCACCGGCGCCGATGCGGAAGCCAAGATCACCCACCACGAGCCGCTGATTCGCAATCAGCTGGTAATGCTGTTCTCCCAGCAGACCGAAGAGAACCTGGCCACTCCCGATGCCAAGGAAAAGCTGCGCCAGGAAGCCCTCAAGCAGGTCCAGCAGGTGCTCACCGACGAGGAAGGCCAGCCGCTGGTCGAGGATCTGCTGTTCAACAACCTGATCCTGCAGGGCTGATCACTTCAGCAGCAGGATCGCCGTCCACTGCGCCTCGGTGACGGGCATCACCGACAGGCGACTGCCTTTTTGCACCAGCGAGAGTTCCGCCAGCGCCGTCTGCGCCTTCAGTTCGGCGAGCGGGATGACCTGCTTGAACGCCTCCACGAAGCTCACGTCGATGGCCGTCCACGGATTCTTCTCGGTGCTGGCCTTGGCGTCGAAGTAGTGGCTCTGCGGATCCAGTGCAGCAGGGTCAGGGTAGGGCGCCCCTTCGATCCGGGCGATGCCGGCAACTCCCGGTTGCGGGCAGCTGGAGTGATAGAAGAGGAACTGATCGCCCGCCTGCATGCTGCGGATGAAGTTGCGCGCCTGGTAGTTGCGCACGCCATCCCAGCGCGTCTTGCCTAGGCGCTGCAGGTCATGGATGGACAGTTCGTCGGGTTCGGATTTCATCAGCCAATAGGGCATGAACTTTGCTCTCTGAGTCGGTGCGCGGCAGGTGCTGCGTGACGGGTGATTCGGTAGGGAGTGGTGGTATGCGGCGCAAGCCTGATCTGTTGTGGATGCTGGTACTGGTATTCGGTCTTGGCATGGTGACCACGGGCTACACGCAAAGCCAGTGGCAGCAGGGTAAACCGGTCGCCGAGGCTGTTCGAGCCGGGCTATGAAGGGGTGCGCTAGTACCAGCCGCCATCGGTCACGGTAGCATCCAGCGGTACGTCCCAGTTGGCCATGCTCAACCGGTCCACCTGCTGGCAGCCGTGGGCCAGCCCGAGCAGGGTCGGTTTGTGCCAATTTTTGCGCCGTGCGCGATACGCCAGGCTGCGATCATAGAAGCCGCCGCCCATGCCGAGGCGGCCGCCGTGCTGGTCGAAGCCCACCAGGGGCAGGAGGATCAGATCGAGCGTCCAGATCCTGCGCTGGCGCTTGCCGTTGCGGCGGGGTTCGGGGATGCCGAAACGATTGGCGGCGAGCTTTTCGTGCGCGTCCAGGCGCTGGAACACCATGCTGGTGCGTGGCCAGGATTTCAGCACCGGCAGGAACACCTGCTTACCGCGCGCATGGGCGGCTCTGATCAGCAGATGCGGGTCGATTTCCCCGTCATTGGCCAGGTACAGGGCGACGCTGCGCGCGCGGCGGAAGATCGGATGCTGGGCCAGCTGGCGATACAGCGCAGCCGCCGCCTTGCGTTGCGCAGCCCTGGGCAGCTCGCGCCGCGTTTTACGCAGCGTGCGGCGCAGCTGGGCGCGGGTCAGGTTGCTGGCTTCGATCATGGGCCGATCCCCTTGTTGTCACGACTGCGCCATGCATCCATGGGCGCTCGCCACCAACAAAAAGCCCGCTGCTGGCCTGGGCCAGCAGCGGGCTGCAAATTTGCGACTCCCCAGCATGCCGCTGTCGGTTTAGCCCTTGAACCCGAAAGTTCAAGGTGGAGGTTGCAGGAAACCTTAAGGCTTTCCGTCAAGCGGACATGCACACCGGCCTCAACTGACAACCCCCGGGGTTGTGCGTATCGGCTCAGGGACATCAACCAACTGGCGCACACTCCAGGGAGCTGTGGCCAGTATAACGCAAAAGGACGACCGTTGGTCAGGCGCCACGGCCATCGGTTTCGTCGAGTGCGTTGTCGACCCGGCCGAGCAGGTCGCGCACGTGGTCACGGGTGACGGTGGCCTGCTTGTCGAGGTTCTGCTGCTTGTGCAGCAGATCGTGAGTGATGTTCAGGGCAGCCATCACCGCGACGCGGTCGGCGCCGATGACTTTGCCGCCGCTGCGGATCTCCCGCATCTTGCCGTCCAGATAGCGGGCGGCGCTTTGCAGGTTGCTACGCTCATCGGCGGGGCAGGCGATGCAATATTCTTTGTCCAGAATCTGAACGGTGACGGTATTCGATTGGGTCATGAGTCCTGCTCCAGGGCTTTGAGGCGCGAAATCATCGATTCGACCTTGTGCCGAGCCATTTCGTTCTTTTCGATCAGATGAGCGCGTTCTTCGCGCCACGCCTGCTCGCTTTCCAGCAAGAGACGGTTTTGTGCCTTGAGTCGCTCGACGCGCTGGATCAGCAGTTCCAGCTTTGCCGTCAGGGCGTGTAGATCGGCGTCTTCCATTGGCTCTCGCTTTGGCAGGGTGTGCGCAGTGTATAGATCCAGCGGCTCGCCGGCGCAAACCGGCCGATGGTTTTGGCGCGTGCGCCAGTGCTAGGATAGAAAGCCTCCATTCTAGTGATTGCGCCCCTTGGCGCCTAGTGATCGATGCCGACTTCCAGTTCTCCCTACGCTGCATTCGCCGCCCTGCTCGCCAGTGGTGGTTCCTCTGTTTCACCTGCCGAATTGCACGGTCTGCTGCTGGGTCGCAGTTGCGCCGGCGCGGGCTTCGAGGCCGGCCCCTGGCTGGTCGACGCCACCGAACTGCTCGGTGTCGAGCCGCCGGAAAACGTCCGGCAGGCGCTGATCGGCCTGCAGGAAATGGTGCGCGGCGAGCTGACCGGCGACGACGTCACCGTGGTCCTGCTGCTGCCCTCCGACGAGGCGCCCCTGGCTGAGCGTGCCGCGGCGCTGGGCCAGTGGTGCCAGGGCTTTCTCGGTGGCTTCGGGCTGACCGTCGGCGACGCCGCGTTGAGCGCCGAGGCCATGGAAGTGCTGCAGGATTTGTCCGCCATCGCCCAGGTGCAGAATGCGCTGGACGAGTCCGAGGACGGCGAGAACGACTACATGGAAGTCATGGAGTACCTGCGCGTCGCGCCGCTGCTGCTGTTCAGCGAGTGTGGCAAGCCGGCTGCCCCGGCGCCCAAGCCTTCGCTGCACTGATCGCGCCCCTCACCGACCGGAATCGAGCCTGCCCATGACCAGCATCTCCAAAGCGGAATACGCCCGCCGTCGCAAGGCGCTGATGGCGCAGATGGAACCGAACAGCATCGCCATCCTGCCGGCGGCGCCGGTGTTCATTCGAAACCGCGACGTCGAGCACATCTATCGCCAGGACAGCGATTTCCAGTATCTGTCCGGCTTTCCCGAGCCCGAGGCAGTGATCGCCCTGATTCCCGGCCGTGAGCATGGCGAGTACGTGCTGTTCTGCCGTGAGCGCGATCCCGACCGCGAGTTGTGGGACGGTTTGCGCGCCGGTCAGGAAGGGGCGATCAGCCGCTATGGCGCGGACGATGCCTTTCCCATCGGTGATATCGACGACATCCTGCCCGGCCTGATCGAAGGCCGTGAGCGCGTCTATTACGCGGTGGGCACCAACCCGGAGTTCGACCGGCACCTGATGGAGTGGGTCAACGTGATCCGCTCCAAGGCGCGCCAGGGGGCCTCGCCGCCCAAGGAATTCGTCGCCCTCAACCACTTCCTGCACGACCTGCGCCTGTACAAGTCGGCCGGCGAGGTGAAGGTGATGCGCGAAGCGGCGCAAATTTCCGCCCGTGCCCATATCAAGGCCATGCAGGCCAGCCGTGCCGGGCTCTACGAATACCACCTGGAAGCGGAGCTCGATTACGAATTCCGCAAGGGCGGCTCGAAGATGCCGGCCTACGGCTCCATCGTCGCAGCAGGCAAGAATGCCTGCATCCTGCATTACCGCGAGAACGACGCACTGCTCAAGGACGGCGACCTGGTGCTGATCGACGCCGGTTGCGAGATCAACTGCTACGCCAGTGACATTACCCGCACCTTCCCGGTCAGCGGCGCGTTCACGCCCGAGCAGAAGGCCATCTACGAGATCGTGCTGGCCGCCAATATGGAAGCCTTCAAGTTCATCGCCCCGGGCCGCCACTGGAACGAGGCCCACGAGGCCACGGTGCGGGTCATCACCAAAGGCCTGGTCGATCTCGGTTTGCTTGACGGCGACGTCGACGAACTGATCGTGGCCGAGGCCTACAAGCCGTTCTACATGCACCGCGCCGGCCACTGGCTGGGCATGGACGTGCACGACGTCGGCGAATACAAGGTCGGCGGCGAATGGCGCGTGCTCGAAGTCGGCATGGCAATGACCGTCGAACCGGGCATCTACATTGCCGTGGACAACCAGAACGTCGCCAAGAAATGGCGCGGCATCGGCGTGCGCATCGAGGATGACGTGGTGGTGACCAAGACCGGCTGCGAGATTCTCACCAACGACGTGCCCAAGGCCGTCGACGAGATCGAAGCGCTGATGGCCGCCGCCCGTGCACAGGTAGCCTGAGGCCATGCTGCGAGTCGACGTGGCGATCATCGGTGGTGGTCTGGTTGGCGCCAGCCTGGCGCTGGCGCTGCAGGGCGAGGCGCGCAAGCGCGGCTGGCGTATCGCGCTGATCGAACCGTTCGCCCCTGGCGATGGCTACCAGCCCAGTTACGATGCCCGCTCCACGGCGCTGTCCTATGGCTCGCGCCTGATTTACGAAGGGCTCGGCCTGTGGCCGGCGATTGCCGAACAGGCCACCGCCATTGAGCGCATTCACGTCTCCGACCGCGGGCGTTTCGCTGCAGCCCGGCTCAGTGCCGATCAGGAAAACGTGCCGGCCCTGGGCTACGTGGTGGAAAACGCCTGGCTCGGCCACTGCCTGTGGCAGGCACTGGACGCCGAGGTGATCCAGTGGCGCTGCCCGGCCCAGGTCGAGCGCATGGAGCCAACCGCCGAAGGCTATCGCCTGACCCTGGACGACGAAACCCTGATCGACTGCTCGCTGGCCATCCTCGCCGATGGCGGGCGTTCGTCGTTGCGTGAGCAACTGGGCATCGCGGTCAATCAGCGACCGTACGATCAGACTGCCTTGATCGCCAACATCACGCCATCCCAGGCCCATGGCGGCGAGGCCTTCGAGCGTTTCACCGAATCCGGTCCGTTGGCGCTGTTGCCGCTTTCCGATAATCGCTGTGCGCTGGTGTGGACGCACCCGAGCCGCGAGGTCGAGCGGCTGCTCAAGCTCGATGAGCGCGCCTTTCTCGCCGAACTGCAGCAGGCCTTCGGTTACCGCCTCGGCGCTCTGCGCCAGGTTGGCGCACGGGTGCCGTACCCGCTGGTGCTGATCGAAGCCGCCGAGCAGGTGCGCGCCAACCTGGTGGTGCTCGGCAATGCGGCCCACAGCCTGCACCCGATCGCCGGGCAAGGCTTCAACCTGTCGCTGCGTGACGTGCGTGCGCTGGCCGATACGCTGCTGGCGAGCGCGGCGCCGCTGGGTGATCTGACCACCCTGCAGCGCTACGCCGCCACCCAGGCCGGCGACCAGGCGCGCACCGTGGCGTTTTCCGATCAGGTCACCCGGCTGTTCAGCACCGATCAGCCGCTGCTCGCCGCCGGCCGCAATCTGGGCCTGCTCGGGCTGGAGTTGCTGCCGCCGGCCAAGCGCTGGTTCGCGCGTCAGGCCATGGGCATGGGTACTCGCGGTAACCCGCAATGAATGCCCGCCGGCTGGCGCGCAAGGCCCGTGTGCTGCGCTGGATCATGAATTTCTATCCGCCTTACCTGGGCGCCGGTGTGTGGATCCGCCGCATCGCTGCGGATTTCCGTCAGGTCGACGTGAAATTGCGTCTGGGTTGGTACAACCGCAATTACGTGGGTACCCAGTTCGGCGGCAGCCTCTATTCGATGACCGATCCCTTCTACATGCTGATGCTGATGGAGAACCTGGGCCGCGATTACGTGGTCTGGGACAAGGCCGCCAGCATCGATTTTATCGCGCCGGGCCGCGGGCCTGTGTTCGCCTCGTTCGCCATCGACCAGGCCTTCATCGACGAGGTGCGCGAGCGCACCGCCAGTGGCGACAAGTATCTGCCCGAATTGCCGGTCGAGGTGCGCGATGGCAGCGGCACCCTGGTGGCGCGGGTCAACAAGACGCTCTACGTGCGGCTCAAGCCGCGCGTGCGACAGGCAGCCTGAGGATATGAACGAGATGCGTGCAGACCTGATCATCGTGGGCGCCGGCATGGTCGGCAGCGCGCTGGCACTGGCCTTGCGCGGGCATGGCCTGGAATGCCTGGTGCTCGATGGCGGCCCGATGCGGGTCGAACCGTTCGACGCCAGCGCACTCTACGAGCCGCGGGTCAGCGCCTTGTCGATGGCCAGCCAGCGCATTCTCGAACGCCTCGGCGCCTGGCCAGGCGTGCTGGCGCGGCGCAGTTGCCCCTATAGCAACATGCATGTCTGGGACGGCAGCGGCACCGGCAATATTCATTTCAGCGCCGGCAGCGTGCACGCCTTGACCCTGGGTCATATCGTCGAGAACCGCGTGGTCCAGGACGCCCTGCTCGAGCGCCTGCATGATAGCGACGTGGGGCTGTTGGCCGATGCGCGCCTGGAGCGCCTGCGCCACTCTGGTGATGACTGGCTGCTGACCCTGGCCGACGGCCGCGAGCTGCGTACGCCGCTGATTATCGCGGCGGATGGCGCCAATTCTGCGGTGCGCCGCCTGGCCGGCTGCGAAACCCGCGAATGGGATTACCTGCACCACGCCATCGTCACCAGCGTGCGCTGTGCCGAGGCCCATCAGGCCACGGCCTGGCAGCGCTTCACCGACGCAGGTCCGCTGGCCTTCCTGCCGCTGGGCGAGCGCGATGGCGAGCACTGGTGCTCGATCGTCTGGTCGACCACGCCGGAGCACGCCGCTCAGCTGATGGCGCTGGACGACGACGCGTTCTCTACAGAACTGGGGCAGGCGTTCGAGCATCGCCTGGGCCGGGTGCTGCAGGTTGATCGCCGCCTGTGCATCCCGCTGCGCCAGCGGCATGCCAAGCGCTACGTCGAACCGGGGCTGGCACTGATCGGCGACGCCGCCCACACCATCCATCCGCTGGCCGGGCAGGGCGTCAACCTCGGCTTCCTCGACGCCGCGGTGCTTGCCGAAGTGCTGGCTCAGGCTGCGGCACGCGGCGAGCGGCTGGCCGATGAGCGCGTGCTGAGCCGCTACGAGCGCCGGCGCATGCCCCACAACCTGGCGATGATGGCGGCGATGGAAGGCTTCCAGCGCCTGTTCCAGAGCGATTCCCTGGCGCTGCGTCTGGCGCGCAACGCCGGGCTGGATCTTGTCGACGGCCTGGAAGACGCCAAGGCGCTGTTCGTGCGCCAGGCCCTGGGCCTGAGCGGCGACCTGCCGGAACTGGCGAAGGCCTGATGGCGCTGTAATATCTGGCAACGAGCTCCCGGTGTGCGGTGCAGATGCGAGTCACTATCATCCTCGCTCTCTCATCTCCCACAAGGTCTCTGTCATGTCGGTACGTCGTGCGCTTCTCGCCGTTTTCACCCTCAGTACGCTGGCCAGCGCGGTGCAAGCCGCCGATGAAATCGTGGTCTATTCCTCGCGTATCGACGAGCTGATCAAGCCGGTGTTCGACGCCTATACCGCCAAGAGCGGCGTCGCGGTGAAGTTCATCACCGACAAGGAAGCACCGCTGATGGAGCGCATCAAGGCCGAGGGCGAGAACACCCCGGCGGACCTGCTGATCACCGTCGACGCCGGCAACCTCTGGCAGGCCGAGCAGATGGGCATTCTGCAGCCGATGAAATCCAGCGTCGTCGACGCCAACATTCCCGCCCAGTATCGCGCCGCCAGCGGTGCCTGGACCGGCCTCTCGCTGCGCGCGCGCACCATCGTCTACTCGCCGGAGCGGGTGAGGGACGGCGAGCTGACCACCTATGAAGCGCTGGCCGACAAGAATTGGGAAGGCCGCCTGTGCCTGCGCACCAGCAAGAAGGTCTACAACCAGTCGCTCACCGCCACCCTGATCGAGACCCACGGCGAAGCCAAGACCGAAGAGATCATCAAGGGCTGGGTCAACAACCTGGCGACCGACGTGTTCCCGGACGACAACTCGGTGATCAACGCCGTGGCCGCTGGCCAGTGCGACGTGGGCATCGTCAACACCTACTACTTCGGCCGTCTGCACGAGCAGAAGCCTGACCTGAAAGCCAAGCTGTTCTGGCCTAACCAGAAAGACCGTGGCGTGCACGTCAACCTGTCCGGCGTCGGCCTGACCAAGCATGCGCCGAACCCCGAGGCCGCGCAGAAGCTGGTCGAGTGGATGACCAGCGCCGAAGCGCAGAACATCTTCGCCGACGCCAACAAGGAATTCCCGGCCAACCCGAAGGTGAAGCCTTCAGCGGAAGTCGCCTCCTGGGGCGAGTTCAAGGCGGACAGCATCGCCGTCGAAGTGGCCGGCAAGCGCCAGGCCGAGGCCATTCGCCTGATGGATCGCGCTGGCTGGAACTGATCACTGACCGCTGCGCCCGAGCTAGCCAGGCGCCTGCAAGCGACGCCCCGGCATTGTCCGGGGCGTCGTGCTTTACGCGTTTTGGAGCTTGCGTGGCCTATTCGACCCAGCGTCGCTGGTACCCCATCGCCTTTGCCGTCGCCCTGCTGGTGCTGATGCCGCTGCTGGTGTTGCTGGCGAGCTGGCACGAGGTGGATCGGCAGATCTGGTCGCATCTGTGGGAAACCCAACTGCCGCGACTGATCGGCAATACCGTGACGCTGGTGGTCGGCGTTGGCGTGGGCGTGACGCTGCTGGGTGTGAGCCTGGCCTGGCTGACCAGCCTCTGCGAGTTTCCCGGCCGGCGCTGGCTGGACTGGGCGCTGATGCTGCCGTTCGCCATTCCTGCCTACGTGCTGGCCTTCGTGTTCGTCGGCCTGCTGGACTTCTCCGGCCCGGTACAAACGGCGCTGCGTGAATGGCTGGGCAGCGGCATACGCTTTCCCCGGGTACGCTCGACGGCCGGCGTGATCATCGTCCTGGTGCTGGTGTTCTACCCCTACGTCTACCTGCTGGCGCGCAATGCCTTTCTCGCTCAGGGCAAGGGCCTGATGGAGGCGGCGCGCACCCTCGGTCACTCGCCCTGGCAGGCATTCTGGCGGGTAGCCCTGCCGGTGGCGCGGCCGGCCATCGGCGCCGGGCTGGCCCTGGCGCTGATGGAGACCCTGGCCGATTTCGGTGCCGTCTCGGTGTTCAACTTCGATACCTTCACCACCGCCATCTACAAGACCTGGTACGGCTTCTACAGCCTGGGCAGCGCCGCGCAACTGGCCTGCCTACTGCTGTTCGCGGTGATGCTGGTGCTCCATGGCGAGCGCCGTGCCCGCGGCGCCGTGCGGCCTGCGGTCGAGCGGCCACGCAGCGGCGCGCTGTATCGGCTGACCGGTCTGCGCGCACTGTTGGCCAGCGGCTGGTGCCTGTTGGTATTCGCCTGCGCCTTCGTGGTGCCGATGCTGCAGCTCCTGGTGTGGTTCTGGCAGCGCGGGCGTTTCGATCTGGATGAGCGCTACCTGGCGTTGATCCTTCACACCCTGTACCTGGGCGCCATGGCCGCACTGATCACCGTGGCGGTCGCCTTGCTGCTGGCCTTCGCGCGGCGCCAGGCGCCGACCCGCCTGATGGGCGCCGCCGTCGGCCTGGCCAACCTCGGTTACGCGCTGCCAGGGTCGATGTTGGCGGTGGCGATCATGCTGGCCTTCAGCAGCCTGGACAACGGCGTGGTCATTCCCCTGTCGAAATGGCTCGGCGGCGCCGGCAAGGCGCTGTTGCTGGGCAGCCTGGGCGCGTTGCTGCTCGCCTACCTGATCCGCTTTCTGGCGGTGGCCTACGGGCCGCTGGAAACCAGCCTGGCGCGCATTCGCCCGTCACTGGCCCAGGCGTCGCGTAGCCTGGGTGTCGGCGACCTGCCATTGTTCGTACGTGTGTATCTGCCGTTGCTGATGCCTGGTGTGCTGTCGGCAGCCCTGCTGGTGTTCGTCGACGTGCTCAAGGAAATGCCGGCCACCCTGTTGATGCGCCCGTTCGGCTGGGACACCCTGGCCGTGCGCATCTTCGAGATGACCAGCGAAGGTGAATGGGCGCGCGCCGCCTTGCCGGCGCTGACCCTGGTGCTGGTCGGGTTGCTGCCGGTGATCCTGTTGATTCGCCGTTCGGCGCAGCGAATCGGATAGACGGTTGCCGGGCGGGCGCCAGGCCGCGCGCTGACGATTATCGGGCCATTTGTAACACCGTCTGCCAATGTCCAAGATGACCGCCCCCGACCATGCGGCTACAATGCGCGCCATTCGCTGCGGCCCGCCATGCAGCCATGTCCAAATTCATCTGGAATGGCCCACTTCACGCGCGCCCTAGCCTCGCAACGCCCGGAAGGAGATCCCATGGGACAGCGCACACCTCTTTACGACCTGCACCTGGCGCTCGGCGCCAAGATGGTCGACTTCGGCGGCTGGGACATGCCGCTGCACTACGGCTCTCAGGTCGAGGAGCATCACCAGGTACGCCGCGATTGCGGGGTCTTCGACGTTTCCCACATGACCGTGGTCGACGTGCAGGGCACCGACGCCCAGCGCTACCTGCAACGCCTGCTGGCCAATGACGTGAGTCGCCTGCAAACCGCGGGCAAGGCGCTGTACAGCGCCATGCTCAACGAACAGGGCGGGGTGATCGACGACCTGATCGTCTACCGGCTCGACATGGCTGATGCGCCGGCTTACCGCCTGGTGGTCAATGCGGCCACCCGCGACAAGGATCTGGCCTGGCTGCGGGCGCAGAGCACCGACTTCGCCGTCGAACTGCGCGAGCGCAGCGACTTCGCCATGTTCGCCGTACAGGGTCCCAAGGCCCGCGCCCGCACCGCCGAGCTGGTCAGCCAGGCCCGCGCCAGCCTGATCCATGAACTCAAGCCGTTCCAGGGCCTGCCCGATGGCGACTGGTTCATCGCCCGCACCGGCTACACCGGCGAGGACGGCCTGGAGATTATGCTGCCGGCCGGGGAAGCCGTGGCGTTCTTCAACGACCTAGTCGGTGCCGGCATTTCTCCCATCGGCCTGGGCGCACGCGACACCCTGCGTCTGGAGGCTGGCCTGAATCTCTACGGCCAGGACATGGACGAGCAGTCCTCGCCGCTGGCCTGCAACCTGGCCTGGACGCTGGCCTGGGAGCCAACCGAGCGCGCCTTCATCGGCCGCGAGGCATTGCAGCGCCAGCATGAGGCTGGCGAGCATCCGCGTCTGGTGGGGGTGGTACTCGAGGAGCGCGGCGTGCTGCGCGCCCATCAGGTGGTGCGCGTCGACGGCGTTGGCGAGGGCGAGATCACCAGTGGCAGCTTCTCGCCGACCCTGGGCAAGTCCATCGCCCTGGCCCGGGTGCCGGCGAAAACCGGTGATCGCGCCGAGGTGGAGATTCGCGGCAAATGGTACCCGCTGCGCGTGGTGCAGCCCAGCTTCGTACGCCATGGCAAAGTACTGATCTGAAAGGCTCTTACACGGCCCGTACGCACCTGCTAAATTCCCCGGACGGCGCGGTCGCCGTCCTGTCAGATGAGGAACGACAACATGAGCTCTATCCCCGCCGATCTGCGTTACGCCACCAGCCACGAATGGGCCCGCCTGGAAGCCGACGGCAGCGTGACCGTGGGCATCTCCGATCATGCTCAGGAAGCACTGGGTGATGTGGTGTTCATCGAACTGCCGGAAATCGGCAAGGTGCTCGACGCGGGCCAGGAAGCGGGTGTGGTCGAGTCGGTGAAGGCCGCTTCCGACATCTACGCGCCGGTTGGCGGTGAAGTGATCGCCATCAACGAGGCCCTGGCCGACAGCCCGGAAAGCGTCAACAACGACCCGTACGGCAGCTGGTTCTTCAAGCTCAAGCCCAGCGATGCGTCGCAGCTGCAGAAGCTGCTGGACAGCGCAGGCTACGAGGCGAGCATCGACGGCTAAGCCGTGATGCATGAAAAAGCCGGCCTGCAGGGCCGGCTTTTTCGTCACTGCGGGGCAGTGAAGCGCTCGATCACTGCTGGGCAGTGAGAATCGCGGTGGCCAGCTCCATGTCGCTGGCTTGCAGATCCGGGTTGTCGGTGCGGATCTTCTGCAGCGCCGCCTCCAGGTACGGGCCGCGGATTTCGCCGTTGCTGGCGATATAGCTGCTGGCATCATCCTGGGCAGGAACGATCATCTTGTTGTCCTTGAACGTCAGGTAGGTCGACGCGGTGGTCGCACCCGACGACAGCACGTCACGCAGGTTGACGGCATGGGCTTGGGTAGCGGCGGCCAGAAACAGGCCGGCGATCAACAGCGAACTAGAACGGCGCATGGCAATGACTCCTTGTGGGTTTTCCTCTGCTTGAGAGTCGGGCCACGTGCTACTGGTTCCACCGTCGTGCAGAAGCGACAGCCCGGGGCCGTCGCCGGCACTAGAGCTCGAAGCGCCGAACCGAGGCCTGCATGGCCTGGGCGGAGTTGTCCATCTGCACCAGCATGTGCGCCAGTTCCTGCATGGCCTGGTTGTTGCGCTGGGCCACCTCGCTGATCATTTCCACCCGCTCGGCGACTTCGTTGCTGGCCTTGGACTGCTCGGTGATGGTGTGGGCGATCTCGTCGACCATCTGCGCCGAGCGCTGCACCCCATGGCGGATCTCGGTGATCGAGGCATTGGCCTGCTGGGCCATGCCGACGCCGTCACTTACCCGGCTGACTCCGGCATCCATGCTCTTCACCGCCTGGGCGGTGGATTCGCGAATGCGCTGGATCATGCCGGTAATTTCCTGGGTCGACTGCGCGGTACGCGCCGCCAGCCCGCGTACTTCGTCGGCTACCACAGCGAAGCCGCGGCCGGCCTCGCCAGCGCGCGCGGCCTCGATGGCAGCGTTGAGCGCCAACAGGTTGGTCTGCTCGGCGATGCCGCGGATCACCTGGATGATCGAGTCGATTTCCTCGGATGACTGGCCCAGGACGGTGACCGTCTGCGACGACCGATTGACCGCATCGGCGATGTGGTTCATACCATCGACCACGCCGACGATCACCTGCCCGCCAGTGGTGGTCAGCTGTTCGGACTGCTCGGAAATGTCCCGGGCGCTGCGCGTGTGTTCGGCGATCTGAGCGATGTTGCCGATCATCTGCTCCATGGCCGCCGCCATGCTGGTGGCGCCTTCGGCCTGCTCGCTGGCGCCGCGCGCCACCTCGCCGGAGGTCTGGCTCAGTTGCTGGGAGGCGCGACGCAGCTCCTCGCTTTCGGTACGGATGGTCTCGATCATCTGCCGCAGGCTGGCCTGCATGTCGGCGAGGCTTTGTTGCAGCTGGCCGGCTTCGTCACGGCTGTCGACGCTGATCGGCGAGCGCAGGTTGCCCTGGGCCATGCTGCGCGCGGCGTTGATGATCTTCGCCAGGGGTCGCAGCACCGAATGCAGCAATTGCCGGGTGATCGCCAGGATCAGCACGCAGGCCAGGCCCAGGCTGCCCCATTGCCACCAGGACGCCTGCTGCACCGTGGCCTCGGTATGCGCCCGGGTCTGGGCGACGGCGGCCTCGATCTGTTCGCTGATCGCTTCGTTGCGCACTTCCAGTTCGCCGAAGCTGCGCGAGAAATCGGCCATCAACCCGCGCGCCGCCACCGGGTCTACAAGGGCCTGTTCGACGATGCGGGTGGCCGACTGGATATAGGCCTCCAGCACCGGGCCAACCCCATCGATGGCCTGGCGAATGTCCGGGGCCAGTGGCAGCGCGGCGTTTTCTGCCATGGCCTGGCGGAAGCGCTCGCTGTGTTCCTTGAGATCGTCGCGTACCTGCGCCGCGGCTGCGGCATCACCGGGGGCGGTGAGAAAGGCGCCGAGTACGTCGGCGCGCAGGGCGTCGTGCATCATGTCGCCATCCATGTGGTGGCGCAGGGCGTTGGCGTTGATTTCATTGGCGGCCAGGGCGTCGCCCAGCTGCGCCTGGCCCCAGAGGCCGATGCCTCCGACCAGAAGCGTGGCAACGATACTGACGGCCCCACAGGCGAGCATCTTCTGGCGGATATTCATGGCGCCGCTCCTGGCATCTGCGGGCTGCTCCCGAGCCCGCGTTCGCGCAGATTAGCGCTGCTCGCTTTGCGGTGTCACGCGCAATACTTCTTCGATCGTGGTCTGCCCTGCAGCGATTTTTTGCGCACCAGAAAGGCGCAGGCTGCGCATGCCATCCTTGAAGGCCTGACGGCGTAGCGGCGTGAGGTCGGTATCGGCGCTGATCAACGGTTTCAGGCTGTCGTTCAGCAGCATGATCTCGTAGACGCCGGCGCGCCCTCGGTAGCCGGTTTCCCGGCATTCGATGCAGCCCACGGCGCGGTGCGCGCCGGTCGGCAGCGGGGCGTTCCAGGGGCGGGTGAGCTCATGCCAGTCCGCTTCGTCGAACTCCACCGGTGCCTTGCAGTGCGGGCACAGGGTGCGTACCAGGCGCTGGGCCATGACGCCCAGCAAGGTCGCCTTGAGTAGGTAGTGCGGCACGCCCAGTTCGAGCAGGCGGGTGATGGCGCTCGGGGCGTCGTTGGTGTGCAGAGTGGAAAGCACCAGGTGACCGGTCAGCGCCGCCTGGATGGCCATCTCGGCGGTTTCCAGGTCGCGGATCTCGCCGACCATGATGATGTCCGGGTCCTGGCGCATCAGCGCGCGCACGCCGCTGGCGAAGGTCAGGTCGATGTTGTGCTGCACCTGCATCTGGTTGAAGGCGCCCTCGATCATCTCGATGGGGTCTTCGATGGTGCACACGTTCACTTCCTCGGTGGCCAGCTGCTTGAGGGTGGTGTACAGCGTGGTGGTCTTGCCCGAGCCGGTGGGGCCGGTGACCAGGATGATGCCGTTGGGCTGGCGGGTCATGCTCTCCCAGCGCTTGAGGTCATCGGGGCTGAAGCCCAACTGATCGAAACCGCGCAGCAGCACGTCGGGGTCGAAGATACGCATCACCATCTTCTCGCCGAAAGCGGTGGGCAGGGTCGACAGGCGCAGTTCCACCTCGTTGCCGGCTGGCGTCTTGGTCTTCACCCGGCCGTCCTGGGGTTTGCGCTTTTCGGCGACGTTCATGCGGCCCAGGGTCTTCAGGCGGCTGACGATGGCCATGGTGACCTGGGCAGGGAACTGGTAAACGGTGTGCAGCACGCCGTCGATGCGAAAACGCACGCTGCCCTCTTCGCGGCGCGGCTCGATGTGGATGTCGCTGGCGCGCTGCTGGAAAGCGTACTGGAACAGCCAGTCGACGATGTTCACCACGTGGGCGTCGTTGGCGTCCGGTTCCTGGTCCTGGGCGCCGAGGTTGAGCAGCTGCTCGAAGTTGCCGACGTTACTGATCTTGGCATCGGTGTTGGTGGCGCCACTGACCGAGCGGGCCAGGCGGTAGAACTCCACCGTGAAGCGCTGGATGTCCGCCGGGTTGGCCACCACGCGCTTGATCGGGCGTTTGAGCACGTGGGTGAGGTTGGCTTCCCAGCTATGCATGAACGGCTGTGCGCTGGCGATGGTCACCGCCTCGGCGCTAACCGCCACGGCGAGGATCTTGTGGCGCTGGGCAAAGGCGTAGGACATCAGCGGGGTGACCGCCGCTGCGTCGATCTTCAGCGGGTCGATGCGCAGGTAAGGCTGGCCGGCCAGCTGTGCCAGCCACTGGGTCAGGCTTTCCAGATCCAGAGTGCGGCCAGGGCGCGCCAGATCCTCCAGCTGCTGGGCAGCCAGGAACTCCAGTGGGTGCAGGTCGGTGTTGGCGCCGCTGCGGCGGATCGCCAAACACTGCTCGGCGCTTTCCTGGGCGATGCGGCCCTGGCCGACCAGCTCACGCAGCAGCTCGTTGAGGTCCAGCTGGCGGTCGGCGGCGGCAGGCGAAAGGCTGGACATGCGGGCTCCTGATGGCGACGTATTCAAATAAGGCTAGCAGCATGCCTGATTGAACCGGCGCCGACTAAGCGCCGGTTCATGGTTCGCGGATCAGGGCTGCGCCTTGGGCGGCACTTCGCCGGTGGGGGGCAGCGGTTCCGGTGCTGCCGGCAACTCCGCTTCGCGGCCATCTTCCAGGCTCTGCGGCGGCAGGGCGGGCGGCGGCGTCAAGCCCATGGACACATAGATGCTGGTCAGCGCATCGACGCCCATGTTGGCCGGCTTCACCCATTCCGCCGGCACGTAGAGCAGGCCGCCGCCGACCGGAATCGGTGCGGTGGGCACCAGGATCGCCAGGTGCGGGCGGCCCTCCAGTTCCACCGTTTCCGAGGTCGGCTGCAGGGCCAGTACTGCCACACCATCGCCGCCGCCGAAGAAGCACCACACCGGGCGCATGCTGGTGATGTCGGTGTTCTTCTTGTCGAGCAGGCCGACGAAACGGTCGGCCAGGTTGTAGAAATTGCCGATCAGCGGCGTGCGCCGCAGGGTCACGTCGATCAGCCAGCCGAGCGGGCGACGCAGGCCCAGCTTTACCGCCAGGCCCAGGGGATAGAGGCTGATCAGAAGTACCAGGGTGCCGAGCAGGTAGGCCAGGTACGGGTTGCTGGCGAAGGGCGTGCCGAGGGCAGCGAACAGCCGGCCAATGGCCGTGGAAGGGCCGATCAGGTTGTTGAGCAGGCTGACCAGCCACGCCAGTACCACCATGGTCAGGGCCAGCGGCAGTAGCGCCAGCAAGCCGGTCAGCCAGGTGGCGGCGATGGATTTCAGGCTGAGTTTGAACATCGATGGGCGTCCTGTCGTCGAGCGGGGCAGGTGGGCGAACCACCTGCCGGGGTCATCAGCCGTGCTTGAGCAGCGCTTTCCAGGGCTTGAGGCTCATGATGATCTGCGCCTGGGTCATGCGCGCCTCCAGTTCTTCTGGACTGATCGGGCGCTTGGCCAGTTCAGCCAGTTTGTTGAGTTCGCCGAACAGACGGTCGGTCTCGGCGATGTCGAGCGTGGCGCGGGCCAGGTGCAGCCAGAGCAGCAGGCGCTCGATGCGCGGCAGCTGTTCGGCGAGATCCTCGGGCTGCTGCTGGTAGCGTTTGAGTTGCAGGTCGCGGCCTTCTTCGGTGAAGAAGGTCGGCAGCCAGCTTTGCAGCGCGGCCGCACCCTGGCGGTCGCCGCGCTTGTTGCGGGCGTTGGTCCAGGCGCGGGTCAGCAGCCAGCGCGAGGTGTTCAGCGAGAACAGGCCCCAGCGGTTCTGCTCGAGTTCGGCGGCAAACTGGACAGGCGCCTCCTGACGCGCCGCTTCATCCTGCTGGCCGGCCTGCACCCGTGGACGCCAGTCTTCGAGCAGGGCGTCCAGCACCTGGCGCAGTTCGCTGGTGCTGGCGCGCGGTGCGGCCTGGCCAAGGCTGCCGAACAGGGCGCGCAGTTCCACCAGGCAATTGAGCCAGTCGACCAGCAGGCGCCAGTGGCCGTTGTGGCGGTATTGTTCGGCCAGGCGCTGGCTGCTGCCGAGCAGGAACCAGCCGATGGCGGCCACGGCGTCGTCCAGGCTCTGTTCGGCCTCCAGTTGCGGAGTGGGCAGTTGCAGGCTGTAGCTGGCTTCGTCGAACAGGCGGTAGCCGCGCTCTGCCTTGCTGATGTCGCAGGGCATCAGCGGTAGGTCGGCGGCCAGCTCGGCGGCCAGTTCCAGCAGGGCCTCGGGTTCACCCTGGCGCAGCTCCAGCTCCAGTTCGCAGATCTCTTCCTGCTGCTTGCCGGCGATCACCTTGCCCAGGTCCAGTGCCGCCTCGATGACCACCCGAGCCTTGCCGCGGCCCCAGGCGATCTCGGCGCGCTGGCGCACGAAGTCGGTGGTGAAGATCGGCTTGAGCTGCTTCTTGTCGAGCTCGGCCAGAGCAGCCGGCCAGCAGCTGTCATCGAGCTTCTTGAGGTCCAGTTTGGCCTTGCTCAGGTACCAGTCCCACTCGTTGCGCTCGGACAGCCCAGCCACGCTCTGGCCACGGCTCTTGAGGGTCTGGATGATCTGCTCGCCATCCTTGCGCAGGCGCAGCGCCACGCGGGCGGCCGCGAGGTCGCGGGCGTCGGTGTCGAAATACTGGTTGAACAGCTCGCTCGTCTCCCAGCCGGCCTTGCTACGCTTCTTCAGCAGGGGATGGGTTTGCAGGGCGGCCAGGGTTTCGCGACTGGCGCGCAGTTTGATTTCGGTTTCTTTATTCATTGCGAGGGCTCGGTGAAGCGGCGACGGCGGCGGGGGTTGCACGGTGCGAGGCGTTGCCCCGCACGTTAGGCCGTACAGGGTAGAGGAAAAGCGCGGCGGATGCAGGTCGGCGAGTGTCGAGAATGCTCGTATGTAAGACGTTTGAAATATTCATGTCGCTAGTTTCCTCGAAGTTAATCTGCTTTTCGTGGGAAATGAGTGACGAAATACGACTTTATTACCAACAGATGACACGCGCTGGCCTGGCCCGGATGTCATCCGTATACTTGCCGCCTCTTTGACAGACAGGGGTCACCCCCATGCCAAGCAATCCGTTCATCAGCAGCCTGTTTGGCCGCTCACCGATCGGGCCGATGCAACAGCATATCGCCAAGGCTCACGAATGCGCCGCCAATCTGGTGCCATTCTTCGAGGCGGTGATGGCCGAAGACTGGGCGCGTGTCGAGCAGGTGCAACAGGCCATGGTGCGCCTGGAGAACGAGGCGGACAAGCTCAAGAAAAACGTGCGCATGCACCTGCCCAAGAGCCTGTTCCTGCCGGTACCGCGCTCCGATCTGCTGGAGTTGCTGAGCACGCAGGACAAGGTTGCCAACCGGGCCAAGGATATCGCCGGGTTGATGCTGGGCCGGTCGATGACCATCCCCGCCGACCTGCAGCCGCTGATGCTGGCTTACGTGCAGCGCTGTGTGGACGCCAGTGCCCAGGCACTCAAGGCGATGAAGGAGCTGGATTCGCTGCTCGAGGCCGGTTTCGCCGGCCGTGAGGCCACCCTGGTCGAGCGCATGGTCGAGGAGCTCGAGGAGATCGAGCGCGAAACCGACCGCCAGCAGATCGAGGTGCGCCGCACCTTGTTCAAACTGGAAAAGGATCTTCCCGCAGTCGATGTGATGTTCCTCTATCGGATCATCGACTGGGTCGGAGACATTGCCGATCGCGCCGAGCGCGTGGGCAACCGACTGGAACAACTGCTGGCGCGCTGAGCCGCCAGCATCCTTTCTGGGTTTACAGGTAATTCTCTATGTCTCTTGTCGCGGACTACGGTTTCGTACTCCTCGTGCTGGCCTGCTGCTTTGGTTTGTTCATGGCGTGGGGCGTCGGTGCCAATGATGTCTCCAATGCCATGGGTACATCGGTGGGTGCGAAGGCACTGACCATCAAACAGGCGATTCTGGTCGCCATGGTCTTCGAGTTCTGCGGGGCCTACCTGGCTGGCGGTCAGGTCACCGAAACCATCAAGAACGGCATCGTCGACGCGGCGGTGATTCCCGCCGACATGTTCGTGCTGGGCATGATGGCTTCACTGCTGTCGGCTGGTACCTGGTTGCTGATCGCCTCCACACGAGGCTGGCCGGTCTCGACCACCCACTCGATCGTCGGTGCCATCATCGGCTTCGCCTCGGTCAGCGTGTCGGTCGATGCGGTGAACTGGGGCGGCCTGGTGCCCATCGTCTCCAGCTGGGTGGTTACCCCGTTCATTTCCGGCCTGGTCGCATTCGGCCTGTTCATGAGCGTGCAATGGCTGATCATCGACACCGAGGACCCGTTCCGCAACGCCAAACGCTGGGTGCCGGTGTACATGTTCCTGACCGGCTTCATGCTGGCATTGATGACCTTTACCAAGGGCCTCAAGCACGTTGGCCTGAATTTCACCACGAGCCAGGGCATCATGCTCTCCGCCGGCGTCGGCCTACTGGTCGCGGGCCTCGGCGTGCTGTTGCTGCGCCGCATCAAGCTCGACCCGGAGGCGGACAAGGATTTCCACTTCGCCAGCGTGGAGCGGGTGTTCGCCGTGCTGATGATCTTCACCGCCTGTTCCATGGCTTTCGCCCACGGCGCCAGTGACGTTTCCAACGCTGTCGGCCCGCTGGCCGCGGTGGTCGGTGTGATCGAAGCCGGCGGCGACATGGTGATCGGCGGCAAATCCGCCGTACCGGGCTGGGTGCTGCTGATGGGCGCCGTGGGTATCGTCATCGGTTTGGCCACCTACGGCTGGAAGGTGATCGCCACTATCGGCAAGGGCATCACCGAGCTGACCCCGAGCCGCGGTTTCGCCGCCGAGCTGGCAACCGCCGCCACCGTGGTCGCCGCCTCGGGCATCGGCCTGCCGGTCTCCACCACCCACACGCTGGTGGGCGCAGTACTGGGCATCGGCATGGCGCGGGGCATCGGTGCCCTCAACCTGGCGGTGGTTGGGCGCATCTTCACCTCCTGGGTAGTGACCCTGCCGATTGGTGCGGCGCTGGCGATCATTTATCTCGAAATCTTCATGCTGATCTTTCTGTGATCGTTTGATGGTCTGCTGGGCGGCCGTCAATGAGCAGAGGCCTTTGGTAGGAGGGGCCGGGCGGCGATCCGCTTCAGCCCCGAGCTCTTTAGTGACCCGATGAAAAGCTCGTGGCTAAAGCCACTCCTACCCGATTGTCGACCCTGAAAAACAGCGATCCTCTATTGGCGGTTCTCGCGGGCAACGCTTCACTCTATGATGAGGCGACCGACCCGAGAGAGCCGCCATGTCATTTCTCCCCCTCAAGGATCGCTTCGCGGCGCTGATCGCCGTGCCATCGGTCAGTTGCACCCAGCCCGCCCTGGATCAATCCAACCAGCCGGTCATCGATCTGTTGGCCAACTGGCTGAGCGAACTGGGTTTCGCCTGTGAAAAACAGCAGGTCGAGCCGGGCAAGTTCAACCTGATCGCTACCTACGGCAGCGGCCCTGGCGGCCTGGTGCTGGCCGGGCACAGCGACACCGTACCGTTCGACGAGGCCCTCTGGCAGAGCGACCCGCTCAAACTCACCGACACCGGTGATCGCTGGGTCGGCCTGGGCGTGTGCGACATGAAGGGGTTCTTCGCGCTGATCATCGAGGCGGTGCAGACGCTGCTCGACCAGCCGTTCAGGCAACCGCTGATCATCCTCGCCACCTGCGACGAGGAAAGCTCGATGTCCGGCGCCCGGGCGCTGGCCGAAGCCGGGCGACCGCTGGGTCGCGCCGCGGTGATCGGCGAGCCCACCGGGCTCAAGCCGATCCGCCTGCACAAGGGCGTGATGATGGAGCGTATCGACATCCTCGGGCAAAGCGGCCATTCCTCCAATCCGGCCCTGGGCCGCAGCGCCCTGGATGCCATGCACGAGGTGATGGGCGAGCTGATGCAGCTGCGCCGCCAGTGGCAGCAGGAGTACCGCAACCCGCAGTTCAGCGTGCCGCAGCCGACCCTCAACTTCGGTTGCATCCATGGCGGCGACAACCCCAACCGCATCTGTGGCCAGTGTTCCCTGGAGTTCGACCTGCGCCCGTTGCCGGGCATGCAGCCCGAAGCGCTGCGTGCGGCGATTCGCCAGAAGCTGCAGCCTTTGGCCGAGCGGCATGAAGTGAGCATCGACTTCGCGCCGCTGTTTCCCGCCGTGCCGCCCTACGAACAGCCCGCCGACGCCGAACTGGTGCGCCTGGCCGAACGGCTGACCGGGCATACCGCCCAGGCGGTGGCCTTCGGCACCGAGGCGCCGTATTTGCAGCAGCTGGGTTGCGAAACCCTGGTGCTCGGCCCGGGTGACATCGACTGCGCCCACCAGCCAGGCGAGTACCTGGATACCGACCGCCTGATCCCCACGGTGCAGCTGCTGCGCCAACTGATTCAGCATTACTGCCTGAGCCCGCGCTGACATGAGGAGCATTTCGCTGATGCCATTGCGACGACGATAACGCACCGCCTCTGCCTGCGAGGCCAGCTGCCTCGCACCCATCGTTGCTTCTTTCGTTCTCCCAAGGGTTTCGCTGCACATGTACGACTACGTCAACTGGCTCCGCCACGCTTCGCCCTACATCAACGCCCACCGTGACTGCACCTTCGTGGTCATGCTGCCGGGCGAGGGCGTCGCCCATCCGAATTTCGGCAATATCGTCCACGACCTGGTGCTGCTGCACAGCCTCGGCGTGCGCCTGGTGCTGGTACACGGCTCGCGCCCGCAGATCGAGGCGCGCCTCGCAAGTCGCGGGCAAACGCCGGTCTATCATCGCGGCCTGCGGGTGACCGACGGCACCACCCTGGAGTGTGTGATCGACGCCGTCGGCCAGCTGCGCATCGCCATCGAGGCGCGGCTGTCGATGGATATCGCCGCCTCGCCGATGCAGGGCTCGCGGCTGCGGGTCAGCAGCGGCAATTACGTCACCGCACGGCCGATCGGCGTGCTCGATGGCGTCGACTACCACCACACCGGCGAAGTGCGGCGCATCGATCGCAAGGGCATCAACCGCCAGCTCGACGAGCGCAATATCGTGCTGCTGTCGCCGCTCGGTTATTCGCCCACCGGCGAGATCTTCAACCTGGCCTGCGAAGACGTGGCCATGCGCGCGGCCACCGACCTGGCCGCCGACAAGCTGATTCTGTTCAGCAGCCAGCAGGGCTTGCTCGACGAGGACGGCAAGCTGATCCGCGAGCTGCGTCCGCAGCAGGTGCCGGCCCACGTGCAGCGCCTGGGCAGCGATTACCAGGGCGAGCTGCTGGATGCCGCCGCCCAGGCGTGTCGCGGCGGCGTCAAGCGCAGCCATATCGTCAGCTACACCGGCGACGGCTCACTGCTCACCGAACTGTTCACCCGCGACGGTGGCGGCACCATGGTCGACCCCGAGCAGTTCGAGTCGCTGCGTGAGGCCGACATCAACGACGTCGGTGGGCTGATCGATCTGATCACACCGTTGGAAGAGCAGGGCATTCTGGTGCGTCGTTCGCGGGAAGTGCTGGAGCGTGAGATCGGTCACTTCAGCATCGTCGAGCGCGACGGCATGATCATCGCCTGTGCGGCGCTCTACCCGATTGCCGACTCGACCTCTGGCGAACTGGCGTGCCTGGCGGTCAATCCGGAATACCGCCATGGCGGCCGTGGTGACGAACTGCTCGAACGCATCGAAGAGCGCGCCCGGGCCAAGGGCATCAACACCCTGTTCGTGCTCACCACGCGCACCGCCCACTGGTTCCGCGAGCGCGGCTTCGAGCCCAGCAGCGTCGACCGCCTGCCGGCGGCGCGCGCCTCGCTGTACAACTTCCAGCGCAATTCGAAGATCTTCGAAAAGAGCCTCTGATCCGCAGCCAGTCTCGAGCGCGTCGCCACCCAGGATGAGCTTCATCCTGATTGGCGACGTGTGGGGCAATCCGGTAGCGCAGTGACCTTGATCGACGCCATCGGGTGGCGCGGCGGCCCATCTTGGTCAAGGCTGCAAGGACACCCTCTCGATAAAGGACTGCGCATGCCCATTCGACGCTCACCGATCACCGCCGCCCTCGCGCTCTCACTGCTGTCTCTTTCCGCAATCGCCGCCGACCTCGCACCCGAGGCGCTGCTCAAGAAAGCCCAGGCCGAACAGAAACCCTACCTGGCCACCGTCGAGCAACTGGTCAACGTCGATACCGGCACCGGCCAGGAACCGGGTCTGAAGACCGTCAGTGCCCTACTGGTCGAGCGACTCGAGGCGCTCGGCGCCGAGGTCAAGACCAGCCCGGCCAGCCCGTCTGCGGGCGACAACATCGTCGGTACGTTCAAGGGCACCGGCAGCAAGTCGTTTCTGCTGATGGTTCACTACGACACCGTGTTCCTGCCGGGCACTGCCGCCAAGCGGCCGTTCAAGGTCGAAGGCGAGCGCGCCTATGGTCCCGGCGTGGCGGACGCCAAGGGTGGCGTGGCGATGATCCTGCACTCGCTGAAGCTGCTGCAGGACGACAAGTTCGACGGTTTCGGCACGCTGACCGTGCTGTTCAATCCGGACGAGGAAAACGGCTCCGCCGGCTCGAAGACCATCATCGGCGAACTGGCCCGCCAGCATGACTACGTGTTCTCGTACGAGCCGCCAGACAAGGACGCCGTGACCGTCGCCACCAACGGCATCAACGGCGTGATGCTCGAGGTCAAGGGCAAGTCCTCCCACGCGGGCTCGGCACCGGAGGCCGGGCGCAACGCGGCCATGGAGCTGGCGCACCAGATGCTGCAACTCAAGGATCTGGGCGATCCGGCCAAGGGCACCACGGTCAACTGGACGATGGTCAAAGCCGGCGACAAGCGCAACATCATCCCCGCGAGCGCCTCGGCCGAGGCCGACATGCGCTACTCCGACCTGAGCGAAAGCGACCGCGTGCTGGCCGATGCGCAGCGCCTGGTGCAGAAAAAGCTGATCGACGGCACCGAAGTCACGGTGCGGCTCGAGAAGGGGCGCCCGCCGCTGGCGAAGAATGCCGCGTCCGAGCGACTGGCCAAGGACGCCCAGGCGCTCTACGCCAAGATCGACCGCACCATCGAGCCGATCGCCATGCGCTTCGGCACCGATGCCGGCTACGCCTACGTGCCGGGCAGCGACAAACCGGCGGTGCTGGAAACCATGGGCGTGGTGGGCGCCGGCCTGCATGCCGATGACGAGTACATCGAGCTGTCGAGCATCGCGCCGCGGCTCTACCTCACGGTGGCGCTGATTCGCCAGCTATCGGCGCAGTAGCGTGACGGCAGCGCGAGCCTGGCTTGCGCTGCATCTTGAGCCTAGCGGCGTACCAGCAGCACACCCGACTCCATGTGATGCGTATAGGGGAACTGGTCGAACAACGCGCAGCGATCGATGAGATGGGTGTCGTGCAACTGGGCGATGTTCTGCGCCAGGGTTTCCGGGTTGCAGGAGATGTACAGGATGCGCTCGAAGCGGCGGGTCAGCTCGCAGGTGTCCGGGTCCATGCCGGCGCGCGGCGGGTCGACGAACACGCTGCCGAAGTCGTAGCTCTTCAGGTCGACGTCGGCCAGGCGACGGAACGGGCGTACGTCATTGAGCGCTTCGGTCAGCTCCTCGGCGGACAGGCGCACCAGGGTGACGTTGTCGATCCCGTTGTCGGCCAGGTTGGCTAGAGCGGCGTTGACCGATGTCTTGCTGATCTCGGTGGCCAGCACCTTGCGTACGCGGGTGGCCAGCGGCAGGGTGAAGTTGCCGTTACCGCAATACAGCTCCAGCAGGTCGTCGTCGCGCTGGCCCAGCACGTCGTAAGCCCAGCCGAGCATCTTCTGGCACACCTCACCATTGGGCTGGGTGAAGGCGCCCTCCGGCTGGCGATAGCGGAAGTGGCGACCGGCGACCTGCAGTTCCTCTTCGACGTACGGACGACCGACCACGATGCGTTTGCCCTTCGAGCGGCCGACCAGGCTGACCTGCAGTTCTTCGGCGAGCTGAGTGGCGGCGGCTTCCCAGGCGTCATCGAGTGGGCGGTGGTAGCACAGGGTAATCAGCGCATCGCCAGTCAGGGTGGTCAGGAACTCGACCTGAAACAGCTTGAAGCCCAGCGCCGGGCTGGCCTGCCAGGCGGCCTTGAGGCGCGGCATCAGTTCGTTGATGCGCAGGCTGGCGATGGGGAAATCTTCGAAGAAGATCGGGCTGTGCTTGTCGCCAGCCTCGAACATCGCGTAGTGACGGTTCTCGCTGCCGGCCTCGCGCCACAGGCGGAATTCGGTACGCAGGCGGTAGTACTCGCGCGGCGACTCGAAAACCTCGGGCTCAGGCGCGGCGAACGGCGTGAGCAGTTCGACCAGGCGGGCCTTCTTCTCGGCGAGTTGGGCGTCGTAGGCGGCGGGGTCGAATGCGGGACGGCTCATCGGTCACTCGTGCGGCAGGAAAACGGGGCGCCATTGTAGCGATTCCGCTGCCGGCGTGCCGGTGTCGTCGATTATTGGTGGGGCGGGGAGCGACCAAGAGGGGGCTGGTGCAGGTTGATCGTCAACACGACGTAGCCTGTGGTTGAGCGAAGCTATACCTAGGATTACCCATGGGCACACGCTGATCGAGGCCTACCCGGGTATCGCTTCGCTCAACCCGGGCTACCAAGAACGTTTAGAACAACGCCAGCTTGATCACACAGAAAATGGCCAGGGCGACGAGCATGCCATTGAGTTCGCGGAACCGCCCGGCCAGGATCTTGGCGGCGACCCAGGTAATGAAGCCGAAGGCGATGCCGGTGGCGATGGAGTAGGTCAGCGGCATGGCCAGCGCAGTGACCACCACCGGCGCGGCGACGGTGATATCGCTCCACTCGATCTCGGCCATGCCCGAGGCCATCAGCACGGCCACGAACAGCAGCGCGGGGGCGGTGGCGAAGGCCGGTACGCTGCCGGCCAGCGGCGCGAAGAACAGGGCGAACAGGAACAGTACGGCAACCACAATGGCGGTCAGGCCGGTGCGCCCGCCGGCACTGACGCCGGCCGCCGACTCGATGTAGCTGGTGGTGGTGCTGGTGCCCAGCAGCGAGCCACCCAGGGCAGCGGTGCTGTCGGCGATCAGCGCACGGCCCATCTTCGGCAGGTGGCCGTCCTTGCGCATCAGGCCGGCTTTCTTGGCCACGGCGATCAGGGTGCCGGAGTTGTCGAACAGGTCGACGAACAGAAACGCGAAAATCACGCTGATCAGGCCCACGTCCAGCGCGCCGGCGATATCCAGCTGCATGAAGGTCGGTGCCAGCGACGGCGGCATCGACACCACGCCGCCGAACTGGCTGACGCCGAGCAGGATGCTCAGGCCGGTGACCACCAGGATGCTGATCAGCACCGCACCGGTGATGCGCAGCGCTTCCAGGCCGATGATCAGGAAGAAACCGAGGATCGCCAGCAGTGCGGCGGGCGAGCCCAGGTCGCCGAGGCCGACCATGGTCGCCGGGTTGGCGGCGACGATGCCGGCGTTCTGCAGGGCGATCAGCGCCAGGAACAGGCCGATGCCGGCGGCGATCGCCGAGCGCAGTTCCAGGGGGATGCTGTTGATGATCCACTCGCGGATCTTGAAGATCGACAGCAGGAAGAACAGGCACGCCGACAGAAATACCGCGCCCAGGGCGACCTGCCAGGTGTGGCCCATGCCCATCACCACGGTGTAGGTGAAGAAGGCGTTGAGGCCCATGCCCGGTGCCAGGGCGATCGGGTAGTTGGCGATCAGGCCCATTACCGCCGAGCCGAAGGCCGCGGCCAGGCAGGTGGCGACGAATACCGCGCCCTTGTCCATGCCGGTTTCGCCGAGGATGCTCGGGTTCACGAACAGAATGTAGGCCATGGTCAGGAAGGTGGTGACGCCCGCGAGTATTTCGGTGCGCACGTTGGTGTTGTGTGCTTTGAGTTGGAACAGTCTTTCCAGCATGCGGAGCTCCGATGGCAGCGAACGCGCGTTGAAGTATGCAGAGCGCAAGCAAAGCACTTCACGTGCCATATCGCGTTGCCGATCCACGAAAGCGCGGCATCATAGCAGCCCGCCCCAGGCCTCGGCAGCCGTCTCTGTCGGCAAGTTGGCAAAGCGCGGGAAACCTTCTACAGCCGGCCTTGGCAGAGCGCTCTACTATCGTGCCGCCGGCGTCTGATGCGCCGTGAGCTCAAAGCTGACTGTGGCGCCTTTCCCGACCCTCGGCGCGGTTTCCCTCAGCGCGGCTCATCCCCCACCAACGGATCCCGAATCCGGTCGCGGCTCGATAGCGCGGGGAACAACTTGATCCACAGCAGGCTGATGCCGATGGCGCCGAAGCCGCCGATCAGCACGGCCGGCACGGTGCCGAACCAGGCGGCGCTGACGCCGGCGCGGAAGTCGCCGAGCTGGTTGGAAGCGCCGATGAACAGGCTGTTCACTGCGCCGACCCGGCCGCGCATGTCATCAGGCGTCTGCAGTTGCACGAAGGCGCCGCGGATCACCATGCTGACCATGTCGGCGGCGCCGAGCAGCACCAGGGTCGCCAGGCTGAACCACAGCGAGGTGGACAGGCCGAAGCCGATGGTCGCCACGCCGAAGATCGCCACCGAGCCGAGAATCACCGGGCCGACGCGCCGCTCGATGGGGTGGCGCGCCAGGTAGATCGACATCAGCAGCGCGCCCACCGCCGGCGCCGAGCGCAGCAGGCCTAGGCCCCAGGGGCCGGTGAGCAGGATGTCCTTGGCGAACACCGGCAGCAGCGCGGTGACGCCACCGAGCAGCACGGCGAACATATCCATAGAGATGGCGCCGAACACTTCCGGCCGGCTGCGGATGAAGCGGAAACCGGCCAGCAGCGATTCCACCGAGATCTTCTGCTTCAGCGGTTTCTGCTGCGACGGCAGGCTGAGCATCATGCAGATGGCGATCAAATACAGCACCAACGCCGGACCATACACCCAGGCCGGTGCTACGGCGTAGAGCACGCCGCCCAGAGCGGGGGATACGATGGTCGCGGTCTGCATCGCCGAGCTGGACGCGGCCACGGCGGCTGGGAACAGGCCAGGCGGCACGATGTTGGGCAGCAGCGCCTGGGTGGTGGGCATCTCGAAGGCCCGGGCGGTGCCCATCATGAAGGCGATGACGAAGATCATCTCGCGGGTCAGGCTGCCTGTGCTGCTGCCGACCAGTAGGGTGATGGCGACGATGGCCTGGCCGCACTGGCACAGCGCGGCGACCTTGCGGCGGTCGAAGCGGTCGGCGACGTGGCCGGTCAGCAGGATGAAGAGAATCTTGGGCAGGAATTCGACGAGGCCGACCAGGCCCAGGTCGAGCACGTTGCCGGTAAGGCTGTACATCTGCCAGCCAATGGCCACGGTGAGCATCTGGAAGCCGCTGGCGGTAAACACCCGTGCCAGCCAGAAGCGGATGAAAGGCGTGTGATGACGCAGTAGCAACTGACCATGGACGGACATTGGAGTACTTAGGCGGCTAACGACGGCCGCTCAGCCTAGCACGTCCGCTGTAACATTTGGATGCAAGATGTCTGATGACTTCAGCTCATCAGCGCTGCGCGCGCCGTAGCGTTTAGTGAATCAGCCCGCTAAGCAGCCACAAGCCCAGCAACAGCCAGATCAGCCCGCCGATCACCGAGCCGCGCATGAACGAGCGCACCGCGCTGTAGAGCAGGATCAGCCCCAGCAGCAACACGGCGATGCTGAGTAGCGACGGGGTAACGCCCAGGGCGCCTGACAGGCCGTCGATAAAGCTGGCGACTGCGCCGCCGAGCATGCCGAACACGCCGCTCAGGGCGTCGACGATAAAGCGGATGAACGAGCCGAACGCCTCGCCCAGGGATTCGAAAAAGCCTTCTACGCGCATGCAGGGATTCCTGGAAAACGGAAAGGGCGACAAGCGCCAGGGTGCTGACTATTGAGCCGCAGCCTCGAGGTGGAGTTCCCGGATTCTGCGTATGCCGCCTGGCTGCGGCCGGTCAATCGCCGAGCATGGCCTTGAGCTTGCCGGCCAGCGCCTCGAAGGAAAACGGCTTGGCGATCATGTCCATGTCCTTGCCCAGGTAGCCGTCACGCATTTCGGCGCCCTCGGCGTAGCCGGTGGCGAACAGCACCTTTAGGCCCGGCTGGCGCTGCCGGGCGGCGTCGGCGAGCTGGCGGCCGTTCATGCCGGGCAGGCCGACATCGGTGAGCAGCAGGTCGAGCGGCGCGTGCTGTTCCAGCAGGGCCAGGGCGCTTTGCGCGTCGCTGGCCTGGATCAAGCTGTAGCCGAGTTCTTCGAGCACCTCGACCATCAGCATGCGCACCACCTTGTCGTCTTCCACCACTAGGATGCGCTCGCCGGTACCGCGCGGCGCTTCGGGCGTGGTGCTGTGGGGCAGCTCGGCTGGCGCCACGGGCAGGCGTGGCAGGTAGAGGTTCAGGGTGGTGCCGCGGCCGACCTGGCTTTCCAGATGCAGGTAGCCGCCGGTCTGCTTGACGAAGCCGTAGACCATGGAAAGCCCCAGGCCGGTGCCCTGGCCGATGGGTTTGGTGGTGAAGAACGGCTCGAAGGCGTGGCGAATGATTTCCTCGGGCATGCCGCAACCGCTATCGCTGACCGACAGCAACAGGTAGTCGCCAGCCGGTACCTGGTGGTTCTGCGCCTCCAGCTCGCCGAGCTGGGTGTTGCGGGTTTCGATGCGCAGCCTGCCGCCGTCGGGCATGGCGTCGCGGGCATTGATGGCCAGGTTGATCAGGGCGTTTTCCAGCTGGTGGCCGTCGCTGCGGGTTGGCCACAGGTCGTCGGCCAACCGGGTTTCCAGGCTGATCTGCTCGCCCAGGGTGCGCACCAGCAATTCCTCGAGGGCACGCACCAGGGTGTTGACCTCCACCGGGCGCATGTCCAGCGACTGGCGCCGGGCAAACGCCAGCAGGCGGTGAGTCAGCGAGGCGCCGCGATTGGCCGAGGCGATGGCAGCGTCGACGAAGCGCGCCAGTTGCGGGTGTTCGTCGCCCGGCAGCTTGCGCTGGATCAGTTCCAGGCTGCCGAGAATGCCGGCCAGCAGGTTGTTGAAGTCGTGGGCGATACCGCCGGTCAGCTGGCCGATGGCTTCCATCTTCTGCGCCTGGCGCAGCTGCTCCTCGGCCTGGACCCGTTGCAGCACGGCCTCGCTGACCCGCTCCTCGAGAGTCTGGGTCAGCTGGCGCAGGGCCAGTTCGGTGCGCTTGCGCTCGTCGATGTCCATCAACACGCCGGGAAAGCGCAGCGGTGAGCCGTCGGGGGCGAGCTCACAGCGGCCGTTGGCCTCGATCCAGCGGTAGCTGCCATCGGCCTGCAGCACGCGGTATTCGGCGTGGTAGCTGCCACCCGTCGCGATGGTGCTTTCGATCATCGCGCGAACCCGGGGCCGGTCCTCGGGGTGGATGGCCAGAGCGACGCGATCCAGCGCCATGCCGCGGGCTGCCTGCTGCGGGTCGGCGGCGAAGGCGCGGGCGAAGCGTTCGTCGCCGGTCACTCGATCATTGGGGATGTCCCACACCCAGGTGCCGAGCACGGCGCCGGCGTTGAGCGCCAGCTCGATGCGTTCGTTGGCGCTGCGCAGCTCCGCCTCGGCCTGGCTGCGTTGTTCGATGGCGACGATCTGGTTGGTGGTCTCCACCACGATGCACATCATGCCGTGGGAGTGGCCGGTGTTATCGAGCAGCGGGTTGTAATAGAGATTCATCCACGCATCTTCCTGCAGGCCGGGGCGGCGCAGCGGCAGGTAGAGGTTTTCCTGGCACATGGAGCGGCCGCTCAGGCCCATGCTGATCACATGGCGGTTCCATTCGGCGATCTCCGGCCAGGCGTCCTCGGCCGGCAGGCCGAAAATGCCCGGGTGACGCTGGCCGGCGAACGCCGCATAGGCGTCGTTGTAGATCAGCACGCCACGGTCGCCGCACAGCAGCACGATGGGCGTCGGCGAGGACAGGATCAGGCGCGTGGTGCTGACCAGCACATCCGGCCATGCTTCGATGGGGCCGAGGGCGGTAGCCGCCCAGTCGAAGCGGCGGATTAGCTCGACCGTGTCGCCGGACTGACCGGCGAACAGGCAGGGTTGCGGTGGCGTGTTCTGCGTCGCGGACATCGGTGGGGCGCCTATCCTGCGGTCTGGCCGCTACCGCAGCCCGCTGGCGGGCTGCTGGGTGGGTGGGGTCAGGTGAGTTTGCCACTGGCGAAGGCGTGCTGCAGTTTTTCCGCCAGCTCGTCGCTGCGATAGGGCTTCTGCACGATGAAGGCTTCATCGGCGTCCAGCCCGCCCAGTTCCGCGTAGCCGGTGACGAACACCACCGGCAGCTCCGGGTAGCGGCGGCGCACTGCCTGGGCCAGTTCGGCACCGTTCATACCCGGCATGGCGAAATCGGCGAGCAGCAGGTCGATGTCGTCGTCGAGTTTGGCCAGGGCATCGAGGCCGCTGTGGGCCTCGCGCACTTGGTAGCCGAGCGCATCCAGCGTCAGGGCGGTGACCTCGCGTACCCGCGGGTCATCGTCGACCAGCAGGATGGTGCGCTGGTCGCCCGGCTCGGCGATCGGCAGCGGCTGGCTGGACACCTGTTCCTCGGCCTGCACCACGTTGCGCAGGCCTGGCAGATAGACTTTTACCGTGGTGCCGACGCCCATCTTGGTGAGAATGCGCGCACCGCCACCGGACTGCTTGGCGAACCCGAACACCTGGGCCAGGCCAAGGCCCGAGCCCTTGCCTATTTCCTTGGTGGTGAAGAACGGCTCGAAGGCCTTGGCCAGCACCGCCTCGCTCATGCCGCTACCGGAATCCTGTACCGACAGCACGACATAATCGCCCGGTTCCGGGTCTTCGGGACGGCGCGGAGTTTCGCTGATCACTTCGTTGCTGGTGCTCAGGCGCAGCGTGCCGCCCACGCCCATGGCGTCGCGGGCGTTGATGGCCAGGTTGAGGATGATCAGTTCGATCTGCGTCGGGTCGACCCGGGCATGCCACAGGTCCGGCTCGGTGGCGGTCTCGATCAGCACGCTGCCGCCCAGGGTGCTCTTCAGCAATTCGAGCATGCCCTGCACGGTTTCACCGAGGTTGACCGCCTCCGGCACCAGGCGCTGGCGCCGCGAGAAGGCCAGCAACTGGCCGGTCAGCTTGGCGCCGCGCTCGCCGGCATCGGTGATGTTCTGCAGACGGCCGCGAGCCTTGTCCAGGTTGCCTTTTTCCAGGTCGCGAATCAGGAAGCTGGTGCTGGTCAGCACCACGGTCAGCAGGTTGTTGAAGTCGTGGGCGACACCCGCGGTGAGCTGGCCGACCGCTTCCAGGCGCTGCATCTGCTGCAGGGTCGCTTCGACACGCTCGCGCTCGGCGATCTGCTCGCGCAATTGCTGGTTGGTGGCGGCCAGTTCCTCGACCACCGCGCGCTCGTGGGTGATGTCACGCACCGTGGCGTACAGCAGGTCGTCGTCGCGCACCACGATCCACGAAAGCCAATGGTAGCCGCCGCTGGCATGGCGCATGCGGTTGACGAAGCGTACCGAGACGTTGCCCGAGGTCACGCGCTCGATGTGCGAGCGAGTGTCTTGCTGATCGTCGTTGTGCACCAGTTCCCATAGCGGGCCCTGGGCGAGCTGCTGACGCGTCCAGCCCAGGGTCTGCTCCCAGGCCGGGTTGAGGGCGCTGGGGTGCATATCGAAACGCAGTACGGCGAGCAGGTCGCGGGACAACTCCCAGTTGCGGTCGCGTTCGCGGGTGCGCTTCTCGACGCGCTCGCCGAGCACGTCGTTGAGGCGCAGCAAGGCTTCGTTGGCCTGTTTCTGTTCGGTGATGTCGTGCAGCACGCCGAGGAAACGGGTGCACTGCCCATCGTCGAAGAACGCCTGGCCGCGAGCGGAAATCCAGCGCTTGCTGCCGTTGCTCAGGGGCAGGCGGAATTCGGCCTGGAACTCGTTGCCGCTGTCGGTGGCCAGTGCCTCGTTGACTCGCTGGCGCAGCTGCGCACGGTCATCGGGGTGGCAGCGGCCGAGAAACAGCGCCATGTCGACCTCGGCGCCCGTCTCCAGCTCGTAGAGCGCACGGCAGCGTTCGTCCCAGATCAGCGTATCGGTGGCCGGCAGGTAATCCCACATGCCCATGCGCGCCGCGCCGATGGCCAGCCGCGCACGGGCCTCGACGGCCTGCAGGGTGTCCTCCACGCGGCGCCGTTCTTCGCGTTCGTTGACTTCGGCCATGGCGCGGTCGATGGCCTTGGGCAGGAACGGCAGGTTCTGCTTGAGCACGTAGTCGACGGCGCCCAGGCGCATCATCTCCACCGCATGCTCTTCGCCGAACATGCCGGACAGGAAGATGAACGGCGTCTGCGGGGCCAGGCGCCGTGCCACTTCCAGCGCCTGGGCGCCGGAAGAACCGGGTAACAGGTAATCGGAAACGATCAGGTCGAAGCGCTCTTTCTCCAGCGCGCGCTCGGCCGCCTCGTGGTCGTAGACCAGGGTGCTGTCGACCGCCAGACCATTGCGTTCCAGTGCGAGCAGGGCCAGTTCCGCGTCATGCGGGCTGTCTTCGATGAACAGGAGTTTGATAGGCACAAGCGGCATGGAAAGGTCGTCGATCACGGTCTGTGGTTAGGCCAGGGAATCACGCATGGGGTGCGGGCGATCAGTTGTCATCGGCTTGCTCGTCATCCTTGGCACGTCGCTGCAGGCGCAAGGAACCGGGAGGCGGCTCGTTGAGCACTGCCCAGAACACGCCCAGATCGGAAATGGCCGAGACGAAAGCCTTGAATTCGACTGGTTTGACCACGTAGGCGTTCACGTTCAATTCGTAGGCGCGCCGCAGATCCGGGCCTTCACGCGACGAGGTCAGCATGACGATCGGGATACTGCGCAATTCGGGTGAGTCGCGCACCACCTTGAGCACTTCCAGGCCGTCGACCTTGGGCAGCTTGAGGTCGAGCATCATGATCGCCGGGTTGCCGGGCAGGCGCTCGGCATGGTCGCCACGGCGGAACAGGTAGTCCAGCGCCTCGGCACCATCGCGCATGACGATCACGTCATTGGCCAGCTGGCTGCGCTCCAGAGCGATCAGGGTCAACTCCAGATCGTGTGGATTGTCTTCGACCAGCAGAATGGGTTTGAGCATTAAAGTCCTCGACCCGTCATGACATGACGGGGTGGTGGCGTTTGGGTAACGCGAAATAGAAAGTGGCGCCCTGATCGATCTTGCCCTCGGCCCAGACTCGTCCATCGTGACGCTCGATTATACGTCGTACGCTGGCCAGGCCGATGCCGGTACCTTCGAATTCCTCCATGCGGTGCAGGCGCTGGAACACGCCGAACAGCTTGTCGACATAGTCCATATTGAAGCCCACGCCGTTGTCGCGCACAAAAACGACCACTTCTTCGTCATGCTCCTGAGCGCCGACCACGATGATCGCTGGATCGCGCTCGCGACTGTATTTGATGGCATTGGCCAGCAGATTGCGCAGGGCGAGGTGCAGGAAAGCGGCATCGGCGACCACCCGCGGCAGCGGCTGGATGTGCCACTCCAGGTTTCGACTCTGGTAATCGGGTTTCATTTCCTCGCGGATCGATTCGACCAACGCCTGCAGGTTGACGTCGGTGAAGCGCAGCGCCGAGCGGCCCATCTGCGAAAAGCTCAGCAGGTTGTCCACCAGGGTACCGGCAAAACGTGCCGATTCGGTGATGTGCTCGAGAAAACGCACCCCACGCTCGGACAGCTTGGCGCCTTCGAAGTCGCCCAGCAGCTCGGCGTAGCCGGCGATATGCCGCAGCGGCGCGCGCAGGTCGTGGGACACGCTGTAGGAGAAGGCCTCGAGCTCCTTGTTGGTTTTCTTCAGGTCATTGGCCAGCTGGGCCATTTCCTCGGCCTTGCGCAGCACGATGCCGAGCACCGCGTTGCGCAGCTCCAGGGCGCTTTCCGGCTCCTGGGGATGCCAGGGCGTGGAGAAACCGCTGATCTCCTCCTGCCAGCGCGCGAAGCTGTTGCGCGGGCTGAGGGCGCCGCTGGCGCTGACCGCCTTCTCGGGCTTGCCAGCCCATTCGACCACGCGCTTCTGCTCCGGCTTGAACCAGATCAGGTAGTGCGAGTGAATTTCTGAGATGGCCACGGCCAGCAGGCCGCCGACGTACTTGGCCAGCTCGGGCAACTGCGGGATGTCACGGCCCACGTTGTCGGTCTGGAACAGGTCCTCGCCCGGGCGGGCGCCCAGCCATTGTACGAGGGCGTTGACCTGGTCACGCGGCGGCGTCTGGCCGATCAGGTCGCAGTGTGAGGAGGAAATGATCGCTGCGCCGCTGGCCTGGGCGAAGTCGAGGAAGGTATCGGGCAACGCCAGCAGGCCTTCGCTGACGCTGTCGCGGTCGGCCATTGCCGAGAGCATCTGCACTATGTGGCGGCGCAGTTGCAAGAGGTGCTGGGTGCGTCCGTGGGCGATCTTCGCCTCGATCTGCAGTGACAGCATGCGGCCCAGCAGCTCGCAGGCGGTGCGGGTCTGGAAACCGACCGAGCGGGCGCTGGCGTGGTGGCAGGAAATCAGCCCCCACAGCTGGCCCTCGACCACGATGGAGATCGACATCGAGGCGATGGTCTGCATGTTGCGCATGTATTGCAGGTGCACCGGCGACACGCTGCGCAGGGTCGCGTAGCTGAGATCCAGCGGCTTGCCGGTCAGCGGGTTGCAGGCCGGGCGCAGCGGCGAGGGCTGGTAATTGGCGTCCTCGATCACGCGGATGCGGTTGGCCACGTACAGCTGGCGGGCCTGGGTCGGAATGTCCGAAGCCGGGAAGCTGAGGCCCAGGTAGCTGGGATAGCCCTCGTCGAGCTTCTCGGCGAGCACCAGGCCATTACCTTCGGGATCGAAGCTGTAGATTTTCACCCGGCCGAAACCGGTCACGCGCTTGACCTCGGCCACCGACAACGCGCACAGCTCGTCGATGTCCTCGGCGCCCTGCAGGTGGCCGATGAAGGTGCGCACCATCGGGTACAGGGTGTTGTAAGCGGTGACCACGTTGCTGGTGGTCTCGAATTCGGCGATCAGCACCTGGTCGAAACGGTGGGCGACCATCGCCGTCATCTCGCCACGGCGGCTGCCTTCGCGAAAACGTACGTCACCGATATGAAAGGGCGTGGTGTCGTCGTCGGATAATTGCGCCAGGCGCTCGGCCAGCACGGTGCCGTCTTCGAGCAGTTCGTCCAGGTGACGGCCCAGCAGCCAGTCCGGCTCGAGACCCAGCCAGTCGGCAACGTTCTCGCTCACTTGCAGCACCGTCAGCGTCTGCTCGTCGAACACCATCAGGAATCCCTGGGGCTGAATGCTGCCGGGAATATGGATGGGTTCCTTGGCGCAGTTGGCAATGGCGGTACTCAAGGAAGTACTGGTTTCACTGGACGCCAAGATGATCTCCTTCAGTTCCAGGCCGAGCGGCCGGGATGGTCTCGCGAGGTGCGAGCAGCCGAGGCTGGCCGCCATTGCCTCTGCGATGCGCACTGTCTTGCGGCAGTCTGCACGGTCTTTCGGGCTGGGTAAACCATCATCGGCTGCAGCCGCCGGGCGGCAAGGGCGTACGGGTCGTGACCGGGTGGCGAGGAACTTCCCCGGCAGGCGCCTCTCTCAATGCGGTCGCGCGTGCCGCGCAATTGCAATATTGCTCAGGCACGCTGCCCCGCACCTTCCACGTCGAGATTTCTCATGCTATCTGTCGCCAAGCGGGCTTTTTCCCGCCTGCCCGTTCTGCGCCCATGGATGTGGTTGCTGTTCGCCGTTCTGTTCGCCGCCGCCTATCAGATGCGCGCGCTGCACCTGGATGATCGTCTCTATTACTGGCTGACCACGCCGGCGGTGTCGCAATGGGCGCCGGGCAGCCTGCTGGGGCGCGACTACAAGGTTCAGGTGGATGCCAAGGTAGTCGGCGGCGTGAAGAACAACCTGTCCGGCCTCAGCTACGACGAGCAGCGGGACCAGCTGTGGGCGGTGCTCAACAACCCCGAAGAATTGCTGGCCATGAGCAAGGACGGCGAGGTGCTGGCGCGTTATCCGCTGAGCGGCTTCAGTGATGTCGAGGGCGTCACCTACCTGGGCGATGGTCTGCTGTTGCTGGCCGAGGAGCGCGAGCACGGCCTGGTGGTGGTGCCGGTGCCGGAGCGCTCTGGCGCCTTGTTCCGCGAGGACTATCGGGCCCTGACCCTGGGCATCCAGCGCGACGGCAACCAGGGGTTCGAGGGCGTCGGCTACGATCGGGCGCGTGATCGGCTGTTCGTCGCCAAGGAACACTCGCCGATGAAGCTCTACGAAATTCGCGGGCTGAAAAGCAGCGTGAGAGGGGATTTCGGTCTGGAGATCATCGATCACGAGGAATGGATCCGCGACTCGGTGTTCGCCACCGACCTGTCGTCGGTGCATTTCGATGAGCGTACCGGCCATCTGGCGCTGCTCAGTGACGAGTCGAAGCGGATCATGGAGCTCGATGGCGACAGCGGCAAACTGATCGGTTTCCGCACCCTGAACAGCAACTTCGCCGGCCTTGGCAAAGCCGTTCCCCAGGGCGAGGGCATGACCTTCGATGACGACGGCAACCTGTATATCGTCAGCGAGCCGAACCTGTTCTATCGTTTTGGTCGCGGTTAGAGCGGCGCGATAACCAGAGGCTGTACGCGTGTAAGCCCCTGCGCCTTGCGATTGTGACCTTGGCGCGGAATCGGCGGCGTTCTTGCCATTCGCCCCGGGTCGGGGCTCCTACACTCAATCGAAGCAGCGCCAGCGATCAGGTGGGAGCGCCGACCTCGGCGCGAAGCGGTTGTGGCCTTGGCGCGGTATTGGCGTTGGCATTGCCACCCGCCCCGGTCGGAGTTCCTACCTTGAATATAGGTATCGGCAATGCTTACCGCGGCGGATACTGGCTGAGCACCCGGCCAACGGTTTCGCGGATTTCCGCTTCCCGCTCGGTCGGGTTGCCGGCGGCGTTGCGCACGATGCGCTCGTCGCTGCCTCGCCATACCAGCTTGCCATCCTTGCCATCGAACAGGTCGACCTGCACGGTCGCCACCTTGTAGTCGATGGTGCGGGTTTCGTTGTAGGCCGGGCCGCCCCAATACGGGCCCCAGTAACCACCGAAACCGCCGCCGAAGCCGCTGCTCACCTGCTGCTGGCGGTCATCGACGACCAGCCACACCTGAACCTTCAGATCGCCCTTGGCACCCGCTGCCGCCGGGCGCAGGCCGCGCTGGTCGAGCTGATCGGCCACGGCGCTGCGCAGGCGCTGTTCGGTGAGGTCACTGCGAATGCGCGGGTCGTCGGGCTTGTACTGCACCGCTGGCTCCTGCCAGCTCCAGCTGCGGTACGCGGCGAAATCGCGGCTGGCGTCGAAGTCGCGGTTGATCTGCTGGCTCTGGCAGGCGCCGAGCAACAGCAGTATGGGAATCAGTAGCAGAGGCAGGCGGCGCATCGGTTTTCTCCTGAATCCATCGATAAATAGGTTCATGCCGGCGGGTATTCGCCGAGGGCGTCACTGACAGCCTTGCGCAGGGCGTCGGCACGTTCGGCCTGGCTGCCGCTGCTGCGCATCTCCGCCTGGCCGCTCCATACCTGCTCGCCGCTGCGGCCGTCGAAGAAATCGATGCGCACCACCACGACCTCCTCTTCATAGGTGCGGTTCAGGGGGACGCGAGCCCCCACGCCGACGCCGTTGCCGTAGTAACCACGGTTGCCGAAACCGCCATAACCGCCTCCATAGTAGGGGTCGTAGCTATCGGCCACCTGGCGAACGCGGCGCTCCAGGCGGGTGTCGGTGCGTACCTTGAGGTCGGCGGCAGCGCTGCCCTGGGCCGGACGCAGGCCGCGCTGGTCGAGGGCATTGTTGAGGGCGTCCTGCACCAGGTCGGCGCTGGCCCAGGCGCTGCCGGCCGGGCGCTGTTGCCAGGCCCAGCTGCGGTAGGCTGCGTAGTCGCGCGGTGCGGCGGGGTAGGCACTGCGATCGAAATGGTTGGCGGCGCCCGGTGGCGCGGGGGGCAGGGGCACCGAGTCGGTAGTGTACGGATTTTGGCTCTGGCAGGCGGCCAGGGCAGTGGTGAACAGCAGCAGCGCAATGCGTTTCATGGCGTCTCTCCTGGCAGAGCAGGGTTCAGCGTGGCCGGCAGATCCAGTGCAGGTAGCGTCCGAGGCCGGCGAAGGCCGGGTGGCGACGGTGCGCCAGCTCCATTTCCAGCAGGTCGGCAAGCTGCGCCTTGGCCTGGAAATCCCGCGGCATGTAGTCGTGGAAAACCCGTACGCCGCTCCTGTGTTCGACCTGCCAACGGGTGGCAAGTTGCGATTCGAGTTCCCGCGGGTCGAGAGGACGCTGGGGCGTCAGGCTTTGCTTTTCACCGGCGAATTCGTCCTTGCGCAGTTTGCGCAGGTGGCCCTTGAGCAGGTTGCGGTAGATCAGCGCGTCCTTGTTGTAGAACGCCAGGGACAGCCAGCCATCGGCGGCGGTCAGGCCGTGCAGGGCCGGGAGGATGGCGGCCGGCTCGGCCAGCCATTCGAGCACCGCGTGGCAGATGACCAGGTCGAAGGGCGCCTCGAAACGGCCGGGCAGATCCTGCCAGGGCGCGTGGATGAACGTGGCGGCCGCGCCAGCCTGGGCGAAGCGCTCTCGGGCGCCGGCAAGCATGGGTTCGGCGGGCTCGGCCAGGGTGACGTGATGACCGCGTTCGGCCAGCCACAGCGCCATATGGCCCAGGCCTGCACCGACATCGAGTACCCGCAGCGGGCGTTCGGGCAAGGCTTCGGCGAGGTCGGCCTGCAATACCGCGAGGCGGATCGCGCCTTTGGCACCGCCGTAGATCTTCTCGGCGAAGCGGGTCGCCAGTTCATCGAAGTGCCGGTCGCTCATCAGGCGAACCGCCGTTCGCTGTCGGCCAGCTTGGCGCGCACAACCTGATCCATGTCCAGGCCCAGCTCGCTGCACAGGAGCAGCAGGTAGAGCACCACGTCACCGATTTCCTGGCCGGCATGCTCGAGCTTGTCTGCCGGCAGCGTGCGCGACTGGTCTTCGCTGAGCCACTGGAAGATTTCCACCAGTTCGGCCATCTCCACGCTGGCGGCCATGGCCAGGTTCTTCGGGGCATGGAATTGGCGCCAGTCGTTGCGATCACGAATGGCGTGCAGGCGGGCGGTGAGTTCGGCGATGTTCATGCGGCGTCTCGGAGGCAGAGGCCGCACATTCTTTCACGGGCGCCGGGCGCCGTCCAAAGGCTCGCAAGAGCCTGGGTCTGTGCGAAAAGTCTCCGAGCGAAGGTCAGGCGAGGCAAAAATCGGTGAGGACGCGGAGTTTACGAGCTGTAAATGAGCAGTCCGAACCGATTTTTAACGAAGCATCACCGAGCGCAGGTACTTTTCGTACAGAGCCTAGATGACCTGCCAGTAGCCGGCCAGGTGCGGCGCATCGTCCTTGCCCTGCAGGTCGAACTGGCCTTCCGCCGCTGGCAGGCTGGCACGCATGCGCAGCGTGCTTGGCAGTAAAACCGGCTTCTGGAAGCGCACTTCGACGCTGTAGCCCGAGGCTGGCAGGTGGGCATGCAGCGCGGCCAGGGCGCGGGCCTTGTTCCAGAGGCCGTGGGCGATGGCGTGGGGGAAGCCGAACGGCTTGGCGCTCAGGGTCGATAGATGAATAGGGTTGTAGTCCCCCGAGACTCGCGCATAGCGGCGGCCGATGTTCGACGGCGCCTGCCAGCTGTCCAGCACATCCATCGGCAGGCTCGGTGGTTCGCTGCGGCCGATGGTCGGCCCGTCGAGCTTGACGCCGCGACACAGGATGCGGCTATCGCCCTCCCAGAGCAGGCCCAATTGATCCTCGAGGCGAGTGATCACGCTGAACACCGCGCCTTTGTCGTGGGGCGCCAGGTTGCTGGCTTCCACGCTCAGGGTAAAGGGGCCCAGGCCAGCCAGCTGGCGCACCACGCGGATGCGGTTTTCCAGGTGCACCAGCCCGAGGGGCGGGAAGGGAAAATCCGCCTCGGTAAGCAGTTTCATCTGCAGGGTGAAGGCCAGTACGTGCGGATAGGTAGCGGGCAGGCGAGCATCGTCGGTGAAGCCACATAGCTGACGGTAGCGGGCCAGGTGCTCGGCATCTACGCTCACCGGGCAGCGCAGCCCGCGGTGCGGCAGAACCTTGCCGGTGATTCCACGCCGGGTCGCGGCGCGCAGGAGCATGCCGGGCAATGCCGGCGGGGTGTGCAAATCGAGCCATTCGGTTGCCATCGTGCGCTCCGCTGCAAGGTGGTTTGTGCGTACTCTCGTCGAGATTTAGGACATTAGCCAGCGCCTATTGGTGCCAAGTGCGCAAACGATTGCCGGTTACCCAAGCATCAGTGGCAAAAGCTGCCTACGCTGGTGGGTAAATTGGCCCAGCCACTCTCCATGCAAGGAATGCAGCATGCCCAATCTGGACAAGCACAGGGTCGTCACGCCTCTGCCAGCCCTGATGCCGAGTTTCCTGTGCCTGCGCACTTCGCTTCCCGCGGGCGCTGATCAGGCGCGCCCCGAGCTGGTCGGCGAGGTCAGCCGGCTGATCGACGAGTTGCTGAGCGAGGGCGCAACCCTCGAACAGGTCGCCACTCGCCTGGGAATGCCGGTGCGCCGGCTGCGTGAACGGCTGGCTCAGGCCGATGTGCGCTTCAACGAACTGCTCAACGATCGCCGCTGCAACCTGGCCAAGCGCCTGCTGGTGGACACCGAGGAGCGCATCGAGTGGATCGCCGAGCGCACCGGCTTCTCCGAGCCCAGCACCTTTTGCCGCGCCTTCAAGCGCTGGGTTGGCGCGACGCCGGTGGAGTTCCGGCGTCGCGGGCGTGCGGCAAGCTCGTGATCAGGCGCCCAGCAGGCTCTGCCCGCACACCCGCAGCACCTGGCCGCTGACTGCGCCCGAACCGGGTTGCGCGAACCAGGCCACCGCTTCGGCGACATCCTGGGGCAGGCCGCCCTGGTTCATCGAATTCATGCGCCGCCCAGCCTCACGGATGGTGAAGGGAATGGCGGCGGTCATGCTCGTTTCGATAAAGCCCGGCGCCACCGCATTGATGCTGATGCCGCGCTGCGCCAGGGTCGGTGCCCAGCTTTGGGCCAGGCCGATCAGCCCGGCCTTGCTGGTCGCGTAGTTGGTCTGCCCAACGTTGCCGGCGATGCCGCTGAGCGAGGCGATCAGCACCACGCGGCCGTCGTCGCGCAGGGTGCCGGCTTCCAGCAGGGCGGCGGTGAGCTGCTGCGGGGCGCGGAGGTTGACGTCGATCACCGACTCCCACAGGCCTTCGCTCATTTTCGCCAGGGTCTTGTCGCGGGTGATGCCGGCGTTGTGCACGACGATATCGACGCCATCGGGCAGCGCCTCGACCAGCCGGGCCGGTGCGTCTTCGGCGCAGATGTCCAGAGCGAGGCTGCGGCCACCCAGGCGCGCGGCGAGGGCATCGAGGGCGTCCTTGGCGGGTGGCACGTCCAGCAGCAGCACCGTGGCGCCGTCGCGGGCCAGTGTTTCGGCGATGGCAGCGCCGATGCCGCGGCTGGCGCCGGTGACCAGGGCGGTCTTGCCGGCCAGCGGGTGCGTCCAGTCACTGACCTGCCCGGCGCAGGGCCGCAGGCGCAGCACCTGGGCCGAAATGTAGGCGCTCTTGGGCGACAGCAGAAAACGCAGCGCGCCTTCGAGCTGGCCTTCCGCGCCGGAATCCACGTGCAGCAGTTGCACGGTGCCGCCGCGGTGGATCTCCTTGGCCAGTGAGCGGGTGAAACCTTCCAGTGCGCGTTGCACGCTCGAGGCCTGCGGATCGGTCAGCGTCTCTGGCGCGCGACCGAGCACCACCACGTGAGGGCAGCGATCGAGATTCTTCAGGGCGGGCTGGAAGAACTGGCGCAGGGCGTCGAGTTCCTCGAAGCGCTGCAGGCTGCTGGCATCGAACACCAACCCCTTGAGTTTGGGGCCGTGTTCGGCGGTCCAGCGGGGCAGGCCAAACTGCTCGTCACGGGGGGCGAACAGCTCGTCGGTCAGGCGCTTGGCGAAGCCCGCCACCGCCGCCCCCAGGTCGCCCTCGCCACCGATCAGCAGCGCACCTTCCAATGGCCGATTGCGCCCCGCCACCCAGCGCTCCAGTGGCAGTGGCGCTGGCAGCCCGAGCGCACCGACCAGGCGGCGGCCGGCCGGCGTATTGGCGAAGTTGAGGTAGCGATCGGACATGGAACAGACTCCAGGGCTGAAACTCAAAGTGGTTGACCACTGTACGCGATCACTCGTTTCATGCATCGACAGCAGCCCAATGACCGGCGACCGTGTCGGTAGAACGGCACCCTAAAATGCCGCAAAATATTACTGCAAGGAGCCGCAAATGAGCCTGCCGCGCCGGGTCGCCATCGTTGGTGGCAACCGTATTCCCTTCGCCCGCTCCAACAGCGCCTACGCCACCGCCAGCAACCAGGCCATGCTCACCAGCGCCCTGGAAGGCCTGGTCGAGCGCTACAACCTGCACGGCGAGCGTCTCGGCGAGGTGGTGGCCGGTGCAGTGCTCAAGCATTCGCGGGATTTCAACCTGACCCGTGAGTGCGTACTCGGCTCGCGCCTGGCGCCGGAAACCCCCGCCTACGATCTGCAGCAGGCCTGCGGCACCGGCCTGGAGGCCGCCCTGCTGGTGGCCAACAAGATCGCCCTCGGGCAGATCGAGTGCGGTATCGCCGGGGGCGTGGATACCACCTCGGATGCGCCGATCGGCGTCAACGAAGGCCTGCGCAAGATCCTGTTACAGGCCAATCGTGCCAAGAGCACTGGCGACAAGCTCAAGACCCTGTTGCAGATCCGCCCGCGGCATCTGGCGCCGTCGCTGCCGCGCAACGGTGAGCCGCGCACGGGGCTCTCCATGGGCCAGCACTGTGAGCTGATGGCGCAGCACTGGGCCATCCCCCGTGACGAGCAGGACCAACTGGCCGTGGAAAGCCATCGCAAGCTGGCCGCCGCCTACGCCGAGGGTTGGCAGGACGACCTGATGACGCCGTTCCTGGGCCTGACCCGCGACCAGAACCTGCGTCCCGATATCGACCTGGCCAAACTGGCGACCCTCAAGCCGGTGTTCGAGAAAGGCCAGCGCGGCACCCTGACCGCCGCCAACTCCACGCCACTGACCGACGGGGCTTCACTGGTGCTGCTCGCCAGCGAGGGGTGGGCCAAGGCCCGCGGCCTGCCGATTCTTGCCTACTGGCGGGACGGCGAGGCGGCAGCGGTGGATTTCGTCAAAGGTCACGAAGGGCTGCTGATGGCGCCGGTGTACGCCGTGCCCCGGTTGCTGGCGCGCAACGGACTGACCCTGCAGGACTTCGACTACTACGAAATCCACGAGGCCTTCGCCGCCCAGGTGCTGTGCACGCTCAAGGCCTGGGAAGATGCCGGCTATTGCCGCGAGCGCCTTGGCCTGGCGCAGCCGCTGGGCAGCATCGACCGCGCCAAACTCAATGTCAAAGGCAGCTCCCTGGCGGCCGGTCACCCGTTTGCCGGCACCGGCGGGCGTATCGTCGTCAACCTGGCCAAGTTGCTGTCGGTGGCGGGTGAAGGACGTGGACTGATTTCCATCTGCGCCGCGGGCGGGCAGGGCGTGACGGCGATTCTGGAGCGCTGAATCAGTCCCATCGTAGCCTGGGTCGAGCGTAGCGACACCTGGGATCCGCTGTCCTGGGTATCGCTGCGCTCAACGCCAGGCTACGGGTGCCCGGTCATTCTTCGCGGCTGAGCGTTTCGGCTTCGGCCTGCAGTAGCGCCGCCTTGCGTGCCACGCCCCAGCGGTAGCCGCCCAGGCTGCCATCGGCGGCGGTCACCCGGTGGCAGGGCACCAACAGGCCCAGCGGGTTGCTGGCACAGGCGCGGGCGACGGCTCGCGGGTGGCTGGCGAGTTCGGCAGCCAGTTGCCCATAGGTGCGTGTCTGCCCGACGGGAATGGCGCGCAGGGCTTGCCAGACGCGCTGTTGGAAGGCCGTGCCGCGCAGATCCAGCGGCAGCTTGGCGGCACGTTCAGGCTCTCGCAGTTGCAGCAGTACCTCGTTTAACCAATCTTGCAGTTGCCCGTCATCGGCCTGCAGGCTGGCCGCCGGGAAACGCTGGCGCAGCTCGGTTTCCAGCGTATCCGTCGCATCGCCGAACAGCAGGGCGCAAGGGCCTTTGTCGCTGCCGGCCAATAGCAGGTAGCCGAGCGGGCAGGGCACCACGGCCACGCGAAGCATCTCGCCCTTCGAGCCCTGGCGCCGCCTTGCCAGGGCCACACCGTCGGTTTGCTCATAAAGGCTGCGGGTATTGCTGTAGCCGGTGTCCAGCGCCGCTTCGAGTACCGATCGGGCGCCTGGCAGGTTGGCGGCCAGGCGTTCGCGCTGGCGGGTGCTGGCCCAGGCCTTGGGCGTCAGGCCGGTGCGCGCCTTGAAGGCGCGGGCCAGGTGCGAGGCGGACAAACCGACGCGCGCCGCCAGCATCTCCAGTGTGAGCGGCTTGTCGGCCTTGTCGAGCAGACGGCAGGCCGCCGTTACCAGTGCGTCGAGCTGCTCGGCGGGGCTTGCGCCCTGGGGCGTGCAGCGCTTGCAGGGTCGGTATCCTGCCGCTTCGGCCTGCGCCGGGCCGTCATGGAAACTGACGTTGTCACGGCGTGGTCGACGCGCCGGACAGCTGGGCCGGCAGTAAATACCGGTCGAGCGCACGGCAAATACGAATTGACCATCTTGCGCGGCATCGCGCTCACACACGGCCTGCCAGCGGCGTTCTTCGCACATGTTCATCTCCTAGACTGTAGGCGGATTGTCGGTATCGGCCGGTGTGAGCGCCAGTGCCAATCACGCTTTCAAACCTGAACGGTCGATGCATTTCCCCCATGGGCTGGGCGCTGCCCCAGGATTGCCGTATAAAAGGGCCGCATAGCCCACCGAGGACCCCGATAAAAGCTGATGAAGACGCCAAAACGCATTGAGCCCCTGGTCGAGGACGGCCTGGTGGACGAGGTGATTCGCCCTTTGATGAGCGGCAAGGAAGCAGCGGTCTACGTGGTGCGTTGCGGTTCCGAGTTGCGTTGCGCCAAGGTCTACAAGGAGGCCAACAAGCGCGGGTTCCGCCAGGCCGCCGAGTATCAGGAGGGTCGCAAGGTACGCAACAGCCGCGATGCCCGGGCCATGGCCAAGGGCTCCAAGCACGGGCGCAAGAACCAGGAGGAGAACTGGCAGAACGCCGAGGTGGCGGCCCTGTTTCGTCTGGCCAATGCCGGCGTGCGGGTGCCCAAGCCCTACGACTTCCTCGATGGCGTGCTGCTGATGGAGTTGGTCACCGATGGCGAGGGCGACGTGGCGCCACGCCTCAATGACGTCGACCTGCACCCCGAGGACGCGCGCGAATTCCACGCCTTCATGATCGAGGAAATCGTCAAGATGCTGTGTGCCGGCCTGGTGCACGGCGACCTGTCGGAATTCAACGTGCTGCTCGGACCGGAGGGCCCGGTGATCATCGACCTGCCCCAGGCGGTGGATGCGGCGGGCAACAACCACGCCTTCAAGATGCTCGAACGTGACGTCGGCAACATGGCGGCCTACTTCGGCCAGTTCGCCCCGGAGCTCAAGTACAGCAAGTACGCCAAGGAAATGTGGGCGCTCTATGAAGAAGGCAGGCTGACGCCACAAAGCGTGCTGACCGGTGAATTCAAGGATCCGGAAGACGAAGCCGACGTCGACGCGGTGATGCGCGAGATCAAGGCCGCCCTGGCCGATGAAGCACGCCGCCAGGCTGCGCTGAATGCCGAGGACGAGCCCAAGGATCGCGAGCCACCACCGCCGTGGGAGCGATGAGCCGGTAGTCGGATGGCTGCACGTGGGGGCGGACGGGGACGACTAGTTCACGCCCGCGAAATTCGGGCGCATGGCGCCGTCTCACTGGGCTGATGGGGTCACTCCGGGGCGCCGAGGGTATTCACTGCGCTTTGCGCAAATCCCAGGCTTGATCCTGTCTACACCCGAAACGCCTGTACCGTCTGATCCAGCTGACCGCTCAGTGCCTGCAACTCGACGCTCTGGGCGCGGCCCTGGCCGATACGCTGCAGGTTGTCGCCGCCCAGTTGGTGAATGCGCTCGCTGTGGTCACGGATCTCGCTGACGGCGCTGCCCTGGTAGGCTGTTGCCTCGGCGATGCGCGCAGCCTTGCTGGCGATGGTGCCGATGGCGCCAACGATCTCGTCCAGTGCGCCATCGGCGGTGCGGGCCTGTTCGGCGGTCGCCTCGGCATGCTCGACCTGGCTGCGCATGGCCTGCACCGAGCTATTGGCGGCTTGCTGCAGGCGGCCGATCACCTCCTGAATCTGCGCGGTGGCCGAGCTGGTGCGCAGCGATAGCGAGCGCACCTCGTCGGCAACCACGGCGAAACCGCGTCCGGCTTCACCGGCGCGCGCCGCCTCGATGGCTGCGTTGAGTGCCAGAAGATTGGTCTGTTCGGCGATGCTGCGGATCACCGTCAGCACGCTGCCGATGGTGGCGGTCTCCGTGGCCAGATGCTCGATGGCCTGGGCATTGCCCTGCACCTCCTCGACCAGCGCATGCAGGCCGGCGAGGCTATTACCGATGACCTTCTGGCCCTGGGCGAGGGCACGGTCGGCATCACGGCCGGCGGTGGCCGTCTGGCCGGCGTCGTCGGCCACTTGCAGGATGGTCGCCTCCAGCTCGCCTAATGCGTCGCGAATCTGCGCGGTATCGCTGGCCTGGCGCTCGGCGCCCTCATGCAGACCGCTGCTCAGGTCGGCCAGGGTATGGCTGGATGTCGATACCTGGGCGGCATGCCGGTGAATGGTACCGACCAGCTCGACCAGATAGCGACGCAGGCGATTGAGCGACTCTTCGATATCGCGCAGCTCACGGGTGTTGGTGGCCAGGTGGATCTCGCTGGCGAAATCCCCCGCCGCCCAGGCTGAGAGCGCCGGCACCAGGCGTTCGAGCAGACGGCTCAGGCGCCGCTGCAGGGTGTCGATGATCAGCGCGATGAGCAGGATCAGCACCACCATGATGCCCAGGATTAATCGCACTTCGCCCTGAATGCGGCCGTGCTCGGCGCGCACCTGGGGCTCCAGGGCGGTGAAGGATTGCTGCACCGCATCCAGCCGGGCGCGGGTGGTAGCGGCCAGCTGTGCGCGTTGTTCGATCAGTGCCTGGGTGCGCGTCAGTTCGCCGGGATAGCGCCCCAGCAGGCTGTCGAGCTCGCGCTTCAGGGCAATGCCGCGATCCTCGGCTTCGCTCGTCTGCTCGTCGCTGTCCAAGCCCATCAGCGAGGCGAAGGCATCACTACCCGAGGCCGCTTGCTCCGTCACGCCGAGCAGCGGCAGCCCGTTGATCTTGCCGGCCTGGGTCTGCAGCGCCTGCACTTCACGCTCCACATCCGCCGCCAGTTCGGCCCGCCCGCTGCTGACCAGCTTGCTGCGCGCCAGGGCCAGCCGAGCCAGATGTTGCGAAGCCTCGAAAAGCGGTGCGCGGTAGGTGTTCGCCGCGTCACCCTGTCCTTCTTCGGCGTAACGGGCCAGCCCCGCCAGGGCATCGCCCAGCTCCCGTTCGGCCTGGATCAGCAGGCCCTGCGGGTCGCCGGAAAGCTTGCCGGCGGCGAGCAGCTGTACGGCGGCGAAGGCCTTCAGCTCGTCCAGGCTGCTGCCCAGGCCACCGGCAAGCCTGCCTGGCAGTGCATCGACCTTCGCCTGCAGCGCGTCGAGGTTCTGCAGGGCAGCGCTGTGACGCAGGGCATCGCCACCGTCCAGATAGCCGAGAATGTTTCCTGCGGCCTCACGCTGGAATTGCTGCGAGATTTCCAGGTACTGCTCCATCAGCACGTAAGGGCGCTCCAATGCCCGTTGTGACCACCACAGGGTGCAGGCCAGGGCGATGCCGATGCCGACCAGCATGAGGGTGTTGAGATTAGCGAGGGTTTTGAGGCGCATGCTTGAATCGACGTCCGGGCATTGATGGCACTGCGCCATGCAGTGCGATGGTCGGTACGTTATTGCGCCCGTGTGACAGTCAAGTGACGCGCCGCATTAATGACGCCAGCTAACCGATAGGTGGCGGCCGGCGCCTACTCGTACACCTCGACACGGTTGCGGCCGCCGTTCTTGGCGCGGTACAGCGCCGCGTCGGCGCGCTGCGAAAGGTGCTTGCTGTCCAGATCATCGGCCAGCTCGGCGACGCCGCAGCTGAAGGTACAGCTCAGATCCTGCGGGTGGGCGGGGTACTGAATCTCTGCAAAGCGCGCGCGCACCTCGTCCAGCACCCTGGCAGCTGTGCGCGCATCGGTGTTGGGCATTACCACGGCGAATTCCTCGCCGCCGTAGCGACCGATGGAATCGCTCTTGCGCAGGCGCTGTTTGAGGAACAACGCCAGGCTCTTGATTACCCGGTCGCCCATGGGATGGCCGTAGTTGTCGTTGACCTTCTTGAAGTAGTCGATATCGATCATCGCGAAGCTCAGCGGCTGCTCGTCGCGCTGAGCGCGAAAGCGTGCGTCTTCGAGTAGCTGCAGGGTGTGCGTATGGTTGAACAGCCCGGTGAGGCTGTCGCGCACCATGCGTGCCTTGAGGCTGCGCGCGCGGTCGGCGCGGTTGCGCACGGTGGCGATCAGGTGGCGCGGCTTGATCGGTTTGGTGAGGAAGTCGTCACCGCCCTCGCTCATCGCGTCGAGCTGCTTGTCGAGGTCGTCCTCGGCGGACAGGTAGATGATCGGCACGCTGACGTAACGGTCGTTGTGGCGGATCACCTGGGCCAGTTCGGTGCCATTGCAGGCCGGCATGTACATGTCGAGGATGATCAGATCCGGCTGGAACTCGGCCAGTTCGTCCATCGCCTGGATCGGCTCGGTGAGCGTGCGGGTGACGATACCGGCGCTGTTGAGCACGCGCTCGGTATGGGTGGCCTGGGCGCGCGAGTCGTCGACGATCAGCACGCGGTAGGGCTCGTACTGGGCGACGTGGGTCAGCACCTCGATGCGCTCCAGCAGGCTCGAGGCATCCATCGAACCGGTGAAGAATTCGCGCCCGCCAGCGCGCACGGCTGCCAGGCGGGTCGGGGTGTCGGTGTCTTCATGGCTGTAGAACAGCACCGGAATCTTTTCCTGCAGGCCTTCCTGAACGGCCTGAGCCAATTGCAGGCCGTTACCAGTGCCTGCGAAGTCGATCTCCATGACGATGGCCGCCGGGTGGCGTTCGAGCATGGCTTCGCGAAAGGCGTTGGCGGTATCCAGCGGCTTGGCGTTCATGCCGAAGAATTCCAGCTGCTGCGCCAGGCGCTCGGCGCGCTCCAGATGCTGCAACGCCAGGTACACGGGTTTGCGCAACGGCGGCAACGTGGTGTGTTCGAAGCGGTCGCCGTGGCGCAGGCCGGTGCGCGACAGGCGCTGCATCAGCTGGTTGAGTTCGCTGATCACTTCGCTGTTGAGGCGCCCGCGGTTGGCGCCCACCACGCTCAAGCAGGCGACGATGCGCTTGCCCAGTTCGCGGTGCTCGGCTTGCTCGAAGCGCTCGGCATAGCGCTGCAGGAGCTGCGCGGCCTCCTGCAGCTCCTGCATCCCGTTGTCGTTCCACTCGCCACGCTGCAGGCGCTGCCAGACTTCCAGAACTTGGCGAGCCTGGTGAATCACGCGCTGGGCAAAATGCTGTTTGAGCCGGTCGCGGCTAGGGTCTTCTTGCTCGATCATGGCCTGTCAGTCTGCGTATGGCGGCATGGGCCTGTCGGTAATGGCCTGATGCTATCATTGGGTGGTTATTTTGCCATTCCTATGACGCCAGTGTTGTGACTCGCCCCGCACCCTCGACCATGTTCGATGCAAACCGCTGTTGCCAGCCTATTACGTCGTGAACAGCTTGCTGCGCTCCGCAGCAAGGCAGCCTTCCCTTATAGTGGCAGCGTAGCCTCGAAGCAGGCCACGGAGCGCTCAAGTATTGGCGCAACCCTCCTAGAGGCCTGTGGTCGAAGCCCTGTACGTCGTTGATCAAAGGATAATCGCCATGCTCGATTGGAAGAACCGCACCACCGGCACCGCCCATGCCGATGACGGTGCCAGCTCTGGATCTCGCCGTCGCCTGGGCGGCGGGTTCGGCCGTGTCGTCATCGGTTTGCTGGGTATCTATCTGCTGGTGGCGCTGGTCGTCGGCTGGTACTGGAGCCAGGAGCCGGACCTGTTCCCGGTGCAGCAGCGCGTGCAGGCCGCGGCTGAAAGCAGCCAGCGCCAGGTGGTCAACGGCTACACCACGGTGGAAACCCTCAAACAGGTCGCCCAGACCCTGCTCGACAAGCCGGGCGGCTACCTGTCCAACGACCTGGCGCCACCGGGCCTGTGGCTCGACAACATGCCGAGCTGGGAATACGGCGTACTGGTGCAGGTGCGCGATTTCTCCCGCGCGCTGCGCAAGGACTTCGCCCGTTCGCAATCGCAATCCACCGAGGACGGCGACCTGGCCCGTGCCGAGCCGCGCTTCAACTTCGACCATCGCAGCTGGGCGCTGCCGGCTGCCGAGTCCGAGTACCGCGAAGGCATCAACTCCCTGGACCGCTACCTCGCTCGTCTGTCCGAGCCGGGCCAGGGCGGTGCGCGCTTCTACACCCGTGCCGACAACCTCAACAACTGGTTCGGCGACGTCGCTACCCGTCTGGGCTCGCTGTCCCAGCGCCTGTCGGCCAGCGTCGGCCAGGTGCGCCTGAATACCGAAGTGACCGAGACCACCGAGCTGGCCGAAGGTCAGGTGCCGGAAGTGACCGAGCGCACCTACGAAACCCCATGGCTGCAGATCGACAACGTGTTCTACGAGGCACGCGGTCAGGCCTGGGCGCTGTCGCACCTGCTGCGCGCCATCGAGGTCGATTTTGCCGACGTACTGGCCAAGAAGAACGCCACCGTCAGCGTGCGGCAGATCATTCGTGAGCTGGAGGCCGCCCAGGCCACGCTGTGGAGCCCGATGGTGCTCAACGGCAGCGGCTACGGCATCCTCGCCAACCACTCGCTGGTGATGGCCAACTACATCTCGCGGGCCAACGCTGCGGTGATCGACCTGCGTCAGCTGCTGTCCCAGGGCTGATCGATGGCTGCTGCCAACGCCGAGGTGGCGCACCGCGCCGCCTCGGATGCCGAGCTGATCGCCTGGGTCGACGAGCATGATGAGGTGCTCGGCGCCTTGCCCCGGGCGGAACTGCGTCAGCGCGGCCTGATCGGTCGCGGTACCTTCATTCTGCTGTTCAATGCTGCCGGTGAGCTGTGCGTGCACCGGCGCACCCTGAGCAAGGCGGTCTACCCCGGTTACTGGGATATCGCCACCGGCGGCATGGTGGCCGCAGGCGAAGGCTACGCGCAGTCGGCCGAGCGCGAGCTGGCCGAAGAACTGGGCATCCGCGATGCGGTGCTGCGCGACCATGGTCGATTCTTCTTCGATCAGCCGGAGAACCGAATCTGGTGCGCGGTGTTCTCGGCCGTCTCCGACGCACCGTTGGTGCTGCAGCCCGAGGAAGTGCTCGAAGCGCACTTCATGACCCTCGAGGCCGCGCAACTCGACATCCGGCACAAACCCTACTGCCCGGACTCGCTGGTAGCCCTCGACCACTACCTCGCCAATCGCTGATCACCCCGTGGAGTCGCCAATCCATCAGGGGTTGGCGCATTTCGCTTCTTAGCATTGCCGGCCTTTGTCGTTACACTGCGCCGCTCCCATCCACTGAGGAAAAAACGCGGTGGCCAAGAAAGCCTCTTCATTCGCCGGCCTCGGTGGCCTGGTGTTTTCTACGGACGCAGGCCGGCATTGCCCGGATTGCTCGCAGCCGGTGGACGCCTGTACCTGTTCGCGCACGGCGATTCCCGAGGGCGACGGCATTGCCCGGGTGCGCCGCGAGACCAAAGGCCGCGGCGGCAAGACGGTGACGACCGTCACGGGCGTGCCTCTGGCCGAAGAGCCGCTCAAAGAGCTGGCCTCGGCGCTGAAGAAGCGCTGTGGTTGCGGTGGCTCGCTCAAGGATGGCGTTATCGAGATCCAGGGCGACCATGTCGAACTGCTGCTCGCCGAGCTGATCAAGCGCGGTTTCAAAGCCAAGAAATCCGGCGGCTGAACGTCGCCACCCGTGACTATCTAAACTTACTCACTGCTCGGCCAGTCCACTGCCGAGCAATCGTCATTTCCAGGCTCTATGCTCGCCCGACCGTATCGACAGCATCAGCCTATCTGCTACAGGGGAACCCTCGATGGCCGCACGACGCACACGCAAGGACGATGGAAGCCAATGGACGGTGGCCGATAGCCGCAGTGTCTATGGCATCCGCCATTGGGGCGCGGGTTATTTCTCGATCAACGACGCCGGCCGCGTCGAAGTGCGCCCCAACGGCCCGGGCAGCACGCCCATCGATCTCCATGAGCAGGTCGAGGAGCTGCGCCAGAGCGGCCTGTCGCTGCCGTTGCTGGTGCGTTTTCCGGACATCCTGCAGGACCGCGTGCGCAAGCTGACCGGCGCTTTCGACGCCAGCATCGCGCGTCTTGAGTACGGCAATCGCTACACCGCGCTGTACCCGATCAAGGTCAACCAGCAGGAAGCGGTGGTGGAGAACATCATCGCCACCGAGAACGTTTCCATCGGCCTGGAAGCCGGCTCCAAGCCCGAGCTGCTGGCCGTCCTGGCGCTGGCGCCGAAAGGCGGCACCATCGTCTGCAACGGCTACAAGGACCGCGAATTCATCCGCCTGGCGCTGATGGGGCAGAAGCTTGGCCACAACGTGTTCATCGTCATCGAGAAGGAGTCGGAAGTCGCCCTGGTGATCGACGAGGCCGCCGAGCTCAAGGTAGCCCCGCAGATCGGCCTGCGCGTGCGCCTGTCGTCCCTGGCATCGAGCAAGTGGGCGGATACCGGTGGCGAGAAGTCCAAGTTCGGCCTGTCCGCCGCGCAGTTGCTGTCGGTGGTCGAGCGTTTCCGCAAGGCCGGCCTGGATCAGGGCATCCGCCTGCTGCACTTCCATATGGGCTCGCAGATCGCCAACATCGCCGACTACCGCAAGGGCTTTCGCGAAGCCATCCGCTACTACGGCGAACTGCGTGCGCTGGGCCTGCCGGTCGACCATATCGACGTGGGCGGCGGCCTGGGTGTGGACTACGACGGCACCCACTCACGCAACGCCAGCTCGATCAACTACGACATGGAAGACTACGCCGACGCGGTGGTCGACATGCTCAAGGAATTCTGCGACCGCCAGGAAATCCCCCACCCGCACATCTTCTCCGAGAGCGGCCGGGCGATGACCGCGCACCATGCCGTGCTGCTGGTGCAGGTGACGGACGTCGAGCGCCACAACGATGACGTGCCGGAAATCGACCGCAGCATCGAGCAGCCCGAAGTGCTGCAGGTGCTGATCGACCTGCTCGACGACAGCGACCCGGAAATGGTCGCCGAAACCTACTGGCGCGCCACCCACTACGTCAGCGAGGCGGCCGGGCAATACTCCGCCGGCAAGCTCGACCTGCCGCAGAAGGCCCTGGCCGAGCAGTGCTACTTCTCGATCTGCCGCCGCCTGTACAACCAGCTCAAGGCCCGCCAGCGCTCCCATCGCCAGGTACTCGACGAGCTCAACGACAAGCTGGCCGACAAGTACATCTGCAACTTCTCGGTATTCCAGAGCCTGCCGGACACCTGGGCCATCGGCCAGATCCTGCCGATCCTGCCGCTCAACCGCCTGGACGAGGAGCCGCTGCGCCGTGCGGTGCTGCAGGACCTGACCTGCGACTCGGACGGCAAGATCAACCAGTACGTCGACGAGCAGTCCATCGAAACCAGCCTGCCGGTGCACGAGCTGCGTGATGGCGAGGACTACGTGCTGGGCATCTTCCTGGTCGGCGCCTATCAGGAAATTCTCGGCGACATGCACAACCTGTTCGGTGACACCGACTCGGTGAACATCTACCAGAACGCCGACGGCAGCATCTACCACGCTGGCATCGAAACCCACGACACCATCGAGGACATGCTGCGCTACGTGCACCTGTCGCCCGAGGAACTGATGACCCACTACCGCGACAAGGTCGCCAGCGCGCGCATCAGCGCCCGCGAGCGTACCCAGTTCCTGGATGCCCTGCGCCTGGGGCTGACGCGCTCTTCGTACCTGTCGTACTGAGGGCATCCGCATCGCTGAACGGCGGGAGCGATCCCGCCGGGGAGAACGGCCATGAAGCGTTTCGCGACCCTGCTGCTCTCGGCGCTGCCGCTGCTGACCCATGCCAGTGAGGATCCGCTGCAGGCCGAGCGCTGGAAGACCCGGCCGCTGATCGTGCTGGCCGCCAGCGCCGATGATCCCCTGCTGATGCGGGTGCAGGCCGCGCTGCGTGAGCCCGCCAACCGCGAGGCGTTCGTCGAGCGCGACATGGTGCTCTATACCGTGATCGGCAAGCAGGGGCAGCGTAACGAGCAGCCGCTGGATGCCATCGCCACCAAGCGCCTGCTGCTGGCGCTGGACGCCGGCAATGCCCGGCCCCAGGTGATTCTGGTCGGCAAGGATGGCGGCAAGAAAATCCAGCAGGGCGCCGATGCCGATCTGCAGGCGATCTTCCGTACTATCGACCGCATGCCCATGCGGCAAGGCGAATGACTCGCTGAAAGATGGATCAATGCCTTTGCGTCATCTTGGTTCTATTGAGCGGGCCAGGTGCTGAGTAATCTGGCGTCCATCCGATAGCGAGGACGCCACCATGTCTCATCCCGTTACCCTGCGCGCCGTGCAGGATCCCGTCCAGTGTCTGGCCTGCTTTGCGCTGATGCGCGAGCTACGCCCCCATCTCGTCGATGCTCAGGCCTTCGTCGCCCAGGTACAGCGCCAGGCCAGCCAGGGCTATCGGCTGCTGGCCGCCTGGAGAGGCGACCAGATGGTCGGTCTGGCCGGCTACCGGCTGCAGGAAAATACCCTCTACGGACGCTTCGTCTATGTCGACGACCTGATCGTGCTGCCCACCGAGCAGCGCAGCGGCGTCGGTGGCCTGTTGATCGAGGCGGTGCGCCGCGAGGCGATCGACAGCCGCCACGCTCATCTGGTGCTCGACACCGCTCTGGGCAACGCGTTCGGCCAGCGCTTCTACTATCGCCAGGGCTTGCTGGCGCGGGGCCTGCACTTCGTCGAAGTGCTGCCGCAGGTGACGGCATGAAGCGCATCCTGCTGCTCGAATGCAGCCCCCATCAGCGGCACGCCCATGGCAGCCAGCTGGCACGCCGGCTGATCGCCACGCGCTGGCCTGATGCCGAGTTAGTCGAACGCAATCTGGTTGGCGAACCGCTGCCATCGCTCGGCGCCGACTATGCGACCGCATTGACCGGCAACGCGGCCTTCGATGCGCCGGGCTTCGCCTGCTCGGAAACGCTGATCGCCGAGCTGGAGGCCAGCTACTGCCTGATCATCGTCACGCCGATGCACAACTTCACGGTACCGGCCGCGCTCAAGCTGTGGATCGATTACGTGCTGCGCATTCACCGCAGCTTCGCCGCCACGCCCCAGGGCAAGGTCGGCCTGCTGCAGGACCGGCCGACCCTGGTGCTGGTCAGTGCCGGCGGCTTCTATCAGGGGCCACGGGCCCGGCAGCCGGATTTTCTCACCGCCTACCTGCGCCACGTACTGAGCACCCTGGGCATTACCGAGGTGGCTTTCGTTCACCTGCAAGGCCTGGCCCATGGCCGCGACGCGATACAGGCGGCCCTAGACGATGCGATACCGCAACTGCAACGCACCACCCGTTTCTATTTCGACACTGCTACGGAGATTGCACCATGAGTACCTTACGCCTGCCCTACAGCCAACTCTCGCCAGACGTTTACAAGGGCCTGCTGGCCGCCAAGAAAGCCCTGGCCGGCAGCAGCCTGGGCCTGCCGCTGATCGAACTGGTGTACCTGCGCATTTCGCAGATCAACGGCTGCGCCTTCTGCCTGGAGATGCACGCCAAGGCGCTGCGCGACGGCGGCACGCCCCAGGCCAAGCTCGACAGCCTGGCGGGCTGGCATATCAGTGGGCACTTCAGTGAGGCCGAGCGGGCCGCGCTGGCCTGGGCCGAATCGCTCACCGACATCGCCCGCACCCATGCGCCGGATGAAGTCTTCGAGCCGCTCAAGGCGCATTTCGATGACGTGCAGATCAGTGACCTGACCTATGCCATTTCGCTGATGAATGCCTTCAATCGCTTGGCCATCGGCATGCGGCAGTAAAGAAGATAGGTAGCCCAAGTCGAGCGAAGCGACACCCGGGAAAGCCAACCTGGGTATCGCTTCGCTCAACCCAGGCTACGGGATTGCTGGTCAGCTGCTTGCCCGATCCGCCAACAGGCTGCGGTCGAACACGAACACGCCCTCGGCCTGTTCGGTCAGCTCCCACAATTGCTGGGGGCGGCCCATTTTCGGGAAGTTCTTCTCGCCGGTGTCGCGGATCCAGCCGGCGTCCTTCATCTTTTCCAGGCGCTTGCGCAACGAGGTGTTATTGATCGTCGTGCCCAGGCAGGCCTGGGCGGCGTTCAGGGCATCGAGCACGGTGAAGCGTGGCGGCGCAAGGTACAGCGGCAGGCTGGTGTAGACGGATTTACCGGCCAGGCGCTCGACGCTCAGGCGCACCAGTTGGCGGTGATCGAAGGGCAGGGCGAGGCGCCCGTCCAGCACCTCGTCGAGTGGCACGAAGCGCAGGCCGTCGTCAGCGGTCTCGGTATCCGGAGCCAGCAGGGCCAGGTAATAGGTGCTCATCGACCAGCCACGGGGATCACGCTCGGCACTGCCCTCGGTGCCGACCTGCTCGAGGTGGCGCGGCAACACCTGGGCCTTGTCGCGCAGCACGCGGTGGGCCGCCGCCTCGAGGTTGGCGTCGCGGGTGCTGCCATTGACGATCACCCCCGGCAGCGCCCACTGGCCCAGAAACGGTTCGCGCTCGCGGCGGTGCAGCAGCACATGCAGCCCACGGCTCTCGGCATCCATGCGCAGGGCGATCAGATCCACGCTTGCCAGTACCTCAACAGAACTCAAACGGACCTCCTGTAAATCGTCATCTCGCTGTGGATTTCCGGCAACTGCCAGGCCTCGGGGATCGCTTGCCCGGCGGCGATCATCGCCCGAATCGCGCTGCTGTGCACGGTCATCTCCTCACCGGCGACCAGCAGGCCGAAGCGCTGGCGCAGCTCGGCGGCGCGGTGGAAGGTTTTCAGCCGGGTGAGGTTGTCTTCACCGATCACCAGCGCCAGACGCTCGCTGGGTAGCCCATGGCGTTCGGCCAGGCAGGCGAGCAGGTCATAGCTGTAGATCACCCGGCCATCGGCGCCCAGCTCGCGTTCCAGGCTGCTGCAGCGTACCCGATCACCGAAACGCGCGGCCAGGCGCTCGACCCAGGCGCAGCGCAGGTCGAAGTCGGCCATGCGCTTGGCGTCGGCATGCCGGTAGCTGGGCACCACCAGCACCTGCTCGCTGGTTTCCAGTGCCCGACGGATCACGCTGGCATGCCCCGCGTGGGGCGGGTCGAAGGCACCGCCGTAAACGGCCAACGCGAAGCGTCGCGGCGTCGGTTCATGGTGGTCTGCCGCGAAGCACTGCAGAGGCGAGGGCTGCATGGTGATTCTCCTTGCAGGTGGGTGTTGACATACATAATACACCTGGTGGAATATGTGTCCACCCCGCAGCGATGCGGCTCCATGTAGAGGAGGTGCCAGATGAAGATCGCCACGTTCGATGTCGATGCGCAAAAGGGCTTCACCAGCCTGTGCCCCGATGAGTTGCCGGTGGCCGGCGGCCATGAGATCGCCGCGCCGCTCAACGACATGGCGCGTCGTGGCACCCTGCGCCTGGGCAGCAAGGACGCCCATGCACCCAACGCCCTGTGGGTGGTCGACAGCCACGACCAGATGCTGCAGCCCCTGAGCCACGCCAACGCCGATCTGACCTGGGTCAGCCACTGCGTGCCGGGTACGCCTGGCTTCGAGCTGCTCGATGAGCTGCCGGCGCCAATCGACTATGACTTCTTCGTGTGGAAGGGTGTCGAACCTGATCTGCACCCCTACGGCGCCTGCTTCCATGACCTGGCTGGCAAGCGCAGCACGGGCGTCATCGAGTACCTGAAGGTGGCCGGTGTCGAGGCCGTGGTGGTCGGCGGGCTGGCCCTGGACTTCTGCGTGAAGAACACCGCGCTGCAACTGCGTAGCGCCGGCCTCGAGGTGTTGCTGTATCTTCCGGCGTGCCGGGCCATTTCCGAAGCCGGCGCGACGCAAGCCATCGATCAGATGCGCGCGCAGGGCATCATCATCTGCGCCGATGGCGGAGCGCTCGACAACGAGCTGGCCCGCCTCGAGGAGAGTGACCATGAGTGAGAGCGTATTCGCCCCCAGCATCATCCAGAACCTGCTGGACACCGATTTCTACAAGCTGACCATGATGCAGGCGGTGCTGCACAACTACCCCAACGCCGAAGTTGAATGGGAGTTCCGCTGCCGCAGCAACGAGGACCTGACGCCCTACCTGGCCGAGATCCGCTACCAGATCGAACAGCTGGTCAACACCTCGATCACCCCGGATCAATTGGCCTACCTGGAGAGGATCCCGTTCATCAAGGCCGACTTCATCCGCTTCCTCAGCCTGTTCCGCTTCAACATGCGCTACGTGCACGTCGGTACCGACGACGCCGGCCAACTGGCGATCCGCGTGCGCGGTCCATGGCTGCACGTGATCCTCTACGAGATCCCGCTGTTGGCGATCATCTCCGAGGTGCGCAACCGCTATCGCTACCGCGAAGTGGTGATCGAGCAGGTGCGCGAGCAGCTGTATCGCAAGCTCGACTGGCTCAAGGGCGAAGCCACTGCCGATGAACTGGCGGGCTTCCAGGTGGCCGATTTCGGTACTCGCCGGCGCTTCTCCTACCGCGTGCAGGAAGAGGTGGTGAACATCCTCAAGCACGATTTTCCGGGGCGCTTCGTCGGCACCAGCAACGTGCACCTGGCCCGCGAGCTGGAGCTGCGGCCTCTGGGCACCATGGCCCACGAATGGTTCATGGCCCACCAGCAGCTCGGCCCGCGGCTGATCGACAGCCAGAAGGTGGCACTGGAGTGCTGGGTCAAGGAATACCGCGGCCTGCTCGGGGTCGCCCTGACCGACACCATCGGCATGGACAGCTTCCTCGGCGACTTCGATCTGTACTTCGCCAAGCTGTTCGACGGCCTGCGTCACGACTCCGGCGACCCGCTGCTGTGGGCCGAGAAGGCCATCGCCCACTACGAGAAGCTGGGCATCGACCCGATGAGCAAGACGCTGATCTTCTCCGACGGTCTGACCCTGCCCAAGGCGCTTGAACTGTACCGCGCGCTGCATGATCGCATTCATGTGAGCTTTGGCATCGGCACCAACCTGACCTGCGACATCCCCGGTGTCGAACCGATGAATATCGTCATCAAGATGATCGACTGCAACGGCCAGCCGGTGGCGAAGATTTCCGACACGCCGGGCAAGACCCAGTGTCGTGACCCGAACTTCGTCACCTACCTCAAACACGTTTTTCGTATCGACGCGAATCAGGGAGCTTCCTCATGAGCAATCGCCAAGCTGAAATCGCCAACGCCCTGGGCGTCATCGCCCCGTTCACCTCGGACGCCGACGTGGACGCCGAGATCGCCAAGCGCATCGCCTTCATCAAAGGCACCCTGAGCGCCTCGCACACCAAGGTGCTGGTGCTCGGCATCAGCGGTGGCGTGGACTCCTCGGCGGCCGGCCGCCTGGCGCAGCTGACCGTGGAGCAGCTGCGCAGCGAGACGGGCGATCAGGCCTACCGCTTCGTCGCCATCCGCCTGCCGCACAACGTGCAGCACGACGAGTCCGACGCCCAGGCCGCGCTGGCCTTCATCGCTGCCGACGAAGTGCAGACCATCGACATCGCCCCGGCGGTCTCCGGCCTGGCCAAGCAGATCGGCGAACTGGGTGAGCTGACCTCGGCACGTCGCGACTTCGTGCTCGGCAACACCAAGGCGCGCATGCGCATGCTGGCCCAGTACACCGTCGCCAACGCCCGCAACGGCCTGGTGATCGGCACCGACCACGCCGCCGAAGCGGTGATGGGGTTCTTCACCAAGTTCGGTGACGGCGCCTGCGACCTCGCGCCGCTCAGCGGCCTTGTCAAGGGCCAGGTACGGCGCATCGCCGAACGCCTTGGTGCCCCGGCTGCAGTGTTCTCCAAAGTGCCGACCGCCGACCTGGAAGACGAACGCCCCGGCATCCCGGACGAGCAGGTGCACGGCGTCAGCTACGAAGACATCGACGCCTTCCTGCAGGGCAATCCGGTCAGCGACAGCGCCTACCAGGCCATCGTGCAGACCTACGACAAGACCCAGCACAAGCGCGAGCTGCCGCTGGTGCCTTGATCGGCAGCCAATGAAAAGCCCGCGATTCAGCGGGCTTTTTTATGCGTAGTGGCAAGCACGGGATCAACTACCCGGCGCCGCGATCCACTGATCACGGCGCGCCAGTCGCCAGGCCAGTGCGCCCAGGGTCAGGCCGCGCAAGGCCATGAAGGCCAGAAAGGCGATCCACAAACCATGGTTGCCAAAGCCCTGCAGCGCCAGGGCGATCGGCAGGCCGATGGCCAGGGCGACGAGCATGGCGTTGCGCATTTCGCGGGCGCGGGTGGCGCCGATGAACAGGCCGTCGAGCAGGTAGCTCCACACCGCGAACAGTGGCAGCAGGGCGAGATAGGGCAGGTAGTGGCCGGCGGTCTCGCGCACCGCGGCGATATCCGTTTGCAGGTTGACGAACAGATGGCCGCCGACGGCGAATGCCACGGCGAACACCAGGCTGGCCAGCAGCGACCAGATACCGGCGACGATCAGGCTGCGCTTGAGGGCCAGGCGATCCCGCGCGCCGATGGCATGGCCGCATAGCGCCTCGACCGCGTGGGCCAGGCCATCCAGTGCATAGGCGGTGATCAACAGGCCGTTGAGCAGCAGGGCATTGGCCGCCACCGTGGCGTCGCCCAGCCGCGCGCCCTGGATGGTGATCAGCAGGAACACCGCCTGCAGCGCCAGCGAGCGCAGGAAGATGTCGCGGTTCACCGCCAGCAGCGCGCGCCAGCTCTGCCACTGGGCCATCGCCGCCCAGCGTGTGTTGCCTGGGTGGCGATGCAGGGCGCGCCGCGCCAGCGCCAGGCCGACCAGCAGGCCGCCCCATTCGGCCAGTACCGCGGCGCGGGCGGCGCCGACCACTTCCCAGTGCAGGCCGAGCACGAACCACAGCGACAGCACAATGTTCAGCAGGTTGGTGACCAGCAGCATCACCAGCGGCGCGCGGGCGTTCTGGGCGCCGAGCAGCCAGCCGATCAGCGCGTAGTTGGCCAGTGCTGCGGGCAAACCGAGCAGCCGCGTATGCAGGAAATCCCGGGTCAGGCCATCGAGTTCTGCCGACGGGTTCATCAGGCCCAAGGCAAGGCCGCTGAAGGGAATCGCCAGGGCGCCGAGCAACAGTGCCAGCAGGGCGGCGAGCAGCAGGCCCTGCACCAGCACCTGGCGCAGCGCCCCGCCATCGCCGCGACCGCAGGCCTGGGCCGCGAAGCCGGTGGTGCCCATGCGCAGAAAGCCCAGTACCCCGACGATCAGGATGTACAGGCTGCTGCCCACCGCCACGGCGCCCAATTGATGCGCGTGGGGCAGGTGGCCGACCACCGCGGTATCGACCAGCGCCACCAGGGGTACGGACAGGTTGGAAAGGATCATCGGCGCCGCCAGCGCCCAGACCTTGCGGTGGGTTGGCGCGTGGCGCCAGGCATCACGAAACATGAGGGGCTTCCTTGGTGTCGCGCATTATAGAGGTGCTGGAGATGGCTGCGTATGGCATGCGCGCCATCGTTCTGGGATAGTTGCGACACTCAGCTTCACCGCAAAGCGGCCCGTGCGTTCACAAGACGTCTGGGCTGCGCTGGCGCCCGCAGGCGCCGTCCCCGTGCCGACCCCGGCACCCTGGCGAACCATCCGCTCGCCGCTGGATCTGCTGCGCACCTGAAGGTGCTGGCGCTTACAACAACTAGAACCACGATCCAACAAGGATGCCCCATGAAACTCACTCGCTTACTGGCGGCCGTGGCCGCAACCGCTGCACTGTCCGCCAGCTTCGCGGCCCAGGCGCGCGAATATTCCGTTTCCACCGTATTGTCGGATGCCTTCCCCTGGGGGCAGGCTGCGCAGAAGTGGGCCGAGCTGGTCAACGAACGCTCCGAAGGGCGGATTACCTTGCGCGTCTATCCCAATGCGCAGCTGGTCGCCGGCGATCAGACCAAGGAATTCTCCGCCATGCGCTCGGGGCTGATCGACATGGCAGTGGGCTCGACCATCAACTGGTCGCCCCAGGTGCCGGAGCTGAACCTGTTCTCCCTGCCGTTCCTGATGAAGGACAACGCCGACCTCGACGCCATCACCCAGGGCGAGGCCGGCAAGCTCTCGTTCGCCGCCATCGAACAGCGCGGTATCGTGCCGCTGGCCTGGGGCGAGAACGGCTTTCGGGAAGTCTCCAACTCCCGCAAACCGGTGCGTGCGCCGGCTGACCTGGCCGGCCTGAAGATCCGCGTGGTCGGCTCGCCGCTGTTCCAGGACACCTTCAGCGCCCTGGGTGCCAACCCCACGCAGATGAGCTGGGCCGACGCCAAGCCGGCGCTGACCACCGGCGCGGTCGACGGCCAGGAAAACCCGCTGTCGGTGTTCGACGTGGCGCGTGTCGATCAGGTCGGCCAGAAGTACTTGACCCTGTGGCACTACATGGCCGACCCGCTGATCTTCGCGGTCAACCAGCGCGTATGGAAAACGCTGCCCCAGGAAGACCGCGAGCTGCTGCGCCAGGCCGCTCTGGATGCCGGCAAGTGGGAAGTCGAACTGTCGCGCAGCCAGCAGGCCAAGCGTCTGGAAGACATCCGCAGCCGCGGCGTGGAAGTGGTCGAACTCAATGATGCCGAACGCCAGGCGTTCGTCGACGCCACCCGCAGCGTGCACGAGAAGTGGGCGCCGAAGATCGGCGACAAGCTGCTCGACGCGGCCCGCAGCGCCATCGCCAAGCCCTGATCGAGTCAAGGGAGCCGGTAGCGGCTCCCGTTTTCTGCGAGAACACCCATGAGCAAGCAAGTCGACGCGCCACTCGAGCGCTGGCTCGCCACCCTGGCGCTGGTGATCATCAGCCTGATCAGCCTGGCCAACGTGGTGGTGCGCTATTTCACCGATGCCTCCTTCGCCTTCACCGAGGAGCTGTCGGTGTTTTTACTGGTCATCCTGACCTTCGCTGGCGCCTCGGTGGCGCTGCGCCGTAACCGGCACATCCGCATTGGCTTTCTCGAACGCCTGTGCCCGGCGCTACGCACGCCATTGATCATCGGACAGTGGCTGGCGGCCACCCTGGTACTGGGTCTGGTGCTGTGGTTCGGCGGGCAGTTCGCGCTGGAGGAATACCAGTGGCAATCGGAGTCGCCGGGCCTGGGGCTGCCGAACTGGTGGTACGTGGTGTGGCTGCCGCTGCTGGCCGTGCTGATGTTCGTGCGCCTGTGCCAGATGACCCTGGAGCGGCTGCGTGGGAGCGACCACGATGAGTCCTGATCTCTGGCTGATCGCCAGTTTCCTGGTGCTGCTGTTGCTTGGCGTACCAGTAGCCTTCGCCCTTGGCCTGTCCGGCGCCATCGGCATCATCGCCGGGCTGTCGCCGGACATGCTCGCCACCCTGGGCACCAACACCTACAACGGCGTGGCCAAGTACCCGCTGATCGCCATTCCACTGTTCATCCTCACCGGCTTGGTGTTTGAGAAGGCCGGTGTGGCGCTGCGCCTGGTGCGCTTCGCTCAGGCAATGATCGGGCCGCGGCATGGCGGGCTGGCCATGGTCGCCGTGCTGGTCTGTCTGATCATGGGCGGCATGAGCGGCTCCGGCCCGGCGGACGCCGCAGCGGTGGCCATGGTGATGTTGCCGAGCATGACCAAAGCCGGTTACCCCAAGCCGTTTTCCGCGACGCTGATCGCTGCTTCCGCTTCGACCGCCATTCTGATTCCGCCGTCGATCGCGCTGATCCTCTACTCGATCGTGGTGCCGGGCGTCGACCTGCGGGCGCTGTTCGCCGCCGGTCTGTTCCCGGGCATCCTGGCGGGCCTCGTGTTGCTGCTGCCGGCCTGGCTGCTGTCGCGTCGCTATGGCTGGGAATCACCTGAGGGTGTCGAGCGGCCGCCGCTGTGGCCGAGCTTCAAGCAGGCGTTGCCCGCGCTGTTCGCGCCTATCCTGATTCTCGGCGGCCTGCGCAGTGGCCTGTTCACGCCGACCGAAGCCGCCGTGGTCGGCGTCGCCTATGGCGTGCTGGTCGGTCTGTTCATTACCCGCGAACTGCAGTGGGGCAGCCTGTGGCGCCTGTGCGGCGAGGCCGCGGTGATCTCCGGCGTGGTGATGCTGATCATCGCCCTGGCCGGCATCTTCGCCTGGGCCGGCACCATGCTCGGCACCTTCCGCCATATGGCCGAATGGCTGATCTCGCTGTCCGATAACGGCACGGTGCTGCTGATACTGGTGATGATCGCCGTGTTGCTGGCCGGCATGCTGCTCGACGCCATCTCCATCTACCTGATTCTGATGCCGATCCTGATTCCGGTGATGCAGCACTTCGGCTGGAACCCGGTGTGGTTCGGCATCCTGCTGGCCATGAACATCGCCATTGGCCAGTTCACCCCACCGGTGGCAATCAACCTGATGGTCACCACCGAAGTGGCGAAGATTCGCCTGGAGCAGACCATCGGCTGGGCCCTGCTGTTCGTGCTGGTGATGGGCTGCGCCCTGGTGCTGGTCGCGGTGTTCCCGGAAATCGCGTTGTGGCTGCCGCGCGTGCTCGGGTATGCGGTGGACTGATTGATGGAGCGGGGTATCGCGCGGGTGCCCCGCTACTGAACGCTGATGCGCTGGTTACCTGGGCCAGGAGCCGGCGGATCACCATTCGACGCCGGCTGGCGGGTGTTGTTGAAAATAATTATCAGCGGATATATGTTCGCAACCCTTTCCCGGCACGAGATCCCCCGAGTGCGTCCGCCCCGCGACAGCGATGCCCAAGACGGCCAGTTCCAGCGCCATGCCGGCGAGCTGCTGCGTTTCTTCACGCGGCAGGTCAAGTGCAGCGAGCTGGCGGCCGACCTGCGCCAGGAAACCTGGCTGCGCTTCCAGCGCCGTGGCAGTGACGAAGTGGGTAACCTGCGGGCCTTCCTGTATCGCATCGCCCGCAACCTGATCATCGATCACCTGCGCCAGCAGCAGGCGCGGCCCGTGCAGGAAGACGTCCCGGTGGATCTCGCCTCCGAGCAGCCCGGCCCCGAACAGATCGTGGGCGACGGGCAGCAACTCGGCCGGCTGCAGGGTATCCTCGAAGACTTGCCGCCCCACCTGCGCCAGGCGCTGCTGTGGAATCGCCTCGACGGCCTGACGCAAAAGGAGATCGGCCAGCGCCTCGGGGTTTCCGAAAGCATGGCCGGGCGCTATATCCTGAAGGCCCTCGAACACTGCCAGCAGAAAATGGATTGGATGCCGTGACCGCCGACGCTTCGCTTCTCGCCCAGGCCAGGGAATGGCAGGTGCTGCTGCATTCCGGGCGCGCCACGGCGGGCGATCACCTGGCTGCCAAAGCCTGGCGCGAACGCTCGCCGGCTCACGAACAGGCTGCCCGCGACGTGGACCGGCTTTGGGCATTGCTGGGCCAGGTTCAGCAGCCGACGACCGTGCAGCCCGTCGGTGCGCCAGCACTGCGGCCGGCGCGCCGACGCCGCGCGCTGCGCTGGAGCGTACCGCTGGCCAGTGCCGCGCTGTTGATGCTGGCCCTGTGGCTGCCCCAGGGCGCCTGGCTGGGCTGGTATGCCGACGTGTCGACGGCGCCCGGCGAAGTACGCACCCTCGAACTGGACGATGGTTCGGTCCTCACCCTCAATGGCGCGACGGCGCTGGACTGGACGCTCGGCGAAGGACGCCGCGAAGTACGCCTGTACCGCGGCGAGGTGGATTTGCAGGTCGCCAAGGACGCCAGCCGGCCGTTCATCGTCGAGGCGGGGCCGGCGCGCATCCGGGTCACCGGCACGCGTTTCGATGTCGACTACGATGGCCGCGACGTGGTGCTGGCCGTGACCGAAGGGCAGGTGCAGGCCAGCGATGCAATGGATCAGCCGTTGCCGGTAGGCGCCAACCAGCAGGTGCGCTGGAGCGGTGATCACCTGCAGGCGGTGCAGCCACTGGATGCCCGTCAGCAATTGGCCTGGCAGCGGGGCAAGCTGGTGTTCCGCGCCCAGCCGCTGAGCGAGGTGTTCGCCGCGCTGGAGCGCAGCCAGCGCCAGCGGGTGATCTTTCTCGATGACAGCGTGCGCGAGCTCAAGGTTACCGGCGTGTTCGCCCATGACGACCCGCAGGCCGTGCTGCGCGCCATCGAGAGTGCTCTGCCGGTACGCTTGGTGCGCCTGCCCGGTCTATTGCTGGTCAGCCGGGCCTGAGCCGCCGCCGCGTAATTCGCGGCATTGGCGCGCGCTGGAAAATAATCGTGGTTGCGGTTCAGAAATGTGCGGGTGCTTCGTCTTCCTCTCTGCAAATGCGACTTCTTCGCATGACCTTATGCAGAACACAGGAAATTCAGCATGCGCCTGACGCGTACTCCTCTCTGGCAAGCCATCGCCACTGCCCACCTGCTGCTCGCCGCCACCAGTGCCTCGGCCCTGGAGTTCGACCTCCCGGCCCAGCCGCTCGACGCAGCGCTGACCGACTTCGCCGAGCAGGCCAACGTGCGCCTGCTCTACGATGCCAGCCTGACCCCCGGCGAGCGTCAGGCGCCAGCTCTCAAGGGCGACTACTCGGTGGACGAGGGGCTGCAGCGGCTGTTGCAGGGCAGCGGCTTGAGCTATCTGATCGGCGCCGACGGCACGGTCAGCCTGGTGCCGCTGAGGAGTGACGCCGGCTCGCTGCAGCTCGACGCCACCACCGTCAGCGGCCAGGCCGATGGGCGCCTGGATCTGCCGGTCGAGTACGCCGGTGGCCAGGTGGCCCGCGGCGCGCGGATCGGCATGCTGGGCAATCAGGATATGCAGGATGTGCCGTTCAGCACGGCGAGCTACACCAACGAACTGATTCAGAGTCGCCAGGCGCGCAGCCTGGGTGAGGTGCTGGCCAGCGACCCGGCGATTCGCCAATCCAATGGGTTCGGCAACTTCTCCCAGGTGTTCGTGGTGCGCGGCTTCCAGCTGTATAGCGACGAGATCGCCTTCAATGGCCTGTACGGAATTCTGCCGCGGCAGATCATTTCCACCGAGGCGGTCGAGCGCGTCGAGGTGTTCAAAGGCGCCAATGCCTTTCTCAATGGCGTAGCGCCGGGCGGCAGTGGTGTAGGCGGGACGATCAACGTGATCTCCAAGCGCGCCGAGGATAAACCCAACCGCAGCATCACCCTGGATTACGCAAGCGACTCGCGCGCGGGCGGGCACGTCGATGTAGGCCAGCGTTTTGGCGAGGACAACCGTTTCGGGGTGCGCGTCAACCTGGCCAAGCGCGACGGCGAAACGGCAGTCGATGGCGAACACTCGCATTTCAGCCTGGCTACCATCGGCCTGGATTACCGGGGCGAACGCCTGCGCTTGTCCACGGACTTCGGTTACCAGAAACAGCGCATCAACGAAGGGCGTGCGGTGATCAACCTGGCGACCTCGACGGCGGGGCTGGGCGGCAAGCTGCCCAAGGCACCGGACTCGGATGCCAACTATGCGCAGCCCTGGAGTTGGTCGCAGCTGGAGGATACCTATGGCATGTTCAACGCCGAGTATGACCTCAGTGACAACTGGACGGCGTATCTCGCCGGTGGCGGTAAATACACCCGAGAGAATGGGGTGTATTCCTCGCTGTTTCTGGAGTCGTCTAACGGTGATGGTCGGGTCGGGCGGCTCTACTCGCCGCTCGATCAGGAAACCCTCAGCTCTGTCGCCGGCCTGCGTGGACGTGTGCAGACTGGCGCGATCAGCCATCAGCTGAATGTCGCGGTTAACGGTTTGTGGCAGGAAAAGCGTAACGCTTTCGAGTCGACCACGGCAGCCAATCGTTTACCGGGTAATTTGTACGATCCCTTTCCGAGCCCCGAGCCGACAGCGAGTGTAAGCGGCGATCTCCATGATCCACGCAAGACTGCCAAGCTCACTACCCGCAGTGCTGCGGTCTCCGACACGCTTGGCTTCATGGATGACCGTCTGCTGCTGACGCTTGGCCTGCGCCGACAGAGCCTCGCCTCCGACTCCTGGAACGCGAACAGCGGAGCTCGTGGTACGCCTTATGACGAGAGTATCACCACACCGGCCTACGGCGTGGTGTTCAAGGCCACTGACGCCGTGTCGCTCTACGCCAACCGCATCGAATCCCTGCAGCAGGGGCCGACTGCGCCTACCTCGGCAAGCAATGCCGGAGCGACCTTCGCACCCTACCGTTCCAAGCAGATCGAGGCAGGCGTCAAGCTGGATTGGGGTACGTTCGGTGGCAGCCTGGGCGTCTATCGCATCGAGCAGCCGCAAGGGATTACCCAGGGCGGAACGTTCAGTGTCGATGCCGAGCAGCGCAATCGCGGTGTCGAACTGAACATGTTCGGTGAGCCCCTTTCCGGGCTACGTGTGCTGGCCGGGGCGACGTGGATGGATACCGAATTACGCGGCACCGTCAACGGCCTCAATGACGGCAATCGTGCCGTCGGGGTGCCGAAGTTCCAGTTCAACGTTGGTACCGATTGGGACGTGCCGGGCGTTCCCGGGTTGACCGTCAATGGCCTGCTGCTGCGCACGGGCGGCCAGTACATCGACTCTGCCAATAACCTGAGCATCCCTGCCTGGACTCGCGTCGATCTGGGCGCCCGCTATGCCATGAAACTGGATGAAGAGCGCCTGCTCACCTTGCGTGCAGGCCTTGAGAACGTCGCCGACAAGGCTTACTGGGCGTCCACCAACGGCGGCTACCTGACCCAGGGCGAGCCACGTACGCTCAAGGTATCGGCCACCCTGGATTTCTAACTCCAGCTCATCGCGATGGATTGGAAAGCCCGAAGACTGTCGTCTCCGGGCTGGTGCCAACTAGAACGTCAGGCGCAACCCCAGCGTCGCGTTGCGCGGGGTGCCGTAGAAGGCCGACGAAGTACTGGTGTAGTACTCCTTGTCCAGCAGGTTGTTGAGGTTGAAGGTGGCGGTCAGCTGATCGGTGAGCGGGTAGCGCGCCATCAGGTCGACCACGGCATAGCTCTCCTGGGTGAAGCGCACGCTGTTGGGGCCGTGGCCGTCGGTGTAAATCGCGTTCTGCCAGTTCACCCCGCCGCCAAGGGTGAGACCGTTACCGAGGTTCTCGATCAGGTAGCTGGTAAACAGCTTGGCAGTGTTCTGCGGGATATTAGTGTTCAGGGCGCGGCCGTTGCTGTCCTGCACGATATTGCGCGAGAAACTGCCGCTCAGCTGCCAGTTCGGCTGCAGCTCGCCCGTCAACTCCACTTCGAATCCGCGGGTCTTGGTGCCGGATTCTGCCGTATAGGCGCGATCGGTCGTGCCTGTTACGTAAGTGTCAGGGATGGCAACGGCCAGGTTGTCCTGTTCGATCTGGTAGATCGCCGTGGAAAAATTCAAGCGGTCTTCGAAGAAACCGGCCTTGATGCCCACCTCGTAGCCTTCGCCCTCCAAGGGGTCGATATAACTGCCATCGAGCAGGCGATTGTTTTGCGGCTTGAAGATGGTGGTGTAGCTCGCATAGGCCGACCAGGTGTCGTCGAAGTCGTAGACCAGGCCGGCGAAGGGTGTGATTACGCCTGTTTCCGTGCGTCGGGTGTTGGTATCGGCGCTGGCGTAATTGTCGACCTTGCGCACATTTTCCCAATCGCTGACACGTGCACCGAGGAATACCGAAAGCTGGTCGGTGGCGCGCAGGCGCAGGCTGCCGTAGGTAGCCTGCTGATTTTCGTTGTAATCGGAACGGCCGTTGACCGGGATGTCCGGTTTTGCGGGCGTCTTGCCATCCCAGCCGTTGTAGGTCGGGATCACATTGCTCCAGCCGGCGTAGGTCCACAGGTCGTAGTTATCGGCCTTGTAGCGGGTCTCCTGGCGCGAGTGACCAACTACCAGATCATGCTGCTGGCCGAACAGCTCGAAGCTGCCGCGAACGTGCATGTCGAGGCTGTCCTGCACGGGTTTTGCTCCCCAGCGGCCACCCCAGACAGTGCCGCCAGTGCCGGTCAGCCGGTCTGGATAGGCGGTCGACGAGGTGTGGCCAAGCACCTCATCGTATTCATAGCGCCCACGGCTGAGGGTGATTCTGGCTTTCCAGTCGTCGGTCAATTGTTGATCCACAGAGGCAAAGCCCGAGGCGTAGTGGCGCTCGGAGTAGCCCCAGGCAGTGGCTGCCGACGCCGAACGCGACCAGTCGGTTTTCGAGCCGTCACTGTAGTAAAGCGGCAGGCCGAGGCGGGCGTGATTGTTGGCGTCGTGGTGCTGCACGTCAGCCCCGACGCTGAGCAGCGTATCCGGCGTCAGGTCGGCCTCGACGATGCCGTAGAGCACCTTGTGGCGCTCGTTGAGGCGATCGATATGCGAGCCGGCGTCGCGGTAGGCCGCGACCATACGGGCTCGTACGGTGCCGCTCTCGTTGAGCGGGCCGCCGCTGTCCAGTTCGATCGAATTGTTGTCCCAGGAGCCGGCCTTCAGCCCGACGCTGCTTTTCCACTCGCTGGTAGGGCGTTTGCGCACCAGGTTTATGGTCGCGCCGGGCGTGCCGACACCATTGGTCAAACCAGTGGCGCCGCGGATCACTTCGATACGGTCGTAGATCGCCAGGTCGTTGCTCTGGAAAATCGACATGTAACCGGCACCCAACATGGGTTCCCCGTCAATTTGGTAATTCTCTACCTGGAAACCTCGTGAATAGATCGGGCTGCTATCCGAGCCGGTATTGCCACTTTGGGTCATGCTCAAGCCGGGCGTCTGGCGCACCGCGTCGGTGAGTTGCGTGAGATTCTGGTCATCGAGGCGCTGGCGGCTGATCACGCTTACCGACTGCGGGGTTTCGCGCAGGGTCAGCGGCAGCTTGGTCGCCGTGCTGGTCGAGCCGGTGGTGTAGGAACCGGTGCCGTCGGTGGTCTCGCCCAGGCCGATGCTGGTGATGCTGGTGGCATCCAGTTGCAGCGAGCTGCCGAGGTCGTCATGGGTGATGATCAGCGTGTTGCCAGCGTGCTGGTAACTCAGGCCGCTGCCGGCCAGCAGCCGTTGCAGCGCCACCATTGGCTCCAGCGTGCCGCTCAGGGCGGGTGCCTGGAGGTGGCCGGTCAGGCTGCTGTCCGCCGCGATGCTCAGCCCAGCGGCTTCGCCCAGTTGGCGCAGAGACATGCTCAGCGGCTGGGCCGGCAGGTTGAGCTCGACCGGCGCGGCCAATGCAGGCGCCACCAGCGCGACGCCGACGATGGCCAGCAGGTTGCGCAGGGAAGAGTGGGGCATCAGGACATCCTTTTCAGAGTCGGGAGTGGGATGCCTGACTGACGGCGCTTGGTGGATTTCCCCTGATACGTGGCCGACGAACGGTCGTCAGCGCGGACGCAGTTCGGTGTGCTGCGCGCCCTCGCTGACCCGTACCGGGGCGATGTTCGGCAGGGCGCGGATGAAGTCTTCGACATCGCTCAGTTGCAGCACGGCGCTGATGCGCGGCTGTGGATAAGCCGCCTGGGTCGCCACCGGGCGTTCGCGGTAGCGCGACAGGCTGGCGGCGATTTCGCCGAGGTCGGCGTTCTCGAACACCAGGTTGCCGCGGGTGAAGGCCAGGGCGTTGCTGGCGGCCAGGTCGACCCGGTGCAGATGGCCTGCGCCGTCGACTTCGACCACCTGGCCGGCGCCGACTTGCCAGACTTCATCGGGCTGGCGGCTGCTGGCCACTTCCACCAGGCCATGGTCGACACTGACCCGCAGGCGATCAGGCAGGCGGTTGACCACGAAGCGGGTGCCGCGCACGGTGATCTGCGCCAGGCCGCTGTCGATCACGAACGGCCGGTACGGGTTGCGCGCCACGTCGAACAGCGCCTCGCCCTGGCGTAGCTCGACCTGGCGCTGGCGCCAGCCGTAGCGCACGTCTATTGCGGTGGCGGCATTGAGTTGCAACTGGCTGCCGTCGCGCAGGGTGATCTGCTGGCGCTCGCCGATCGGTGTACGTAGTGCCATTTCCTGAGGGCTCAGCCGGTAACCGAGCCAGCCGGCAGCGGCAGCCAGCGTCAGCAGCAGCGCACAGGCGCCGCGGCGCAGGTAGCCTGGCCGCTCGCGGTGCTGGTGCTCCATGGCCTGGGCGAGGGCTTCGGTACGGCTGGTGCTGCCGAAGTCGTTCCACAGCGCTTCGAAGGCGCTGTACTCCTCGGCATGTTCGGGGCTCGCCGCCAGCCAGCTGCGAAAGGCCGGCTGCTGCACCAGGCTGGCGTCACCGCGGATGCGCAGGAACCAGGCGGCCGCCTGGGTGGTGGCGTCACTCATGGCTGCAGCAGGTCGCGGGCGCGGCGCAGATCGATCAGCGCGCGCATCATGTGGCGCTCGACCATGTTCAGGCTGATGCCCTGGCGCGTGGCGATGTCGGGCTGGGTGTAGCCTTCGATACGCGCCATCCAGAACACCTGGGCGCAGCGCTCCGGCAGGCAATCGAGAATACGCTGCAGGGCCTGCAGGCGTTGCTGGATGTCGAGCAAGTGCTCGCACGAGGGCGCCACCTGGCCTGGCGCCACGTCTTCGGGGTTCTGATCTTCGAGCGATTCCAGGCGCGATTCGCTGCGGTAGCAATCGATCAGCACCGAATGGGCGACGCGGCGCAGGTAGGCGTTGGGCTGCTCGACCGGCCGACGGTGCTGGGCCAGGGCGAAGCGCAGCAGGGCGTCGTGCAGCACGTCGTAGGCGCGCTGCACGCAGCGGGTGCGCCGGCTCAGGCTGATCAGCAGGTCGCTGTAGGCCCAGCCCAGGTCGATGCCCTGCCAGTTGACCTGGGCAGGCTCGCGCACAGCGGCAATGTTGGCCTGAAACGCGGCAGTCGACACGGTGAACCCTCTGGCTGACGGAAGCGGCCAGAGGATAGGCATTTGTCAATGATTCGTAAATAGCAATTATTGCTATTTGAGTGCGAGTCGTTCGCCATGCCGTCGATCAGCGGTCAGTTGAAACTGTAGGAAACCCCGACGAACGCCCCGAAGCCTTCGCCCGGAGTCGAGCGGGCGGCGTCGGCGCCGTTGTCGTCGTAGCCGGGCGTGACGGTGGCGGCGTAGCGCTTGTTGGTCAGGTTGCGCAGGTCCAGCCAGGTTTGCCAGTCGTCTTTCGGCGAGGCGTATCCCAGGGTCGCGCCAAAGATCGCGTAGGCATCGGCGTAGTAGGAATTGGCGTAATCCACCGCCACCTTCGAGGCGTACTGGGTGTTGAGCCCGGCGTAGAAGCCGCTCGGGTGGTCGTAGCGCAGTTCGGCCTGGTAGTAGTGGCGGGGCAGGCCGGGCAGGCGATTGTCGCCAAAGGCGTCGTCGTCGCGGTAGTGGAAGTCGCTGAAGGTGTAGGCCTGGCGCAGTGCCAGGGCACCAGCCGCGCCACCGTTCCACAGCGGGCTGTCGAGGCCCAGCTCGATGCCCTGGTGGACAGTGGGGCTGGCGTTGGCTTCGGAGAACACGTTGGTTTCGACCGGCACGGTCAGCAGCTCGTGGCGCACCAGCGAGTAGTAATAGGCCGCATCCCACTGGCCCAGCGCGGAGTCGCCCCGGCCGCCGATTTCGACGGTGGTGGCGGTCTGGTTATCCAGCGAGATCGGCGCGCGCTGGCGGGCGTTGTAAGGCTGACCTGGAGCGTCAAAGCGCAGCGGCGAACTCCAGATCATCGACCAGGCGTGGGGTGGCTCCACCGAGCGGCTGACATTGCCGTAGAGCTGCACGTCCGGGTTGAGCTGGTAGCGCAGGCCGATGCGCGGCGCGTAATCCCAGGTGTGCTCGCTGAGCTTGTCGTCGGTGGCCGGCCAGGTCACCTCCACTTCACGGCGGGTATAGATCAGCGCCAGGCCGCTGGTCAGCCACAGGTCGGGGGCCAGTTCGGTTTCGTTGCCGATGTGCAGCACGTTGTCCGAGCCCAGGTGCTCGTAAGCGCGCATCAGGGTGCCGGCCGGGTAGGCGGTGCCATTCACGTTGATCGGCAGCGCGGCATTTTCCCTGGACTTGCTGCTCGGCAGGTTGGTGGTGCTACGCAAACCAATGGTGGTGGTGCTGTCGAGCCCGAACAGGCTGTGGTGACGGGTGTAGTTCAGGGTGCCGCTCACGTCGCTGTAGTCCACGCGCACCCGATAGGTGTTGCCGTTGGGTGAGCTGTTCTCGACGATATCCATCGGGTAATGGTGATAGGCCAGGCCGGCCACCAGGGTGGAGTCGTCGTCGATCTGCCAGGTGGTCTTGTTGGCCAGCCAGGTGCTGCCGGGCTGGTCGCGGTGTGCGTCGATGCGCAGGTTGTTGGCCGCCGCCGCCCGTGGGTCGTGCTCGATCTGCGCCTTGGTCAGGCGGCCTGGGACGTCATGCTCGGTCTCCCGATAACGCAGGTAGAAGCGCGTTTCCAGATTGTCGTTGAGGCGATAGCCGAGGTTGGCGGCCACGCCCTGGCCCTTGCCTGATGAGTGATCCTGATAACCGTCGTAGCGGCTGTCGGTGACGTTGACGTAGTAATCGACATCGCCCAGCACCTGGCCGGAGCTGATGCTGCGCTTCTGGTAACCGTGGCTGCCGGCTTCATAACGCAGCTGCAGCTTGTCGGCATCACGGCCGGTGCGGGTGATGTAGTCGATGGCGCCGCCCAGGGCCAGGGAGCCTTTGTCGAACCCATTGGCGCCGCGCAGCACTTCGGCGCGGCTTATCCACAGCGGTTCCAGCAGCTCATAAGGCGTGCCGCCCGAGCCGGTCAGTGGCAAACCGTCGAGCATGATGTGGTTGCCGGAGGCGTGGGAGCCGGTGCCGCGGTTGATACCCGAGCCACGGATGGCGATCTTGATGCCCTCGTTACCCGGCGACTGCGCATACACGCCCGGCTGGTAGGCCAGCACATCGGCATTGCCGGCCACGCGGCCTCTTTCGACGCGCTGCATGTCCACCAGGTTGGTGCCGCCGGGTACCCGCTCGAGTTGCTCCTCGGCCGCCTGCTGCTCGGTCAGGGCCTGCTCGGTGATCTGTACGCCTTCGAGCTGCAGGCTGCCCGTCGCGGTCTCGGCATGGGCGACAGGCAGCGCTGCGCAGCCCAGCAGGCTGGCAGCCAGCAGATGACGTGGGCGCAGGGCGTATGGAGGCAGGCAAGGCATTCGGCAGGTTCTCCGGGAGGCGGCATTGGCGGTAACAGGCTGTTGAAAAACGTAGGCGAGGCAGCCAGTGCAAGGCAAAAACAGCCGCAAAAGCGCAGTTTACGTGTTGTAAATGAGCATTTTGAGGCTGTTTTTAACGCAGCAATGGCAACGTAGGTAGTTTTTCAACAGCCTGGTAGCGCGGGGTAGGACGGCGCCCGCCCGTGCCAGGCCACTTCTGCCCTTCATCCGATAACGCGCACGTTGCGCCACGCCCGCGGAACTAAGTCAGAACGCCGCAGCGACAGCCTGTCGCGCGGCATCCAGCCACGCTGGTAAGTGGCGTGGCGAGGCGTAATCTGAAGGCGATCCATTGATCCAGATCAAGGCGCCTTTCGCTTTGGCTGTCTGCGGTACACGCATAACAAGAAGTCGATAACTAAACCTGATCGAGGGGCACGTCCATGTTCGGCCTAGAGGCTTTGGATCTTGCGCGCATCCAGTTCGCCTTCACTATTTCCTTTCACATCATCTTTCCCGCCATCACCATCGGCCTGGCCAGTTATCTGGCGGTGCTCGAAGGCCTGTGGCTGAAAACCGGGCAGACGGTGTACCGCGACCTCTACCACTTCTGGGTGAAGATCTTCGCGGTCAACTTCGGCATGGGTGTGGTCTCCGGTCTGGTGATGGCCTACCAGTTCGGCACCAACTGGAGCGCCTTCTCGGATTTCGCCGGCTCGGTCACCGGGCCGCTGCTGGCCTACGAAGTGCTCACCGCGTTCTTCCTCGAGGCGGGCTTTCTCGGCGTCATGCTGTTCGGCTGGAACCGCGTGGGGCCGGGCCTGCACTTCTTCTCGACGGTGATGGTGGCGGTCGGCACGCTGATCTCGACCTTCTGGATTCTCGCCTCCAACAGCTGGATGCAGACGCCCCAGGGCTTCGAGATCGTCGACGGCCGGGTGATCCCGGTGGACCGGTTCGCGGTGGTGTTCAACCCGTCGTTTCCCTATCGCCTGGCGCACATGGCCACCGCCGCGTTCCTGGCCACCGCGTTCTTCGTCGGCGCCTCGGCGGCCTGGCACCTGCTGCGTGGGCGCGATACGCCGGCGATGCGCAAGATGTTCTCCATGGCGCTGTGGATGGCCCTGCTGGTCGCGCCGATCCAGGCGGTGATCGGTGACTTCCACGGCCTCAATACCCTGGAGCATCAGCCGGCGAAGATCGCCGCCATCGAGGGTCACTGGGACAACAGCTCCGGTGAGCCGACGCCGCTGATCCTGTTCGGCTGGCCGGACATGCAGCGCGAGGAGACCCGCTTCAAGATCGAAGTGCCGTACCTGGGCAGCCTGATCCTCACCCACAGCCTGGACAAGCAGGTGCCGGCGCTCAAGGAATTCGCCAAGGAGGACCGGCCCAACTCGACCATCGTGTTCTGGTCGTTCCGCATCATGGTCGCCATGGGCCTGCTGATGATCCTCGCCGGTGTGTGGAGCCTGTGGCTGCGCTGGCGCGGCAGCCTCTACCAGTCGCGCCCGTTCCTGTACTTCTGTTTGTGGATGGGCCCGTCCGGGTTGATCGCCATCCTCGCCGGCTGGTTCACCACCGAGATCGGCCGTCAGCCCTGGGTGGTCTACGGAATCATGCGCACGGCCGATGGCGTGTCGGCCCACAGCGCCGCGCAACTGGGCCTGACCCTGGTGCTGTTCGTGGTGGTGTACTTCGCGGTGTTCGGCGCCGGCTTCGGCTACGTGATGCGCCTGGTGCGCAAGGGGCCGGTCACCGGCGAGGGCGATCATCAGCATGAAGGCGGGCCGGGCACCCGGCATACGCCCGCGCGGCCGCTGTCGGCCGCCAAAGAGGGCACCGACGACAGCGACCACGGCGGTGAACACGCCGCAGGGAGGGCATGAACATGGGTATCGATCTGTCGATCATCTGGGCGGTGATCATCGTCTTTGGCGTGATGATGTACGTGATCATGGACGGCTTCGATCTGGGCATCGGCATCCTCTTCCCGTTGGTTCCCGACAAGGGCGAGCGCGACGTGATGATGAACACCGTGGCCCCCGTGTGGGACGGCAACGAGACCTGGCTGGTGCTCGGCGGCGCCGGGCTGTTCGCGGCCTTTCCGCTGGCCTACTCGGTGGTACTCAGCGCCCTCTACCTGCCGCTGATGTTCATGCTGCTGGGCCTGGTGTTTCGCGGCGTGGCCTTCGAGTTTCGCTTCAAGGCCAAGGACCACAAGCGGCATATCTGGGACAAGGCGTTCATCGGCGGCTCCATCGCCGCGACCTTCTTCCAGGGCGTGGCGCTGGGCGCCTTCATCGAAGGCATTCCTGTCGAGGGACGCGCCTTTGCCGGTGGCTCGCTGGATTGGCTGGCGCCGTTCCCACTGTTCAGCGGACTGGGGCTGATCGCCGCCTATGCGCTGCTCGGCTGCACCTGGCTGATCATGAAGACCGAAGGCTGCCTGCAAAAACAGATGCATGACCTGGCCCGGCCACTGGCCCTCGCGCTGCTGGTGGTGATCGGCATCGTCAGCCTGTGGACGCCGCTGTCTCAGGCGAGCATCGCCGAGCGCTGGTTCACCTTTCCCAATCTGCTGTGGTTCGCCCCGGTGCCGCTGCTGGTGCTGGCGAGCTTCTTCTACCTGCTGCGCTCGGTGGCCAACCACGACAACAGCAGGCCGTTCGTGCTGACCCTGGTGCTGATCTTCCTCGGCTACAGTGGCCTGGGCATCAGCCTGTGGCCGAACATCGTGCCCGGCTCGCTGACCATCTGGCAGGCCGCCGCACCGCCGCAAAGCCAGGGTTTCGCGCTGGTCGGCGCGCTGCTGATCATCCCGATCATCCTCGTCTACACCGCCTGGAGCTACTACGTGTTCCGCGGCAAGGTCACGCCGGATCAGGGGTACCACTGATGAACAACACCAGCGAAAAGAAACCCCTCTGGCAACGCATCGCCTGGCTGGCCGGCATCTGGACGGTCAGCGTGCTGAGTTTGGGACTGGTGTCGTATTTGTTGCGACTGTTCATGAATGCGGCGGGGTTGAGTACGCCGTAGCAACCGTTGCTGGCGGGTGGAGCGGGGCGCGTAGCTGGCGCTTATCCACCATGGCGGTGCAAGTGGCGAAGGGTGGACATGCTTCGCGTTGTCCACCCTACAGCTGAATCCGCCTGCACGCGCTGCGCAGGCGCGATCCAATCATTGCCCTGGTACTGCCAGCCAATGCCCGAGGGTTTTCTGATACGCGCCGGTGGCCTTGCTCAAATGCAGCCACTGATCCACATAGCTCTTCCAAGCCATGTCGTCGCGCGGTAGCAGATAGGCCTTCTCACCGTATTGCATGTAGGCGGTCGGGTTGACGGCGCATAGGCCGGGCATACGTTTCTGCTGGTACAGGGCTTCGGACGAGTCGGTGATCATCACGTCGGCGCGCTTATCCAGCAGTTCCTGGAAGATGGTCTTGTTGTCATGGAAATTGAGCTGCGCCTTGGGCAGATAAGCCCGCGCAAAGGCCTCGTTGGTGCCGCCGGCCGGCTCGATCAGGCGCACTTCTGGCCTGTTGATCTGCTCGACGGTCTGGTAACGCGACACGTCTTCACAGCGCACCAGGGGAATCTTGCCATCCACATCCAGCGTGCTGCTGAAAAACGCCTTCTTTTGCCGCTCCAGCGTCACCGAAATACCACCCATGCCGATATCGCACTTGCCCGCCACCATGTCCGGCATCAGGGTTTTCCAGGTGGTCGGCACCCACTGCACCTTCACCCCAAGGCTCTGCGCGAGCGACTGGGCCATCTCGATATCGATGCCTTCGTAGCCGCCGTCCTGGCGCAGAAAGGTATAGGGCTTGTAATCGCCGGTGGTGCACACCGCCAGATGTCCCTTCTCCAGCACCTTGTCCAGATGCGATGGCGTTTCCTGGGCCTGGGCAAAACCCGATAGGCCGATAAGCAGGGTGGTGATGGCGCTGATTTTTAGATTTTTCATGGTGGGTCGAACTCGCGGTAGAAGGCGGGGAGGCGAGAGGACAAGGTAAGGAGAAGGGCTTGGTGGGGCAAGGCCTGGGTTAGGGGGGTGGTGATGTTGGTTTTAATTCTGGTCAGGTGCTTTTGAATGCGGTGGACAAGCTTCGCGTTGTCCACCCTACTTTTCGCGTCAATGATCAGGTAATAAAGCGCCTTACGCATTCCAAACTGTCCGGTACAAAAGCAAGGATGATAAAGGATGAGAAAAAAGATAGCGCGATTATCGTTCCTAGTCCGAGCCAGGCTTTAGTATTTAGCTCAAGGGCTTTAAATTGAATCGCTATTAGGATGTTGAATCCTACTAGTAGACACCAAAAAATTAGCACTAAGGATACTGCTGAAATTATAGTCGATGCTTTCGAGAAAACGTTTATAGATACCGTAATGAATGCGAAAAAAGAGACAAAGATCGATAGGGCTGATATTGCGTTTGCCTTAACGGTTGCTACTTCGTCTTTTACTTTATCTACGTGAGATAGTATTTCTTCATGCGTCTTGGTTGTTGCTTCTGTTAGTTTTGATGAGGCTTTCAGGCCAGTATCTATACTGGTTAACATGTTAGTTGCTTTTTGTAGGTTTTCCTCAGCTTTTTTCTGCGCTTGGTCTATGAAAGCCAACCGGTCTGCGTACTGTTTTTCCACATCCGCAGCTAGCTTGGCCATTGCAGCCTGCGCATACGCTTCTAACGTTGCCTTTATATCTAATGCGTTGCCGGATTTCTGGATCTCAATAAAGTCGGTAGATGAGCTGCTACTTGTTTGTCTGATTCTGGTCGATGAAGACGTTCCGCTGCTAATGCCTGGTTTTTTGGTGTTTTTAGATTTGTTTTCATCGGAGGACATATTTATCCGACCAGTTGGTTGATGCTGGAGATGTTAACGATTTCAGGTGCCGTTTTAAGTACGGCTTCGATATCTTCTTTCGTCAGTATGTAGTCTTTGTCAGGTGCGGTATTTAAGTCTCTTACTGCAAAAAGGCCTGGCTCGTTAAATGCTGTGTAGGCACTTGAGAAGCTATAAAGACTGTTGCATACCCAATTTGATACGTTGACGTGCTCCGTAACCGATAAGCTGAGTTCGAAGAAATCTCTTTCTCTGAAAGGAGTTGCTTTTTTTATAAAGCTCTCAATTGCGCTTTGGCCTGTGGCGAAGTAGTTATGTATATATCCTACTCTTGAGTATTTGAAGTTTCGCTCGTCGAGTATTTTTAATAACTTTTTGCACTGGCTGTGGAAATGATCAACTTCGCTTGCTTCAAGGCCTAGTGGAAGTGTGATGAGAAAATCTACTCTTACTCTGCTTAGAGTTAGTTGATATCCTTTTGGGGTGCTTATTTGCAAGCGTGGAAACTCCGGTGGCATGCCAGGTGCCTCCGGAATGAGCATCGGTTCATAAGAGCCAATATCCATATTTTTACTTAATTCAAAGCTGAACTCATCTGAACGGACATTTCCTTCTCGAATGAAGAGCGCGAGCTGGCATGTCATGAGCTTGAATGGGTTTTGCATTTTTTCTCCGTTCTACTTAAAGCGGGGTTGCGCTATGCGGGTAGCACTGCCGCGCGCTGGTAATCAACGTGTGCCCTATAGCCCATCGCGTCACCGTTGGAGTTTCACAGCCAGTCGAGCTGACTGAGCGACATTGTGAAACTCTGCGCATGATATCAGTCCTAAAATATCTAGGAGCTGAGTATCTCTGCTAGCCCTGGCAATGGCTTTCGTAAAATTTGAGCTTTCTTAAGCTTAGACTGATTCACTGAAGCTCATGTTCTTGCAAAAGGTTCTGCCAATGTTCTCCATAAGCGAAACCCTACAACGCCGCTTCGCCGCCCTGCATTGCACCGCCGATTTCTGGTCGCTGCGCCATGTGCGTGAGACCACCGAGCGCTATTGGGTGCGCCGCAATGTGGCGCGGGCGCCGTCGTTTGCGGACGATGCTGGCGCCATGCTCAGTGTGCGCGTGGCTGGGGTGGAGGCCTATGCGGCGACCAGCGATCTCAGCCAGGCCGGGTTGCAGACGGCGCTCGACAAGGCCGAGCTGCTGGCGCGGCAATTGGCGGGGCGCAATCTGCTCGATCTGCATGAGCTGCCGGTGCCCCATGAGCAGGCCGATGACGTGATGCCCGGCTATCAGCGCACTCTCGCCAGCCCGGCGCACTGGTACGAGCTGCTGGCGGCGGAGTCGGCGCGGGTACCGCGGGATGAGCGGCTGGTGGACTGGTACGCCGGGCTGACCTTTACCGCCACCGAGCAGATCTACCTCAACAGCGTCGGCGCCCGTTTGCGCCGCGCTCAACATTACGTCTTCCCGCAGCTGGGCGTTACCGCCAGCGATGGCGCCGACAGCCAGAGCCGCAGCTTTGGCGGCACTCACCTGGCGCGTCAGGGCGGTGCCGAGGTGATCGATGAACTGGGCGTGGTCGGCACTGCCAGCCGTATCGCCGACGAGGCGCTGCAACTGCTGCTGGCGCCCAATACGCCGAGCGGCCATCGTGATCTGCTGCTGATGCCGGACCAGATGATCCTGCAGATCCACGAGTCTATCGGCCATCCGCTGGAGCTCGATCGCATCCTCGGTGACGAGCGCAATTTCGCCGGCACCAGTTTTATCCGCCAGGAGGATTTCGGCAGTTACCAATACGGCTCGTCGCTGCTCAACGTGACCTTCGACCCGACGGTAGAGGGCGAGCTGGTCAGCTATCGCCATGATGACGACGGCACGCCGGCGCAGCGCGAGTACCTGATCCGCGAGGGCATCCTCCAGCGGTCGCTCGGTGGTGCGCTGTCGCAATGGCGCAGCGGGCTGGAGGGCGTGGCCAACAGCCGCGCCTGCAGCTGGAACCGCCCGACCCTGGACCGCATGGCCAACCTCAATGTCGAGCCCGGCAACCAGCGCCTGGAGCAGCTGGTCGGCGGCATCGAACGCGGCATTCTGATGAGCAACAACCGCTCCTGGTCGATCGATGACGCGCGCAACAAATTCCAGTTCGGCTGCGAGTGGGGCCGGCTGATCGAGAACGGCGAGCTCAAGGGCGTAGTGAAGAACCCCAATTACCGCGGCATCTCCGCGCAGTTCTGGCGCAACCTCAAGGCGGTCGGCGACGCCAGTACCTTCGAGGTGCTGGGCACGCCGTATTGCGGCAAGGGCGAGCCGAACCAGGTGATCCGCGTCGGCCACGCCACGCCGGCGTGTGTGTTCGCCGATGTCGACGTATTTGGAGGGGCCGCCTGATGAACGCACGTCAGCATTTCGAGGCGCTGCTCGCGCACCTGAACGCCGGGCTGCAGGCCGGCGAGGGCTTTACCCTGGAGTACCAGGCCGAGGCCCCGAACTTCATCCGCTTCAACCACGCCCGCGTGCGCCAGGCCGGCCAGGTGCAGCAGGTGTACGCCACCCTGGCGCTGTACCAGGGCGAGCGACATGGCGACTTCGAACTGGCCCTGAGTGGAGTGATCCACGACGACCTGCCACGCCTCGACCAGGCGCTGCAGCGCCTGCGTACGGTATTGCCGACGCTCGCCGATGACCCCTACCTGCGCCTGAACCGCGAAGCCTGGCGCAGCGAGACCGCGGCGGGGGACGCGGCCCAGTACAGCGAGGCGGCCATCGCGCAGATCAGTGAGGCAGCCGCCGGGCTGGACCTAGTCGGTTTCTACGCCGCCGGGCCGCAGTACCAGGGCTTCGCCAGCTCCTGGGGCGCCTTTGGTTGGCACGGGGCGAGCAGCTTCAACTTCGAATTCAGCCTGTTTCACGAGAACGGTCAGGCGGTTAAAAGCAGTTACGCCGGCGAGCAGTGGGACGCTCAGGCCTTCGCCCGCAAGCTGGCGTTCGCCCGTGAGCAACTGGAGCATCTGGGCAAACCCGCCCATGAGTTGAAGCCGGGAGCTTACCGCGCCTACCTGACGCCAGCCGCGCTGGAAGAGTTGTTCGGGTTGTTCGCCTGGGGTTTTTCCGCCGAAGCGCTGGCCACCGGTGGCAGCCCGCTGCAGCGGCTGTTCGCCGGCAGCGCCAGCTTGAGCGACAAGGTAACGCTGGACGAGCGCATCGAGGGTGGCCTGGCGCCGGCCTTCACCCGTGAGGGGCCGCGCCAGCCGTTGCGCCTGGTCAGCCAGGGCAAGGCGGGCGAGCGCCTGGTCAGCTCGCGTAGCGCCGCCGAACACGGGCTGATCGCCAACGGCGCGGGCAGCGGCGAGTACCCGTTCTCCCTGCACCTGCACGGCGGCGAGCTGGAGGAGGGCGAGATCCTGCAGCGCCTCGGCACCGGGCTGTATATCGGCAACCTGTGGTACGCCAACTTCTCCGACCTGCCGGCCGGGCGCCTGACCGGCATGACCCGCTTCGCCACCTTCTGGGTCGAGAACGGTCGCATCCAGGCGCCGGTGGACACCATGCGCTTCGACGACTCGCTATTCGACTTCCTCGGCACGAACCTGGAAGCCCTGACCCGTGAACCGGAGCTGCTGCTGCCCAGCGGCACCTACGGCGCGCGGCAAACCGGCTCGATGGCGCTGCCGGGTGCGCTGCTGTCGCGGTTTACCCTGACGTTGTGATCTTTATGCTCATGAGTCGGCAGCTACAAAGCAGAAACGGTCGCTCAGCGACTGCGTGGGAGCGGCTTTAGCCGCGAGTTCTTTATTAAGGCAAACAAAGAGCTCAGGGCTAAAGCCCCTCCTACAAAAGCCATGTATCCGCCGCTCCCAGCAACTCGCTGCCAAAATCGACGAGCCTGACCTGAAAGATCATGAGCAGGTTTTAAGGAAGGCATTCCTGGGTATCGCTGCGCTCAACCGCAGGCTACGGGGGCTCTGCTAGCCCGGTGTTGAGCGCAGCGATACCCGGGGATAGGCTGGCTGCGTGCGCTGATCAATGCTCATCCATGACTTGCCGTTTCACTCGAGCATATGGGCGCGTAGTACGCGCTCCTCTCGCATGATGTGGATGATAAAAACCGTTGTATCCGAAACGCGGTAGAAAATCCGGCAGGGCGGGACGACGACTTCGCGATAGAGAGCGTTTGGCAGCTCGGCAGGAATACGGCCCGACAGCGGAAATTCGGCCAGTCGTGCAACTGTTTCAATTACTTTGCTGACCAGTGCTCGAGCGGCGGCAGGTTTGTCGAGGGCTATGTACTGCGCCAGATCCTCAAGCTGTTCGAGGGCGGGATTTGTCCAGACTATTTCAGCCATTTGCTCAGCCTTTCCTTGGCCTGTTCATGGCTGAGGGTATTGCCCTCTACCACGGCCCGCTCACCGCGCGCCAAGGCATCTAGAAGGGCAAGGCGCTTCTGCATGAACTGGTAGTCCTCGACATCAACCAGATAAGCCGAGGGCATTCCATGCTCGGTGATCAATACGGGCTCTTTGGACTCGTGAAGATCGGCAAGGATTTTGGTGGCTTGTCGCTTCAGGTTGGTGACCAGCTCGACTTTCATGGTGGGGCCCGGTGTGCAAATGAAAGTATCACTTTAGTGATACTTTCGTTCCTTCGCAACGCCCGCTCGTTCTCTCGACCCTAACAGCGTTACTTGGTCGCCTTCAGCACCACGAACTTCGGCGTGGCCGCCACCTGCTCGACGCCGCGAAACAGCCGAGCCAGCTTGGCGTGGTAACCCAGGTGGCGATTGCCGACGATCCACAGTTCGCCGCCGGTGGCCAGCGCGCTGCGCGCCTGCTGGAACATGCGCCAGGCGAGAAAATCGCCGACCACCTGCTGCTGGTGGAAGGGCGGGTTGCACAGCACCAGGTCCAGTGAGTCGGCAGGCTGCTCGGCCAGGCCGTCGCCCGCGCGCACGGCCACCGGGCGCTCGCCCAAGGCGGCCAGCCAGTTCTCGGCGGCGGATTGCACGGCCATGTAGGACTCATCCACCAGGGTCAGCTCGGCCTGTGGGCTGCCGAGGGCGTAGACGATGCCCAGCACGCCGTTGCCGCAGCCCAGGTCGGCCACCCGGCGGTTGTCCAGGTGGCGCGGCAGGTGCGGCAGGAAGGCGCGGGTGCCGATGTCCAGGCCTTCGCGGCAGAACAGGTTGGCGTGGTTGCTGAGTTCCAGCACCGGTTTGTCGAGGCGGTAGCGGGTCGGGTAGGGCGACTGCGCCGCTGGCCGAGCTTCGGGCGTGGCGTGCAGCAGACGGGCCTTTTTCAGCGCCAGCGAAGCCTGTACCGGGCCGATGTACTTCTCCAGCAGGTCGCCAGCGGCGCGGGGCAGGTGCTTGATCATCGCGCCGGCGATCACCTGGGCGCCTGGCGCGAGCTGGCCGTGCAGGCGGATCAGCTGTTCTTCCAGCAGCGCCAGGGTTTTCGGGATGCGGATCAGCACCAGGTCGAACGGCCCACTCGCCGCCTCGCTGGCGGGAATGAAGGTCACTGCGTCTTCGGCGAGGCCATTGCGCGCCAGGTTGAGGCGCAGCGCCAGGTGGCCGAGGTGCGAGTCGCCGCTGCTGGTTACCCGGGCGCGGCCGGCGAGGGCGCAGGCCAGGGCGCCGAAGCTGTCGTTGAGCAGCAGCACGCGTGCGTCGGCCGGCAGTGCCTGCACCTGTTCGAGCAGATAGGCATCGGCGGCATCGAAGGCTTGCAGCGGCATGCCGGGTTGCTCGGGCTGGCGCTGCAGGTCGAGGGTGGCGAACGGGGTGACGAAGGACGACGACATGCTGATCTCGTGGTGGGCGTGGCGGGGCGCATTCTGCCACGGGAAATCTTCAGGTTGTGCGGCAGTTGGCGTATTTGCGGCTTGTTCGGCAGGTGCCAATCGCGAAGAATCGCGGCCGCCGCCCTGCCGGTCATTTGCCAACCCGCCGGTCATATCCGCAGCCCCTCCAATAATAGTCGGCCCTTCCGCACCCGCTGCGGGCCCAGCCGACAGCGCGTCACGAGCGCCTCGCCGAGGCCAATCCAGATGAGTCCCTTTTTTCAGGTGGTTGCCCCGTGCGCCCGCCGTGCTGCCATTGCCAAGGTATCTGCATGTTCAAGTCCGTTTTCACCTCCGTACTGTCAGCCGCGCTGCTGATCTGCACGCCGGCCTTCGCCGCCGAGCCCATCGTCATCAAGTTCTCCCATGTGGTCGCCGAAGACACCCAGAAAGGCCGCGGCGCGCTGCTGTTCAAGCAGCTCGTCGAACAGCGCCTGGGCGACAAGGTGAAGGTCGAGGTGTACCCCAATTCCACGCTGTTCGGTGACGAGGACGAGCTGCAGGCGCTGCGTGACGGCAAGGTGCAGTTGCTGGCGCCGTCGCTGTCCAAGTTCGATGCCTACACCAAGCAGTTGCAGGTGTTCGACCTGCCGTTTCTGTTCGACGACCTGGAAGCGGTGAAACGCTTCCAGAAGCGCGAGAAGAGCCGCGAGCTGCTGCGCTCCATGGCCGGCCAGGACATCTACGGCCTGGCTTACTGGAACAACGGCATGAAACAGCTCTCTGCCATCCGCGCGTTGAAGGCACCGGCCGATGCCAAGGGCCTGAATTTCCGCATCCAGCCGTCGCCGGTACTGGAAGCGCAGTTCGCCCAGATCGATGCCAGCACCAGCAAGCTGGCCTTTAGTGAAACCCTGGCGGCACTGCAGAAGGGCACCGTGCAGGGCGCGGAAAACCCCTGGTCGAACCTGGCCAGCCAGAAGCTCGACAGCGTTCAGCCGTTCATCACCGAAACCAACCACGGTTCGCTCAACTACATGCTGATCAGCAACTCCAAGTTTTGGATCAGCATTCCCTATCAGGTGCGCACCCAGCTGGAAGCGATCATCGAGGAGGTCAGTTTCAAGGTGAATCAGGACGCCGAGGAGCTGAACCGCAAGAGCCGCGAGCAACTGGTCGCCGCCGGCCGTGCGCAGATCATCACCCTGACGCCCGAGCAGCGCGATGCCTGGCGTGAAGCGATGCGCCCGGTGTGGCAGCGTTTCGAGGCGGAGATCGGTGCTGACGTGCTGCGTGCGGCGCAGACGGTCAACCGCCGCTGAGCACCTCTGCCGGCTCGTCACGCAGCTCTTCGAGCAGCAGACGCGCCGGCGCCGATAGCGGCGAGCCGCGTCGGCTGATCACCCCGTAGGGCTCGCTGCGCAGCACCTGGGCCAGCTCCAGGCACGCCAGCTGGCCGGCGCGTGCCGCCGACTGGGCGGTTTCCCGCGGCATCAGCGCCACCAGGTTCGGATCTTCCTGCAGCAGCATCAGGGTGGCGAAGGTCGACGCGGTTTCCAGCGGGTAGCGCGGAAACTCCAGCTCGGCGTCGCTGAACGCCCGCTCCAGCACCAGGCGCATCGGCATGTTCGCCGGGAACACCACCCAGCTGTAGGCGGCCAGTTGCGCCAGGCTCAGACCCGGTGTGTTCGCCAGCGGGTGAGCGGGGCTGGCCACCACTTTCAGCTGTTCGTCATGCAGGCTCAGGCAGTCGTAATCGTCCGGCCGGCGGCTCACGCTGGTTCGGCAGATCGCCAGGTCGACGCGGCCCTGGTCGATCAGGCTGAGCAGCCGCGCGCTGGTGTCCTCGACGATCTCCACCGACAGCTCCGGCTGGCGCGCGCGCAAGCGTGACAGCGCGCGGGTCAGGTGCGGCACCGCACCCATGATCACGCCCACCACCAGGCGGCCGCCCTGGCCCTGGAGGATGCCGAGCATTTCTTCGCGCAGGTGCGCCAGGTCGCTGTGGATAAGCCGCGCGTAGCGGATCGCGCAGCGCCCCAGGTCATTGGCTTCCAGGCCCTGGCTGGTGCGGGTGAACAGCCGCGTGCCGAATGCCGATTCGATTTCGTTGAGCGCCTTGGTCGCGCCTGGCTGGCTGATCGCCACGGCGTCGGCGGCCTTGTGCAGCGAGCCCTGTTCGTCAAGGGCGATCAGCAGGCGCAGCTGTTTCAGGCGCAGTCGGGAAACCAGGGCGGGCAGGGAAGCGAGCATGATGATAACCATCGGTTATTGCTTGATCAGAGCCTGTCATTAGGCAGGCTGGCGCGCAGTTCGTAAAGTCTGCCCTGTACCCGTTCGGGCAAGACTGACAAGAGAGATAAGCCATGCGACTGATCCAGTTCGAAACCACCAGCGGCCAGCGTCAGGTTGGCGTCGTCGAAGGCGACGCCATCCGTACCGTGCGTGGCGTGGCCAGCACCCGCGAATTGGCGCTGGCGGCGATCCGCGCCGGGCGCAGCCTGCAGGGCGAAGTCGAGAGCCGCGGCAGCGACGCCGGCCCGGCCTACGCCGAGCTGCAGCAGGGCGGGCGCATTTTGCCGCCGCTGGATCACGAAGACTCCGCCCATTGCCTGGTCAGCGGCACCGGCCTGACCCACCTGGGCAGCGCCGCGACCCGCGACAAGATGCACCAGCAGAAGGGCCAGGACGAAGCCACCCTGACCGACAGCATGCGCATCTTTCGCTGGGGTATGGAAGGCGGCAAGCCGGCTGCCGGCCAGGTCGGCGCCCAGCCGGAGTGGTTCTACAAGGGCGACGGCAGCATCGTCGTGCGCCCCGGTGCGGACCTGCCGCTGCCGGTGTTCGCCGAAGACGGCGGCGAGGAGCCCGAGCTGGTCGGTCTGTATGTGATCGGTGATGACGGCAAGCCCTATCGCCTGGGTTATGCCCTGGGCAACGAGTTCTCCGACCACGTGCTGGAGCGCCGCAGCTACCTGTACCTGGCGCATTCCAAGCTGCGCGCCTGCGCCTACGGGCCGGAGCTGCGCGTCGGCGAGTTGCCGGCGCACCTGGCCGGCACCAGCCGCATTCACCGTGGCGGCGAGGTGATCTGGGAGAAGGAATTTCTCAGCGGCGAGGAGAACATGTGCCACAGCCTGGAGAACCTGGAATTCCACCACTTCAAGTACCAGCAGTTCCTGCGCCCGGGCGACGTGCACGTGCATTACTTCGGAACCGCTACGCTGTCCTATGCCGACGGTATCCGGGCACAGCCCGGCGACACCTTCGAGATCGAGATGAGCGAGTTCGGTGCGCCCTTGCGCAACGGGCTGGTGGCGGCCGATGAGCCGCTGCAACCGGGCAGCGTCACCGCCCTTTGAACCATCCACCGTTATCCATGCCGGGGCCAGTTTTGGCCCCGCTTGGTTCTGACCAGGAGGAAATATCCATGTCCGTCAACGGCCACAACATCATCGGCGGCGCCTACAGTGCCCGCGGCAGCGTGAAGCTGCAGAGCGTCGATGCCACCACGGGCGAAGCGCTGCCCCACGACTTCGTCGAGGCCACGGCCGAGGAAGTCGATGCCGCTGCCCAGGCCGCCGCTGCCGCCTACCCGGTTTATCGCAGCCTGCCGGCGACCCGGCGCGCCGAGTTTCTCGATGCCATCGCCGACGAGCTGGACGCCCTGGGCGAGGACTTCGTCGCCGTCGTCTGCCGGGAAACCGCGCTGCCGGCCGGGCGTATCCAGGGCGAGCGCGGGCGTACCAGCGGGCAGATGCGCCTGTTCGCCCAGGTGCTGCGCCGCGGCGATTTCCTCGGCGCGCGCATCGACCGCGCCCTGCCGGATCGCCAGCCGCTGCCGCGCCCGGATCTGCGTCAGTACCGCATCGGCCTGGGCCCGGTCGCCGTGTTCGGCGCCAGCAACTTCCCGCTGGCGTTCTCGACGGCAGGGGGTGACACCGCGTCGGCCCTGGCTGCCGGCTGCCCGGTGGTGTTCAAGGCCCACCCCGGCCACATGACCACCACCGCCCTGGTGGGCGCGGCGCTGCTGCGCGCAGCGGAGAAAACCGGCATGCCCAAAGGCGTGTTTAACATGATCTACGGCGGCATCGTCGGCGCCGCACTGGTCAAGCACCCGGCCATTCAGGCGGTCGGCTTCACCGGTTCGCTGCGTGGCGGTCGTGCCCTCTGCGACATGGCCGCGGCGCGCCCGCAGCCGATCCCGGTGTTCGCCGAGATGAGCAGCATCAACCCGGTCATCCTCCTGCCCGAAGCCCTCAAGGCCCGTGGCGAGAAGGTGGCCGGCGAGCTGGCCGCATCGGTGGTGCTCGGCGCTGGGCAGTTCTGCACCAACCCTGGCCTGGTGCTCGGTATTCGCTCGCCGGAGTTCAGCGCCTTCCTGCAAAGCCTGACCGCCAAGATGGCCGAGCAGCCGCCCCAGACGCTGCTCAATGCCGGTGGCCTGGAGGGCTATGGAAAAGGCATCGCTGCGCTCGCCGCACACCCGGGCATCACCCACCTGGCTGGCGCCGCGCAGCAAGGCAAGCAGGCGTGCCCGCAGCTGTTCAAGGCCGATGTCAGCCTGCTCCTCGCTGGTAACGAGCGCCTGCAGGAAGAAGTCTTCGGGCCGACCACCATCGTCGTCGAGGTGGCCGACAAGGCCGAGCTGCTAGAGGCCATCGAAGGGTTGCACGGTCAGCTGACCGCCACGCTGATCACCGAACCGGGCGACCTGGCCGGCAGCGAGGCGCTGCTCGCACTGCTCGAACAGAAGGTTGGTCGCGTACTGTTCAACGGCTACCCGACCGGCGTGGAAGTCTGTGATGCCATGGTGCATGGCGGCCCGTACCCGGCGACGTCCGACGCCCGCGGCACCTCGGTCGGCACCCTGGCCATCGACCGCTTCCTACGCCCGGTGTGCTACCAGAACTGCCCGGATGCCCTGCTGCCCGATGCCCTGAAGAATGCCAACCCCCTGGGCATCGCCCGTCTGGTGGACGGCGCCAGCAGTCGCGACGCGTTGTAAGCGCCCGTTTCGCTGCGACGAGAAAGCCGACCTCAGGGTCGGCTTTCTTATGGACGGTAAGCGGCGGTGTTTTCCCGGGTGTCGCTGCGTTCGACCCGGGCTGCCGAACCGAGGGAACCGCGAGCCGCGGTGAATGGCGGGTGCACCGCAGGTGTTCGCTGACTGGCCACCATCCCATCGCGCCGTAGTCGGCGCTCCTGCCGGTGAGCTGCGCGTTTTCCCCTGATCTTTACCGGTGTTTCCAGCTGCCGCTTTGCGCCACACTAGGGCCATGAGCCTTGCTGGAGCCGCCGATGAGTAGCGAAGACAAATTCACCCGCCAGACCCTTCTCGATGTACAGACCTTGACGCCCAGCCTGTTCACCCTGCGCACCACCCGCGATGCCGGGTTTCGCTTTCGCGCCGGACAGTTCGTGCGCCTGGGTGTGGAGAAGGCCGATGGCTCGCTGGTCTGGCGCGCCTATTCGCTGGTCTCGGCGCCCCATGACGAGCACCTGGAGTTCTTTTCCATCGTGGTGCCCGGCGGTGAATTCACCAGCGAGCTGAGCCGCCTGCGCGTCGGCGACACCCTGCTGGTGGAGAAGATGGCCACCGGTTACCTGACCCTGGATCGCTTCGTCGATGGCCGCGACCTGTGGCTGCTGGGCAGCGGCACCGGTATCGCGCCGTTCCTGTCGATGCTGCAGGACTTCGAAATCTGGGAGCGCTTCGAGCGCATCGTGCTGGTGTACAGCGCGCGCACCCTGGCCGAGCTGGCCTATCAGGACATGATCCACGGCTTCTCCGAGCTGGAGCATCTGGCCGAGTACACCCACAAGCTCACCTATGTGCCGGTGGTCACCCGCGAGCAGGCGCCAGGTTGTCTGAATGCGCGCATCACCCAGCTGATCGAAAACGGTGAGCTGGAGCGTGCTGCGGGTCTTGAGCTGACCCCCGAACATTCGCGGGTGATGATCTGTGGCAACCCGCAGATGATCGACGACATCCGCCAATGCCTGAAGGCGCGCAACATGAACCTCAGCCTGACCCGGCGGCCCGGCCAGGTCGCCGTGGAGAACTACTGGTAACGCCGTCGCCTGGCGTACTGGCCAGGCATGTAAAGCACGGTTACAAACTTGCCGCTTTCGGTGTGACTCGCGCTCCAGTAGATTGCGGGGTCTGTTTCCCACTATCCGGTCTTCATGGACAGCGACAGTAGTCGACCGCCCTCGCCATTACGGACGAGGGCGCTTCCCAAAGGCAGCGTCGCCCGGCGCGCGCCCATCGTGCAGCACATCGCTGCACATTCTTCCCGACAGCCGAGACTTCACGCGCCTGCTCCCTGCATGCGCGCCGCGTTCGGCCGTCTCCGTTTTCCCCTAGAGAGAGCTACACACTAAATGGAATGGATCGCTGATCCGACGGCCTGGCTGGGCCTGTTGACCCTGATCGTCCTGGAAATCGTTCTGGGCATCGACAACCTGGTGTTCATCGCCATCCTCGCCGACAAGCTGCCGCCCGAGCAGCGTGACCGCGCGCGGGTGATCGGCCTGAGCCTGGCGCTGATCATGCGCCTGGGCCTGCTGGCCAGCATGGCCTGGCTGGTGACGCTGACCGATCCGCTGATCGACGTGTTCGGCAAGACCTTCTCCGGGCGTGACCTGATCATGCTGTTCGGTGGTGTGTTCCTGCTGTTCAAGGCCACCATGGAGCTGCACGAGCGCCTCGAAGGCCGCACCCATCAGCATGGCGGCTCGCGTACCTATGCCAAGTTCTGGCCGGTGGTGGCGCAGATCATCGTGCTCGACGCGGTGTTCTCCCTGGACGCGGTCATCACCGCTGTCGGCATGGTCGAGCACCTGGAAGTGATGATGATCGCGGTGATCATCTCCATCGGCCTGATGATCGTCGCCAGCAAGCCGCTGACCGCCTTCGTCAACGCCCGCCCGACGGTGATCATGCTGTGCCTGGGCTTCTTGATGATGATCGGTTTCAGCCTGACCGCCGAAGGCCTGGGCTTCCACATTCCGAAGGGTTACCTGTACGCGGCCATCGGCTTCTCGATCCTTATCGAGCTGTTCAACCAGATCGCCCGTTCGCGCCGCAAGCGCAGCCTGCAGGGCCAACGTGGCCTGCGTGACCGTACCGCCCACGCGGTGATGCGCATGCTCGGCGGCAAGGTGCAGGCCGATGAAGTCGGCGAGGATATCGCCGACATGCTCGAGGGCGAGCAGGGCGAGACCGCGCTGTTCGACCGCCGTGAGCGGGTGATGATCAGCGGCGTGCTGAACATGGCCGAGATGTCGATCCAGAAGGTCATGACCGACCGCATGGAAGTCGACCGCATCAACCTCGACGACGCGCCGGAGAAGATCCAGCAGGCGCTGCTCGACTCGCCGCACTCGCGTCTGGTGGTGACCCGCAACGATTCGCGTGACGAGCCCCTGGGCTACATCCACAAGAAGGAGCTGTTCAAGGAACTGCTCAAGGGCCAGCAGCCGGATATCGAGAGCCTGGTGCGGGCGCCGATCAACCTGCCGGACAGCTCCAGCGTGCTCAGCTCGCTCGAGCAGATGCGCCAGGGCTCGACCCACGTGGCCTTCGTGGTCAACGAGTTCGGCGGCTTCGAAGGCCTGCTGACCCTGACCGACATCCTCGAAGCGATTGCCGGCGAGCTGCCGGACGCCAGCGAAGTGGATGGCCCGGATGTCGAGGAAGTGGACGGCGGCTACCGGGTCAACGGTGCGGTCAACCTGGCGGTGCTGCGCGAGCGGATGAACTTCGCAGCCAAACCGACCGACGATTACCAGACCCTGGCCGGCCTGGCCATGAGCCTGCTCGACCGCCTGCCGCTGATCGGTGACAAGGTCGAGTACCTGGGCTGGGAGCTGACGGTGATCGAGGTCAAGGAGCGCCGCATCACCCGCGTACTGCTCAAACCGGGCAGTGAGTCGGCTGCGTGACCTGAGCTGGACATGAAAACGGCGCCCTGGAGGCGCCGTTTTCCTTACTGCTCTGCTGCCCGATCAATCCTTGTGCTGCTGGTTTTTGAGCAGGTCGCGGATTTCCGTCAGCAGTACTTCCTGGGTGCTCGGCGCAGGCGGCACCGAAGGCGCGGCAGCTTCTTCACGCTTGAGGCGATTGATCGCCTTGACGCCCATGAAGATGGCGAATGCCACGATCACGAAGTCGATCACCGTCTGGATGAAGCGTCCGTAGGCCAGCACCACGGCAGGGATATCCCCCTGTGCGGCCTTGAGGGTGATGGCCAGATCCGAGAAGTCCACTCCACCGATCAGCAGCCCCAGGGGCGGCATGATCACGTCGCCGACGAAGGACGAGACGATCTTGCCGAAGGCCGCGCCGATGATGATACCGACCGCCATGTCGACGACGTTGCCCTTGACCGCGAAGGCCTTGAATTCGTTGATGATGCTCATGTGCAACCCCCTGGATCTGATTTGGTGCGCTGAAGTGTAAAGCACTGCTGTCGGTCTGCCATGCGCTGCCGTTTGGCTGGCACAAGGTGTGTGACCCCCGTGCGGCGGCATTGTCCGAATTTATTGCCGGCCAATCATTCAGGCTGCTCTATCGCGAGGCTCTACAGCGACGCTTTTGGGGCCGGCGACAGGCGGTTGCGAGTCTCCGTCCCGCGTTGACGGGGATCAACGGCCAGTGCGCAACACCCGACTAGAGTGCGCTCATTCATCTATCGGGAGTTCGGCTATGCATATCGACTATTCCGCTCAATCCGACGCCGTGTCTCGGCTGCGCAGCAACCCGGCCTATACAGCGCTGGTGGAGCAGCACGACGACGTCGAGCGCCGCATCGCTCGTATCGAAAGCGGCCTGGAACGACCCGAGGGGCTGAGCCTGGCGGCCCTGAAGCTGCGTCGTTCCGGTTTGCGCGAGGATCTGGCGCGCCAGCAGCGCAAAGCCGAAGGCGGATGCTGCAACTGCGGTAATAACTGCGGCGGCTGATGCAGCTCGTCGGGCGGCTGTGCTGGCGGCGATGGGCTAAGGTCAATGCATCATCACCCCCACACAGAGGAGCGCCCCATGACCGCCGAGCACAATCTGCGCGAAGAATTTCGTGAGTTCGGCGACGCCCTGACCGAGCGTCGCAAGAGCCATCCGGGTTTCGATGGCCTGGTGGGCCGCTACCAGGATCTGGACAAACGCATCGTCGAACTCGAATCGGGCAATCAGTCCTTCGATGACGAAACCCTGGGCCGCCTGCGCCGCGAGCGGGTGCTGCTCAAGGACAAGATCGTGCAGGAGCTCACCGAGCGCTGAGCCTTCAGCCGATATTGGGCGCAGCGATGTGTGACGGATTCCTGGGTATCGCTGCGCTCAACGCCAGGCTACGAGTTTTGCGTAGCCTGGGTTAGCCGCAGGCGTAACCCGGATTCTTTATTGTTACCCGTCAACCTTCAGGCCTGCACCACGAATCGTTGCAGCCCCGGTTCAGCGCCGTCGTCTTCCAGCTCACGCACCATGAATGGCAGCTCGTTCAGCACCTGCCGACAAAAGGCATTCGCCAGCTCATCCTGTGCATAACAGCACAGCAGCCAACGGCGCTCGTCGCTGACCGTCTGTTGCAGCAACGCGCGACCGATGCCCAGGCGCCGGTATTTCTTGAGCAGAAACAGATCGGCGAACTCCATGTCGGCCAGGCGCTGGTCCTCACAGGTTTCCAGCAGCAGAAAACCGGCGATGAAACCGTCGACCAGAATCAGCCCGGCGCTCCAGCCGGCGTCCTGCCAGTAACGTTGCAGGTGCGGCTCGTGCACGTAAAAGCGGCCGTCGACCTCGACGTCTTCCTGCTCCCAGCCCGACGATTCGTAGGCATAGAACTGATACAGGTTGCGGATCAGCGGCAACTGCTCGGCGCTGGCGGGAATCAGTTCGATGGACATGCTGGGCCTCGGGGCAGGGGAGCGGCGCATTATTGACCTGGGTGGCCGGCGGGGGTAGCCCGTGTGCGCAGGTCTGTAAATTTATCCAGTTGTTAGGTATCGTTTCCGCCTCGATTGATCAGGCAGGACGACCCCCCATGGCCAAGGCCAAACGCTTGTACGGCTGCACCGAGTGCGGCGCGACCTTTCCCAAGTGGGCCGGGCAATGCGGCGAGTGCGGCGCCTGGAACACCCTCACCGAAACCATGATCGAAGCCGGCGGCGCGGCGGCGCCCAGCGGGCGAACCGGTTGGGCCGGGCAGCAGGCGCAGCTCAAGACCCTGGCCGAAGTCAGCGTCGAGGAAGTGGCGCGCTTTTCCACCGCTTCGGCCGAGCTCGACCGCGTGCTCGGCGGCGGCCTGGTAGATGGCTCGGTGGTGCTGATCGGCGGTGACCCCGGTATCGGCAAGTCGACCATCCTGCTGCAGACTCTGTGCAACGTCGCCCAGCGGTTTCCGGCGCTGTACGTCACCGGCGAGGAATCCCAGCAGCAGGTGGCGATGCGAGCCCGGCGCCTGGGCCTGCCGGAAGACAAGCTCAAGGTGATGACCGAAACCTGCATCGAAAGCATCATCGCCACCGCCCGCCATGAAAAGCCCAAGGTGATGGTGATCGACTCGATCCAGACCATCTTCACCGAACAGCTGCAGTCCGCGCCCGGCGGCGTCGCCCAGGTGCGCGAGAGTGCGGCGCTGCTGGTGCGCTTCGCCAAGCAGAGCGGCACGGCGATCTTTCTGGTCGGCCACGTGACGAAAGAGGGCGCCCTGGCCGGCCCGCGGGTGCTGGAGCACATGGTCGATACCGTGCTGTATTTCGAGGGCGACCCCGATGGCCGCCTGCGTTTGTTGCGTGCGGTGAAGAACCGTTTCGGCGCGATCAACGAGTTGGGCGTGTTCGGCATGACCGACAAGGGCCTCAAGGAAGTCAGCAACCCCTCGGCGATCTTCCTCACCCGCGCCCAGGAAGAAGTGCCGGGCAGCATCGTCATGGCCACCTGGGAAGGCACCCGGCCAATGCTGGTGGAAGTGCAGGCGCTGGTCGACACCAGCCATATGGCCAACCCGCGTCGCGTGACCCTGGGCCTGGACCAGAACCGCCTGGCCATGCTGCTCGCGGTGTTGCACCGCCATGGCGGCATCCCCACCTATGACCAGGACGTGTTTCTCAACGTGGTCGGCGGCGTGAAGGTGCTGGAAACCGCCTCCGACCTGGCGCTGATGGCCGCGGTGATTTCCAGCCTGCGCAATCGGCCGCTGCCCCACGATCTGCTGGTGTTTGGCGAGGTGGGCCTGTCCGGCGAAATCCGTCCGGTGCCCAGCGGTCAGGAGCGCTTGAGGGAGGCGGCCAAGCACGGCTTCAAGCGTGCCATCGTGCCCAAGGGCAACGCGCCGAAAGAGTCGCCGCCCGGCTTGCAGGTGGTCGCGGTGACGCGCCTGGAGCAGGCGCTCGACGCGCTGTTCGAGTAGCTGCGGCGTTCTGCCGCTAGGGGCGCCTGGCGGCTATTGATCCGCGTCAATGGCAGGGCAGGGCGGCAGTCGCAGGATGAAGGCGTACCCACAGAGGAGTCGCCATCATGCTGCTGTTCTACGACATCATCGCCAAAGCCAGTTTCTCGCCAGTCGACCGCCTGGGCGTCGAGCGCAAGCGTCAGCCGCTGCTCGATGTGCTGCCGCGACTGGTGAAGGCGCGCCGCGACCGGCGCCGCGAGGCCGATGCGGCCTGCTGTGAATTCAGCCATTGAGTGAGCCCGCGGGCCGGTGGCGTCGCAGTCGCCACTTCGCGGCAGGCCCGCCTTATACGTAACGGCCGCTTCCGGTCTTCCGGCAGCGGCCGTTTTGCCGTTCAGTCGTCTTCGCAGAGGGCGGCCAGCTCGCGTTCGAGCAGGGTTTCGTCGCCCAGGTTGAGTTCCACCAGGCGGCGCAGGTGGCTCATGGAGTCCAGGTCGATGTGGTGGCAGAGAAAGCCCAGTACGCGCTCTTCGCGGTGTACCAGCTCGACCTGCATGGTCACTTGCAGGTTGTCGTCCAGGGCGATGCGCAGCAGGTAATCCTGGCCGGTCTCGCCTTCCCAGTTCCACGGCCTGCGTACCAGCACGCCGCGAAACGAGATGTCGTGCAGCTCCACTTGCCAGCTCTGCTCGCCCTGAATGATCTCGGCGGGCGCGTCGAAGGCGATGCGCTGGAAGCGCCGACGTTCGTGGTTGTCACTCATGGAAGCTGTCCTCTGATGGTTTTGTCCACTATAGCCAAGGCACGGGGCGGCGTCGCCGAGCGCGCGCTGGCGTGGTTGTCAGTTTTGCGGTGACCAGCCGTACTCCATGGCGTGTTTGACCAGGTCGGCGGGCTTTTCGATATCCAGTTTGCGGCGAATGTTCAGACGGTAGGTTTCCACGGTGCGTACGCTGATCGCCAGCTCGCGGGCCATGGCCTTGTTGTTCAGGCCCTGGGCCATCATCAGCAGCACCTGGCGCTCGCGCGGGGTGAGTTCGCCTTCCTCGGTTTCTTCCTGGGCCAGCTTGTTGGCCACGTCGCCGCTATAGAAACGCCCGCCGACGGCCAGCACGTCGATGGCAGAGATGATGTCCTGGGACGGCGCCTCCTTGAGCACGTAGCCAGAGGCGCCCATGCGCAGCGAGCTGCTCACGTATTCCTGATTGTCGTACATGCTGAGGATCAGCACTTTGATGGCCGGGTAGCGCTTGCTGATGATGCCGGTCAGTTCCAGGCCGTTGATGTCCTTCAGGCCAATGTCCATCAGCAGGATGTCCGGCTGCTCCCGGGCCACCAGCTCCAGCGCCTCGCTGCCACTACCGGCTTCCCCTGCGATCTCGAAGCGCTCGACCATCGACAGCAGCGTGCGAATGCCTTCGCGCACCAGAATGTGGTCGTCGACGAGGGCGATGCGGATGGTCTTCATGCAGGCTCGGTCCGGGGTTGGGGTGCGTCGTCGCAGATTAACAGGGCAACGGTGAGAACGGTGCCGGCGGGTGTGGAGGCGATGCTGAAGTCGCCGCCGAAATGCTCGACCCGTTCGCGGATGTTGCGCAGCCCGATGCCGCCGCTCTGCTCCGCCTGGCGTGGGCTGAAGCCGGTGCCGTCGTCGCTGATGCGCAGGTGCACCTGGCGTTCGTCACTGGTCAGGCTGAGCGTTACCTGGCTGGCCTCGGCGTGGCGCTCGATGTTGGTCAGCGCCTCCTGGAGGATGCGAAACAGCGCCACGTTCATGTCGTCGCTCAGGCGTGTGTCGCCCAGGCTGTTGTCGTAGTCCACGCGCAGGCCGCTGCGCTGCTCGAATTCGCTGGCCAGCTGGCCGATCGCCGAGGCCAGGCCGAGGGTGTCGAGCAGCGAAGGGTGCAGGTCATGGGAAATGCGCCGCACCTCCCCGATCGCTCCGGCCAGGCGCTCGATGCCCTGGCGCAAGGTTTGCGCGGCGCTGGCCTTGCTGGCTTCCAGTTCATGACCGGCCAGCTCGAACTTGAACTTGATCGACACCAGCAACTGGCTGATGCCGTCATGCAGTTCCCGGGACAGCCGCGAGCGCTCCTCTTCCTGGGAGGTGATGATGCGCTGGGTCAGCTGCTGCTGGCGGCGGTCGGCCAGGCGGTGTTCGCTGACGTTGAGGGTCAGGCCGCTGGCGAACACCAGCAGCACGGCGATCAGCGCGACGATGGCGATGGCCAGCATGGTGGTGCGGATGCCGCTGCCGACGTCATGCCGGACCTGGGCGATGGCCTTGTCGACGTCTTCCAGGTAGATGCCGGTGCCGAGCATCCAGCCCCAGCGGTCGAGCTGGGTCACGTAGGCGAGCTTTTCCGCAACCTGACCGGTGGAGGGCTTCTGCCAGGCGTAGCGTTGGAAACCGTCGCCTTCGGTGGCGCTGCGGATCAGCGCCTGGATCACCGGCAGGCCATGGGGATCGGTCATGTTCCACAGATCCTTGCCCACCAGCGCCGCCTGTCGCGGGTGCATGAGGTTCTTGCCGTTGCGGTCGTAGACGAAGAAGTAGCCGTCGCTGCCGAAATTGATCCGCTCGAGCAGTGCCAGCACCTGACGCCTGGTGTCCTCGTCGTCGCGGCCGCTGTCGTACAGCGGCGCGATGGTGCTCATGGCCATCTCGACGTAGTGCTTGAGCTCGGCCTGCTTGCTGCCGAGGATGCTGTGCTCGATCAGCTGGGCCTGCTGGTTGCCCAGGCGCTGGTTCTGGATCAGCACCAGCAGGCACACCACGGCCACTGCCAGCAGCATGGGCAATAGGCTCAGGGCGACGATCTTGTGCTTGAGTTGCATCTGGCACTCCTGGCAGCTGAGCCAACCCGCGGTAGGTGAGGGCCGCAGAGAATACACAAAGCGGCAACCCGCAGCTGTTGCTGGCGCTGTGCCGCTGCGTAGTTCTACGTAACAGGCCGTGGGTAGTTTTGCGAATTACTGCCAGCGGGCCATGGGAGGATAGTTGGCAGGCTCCGCTTGCAGAGCATCACAATAACAATGATGTCGTGGGCCACGGCCTGCGGCTGGAGATGTTCAATGACCAGAATGGCCAGCCATATCGCCTGGTTCGCGGTCGCGTTGCTGGGTGCCTTCGCCCTGGGCACCGTGGCGCTGAACCGCGGCGAGTCGATCAATGCCTTGTGGATCGTCGTCGCTGCCGTGGCGATCTACCTCGTCGCGTACCGCTACTACAGCCTGTTCATCGCCACCAAGGTGATGCAGCTCGACCCCACCCGCGCTACCCCCGCCGTGCTCAACAACGATGGCCTGGACTACGTCCCGACCAACAAGCACATCCTCTTCGGTCACCACTTCGCCGCCATCGCTGGCGCCGGCCCGCTGGTCGGCCCGGTACTCGCCGCGCAGATGGGCTATTTGCCGGGCACCCTCTGGCTGATCGCCGGTGTGGTGCTGGCCGGTGCGGTGCAGGACTTCATGGTGCTGTTCCTCTCCACTCGCCGCAACGGCCGCTCGCTGGGCGACATGGTGCGTGAGGAGATGGGCCGTATTCCCGGCACCATCGCGCTGTTCGGCTGCTTCCTGATCATGATCATCATCCTCGCCGTGCTGGCGCTGATCGTCGTCAAGGCGTTGGCGGAAAGCCCGTGGGGCATGTTCACCGTGATGGCGACGATTCCTATCGCGATGTTCATGGGCATCTACATGCGCTACATCCGGCCGGGCCGCATCGGCGAGATTTCCCTGATCGGCGTGATTCTGCTGCTCGGCTCGATCTGGCTGGGTGGCGTGGTCGCCGCTGACCCGGTGTGGGGCCCGGCCTTCACCTTCACCGGCGTGCAGATCACCTGGATGCTGATCGGCTACGGCTTCGTCGCCGCGGTGTTGCCGGTGTGGCTGATCCTGGCGCCGCGCGACTACCTGTCGACCTTCCTCAAGATCGGCACCATCATCGCCCTGGCCATCGGCATCCTGGTGGTCATGCCCGAGCTGAAGATGCCGGCGCTGACCCAGTTCACCGACGGTACCGGTCCGGTCTGGAAGGGCACCCTGTTCCCGTTCCTGTTCATCACCATCGCCTGTGGCGCGGTATCCGGTTTCCACGCGCTGATCAGCTCGGGCACCACGCCCAAGCTGCTGGCCAACGAAACCCACGCCCGCTACATCGGTTACGGCGGCATGCTGATGGAATCCTTCGTGGCCATCATGGCCATGGTCGCAGCCTCGGTGATCGAGCCGGGCATCTACTTCGCCATGAACAGCCCGGCGGCCCTGGTCGGCTCGGACGTTCAGTCGGTAGCCGCCACCGTCAGCAGCTGGGGCTTCATGATCACCCCCGATCAGCTCGAGGCGGTCGCCCGTGATATCGGCGAGAACACCATTCTGGCCCGTGCCGGTGGTGCGCCGACGCTCGCCGTGGGGATCGCGCAGATCCTGCACAGCGTGCTGCCGGGTGAGAACACCATGGCGTTCTGGTACCACTTCGCGATTCTCTTCGAGGCACTGTTCATCCTCACCGCGGTGGACGCCGGTACCCGTGCCGGTCGCTTCATGCTGCAGGACCTGCTCGGCAACTTCGTACCGTCCCTGAAGAAAACCGAGTCCTGGACCGCCAACGTGATCGCCACTGCCGGCTGCGTGGCCCTGTGGGGCTGGCTGCTGTACCAGGGCGTCATCGATCCGCTGGGCGGTATCAACACCCTGTGGCCGCTGTTCGGCATCTCCAACCAGATGCTGGCCGGTATCGCCCTGATGCTCGGCACCGTGGTGCTGATCAAGATGAAGCGCGAGCGCTACGTGTGGGTGACGCTGGTTCCGGCCACCTGGCTGCTGATCTGCACCACCACCGCCGGCCTGATCAAGCTGCTCGACCCGAACCCGGCCGTTGGCTTCCTGGCCCTGGCCAAGAAGTACCAGACCGCGCTGGACGCCGGTCAGGTCATCGCCCCGGCCAAGGACATCGGCCAGATGCAGCACGTGGTCTTCAACGCCTACACCAACGCCACGCTCACCGTGCTGTTCCTGTTCGTGGTGCTGAGCGTGCTGTTCTACGCGATCAAGGTCGGCCGCGCCGCCTGGCGCAAGGAACTGCGTACCGACCGTGAAGCCACCTATGAAGCGCTGCCTGCAGACGCGCCGGAGGTTGCCCGTGTTCAATGATCTCAGCCGGATGGGCAAGTACCTCGGTCAGGCTGCGCGGATGCTGGTGGGCATGCCCGACTACGACACCTATGTCGAGCACATGGCCAAGAAGCATCCCGATCAGCCAGTGATGAGCTACGAAGCCTTCTTCCGCGAGCGTCAGGAAGCACGTTATGGTGGTGGCAAGGGGCGGCCGATCCGCTGCTGCTGACATCACCTTGCGGGCCCTGGGGCCCGCTTCAAGCACCACACGCCACGCCTCGTCGTGGCGTGTGTCTTTCAGAGGAATGCATTCATGTCCTTTTCCCCCATTCCGGTCACCGTGCTCAGCGGCTTTCTCGGTGCCGGCAAGACCACCCTGTTGCGGCATATTCTCAAGGCCGAACACGGCCTGAAGATCGCGGTGATCGAAAACGAATACAGCGAAACGCCCATCGACAGCCAACTGCTCGGCAGCGAGCCGGTACAGGTGATGACCCTGGCCAACGGCTGCGTGTGCTGTTCCATCCATGTCGAGCTGGAGAAGGCGCTGTTCGTGCTGCTGGAAAAACGCGACAGCGGCGAGCTGGATTTCGATCGCCTGGTGATCGAGTGCACCGGCCTGGCCGACCCTGCGCCCGTCGCCCAGACCTTCTTCGCCACCGAGGAGCTGTGCGAGCGCTACGTGCTCGACGGCATCATCACCCTGGTGGATGCGGCCAATGCCGAGCGCCATTTGCAGGAAACCATCGCCCAGGCCCAGGTCGGTTTCGCCGACCGCATCCTGCTGAGCAAGACCGATCTGGTCGATGAGGCTGCCCGCGAGGCGCTCGCCGCACGCCTGCAACGGATCAACCGCCGGGCACCTATCCGGGTGGTCGACCATGGCCGTATCGACTTGAGCGAGCTGCTGGACGTGCGTGGCTTCAACCTCAATGCCGATGTGGCGCCGAGCCTGCGACCAGTGATTGCGGGCAAGAGCAGCGACCGCATCGCCACCCTGGTGCTGACCAGCGACAGGCCGCTGGATCTCGACCGGCTCAGCGGTTTCATGGAAGGCCTACTGGAACAGCACGGCAACTCGCTGCTGCGCTACAAGGGCGTGCTGAGCATTGCCGGTGAAGACCGCCGCATGGTGTTCCAGGGCGTGTTGCGGCTCTATGGCTTCGACTGGGACAGCGAGTGGGGCGCCGACGAGAAGCGCGAGAGTGTGATCGTGTTCATCGGCGACAACCTGCCCGAGGAGGCGATTCGTCAGGGCTTTGCCGAGCTGGCGGGCTGAGCTAGCGTGCAGCCGGTCTCCGCCGGATAGCGTGGATGGCACTCTTTTCATTCACCAATGCGGCGGAGAGTCGCTCCAAGAGCCCGAAACGCAGACGAAAAAAATGCCGATCAATTGATCGGCATTTTTCATGACCCTGAACCCTTACTCGTCGAGGAACGAGCGCAGGTGTTCGCTACGGGTCGGGTGGCGCAGCTTGCGTAGTGCCTTGGCTTCGATCTGGCGGATACGCTCACGGGTAACGTCGAACTGCTTGCCCACTTCCTCAAGGGTGTGGTCAGTGTTCATGTCGATACCGAAGCGCATGCGCAGCACCTTGGCTTCACGGGCGGTGAGGCCGGAAAGCACTTCGCGAGTGGCTTCCTTGAGGCTTTCCACGGTGGCTACGTCGATCGGGGACTGCATGGTGCTGTCCTCGATGAAGTCGCCCAGGTGCGAATCCTCGTCGTCGCCGATCGGGGTTTCCATGGAGATCGGCTCTTTGGCGATCTTCAGCACCTTGCGGATCTTGTCCTCAGGCATTTCCATGCGCTCGCCCAGCTCTTCCGGAGTGGGTTCGCGACCCATTTCCTGGAGCATCTGGCGGGAGATGCGGTTGAGCTTGTTGATCGTCTCGATCATGTGCACCGGAATTCGGATGGTGCGCGCCTGGTCGGCAATCGAGCGGGTGATCGCCTGGCGGATCCACCAAGTGGCGTAGGTCGAGAACTTGTAGCCGCGACGGTATTCGAATTTGTCCACCGCCTTCATCAGGCCAATGTTGCCTTCCTGAATCAGGTCGAGGAATTGCAGGCCACGGTTGGTGTACTTCTTGGCGATGGAGATGACCAGGCGCAGGTTGGCCTCGACCATTTCCTTCTTGGCGCGACGAGCCTTGGCTTCACCGATCGACATGCGACGGTTGATGTCCTTGATCTCGGCCAGGGTCAGGTCGGTTTCATCCTGCAGGGCGATCAGCTTCTGCTGGCAGCGCTGGATGTCGGCCTGCAGGTTACCGATGGCTTCGGCGTACTTGGATTTGCCCTTGGCCAGGCTGGCAGCCCAGTCCAGGTCCACTTCGTTGCCGGGGAACAGGCGCAGGAAGTCGGCACGCGGCATGCGGGCGTCACGGACGCACAGTTGCATGATGGCGCGTTCCTGGCCGCGCAGGCGGTCCAGCGCTTCACGTACCCGCACCACCAGTGCGTCGTACTGCTTGGGCACCAGTTTGATCGGCATGAACAGCTCGGCCAGCAGGCGCAGCTCTTCGATGGCCTGCTTGCTGTCGCGACCGTGCTTCTTCAGGGCTTTCTTGGCGACTTCCAGCTGATCGGATACCGCGGTGAAGCGGCGCAGGGCCTCTTCCGGATCCGGGCCGCCATCGCCTTCTTCTTCCTCGTCGTCGCTGTCGCCGTCTTCCTCGTCATCGTCCTTGTCTTCGGCCTTGTCGTCCGAAGAGGCAGGAACCGGAGCCGCGGCTTCGGCAGGCACGCTGCCGTCGTCCGGGTCGATGTAACCGCTGAGGACTTCGACCAGACGGCCGCCCTCGGTGGTGACGCGGGTGTATTCGGCGAGGATGCTGTCGACGGTGCCCGGGAAGTGAGCGACGGCGCCCATGACTTCACGGATGCCTTCTTCGATACGCTTGGCGATTTCGATCTCGCCTTCGCGGGTCAGCAGTTCCACGGTACCCATTTCACGCATGTACATGCGCACCGGGTCGGTGGTCCTGCCGATATCGGTCTCAACGGCGGCGAGAGCAGCGGCTGCTTCTTCGGCGGCGGCTTCGTCAGTGTCGGCTTCGGCCAACAACAGGGCGTCCGCATCCGGAGCACTCTCGAATACGTTGATCCCCATGTCGTTGATCATGCGGATGATGTCTTCCACCTGTTCCGGATCTGAAATATCCTCGGGCAGGTGGTCATTGACCTCCGCGTAAGTCAGGTAACCCTGCTCACGACCACGGCTGATCAATTCTTTCAAACGAGATTGCTGTTGCGCTTTTCCGGACATAACACCCTATCCACTTAAGGTCTTGGCGGGCTGAAAACAAGCCGAGGATTATACCTCAGCTCGGCGCTCAGGCGCCAGTTGGGGTCTTGCTGGGCGAGTTCAGGTTGCTGTAATGCTCACGTAACAGAGCCTTTTCCTCGTCGGTGAGTTCGCTCGGGCTTTTTTGCATGATGCTGCGCAGAGCGGTTTCGCGTCGCCTTAGCGACTGGCTACGGGCAAGTGTAGTTATGGTGTCGAAAAACTGCCGTTCAAGGTTGTCGTGATCGATCAGCCATTCTTTTTCTGCCAGAACCTTGAGCAGGCGGCCCTGTTCGGTGCCGTGCCAGCGGGCGATCAGCTGCAGCGAACGCAGGTTCGGCTGCTTCTGCAAGGTGCCCACCAGAGCCACCAATAGCTGGGCATACGTGTCGTCTTCTGCGGCGAAATTGCTGACATCCTCGACTTTCTGCGCCAGCTCCGGATGATGCAGCAGGCTGCGCAGGGCGCTCAGGTGCGGCGATTCGACACTCACCGCGGTGCGCGGCGGGTGGTAATCGTCGCGGCCTTTCTTCCACTTGCCGCCGTCCTTCTTCCATTCACCCTTGCCGGGTTTGCGCGCCGGGCGCTCGAACGCCTGAGCGGGTGCGGCATGGTCTTCATAGCCCGGTGGTGCGTCGTAATAGGCGCTGTCCGGGATGGCTTCGAAGGGCGGTGCGTGATGGTCGTGGCTTGGCTGGGCGGGTGCGCTTGGCTGCCGCGCAGGTGCCGCCTGTGCCTGGCCCATGGCGCTGGCGTCCAGGCCGGTTATCTGGGTCAGGCGCTGGCGCATCAGGGCACGTAGCGTGTTGCCGGGGATTTTATCGATCAGCGGTGCAGCCAGGGTGACCAGATGCGCTTTGCCCTCCAGCGAACGGGGGTCGGCCTCTTCGCTCAGTTGCTGGAAGAAGTAGTCGGCCAGCGGCTGGGCGTGCTGATGGATGCGCGCCTGGAAGGCATCGGTGCCTTCGCTACGCACCAGGGTGTCCGGGTCTTCACCGTCTGGCAGGAACAGGAAGCGCGCGCGGCGACCGTCCTGGAGGTTGGGCAGCGCGGCTTCCAGGGCGCGCCAGGCCGCATTGCGCCCCGCCTGGTCGCCGTCGAAACAAAACAGCACGCTGGGTACCAGGCGGAAGATCCGCTTGAGGTGTTCTTCGCTGGTGGCGGTGCCCAGGGTCGCCACCGCGTTGCGCAGGCCTTGCTGGGCCAGGGCGATGACATCCATATAACCCTCGACCACCATGATCTCGTCGAGGTTGCGGTTGTGCTTGCGCGCCTCAAACAGGCCGTAGAGTTCCTGGCCCTTGTGGAATACCGGGGTCTCGGGCGAGTTAAGGTACTTGGGCTTGTCGTCGCCCAGCACGCGGCCGCCGAAGGCGATCACCCGGCCGCGGCTGTCGTGGATGGGAAAGATCACCCGGTCACGAAAGCGGTCGTAGCGCTTGCCGCTGTCCGGGTTCTCGACCAGCAGGCCTGCATCGATCATCGCCTTGTGCTGCAGGCTGTCGCCGGCCAGATGCTTGAGCAGGTTGTCCCAGCCCGGGGGGGCGAAGCCGAGGCCGAAATCCCGGGCGATTTCCCCGGACAGGCCGCGACCTTTCAGGTACTCGACCGCGGCACGGCGCTGCGGATGGCTTTTCAGGGCCTGGCGATAATAGTCGGCAGCCGACTTGAGCAGCGCGTAAAGCGGCGAGTCGGTGGCCTGGCGAGGTTTGCCGCCGCGGCCGCTGTCCTCGCGCGGCACTTCCATGCCGGCGCGCTTGGCCAGTTCCTCGACGGCCTGGGGAAATTCCGTCTGGTCGTGATCCATCACGAAACCCAGGGCGTTGCCACCCGCACCGCAGCCGAAGCAGTAGTAGAACTGCTTGTCCGGGCTGACCGTGAAGGATGGGGTCTTTTCCTTGTGGAACGGGCAGCAGGCGCTGTAGTTCTTGCCGGTCTTCTTCAGCTGGATGCGCGAACTCACCACATCGACGATGTCGGTGCGGTTGAGCAGGTCGTCGATGAAGGATTGCGGGATCAGGCCGGCCATAGACGCTCAGGGTGTCCAGAAGATGTAGCGGCACAAACGCAAAAACTCCGCCATTTCGCCAGTAGGCGATGCGGAGTTCTTGACGATGATGCCCGGCCGAGCCGGGCATTCGGGCGTTGCGTGTACGCTATTAGTACAGGCGAACGCTGCGGCGCTGTTCGCGCTGCACTTTCTTGGCGTGACGCTTAACAGCGGCAGCGGCTTTGCGCTTACGCTCGGCGGTCGGCTTTTCGTAGAATTCGCGGCTACGAACTTCGGCCAGAACACCGGCTTTTTCGCAGGAGCGCTTGAAACGACGCAGAGCTACGTCGAAGGGTTCGTTCTCTTTAACTTTGACGGCTGGCATCCAGGGCTACCTTCTTTATTACCGGAGGTTTGTGTCTTCCTGGCAACGGCACGGAAAGATCACAGGTTTTTAAGGGTTGCGGATGTTACCGCCTCGTCAAGCGGAATGCAAAGCCTCTGATCGAAAAGCACTGGTCTGGGCCGCCGAGCGGCGATTATCATGCCGGCCTTTTACGCTGGGCAAGCGGCAGAGAAGGCGAAACCATGCTGGTTCTGGGATTGGAAACTTCGTGCGACGAGACCGGTGTCGCGCTTTACGACAGCGAACGCGGCCTGCTCGCCGATGCGCTGTTCAGTCAGATCGACCTGCACCGCGCCTATGGTGGTGTGGTGCCGGAGCTGGCCTCGCGTGACCACGTCAAGCGCATGCTGCCGCTGATCCGCCAGGTGCTGGACGAGGCAGGTTGCGTGGCCACCGATATCGACGCCATCGCCTACACCGCTGGGCCCGGCCTGGTCGGTGCGCTGCTGGTCGGTGCCTCCTGCGCCCAGGCCCTGGCGTTCGCCTGGGACATTCCCGCCATTGGCGTGCACCACATGGAAGGCCACTTGCTGGCGCCCATGCTCGAGCCGACGCCGCCGGCGTTTCCGTTCGTCGCCCTGCTGGTGTCGGGCGGCCATACCCAGTTGGTGCGCGTCGACGGCATCGGCCAGTACCAGCTGCTCGGCGAGTCCCTGGACGACGCCGCTGGCGAAGCCTTCGACAAGACCGCCAAGCTGATGGGGCTGCGCTACCCCGGTGGCCCGGAAATCGCCCGTCTTGCTGAGCGCGGCATTCCGGGGCGTTTCGTGTTTCCGCGACCGATGACCGATCGCCCGGGCCTGGATTTCAGCTTCAGTGGCCTGAAGACCTTCACCCTCAATACCTGGCAGCAGTGTCAGAGCGGCGGTGACGATACCGAGCAGGCCCGTTGCGACGTGGCCCTGGCCTTCCAGCAGGCGGTTGTCGAGACGCTGACCATCAAATGCCGTCGCGCGCTCAAGCAGACCGGCCTGAGCAACCTGGTGATCGCGGGCGGAGTGAGTGCCAACCGCGCGTTGCGTACGTCGCTCGAAGACATGACGGCAGCGCTGAAGGGCAACGTGTTTTATGCGCGTCCGGCATTCTGTACCGACAATGGCGCGATGATCGCCTACGCCGGTTGCCAGCGTTTGCTGGCTGGGCAGCATGAGGAATTGGCGATCACCGTGCAGGCCCGTTGGCCGATGGAGCAGTTGCCGGCGTTGTGAGGGCTGGTGTGTTGGTGATGTGCGGGTGAAGGGGCGGCTAGAAGGCCAAAGCGGACATCGGTGCATTATCTGTGGGAGCGGCCGGCCGCTCTCGCCACCAGGCGACATCGCTGTTTATCGAGAGGTAAGCCTGCGTTGCCATGAGCAGGCCCGGATCAGAAATGCCGTTCGCGGCCGGCCCACAGATCGCGCAGGTTACCGCGGTGGCGCCAGACGATCAGCCCGCTGAGTACGCACATCGGCAGCAGCGCCGCCGGTTGTTGCCAGGCCAGCAGCGGCAGCGTCAGGGGCGCGGCAGTGAGGGCCGCCAGGGAGCTGGTGCGGGTCAGGGTGAAGGTCAGCAGCCAGGCGCCGAGCGCCAGCAGCGCGGCCGGCGGGTAGAGGCCCAGCAGCATGCCGGCTGCCGTGGCGACGCCCTTGCCGCCGCGAAAGCGAAAGTAGATCGGGTACAGGTGGCCGATCACCGCGGCCAAGCCCAGCCAGGCCTGGTCTTGAATGGTGAAATCGAGATGGGCGGCGATCAGGACCGGCAGCAAACCTTTGAACAGATCGCCAATCAGCGTGAGAATGGCCAGGCGTTTGCCCGCCACCCTGAGCATGTTGGTGGCGCCGGGATTGCCCGAGCCGCTGGCGCGCGGGTCTGCCAGGCCGGTCATGCGGCTGAGCACGATAGCGAAGGACAGCGAGCCGAGCAGGTAGGCGAGGGTCGCCAGTAACCAAAACATGGTATCCATTCCGCGCCGGGGGATGGCCGATTCTAACGAGGTGCGGCGAGCTTGTCGTGCCGTGGAGAGCATGCTTGGACACAGTGTTTATCGCAGGGCTGGAAGTCGACACCGTCATCGGTGCCTACGACTGGGAACGCACCATCCGCCAATGCCTGCAGCTGGATCTGTGGCTGGGCTGGGACAATCGACCGGCCGCCCTGGACGATGACCTCAGCAAGGCCCTGGATTACGCCACGGTGTCGACGCGCATCCAGGCTTTCGCCAGCGATTCCCAGTTCATCCTCGTGGAAACCTTCGCCGAGCGCCTGGTGGCGCTGCTGATGAGCGAGTTCGACATTCCCTGGGTGCGCTTGCGGGTGACCAAGCCGGGCGCTGTGCCGGCAGCCCGTGGTGGTGTCGGTGTGGAGATCGAGCGCGGATGTCGCTAACGCCAATCCTGCTGGGCCTGGGCAGCAATATCGAGCGCGAGGCGCACCTGTGCGCCGGGCTCGATGCCCTGGCCGAAATCGTCACCGACATGCGCTGCTCGCCGGTCTTCGAAAGCCTGGCGGTGGGCATCAAGAGCGGCCCGTTCTTCAACCTGGTGATCGCCGGGCGCACGGCGCTGCCGCTGACCGAGCTGGATCGGCGGCTGAAATTCATCGAGGCCGACAACGGTCGTTATGCGCCAGACCGCAAGGGCCTGCCGCTGGATATCGACGTGCTGACCTATGGCGAGCTGGTGGGCAATTTCGATGGCCTGGTACTGCCCCGGGCGGAAATCCTCAAGAATGCCTTCGTGCTGCGGCCGCTGGCGTTGCTGGTGCCCGAGACCGAGCATCCAGGCGTAGGCCGGCGCTTTGCCGACCTTTGGCGAGACGCGAGTATCGAGCAGCAGCTGTGGCCGGTCTCGTTCCAGTGGCGCGGTGTGGAGTTGACCCCGCCCGAGCTTCTACCTTCTCCCTAACCGGTTTTCTCGCTGGCCTGCTTGAAGGCTTTCAGCGCGGCGAGGCGCTCACGATTGAGCGCCTCGCCCAGCTCGGCGCCCTTGTAGCCGCGCTCCAGCAGCGGCTGCACGGCCACCTCGCGTACCGCTGCCATGGCGGCCAGCAGATAGGCCGCCTGGGGATAGTCACGATCCTCCAGGCCATGACGACCCCGGGCATCCATTTCACACGCCGCCACGAAGGCCACGAAGCGTTGTGGGCGACGGAACACGTCGAAGCGCTGCATCAGCTCCAGTAGCGTCGAGGCACGCAGCTCCAGGGCGCGGTGGGCGTGGGTGTGGAATTCACCGACCAACTCGGCCAGCTCCTGGCATTCCCGTGGCACCTTGCAGCGTTTGTTGATCGCCTCGATCAGTGCGATACCACGGTGCTCGTGGGCGATATGCCGCGGCCACTCGGCGGGATCGGTCAGCCCCTTGCCGACATCGTGCAGCAGGCAGGCCCAGCGTACGGGCAGTGGCTGCTCGTGCCTGGCGCACTGGCGCAGTACCGCCAACACATGCTCACCGGTATCGATTTCCGGGTGATGGGCCGCGGGCTGGGGCACGCCGAACAGCCGGTCGACCTCCGGCAGCATGGCGGCCAGGGCGCCGCAGTCGCGCAGTACCTGAATGAACACGTCCGGGCGCGGCTCCATCAGTGCCCGGGAAATCTCCTTCCAGCTGCGTTCCGGGGTCAGCGCATCCAGCTCGCCGGACTCGGCCAGTTGGCGCATCAGCTCGAGCGTCTCGGGCGCCACGCTGAAGCCCAGTGGCGCATATCGGGCCGCGAAGCGGGCGACGCGCAGCACGCGCAGCGGGTCTTCGGCGAAGGCCGGCGAGACGTGGCGCAGTTGCTTGGCCTGGAGGTCGCGTTGGCCGCCGTAGGGGTCGATCAGGTTGCCCTGCTGGTCTTCGGCAATGGCATTGATGGTCAGATCGCGGCGGATCAGGTCTTCTTCCAGCGTCACCTCAGGGCTGGCGTGAAAGGTGAAGCCGCCATAGCCGCGCCCGCTCTTGCGTTCGGTGCGGGCCAGGGCGTACTCCTCGCCCGATTGCGGGTGCAGGAATACCGGAAAATCAGCTCCGACCGGGCGATAGCCCTGTTCCAGCATGGTATCGGCCGTGGCGCCGACCACCACCCAGTCGATCTCGGTCACCGGGCGGCCGAGCAGGCGGTCGCGCACGGCGCCACCGACTTTGTAGATCTGCATAGAAGTCTCCGTCATTCGCAGAGGATACCCGCAGTGCCGGAGCCTGTCGTCGCGCGGTTACAGCGGAGGGATATGCAGATCCAGACGTGGGTGGTCGCCATCCTGTGCAGCGTCGTTTCTCGGTGGCACGTGCTGGGTGTTGACGATCCGCTCTCCCTGCAGCGTCTGCAAGTGAATGTCGAACCCCCACAGGCGATGCAGGTGCTTGAGCACTTCTTCGGTGGAGCTGCCCAGCGGCTTGCGGTCGTGCTGGAAGTGGCGCAGGGTCAGCGAGCGGTCGCCGCGGCGGTCGATGCTCCATATCTGCACGTTGGGCTCGCGATTGCCGAGGTTGTACTGGGCCGCCAGGGTTTCACGGATGGTGCGATAACCGGGCTCGTCGTGGATGGCCGGTACGCTGAGTTCGTCTTTCTGGTCGTCGTCGAGAATGCTGAACAGCTTCAGGTCGCGAATCACCTTGGGCGACAGATACTGCAGGATGAAGCTTTCGTCCTTGAAGCTGGTCATGGCGAATTTCAGGGTGCTCAGCCAATCGCTGCCGGCGATGTCCGGGAACCAGCGCCGATCCTCCTCGGTGGGCTCCTCGCAGATGCGGCGAATGTCGCGGTACATGGCGAAGCCCAGGGCGTAGGGGTTGATGCCACTGTAGTAGGGGCTGTCGAACGAAGGCTGGAACACCACGCTGGTGTGCGACTGCAGGAACTCCATCATGAAACCGTCGGTGACCAGGCCTTCGTCGTAGAGATCGTTCATCAGCGTGTAGTGCCAGAACGTCGCCCAGCCTTCGTTCATCACCTGGGTCTGGCGTTGTGGATAGAAATACTGGGCGATCTTGCGCACGATACGGATCACTTCGCGCTGCCAGGGCTCGAGCAGCGGGGCGTGTTTCTCCAGGAAATACAGGATGTTTTCCTGGGGTTCGGCGGGAAAGCGCTTGTTGTCGCTCTCGTCAGCCTTGCTCGCGCTTTTTGGAATGGTGCGCCACAGATCATTGATCTGCCGCTGCAGGTGCTCTTCGCGATCCTTCTGGCGACGGCGCTCTTCCTCGGCGGAAATGGGGTAGGGGCGCTTGTAGCGGTCCACGCCGTAGTTCATCAGTGCATGGCAGGAGTCGATCAGGTCCTCGACCGCATCGATGCCGTGGCGCTCCTCGCACTGGGTGATGTACTGCTTGGCGAACACCAGATAATCGATGATCGAACTGGCGTCGGTCCAGGTGCGGAACAGGTAGTTGCCCTTGAAGAAACTGTTGTGCCCATAGCAGGCGTGGGCGATCACCAGAGCCTGCATGGTGATGGTGTTTTCCTCCATCAGGTAGGCGATGCACGGGTCGGAGTTGATCACGATCTCGTACGCCAGGCCCATCTGCCCGCGGCTGTAGGACTTCTCGGTGCTGAGGAACTGCTTGCCATACGACCAGTGGTGATAACCCAGTGGCATGCCGACGGATGCGTAGGCATCCATCATCTGCTCGGCGGTGATCACCTCGATCTGGTTGGGGTAGGTGTCGAGGGCATAGCGCTCGGCCAGCCGGCTGATTTCCCGGTCGTAGTCGCGAATCAGCTCGAAGGTCCACTCCGAGCCGGTGGACAGGGGCTGGCGTTTCTTGTTGCTGCTCATGTGGCGAGCCTCCGCTGGAACAGTTCGCGGAATACCGGGTAGATGTCACCCGCCGATACCAGTTGCTGCTGGGCGAAGGTTTCGCCGAAGGCTTCGGCCACTCGCTCGTACTCGAACCACAGCGCCTGATGCTCGCGCGGGGTGATCTCCACGTAGGTGAAGTACTGCACGAAGGGCATGATCTGCTTGATCAGGATATCCCGGCAAATCGGCGAGTCGTCGTTCCAGTTGTCGCCGTCCGAAGCCTGGGCGCCGTAGATGTTCCATTCGTTGGCCGGGTAACGTTCGGCCATGATCTCCTGCATCATCTTCAGTGCACTGGAGACGATGGTGCCGCCGGTTTCCCGGGAATAGAAGAATTCTTCCTCGTCCACTTCCTTGGCACTGGTGTGGTGGCGGATGAACACCACGTCGATCTTGTCGTAGTTACGCTTGAGAAACAGGTACAGGAGGATGAAGAAGCGCTTGGCGACGTCCTTGGTGGCCTGGGTCATTGAGCCGGAGACGTCCATCAGGCAGAACATCACCGCCTTGGAACTGGGGTTGGGGTGCTTGACCAGCAGGTTGTACTTGAGGTCGAAGGTGTCGAGAAACGGGATGCGATGAATGCGCGCGCTGAGGCGCTCGATCTCGGCCTCGAGCAGCTGGATGTCGCTGAAGTTGTCCGGCTCCTCGCGGCGCAGGCGCTCCAGCTCGGCCTTCACTTCACGCAGCTTGGCCCGGCTGCTGCCGGACAGCGCGATGCGCCGGGCATGGGCCGAACGCAGGGTGCGCACGATGTTGATGCGCGAGGGATTGCCTTCGCTGCTGATGCCCGCGCGCACGGTCTTGAAGGTTTCCGCGCCGGTCAGGTGGCGTTTGACCAGGTTGGGCAGTTCCAGGTCCTCGAACATGAAGTCCAGGAATTCTTCCTGGGTGATCTGGAACACGAACTCGTCCATGCCCTCGCCGGAGTTGCTGGCCTTGCCGGCACCCTGGCCGCCACCACCGCCCTGCGGGCGCGGAATGCGCTCGCCGGCGACGAACTCCTTGTTGCCAGGGTGCACGACGGTCTGCTTGCCACCGCGCCCGTGGTGCAGCACCGGCTCGTCGATGTCGCGGCCGGGAATGCTGATCTGCTCGCCGTGCTCCATGTCGGTGATGGAACGTCGGCTGACGGCGTCCTCCACCGCCTTCTTGATGTGGTCGCGGTAGCGACGAATGAACCGCTGGCGGTTCACCGTGCTCTTGTTCTTGCCATTCAGGCGACGGTCGATCACGTAGCTCATACAAGCCCTCCGGGCACTGCTGATGCGGGCCACGGCGAGATGACCGTGGCCCGCGGCAGAGGCCGCTTACTGCGATTTACGTACGCGCAGATACCACTCGGACAGCAGGCGCACCTGCTTCTCTGTATAGCCGCGCTCGACCATGCGTTTGACGAAGTCGTTGTGCTTCTGTTGATCCTCCTTGCTGGCCTTGGCGTTGAAGCTGATGACCGGCAGCAGGTCCTCGGTGTTGGAGAACATCTTCTTCTCGATCACCACCCGCAGTTTCTCGTAGCTGAGCCAGGTCGGATTCTTGCCGTTGTTGTTGGCCCGGGCGCGCAGCACGAAGTTGACGATCTCGTTGCGGAAATCCTTCGGGTTGCTGATGCCGGCCGGCTTCTCGATCTTCTCCAGTTCCTCGTTGAGGGCCACGCGGTTGAGGATTTCCCCGGTCTCGGGATCACGGTATTCCTGATCCTGAATCCAGAAGTCGGCGTACAGCACGTAGCGGTCGAAGATGTTCTGGCCGTACTCGCTGTAGGACTCTAGGTAGGCGGTCTGGATCTCCTTGCCGATGAACTCGATGTACCGTGGCGCCAGGTATTCCTTGATGAAACGCAGGTAGCGCTCGCGTACCTCGCCCGGAAACTGTTCCTGTTCGATCTGCTGCTCGAGCACATAGAGCAGGTGCACCGGGTTGGCGGCCACCTCGTGCGGGTCGAAGTTGAAGACCTTGGAGAGAATCTTGAAGGCGAAGCGGGTCGACAGGCCGTTCATGCCTTCGTCCACGCCGGCTGCGTCGCGGTACTCCTGGATCGACTTGGCCTTGGGATCGGTATCCTTGAGGTTCTCGCCGTCGTAGACGCGCATCTTCGAGTAGATGTTGGAGTTCTCCGGCTCCTTGAGGCGCGACAGGGTGGAGAACTGGGCGAGCATCTTCAGCGTGTCCGGCGCGCAGTGGGCGTTGGCCAGGGAGCTGCTGACCAGCAGCTTGTCGTAGATCTTGATCTCGTCGCTGACGCGCAGGCAGTACGGCACCTTGACGATGTAGATACGGTCGATGAACGCCTCGTTGTTCTTGTTGTTGCGGAAGGTATGCCACTCCGATTCGTTGGAGTGAGCCAGCAGGATGCCGTTGTAGGGAATGGCGCCCAGCCCTTCGGTGCTGTTGTAGTTGCCTTCCTGGGTGGCGGTGAGCAGCGGGTGCAGCACCTTGATCGGCGCCTTGAACATCTCGACGAATTCCATCAGGCCCTGGTTGGCCCGGCACAGCGCGCCCGAATAGCTGTAGGCGTCGGCATCGTTCTGCGGGAATTCCTCGAGCTTGCGGATATCCACCTTGCCGACCAGGGCGGAAATGTCCTGGTTGTTCTCGTCGCCCGGTTCGGTCTTGGCGATGGCGATCTGGTTGAGGATCGACGGGTAGAGCTTGACCACGCGGAACTGGCTGATGTCACCGCCGAACTCGGCCAGGCGCTTGCTGGCCCAGGGCGACATGATGCTGCCCAGGTAGCGCCGGGATATGCCGTAGTCCTCTTCGAGGATCGCGGCGTCCTCGGCAGCGTTGAACAGGCCCAGCGGTGATTCGAACACCGGTGAACCCTTGATCGCGTAAAAGGGCACCTTTTCCATCAACTGCTTGAGCTTCTCGGCCAGCGAGGACTTGCCGCCGCCGACCGGGCCGAGCAGGTAGAGGATCTGCTTCTTCTCTTCCAGGCCCTGGGCAGCGTGACGGAAGTAGGAAACGATCTGCTCGATGCATTCTTCCATGCCATGGAAGTCGGCAAAGGCGGGATAACGGCGGATTACCTTGTTGGAAAAGATGCGCGACATCCGCGGATTATGGGAAGTATCGAGCAGCTCCGGTTCGCCGATGGCCATCAGCAAGCGCTCGGACGCGCTGGCGTAGGCGCTGCGATCCTGCTTGCACAGTTCGAGGTACTCCTGCAGGGAGTACTCCTCCTGGCGCGTCGCCTCGAATCGTTGTTGGAAGTGACTGAAAATGCTCATGACTTCACCTCGCTCGATGCTGGGAGCCGGCCGGGATCGGTCGAGCGGGTGCATGCAGACTCGGCGCTCGCGCTGCCGAGATGAATCCCCCAAACACCCCTTGGTCAGTCAGAACCTCATGGTCGGCTGTCCGTCGCATGGCAGGTTGAGGACAGCCGCCTTGCGCATCTCGCGCAAGGCGTATCGGCTGCCTTCTCCCGCCTGACCCTGTGTCGCGTGGCTCTGGCTGGCTGCTGAAGGTGAGTACCGATGGCCCGTTCGGCCGGTTGGCCGGCTACCTGAATTGGGATGGCCTAAGACAAGGATAGTTGGTAATCGGCAAGGTCAAGGCGCAATTGCCGTGCGAAGCGTCATGGCGACGCCGCGCAGGCAGCCAAGCCCAGCATTGGCGGGGGGATGACGGAGGAAAATATTTATGCCGGGCCATCTTCCGGGTGCCGCGGCGGCGCGGAAGATGGCCTGGGGCCATGTCACTCGGCCTGGCTGGCTTCGGTGTCCTGGGGATAGGTGTTGCGCCACAGTTCGAAGCCGCCGTCGAGGCTGTAGACCTCCGCGAATCCCTGGCCGATCAGGTAGGCTGCAGCACTCTGGCTGGAGTTGCCGTGGTAGCAGGTGACGATCAGCGGGGCGTCGAGATCGGCCTTGGCGATGAAGTCGGCCAGCGAATAGTTGTCCAGGTGCTGGGAGTCGCGGATGTGGCCGGCCGCGAAGCTCTGCGGATCGCGGATGTCGACCACCACGGCGCCTTTCTCGCGCAGTGCTTGGGCCTGCTCGGGGGCGATGCGTTTGAACTCGCTCATGCTGTTTCCTCGCTACAGTCGCAGCGATGGTACTCGCCGCTATCGATGTTCATCAGGGTCATGCTGCCGCCCCACACGCAGCCAGAATCCAGGGCGAACACGCCGGGTTCGTCGCAGTGGCCTTCGAGGGCCGCCCAGTGACCGAAGATGATCTTCTGGGCACGGGTCTTGCGGTGCTTGTGGCTGAACCAGGGCTGGTATCCAGCTGGCGCGGTGTCCAGGCCTTCCTTGCTCTTCAGGTCCAGGGTGCCGTCGGCCTTGCAGAAGCGCATGCGGGTGAAATAGTTGGTGATCACCCGCAGCCGGGCTATGCCCTGTAGTTCCTTGTCCCAGCGCGCCGGCTCGTTACCGTACATGCCGTCGAGGAACATCGGGTACAGAGCCTCGTCGCGCAGGGCGTTCTCGACTTCGGCCGCGCGGCGCAGCGCCTTGCCGATGTGCCACTGCGGCGGTATGCCAGCGTGCACCAGGGCGGTGTCGCGCTGTTCATCGTAATGCAGCAGCTTCTGCTGGCGCAGCCAGTCCAGCAGCTCGTCGCGATCCGGCGCCTCGAGGATCTCGCGCAGGGTGTCGCCACGTTTGAGGCGCTCGATATTGCGCGAGGCGGCGAGCAGGTGCAGGTCATGATTGCCCAGCACGCAGACCAGCGCATCGCGCATGCCGTACAGAAAACGCAGGGTCTCCAGGGAGGCGGGGCCACGGTTGACCAGGTCACCCACCAGCCACAGCCGGTCATGGGCCGGATCGAAGGCCACGCGTTCGAGCAGGCACTGCAGCGGCTTCAGGCAACCCTGCAGGTCGCCGACGGCATAGGTAGCCATTAGGGTCTACCCCCGTTTCGTCGTGAGCCGCGTTGCTGCGAAAAATTGCACCAGGTAAGGCGCGAGGCGCAGGTAATGGTCGCTCCCTTGCCAAGCCTCGCAACGCAGCATGGTGCAATTTTTCGCGCAACCCGAAGGGCCGGGCCACTTTTTGCGCGATGCTGCGTTATTCGTCGTTCATTTGGAATAACCAAACTTCTCTCCTCATGCCTTGCCTCGCGCAAAAAGTGGCTCCGGCGCGGCCACGAACGAAACGGGGGTAGACCCTTAGTGCAGGGCGCCTGGAACGGCGAGGCGGAAGGGCGCGATCGGCGCATCAAAGCGCTGGCCGTCGTCAGCCAGCATCTGATAGCTGCCCTGCATGGTGCCAACCTGGGTGGCCAGCAGCGTGCCGCTGCTGTAGCGATGGCTTTCGCCTGGAGCGATCAACGGTTGTTCGCCGATCACGCCGGCGCCGCGTACTTCCTGGACCTGGCCGTTGCCGTCGGTGATCACCCAGTGGCGCGCCAGCAGTTGCGCCGGCAGCTCGCCGGCGTTATGGATGGTCACGTCGTAGGCGAAAGCGAAGCGGTTCTGCTCGGGCTGCGACTGCGCTGGTAGGTAGCGGGTGACGATGTTGACGTCGATCTGGTAACGAGGGTCGGACATGGGCACTCGATCAATCAGGTGGGCGAAGGCGCGGGTTGCAGGGCCAGTTGGTCGGCCAGGCGCACGAACGCGGCCAGATCCAGCTGCTCGGGGCGCAGGCTGCCATCGACGCCGGCCGCCTCGATCTCGCTGGCCGGCAGCAACGCCTTGAGGGTGTTGCGCAAGGTCTTGCGGCGCTGGTTGAAGGCTTCGCGAACCACGCGCTCGAGCAGGCGATGATCCTTGGCCGGGTGCGGCAGAACCTTGTGCGGTACCAGGCGCACGATGGCCGAGTCGACCTTGGGCGGCGGGTTGAAGGCACCCGGGCCGACGTTGAACAGGTGTTCCACCTGGCAGTGGTACTGCACCATGATCGACAGTCGCCCCCAGTCGCCGCCGCCGGGGCCCGCGGCCAGGCGCTCGACCACTTCCTTTTGCAGCATGAAGTGCATGTCGCGGATCAAGTGGGCGTTGTCCAGCAAATGAAAAATCAGCGGCGTGGAGATGTTATAGGGCAGGTTGCCGACCACCCGCAGGCTGTTGGGCGCTGCCTGCAGACTCGAGAAGTCGAATTTCAGGGCATCGCCCTGGTTCAGTCGAAAGCGCGGCTGGTCGGCGAACTTGGCCTGCAGGATCGGAATCAGGTCCAGGTCCAGCTCGATCACGTCCAGTTGTGCGCCACTGTTGAGCAGCCCTTCGGTCAGTGCGCCCTGGCCTGGGCCGATCTCCAGCAGGTGCTCGCCCTCGCGGGCATGGATGGCGCGCAGGATACGGTGAATCACCCCGGCGTCATGAAGGAAGTTCTGGCCGAAGCGCTTGCGCGCGCGGTGTTGGTAAGGCTCGGACATCTGAAAAGCAGCTCCAGGCTTCAAGCTGCAAGCATCAAGCAAGCGCGTAAAGCGGTCAGGCGAAAACGCGCAGTTTAGCAGGGAACGCCTGTCGAGCGGCGGCGCTCGCCACTCCTCGCCGGTCGTTCAGGGGAGCAGGCGGCTGTGCGCCATCTCGTAGGCGGTTTCCAGGGCGACCTGCAGGCTGCCGCAGTCGATGCGACCGGTGCCGGCAAGATCCAGGGCGGTGCCGTGGTCGACCGACGTACGGATGATCGGCAGGCCCAGGGTCACGTTGACTGCTGCGCCAAAGCCCTTGTACTTGAGCACCGGCAGACCCTGGTCGTGATACATGGCGAGCACCGCGTCGCAATGTTCCAGGTGTTTGGGCGTGAACAGCGTATCGGCCGGCAGCGGGCCGACCAGATCCATACCCTCGGCACGCAACTGCTCGAGCGCTGGCTCGATGATCTCGATTTCCTCGCGACCCAGGTGGCCGCCTTCGCCAGCATGGGGGTTGAGGCCGCAGACCAGGATGCGCGGCCCGGCGATGCCGAACTTGTCGCGCAAATCGGCATGCAGGATACGGGTCACGCGCTGCAGGCGTTCGGCGGTGATGGCGCTGGCCACGTCCTTGAGCGGCAGGTGGGTGGTGACCAGCGCGACCCGCAAGTCGCGGGTCGCCAGCATCATCACCACCTGGGGCGTGCCGGTCAGGTCTGCGAGAAATTCGGTATGGCCGGAGAAGGCCATGCCAGCCTCGTTGATAATGCCCTTGTGTACGGGGGCGGTGATCAGCCCATCGAAGCTGCCGTCCACGCAGCCCTCGGTCGCTCGGGTCAGGGTTTGCAGAACGTAGGCGGCATTGGCCTTGCTCAATTGGCCGGCGACCACCGGCTCACCCAGCGGCGTATCCCACACGTACAGGCTGCAGGCAGGGGCGGGCTGGGTTGGCCAGCCCTCGGCCGCGACATCGATCAGCTCGATCTCCAGCCCCAGCTCTGCCGCGCGCGCCTGCATCAGTGCGCGACTGGCGATGCAGATCAGTACATGGGCCTGCCGCTGGCGGGCGAGCAGCAGGCACAGGTCCGGGCCGATGCCGGCAGGTTCTCCGGGGGTGAGGGCGAAGCGCAGGCTGTCTGGCATGATCCGGTCTCCAGGACGGGGCGACTGTGATTCTAATCCAGGCACCCATGAAAAAGCCCGGCGCTGGGCCGGGCTCGGGTGGCGTTCAGGCTGGGTTACAGCTTGATTTCCACATAGGATTCGTCGCGAATCTGGCGCAGCCAGGTTTGCAGCTCTTCTTCGTACTTGCGGTTGCGCAGCAGATTCAGCGCCTGTTGCTCGCGAACCTGCTCGCTGCTGTCGGTGGCGCGGCGGCCCATGACCTGCAGCACGTGCCAGCCGAACTGGCTCTTGAACGGCTTGGAAACCTCACCGCTGGCGGTGTTGTTCATCACCTCGCGGAATTCCGGCACCAGTGCATTCGGGTCGATCCAGCTCAGGCTGCCGCCGTTGAGGGCCGAGCCCGGGTCTTCGGAGAAGTTCTTCGCCAGCTCGGCGAAATCTTCCCCGGACTCGACACGCTGATACAGGCGCTCGGCCAGTACCTTGGCCTCGGCGTCGGTGCGGATTTCGCTCGGCTTGATGAGGATGTGGCGCACGTTCACTTCATCACGCACGGCCGCCGCTTCGCCGCCACGCTTCTCCAGCACCTTGAGCAGGATGAAACCGCCTGGGGTGCGGATCGGCTCGGTGACATCGCCAACGTTCATAGCGCTGATCATGGCGTCGAATGGTGGCGGCAACTGCGCGGCCTTGCGCCAGCCCATGTCACCACCGTCCAGTGCGGTTTCGCTGGCCGAGTTGGCAATCGCCAACTGACCGAAATCGGCGCCCTGGCGAGCTTGCTGGTAGAGGTCCTGGGCACGGCGTTCGGCGGCTTGCAGGGCGTCGGAGGACGCGTCTTCCTGGACCGGGATGACGATGTTGGCCAGGTGGAACTCTTCGGACAACTGCATCTTGCCCAGGTCGGAGGCGAGGAAGTTCTTCACTTCCTGCTCGGTGACCTGAATGCGCTCCGCCACGCGGCGCTGGCGCACACGGCTGATGATCATCTCGCGGGACACCTGATCGCGGGCGTCGTTGAACGACAGGCCGTCCTTCGCCAGGGCATCGCGGAACTGCTCGATGGTCATGCCATTGCGCTGGGCAATGGTGGCCATGGCCTGGTTGAGCTCCTCGTCGCTGATGCGAATGCCGGAGCGCTCGCCCATCTGCAGCTGGATGTTCTCGAGGATCAGGCGATCCAGCACTTGCTGGGTCAGCACATTAGCCGGCGGCACTTCGGAGCCGCGCTTGGCGATGGTCTGTTGCACCTCGCGCACCCGGGCGTCGAGTTGGGTCTGCATGATCACGTCGTTATCGACGATCGCCACCACACGGTTGAGAGGCTGTACGTCGGCATGCGCCGCCGTACCCAGAAACAGTGCGCCCAGCAGCAGCGGGCGCACGCACTCAGCGAGCTTGCTCTTCACGTTCACGGTAACCTTGAATGCCTTGGTCGAGGAATGTCTCAACGTTGTTGCCAGTCACGCCACCCAGGCCTTTGAGGACGATCTGCAGGAAGATGCCGCTGTCGGACTGGTCATTACGCGAGGGGTTGAGGCTGACCTCGTCGTAGTCGATCCAGTAGCGGTTGATGACGCGCAGTTTCCAGCAGCAACTGTCGTATTCGAAGCCGCCAAAGGCTTCCAGAGTGCGGTTGCGGCCATAGTCGTACTGCCAGCGCGAGATCAGGCTCCACTGTGGGCCGATTGGCCAGATGACCGAGAAGTCATGCTGGCTGATCTTGTAGTAGTCCTTGATGAAGGTATCGGTGCCTGGCGTGCCGTAATCGCTGCCATAGCTCCAGCGACCGGTGCTCTCGTCATAGTTGATGGTGTCATTGCGGTATCGATAACCAGCATTGACGATCTTGCGTGGGTTGTCGGCCGGCTGATAATGGAACATGGCGCTGCCAGAACGGGTGCGGTGGCTATCCGGATCCCAGTTGAAGTCCGAGGTGAAGCGCCAGTCCTGGTTGTAGCGATACATGTATTCCAAGGCGTAAGGCGATACCGACGACGTGGCTTCCTCGCGGGTGCGGTAGTCGATGCCCGGCATCTGCACCTTGCGGTCTTCGAAATAGAAGGCCTGGCCGATGCTGAAGCGCTGACGTTCGAAACCGTTAGCCTCGATCCAACGGCTGGTCACGCCGAGGGAGATCTTGTTCTCGTCGCCGATACGGTCCTTGCCGCTGAAGCGATTTTCGCGCCACAGCGATGCGTAGTTGAAGGTGCTTTCGCTGGTGTCGAAGACCGGTATGTCGGTCTGGTCTTCTTCGGGCACATAGAGATAGAACAGGCGCGGCTCGAGGGTCTGGCGAGCTTCACGACCGAACAGCGAGGTCTGGCGGTCGAAGTACAGGCCGCTGTCCACGCTGAATAGGCCGACACCTCGGCTCTGGCTGCTGCTGTACTGCTCGTCGGCCAGCAAGGTGTCTTTGCCGCGCTGATCGATATCCAGGTCGTAGTTGGTTTGCAGGTACTTGACCTGCGGTTTGACGTAGCCCCAACTCCAGTCCAGCGGCAGGCTCACGCCTGGCTCCACATGCATGCGGGTGCCGTTGGCACGTGCCAGACCCTGCACGTTGAAATCGTTCCATGGGCCTTCGACATTGCCATTCTGATCGATATAGTTGCCGTTGTGCAGATCGCGCTCGAAACGAACCAGTTCGGTGCCGTAGGTGAAATTCAGGCCACCCGGCTCGAACGGCAGCTTGCCGTCCAGGGTGATCTGCGGCAGGCGATCATAAGGGGTGACGTCGGTGATGGTGGCCAGCTCGTACGCATGAGCGTTCAAGCGAGCGGTGTAGCTGTCACCACGCCAGGTCAGGGTGCCGCGCTGGTCGACGTAGCTGGACGTTTCGATGCCCAGGTCGGTCTTCAGATCCTGGAAGTAGTAGGGGTCGCTGATGTCTGTGTAGTCGACTTCGGCCAGCAGGCGGTCGTTGAGCCCCTGCTTATGCTGCCAGCTGTACATCCAGCGCTGGTCCTTATAGCCCGACTGCAGTTTGCGCTCGTCTTCCTGGTCGTCCAAGTAGGCGGCGCCGACCTGGCCTTCGCTGTTGCGGGTCAGGTAGCGGTACTCGCCTTCGAGCAGCAGGCCGCGTTTGGCCATGTAGGTCGGGTACAGCGTGGCGTCGAAGTTCGGCGCCAGGTTGAAGTAATACGGGGTCTGCAGGGTCAGGCCGTTGCTGCCCGAACTGCCGAAGCTCGGCGGCAGGAAGCCGGACTGGCGACGGTCGTCGATCGGGAAATAGATGTATGGCGTGTAGAAGACCGGGAAATCCTTGACACGCAGCGTGACGTTGGTCGCGGTGCCGAAGCCGGTGGCCGGGTTCAGGGTGATGTTGTTACCGGTCAGGTGCCAGGCGTTGCTGCCCGGTTCGCAACTAGTATAGGTGCCATCCTTGAGGCGGATGATCGCGGTTTCTTCGCGCTTGGCGTAGGCGGCGCTGCCGCGTACGTGGGCGGCGTGCATCACGTACTCGGCGTTGTCGATGCGTGCTTCGCCGTTGTCGAGCTGCAGCTCGCCACGGTCACCGACCACCAGGGCGCCCTTGTCGCGCAGGCGGACGTTGCCGACCAGCTCGCCACGGTTCTCGGCCTGGTGCAGGTTGGCTTCGTCAGCTTCGACCTGCATGCCGGCCTGGCGTACGACCACGTCACCGGCGAGGGTCGCGACCTGTTCTTCCTGCTGATAGCGCGACGCCTTGGCCGAGACGAACATCGGCGCTTCGCTCATCGGCGTGGTGTCGTTCATGCCCGGACGAGTCGGTTCGATGTAGGCGCCGGAGCAGGCCGGGCCGATCTCTGCCAACTGCGCGCTGGTCAGCTTCTCACGCGGTACCCAGTCCAGGTGGCTGTAGTCGGCGCTGCGCGATGCCAGGGCACGGCCACCGGCTTCGGTCACTTGCGTTGGCGCCGCCTTGGTATCAGGCTTGGCGGCCGCCGTGTTGGCGGTGCCCGCGCTTACCGAGTTGGCGCTGTGGGTCGGCCGGCTCGGCAGAGCGGCGTTGCTGGTTTTCGGCGCACACGCCCAGCCGCCGGTTGGCGATGCCTGGCAGTCGAATTGTTCGGCAGCGGTGGCGAATGGGCTGGCGAAGGGCTGCAGGGCCAACAGGCCACCCGTTACCAGAAGCGGGAATTTCTTGCGAAAAGCGGGGTATTTTACTGCCATCTTGTTTTCCGGGCTTCCTGTGCGCTTTTGGCCCAGGGGCCGCACGCCTCTCGATGGGCTGAAAAAGATGCTGGATAATAAAGCATGACCCGCGCAACGGCTAGCGCCGTCGGAGACCCTTGCAATGCCTGATCACGATGTACGTTTACAACGCCTGAAGCAATGGCTCGAGCCGCAGCTGCAGGCCCTGTTCGCCAGCAACGGCTGGGGCGAGGTGCCGGATGCCGTGCTGCAGCCGGCCAGCAGCGATGCCAGTTTTCGCCGATATTTCCGCTGGGAGGCGGCCGGGCGCAGCCTGATCGTGATGGACGCACCGCCGCCGCAGGAGAACTGCCGGCCGTTCGTCGAGATCGCCAATCTGCTGGCCCGCGCAGACCTGAACGTGCCGCAGATCCATGGCGCGGATCTCGAACAGGGCTTTCTGCTGCTCAGTGATCTGGGCCGCCAGACCTACCTGGACGTGATCGACAGTGACAGGGCCGATCAGCTGTTCGAGGCCGCCATCGATGCCTTGTTGGCCTATCAGCAATTACCGATGGATGCCGGCCTGCCGCACTACGACGACGCCCTGCTGCGCCGCGAGCTGCAGCTGTTTCCGGATTGGTACGTCGCCCGCGAGCTCGGCCTCAGCCTCGATGCCGAGCAGCAGGCTGCCTGGCAGCGTATCTGCACGCTGCTGATCGACAGCGCCCTGGCGCAGCCCAAGGTACTGGTGCATCGCGACTACATGCCGCGCAACCTGATGATCAGTGAACCGAATCCCGGTGTGCTGGATTTCCAGGACGCCGTCTACGGCCCGGTCACCTACGACATCACCAGCCTGTTCAAGGACGCCTTCCTCAGCTGGCCCCAGGCGCGCGTGCAGGGCTGGCTGGAAGGCTATTGGCACAAGGCTCGCGCCGCCGGCGTTCCCGTGCAGGATGCGCTGGTGGACTTCCTGCGTGCCAGCGACCTGATGGGTGTGCAACGCCACCTCAAGGTGATCGGCATCTTCGCGCGCATCTGCCATCGCGACGGCAAACCGCGATACCTGGCCGACGTGCCGCGCTTCTTCGCCTATATCGACGCCGTGCTCGAGCGACGCCCGGAGCTGGCCGAACTCGGCGAGTTGATCACGCAACTGAAAGGCACTGCGGAGGCCGCTCGATGAGGGCGATGATTCTGGCCGCCGGCAAAGGCGAGCGGCTGCGGCCGCTGACCCTGCACACGCCCAAGCCGCTGGTGCGCGCCGCTGGCGTGCCGTTGATCGAATATCACGTGCGTGCCCTGGCGCGCGCTGGTTTCAGCGAACTGGCGGTCAATCACGCCTGGCTTGGCCAGCAGATCGAGGACTACCTGGGCGACGGCGAGCGCTACGGCGTGCGCATTCGGTACTCGGCCGAAGGCGAGCCGCTGGAAACCGGTGGCGGTATCTTCAAGGCGCTGCCGCTGCTCGGTGACGAGCCGTTCGTGGTGGTCAACGGCGATATCTTCACCGATTACGACTTTTCGACCCTGCGCAGGCCGTTCAGCGAAAAGGCTCATCTGGTGCTGGTGAACAACCCGGCCCACCACCCGGCGGGCGACTTCCGCCTGGCAGAGGGCCTGGTGGCGGATGCGTCAGCCGCTGACGCCAGCCTGACCTACAGCGGTATCGCGGTGCTCAGCCCTGAATTGTTCGCGGGCTGCCAGCCCGGTGCATTCAAGCTCGCCCCGCTGCTCAGGGACGCGATGACCAGCCAGCAGGTGACGGGTGAGCACTTCACCGGCCGCTGGGTGGATGTCGGCACCCACGAGCGCCTGGCCGAGGTGGAATCGCTGCTGCAGGGCGAGCGCTGATATGTACTGGCCGCTGACTTTGGTGGGCGCGTTGGCCGGCTTCGCCCTGGCGAGCATTCCCGGTCTGCTGCTCGGCGGCCTGCTCGGCCAGGTGCTGGATCGGCGCCTGGGCCTGCGTGGCTGGAAGACCCTGGGCGAGCGGCTGGTCGGCAAGCCCGCGGTACGCGATGACGCACTGTTATTCGTCATGCTCGGTCGTCTGGCCAAGAGCGATGGCGTGGTGCAGCAGGCGCACATTCGTCAGGCCCGTGCAGAAATGCAGCGCCTGGCGCTAGGCGAGGCCGGTCGTGCGGCAGCCATCGAAGCGTTCTCGCGGGGCAAGACCGGCCAGGACAACCTGCGTGGCCCGCTGCAGCGCCGCCGTGACGAGGCCCAGGAACTGCTGCGCGCGTGTTGGCGCATGGCCTGGGCCGACGGCAAGGTGGGCCAGGCCGAGCGTGAGCTGATCCTGCTGTGGGGCAAGTGGCTGGGGGTCGCCGTCGAGGCCCAGGAGGCGCTTAGCGACGCCTATTCACCGCGCCGCGGCCCGCCGACTGCCGCCGCCGACAGCTATCAACAGGCCCTGCGCCTGCTCGGTGTGACCGCCGACAGTGACGTCCAGCAGATCAAGAAGGCCTATCGCCGCCTGCTCAGCCGCCATCACCCCGACAAGATGGCCGGTAGCGGCGCGGCGCCCGAGAAAGTGCGCGAGGCCACCGAGGCGACCCGCGAGCTGCACAACGCCTACGCGCTGATTCGTCAGCGCCGCGGCTTCCGGTAGGGCGGCTACTTGGCGCCGCCGGCGTGCTTGTCCAGCCAGCCGCGCAGGCGTCGGAACAGCTGTTCCTGGGCGACATCGGGATTACCCGGCAGGGCATCGAGGCTGATCTGTACCAGTGCGGGCTGTTTCTGGCGCTGACTCAGCTGCTTGCGTGACAGTGCCGCCTGTCGCGCAGTGGCACTGTCGCGGTAATAGAAGTCGCCGACCTTGGCAGTGAGCTGCGCCAGCAGGTCATTGAATGGCGCGTCGAAGCCTTCCGGCTGACGGGTGTCCACCAGCACCAGGTGGGTCACGTTGGCGGGCTTGCGCTCGGCGATGTAGCGCGCCGCCCAGTAGGCACCGCTGCCGTGGCCGAGCAGCACCACGACCTTGGCCTGCTGCTGCCCGGCAAAGGCGATGCCGGCATCGATACGGGCGAACACCTGCTCGACGTGGGCGGCGCGGGCCGCCTCGGCGTCAGACGATGGTGCTTCTGTCGTCGGCGCCGGCGTGGCGGGTTCTGGAGCCTTTTCGGCGGCCGGCTCGGCAGCTTTGCCGTCGGTGCTCGCCGGCGGCGTGGCGACGCGTGCCGGCAGGTTGGCGCTCTGCGGATCCGGCAGGGTCAGGCTGAGGCTGTGCCAGCCGGCGTCCGGAATTTTGCGGCGCAGTGGCCCGACGGTCGGTGGCGCGTCGGCGCTTTCATCGTCGCCTGGCAGCAGGATCACCGCGCCCATGGGCGCCGGGTCGTTGGCCGGTCGCCAGAGGGCCAGAAAGGTCGTACCGGCGGCGTCGAGCTGCTGCTGTTCGCTGGCTGCCAGCTGGCGTTCCAGGGCCGAGGCCTCCAAGTCGCTGCGCTCGATCAGCGGTGCCCTTTGCTCCAGCTTGGTTTCGCCCTTGTCGGCGGCTTCGGCGGGCGGGCTCTGTTCGGCATGCACGGTCAGGGCGCTGGCCAGCAGGCTCAGGCACAGGGCATAGCGGGGCAGATGGCGAAGACGGGTCATGGCAAGGCCTGCAAGGGGAATGCGGCCAGCCTAATCACTTGTCGTGGATTTGTCAGATTCTGATGGTGCTTAATGGCAGCGTCTGCCCCGAGCGTTCAGCCCGGCGGCCTCTCAATCGTTCCGGTGCCTGTGCATGATCCACCGTTGGCTGTTTCTCCTGATAGTGAGCCTGCCCACGGCGCTGTGGGCCGATCAGCCGCCAGCGGCGCCGGCGGCGATCTTCGATGCGGCGCAGCAACACTGGCTTGCCGACCACCCCGTATTGCGCGCCGGCGTGGTGCTGCAGCCACCCTATGCCCAGCTCGACCGCCGCCTGCATCGCCTGACCGGCGCCAACGTGGAGATCGTCAATACCCTGGCCACGCTGATGGGTGTACAGGTGCGCTGGCGCACCTTCCAGACGCCCGAGGAACTGGAGCAGGCGCTGCGCAGCGACCAGCTCGACCTGGCCTCGGGGCTCAGCCAGACGCCTGCCGGGCTCAGGCGCTGGGTGTTTTCCGATCCCTTCCTGCGCGTTTCCCATCTGCTGATCGGCGAGCGTGACAGCGGCGGTGCGGTCGACCTCGAGCAGCTCGACGCACGCTCGCCGGTCGCCCTGAAGGTTTCCGACGCGGTGCTCGACTACCTGCGCAGCAGCTACCCGAAACTCAAGCTGGACGTCACCAACTCACCGCGCCAGGCGCTGCAGCGCGTGCTCAATCAGCAGGCCAGCTATGCGGTGCTCGACGAAGCTCAGTTGGGGCGTCTGGCCAGGGAGCCGGAGTTCCTGGGCCTGACTATCGTCGGTGACATCGGCTTTCCGCAGTTGCTGCGGGTCGCCACACGGCGTGACCTGCCAGAGCTGTCGGCGATCGTCGACGTGGCCCTGCGCAGCGTCTCGGCACGCGAGCTCGATGATCTGCACAACCGCTGGTTGCCGCCCAGCTACCTGCAGCAGGAAAGCTCGTCGAGCTTCTGGCGGGGCATCAGCCTGCTGCTCGGCCTGCTGCTGGTGTTCGCGCTGCTGCTGGCGCTGTGGCTGCGGCGCCAGCGTGACACCCTGGAGTTTCGCCTGCTCGCCGCGCGCCATGAGGTCGAGCTGCGCGAGATCGCCCGCGATGCCCTGCGCCTGTCGCAGTTCTCCATCGACAACAGCACGGTGGGCATTCTCTGGGTCAACTGGGACAGCCACGTGCGCTACGCCAACCACGCCGCCGAAGCCATGCTCGGTTGTCGCAGTGGCGGCCTGGTGGATCGGCCGCTGAGCGATTTCGAACCGGGGATGAGCATGGACCGCTGGCTCAACCTGTGGCGTCTGGCGCGCAAGGGCGACGAGCGCCCGCCGAGTTTCGAGACCGAATGCCTGCGCGCCGATGGCAGCCGCCTGCCGGTGGACGTGTCGCTGAGCTTCCTGCAGTACCGCGATACCGAGTATCTGGTGGTGTTCATCACCGATGTCACCGAGCGCCGCCGCGCCCTGGCCGCCCTGCAGGAGAGCGAGGCGCGCCTGCAGGGTATCGCCTCCAACGTGCCCGGCGTGGTGTTCCGCCTGGAGCGCGCGAGGCCGGGAGATCCGGCGCTGTTCGCCTTTATCGGCGAGGGCAGCGAAAGCCTGGTCGGCTATCGGGCGTCCACCCTGCTGGCCCCCGATCACGGCCTGCGCAGCCTGGTGCACCCGGACGACAAGGCCGGCTACCACCGCACCCAGGACCAGGCCTTCGACAGCGACAGCGACTGGCACTGGCAGGGGCGCATGCTCACCCACACCGGCGAGTCGCGCTGGGTCGATATCAAGGCCATGGCCCGGGGCCTGGCCGATGGCCGGGTGATCTGGGACGGCGTGGTCTGGGACATCAGCGACAACAAACGCAACGAGCTGGCGCTGGCCGACTCCCAGGCACGCCTGCGCGACCTGTCCGCGCACCTGGAAAGCGTGCGTGAGGAGGAAAAGGCGCGAATCGCCCGCGAGGTGCACGACGAGCTCGGCCAGGTGCTCACCGTACTCAAGCTGGAAACCTCGATGTGCGAGCTGGGCTTCGCCGACCTCGACCCCGGCCTGCGCGAACGCCTGGACAACATGAAAAAGCTGATCGCCAACCTGTTCCAGCTGGTACGCGACGTGGCCACTGCCTTGCGCCCGCCGATCCTGGACGCCGGCATCGCCTCGGCCATCGAATGGCAGGCGCGGCGTTTCGAGGTGCGCACGCAGATCCCGTGCCTGGTCGAGGTGCCCGAGCACGTGCCGCCGCTGAGCGACGCCAAGGCCACCGGCCTGTTTCGCATCCTTCAGGAGTCGCTGACCAACGTCATGCGCCATGCCCAGGCGCACACGGTGACGGTGCGCCTGGAGCTGCTGGGCGACAGCCTGCACCTGTCGATCAGCGACGACGGCCGCGGCTTCGACCCGGCTACCGTACGCGCCGACTCCTTCGGCCTGGTGGGCATGCGCGAGCGGGTGCTGATGCTTGGCGGGCAATTGCGCCTCGACAGCCGGCCCGGCGAAGGTACTCTGTTGCGCGTACGGGTGCCGCTGAGCGAGTGTGCGCCCGATGAATAGGAGGTTGAGCGCGTGATCCGAGTACTGGTGGCCGAAGACCACACCATCGTCCGCGAGGGCATCAAGCAGCTGATCGGCATGGCCCGTGACCTGCAGGTGGTCGGTGAGGCGAGCAACGGCGAACAGCTGTTGGAGACCCTGCGCAGCACGCCGTGCGAAGTGGTGCTGCTGGATATCTCCATGCCCGGCGTCAGTGGCCTGGAGGCGATTCCGCGGATTCGTGCGTTGAGCCATGGGCCGGCGATTCTGGTGCTGTCGATGCACGACGAGGCGCAGATGGCCGCCCGCGCCCTGAAAATCGGTGCCGCCGGTTACGCCACCAAGGACAGCGATCCCGCGCTGCTGCTCACCGCGATCCGCAAGGTCGCCGGCGGCGGGCGCTACATCGATCCCGAGCTGGCGGACCGCATGGTCTTCGAGGTCGGCCTGACCGATTCCCGGCCGCCCCACGCGTTGCTCTCCGAGCGGGAGTTCTCGGTGTTCGAGCGCCTGGTGCAGGGCGAGGGCGTCAACGAGATCGCCGCCCACCTGGCGCTCAGCAGCAAGACCATCAGCACCCACAAGGCACGCCTGATGCAAAAGCTCAACCTGCATTCGGTGGCCGACCTGGTGCGTTACGCGGTCGAGCACAAGCTGGTCTGAGAACCTGTTCAAAGTCTGCTGCGCGTCGGCACTGCGGCGTTAAAAACAGGCTGGATTGCCAGCCCAGTCGGACTGCTCATTTACAGCTCGTAAAGTCGATCGCGACTCCGACCGGCCCTCGCCTGTTTTTGTGGGGCCGCCTAGGCCTTGCATTGCTCTAGCTCGCGAGACTTTGAACAGGCTCTGAACGCGCTACTTATCCATCCGCGACAGCCTGCGCCGCGCGGCACTGTATGGCGTCGTGCTCGTCACACGGGCACTTATCCAATCGCGACATCGCTGTAGGGATCGCCCTACAGCCGTCTTTCCGTCTGCCTTATAGCAAAGTGTCATTACGCCCGATTTCCAGGCTCCAACGTCGGTTCTAGTCTTGGCTCACGGTAGAACAACAGGCAGGTGCGGTGATGGGCGACACTTCTTCGAGCGACATCCTGGTCAGCTTTCGTGGCGTGCAAAAGAGCTACGACGGCGAGAACCTGATCGTCAAAGATCTCAACCTGGATATTCGCAAGGGCGAGTTCCTGACCCTGCTCGGGCCGTCCGGCTCCGGCAAGACCACCAGCCTGATGATGCTGGCGGGTTTCGAGACGCCCACCGCCGGTGAGATCACCCTGGCCGGCAAGCGCCTGAACAACGTGCCGCCGCACAAGCGCGACATCGGCATGGTGTTCCAGAACTACGCGCTGTTCCCGCACATGACGGTAGCCGAGAACCTGGCCTTCCCGCTCAGCGTGCGCGGCATGAGCAAGGCCGACGTCGGCGAGAAGGTCAAGCGCTCGCTGTCGATGGTGCAGCTGGACGCCTTCGCCGGCCGCTACCCGGCCCAGCTCTCCGGGGGCCAGCAGCAGCGTGTGGCCCTGGCCCGTGCCCTGGTGTTCGAGCCGCAACTGGTGCTGATGGACGAGCCGCTCGGCGCGCTCGACAAGCAGCTGCGCGAGCACATGCAGATGGAGATCAAGCACATCCACCAGCGCCTTGGGGTGACCGTGGTCTACGTGACTCACGACCAGAGCGAAGCGCTGACCATGTCCGATCGCGTCGCCGTGTTCCACCAGGGCGAGATCCAGCAGATCGCCCCGCCGCGCGAACTCTACGAGTCGCCGCGCAACACCTTCGTGGCCCAGTTCATCGGTGAGAACAACCGCTTCGCCGGTGAGCTGGTCGAGCGCACGGGCGACACCTGCACCGTGCAACTGGCGCGTGGCGAAAAGGTCCAGGCCCTGGCCGTCAACGTCGGCCAGCCGGGCGATGCGGTGAGCCTGTCGATCCGCCCGGAGCGCATCCGCCTGAATGCCGCGGCCGAGGGCTGCGACAACCGCTTCTCCGGCCGTGTATCGGAGTTCATCTACCTGGGCGACCACGTGCGCGTGCGCCTGGAGGTCTGTGGCAAGACCGATTTCTTCGTCAAGCAACCGATCGCCGAGCTCGACGCTGCGCTCGCGGTCGGTGATGTGATCCCGCTCGGCTGGCAGGTCGAGCACGTTCGCGCCCTCGATCCGCTGTCGGCGGAATGATCGGCGTTTTGCGCTTTACCACAGCACTTGGAGCCAACATAAAAATGTCGAAGTTATTCTCCCTTTCCGCGCTGACACTGGGCCTGGTTTGCGCTGCACAGATTCAGGCTGCAGACCTCACCGTCATCAACTTCGGTGGCGCCAACAAGGATGCCCAGGTCAAGGCCTACTACCAGCCGTGGGAAGCGGCGGGTAACGGCAAGATCATCGCAGGCGAATACAACGGTGAAATGGCCAAGGTCAAAGCCATGGTCGACACCAACAGCGTGTCCTGGGACCTGGTCGAGGTCGAGTCCCCCGAGCTGGCCCGTGGTTGCGACGAAGACCTGTTCGAAGAGATCGACTACGCCGTAGTCGGTGACAAGAGTGCCCTGGTACCGGGCGCTGCCTCCATGTGCGGCGTCGGCTTCTTCGTCTGGTCGACCGTCATGGCCTACAACGCCGACAAGCTGAGCACCGCGCCGACGGGCTGGGCGGATTTCTGGGACGTGAAGAAATTCCCCGGCAAGCGCGGCCTGCGCAAGGGCGCCAAGTACACCCTCGAGTTCGCCCTGATGGCAGACGGCGTTGCGCCGAAAGACGTCTACAAGGTGCTGGCGAGCAAGGACGGCCAGGAGCGCGCGTTCAAGAAACTCGACGAACTCAAGCCGTACATCCAGTGGTGGGAAGCCGGCGCCCAGCCGCCGCAGTACCTCGCTTCCGGTGACGTGGTCATGAGCTCGGCCTATAACGGCCGCATCGCCGCCACCCAGAAGGAGGGCAGCAGCCTGAAAGTGGTGTGGGACGGTGGCATCTACGACTTCGACGCCTGGGCCATCCCCAAGGGCGCGAAGAACAAGGATGAGGCCATGAAGTTCATCGCCTTCACCCTGCAGCCGGAAACCCAGAAGACCTATTCGGAAAACATCGCTTACGGCCCGGTGAACCCGAAAGCCGTCGATCTGCTCGATGCCAAGGTCGCCGCCGACCTGCCCACCGCACCGCAGAACATCGCCAACCAGGTGGCCATGGACGTGACCTTCTGGGCCGACTTCGGCGAAGTGCTGGAGCAGCGCTTCAACGCTTGGGCTGCCAAGTAACGGCCCGGCGTAATGCGGTGAACGCCACCAGCGCTCACCTGTTGCAAGGAGCGTCCGCGTGCGGGCGCTCCGGCTTTACCCCCGAATTCTTATCCGCTTCACCGGAGTTATCCCCATGGCCCTAGCAGTGCCCCATGCCGAGGTCGCCGGCCCCATGCTCAAGCAGCGCCTGGCGCGCGCCGAGCGGATGAATCGCCTGAAATCCCAGGCCCTTATCCTGCCGCTGGTGCTGTTTCTCGTGTTCACCTTTCTGGTGCCGATCGTGGCGCTGCTCAACCGCAGCGTGGATAACCCGGACGTGGTCGGCTCGCTGCCGCGCACCGTCGAGACCATCGATAGTTGGGACGGCCGCGGTCTGCCCGAAGAGCCCGTCTACAAGGCGCTGGCCCTGGACCTGGCCGACGCCCGCGAACAGCAGAAGCTGGGCGACCTGTCCAAGCGCCTGAACATGGAGCTGGCCGGCTACCGCAGCCTGCTGGCCAAGACCGGCCGCGCGCTGCCGTTCGAGGCCGAGCCTGCTTCCTACAAGGATGCGCTGGAGTCCTTCGACGAGCGTTGGGGCGACCCCGCCTACTGGCAGGTGATTCGCCGCAACAGCAGCTCGTGGACGTCCTACTACCTGCTCGCTGCGCTGGATCATCGCGTCGATGACTCCGGCGCCGTGGTCAAGACCACCCCGGACCAGGCCATCTATCTCGACATTTTCGCCCGCACCTTCTGGATGGGCGCGGTGATCACCGCCATCTGCCTGGCACTGGCCTATCCGCTGGCGTATCTCTTGGCCAACCTGCCGACCCGCCAGGGCAACCTGCTGATGATCATGGTGCTGCTGCCGTTCTGGACCTCGATCCTGGTGCGCGTGGCGGCGTGGATCGTGCTGTTGCAGTCCGGCGGGCTGATCAACTCGGCGCTGATCAAGCTGGGGTTGATCGACCAGCCGCTGGAGCTGGTGTTCAACCGCGCCGGGGTGTACATCTCCATGGTGCACATCATGCTGCCGTTCATGATCCTGCCGATCTACAGCGTCATGAAGGGCATTTCGCCGACCTACATGCGCGCCGCGATTTCCCTGGGCTGTCACCCGTTCGCCAGCTTCTGGCGGGTGTACTTCCCGCAGACCCTGGCCGGTGTCGGCGCCGGTTGCCTGCTGGTGTTCATCCTGTCCATCGGCTACTACATCACGCCTGCGCTGCTCGGCAGCCCGAGCGACCAGATGGTCAGCTACTTCGTCGCCTTCTACACCAACACCACCATCAACTGGGGCATGGCCACCGCGCTGGGCGGCTTGCTGCTGGTCGCCACGCTGCTGCTCTATGTGGTGTACAGCTGGTTGGTGGGTGCGGGTCGGTTGCGTCTGGGTTAACGAGCGGAGATTAGAAAATGCTGAGCCCCTATATGTCTCCCGTCGAGCGCGCCTGGTACTACGGTTTGCGCCTGCTCTGCGGCCTGGTGCTGTTGTTCCTGGTGCTGCCGATCCTGGTCATCGTGCCGCTGTCGTTCAACTCCGGCACCTTTCTGATCTACCCGATGCAAGGGTTCTCGATGCGCTGGTACGAGGACTTCTTCGGCTCGGCTGGCTGGATGCGCGCCCTCAAGAACAGCATGATCATCGCCCCGGCGGCGACCGTGCTGGCGATGATTCTCGGCACCCTGGCGGCCATCGGCCTGACCCGCTCGGAGTTTCGCGGCAAGGCGCTGGTGATGAGCCTGCTGATCTCGCCCATGGTGGTGCCGGTGGTCATCGTCGGCGTTGCCAGCTACCTGTTCTTCGCACCGCTGGGCCTGGCCAACGGCTACCTGTCGCTGATCGTGGTGCACGCGGTACTGGGCGTGCCCTTCGTGATCATCACCGTGTCGGCGACCCTGCAGGGCTTCAACTACAACCTGGTGCGCGCGGCGGCCAGCCTCGGCGCCTCGCCGATCACCGCGTTCCGCCGGGTGACCCTGCCATTGATCGCACCGGGCGTGATCTCCGGCGCGCTGTTCGCCTTCGCCACGTCGTTCGATGAGGTGGTGGTCACCCTGTTCCTCGCCGGCCCCGAGCAGGTCACCCTGCCTCGGCAGATGTTCAGCGGTATCCGCGAGAACCTCAGCCCGACCATCGCTGCCGCGGCGACCCTGCTGATCGGCTTCTCGATCCTGCTGCTGCTGACCCTGGAATGGCTGCGCGGGCGCAGCGAGAAGATGCGCACCCAGGTCAGCGAATAAGCGTTTTCGCGGCGTAGCCGTAGCCGCCGCAGCCCCTTGGGTTGCGGCGGTTTTTTCATGCCGCCGTTTTCGTTCGCGCCCTGGCTGGTTGTCATGCCCGTCGTGGTCTGCGAGTACACTGCCAGGTCTTCTGCCCGTACCTGGAAAGCCCGATGGATTTTGACGACCCCAGTTTTCGCGAGTTACTCGACGCGCTGCACGACGGCGTCTACATCACCGACGCCGACGGCATCACCCTCAAGGTCAATGGTGCCTACGAGCGGCTGACCGGCCTGCGCAGCGAGGACGTGGTCGGCCAGCACATGCAGGCGCTGGTGGAGCAGGGTGTGATCTCCCAGTCGGTTTCCCTGCGGGTACTCAAGGAGGGCCGCGCCCTGTCGCTGATGCAGAGCGTCAGCCAGGGCAAGCGCCTGCTGGTCAGCGGCACGCCGATTCTCGATGCGGCCGGCCGCGTGCGCTACGTGGTCAGCACGGTGCGCGACATGACCGAGCTGCTGCGCATCAAGCACGAGCGTGACGAGTTGCAGCAACTCAAGGAGCTGCGCAGCAGCACCGCGAAACTGCACGCCGGCCAGCGCGACGATCTGCTCCACGCCTCGCCGGTGGCCAATCATCCGGCCTCGGGGCGCATCTTCGCCCAGGCCCGGCAGGTGGCCGCCAGCGACGTGAAGGTGTTGCTGCAGGGCGAAACCGGCGTCGGCAAGACGCTGATCGCCCAGTACATTCACAAGAGCAGCCCGCGCGCGGCCCAGCCGTTTCTGGCACTCAACTGCGGCGCGCTGCCGGAAAACCTGATTGAGGCCGAGCTGTTCGGCTATGTGGCGGGTGCCTTCACCGGCGCCGGCAGCAAGGGCAAGCGCGGGCTGCTCGAGCTGGCCCATCACGGCACGGTGTTTCTCGACGAGATCGGCGACCTGCCGCTGGCGCTGCAGGTCAAGCTGCTCAAGGTGATCGAGGAGAGCCGCTTCATCGCGGTGGGCGGTCTGGAGCTCAAGGAAGTGGACGTGCGCATCATCACCGCCACTCACCATGACCTGCGCCAGATGGTCGCCGAAGGGCGCTTTCGCGCCGACCTCTATTACCGCCTCAACGTGGTGCCCATCCATATTCCGGCGCTGCGCGAGCGGCCCGATGAAATCCGGCCGCTGCTCGATTTCTACCTGGCCGAATTCAATGGCCGTTATGGCCGCGCGCTGACCTGGGGGCTGGAGGCGCTGGATGCGCTCACCGACTACGCCTGGCCCGGCAATATCCGGGAGCTGATCAACCTGGTCGAACGCCTGGTGGTCACCTGCACGGGCGAGGCGGTGGAACTGTTCGACCTGCCCGAGGACATGCGCACGCCTGCGGCAGAGGCGGGCAATGAGAACCTGCCGCTGCGCAAGCAGGTGGAGCAGCTCGAGCGGCGGCTGATCCGCAAGGCCCTGGTGCAACACAAGACTACCCGCGAGGCCGCCAAGGCTCTCGGTCTCAGCCAGGCGACCCTGGTGCAGAAGATGAAACGCTGGGAGCAAGGCTGATTGGGAAATGGATCAAGCAGGCTTTTTCGATCCATTTCCTAATCAAATCTGAGCGCCCCGCGCCTGTGGCAGATCGACGCAGCCCTTACGCCGCAAGGGTTCCGCTCAACTGGCACAGGACTCGCTATGACAGGCCCGAACCCGTCCAGTTTTCACAATGCACAAAAGGGCCCTGATGATGAGTACCGCTGCCTTCAAGATCGCCAATAAGCTGCTGACCGGCCAGGGCGCCGTGGAGCAACTGGCGCACGAACTTCCCCGCCTGAAGATAGACAATCCATTGATCGTCACCGACGCCATCCTGATCAAGTCCGGCACCGTGGATCACGTGCTCAAGCAGCTCGGCGAGCGTGCCTACGGCATTTTCGACGGCGTGGAGCCGGAGCCCGAAATCGCCATCGTCGAGGCCTGCGCCAAGGTCTACCGCGACGGCGGCCATGACGGCCTGATCGGCGTCGGCGGCGGCAGCGCCATCGACATCGCCAAGGCGGTTGCCGGTTACGTCGGCCATGACGGCGCCCTGGAGACGCTATTCGGCGTCGATCAGGTCAAGCGCAAGGGCCCGCCGCTGATCGCCATCCCGACCACCGCGGGCACCGGCTCGGAAGTGACCAACGTGTCGATTCTCTCGGACAAGCAGGCGCAGCTGAAAAAGGGCATCGTCAGTGATTACCTGTTGCCCGACGTGGCCCTGGTCAGCCCGGTGATGACCCTGACCTGCCCGCGCAGCGTGACCGCCGCCAGCGGCGTCGATGCTCTGGTGCACGCGGTGGAATCCTATCTGTCGGTCAATGCCTCGCCGATTACCGACGCCCTGGCCATCGGCGCCATCAAGCTGATCGCTAAGGCGTTGCCCAAGGCCTATGCCAACCCGGCCGACCTGAAGGCGCGTGAAGACATGGCCACCGCCAGCCTGATGGCCGGCATGGCCTTCGGCAACGCCGGGGTCGGCGCCGTGCACGCGCTGGCCTATCCATTGGGCGGGCGCTTCAACATCGCCCACGGCGTCAGCAACGCGCTGTTGCTGCCCTACGTGATGGCCTGGAACAAGCTGGCCTGCGTCGAGCGCATGGCCGAGATCGCTACCGCTCTTGGCGTAAAGACTCATGGCCTGAGTGACAAGACCGCCGCCGACCTGGCTGTCGAGGCCATGGCCGAGCTGTGCGCCAGCGTCGACATTCCCAAAGGCATGCGCAGCTTCAACGTGCCCGAGGATGCCATCCCGGCGATGGCCGAGGAGGCCAGCAAGATCGACCGCCTGATGCGCAACAACCCGCGGCGCCTGACCGCAGGCGACATCGAGCAGATCTACCGCGCTGCCTACTGATCCGTTTCACAACCGATGACCAACAGCCCCGGCCCGCCCGGGGCTCGCTGCTTACAACTCTAATAAGATTGGGTGATTCACATGTCCGAACCGCATCAACAAGACCTGGGCGTCGAAGCCCCGTACTGGCCAATGGGGCCATTCAAGGTACGTCTGCCTTTCATTCACTACCGCTTTGAGCTCTCCGACTACATGCAGGGCCTGCTCATGTGCGCGGTGGACCTGGCGGCGATTCCGCTGATGACCGAGTTCCTCGGCATGCCCTTCGAGGTGGCGCTGGCGGTGGTCATGCTCAACGGTCTGCTGTACCTGACTCACCACCTTCTGGGCGACCCGGTGGTGCCTGGCTGGATCACCCCGGCGATCCCCCTGCTGATGGCCTACTGCAGCCAGTTCCCGGAGGGCCCGGAGCGGGTGCATGCGCTGATCGCCTTCCAGCTGATGCTGGGGATATTTTCCATCGGCCTGGGCATGACCGGCATGGCGCGCAAGGTGGTGTCGCTGGTGCCCTCGGCGCTCAAGGCCGGGATCATCATGGGCGCCGGCCTCAGCGCTGTGGTCACCGTGTTCAAGGAAGGCGGGCGTTTCGACGCCTTTCCCTGGACCATTTCCATCGCGGTCGGCATCGCTTTCTACCTGGTCTTCTCCCTGCACTTCCAGCAACTGAAGAAGCGCAGCCGCTTCTGGTGGAACTTCGCCAAGCTGGGCATTTTTCCGATCATCCTGCTGGCCGTGTTCGTTGCACCGATCTTCGGCGAGGCGCCGTGGCCGAGCATCGAGTGGGGCGTCAGCAAGCCGGATTTCGTCACCCTGTGGAACGAATACACCGTGTTCGGCCTCGGCATGCCGCCATTGATGATGTTCGTCACCGCGATCCCTACCGTGTTCGCCGCCTATCTGGTGGTGTTCGGCGACGTGCTGGGCGCCAGGGCGATTCTCTCCGAGGCCGACCATATTCGCAGTGACGAGAAGGTCGACTTCAACCCCAATCGTTCGCACATGATCTTTGGCGGACGCAATGCCGTGATGAGCATTCTGGGCCCGGACGTGGCCATGTGCGGGCCGCAGTGGTCGGCCATGCAGGTGGTGATCACCGAGCGTTTCAAGGGCGGTGCCCAGGCGATGAAGTCCATCTACGGCGGCGTCGGTTCGTTCCGCTGGGGTACCAACACCGGCCTGTTGCTGCTGCCGGTGGTCACCCTGCTGCAGCCGATTCTCGGCGTGGCGCTGGCGCTGACCTTGCTGATCCAGGGCTACGTCAGCGTGCGCCTGGGCATCATGGAGGCGCGTAGCCAGCGTGACTTGGGCATCGCCGGGGTGATCGGCGCGGTGCTGGCGATCAAGGGCGCCGGCTGGGCCTTCGCCATCGGCGTCGGCCTGTGCGTGCTGATCTACGGGGCGCAGATGTTTCGCGGCGAGAACGATCAGACCTTTACCAAGGATCTGCCGCCGGGCGAGTGATCCCTGGAGCGAGCGCTTGAGTCGGAGGTAGCCCGGGTTGAGCGCAGCGACACCCGGGACTGCCCTGGGTATCGCTGCGCTCAACCGCAGGCTACGGGTTCCGTGCTTACGGTTAACGCCAGGCTTCATTCCCAGGCTCACGCAAAACTTCACGACCATCGGCCACACTGGCAGTGTCACGTTCAGCGAGTACAATGCGCGCCACCGTGACCCAGCACTCAGAGGTGCGCCATGCAACCCTTCGCCATCGCCCCGTCGATCCTTTCCGCCGACTTCGCCCGCCTGGGTGAAGAAGTGGACAACGTACTCGCCGCTGGGGCGGACATCGTGCATTTCGATGTCATGGACAACCATTACGTGCCCAACCTGACCATCGGCCCGATGGTCTGCTCGGCGCTGCGCAAGTACGGCATCACCGCGCCCATCGACGCGCACCTGATGGTCAAGCCGGTGGATCGCATCATCGGCGACTTCATCGAAGCCGGCGCGTCTTACATCACCTTCCACCCGGAAGCCAGCGAGCACGTTGACCGCTCCCTGCAACTGATCAAGAGCGGCGGCGCCAAGGCTGGCCTGGTGTTCAACCCGGCCACTCCGCTGGACGTGCTCAAGTACGTGATGGACAAGGTCGACATGATCCTGCTGATGAGCGTCAACCCCGGCTTCGGCGGGCAGAAGTTCATCCCCGGCACCCTCGACAAGCTGCGTGAAGCCCGCGCGCTGATCGACGCCAGCGGTCGCGAGATCCGCCTGGAAATCGACGGCGGCGTGAACGTGCAGAACATCCGCGAGATCGCCGAAGCGGGCGCCGACACCTTCGTTGCCGGCTCGGCGATCTTCAACCAGCCGGACTACAAGGCGGTGATCGACGCCATGCGCGCCGAACTGGCCCAGGTGCGTGGATGAAACCGCTGCGCGCGCTGTGCGCCGGTGAGCTGCCGCGCCTGGTGATGTTCGACCTGGACGGCACCCTGGTCGACTCGGTGCCGGACCTGGCCACGGCCGTCGACCGCATGCTGGTCGAGCTGGGCCGCGAGCCTGCCGGTGTCGAACGCGTGCGCCAGTGGGTCGGCAATGGCGCCCGTGTGCTGGTGCGTCGCGCCCTGGCCGGTGGCCTGGATCATTCGGCGGTGGGCGAGGCTAAAAGCGAAGAAGCGCTGGCGCGCTTTCTCGATATCTATGCCGACTGCCACGAACTGATCACCCTGTATCCGGGCGTGCACGAACTGCTCGAAGCCCTGAGCACCGCCGCCGTCGAACTGGCGGTGGTCACCAACAAGCCGGAGCGTTTCGTCGCGCCGCTGTTGGAGCAGGTCGGCCTGGGTGGTTATTTCCGCTGGATCATCGGCGGCGACACCCTGCCGCAGCAGAAGCCTGACCCGGCGGCCTTGCTGCAGGTGATGCGCCTGGCGGGCGTCAGCCAGGAACAATCGCTGTTCGTCGGTGATTCGCGCAGCGACGTGCTGGCCGCCCGTGCGGCCGGCGTGCCTTGCGTGGCGGTCAGTTACGGCTACAACCATGGCCGCCCGGTGGCCGAGGAAGAACCGCAGCTGGTGGTCGATAGCCTCGCTGAGCTGCTGTAGCGGCATATGGTTGCTTGCGTCGAGCGGCTGCGCTACCTTGGCCGCTCGTTGTTTCCCCCCTCTTCGAGATGCTCCCGTGGCGGTCACCTGCAAACTCTGGATGAAAGTCATCAAGGCCCTGGCCCGTTGGCGCTGGCGCGCCTGACATTCCCTGCCGCTGCGCGCGGCCCGTTTGCACCCGACCGATTTCTCATGCCACGAGGCTGATCATGATCCACGAAGAATTCCTGCGTTTGGCCGCCGAAGGCTACAACCGCATTCCGCTCGCCTGCGAAACCATCGCCGACTTCGACACCCCGCTGTCGATCTACCTGAAGCTCGCCGACGCGCCCAACTCCTACCTGCTTGAATCGGTGCAGGGCGGTGAGAAATGGGGCCGGTACTCGATCATCGGCCTGCCGGCGCGCACCGTGCTGCGCGTGCACGGTCAAGAGGTGGTGATCACCACCGACGGCGTCGAAGTCGAGCGTCACCAATGTGCCGACCCGCTGGCCTTCGTCGAGGATTTCAAGGCCCGTTACCGGGTGCCGAGCATCGCCGGCTTACCGCGCTTCAATGGCGGCCTGGTCGGTTACTTCGCCTACGACAGCGTGCGTTACGTCGAGCCCAAGCTGGCCGCCGGGGTGAACCCTGACGCGCTGGGCACGCCGGACATCCTGCTCAACGTCTCCGATGCCGTGGTGGTGTTCGATAACCTGGCCGGCAAGATGCACGCCATCGTGCTGGCCGACCCCGCCGAAGCCGATGCGTTCGCCCGTGGCCAGCAGCAGTTGCAGGACATCCTGCACAAGCTGCGTCAGCCGTTCACGCCGCGCCTGGGCGTGGATCTGAACAAGCCGGCGGGTGCGGAGCCGGCGTTCCGTTCCAGCTTCAGCCGCGAGGATTACGAGCGCTCGGTGGATGCCATCAAGGATTACATTCTGGCCGGCGACTGCATGCAGGTGGTGATTTCCCAGCGCATGTCGATCCCTTTCAAGGCCGCGCCCATCGACCTGTACCGCGCGCTGCGCTGCATCAACCCGACGCCGTACATGTACTTCTTCAACTTCGGCGATTTCCACGTGGTCGGCTCGTCGCCGGAAGTGCTGGTGCGCGTCGAGGACAATCTGGTCACCGTGCGCCCTATCGCCGGCACCCGCCCGCGTGGCGCCACCGAGGAGCAGGACCTGGCGCTGGAGCAGGACCTGCTGGCCGACTCCAAGGAAGTCGCCGAGCACCTGATGCTCATCGATCTGGGTCGCAACGACACCGGCCGCGTCTCGGAAATCGGCTCGGTGAAGCTGACCGAAAAGATGGTCATCGAGCGCTATTCCAACGTCATGCACATCGTTTCCAACGTCACCGGCGAGCTGAAGCAGGCCCTGACCTCGATGGACGCCCTGCGCGCCATCCTGCCGGCCGGCACGTTGTCCGGTGCGCCGAAGATCCGCGCGATGGAAATCATCGACGAGCTGGAGCCGGTCAAGCGCGGCGTCTACGGCGGTGCGGTCGGCTACTACGCCTGGAACGGCAACATGGATACCGCCATCGCCATCCGCACCGCGGTGATCAAGGACGGCGAGCTGCACGTGCAGGCCGGCGCCGGCATCGTCGCCGACTCGGTGCCTGCGCTGGAGTGGGAAGAAACCCTCAACAAGCGCCGCGCCATGTTCAAGGCCGTGGCCTTGGCGGAGCAGGGCTCGCTCTGATCCGAGCGTGCAGCGAAAAGGGCAGCCTAGGCTGCCCTTTTGTTTTCGCGTCCTGGATATCGCTTCGCTCAACGCCAGGCTACTTCTGGCCGCTGTAGCCTAGGTGAAGAGCAGCGCTTAGCGCAGGATACGCGGTGCTTCGTCCTGCGGCAGGCTGTTTTGCGGCATGGGCTGGTCTGCCCAGTCCACCTCGCCGCGCAGCTGTTCGCGTAACTGCCGGGTGACGTCTTCGCCAATCGACTTGGAGACGTCGCGCATCACACGGCCACGGTTCATCGAGACCTTGATGTCGCGGTTGTTGACCAGCTTGGTGTCCTGGCCTTCGCCCATCGCGGTAAACGCTGAGGTGATCTCGAAGGTGCGGGTGTTGATCAAGCTGAAGTCGGCGACCAGGGTGAGGCCAAGAACCGCTGAGTAGCTGTCGGTATTGGCCAGCTCGTTGATGTCCTGACGGAAGTCGATGTCCGATACGGTGCCGAACAGCACGTAATCGGCGCCTTTGAAACTGCCGCTCTTGATTCGGGCGATCACGTCGTAGACGTCTTCCTTGGCCTTGGCGGTGTAGGGCGTGCCCTGCACCAGCTGGAACATCCGCGACTTGAGGATCTCGCCCTTGATGTCGCCGCTGAATTTGCGCAGCTCACCCTGTTCGATGTAGCTGTAGCGAGCCTCGAACGAGTCGTAACTGGCCGAGCCGTGGTAACCCGCGCTGTAGGCGTTGGCGTGGGCGCTTTCGCTGGCTCGCGCGGATACGATGCGGATGTACTGCTCCACGCGCTCCTGGAAGGCCATGTCCGCTACCGCGACCTTGGGCGCAGCATGAGCGCCAAAGGCGCAGAGCATGCCGATGATACCGATCCATGCTCGCATCGCTTAGCGCTCCGTGGTCTTGCGGATTTCTTTCTCGTCCATCCACTCGGCCAGGCCGCTTTCGACGTCGATCAGCTGCAGGCTGAACTTGTAGAACACGTCCTTGTAGTCGGCGCTGCGCTTGACGATGGAGCTGATCGAGCCTTCCAGACGGTATTTGGCAGCGATCATGTTGCCGGTCTTGGCAACGGTCGAGTTCTTGTACAGGCCGCTTTGGTTCTGCAGTTTGAGCTGGTCGACCTGGCTTTGCATCTCGGTGTTGTCGCTGGCGAAGCGAGCAGTGCCGCTCTTCATCAGCTGGGTCTTGATCGAGGTGGTGATCTCGCGAGTGTCAATGTACTCGCTGGTCTTGTTCTTCACGTCGTAGACCTGCACCACCGGGCGTCCTTGCAGCACGCCGGACTGGGCCAGGGAGCGGGTCATGCTCTCGGCGATCATCTGCAGGTCGGTGGAGCCGAACTCGTTGGTCACGGTCTCGACGGCCTTGGTGTCGCCGTAGCTGATGTTCTTGCTGCCCAGGGTCGGGGAGTTGTTGGCGCAACCGGTAGCCAGCAGGGCGACGGCAGCGATGGAGCAGAGGCGGGTCAAGCTCATGGGATGCTTCTCTTCAACTGAACGAATGGGGTGGTGGGTCAAGGCGTGTTGACTTCGATACGGAAGTCAGTGGCCTTGGGAACCGGCGCGATGCCTTGCAATACGGTGCTCTGGCTGCCGTAAAGGCTCATGGGTTTCCAGGTTTCCTCGGCCGCGACGGGGAAACCATCGTTGCCCAGCCAGGCAAACCGGTAGTACAGGGTGCGGTTGCGGCTGCTGGTATTGCTGAGCTGTGCCTTGACGGTCAAAAAGCCGTTTTCGCGGGCCACGCGGATGGCGCCGACCTCGATGTTCTTGAAGTCGCCCATCGGCACGATTTTGCTCGCCGCGCTGCCGGGGGCCGGCGGCGGCGGGGTGGCGCAACCGGCAAGCAGGGCCAGCGCCACGAGGCTGAGGATCTTGGTATTCATCTGCGTTTTCTCGCTCGGGGTTATTTGGCGGTGGCGGTCGCAATGGCTTGCGGGGCGTCGGGGGTGATGACCTGTGCTACCTGGCCGTCAGCGAATACCCGGTCGCCCAGGGCGCGCACGGCCACCACTTGGTAAGGCTTGTCGATGTTGAATTGCACCTGCGAGCCACCCAGGGTGCTGGGCAGGGTGACCAGGTGTTGGCCCTGCGGCAAGCGCAGGCGGGCGACCAGCGTGCGATCCGGCAGGGTGCGCCAGGTGCGGGTGTCGGCGCCTTCGGTGACGGCGGAGGCAATGCCGACCGCCAGGCCGGCCAGCGGATTCACGTCGTTCAGCTGTTTCTGGGCCACGCCACGGGTGATGGCGCGCACGCTGGTGCGCACGATGATGCCGGGCATGTCGTCGCGCAGCGCGCGGCGCGACATATCGGCGGTGCTGTTGAGCAGCGTCAACTGCAGTTCCTGGCCGTTGAGAGTGACCTGGTCGAACGCCGGGGTGCTGGTATCGGGGCGGATCACCGGGAACGACAGCGGCGTAATGACCAGATTGCCACTGATCGGCAGCGGCAACGGAATGCGTACCGAGTCCCGAGCCGGGGCGAAGCCGCTCTGTACCACCAGCAGCACTTCGCTCTCGCCGGCTTTGCTAGCATCACCATCGAGTCGTTTCAGGGCGTCTTCGAGCAGTGGCGTATTGGGGCGCAGCTCGGCGGCCTTGCGATAACCGGGAGCGGCCAGGCCCTTTTCGCCCAGGGCTTCATAGACGAAGCCGGAAAGATAGTGGCTGAAAGCGCTCTGGTAGCTGTTCTTCAGACCAACTACTTCCGGGGCGTCGAGGGAGGCGACCGGGTAGCCTTTCAGGTCCTTGAACTGAGTGTCGATGCCGCGGGTTTTGGCCTCTTCCTCGCTCTTGAGGTATTCCTTGTCACGCAATTCGGCTATCACCGCCTCGCGCTCGTGGGTCTTTTTGATTTCGGTGCGGGCACCATCAAGGTCGTTGCGAGCCAGCAGGTTCAGTGCCATTTGCGTGGTGAGCATGACCTTTTCATAGTCATAACCCTCGTAGCGGCGAACCTTGTCATTGACCAGGAAGCTGCCGAACTGGGCCAGGTACTTGTCGGTGTCCAGCTTGACCGACTCTTCCCACTGATACACCTGCTGGTCGGCTGCACGCCAGGCAATCTGGCTGTTTTCCAGGTCACCGCTGGCACGTAGCAACTCGCCTTTCTCGAAGTAATACAGCAGATCCTTTTCAGGGCTGCTGTTGTTCTTCTCCAGCGTGCTGAGCGCGCCGGCAACATTGCCGGAAGCCAGTTGCTGGTTGGTTTCCTTGAGTTCGTTATCGTAACTGCGAAAGGCGGCGCAGCCGCTCAGCTGCAAAGAGACGACCAGCAATGCAGAGGTCAAGGCGCGAGAAAGCATGAGTTCAATCCCTGAGTGTGATGGGGACTCAGGGGTACCCGCTGTGCCAATCCGATGGCCAGGCGTTGCGGGTCGCCTGAGTGAGTCCAGATCCATAGGCAGGAAGTTGCTTCCAGGCCGGTACGGAGGGCGCAAAGTATAAGCGGGGTGCGCGATGACAATGAATAGTTATTTTTGTTCCGCGCAGGCGATAGGCGGTTTTTTGAGAGCTTGCGCAGGTTACCGTTGACGAGGTGTCGTGGTGTATTCGGTGACGGGTACGTTCACGCGGCCGTGCTGGCACGAGCCGCGTGCGCATCTTGCAGGCAGCGTCAGGGCGAGATCGGCGAGAAAGGCCGGGTGGATACGGCGCATTGCCCAATCCACCCAGCAGACTGCGTGAGCGTCAGCCTTCCAGCTTGGCCAGCGCCGCGCCGGCATCCAGATAGGCGCCAGCCTGTTCACGGATGCGCAGGGTGCCTTCCGCCGAGGCGGTGACCTGGGTTTCCATCTTCATGGCTTCCATCACCGCGATCACCTCACCGGCTTTGACCTGGGCGCCGTCCTCGACCAGCCAGGCGTGCAGGTTGCCGGAGATGGGCGCGCTGACCAGGCCTTCTTCGGCAGCCGGCGCAGCGGCGCCAGTTGCTGCCTGAGCCGCCTGGGCGCTGCCGCCTAGTGGCGCCAGACCCTGCAGCAGGGCGCCCGGCAGGCCCAGTTCGTGGCGCTTGCCGTCGATCTCGATGAAGGTGCGCAGCACCGCGTCGCCGGCCGCCGGCAAGGCGCGCGGTGCCAGGGTGATCTGTTCGGCGAAGTCTGTTTCGATCCAGCGGGTGTGCACGGCGAAGTGCCCGCCGGTGAAATCGTCATGATCCATCACCGCGCGGTGGAAGGGCAGCACCGAGGCAATGCCGTCGATCTGGAACTCGGCCAGGGCGCGGCGCGCGCGGGCGATAGCCTGCTCGCGGGTGGCGCCGGTGACGATCAGCTTGGCCATCATCGAGTCGAATGTGCCAGGCACGCTGGAGCCGCTTTCCACGCCGCTGTCCAGGCGCACGCCCGGGCCGCTCGGGGCGCGGAATTCGCTGATCTTGCCGGGAGTGGGCAGGAAGCCCTTGCCGGCATCCTCGGCGTTGATGCGGAATTCGAAGCTGTGGCCGCGCGGTGTCGGCGTTTCACGCAGCGACAGCGGCAGGCCGTCGGCGACGCGCAGCTGTTCGATCACCAGATCGACGCCCGCGGTCTCCTCGGTTACCGGATGCTCGACCTGCAGGCGGGTATTCACTTCCAGAAACGACAGGGTGCCATCGGCGCTGAGCAGGTACTCCACGGTGCCGGCGCCGACATAGCCGGCCTTGGCGCAGATGGCGTGGGCGGACTGGTGAATACGCTGGCGCTGCTCATCGGTGATGAAAGGCGCTGGCGCTTCTTCCACCAGCTTCTGGTTGCGGCGTTGCAGTGAGCAGTCGCGGGTGCCGACCACCACCACGTTGCCATGGGTGTCGGCGATCACCTGGGCTTCGATATGACGCGGGCGGTCGAGGAACTGCTCGACGAAGCACTCGCCGCGGCCGAAGGCGGCCTCGGCTTCACGCACCGCCGAGGCATACAGCTCGGCCACTTCGTCCATGCGCCAGGCGACCTTCATGCCGCGCCCGCCGCCGCCGAACGCGGCCTTGATGGCGATCGGCAGGCCGTGCTGCTCGGCGAAGGCCAGCACTTCGGCGGCGCTCTGCACCGGGCCGGGGGTGCCGGCCACCAGGGGCGCGCCGACCTGCTGGGCGAGCTTGCGGGCCTCGACCTTGTCGCCGAGCACGTCGATGGTTTCCGGGTTCGGGCCGATCCAGATCAGCCCGGCGCCTTGTACGGCACGGGCGAAGTCGGCGCGCTCGGAGAGAAAACCGTAGCCGGGGTGCACTGCATCGGCGCCGGCGCGCTTGGCGATGGCCAGCAGCTTGTCGATGTTCAGGTAGGTGTCGGCCGGGCGCTCGCCGTCCAGCCCGTAGGCTTCGTCGGCGTGGCGCACATGCAGGGCGTCGATATCGGCATTGGCGTAAACGGCCACGGAGGTTACACCGTGGTCGCGGCAGGCGCGGGCGATGCGCACGGCGATTTCACCACGGTTGGCGATCAGGACTTTTTTCATGGCTGGTTCTTCGCATCGGCAGTAGGAAGGGAGGCGTCGGGCTCGAGCTCGACGAACGCCTCGATCGGGTTGAAGCGGATCTGCGCGTTGATGGGGATTTGCCCGGCCAGATCCAGGTGGTGGCTGGCCACGGCGGCGATCACCGGATAGCCGCCGGTCAGCGGGTGGTCGGCGAGGAACAGCACCGGCTGGCCGCTGGCGGGCACCTGGATGGCGCCCAGTGAGGTGCCTTCGCTGGGCAGCTCGTCATGGTTGCAGCGCTCCAGCGGCACCTCGCCCTCGAGGCGAATGCCGACCCGGTTCGATTGCGGGGTGACGCGCCACAGCTGGCTGCTCAGGCGTTCGATGGCTGCCGGAGTGAACCAGTCGCTGCGCGGGCCCATGACCACATCCAGAGTGATGATGTCCAAGGCGGTGGGCAGAGGGAAGGCCGGGGCTTCGCTCGTCGACACACTGCTACCGACGCTGGTTGCTTCGAAACCCAATCGGTCTCCAGCTTTGAGCGGCGGCGGGCCGACCTGGGCCAGGCTGTCGTAGGACAAACTGCCCAGCACCGGCGCCACCTGAAAGCCACCGCGAATCGCCAGGTAACTGCGCAGCCCGGCCTGGGGCGCACCGAGGCTGACGCGGTCGCCGTCATCCAGTCCGATGGGCTGATAATTGCCCGGCTGCCACTGCAGGCCGCTGGCGGTGGTGACGGTGATGGGCGTCTGCGCCCCGCTGACGGCGACGAGCGTGCGGCCGTGGCAGACGAAGCTCAGGCCGCCGAGCACCACTTCCAGGCAGGCACAGGCCGAGTCGTTGCCCACTGCGCGGTTGGCTGCGCGCAGGGCACCACGATCCAGCGCGCCAGACATCGACACGCCCTGGTCGGTATGGCCGGCGCGACCGAGGTCCTGCAGCACCGTCTGCAGGCCGGGGCTGAGGATTTCCAGATAAGCGCCGGTTGGCGTTTCACCGGCAGTTGGCTGCTCGTGCGTTGGCAAACCGCCAGCCGGCAGTGGGCCGGCATCCTGGAAGCGCACCTTGTAGCCGGGGCGCAGCAGGGCCGGCTCGTCGCGGCCCAAATCCCACATCTGTAGCGGCGTGACGCCGATGATCTGCCAGCCGCCAGGGCTGGCCTTGGGGTAGATGCCGCTGAAGTTGCCGGCCAGGGCCACGGCGCCGGCTGGAATGCGCGTGCGTGGAGTCTGCCGGCGCGGCACCTGGAAGTCGGCGCCGCCGGTCAGGTAGCCGAAGCCAGGCGCGAAGCCGCAGAAGGCCACTTCGTAATCGGCGCCGGTGTGGCGGCGCACCACTTCCTCACGGCTGATGCCGAGCAGGCAGGCGACCTCATCGAGGTCCTCGCCGTCGTAGTGCACGGGAATTTCCACGCGACGGCTCTCGCGGGCGCTGCGCCGGCTCAGGTCGCGGCGGGCCAGATCATCGATCAACGCCTGGCGATCGACGGCGCTGGGCCGGTATTGGATCAGCAGCGTTCGCGCCGCTGGGACGATCTCTTCGACCCCGGCGATGGGTTCGGCCTGCAGCGCGTCGAACAGTGCCAGTGTTTCGTCGAGATCGGCCAGTTCGACGAGCAGCGTATCGAGGTTGGCTGGGAGAAAACGCACGGGCTTGTCCTATACGTGGTACGTGCTGTCAGGCACGTCGGTGATGAACATATGACCCGGCGAATGGGTGATCGCGAAGGGCACGCCGGAGGCCATGACCGCCGCCTGGGGCGTCACGCCGCAGGCCCAGAACACCGGCACTTCGCCGGGCTCGATGCGTACCGCGTCGCCGAAATCCGGCGCCTGCAGGTCTTTGATGCCGAGCCGATCCGGCTCACCGATATGCACCGGAGCGCCGTGCACCGAGGGATAGCGCCCAGAAATACCGGCCGCCTCGGCGACGCGATCCGCCGGAATCGGTCGCATCGATACCACCATCTCGCCATGCAGGCGGCCCGCCGGGCGGCAGGCGCGGTTGGTGCGGTACATCGGTACGTTGCAGCCGTCGGCAATGTGCCGCACCTCGATGCCGGCCTCCTGCAGGCCGGTCTCGAAGGTGAAGCTGCAGCCGATCAGGAAGGTCACCATGTCGGCGTGTTCCGCCCAGGCGGCGGTGGCGTCGCTGACTTCCTCGGCCAGCTTGCCATCACGCCAGATGCGGTAAAGCGGCAAGTCGGTGCGCAGGTCGGCGCCTTCGGCCAGTACCGTGTACGGGCTGCCGGCGTCACTCACGTCGAGCACCGGGCAGGCTTTGGGGTTGCGCTGGGCGTAGAGCAGAAAGTCATAGGCCCAGTCGCGGGGCAGGGCGATCAGGTTGGCCTGGGTCATGCCCGGCGCGATACCGGCCGTAGGCGCGACACGGCCGTTGCGATACTCGGCGCGGGCCTGGCGGGCGGCGGCAATGGCGGCCTGTTGGGCGCGTTGGATGGCGTTCATCGGGCGGCTCCGGCGAAGGATTGCAGGGATACGCCGGACTGCTCCAGCAACTGGCGCACCTCGCGGGCCATCTGGATGGCGCCGGGGCTGTCGCCGTGCACGCAGATGGAATCGGCTTCGATGCGGGTGACGCTGCCGTCGATGGCTTCGACCTCGCCGGTCCGTACCAGGCGCAGCATGCGTTGGGCCACCTGTTCGGCGTCGTGCAGTACGGCACCTGCCTCGCGGCGCGACACCAGGGTGCCTTGCGGTGTGTAGGCGCGGTCGGCGAAGGCTTCGGCGATGCAGGTCAGGCCTTCGCGGCGGGCCAGCTCGATGAGCGGCGAACCAGCCAGGGCGACCAGCACCAGGCGTGCATCCACGGCGCGAATCGCCGTGATCACCGCCAGGGCCTGGCGCGTGTCGTGGGCGATGGTGTTGTACAGCGCACCATGGGGCTTCACGTAGCGCACCGCGGTGCCGGCGGCAGTGGCCAGGGCTTGCAGTGCGCCGATCTGGTAGATCACGTCGGCGGTCAGATCAAAGCTGGCCACGTCCATGTTGCGGCGGCCGAAGCCGACCAGATCCGGGTAGGCGACGTGGGCGCCGATGGTCACGCCCTTGGCCGCGGCGGCCTTGAGGGTACGCAGGATGCCGGCCGGGTCACCGGCGTGGAAGCCACAGGCGACGTTGGCGCTGCTGACGATATCGAGCAGCGCGGCATCGTCACCCATGGACCACTGGCCGAAGCTCTCGCCCAGGTCGCTGTTGAGGTCGATGGTTGGCATGTCGTTATCTCCTTACAGGTTCACGAAGGCCAGGATCGGGCCGACCGATTTGGCTGCCATGTACCAGGTCAGCAGGCAGGTCACTGCGCCGAGGACCAGCAGCCAGCGCGGGTAGTGATAGCCACCCATCATGTCGCTGCGGCGCCAGCCCACGTAGACGAAGATGCTCAGGCCGATCGGCAGGATCAGGCCGTTGAAACCGCCGGCGAACAGCAGCAGGGCCGCCGGCGCGGTGCCCAGGGCAACGTAGATGGCCAGCGAAACGGCGATAAACGCCACGGTGGCGATGTTGCGGCCGCGCTCGCTGATAGCGGGCATGAAGGCGGTGATAAATGACATCGAGGTGTAGGCAGCACCGATCACGCTGGTAATCGCTGCAGCCCAGAGCACCAGGCCGAAGGCTCGCAGACCGAGCTCGCCAGCGGCAGCCTGGAAGGCCTGGGCCGCCGGGTTGGCGCCTTGGCCAGAGGTGTCGATGGCCACGCCACTGGCTGCCACGCCGAGAATCGCCAGAAACAGCACGTAGCGCATCACACCGGTCACCGCGATGCCGCTCAGTGCCGCCTTGGTGACCTCCTTGATGTGTTCCTCGCCGACCAGGCCGCGATCCAGCAGGCGGTGCGCGCCGGCGTAGGTGATATATCCGCCTACGGTGCCGCCGACGATGGTGGTGATGGTGGCGAAGTTGATCTGGTCCGGCCATACGGTCTGGCGCAGTGCTTCGCCCAGGGGCGGATTGGAAGCGATGGCCACGAACAGGGTGAGTAGGATCATCAACAGGCCCAGCACCACGATCAGCCGGTCGATGGCGATACCCGCACGCTTGGACAGAAAGATACCGATTGCCACCAGGGCGCTCAGCGCGCCGCCCCATTTCGGATCGAGCCCCATCAGTGCGTTCAGGCCCAGGCCGGCACCGGCGATGTTGCCGACGTTGAACACCAGGCCGCCGAAGATCACCAGCACCGCCAGCAGATAGCCGCTGCCGGGAATTGCGGCGTTGGCGATGTCCGATGCGCGCATGCGGGTCAGGGTGACGATGCGCCAGACGTTCAACTGCACCACGAAGTCGATCAGGATCGACGCCAGGATGCCGAACGCGAAAGCCGCGCCCATGGTGGCCGTGAAGGTGGCGGTCTGGGTGATGAAACCAGGGCCGATGGCCGAGGTGGCCATCAGGAAGATGGCCGCGATCAGCGATGAGCGGCGTGAGCGGGCGAAGTCGCCGGTGGTCTGGGCCTGCATGGAACACTCCTGGGACGGGGTAACGGGTGCAGGTGTGTAAGGCAATCAACATGCCACATGGCAGTGAAAGTGTTCGATCTGTTGATTCTAGACGCTTTTATTGTTCAACAATCTAATTTGTATTGATGATCTATCTGCACTGTTTTGTTACTTCGATACCCAGCGGTGTTTCACCATGGTGCGCGCGGTGACAGCCTGGCCACTTGCCTCGAGCGTGCTGCTCGGTGACCATCACTGCATTCGGCTCTGTGCAGAGCCCGGCCCTGGCCTGGTGGATCGATGATGAACAACGACGTATCTGACAACCCGCGCACGCTCGGCGAGACCGTGACCGCGGAAATCCGCCGCAAGCTGGTCGAGGGCGAGCTGGTGCCGGGGCAGCGGCTGTCCGAGGCGGCGCTCAGCGAAAGCCTGGATATCTCGCGCAATACCCTGCGCGAAGCCTTTCGCGTGCTGACCCAGGAAGGCCTGCTCAAGCACGAACCCAACCGTGGCGTGTTCGTATCGGTGCCGGACATGGCCTCGATCATCGAGATCTACCGGGCGCGGCGCTTCGTCGAATGCCAGGCGCTGGCCCAGGCCTATCCCAAGCATCCTGGGGTCAAGCGCATGCGCGAGGCGGTCAAGGCGGCGCAGCGCAGCGCCGGAGTGCCCGACTGGGGGGCGGTGGGTACGGCCAACATGGCCTTCCACGCGGCCATCGTCGAGCTGGCCGACAGCCAGCGCCTGAATACCTTCTACCGGCACCTGTCCGCTGAGCTGCGCCTGGTATTCGGCTTGCTCAACGACGCCGAATTCCTGCATGCGCCTTACATCGACATGAACGCGGCGATTCTCGAGCACCTCGAAGCCGGTCGCCCGCACGACGCCGCCAAGGCGCTGGACGCCTACCTGGTGCAGTCCGAGCGCACCATCCTGGCCGCTTACGCGCGCCGCGGCTCCTGAGCTCATTGCGCCTGGTAACTGCCCCGAGGCTCGGCGCACAGGCTGCCTTCGCCACTGGCATCGGCGGCTTTGGCGCAGCTGTCGATATAGGCGGCCAGATGGTGCAGCTCGATGAACTTGGGCGCCTTGGCGCTGCTGTCCAGGGTGGTGATGGGCAGATTCAGGCGGCCGGTGGCGATGGCGCGGATGAAGTTGTCGGCGCTCAGGTGACGGAAGTACACCGTGCGCACGCGGTCGATGGGCACCAGCACGTCGCCGTGGGTGCGAAATAGAAGCTCCAGCGTCTGGAGCGGCAGGTGCGGCTCAGGCTGAGTGTTCATGGTCGGGCTCGGTATGGGTCAGGTCTCGCTCGGGTTCATGGGCGCGCCGCTACTCTTCAGCGAAACGCGAGGATTTGAGGATGCCGCCCACCAGGTGAATCTTGGTGACGTTGTCCTGGTGGATATGGATGGGCGGGTGGTTCTGGTTGACGCTGTCGAAGCGATACATGCCGTCGCGCAGGTAGATGTACTCCTTGATCATCGCCTGGCCGTCCAGGGTGCGAACCATTACCTCGTCGCCGGCGTGAAACGGCTTGTTCGGCTCGATCAGCACGTATTCGCCGTTCTTGATCCGCGGATGCATGCTGTCGCCGTTCACTCGCAGGCCGTAGGCATTGGGGTCGTCGCTGTGAATGCGCAGGTAGCCGTCGCCATGGCCGACGGGAAAGTCGATCTCCTCGAAATAACCCTGAGTACCCAGTTGCGCGTGCCCCACCACCGGCACGGCACCGCCGCGAGCGTGGCCGACGGCCAGGGTATCGGCTGGCGGTGCTTCCGGCAGGTCGTCGGTGCCGGCCAGCTCGGCAAGGCTCACGCCCAGTGCCGGTGCCAGCAGCAGTAAGTCCGAAAGAGCAGGCTCGCGCAGATCGCTTTCGTAGTTGCCGATGCGCGACTGGGATGACCAGCCGCAGGCCTCGGCCAGCTGCTGCTGGCTGAGCCCTTTGCTCTTGCGCAGGCGTTTGATGCGTTGCCCCAGGGTTTCCATCACGGCTCTCCGATAATCACGTAGTGAAATATTTATAGCGCAGTTTTCGACTTGAATAAAACACGTATCGTGATTATTTTTGAAGCGGCGATAACCGGTAAGGCGCGTGGCGCGATTTGCCGAGAGGTCATTTCAAACGCCATCAGGGATGGCAGGAGGCAGGCAGTGATTTCCTGTATAGACGAGGCACTACAGCGTTGGGGCGAGGCGCAGCAGGCCGGCGAAACGGAGCGAGGCTCGAACATGGGCACCAGCGTGATCGCTTCGCTGATGGCATCACAAGGCGTGCTTAATCGCGCTGTACGTGGCAGCCGTGTGCTGGTGGACCGTGCGACGGAGATCGACTGGATCGTCAGCAAGCATCTATCCCCCGAGCAGCGCCGGGTGGTCGTCGAGCAGTATTGCAGCGCCGAGCCCCGGCGCGAGAAGTGGACGGCCTGTGGATGCAGCCGGGCGCAGTTCTATCGACGACTGGGGCAGGCCCACCGGGCCATCGAATCACAGCTTCTGAAGCGCGCCGCCTGAGCGCGCTTTTCATTTCTGCCGGCGGTGGTTCTCGCTGCGCGGCCCGTTTCCCTCTTTAGCAAGTGCCGCCTACGTGCCCATCGCGTCGGGCCGCTTTCGCGTGTGGGCGGCTATAGCGGGCAGCCTGAAACGGGCGCGTGTCCGTTTTTTTCCAGTGCGTCGACGCTGATCACCGGCGTGCCCTTGAGACGGTGAGAATCGGGGGTTATACATTCATCACCGTCACAGAGGTGGGCGAGCAGTCAGCCAGCCTCGTGGCTCAACCTTTGACAACTCGTGCGTCGACCGGCGCGCTGCAACACCCGACCTTCCTTTAACAGAGCCCCGCCACGTGCGGGGCTCTGGCGTTTCAGGGGGCGGCATAACCTCATGTCGTCGGGGCCATCGGCCTCGGGGAGTACGATAACAATGACTGAATTCAGCAGCGCCGTGCTGTTCGGCGTGCTCGGCGAGCATCTCGCCGCGCTGATCGCTCCAATCAATGGCGAGGCTGCACTCGGCGCCTTGTGCGGGGCCCTGGTGTATTTCACCACTACGCAGAACCTGCCCATGTGGAACCGGCTGGCGTTCTTCCTGACGTCGGCCGTGATGGGGTACCTGTGTGCCCCGGCCATCACCGACTTCCAGTTACACGGCATCCATCCTTTCGCCTATCCGGGGCCTGCCGGCTTCGCTGGTGCCGGGTTGGTGGTGACGCTGATGCTGGCCGCCATTCGCCGTCGCGGCGGCAACACGCACGACAAGCCACCGGGCGACCGGGATGCCTGACCTGTTACCCAGAGCATCTTGCAACGATCAATAACCGAACCCGTACGGCGGCACACCCGTGTCGTCGTACTCACCCTGGCCCGCCACCGTGCGGGCTTTTTCATGTCTGGAGGAAACACCATGGCTATCAAGACCTTTGACCAAATGGCCGCTGCCGGCGAATTCCCGCTGATCGGCTTCAACGCCGCGGGCCTGGGCAACAACCCTTATGTCGACGCCATCGCCACGGCGAAGCTGGACACCCACTACCTGACCGTCGCTCCCCGCGGCCACCAGCCGGACTACATCAAGTCCTACGCCGGAAGCATCGGCGGCAAACCCTTCGCCGTACGGCTGCCGTTCGCCGGCGAGCGCATCGCAATTCTCGACGGTGCTGGCGGCTTCACCTTGCGCCAGAGCTACGTGGAGGAAATCCGCAAGGCGATCCGGCATATCCACAGCTGGGGCGGCTTTTCGCTGCTCGACATGCACAACTACTGCCGCTGGTACGTGCGTGCCAACGGCCCCGTGAGCGGCCGCGTGGTGCAGGCATGGAACGGTGGCTACGCCCTGTGGACGGCCATCGGCGCACCCGATTGCCCGGTCAACTACACCCTGCTGACGCGCATCTGGGCAGCCATCGCCCAGGAGTTTCGCGACGAGCCCGGCGTGTTCGGCTACGGCCTGATGAACGAGCCGCACAACATGGGCAGCGTGCCCGATGGCGGCGTCAACGTCGAAACCCTGTGGACCACCAACGTGCAGCGGCTGATCACCGCCGTACGCGAGGTCGACCCGCGGCACTTCATCACCGTGGCCGGCAATTCGTTTGCCTCGGCGCTGTATTGGCCGCGTAGTTCGGACGCGCTCAAGAACCTGCAGGATCCTGGAGGCCGACTGCTCTACGAGGCGCATCAGTATGCGGACAAGGACGGCCAGGGCGGTGGCAAGTGGACCCAGGCCACCGTGTCGGTCGACTACCGGGAGCGGGTGGCGGACTGGGCGCCCTTCATCGACTGGCTCAAAGCCAACGGCAAGCGCGGTATCGCCGGTGAGTTCGGCGGGCCCGATCATCTGCCCGGCATGCGCACCTACTTCACCGAGCTGCACAAGTACTTCGATGCCAACCACGTCCTGCGCTTCCAGTGGCTGGCCGGCCCCGGCGATGACGATGACGACCCGAACGGCATGGACCGCAACGACGGCACGCTCAAACCCAATACGCGCTCGTTGATGGCCCGCATCGGCAACACCACCACGGCCTACGGCCCTCGTTGATCCATCCCAATGACCCGCTACGGCGGGTCATTGCTTTTCTATATCTGGAGAATTCTCATGGCCCGACTTACTGCCACCCAGGCGGGTGGCCAGAACGTACTCGCTTTCCTCGACATGCTCGCCTGGAGCGAAGGCACGTCGACCATTACCCGTAGCGACGACGGCTACAACGTGCTGGTGGGCGGCGCCCTGTTCGATGACTACAGCGCGCATCCGCGCCGGCTGGTCGAACTGCGGCGCTACGACATCCAGTCCACCGCGGCTGGCCGTTACCAGTTCCTGGCGCGCACCTGGGACGCCATCGTCGAACTCTACAACTTTCGCGGCCGCTTCACGCCGCAGGCCCAGGACCTGGCCGCGGTGAAGTTGCTCGAAGAGTGCGGCGCACTCGCAGCCATTCAGGCCGGCCAGGTGGCTGAGGCGATCAGCGCGGCGGCGCCCATCTGGGCGAGCCTGCCGGGCGCCGGCTACGGCCAGCGTGAGCACGACCTCGCTGCGCTGCTGCGCATCTATCGGCAGGAGCTGGCCGGCCAGGCGCGTGACAGGGATGACCTGCTCGCCATGTTCATCGCCTGCGGCGGACAGGTGGCGGCATGAGCCTGCTCACGCTGATTCCCACCCGCTATCGATGGCTGGTCGGCTGCGCCCTTGCTCTCGCGCTGCTGCTCGGTGCCATCAGCCTCGGCTGGGTGGTGCAAGGCTGGCGCCAGGGGCAGGCGCTGGCCGCGCGCGACCAGTCCCACGCCGAGGCCATGGCGCGCCTGCACGACGCGGCCGCTCGTGAAACCCAGCGCGCCCAGAACAAGCGCCTGGCCCTCGAGCAGCAACTGCAGGCGTCCTCGCAAACCCAATACAGGAGACTTGGCGATGCTGAACAAAAGGCTGCGCGTCTTCGTGATCGTCTTGCCACTGCTGAGCTACGGCTGTCGGTCATTACCGCCGACACCGGCGCTACCGGCGCCGATCACCATCCCCAGCTGCCCGCCACCACCCATGCCGGACGCCTGGTGGATGGCGCCCCACGAGCCGACATTGACCGAGGAGCTGCTCAACGAATTGTCGCCATCACCGGGCGCGGCGACCGCGCCATCATCGCCCTAGGGATGTGCCAGGCTTACGTGCGAGCCATCGGTGAAACCCGCTAGTGCGGTGTCCACCTAGCGCTGACAGCGACGAGCCCGAACCACAGAGTGCCCGCTCTCCGGCTCGCTCGCGTTGCCAGCGCATCACGCGCTCCACGTGCTCGACGGGCGGATCATTCTGCTCGGTCATCAGGGCTGCGTTCGCCCATGATGCCGGGTGTCGCAATGCCAGTTGCACGCCATGGCTCTGCTGGGCTACTGTGCCGCAAGATAAACGCGAGACCTCCTTCGTGAACGCCAGCAGCACCCTTCTGATGCGCCTCATCAAAGCCCACGCCCGTTGGCGTTGGCGCGCCTGATCCTTTCTCCGGCCAAGCCGGACGATTCTCTCTGCCTTGCTCTAACCCCGAACAGACATTCTCACGGCCGCTTATGGCGTGGAAGGGAATAGGGGTATGGAAACCAGGGCAACTGGCTGAAAAGCAGTACATCAAAGGGTTGAAGCTAAAATGCTGCTGATGATCGACAACTACGATTCCTTTACCTACAACGTGGTGCAGTACCTGGGCGAGCTGGGTGCCGACGTCCACGTCATTCGCAATGACGAGCTGACCATCGCCGAGATCGAGGCGCTCAAGCCCGAGCGCATCGTCGTCTCGCCCGGCCCGTGCACGCCGACCGAAGCGGGCGTGTCCATCGAAGCCATCCTGCATTTCGCCGGCAAGCTGCCGATCCTCGGCGTCTGCCTGGGCCACCAGAGCATCGGCCAGGCCTATGGCGGCGACGTGGTGCGCGCTCGCCAGGTGATGCACGGCAAGACCAGCCCGGTTTTCCATGAGAACAAAGGCGTGTTCGCCGGCCTGGCGATGCCGGTGACCGTGACCCGTTACCACTCGCTGGTGGTCAAGCGCGAGACCCTGCCGGACTGCCTCGAGATCACCGCCTGGACGCAACACGAAGACGGCGCCGTCGACGAGATCATGGGCCTGCGTCACAAGACCCTGAACGTCGAGGGCGTGCAGTTCCACCCTGAATCGATCCTGACCGAGCAGGGCCACGAACTGTTCGCCAACTTCCTCAAGCAGACCGGAGGCGTGCGCCCATGAATATCAAGGAAGCCCTCAACCGCATCGTCGCCCAGCTCGACCTGAGCACCGAGGAAATGCGCGACGTCATGCGTGAAATCATGACCGGCCAGTGCACCGATGCGCAGATCGGCGCGTTCCTGATGGGCATGCGCATGAAGAGCGAGACCATCGATGAGATCGTCGGCGCCGCCAGCGTGATGCGCGAACTGGCCTCGCCGGTGGAGATCGCTGCCGAGCGCCTGGTCGACACCTGCGGCACCGGTGGCGACGGCATGAACATCTTCAATGTCTCCACCGCAGCGGCGTTCGTCGTCGCCGCGGCAGGCGGCAAGGTGGCCAAGCACGGCAACCGTGCGGTGTCGGGCAAGAGCGGCAGCGCCGACCTGCTCGAAGCCGCCGGTATCTATCTGGGGCTGACGCCGGTGCAGGTGGCGCGCTGCGTCGAAACCGTCGGCGTCGGCTTCATGTTCGCGCCGTCCCACCATGGCGCCATGAAGCACGCCATCGGCCCGCGTCGCGAGCTGGGTCTGCGCACGCTGTTCAACATGCTTGGCCCGATGACCAATCCGGCAGGCGCCAAACACCAGGTGGTCGGCGTCTTCAGCCAGGCGCTGTGCCGGCCGATGGCAGAGGTGCTGCAGCGCCTGGGCAGCGAGCACGTGCTGGTGGTGCACGCCCAGGACGGCCTCGACGAGATCAGCCTGGCGGCGCCGACGTTCGTCGCCGAGCTGAAGAATGGTGTGGTCAGCGAGTACCGCATCCAGCCCGAGGATTTCGGTATCAAGAGCCAGAGCCTGATCGGCCTGACCGTCGAAGGCGCCGGGCAATCGCTGGAACTGATCCGCGATGCCCTAGGGCGTCGCAAGAGCGAGGCCGGCCAGAAGGCTGCCGACATCATCGTGCTCAATGCCGGTGCGGCACTCTATGCAGCTGACCACGCCGACAACCTGCGTGACGGCATGAGCCTGGCCCACGACGCCCTGCATACCGGCCTGGCCCGGGAGAAAATGGAAGAGTTGGTGTCCTTTACCGCGGTATTCAAACAGGAGAATGAAGGGTGAGCATTCCCACCGTTCTGGAAAAGATCCTCGCCCGCAAGGCTGAAGAAGTAGCGGCGCGCCGCGCCGTCGTCAGCCTGGCCGAAGTCGAGCGCGAGGCCCGCGCAGCCGACCCGGTGCGTGGCTTCGCCAACGCGCTGATCGAAAAGGCCAAGAGCAAGCAGCCGGCGGTGATCGCCGAAATCAAGAAGGCGTCGCCGAGCAAGGGCGTGCTGCGCGAGAACTTCGTGCCGGCGGACATCGCCCAGAGTTACCAGGATGGCGGCGCCACCTGCCTGTCGATCCTCACCGACATCGATTTCTTCCAGGGCGCCGACCGCTACCTGCAGGAAGCGCGTAGCGCCTGTACGCTGCCGGTGATCCGCAAGGATTTCATGATCGACCCGTACCAGATCGTCGAAGCCCGGGCCCTGGGCGCCGACTGTGTACTGCTGATCGTCTCGGCGCTTTCCGATGCACAGATGGCCGAGCTGGCCGCGACCGCCAAGTCGTTCGACCTCGACGTGCTGGTGGAAGTACACGATGGCGACGAGCTCGAGCGCGCGCTGAACGTGCTCGACACCCCGCTGGTGGGCGTGAACAACCGTAACCTGCACACCTTCGAGGTCAGCCTGGAAACCACCCTCGACCTGTTGCCGCGCATTCCACGCGACCGCCTGGTGGTGACCGAGAGTGGCATTCTCAATCGCGCGGATGTCGAGCTGATGGAAATCAGCGAGGTGTATGCCTTCCTGGTCGGCGAAGCCTTCATGCGCGCCGAGAACCCCGGCTCGGAGCTGGAGCGTCTGTTCTTCCCCGAACGCAAGCGGCTGGTCAGCAGCCCGGATGTGGACTGAAAAAACAACGGCGCCCAAGGGCGCCGTTGTTTTCAGGGGGGCTTTACAGCGCCAGGCGCATCGACAGATCCACCGCCTTGACGTCCTTGGTCAAGGTGCCGATGGAAATGTAGTCCACGCCGGTTTCGGCGATGCCGCGCAAGGTGCTGTCATTGATCCCGCCCGAAGCCTCCAGCTTGGCGCGCCCAGCCGTGATGGCGACGGCCTGGCGCATGTCGTCCAGGGACAGCTCGTCGAGCATCACGATATCGGCACCGGCCGCAAGGGCCTGCTGCAGCTCGTCGAGGCTTTCCACCTCCACTTCGACCGGCTTGCCGGGGGCGATGGACCGCGCGCTGGTCACCGCCGCCGCGATACCGCCGCAGGCCGCGATATGGTTTTCCTTGATCAGGAAGGCATCGAACAACCCGATGCGGTGGTTGTGGCAGCCGCCCTGGGTTACCGCGTACTTCTGCGCCAGGCGCAGGCCGGGCAGGGTCTTGCGGGTGTCGAGCAGCTTCACGCCGGTGCCTTGTACCAGGTCGGCGTAATGCTGGCAGCGGGTGGCGACGGCCGACAGCGTCTGCAGGAAATTCAGCGCGGTGCGCTCGCCGCTGAGCAGCGCCCGGGCCGGCCCTTCGAGGTGGAACAGCGCCTGATTGGGCTCAGCCTGCTGGCCGTCCTGCACCTGCCAGTGCACGGCCACCCGGGCATCGAGCTGGCGGAACACCTCATCAACCCAGGCTGTGCCGCAGATCACCGCGCGGTCACGGGTGATCACGGTAGCATTGGCCAGGCGTGACTCGGGAATCAGCTGGGCGGTGATGTCCCCGCTGCCGATATCTTCGCGCAGGCTGCGACGGACGTTGGCCTCGATTTCGGCGCGAAGCTCGGTAAGCAGTAGGTTCGGCATGGAGCCTCCGATTGGCTGAGGCAGCGATTATAAGGGTTGTGACTACCACTGTTACGTTCATCGGGTAAAAATGAACCCTGACTGTAACGATTGGTCACATGCGCAGTTCGCCGGCAGCCCGTCGGATGGCCTGTGATGCATTTCATATCTGCGTGAAATTGCTTTGGCATCTCCAGCAGCAATCCGATATGTTTTAATGCAGAAGTATTGACGTCATACCCTTGACGTTGAGGCGATGCCCGCATTCCTGTTTCAGTTTGCTTCACCAGCGCTCTGCGCAGGAGATCTTGATGAAGAACGATGCCAATGTAGTGCATCTGAACAAGATGGTTCCTGAGACGGCCCACCCCGCGGCCGCCCGGCTGCCTGCATCGCTCATTCAGGTTCGTGACCGCGCCGCCAACCAGCTCAAGCAGGCGCTGCAGGCATTGTTCGACAATGCCGACGACACCCTGTTCGACATGGCCGACCGCGCCACCAGCAACGCCGAGCAAAATGCCTTTTTCGAAGCCATGCGTGACCTGCGCCTCAAGCGCAAGGGGATCGAGCGTGGCTTCCTGCAGCGTGTATTCGAGTCGTTCGCCAGCCTCAACCAGTACGTGGTCGGCAAGCCGTCGACCCTGGATGCAGTATCCTTCGACAGCCTCTCGCTGGTGCAGAACGACGAGTTGGAAGAAACCGTCGCGCTGGATTCCATGATCGCCAAGGTCCTGAGCCGCGACCACGTCGCGCTCTCTCACCTGACCACGCGCCTGAATGCTGTCGTCAGCAAGAAGCTCGACGACAAGTCCAACCCCCTTGGCCCGGTATCGCTCAGCGAGCTGTTCCTCGAGTCGTGCAGCGGCCTGGGTGTGGAAATCAAGGTAAAGCTGATCATCCTCAAACTGTTCGAGAAGTACTTGCTCAGCGGTCTCGAGCAGCTGTATACCGAAGCCAACGGCGTGCTGATCGAAGCTGGCGTGCTGCCGGAGCTGAAGGCCGTACCGACACGTCGCCCGTCCGCCCAGGGTCGTCCCGAGCGCAGTGATTCGGTCGACGGCTTCGAACGCTCCGCCGGGTTCGGCGACGACGAGGTGCGCGAAGTGTTCGGCGCGCTGCAGGAACTGCTGTCGCAAACCCGTGAAGGCATCGCGCCGCGGCGCCAGGCGCCGGCCAATGCGATGCCGATTTCCACCAACGACCTGATGCGCCTTCTGTCGCACTTGCAACAGCGCGCGCCGATCCAGGCGCCGTCGGATGTCGACCTGCGAGCTCAGCTCGAACACCTGCTGACCCGCGCCAGCGCCAAGAGTGGCCGCGTGCGGGTGGTGGGCGAGGTCGATGAGGACGTCATCAACCTGGTGTCGATGCTGTTCGAATTCATCCTCGACGACCGCAGCCTGCCGGATTCGCTGAAGGCGCTGATCGCCCGCCTACAGATTCCCATGCTCAAGGTCGCGGTGCTCGACAAGACGTTTTTCAGTCGCGGTAGCCACCCGGCACGCCGCCTGCTCAACGAGATCGCTACCGCCGCGCTCGGCTGGGGCGACCACGACAGCAACCAGCGCGACAGCCTCTATCAGAAGATCGAGCAGGTCGTGCAGCGTCTGCTCAACGATTTCACCGATGACCCGGCGATCTTCTCCGAGCTGCTGGCCGACTTCCTGGCCTTCACCGGAGACGAACGCCGCCGCAGCGAGCTGCTCGAACAGCGCACCCGTGACGCCGAAGAGGGCAGCGCGCGTGCCGAGATGGCCCGCCGCGAAGTGGAACAGGCCCTGAACGAGCGTCTGCTCGGCAGGACGCTGCCCGAGGTGGTCGTGCGCCTGCTGCGCGAAGCCTGGAGCAAGGTCATGATGCTGACCTGCCTCAAGCACGGTACCGATTCCGAGCAGTGGCAGAGCACCCTCGCCACCATGGACGAGCTGATCTGGAGCGTGGAACCTCACGAAAACCCGGAAGCACGCCTGCGCCTGCTGGAATTGGTGCCCGGCCTGCTCAAGGCCCTGCGTGAAGGCATGGCCAGCGCGGCGTTCGATCCGTTCTCCACCAGTGAATTCTTCAGCCAGCTGGAAGCCCTGCACGTGCAGGCCTTCCAACGCTTCAAGCGGGCCATTCCCGATGTCGAGCGCCCGGCGCCGACCGAGTCCGACGAAGTGCAGCGCTCGGCGCTTTCTGCCGTGGGTATCGAGCTGCCATTGCTCGACCTGCAGCCGGAAGAAGAAAGCAGCATCTCGGCGATGGTCGAGATCGTCGAGGAGATCGTGCTCGAAGCCCCGGGGCAGCCGCGTAGCGAGCCGCAAGACGAGCTGGTGCTGGCCGACGACGATGAATCGCTGCTGCACGTCGACGCCCTGCGCGTCGGCAGTTGGGTCGAATTCCAGGAAGACGACGAGCACAAGCTGCGCTGCAAGCTGGCGGCGATCATCAAGCCGACCGGCAAGTACATCTTCGTCAACCGTACCGGCATGAAGGTGCTCGAGAAGACCCGCATGGGCCTGGCCGTGGAATTCCGCCGCAACGCGGTGCGCTTGCTCGACGATGCGCTGCTGTTCGACCGCGCCCTGGAGTCGGTAATCGGCAACCTGCGTCGTCTCAAGGGCGCCTGATAGCCGCCTCACGCTGATTGATCTTCCTCTCACGGCCCGGCAGGGCCGTGAGTCGTTCTGGCCGCTGCAAAGGGCCGCGCGCCGCGCCATCACTTGCGCTGAAACATCAACAAACCCTAGAGTGTCCGCTCTCTCGGGGAGCACCTATGCGCAAGCAACTCGAAGACGGCTGGTATCAGGGGATTCAGCACTGTCCTTCGCCCAACTTCAATGAGCGTCCGCAGGGCGAGATTTCCCTGTTGGTCATTCATAACATCAGCCTGCCGCCGGGGCAGTTCGGCACCGGTCAGGTGCAGGCGTTCTTCACCAACTGTTTGCAGGTCGACGCGCACCCGTACTTCGCGGGGATCGCCAGCATGACGGTTTCGGCACACTTTCTGATCGAACGCGACGGCACCGTCGTACAGTTCGTGTCGTGCCTGGACCGGGCCTGGCACGCCGGCGTGTCCTGCTTCGAAGGGCGCGAGAACTGCAACGATTTTTCCCTGGGCATCGAGCTCGAGGGTACGGATCATCTGCCGTTCACGGATGCGCAGTACGCTGCCCTGACACAATTGACGCGCGCGCTGCAGCAGGCCTATCCGGCCATTACCGTTGCGCGCATCTGTGGGCACAGCGATATCGCGCCGGGCCGCAAGACCGACCCTGGGCCGGCATTCGACTGGGCGCGGCTGCGCTCGTCACTGATGACTGATAAGGAGGCATCATGAGTTTCCTGGTGTTGTTGCTGGTGTTGTGGGTGGAGAAGTTTTCCGCCTGGCGCCGGCGAATCCAGCACGATGAACCCTGGCTGCGCGCCCTGGCGCGGATGGAGCGCGGCGGTACCACCAGCGATTCGCCCTGGCTGGCCATCGCGCTGCTGGTCGGAGTGCCGCTGTTGATCCTGGCCGCGGTGTTGAAATTGCTGGCACCCCTGGCCTATGGCTGGCTGCTGTTGCCGATCCACCTTCTCGTGGTGATCTACAGCCTGGGCCGGGGCGATCTGCTCGCCGCGTTGGGCCCGTTCCGCGACAGCTGGCGGCGTGGTGACGGCGAGGCGGCCTTCCTAGTCGCTCAGCGTGACCTCGGCGTGCAGGCCGACGGCGAGGCGACGCTGCTGCCGAACGTGCAGACCTACCTGGTCTGGCAGGCCTACCAGAGCTTCTTCGCGGTGATCTTCTGGTACGTGCTGCTCGGTCCGCTGGCCGCGCTGGCCTATCGTTTGTTGGCGCTGATCGTCGAGAACGGCCAGTCCGAGGCCCTGCGTGAGCGCGCCGGTCAGTTGCGGCATGCCTTCGACTGGTTGCCGGTCCGGGTGCTGGCGGCCAGCTTCGCGCTGGTCGGCAACTTCATCGCGGTCAGCCGCGCACTGCTCCACGAAGTGCTGAGCTGGGACATCTCGGCTGCGCAACTGGCTGCCGGTGCGGCACGGGCCGCCGCCGAAACCCCGGAGCCAGCTTTAGGCGAGGCGGGGGTGACGACGCTAGACGGCCTCTGGCAGTTGCTGGTGCGGGCGGCCATCCTCTGGTACGCGGCCATCGCACTGTGGACGTTGTTCTTCTAGTTACGCCAGCCGAACAGCTCGGCCGCATTGCCGCTGCTGGCGGCGGCCAGTGCCTCGGGTTCGATCGCGAGTAGCATGGCGAGCTCGCGGCAGATCGCCGGCAGGTGAATCGGGCTGTTGCGGATGTGCGGATGCATGGCCGGCGCCATGTCCGGTGAATCGGTCTCCAGCACCACGGCGTCGAGCGGCAGGCGCGGGATGACCTGGCGCAGGCGCTTGGCCTGGGGCCAGGTGGCCGCGCCACCCAAGCCCAGTTTGAAACCCAGCTTCAGGTACTCACGGGCCTCCTCGTAACTGCCGGCGAAGGCGTGGATGATGCCGGCACGGCGCAGCTTGAAACGCTTCAGGGTGGCGATCACCTGGGCATGGGCGCGCCGTACGTGCAGCAGCACCGGCAGTTCGAGGCGCTCGGCCAGCGCCAGTTGTGCTTCGAAGAGCGCTTGCTGGCGCTCGCGGTCCAGTTCAGGCAAGTAGTAATCCAGGCCGAATTCGCCTATCGCGCAGAGTTTCTCGTGGCCTTGCCGCTCCAGCAGCCACTGCTCCAGCAGGTGCAAATCCTCCGGCCGATGGCTGTCCAGATAGACCGGGTGCAGGCCGAAGGCCGCATACAGCCCGTCGTGCGCCAGCACCTGGTCCCACAGGCGCTGCCAGTTGCCATGCTCGACGCCCAGAATCACCAGTTTCTCGACGCCCAGCGCGCGGGCCTCGGCGAGCACGCGAGGGCGATCTTCATCGAAGTCGGGGAAGTCCAGATGGGTGTGGGTGTCGATCAGCTGCATGGGCCCGCCATGGGTCGAGGTTGTAAAGGCGGCAGGTTCGTACACCTGCATGACAACATTCTGTGAGTCATTCCCGGCATTGGCCAGTCGAACGATCAGGGACGGTGATTGTGGGGATCGCCGATAAAAAGGGGCCGCCGCATGATGCGTCTTCGCAAGATACTCGGCTGGTGCCTTGCCAGTCTCCTGCTACTGATCGCAGCCCTGATGCTGTTTCTGGTGTTGTTCGACTGGAACCTGCTCAAACCCACCATCAACGCGCGGGTTTCCGAAGCGCTCAATCGCCCCTTCGCGATCGAGGGCAACCTGGCCGTCACCTGGCAGCGCGAGCCTGACGAGCCCGGCCTTCGCGCCTGGGTGCCCTGGCCCCACGTGTCTGCCGAGCAGCTTAGCCTGGGCAACCCCGAGTGGGCCAAGGGCGAGCATTTCGTTTACCTCGAGCGGGTCGAAGCCAGCCTGTCGCCCGTGCCGCTGTTGTGGAAAACCGTGTCGATCCCGCGTATCCAGCTGACCGGCGCCGATGCCGTGCTGGAGCGCCTGGCCGATGGGCGCGCCAACTGGACTTTCGATCTCGGTGAGCAAGAGCAGCCGGAGGAGGAAAGTGCCTCGCCCTGGGTGATGGACATCGGCACTATCGGCTTCGACAAGGCACGGGTCAGCGTTGACGACAAGGTTTCCCAGGCCAGTGTGAACCTGCAGGTCGAGCCGCTCGGCGAGCCCATCGCCTTTGCCGAGATCGTCGGCAAGGCGGCCAACCAAGCGGAGGAGGGCGCCGCGCAGCCGCAGGATTACGCCTTCGCCTGGCAGGCCAAGGGCCGTTACAAAGGCCAGGCTCTGAGCGGCAATGGCCGCATCGGTGGCTTGCTGGCGTTGCAGGATGCCCGCTTGCCATTCCCGGTCCAGGCCGATGTGCGCGCCGGCACCATGCGGGTGCAGGTAGCCGGCACCCTGACCGATCCGAAGAACCAGGGCGCCCTGGATCTGCGCCTGCGGCTGTCCGGCGCCAGCCTTGGCAACCTGTACCCGCTGACCGGCGTCACGCTGCCGGATACGCCGGCCTATTCCACTGACGGGCGACTGGTTGCCCAGCTGCAGGATCCGGACGGCCCGCTGTTTCGCTACGAGAAATTCAACGGCCGCATCGGTGACAGCGACATCCACGGCGATCTCACCTTCGTGGCCCGCAAGCCACGACCGAAGCTCTCCGGGGCGCTGGTGTCCAACCAGCTGCGCTTCGCCGACCTGGCGCCGCTGATCGGAGCCGATTCCAATGCCGAGAAGAAGGAGCGTGGTGCGGCCAGCGTTCAGCCCGGTAACAAGGTGCTGCCCGTCGAAGAATTTCGCACCGAGCGCTGGCGCGACATGGACGCCGACGTCAGCTTCACCGGCAAGCGCATCGTGCACAGCGAGCAACTGCCCTTTACCGACCTGTTCACCCATGTGGTGCTCGATAACGGCAACCTCAGCCTGGAGCCGTTGCGCTTTGGCGTGGCCGGTGGCCGGCTGGATTCCACGCTGCGCCTGGACGGCAGCGCCACACCGCTCCGCGCCCGGGCTCAGCTCAGTGCGCGTAATTTCCGCCTGCGTCAGCTGTTCCCCAATGTCGAGGTGATGCAGAGCAGCCTCGGCGCCTTGAATGGCGATGCGGCCATCAGCGGCACCGGCAATTCGGTGGCGACCCTGCTGGGCAGCGCCAATGGGCACGTCAAACTGCTGATAAACGACGGCCGCGTCAGCCGTAACCTCATGGAGATCGCCGGCTTGAACGTCGGTAATTATCTGGTCGGCCGCCTGTTCGGCGATAACGAGGTGGAGATCAACTGCGCGGCCGCCAATCTCGACATCAGGCAGGGCGTGATGCGCCCGCAACTGATGGTGATCGACACCGAGAATGCGCTGATCGGCGTGGACGGCACGGTGAACTTCGGCAACGAGCAGCTCGACCTGACCATCACCCCCGAGTCCAAGGGGCTGCGGATCTTCTCGTTGCGGTCGCCGCTGTACGTACGCGGCACCTTCAAGAACCCCAACCCCGGCGTGAAGGCCGGGCCGCTGGTGTTGCGTGGCGCCGGCATGCTGGCCCTCGGCGCGCTGGTCGCGCCAGCCGCCGGCCTGGTGGCGCTGGTCGCCCCCAGTGGCGATCAGCCCAATGAGTGCGAACCGCTGCTGCAGCAGATTCGCCAGGGGCGCTAAGGGCTGCGCGAAAGGCCTCCGGGTGAGGAGGTCGTTCGTGCCGAGCTAGGGCTTGAAACGAATCTTCAGGCCCCGCTCGATGGCATCCAGACCTGGGTGGTAGCTGCCATCCAAGGCATCGAGCAGGCGGTCGAACACCCGCTCGGCGATGCGTTCGTGCTGCTGAGAGATGGCGTTCACGCGCATCGGCAGGAAGTCCAGCAACTGGGCATCACCGAAGGTGCCAAGGCGCAGGGTGCGGGTATCCAGCTCGGGATGTTCGTGCAACGCATCGAGCACGCCTTCCAGTAGCACGTAAGCAGTGGTCACCAGCACGTCCGGTAGGCCGTCGCTGGCCAGCAGTTGCTTCATTTGCCGATAGCCCCACTGGCGGCTGAATTGGTCGGCGTGGCTGACACTCACCAGCCCGCCGAAGCCGGCCAGCGCATCTCGAAAACCCTGTTCGCGGGCCTGGCTGATCGGCAACTCCAATCGGGCGCCGATCAGCGCGGCATGGCCCTGGCCCTGTTGCACCAGGCTGCGGGTCAGCTGCTCGCCGGCTTGGCGGTCGTCGCTGACCACCGAATACAGGTGCTCCGGGTCCAGGGCGCGGTCGACGGCGATCACCGGCGTGCCGGCAGCCACCAGTTGGCGGTAGTCGGCGGCATCCTGGGGCAGGCAACTGGCGACGATCAGCGCATCGCAGCGCCGCGAGCGAAACAGTTCCAGCAACTGCCGCTCGCTGTCCGGCTGGTCGTCGGAGCTGGCGATCAGCAACTGGTAACCGGCTGCCCGCGCGCGCTGTTCGAGCAGCTTGGCGAGCCGCGCGTAGCTGGGGTTTTCCAGGTCCGGGAGGATGAACCCCAGGCAGCGGCTTTCGCCACGGCGCAGGCCGGCGGCCTGGGTGTTGGGGCGGTAGTCGTGCTGTTCCACGACTTCGAGCACGCGCTGAACGGTGGCCGCGCTGATACGCCGCTTGGCGGCCTGGCCATTGATCACGTAGCTGGCCGTGGTCAGTGAAACGCCGGCCAGGCGGGCAATATCGGTCAACTTCAAATGGCTGTCTCCTCTGCCAGGCCTTCAAGGATTACCCATAATCAGGTAACGTGCCAGTGCTAGATGAAACGATTCAGCAAACGAGTCGACTAAGCTAACAAGAATGTCCGCCAAGCCCGTCTGCAGCCGGTCTTGCTTGAGGAGAAACGTCATGCTCGAACTACACCCTTCGCAAATCCAGATGGGCCGCCAGGCCGTCGACAAGCAGCAGGCGCTGGCCCTGCTTGCCGAGAATCTGGTGGCCGATGGCCTGGTGGCGGCCGGTTATCTGGATGGCATGCAGGCGCGTGAACGCCAGGGGTCGACCTACCTGGGGCAGGGGATCGCCATTCCCCACGGCACCCCGGAAACCCGCGACCAGGTGTTCGAGACCGGCATGCGGCTGATCCAGTTTCCCGAGGGTGTGGATTGGGGCGACGGCCAGCGGGTGTACCTGGCGATCGCCATCGCGGCGCGCTCCGACGAGCACCTGCACTTGCTGCAACTGCTCACCCGCGCGCTGGGCGAGGGCGACCTGAGCCAGGCGCTGCGCGAAGCCCAGGATGCCGAGGCGATTCTCAACTTGCTGCAGGGCGCGGCGCCGGAGCTGGCGCTGGATGCGCAACTGGTCGGCCTGAGCGTCGAGGCCGAGGATCTCGATGAGTTGACCTGGCAGGGCGCGCGCCTGTTGAAGAAGGCCGGCTGCGCGGGCACCGGTTACGCGGCCAGCCTGGTGCAGGCCGAGCCGCTGCCGCTGGGCAATGGCTTGTGGTGGCTGAGCAGCGAGCAGGGCGTCGAGCGCCCGGGGCTGGCCTTCGTTACCCCGGCGCAGCCGTTGCAGCGTGGCGATCAGCCGGTAGCCGGTCTGTTCTGCCTGGCTTGCCTGGGTGAAGGCCACCGTCAGGTGCTCGAGCGGCTGTGCGACCTGCTGATCGCCGGGCAAGGCGAGGTGCTCACCCAGGCCACCAGCAGCCGTGGCGTGCTCGAGGCGCTGGGCGCCGAGCTGCCGGCCGACTGGCCGAGCCTGCGCATCACCCTGGCCAACGCCCACGGTCTGCACGCACGCCCGGCCAAGACCCTGAGCGAAATCGCCCAGGGTTTTGCTGGTGAAGTTCGCGTACGCCTGGCCGATGGCACAGCGGCAACGGTATCGGCCAAGAGCCTGAGCAAGTTGCTGGCCCTCGGCGCGCGTCGTGGCCAGGTGCTGGAGTTCAGCGCCGACCCGGCCATCGCCGAGCACGCCTTGCCGGCCATCGAGGCGGCGATTCGCGCCGGCCTGGGTGAAGACATTGAGCCGCTGCCCGAGCAGGTCGAGAACGCTGCCGAGCCAGTTGCCGAGGTGCCGGTCGAGCAAACCGTCGTCGCCCCGGTCGCCGGCTCACGCGTGCATGCGGTGGCGGCCTCGCCCGGCATCGCCAGTGGCCCGGCCTTCGTGCGGCGCACGCCGAAGCTCGACTACCCCGAACGTGGCGAGGGTGTGGCGGCCGAGCGCCAGCGCCTGGATGAGGCGCTGCAGCACATCGACGGCGAAATCCAGCGCCTGGTCGAGCGTAGCGACGAGGCCAGCATCCGCGAGATTTTCGTCACTCATCAGGCGATGCTCCGCGACCCGGCGCTGCGCGAGGATGTTGACGCGCGCCTGGCCAGCGGTGCCAGCGCCCAGGCTGCATGGATCGGCGAGATCGAAGCGGCCGCCGCGCAGCAGGAATCCCTGCACGACGCTCTGCTGGCCGAACGGGCTGCCGACTTGCGTGACGTCGGTCGCCGGGTGTTGGCCCACCTGTGCGGCGTCGAAGCGCCGCAAGAGCCTGTCGAACCCTACATTCTGGTGATGGGCGAAGTCGGCCCTTCGGATGTCGCCAGCCTGGATCGCCAGCGCGTGGCCGGCATCGTCACTGCCCGTGGCGGGGCGACCGCCCACAGCGCGATCATCGCCCGTGCGCTGGGCATTCCCTGCGTGGTCGGCGCCGGTGAAAGCCTGCTGTTGCTGGAACAGAGCACGGCGTTGCTGCTCGACGGCGACCGCGGCCAGCTGTGGGTGCAGCCGGACCAGGCGACCCTGGCCCAGGCCGAGCGCGAGCGGCAGGCCAGCGAGCAGCGCCGCGAGCGCGCCCATGGCGAGCGCCTGCAGCCGGCGCACACCCGCGACGGTCATGCCGTCGAGGTGGCCGTGAACATCGGCGCCAGCGGCGAGGCGGCCGCCGCGGTCGAACTGGGCGCCGAAGCGGTGGGGCTGCTGCGTACCGAACTGGTGTTCATGAATCATGGCCAGGCGCCCGACGTGGCCACCCAGGAAGCCGAGTACCGCCGCGTCTTCGACGCCCTGCAGGGCCGGCCACTGGTGGTGCGCACCCTGGATGTCGGTGGCGACAAGCCGCTGCCGTACTGGCCGATGCCCGAAGAGGAAAACCCGTTCCTGGGGGTGCGCGGCATTCGCCTGACCCTGCAACGCCCGGACATCATGGAAACCCAGCTGCGCGCCCTGCTGCAGGCCGCAGAAGGTCGCCCTCTGCGCATCATGTTCCCGATGGTCGGGCAGGTCGAGGAATGGCGTACGGCGCGAGAAATGGTCGAGAAGCTGCGCAGCGAGATTCCGCTGAGCGATCTGCAACTGGGCATCATGATCGAGGTGCCGTCCGCGGCATTGCTGGCGCCCGTGCTGGCCCGCGAAGTGGACTTCTTCAGCATCGGCACCAACGACCTGACGCAATACACGCTGGCCATCGACCGTGGTCACCCGACGCTCTCGGCCCAGGCCGACGGCGTGCACCCTTCGGTGCTGCGCCTGATCGGCATGACCGTCGAAGCCGCCCATGCCGAAGGCAAGTGGGTCGGCGTGTGCGGTGAGCTGGCTGCCGACATGCTCGCGGTGCCGTTGCTGGTGGGCCTGGGCGTCGACGAGCTGAGCGTGGCGGCGCGCAGCATCCCGCTGGTCAAGGCGCGGGTGCGCGAGCTGGATCTGCAGCATTGCCAGGCCCAGGCCCGGCAGGCGCTGCTGTTGCCCAGCGCCGCGGCGGTGCGCGCATTGGTCGAGGAGGCGCAGTGATGGCGCGGATTCTTACCCTGACCCTCAACCCCGCGCTGGACCTGACCGTCAGCCTGGATACCCTGCAGGCCGGCAACGTCAACCGCAGCCTGGGCATGACCAGCCACGCGGCGGGCAAGGGCCTCAACGTGGCGCAGGTGCTGGCCGATCTTGGCCACAAGGTCACGGTCAGTGGCTTTCTCGGCCAGGCCAATGCGGCGCCGTTCGAGCACCTGATGCACCGCCGTGGCTTTATCGACGCCTTCGTGCGCGTGCCGGGGGAAACCCGCAGCAACATCAAGCTCGCCGAACGCGACGGGCGTATCACCGACCTCAACGGGCCCGGCCCCGAGGTGGATTCGGCACATCAGGCGCAGTTGCTCGCTCAGCTGGACGACATCGCCGCTGGCCACGACGCGGTGGTGGTAGCCGGCAGCCTGCCGCGCGGGGTGACCGCCGAATGGTTCGCCGCCTTGCTGCGCCGCCTGACCGCGCTCGGCCTGCCGGTGGCGCTGGATACCAGCGGCGCGGCGCTGCGTGCCGGTCTGGCCACCCGTCCCTGGCTGATCAAGCCCAACGAGGAAGAGCTGGCCGAGGCTTGCGAGCTGGAGCCGGCTTCGCCCGAACGGCTCGACGCGGCCATCGACAAACTGCGCGCCGGCGGGGTCGAGCACGTGCTGCTTTCGCGCGGCTCGCAAGGCGCCGACTGGTTCGGCCCCCACGGCGTGCTCAATGCCCAGCCGCCGCGTGTGGACGTAGCCAGCACCGTGGGCGCCGGTGATTCGCTGCTCGCCGCCACCCTGCACGGGCTGCTGAGCGGCTGGCCGGCCGAGCGCACCCTGCGCCTGGCAACGGCGGTCGCCGCCCAGGCGGTCACGCAAATCGGTTTCGGAATTCACGATCGGCAACAGCTCGCCCGCCTGGAGGCGGCCGTGACTGTCACGTCGAAACAATAATTAGAGGTCGCTGCAATGAATGTGCTGATCGTTACCGCCTGCCCCAATGGTCAGGTCACCAGCGTGTTGTGTTCCCGCCTGTTGCAGGCGGCGGCCGAGCGGCTGGGTTGGTCCACCCAGGTCGAGGTGCATGATGCCAAGGCCATCGGCTCGCCGCTGAGCGCCGCCGCCATCGAGGCGGCGGAGCTGGTGCTGGTGGTCAAGACCGGTGAGCTGGATCTGCAGCGCTTCGTCGGCAAGCGCGTGGTGCAATCCATTCCTTCCGAGGCGCTGGCCGACCCGCAGCAATTTCTGCGTACCGCTGCCGAGCACGCGCAGGTACTCGATCAAGTGGCACCGGCCGCTGCGGCGCCGTCCGGTAAACCCCGGCTGGTGGCGATCACCGCCTGCCCGACCGGTGTGGCGCACACCTTCATGGCTGCTGAGGCACTGCAGCAGGCGGCCGAGCAACTGGGCTACGACCTGAAGGTGGAAACCCGCGGCTCGGTCGGTGCGCGCAATCTGCTCGACGAGGCGAGCATCGCCGCGGCCGATGTGGTGCTGCTGGCCACCGATATCGAGGTGGAAACCGACCGTTTCGCCGGCAAGAAAGTCTATCGCTGCGGCACGGGCGTCGCCCTCAAACAGCCCAAGCAGACGCTACAGAAAGCGCTGGCCGAAGGCGTTCTGCAGCAGGGCGCGGGACAGACGCAGGGCGCCGAGAGCGGCAAGCCGGCTACCAAGAGCGGCCCTTACAAGCACCTGCTGACCGGCGTTTCCTTCATGCTGCCGATGGTGGTAGCGGGGGGCTTGCTGATCGCCCTGTCGTTCGTCTTCGGCATCGAGGCCTTCAAGCAGGAAGGCACCCTGCCGGCGGCCTTGATGAAGATCGGCGGCGATGCCGCGTTCGCGCTGATGATTCCGGTGCTGGCGGGTTACATCGCCTACTCGATCGCCGATCGCCCAGGCCTGGCGCCCGGCATGATCGGCGGCATGCTGGCCAGTGCCCTGGGCACCGGCTTTCTGGGCGGCATCATCGCCGGCTTCCTGGCCGGTTACCTGGCCCTGGCGCTCAACCGCTGGCTGCGCCTGCCGCAGAGCATCGAAGCGCTGAAGCCGATCCTGCTGATTCCGCTGCTCGCCAGCCTGGTCACCGGGCTGGCGATGATCTACGTGGTCGGCACGCCGGTGGCCGCGATCATGGCCTCGCTGGAAGCCTTTCTGCAGAACATGGGCACCACCAATGCGATCCTGCTCGGGCTGCTGCTCGGCGGCATGATGTGCGTGGACCTGGGTGGGCCGATCAACAAGGCAGCCTATGCATTCTCGGTTGGCCTGCTGGCCTCGCAGAGTTACGCACCGATGGCCGCGACCATGGCCGCCGGCATGGTGCCGCCAATCGGCATGGCCATCGCCACCGTGCTGGCCCGGCGCAAGTTCAGCCAGACCGAGCGTGAGGCCGGCAAGGCCGCTGGCGTGCTGGGGCTGTGCTTCATTTCCGAGGGGGCCATCCCGTTCGCGGCCAAGGACCCGTTGCGCGTGATCCCGGCCAGCATTGCCGGGGGCGCGCTGACCGGTGCGCTGTCGATGTACTTCGGCTGCAAGCTGATGGCGCCGCACGGCGGTCTGTTCGTGCTGCTGATTCCCAACGCCATCAACCATGCGCTGCTGTATCTGCTGGCCATCGTTGCGGGCAGCCTGGTGACGGGCGTGGTTTACGCGCTGATCAAACGGCCTGAAGTCGAAGCCCTGGCGGTCGCGGCCAAGGCTTGATGGAAGAACGGGGCATCGATCGATGCCCCGTTTTTTAGCGCGTACCGAAGACCACCATGGTCTTGCCTTTCACGAACACCAGGCCCTGTTCTTCCAGGGACTTGAGTACGCGGCCGACCATCTCCCGCGAGCAGCCGACGATACGGCCGATTTCCTGGCGGGTGATCTTGATCTGCATGCCGTCGGGATGGGTCATGGCATCGGGCTGCTTGCACAGGTCGAGCAGGGTGCGTGCTACGCGACCGGTCACGTCGAGAAAGGCCAGGTCACCGACCTTGCGGGTGGTGTTGCGCAGGCGTTCGGCCATCTGCGAGCCCAGGGCGAACATGATGTCCGGGTCCTGCTGGGTCAGCTCGCGGAACTTGGCGTAGCTCAGCTCGGCCACTTCACACTCGGTCTTCGCACGTACCCAGGCGCTGCGCTCCTTCTCGGCGCCTTCCTTGCAGAACAGCCCCATCTCGCCGAAAAAATCCCCCGGGTTGAGGTAGGCGATGATCATCTCGCGGCCGTCATCGTCCTCGATCAGGATGGTGACCGAGCCCTTTACGATGAAGTACAGCGTTTCGCTGCGATCACCGGCATAAATGATGGTGCTCTTGGCCGTGTAGCGACGACGGTGACAATGGGCGAGCAGCTTGTCGAAGTTTTTGACCTTTGGTGTGAGAGTGATCGCGACCATGCCTGAAATTCCGAATGGGTGAAGGTAGGCCTGTGACAGGCGTGATGGGGTGACGCTGTCCAGCTCCGGTGCAAGGTGTGTCGGCCCGGATGTATACCTTGTTCTTATCGTTCTAGAACGTCGTAGCGCGTCATGCGCTGGATTGTGCCATTAAAAAGGCATCATCAACGCCGTCGATGGTTACCGGTGGTCTGATTTGTGAGTCATCGCACGTTCCTGGTGGAACTCTACCAGCATCCGTGATTCGCGGTGCGAGTGCCGCCCTGTGATAAGCTTTCAGCCTTTTTTCACAAGGAGCGGCAACGATGAAAGCTCGCGTTCAATGGGCCGGTGAAGCGCTGTTTCTCGGTGAATCCGGCAGCGGCCACGCGGTGGTGATGGACGGGCCTCCCGAGAGCGGCGGCCGCAACCTGGGCGTGCGCCCAATGGAAATGCTGTTGATCGGCCTGGGTGGCTGCAGCAACTTCGACGTGGTGAGCATCCTCAAGAAGTCCCGTCAGCCGGTCGAGAGCTGCGAAGCCTTTCTAGAAGCCGAGCGCGCGTCCGAAGATCCCAAGGTGTTCACCAAGATCCACCTGCATTTCATGGTGAAAGGTCGTGGCCTGAAAGAAGCCCAGGTCAAGCGAGCGGTGGAACTGTCGGCGGACAAGTACTGCTCGGCGTCGATCATGCTCGGCCGCGCCGGCGTGGAAATCACCCACGATTACGAGATCGTCGAACTGGGCGCCTGAGAGAACAGGGCGACCCGCGTCGCCCTGTGATTGCCTGCGTCAGACGCGGTAGGTGGTTTTGGTCATGACCTTGGACAGCAGCGTCATGCCCAGCTTGACCGGTGCGGGAAAGCGCACGCCGCCGGCATCTAGCGCGCTGTTGGCGTGCTCCAGCTCATCGCTGCGCATCTGTTCGAGAATGGCCCGGGACTTGGTGTCCTGCTCGGGAATCTGCTCCAGGTGCTCGTCCAGGTGCTTGACCACCTGATCCTCGGTCGCGGCCACGAAGCCCAGGCTGACCCGGTCGCTGACCAGGCCCGCCACCGCCCCTACACCGAACGAAAGCCCGTAGAACACCGGATTCAGCACGCTGGGATGACTGCCCAGCTGACGGATGCGCTGCTCGCACCAGGCCAGGTGGTCGATTTCCTCGTCGGCTGCATGCTCCATAGCTTCGCGCACGCGTGGCAGGCGCGCGGTCAGCGCCTGCCCCTGATACAGCGCCTGGGCACAGACCTCGCCGGTGTGGTTGATGCGCATCAGCCCGGCGATATGGCGGGTCTGCTTGGCATCGAGCTCGGCCTCCTGCTCGACGATGGCAGGGGACGGGCGAGAAGGTTGGCCGCTGAAGGGCAGCAGCGTGCGCAGCGCCATATCGGCTTGCAGCAGCAGGCGGTCGACGGGCGAATAATGGCGGTCGTTGGCCATGAGGTTTCTCCGGCGATGACATGAGCGGCCAGTCTACCGCAAATGGCGTTTACGGGCGTTACGCCCGGCGGATGCGTATAAACGTGCGGCACGTCCATTGCGGTGTATCCGCCACTTGCTCGCCTCTCGGCTTGGCAGGAACATGTGCTGCCGCTTGGGCATAAGGAGTTGCTGTGAAGAATGATATTCACGACCTGGGGCTGGTTCTCGATTCCAAGGTCAAGCTGGTGCTGATCGAGTCCTGGGACGAGCGCCGCGTACTGGAAACCCTCACCGGCCTGGCGGTACGTCGCGCGCTGGGTCTGTTCACCTGGTCGATCACCGATGGCCTGCAGCGTGCCGGTTTCGCGGGGGAAGCCTTCGCCGAAGGTGATAGCCACGACCCCGAAGCGGCATTGCGGCTGATCAAGGCCGACCAGCAGGGCAGCCTTTACGTGATGTGCGACCTGCATCCGTTTCTAACCGACAACCCGAAACTGGTGCGCCTGCTCAAGGAGGTCGCCATGGCCGATGCCGTCCATGCGCCGACTCTCGTGCTGGTGTCCCACGCCTGCAAGCTGCCACCGGAAGTGCAGCGCTACGCCGCGCGTTTCAACCTGGCACTGCCGGGTGAAGACGAGCTGCTGGCCATCGTGCGCGAGGAGGCGGCGCGTTGGAGCGAGCGCAACCGCAATCGTCGGGTACGCACCGATAACCGCACCCTGCAGCAGGTGGTGAAGAACCTGCGCGGCATGAGTCACGCCGAGGCGAGGCTGCTGGCCCGCAACCTGATCTGCGACGACGGCGCCATCACCCAGGAAGACCTGCCGGAGCTGAACAAGGCCAAGTTCGAGTTGCTCGACCTCGATGGCGTGCTCAGCTACGAACACGACACGGCGCGTTTCGCCGATGTCGGCGGGCTGGCCAACCTCAAGCGCTGGCTGGGCGAGCGGCAGCGTATCTTCTTCGCGGGTGAAGGCGTGGATATTCCCAAGGGCGTGCTGCTGGTCGGCGTGCAGGGATCGGGCAAGAGCCTGGCCGCCAAGGCGGTGGCCGGGCTCTGGGGGCTGCCCTTGCTGCGCCTGGATTTTGGCTGCCTGTACAACAAGTTCTTCGGTGAAACCGAGCGCAACCTGCGTGAAGCGCTGGCGCTGGCCGAGCAGATGTCGCCATGCGTGCTGTGGGTCGACGAGATCGAGAAGGGCCTGGCCAGCGGCGACCAGGACGGCGGCGTCAGCCAGCGCGTGCTGGGCACGCTGCTGACCTGGATGGCCGAGCGCAAGTCGTCGGTGTTCATGGTGGCCACTGCCAACGTGATCGACCGGCTGCCGCCGGAGCTGGTGCGCAAGGGGCGTTTCGACGAGCTGTTCTTCGTCGATCTACCGGAGGCGGAGATTCGCACGGAGATCTTTCGCATTCACCTGCAGCGCCGCGAGCTGGAGCCCTCGGACTTCGACCTGGTGCAACTGGCGGCGGCCTCCGATGGCTTTTCCGGCGCCGAGATCGAGCAGGTGGTGGTCAGCGCCCTGTATGCGGCCCAGGCGCAGCAGCAGTCGGTCGATAACGGCACGCTGCTGCGCGGTATTCAGGCCACGGCGCCGTTGTCGGTGATCATGGCCGAACGGCTCGCCGAGCTACGGGCCTGGGCGCGGGGGCGAACGGTCAGCGCGAACTGAGTCAGGCGCGGCCGAAGCGGCGATTGATGCGCGCCGCCACTCGCCGCACTAGCCAGCGGGGAGACAACCGGGGTGCCATCGTCAGCAGGCGGTTGCGCCAACCGGGCACGATGATCGCGCGGTTGCGCTCCAGGCCGCGCACCGCAATCAGCGCCACTTCCTCGGCGCTCAGCATCAGCTTGCCGCGTTCGAGTGCCGTGGCATCGAGCTGGGCATTGCGGAAGAAGGCGCTGTGGGTCGGGCCGGGGCAGAGCACCGAAACCTTGACGCCATGGGGGCGCAGCTCCTCACGCAGCCCCTCGGAGAAATGCAGCACGTAGGCTTTGCTGGCGTAATAGCTGCTCATCCACGGGCCGGGCTGGAACGCAGCGACCGAGGCGACATTGAGAATCTGCCCGTGGCCGCGGGCTGCCATCACCGTGCCGATGGCGTGGCACAGGCGCGCCAGGGCCAGCACGTTGACCTCCAGCAGTCGTTGTTCGTGGCGCCAGTCCTGGGCGACGAACGCGCCGCCGCTGCCCAGCCCCGCATTGTTCACCAGCAACTCGATGACCTGGCCATTCTGCTCCAACTCGTGGAGCAGGCCTGACAGTTGCAGAGGCTCGCTGAGGTCGCAGACGCGAAACAGCACGTCCACGGAAAAGCGCTGGGTCAGCTCGTAGGCGATGCTTTCCAGCGCGTCGCGCTTGCGCGCTACCAGAATCAGGTTACGCCCGCGGCGAGCCAGCGCTTCGGCCAGGGCAAGGCCGATGCCGCTCGAGGCACCGGTGACCAGGGCATAACGTGACATGAGGTTCTCCAGAGCACTTCGCGGGCAGGTGTATAGCCTATCCGCAACCAGGCAGCCAGCGCTGCACTCGCAGCGCAGGTGAGGAAAATAAAGTGCTCGCGGCGCGCTGCCTCAACTGCTGGTCAACAGGTCGCCGAACAGGCCGGTGAAGATGGCCAACATGGCGAAGCCGCTCAGGAACATCATCAGCAGGGCGCCGACCAGCAGGATCAGAAAGATGCCCGCCACCAGGTTCACGCCGAGGCTGTTGGGCGGTGGCGGCGGGCCGTAGCGGTTGCTGCCGGCGGGGCCCGGCACCACCAGCATGACGATCCAGAACACGCTGCTGATGATCGGCA
>CBIFVM010000002.1:0-297468 GCA_966186235.1 uncultured Pseudomonas sp.
ATGGCCCCATTGACGTGCGCGTAGGCCTGCCGGCCGGTGCTGTCGCTGGCGACACCATTGTGCTCAGCAGCAACACTGGTGCGCCGCAGACCGTGATCGTCAGCGCTGCCAACCTGGCCGATGGCTATATAGACTTTACCGTCACCAGCCCGGCCGAAGGCGCCAACCTAGACGTTAGCGCAGTACTCAACGATCAGTTCGGCAACACCTCGCTGCCAGGTACTGACAGCGCGCGCCTGGATACGACAGGACCTAACAACGGCACAACCACACTTGTCATCGACGCCATCACGGCGGACAACTTCATCTCCAGCGATGAAGCCAAATCCCAGGTCGAAATCTCCGGCAAGGTCACTGGCGAATTCACGACCGGCGACGTGGTGACATTGACCCTCAACGGCACAGACTACAAAACCACAGTGGCACAGGACGGCACCTGGAAAGTGAACGTCAAGGGCAGCGATCTCGTTGCCGACAGCGACAAGTCCATCGAAGGCAAAGTGTTGGCGACCGATGCCGTTGGCAACCAGGGCGAAGTCACCGCAACCCACAACTACGCGGTGAACCACAACCCGACCGCCAACGACGATCCGGTCGGGAAAGCCTACTCCGTCAGCCTGGGTACCTTGGTGGGCAATAACAACAAGGGTAACTGGCAGCATGTCGACAGCAATGGTCAGAAGACCACCCTTCAGGCCAACGACATCAATGGCAACAAGGCCACGCTTCACCTTGAGGGCAACAATGGCCTCGGCGTAGACGGCACGCCACGCCCCAATGGCAGTTCAGTACCGAATCAGCTGGAATATGACCCGACTACCGGCAAAAGCGAATCCATCACGCTCAGCTTCAGCGGCAATCTGAACAAGGCCAATTTCAGCGTCAGCAACCTGGTGGCCAGCGAAGATGGTGGCGAAGTGGGCCGCTGGGTAGCGCTCTACAAGGGTGTCGAGGTGGCCAGCGGTACGTTTACCAACGCCAACGGTGGCTCTGGATTCCAGATTGATACGGGCAATCAGGTCTTCGACAGCATTCGCTTCGAAGCGGTACAGACCATCAATAACACGTCCAGCAGCGACAGCTCTGACTACTTCCTGACTGGCTTCTCCGGCACGGGCCCGGCTTCGGCCAACAATGCTTACGCAGTTAACGAAAGCCAGACCCTAACCATTGACCAGGCCAAAGGCTTGCTCGCCAATGACTCGGACAGCGATGCGGGCCAGACTCTGCAGGTCGCACTGGTTAATGGCAAGGCGGTTTCGAGTGGCGACAAAATCACCCTGCAAACCGGGGTGCTGACCATCAACAGTGACGGCAGCTTCAGCTTCGCGGCCAACGACAACAACTTGAAGTCAGGCGAACTGCGTAGTGAGACCTTCACCTACACCGTTACTGACGGCTTTGGTGGCACCGCTACCGCCAACGCCACCATAACCATCATCGGCACCGAAGTCGTCCCAACTATCGCCAGCATCAGCGCGGCCACCGACGCTCAAGGCGCACGAGTCGATGAAGGTGATCTGGCAGTCTTCAGCGTCAAGCTCAGCAACGCCATCAGCACCAGCACGACCTTCGACTTCGCCCTGAAGAGTGGCACAGCCACCGCAGGAGCGGACTTCAAGACTGGCGCAGCAGACCTGCAATTCAGCAACGGGGTGACTTACAACAGCGTCACCGGCAAGATCACCGTGCCTGCCGGCGTTACCGAGTTCACCGTTGGTGTACCCACCATCGATGACCTGGAGATCGAGCCGAATGAAACCTTCAGCCTGAACATTGGCGGTCAATCGGCACAAGCCACGATCTACGATAACGACAGAGGCATCAACATCGTCAGCGGCAGTCAGTTTGCCGTGTCGGAAGAAGGCCTGGCTGGCGGTGTACCTGATAGCACCGGCAGCAGCGATACCACCAATGCAGTCGAATCCAGCGGTGCGTTTAGCCTGAACGGCAGCGGCACCGGTGCAGTATGGACCTTGACCGCACCGCCAGAGTCGCTGACTTCCGGCGGTATTCCAGTCATCTGGAGCCTCTCTGCAGACGGTAAGACACTGACCGGCTCTGCCGGCAACGCAAAGGTACTGACAGTTACCATCGATGACAGCGGCGCTTACAAGATCGTGTTGAGCGGCAAAGTCGACCATCCGAACACCACTGCCGAAGACGTTCTGCAGGTCAACGTCGGCGTACGAGCCGACGTCAATGGGGTGAGCCAATCTGCCAAGCTGCCAATCAGCATTGAGGATGATGCGCCGGTCGCCCATGGCGGTTCGATTCTTGTGACCTCCCCGGATGCCGCGAACGTAGCCCCTGTGGCCAGCACGTCCGCCGGGGGTAACTTGCTGGGAATAGTTGGTCTGTCCGCTCTGAATCTGATCGACCTGAGCACCCGCTCAGCATTTGGCGCAACCGACGTCAACAACAACATCAGCAAAGTGGAGCTCAATTACAGCACGCTGGTATCGCTGGGTGGGCTGCTGGGAGCTCGCGAGTTCAGCATCTCCAAAGCCCTGGCCACGGAATTGGGCCTCAAAGTGGAGATCATCAATAACTCGGGCATCCTCGGTCTTGTCGGTCCGTCTTCGCACGTGGTCATCACCTCGCTCGATGGCGGCCCAATCGATAACCTGGCGATCAATGAACTGCTGGCGACAGCTCGCCTGGGCGGCGGTGCGATCACTGCAGAAGTGCTGAATGCTACCAGCATCACTGTGACCGATACCTACGGGGCTAGCTCCACTGCTTCCATAGGCTCGCTGGCGGATGCCAGCGTATTGAGCGGTACCGCCGCGAATCCTTACATCAAGGAAGGTGACGATAGCGGCAATACCCTGACTGGCACCTCTGGAGATGACCAGCTTTATGGTCATGGCGGAAACGACACCCTCAACGGCGGGGATGGCAATGACATCCTGCGCGGCGGCGCCGGCAACGACACCCTCAACGGTGGCGCTGGCAATGACATCCTGATCGGTGGCACCGGCAACGACATCCTCACCGGCGGAGCCGGCAAGGATATCTTCCGCTGGGAAAAAGGCGATGCAGGCACGGCCGGCAACCCGGCAGTAGACACCGTCACGGACTTCACCCTAGGCACGGACGTTCTGGATCTGCGCTCAGTCCTGCAAGGCGAGAACCTGGGCAACTTGTCCAATTACGTTCGCGTGACTGTCGATGGCAGCGGCAACACCGTGCTGCACGTCAGCAGTACCGGCGGCTTCAGCAATGGTTACAACGCGGCGCTGGAAGACCAGACCATCGTGCTGCGGGGCGTGAACCTGCAATCCGCCTATGGCACTACCGACAGCGCGAAGATCGTTACCAATCTGGTGAATAGCGGAAACCTGGCGGTCGACCTTAAACCTATCGGCGTCACCGGCAACGTAGCGCCTGTAGCCGGCGTTTCCAGCGGCGGTAATCTGCTCGGCCTGGTGGGGCTGTCTGCATTGGCTCTCATCGACCTGAGCACACACTCGGCGTTTGGTGCCACCGACGCCAATAACAACATCAGCAAGATCGAGCTCAGCTACAAGGCGCTGCTTTCCCTGGGAGCCCGCAGCTTCACCTATTCTGCGGCCTTGGCAAACGAATTGGGCCTTGATGTGGTACCTGTGAAAGATTCAGGTGCCCTGGGCCTGATCAATACCTCTTCAGGTCTGATCATCACCTCAAAGGATGGCGGCCCGATCGACAACCTCGCGGTGAATGAACTGCTGGCGACAGTCCGGTTGGATGGCGGGGCGATCAATGCGCAAGTGCTGAATGCCACCAGCATCACCGTGACGGACACCTTCGGCGCCAGCTCCTCGACGTCAATCGGCGCTCTAGCGGACGCCAGCGTCTTGAGCGGCAGCACAGCGAACCCGAACCTGAAGGAAGGCGACAGTAACGCAAACACCCTGACCGGCACCTCCGGCGACGACCAGCTTTATGGCTATGCAGGAAACGATATCCTGAACGGCGGCGATGGCAATGACATCCTGCGCGGCGGTGCCGGAAACGACACTCTCAATGGCGGCGCTGGCAATGACATCCTGATCGGCGGCACCGGCAACGATATCCTCACCGGCGGAGCCGGCAAGGATATTTTCCGCTGGGAAAAAGGCGACGGGGGTACGGCGGGCAAACCTGCGGTAGATACCGTCACGGACTTCACGCTAGGCACAGACGTTCTGGATCTGCGCTCTTTCTTGCAAGGTGAGAGCCTGGGCAACCTCTCCAATTACATCCGCGTGACCGTGGACGCTAGCGGCAACACCGTGCTGCATATCAGCAGTACCGGCGCCTTCGGCAATGGTTACAACGTAGCGCTGGAAGACCAGACCATCGTCTTGCAAGGTGTGAACCTGCAATCGGCCTACGGCACGAACGACAGCATGCAGATTGTCACCAAGCTCGTTAACAGCGGCAATCTTGCGATCGACACCGCGGCCTACTTCACTACAACCGGCAGCCTTGGTCAGTTTGGTGGTGATGGGGGTCATGTACAAAATGTCGTCATTGGCGCAGCGACATACACCTATAACGCCACTACAAATAGTGTAAGCGCCACCGGCACGTCAGCTTCGGTAAGCGGTTACAGTTTCGATGCGGCCAGCAAACAGCTGACGGTGACGACAACCAAAGGCGAAGCCATCGTCGTCAATATGGAGACCGGGGTTTACAACTACAGCGCCAGCCGTCCATTAGTCGCCGGCGAAAACACCACTGTAGGCTTTACCCTGGTTGATAACGACGGCGACACTTCCTCCAGCAGCCTGCAATTCAAGGGAACGGGCGCACCTGTCGTCACCAATGGTGCCCCTGACGCCGCGGACGATTACTACTCGTTTACCGCTGGTCTCAAAGCCGAGTACTACGGCTACAACGACACCAGCACCGGAGCCGGCAACGATGGCGCCAACCTGACCAACCTGAGCCAGGTTCGCCAGTTCATCGACAGCCATAATCCCTCGGCGACTTTCAACGCCACCAAGCTGGACTATGGCAACCTCAGCAATGCATCCGGGCTGGGCAATGGGACCAACCTGCAGAACTTCCTAGGCGTCAACACCACCACGGGCAACGGCGCCAAGGCGAACTCGCTGTCCACGGATCCGGGCAATACGTCCGATGCCATCATCAAGATGAGCGGCTACGTCAACTTGGCCGCTGGTACCTACCAGTTCCGCGTGACCGCGGACGACGGCTACAGCATCCGTATCAACGGCCAGGTGGTCGCCGAGTTCAATAATATCCAATCGAGCGCGACCGCCACAGGCAAGTCTTTCACTATCGACGCCGCCAATGCAGGGCCTCAGCAGATAGAAATCATCTACTGGGATCAGGGTGGCGATGCGCGCCTTAAAGTCGAACTAGGTCAGGGCGGCACCTTCAAGGTCGTCGATTCGGACATGCTCTACCACGTACCAAGCACATCAAGCCTGGTCGTCGAATCCGGCAACAGCCTGACGATTGCCAGCAGTACCCTGCTGGACAACGATAGCGACCCGAATGGTGACAGCCTCTCTATCACCAGCGTGCAGAACGCCACCAACGGCACGGTCACGCTGAACAATGGCAACGTCGTCTTCACACCGAAGTCGGGCTTCTACGGCGACGCCAGCTTCCAGTACACCATCAGCGATGGCAAAGGCGGTAGCGACACGGCGACCGTCACCCTCAAGGTCAACCAGGCCGCCAACGTCATCCATGTGGCCGGCGACGGTGTCAACGATAACGGTGACAACACCATCAGAGGCGGCTCAGGCAGCGACGTGCTGCTCGGGGATGCTGGCGGCACGCTGACCACCCTTCAGCCGGCGGCCAACTACAACATCGCCCTGCTCGTCGACACGTCGGGCAGCATGCAGGGCAGTCGCATGACGTTGACCAAGGATGCACTTTCTAACTTCGCGAAAACCCTGGCGGGCCACGATGGCGTCGTTAATCTCACTCTGGTGGGTTTCGCTGAAAAAGTTACCCTGAGCGCCAAGGTCGAAGACCTGCAAAGTGGCACCAAGCTCGATACCCTGCTGGCCGACATCCAGAAACTCAGCGCCAGCGGCGGCACAAACTACGAAGCGGCCTTCAAGGAAGCGTCCGCCTGGTTCGATACCCAAAATGCTGCAGGCCACTCGAAGGCAGCGGGTTACGAAAACCTCACTTTCTTCCTGTCCGACGGGGATCCGACGTTTTACTACAACGGCAACACCACGGCGCTCAGCGGCCCGGGGTCGAGCACCAACGATGAGGTGCTGCTGGGCTCGCTCGATACCTTCAACGTGCTCGCTGGCAAGAGCGCCGTGCAGACCATCGGTATCGGCTCAGGAGTCAGCGAAAAGAACCTGAAACTGTTCGACAATACCACTGATACACCTGCATTCGATTACCTGGCCACTGGTACGAGCGCCACGCTGGCCAACTTCAACAACACCACCACCAACTGGAACAACCTGAGCAACTGGAACATCAGCGGCACCGGCTGGCTCAATGGCTCAGCGGATCGCATCTCGGATGCCTTGATGATTCGCGATACCGTGGGCGGCTCCCCCGTGACCGCCACTACACCGACGCTGACCATTGCCGACGGCAGCTTCAGTAGCCTGCGTTTCGCCTATGGCACTGCCGATACTAGCAACGGCGATGTGCTGAGTTGGAAGCTGCAGCAGTTGACCAAAGAGGGGTGGTCCGATGTGCAAACCGGTGGAGGCGTTACCGGTGGCAATTGGCCAACCGTGGAGACCCAGGTGGTCGGGGCAGGCTCCTATCGGCTGGTCTTCACCGTTGATGACAAGTCGGTCAACATCGGCAACGCCACAATGTGGATCGACGATATCACCCGTGTGGACTACACCAAGGTGCCGGCGGGCAAGGTCGAGATCGTCAACAGCGCCGATGAACTCTCACTCGCCCTGCATGGTGGCTCGAAAGCCAACGTACCGGTGAGCGTCGGCAACGACACCATTTTTGGCGGCGATGGCAACGACATCATCTTCGGCGACGTGATCAACACCGACGCGCTGCCCTGGGGCGTCAATGGCAACCCGGTCAAGCCCGCCGACATGTATAACGGCTCTGGCGTAAAAGCCCTGGAAACCTTCCTGGAGCTGAAGAACGGCGTCGCCCCCACCAGTGCCGACCTGTACGACTATATCCGTGCCAACCACGACACCTTCAACATGGCCGGCGACACCCGCGGCGGCTCGGACAAACTGTATGGCGGTGCCGGCAACGACATCCTCTACGGCCAGGGCGGTAACGACCTGCTGGTGGGCGGCCCGGGCGACGACATCCTGTTCGGTGGCGCGGGTGCCGACACCTTCGCCTGGCAGAAAGGCGACTTCGGCAAGGACGTGATCAAGGACTTCAACGTGGCCGAGGGCGATACCATCGACCTTAGCTCGCTGCTGCAGGATCACAGCAACAACCTGGACAGCTACCTGAAGCTGGTGACGGACAACGGCAGCTCCACCCTGCTGATCAGCACCAAGGGTGAATTCAACAACGCCGACACCACCACCCAGCAGGTCGCGGCCAAGGCCGATGTGCAGATCGACCTGGGCCAGGCCAGCCTGCCCAGCTATGACATCAACACACTGATCGCCAACCACACGATCAAAGTCGACCCATGATAGGCCAATGCCCCGCCACACTTTCGTGGCGGGGCGCTAAGCTGTAGCAGACAGGTTTATCGGAGAAGGTCCGTGTTCTACATAAAACGTAATGCCGAAGGTGAACTGCTGCGCGTGCAGCCAGAACCCTTCGAGGGGATGAACGGCGAGTTGCCCGCCGACAGCGAAGAAGCTCGCGGCTGGTTTTCCAACCAGAATGTGGAAAGCAGCTTGCTGCAACTCAAGCAAAGCGACCTGGACATGATCCGCGTGCTCGAAGATCTCATCGAGGTACTGATCAAGAAAGGCGTGGTACGTATTACCGACCTGCCCGATGCGGCCCAGAGCAAACTGATGGGCCGTAGCCGAGCGCGCGACGCACTCGGCGGCATGAACCGTTTGATCAATGACGAAGAGCGCGGCCTGATCTGATCAAGCCCAGGCGGCCGGCTCGCTGAACAGGCGACCCTGCACTCCGCTAACCCCCATTGCCTGCAACACCTCCCATTCCCCTCGGGTTTCTACCCGCTCGGCGATCAATGGCAGATCAATGCTATTGGCCGCCCGCTGCATGGCCTCGATGAACAAACGCTTGTCGCCCTCCTGGTCGATGCCGCGAATGAAGCTGCCATCGACCTTCAGGTAGGCCAGGCCGAGCTTGGCCAGGTTGCCGATCATGCTGAAACGCCCGCCAAAATGCTGCAGGCCTAGCTCGACGCCCAAGCTGCGCAGCTTGCGGGTAATGGCCTCGAGCTCCGCTGCACCCGGCAACTGGCTTTCGTCCAGTTCCAGAATCAGGCGGCCGCTGACCGCTGGGTTCAGGCGCAGCCGTTCATAAACCTGCTGCAGGGAATGCGGGTCGCGCACGGTCATCCCTGACAGGCTCAGCGCCAGCCGCCCCTCATGCTCGGCGAGTTGCGCCAGCAAGGCGTCGAGCATCACCAGATCCAGTCGAGCGGTCCAGCCGAAGCGTTCCAGCCATGGTAGGAACTGGCCGGCGGGAATGGTTTCACCACGCTCGTCGAGCAAGCGCGCCAGCAGTTTGTTATGTAACACCTGAGTCGGCTCCTCGGCATTGACTACTGGCTGCACATACTGCACGAAACGTCGCTGCTGAAGGGCAGTGTCCAGCAGGCCATGCCAGTCGTTGCGCTCACCGTTGGCAGCCACTTGCTGGCGGTGCTCGACGAACGCCCAATGCGTGCGGCTGTTGCTGACGGCCTCGGCCAGGGCGGCGTCCAACGCACTGTACAGTTCGCTGCTGCTCGCCCCCGGCGCGAAGGTAGTGATGCCAATATGCGCGACTGGCGAGCAATCGCTGGCCCCGGTCTGCTGCAATGACAGCAGCGCGCTGCCCAGTTGCTCGGCCAGTAGCTCGGCTTCGTGGCGGTCGACTCCAGCGGCCAGCAGGGCAAATTCACCACCGCGGTTGCGCGCCAACAGGAAACGGCCCTGGCTGACCTGCTGCAGCTGCTCGGCCACCGCCTTGAGCAGCTGATCGGTACGTTGTCCGCCGATACGCTGATTCAGCCCGATCAGGTCATTGACCCGTAGCAGCATCAGCACACCGCTGCTGGCTCGCTCCTCTCCTGTCAGGCGCGCCTGCAGACCGAGGTCGAAATAGCGGCGATTGGCGAGTCCCGTCAGGCTGTCCTGATAAGCCTCGGCATGGAGTTTTTCGCTGCGCGAGGCCTCTTCATCGAACAGCGTCTTGAGCTTCTCCACCATCTGATTCATCGCGTTGACCACGCGGCGAAACTCAGGCGTGCGTGGCAGGTTCGGCGCACTGAGAAACTCGCGGCGGGCAATGGCGTTAGACTGCTCGACCATATACTCCAGCGGGCGCAGTTGACGCTTGAGCAACAGCACCCCCAAACCGATGCACACCAGGCTGATCAGCGCCAGCCACAGCAAGGTGGCGCAGGCGGTCTGCCACAGTTTGGCAATGGCGAAATACGGGTGGCTGACCACCTCGACATGAGCGGCCTGATTCCAGCCGTCGCTGACGATGGCGTCGCCCTGAGCCGGCGCCAGGTCCACCAGATCGGCGAACCATTGCGGCGCGCCGCGCCCCAGGCTAGGGCCGGAACGCTCGATCAATACCGTGCCGTCCGGGCCAATCACGCGGATGCTCTCGAAATAGCCGCTGTCGAAGATCGAGCTGACCATCAGTTCCAGCATCGCCGCATCGTCCAGGTGCGAGCCGAGCGACAGGCCCAGCGCCGTGGCGGCGTCCTGCGCGTGGGCGCGCAGCTGGTTGACCTGCTGCTCGCGCGAGCTCTCCACGTTGACCACGACGCTGCCGGCGAAACTCACCAGCATCAGCACGCAGATGGCGATACACAACTGCTTGAACAGTGACATGCGCAACTCCTCGCTACGCCTTAGGGGAACCCTTCGGCGCGCATCTTCTTCAACAAATCCTGCCAGCGCGAAAGGCGCTTGCTGTCTCCCACCTGCTTGCCGCCCGCCGGCCCAGGCACCCACAGCCCTTCGGCGTTGAAGGCGTACACGGGCACCAGATCACGGCGTTCGGTCGCCGGTTCGATGGCATCGATCAGGTTATCCAGTACCAGCGGTACCGAGGTGGGGGTCGGGTAATAGGTCAGCACCATGTGCGCCTGGTTCAGGCGCACCGCCTTGACGTAGGTAATGCGCAGTTTCTCGGGCGGCACGCCCAATTCGCGCAGGCTGAAATACTTGGCGATAGCGTAATCTTCGCAATCGGCGGCGCCGCGCATCAGCGCTTCGACGGGCGTCGCCCAGTAGTCGGCAACGCCCCAGATTTCCTGGTCGTCACGAAAGCGCAGTTGCAGGTTGAAAAACCGGTTCACTGCCTTGAGCTTGTCGGCTTCGGGGGCGCTTCGCTGCTCGTCGAGCAGGCGCTGCCAGGCATCGATACGCGGCTTGCCGGCGCCCAACGGCCCGTAGAGTTGCTCGGCGCGAGCGGCAATGCGCTGGAAGTCCCACTGCGCGTGCAAGCCGCCAGCCACCAGCGACAGGGCGAGCAGCCACGCCACCAGCACGGGCCAGCGATAACGAAGTGAGAGAACGCCAGATCCGCCGATTGGCACGACAATGCTTCCAGACGAGCAACGCCGTCATGGTGCGGCGCGTGCACGTAAAAAACAATTGCTAGATGCCACTACAGGCGACGAACGTACCGATGCGCACACAAGTGCGCATCGGTACACATGGTCATCGGTCGCGCATCGGAAATCCCTGGATGCGTTGAGGCGCCTCGCGCTGCTGCCATTGCGGCGCTGAATAGCGCGGGCGTTGCTGTTGCTGATAGTGATGACGCTGCCCTTCCCACCCCGGCCGCGGCGCCGGGCGGTAATCGCGTCGATTGCGGTCGTGCCGGCCGTAATAGCGCTGATCATAGCCCGGCGGGTTGTAGTAACGCGGCGGTGGCGGCGGTGCGTAATAGCCGCGAGGCGGCGGCGAATAATGGCCGGACGGTGGGTAGCGCCGGTCGTAGCGACGATCCTCATAGACGTAGACGCGCGGTGCGCCATACACCTCGGTACGCTCCACGTAGGTGCCAGGATGGTACTGGCGTTCGTAGTAGCGGTTGCCATAACGACTGTCACCGTAAACGGCGCAACCAGTCAGCGAAAAACCCAACAACGCGACGAGCATGGATTTGCGGATCATGGGCGGCCTCCTTCGACCGCGAATCATGCATCGGCGGCTGCCGGTGCCGGGGATGTCCCCAGCCCATCAGACACTCGCGAACGCGGCGAATCCGCTCCACTCGTCGCACAGTGGCTACAAATGATTTCAACGCCGTGTGACAGCGCACCGATGCGCCAACACTGCGCACGCCCTGCGATGCATGCACCACCTGAGCGCAGCCGTCGCCCCATTGGCAACAGATGACCAGCGCCAGCACAGGCTTCGTTGCCTGGCACGATCCTCGCTTAGTCACACCTGTGCAGGAAAAATCCTCGGCAGCGGCCGAGGCAGCGGCATCACAACTTGCAAATAGCCGACTAGGGTTCCGGTTCGCCAGTAACGGTGGATGACTGGTCCGAGAGTTGGCGACCTCCTCGAGAGGTTACACGGCGGGACAAAAGCCCGGGAGAACGCGCCCCAGCGATGGGACATGCCGCGCACTCCTGCCCGCCTTTTCTCGAACTGGAGGTCCCTATGCGCAAGCCCCGTCTCTTCTCCGTTCTCGCCGCCGGTCTCGCGGCAGCCCTCTCCCTAAGCAGCCAGGCTGCGCAAAAGGACAGTTTCAGCGTGTGCTGGACCATCTACGCCGGCTGGATGCCCTGGGAGTATGGCGACGCCCAAGGCATCATCGACAAATGGGCCGACAAGTACGGCATCTCCATCGACGTGGTGCAGATCAATGACTACGTCGAGTCGATCAACCAGTACAGCGCCGGCCAGTTCGACGGCTGCACCATGACCAACATGGACGCCCTGACCATCCCCGCCGCCGGTGGCGTGGACAGCACCGCGCTGATCGTCGGCGATTTCTCCAACGGCAACGACGGCGTCGTGCTCAAGGGCGAGAAGAAAACCCTTGCCGATCTCAAGGGCCAGAACGTCAATCTGGGTCGAGCTCTCGGTTTCCCACTACCTGCTCGCCCGCGGTCTGGAAAAAGCCGGCTTGAGCGAGCGCGACCTGAAGGTGGTCAACACCTCCGATGCTGACATGGTCGCCGCCTTCGCCACGCCTGACGTTACCGCCGTGACTACCTGGAACCCGCTGCTGGCCGAAATCGAAGCCACACCTGGAGTGACCAAGGTGTTCGACTCCAGCCAGATTCCCGGCGAAATCATCGACCTGATGGTGGTCAATAGCGACACCCTCAAGGACAACCCAGCCCTGGGCAAGGCGTTGACCGGCGCCTGGTACGAAATCATGGCGACCATGGCCGATGCCGGTTCGGCGGGCAAGGCCGCCCGCGAGCACATGGCCAAGGCCTCGGGCACCGACCTGAAGAGCTACGAGGCGCAGCTCGCCACCACCAAGATGTTCTACAGCGCCAAGGACGCCGTGGCCTTCGCCAAGAGCCCGCGTCTGCCGGAAACCATGAGCAAGGTCGCGGCGTTCTCCTTCGACCACGGCCTGCTCGGTGAAGGCGCACAAAGCGCCGATGCCATCGGCATGAGCTTCGCGGGTGAAGTGACCACTGGTGATCAGGGCAACCTCAAGCTGCGCTTCGACCCGACCTACATGCAGATGGCCGCCGACGGCCAGCTCTAGGGCTGATCGTCCCCACGCCAGGCGTGGGGACGCCTTTCGACTCAGCCATCGCCAACGAGACTTCTATGCGCCTGATCAACCGACATCCCGACCGGGCCGGCCGCCTGCTGCTGGTGTTGCTGCCATTCGCCCTGCTGTTGTTCGCCTACTTCGCGGGCTCGGCGCAGCGCCTGGCGGACAACCCCAACGACAAGCTGCTGCCCAGCGCCAGCCAGATGATCGCCGCCGTCGACCGCCTGGCCTTCACCGAAGACAAGCGCACCGGCGAATACGCCTTCTGGCAGGACACCACCTCGAGCCTGACTCGCCTGGGCATCGGCATCGGCATCGCTGCCGTGGTCGGCCTGTGCCTGGGTATCGCCGCAGGCATCCTGCCGCTGTTCGGTGCGCCGCTGTCGCCTCTGCTTTCCGTGCTGTCGATGGTGCCGCCGCTGGCCATCCTGCCGATCCTGTTCATCGTCTTCGGCCTGGGCGAGCTATCCAAGGTGATGCTGATCGTCATCGGCATCACCCCGATCCTCGCCCGCGACCTGGAACAGCGTGGCCGGGAAATTCCCCAGGAGCTGCTGATCAAGGCCCAGACCCTGGGCGCCAGCACCTGGACGCTGATCCTGCGCGTGGTGCTGCCGCAACTGCTGCCACGCCTGCTGATCGCCCTGCGCCTAGTACTGGGTTCGGCCTGGCTGTTCCTGATCGCCGCCGAAGCCATCGCCAGCACCGACGGCCTGGGCTATCGCATCTTTCTGGTCCGCCGCTACATGGCCATGGACGTGATCCTGCCCTACGTGGTGTGGATCACCCTGCTCGCCTGGCTGATGGATCTGGGCCTGCGCCAGCTCACCCGGCTGTGCTTTCCCTGGTACGAGGGGGCCAAGGCATGACCCATAAAGAAAATAGCCCCGTAGGTGCATTCATCGAGGTCAAGAATGTTTGGCAAAGTTATGGCGACCAGACCGTCCTGGAACGCCTGAACCTGTCCATCACCGAAGGCGAGTTCTGCACCCTGGTCGGCGCCTCCGGCTGCGGCAAGTCGACCTTTCTGCGCCTGCTGCTGGGCCAGGAGCGCCCCAGCAAGGGCGAGATCCTGCTAGACGGCAAGCCATTGGCTGGAGAGCCGGACGCCAGCCGCGGCGTGGTGTTCCAGCGCTACTCGGTGTTCCCGCACCTGAGCGTGCTGGATAACGTCGCCATCGGCCTGGAGCTGCCGCGTTCCGCCCTGCTCGGTCGACTGTTCGGCAGTGCCAAGCGTGACGCCCGCGAGCAGGCCGCCGAGCTGCTGCAGAAAGTCGGCCTCGGCCATGCCCTCGACAAATACCCCAGTCAGCTCTCCGGCGGCATGCAGCAGCGCCTGGCGATTGCCCAGGCACTGATCATGAAGCCGCGTGTGCTATTGCTCGACGAACCCTTCGGCGCACTGGACCCCGGCATCCGCAAGGACATGCACATCCTGCTGCTCGAACTGTGGCGCGAGACCGGCCTGACCGTGTTCATGGTCACCCATGACCTGTCCGAAGGCTTCAGCCTTGGCACCCGCCTGATGGTGTTCGACAAGACCCGCATCGACCCGCACGCGCCGAACGCCTTCGGTGCGCGCATCACCTACGACATCCCCCTGAACAGCGATCGCCGAAGCGCTATCGCGGCTTTGCCGGCGCACCTTGCGCCAGCCCTGTAGGAGACTGCCATGACAGTACTTGATCTGCGCCCCACGCTTTACGAAGAGACCGTCCCCGGTGGCGGCCACACCTCCTTCGTCCTCAAGCGCGGCCAGTTGCTGCGTATCACCGATATCGAAGGCGGCGCCAACGTCAGCCTGCTGCTGTTCAACGCGGCAGAAAAAAGCGAGCGCCTGAACCTCCCCGATACCCTCAAGGGCCAGCACACCGCCAAGCTCACCACCGGCCACTGCCTGTATTCGGACATGGGCAAGGTGCTGGCGGCCATCACCGCCGACACCTGCGGCTGGCACGACAGTTTCGGCGGCGTGCTGAACGCCGAGGAAGTCGCTGAGAAGTACGGCCAGGGCCGCTACCAGGAACTGCGCAACGGCTTCTTCCGCAACGGCACCGACAACCTGCTGGTGGAAATGGGCAAGTGGAACCTGAACCTCCAGGACCTGTTGATGAACCTCAATCTGTTCAGCCGCGTGGACGTCGACGCCGATGGCGCCTTCCAGTTCCAGCCCGGCAACAGCCAGGCTGGCGACTACCTCGAGCTGTACGCACCGATGGACACCCTGGTAGTGCTCACCGCCCTGCAGCACCCGATGGACCCCAACCCGCAGTACGCGCCCAAGCCGGTGCAGCTCGCCTGGAGCAAGGTCGAGACCGACGGCATCAGCGTGCTGTGCCGCACCTCGCGCCCGGAAAACGGCCGCGCCTTTCACAACACCGAACGCCAATACCTTTGAGGATGCCGACATGAGCCTGACCGCAAGCAACCTGCATCCCGAAACCGCTGCCTTCCGCCACACCATCCCGGCGGGCGAGCCCTACCTGTTCGAGGTCAAGGCCGGGCAGACCCTGCGCCTGCACGACCTGGAGGGCAACCAGGCCATCGACACGCTGTTCTTCGCCGCCAGAAACCCGCGCGAGCGCTTCGACCCGCAGCGCACCCTGCGCAAGCAGAACAACGTCTACCTGACCACCGGCACGGTGCTCTACTCCAACCTCGGCAAGCCGCTGCTGACCATCGTCGCCGACACCTGCGGGCGGCACGACACCCTCGGCGGCGCCTGCGCCCAGGAGAGCAATACCGTCAGATATGCACTCGACAAGCGCTATATGCACAGCTGCCGCGACAACTTCCTGCGTGCCAGCCTGCACGACGGCCGCCTGGAAAAACGTGACATCGGCGCCAACATCAACTTCTTCATGAACGTGCCGGTCACGCCGGAAGGCGGCCTGACCTTCGAGGACGGCATCTCCGCGCCAGGCAAGTACGTCGAACTGCGCGCCGAGACCGATGTAATTGTGCTGATCTCCAACTGCCCGCAGCTGAACAATCCGTGCAACGGCTGGAACCCGCCCCCTGCCGAGGTGCTGGTATGGAACTGAGCCAGCGCCTGCGCCGCTTCCTGCTGCTGATCTGCCAGAGCCGCTCGGGGCAGTGCCTGGGCGCCAAGCAAAGCCGCGATACGGATCGGCCTGCCTAAGCGGGCAACCAATCACGCCAATTTCAACCACGGACGGCCGTGGTGCAGCCCCAATACCGGCGGGACGGCCCGCCACGTTCAACGAGGCCGGAGCGCAGCAGCTTCGAACGGCCTCGGGAGTCGATATGTTCGAGAAACTGTTGATCGCCAACCGTGGCGCCATCGCCTGCCGAATCCTGCGCACCCTGCGTGAGCTCGACGTCAAGGGCGTCGCCGTCTACTCCGAAGCCGACGTGGCCAGCCTGCATATCCAGCAAGCCGACGAGGCGTTCTCCCTCGGCGAGGGCCCGGCCGCGCAAACCTACCTGGTGGTCGACAAGATCCTCGCTGTCGCCCAGCAGACTGGCGCCAAAGCCATTCACCCCGGCTACGGCTTTCTTTCCGAAAACGCCGCCTTCGCCGAAGCCTGCGAAGCGGCCGGTATCGCCTTCGTCGGCCCGACGCCCGAGCAACTGCGCGTGTTCGGCCTCAAGCACACCGCCCGCGCCCTGGCCAAACAGCACGGCGTGCCGATGCTCGAAGGCACCGAGTTGCTGGAAAACCTCGACGCCGCCCTGGTCGCCGGTGAGCAGGTCGGCTATCCGGTGATGCTCAAGAGCACCGCCGGCGGCGGCGGCATCGGCATGCGCGTCTGCCGTTCGGCGGCCGAGCTCTGCGACGCCTTCGAGGCGGTCAAGCGCCTGGGCCAAAACAACTTCAGCGACAGCGGCGTGTTCATCGAAAAGTACATCCAGCGCGCCCGCCACCTGGAAGTGCAGGTGTTCGGTGATGGCCAGGGCGAGGTGATCGCCCTCGGCGTGCGCGACTGCTCGGTGCAGCGTCGCAACCAGAAGGTGCTGGAAGAAACCCCGGCCCCCAACCTGCCCGCGGGCATGGCCGACGAACTGTGCACCGCGGCGATCAAGCTGGCCAAGGCGGTCAGCTACCGCAGTGCCGGCACCGTCGAATTCGTTTACGACAGCGAGGCCGAGCGTTTCTACTTCCTGGAAGTGAACACCCGCCTGCAGGTCGAGCACGGCGTCACCGAACAAGTGTGGGGCGTCGACCTGGTGCGCTGGATGATCGAGCTCGCCGCCGGCGATCTGCCGCCGCTCAGCGAACTGGCCGCACACCTGCAGCCCAGCGGCCATGCCATCCAGGCGCGCCTGTATGCCGAAGACCCGGGCCGCGACTTCCAGCCCAGCCCCGGCCTGCTCACCGCCGTACAGTTCCCTGAAGCCGATGGTAAAGCGCTGCGCATCGATACCTGGGTCGAAGCCGGCTGCGAGATCCCGCCCTACTTCGACCCGATGATCGCCAAGCTGATCACCTGGCAGCCAAGCCGTGAACAAGCCAGCGCCGCCCTCGATAAAGCCCTGGCCGACTCGGTGCTCTATGGCGTGGAATGCAACCGCGACTACCTGCGCCAGATTCTCAGTGACGCCCCGTTCGCCAGCGGCTCGCCCTGGACACGCTGCCTGGAAAACCTGGTCTACCAGGCATGCACCTTCGAGGTACTCAGCGCCGGCACACAGACCACCGTGCAGGACTTCCCCGGCCGCCTCGGCTACTGGGCCGTCGGCGTGCCGCCGTCCGGGCCGATGGACAGCCGCGCGCTGCGCCTGGGCAACCGCCTGCTCGGTAACGGCGAAGGCGCCGCTGCGCTGGAAATCACCATGAGCGGCCCACTGCTGCGCTTCAACACCGACGCGGTGATCGCCGTGACCGGTGCCGATATTCCCCTGAGCATCGATGGCATCGCCCAGCCGATCAACACCGCGCTGCTGGTCAAGGCCGGCAGCACCCTGGCCCTCGGCACTATCAATGGGCCCGGCGCGCGTAGCTATCTGAGCATTCGTGGCGGCATCCAGGTGCCGGATTACCTGGGCAGCAAGAGCACCTTCACCCTCGGTCAGTTCGGCGGCCATGGCGGCCGTGCCCTGCGTGCCGGCGACGTGCTGCACATCCCGGCCTTGGCGGATCGTCAGGCAGGCGCACAACTGCCGGCCGAGCTGTGCACCGCCTTGCCCGCCGTGCGCGAGATCCGCGTGATCTACGGGCCCCATGGCGCACCGGAGTACTTCACGCCAGCCTATATCGAGACCTTCTTCGCCACCGCCTGGGAGGTGCACTTCAACTCCAGCCGCACCGGCGTACGCCTGATCGGGCCGAAACCCGAGTGGGTGCGCGAGAGCGGCGGCGAGGCCGGCCTGCACCCCTCGAACATCCACGACAACCCCTACGCTATCGGCGCGGTGGATTTCACCGGCGACATGCCGGTGATCCTCGGCCCGGACGGCCCCAGCCTGGGCGGCTTCGTGTGCCCGGTGACCATCATCGAGGCCGACCTGTGGCAGCTCGGCCAGCTCAAGGCCGGCGACAAGGTGCGCTTCGTGGCGGTGGATATCGCCACTGCGCGGGAGCTGGCCAGCGCGATCAAACTCGAATGCACCACCCTCCGTGGGAGCGGATTTATCCGCGATACCAATGTTGCCTGCATCGCGGGTGAAGCCGAGCGACGCCCGACCGCCCCCACAGACGCGACCGCTCCCACAAAAGCATCCGAACTGCAAAGCCCCATCGTGCTGGATATCGGCCAGGACGACACCCGCCTGCTCGCACGCCTCTCCGGCGACACCCATCTGCTGCTGGAAATCGGCCAGCCGGAACTCGACCTGGTACTGCGTTTCCGCGGCCATGCGCTGATGCAGGCACTCGAAGCCAAGCGACTCGACGGCGTGATCGACCTGACGCCCGGCATCCGCTCGCTGCAAGTGCATTACCAGCCGGAGACCCTGGCACTGGAGACGCTGCTGGCTATCGTCGCCGGCGAATGGGATGCCGTGTGCGCCGCGCGCGACTTGAAGGTGCCGTCACGCATCGTCCACCTGCCGCTGTCCTGGGATGACCCGGCCTGCCAGTTGGCGATCGACAAGTACATGACCACCGTGCGCAAGGACGCACCCTGGTGCCCGAGCAACCTGGAGTTCATCCGCCGCATCAACGATCTGGAAAACCTCGACGAGGTCTACCGCACCGTGTTCGACGCCAGCTACCTGGTCATGGGCCTGGGCGACGTCTACCTCGGCGCACCGGTGGCCACCCCGCTGGACCCGCGCCACCGCCTGGTCACCACCAAATACAACCCGGCGCGCACCTGGACCGCCGAGAACTCGGTGGGCATCGGTGGCGCCTACATGTGCGTGTACGGCATGGAAGGCCCCGGCGGTTACCAGTTCGTTGGCCGCACCCTGCAGATGTGGAACCGCTACCGTGAAGTCGCCGCCTTCGATGGCAAGCCCTGGCTGCTGCGCTTCTTCGACCAGATCCGCTTCTACCCGGTCAGCGCCGACGAATTGCTACGCATCCGCCGCGACTTTCCCCTGGGCCGCTTCGAGCTGCGCATCGAGGAGAGCGAGCTGGCCCTGGCCGACTACCAGCAGTTCCTCGCCGACGAAGCCGACGGCATCGCCGCCTTCCGCGATCAGCAGCGCACCGCCTTCGCCGCCGAACGCCAGCGCTGGATCGACTCCGGCCAGGCGCATTTCGAAAGCGACGAAGGCGTGGCCGAAGTCACCGAGGATGCACCGCTCGACGCAGGCCAACACAGCGTCGACAGCCACATCGCCGGCAACCTCTGGCAGGTGCAGGTCGAGGCCGGCGCCAGCGTCGAAGCTGGCGACGTGCTGGTGATTCTGGAATCCATGAAAATGGAAATCCCGATCACCGCCCCGGTCGCCGGCATCGTCCGCGAGGTTCGCGTGCAACCGGGCGCCGCCGTGCGCGCCGGCCAGCGCGTGGCCGTCATCGAACAGGCATAAGCACCTCGGCCTCCGCCAGGCTCCGTCGTGCCGCGCAAGCGATCAGGCTTCGCGCGGCCTGGCTTGCGCCCGCGCCGTAGCCCACCTAGCATGGCGGCCATCTATACAGAAGCCAGCACGATGCCATCACCGTCCGCCAAAGCTGCCAGCCCTCGCTCGCTGGTCTTCATTCTGCTGATCCTGCTCGCCTGCGGTTTCATCGCCACCTCGCTGGCCAGCTATCACGCGGCGCTGGATTCGATCCGCGACAACATCGTCAACACCGAACTGCCGCTGACCTCGGACAACGTCTATTCGGAGATCCAGAAGGATCTGGTGCGGCCCATCCTCATTTCTTCGATGATGTCCCGCGATACCTTCGTGCGGGACTGGGTGCTAGGCGGCGAGCAGGACCTGGAGCCGATGATCCGCTACCTGCAGGAAGTGCAGAGCCACTATGGCGCGGTTACCAGCTTCTTCGTATCCGAGCAGAGCAAGACCTACTACCAGGCCAAGGGCGTGCTGAAGAAGGTCGACGAGCAGGCCACCCGCGACGTCTGGTATTACCGCCTGCGCGATCAGGAGGAGCCCTACGAGATCAACGTCGACATCGACATGGCCAACGGCGATCGCATGACGGTGTTCATCAACTACAAGGTGTTCGATTACGAGCACCGCTTCATCGGCGCCACCGGCGTCGGCCTCACCGTGGACGCCGTGGTGCAGTTGATCGACCAGTACCAGCGCCGCTACGACCGCAGCGTGTACTTCGTCGACACCACGGGCCGCATCGTGCTCACTGGCGCCAGCGGCGGCCCCATGGGCGCGCGCATCGGCGACCAGCTGAGCGACGTCGAGGGCCTCGAAGAGCTGCACAGCAAACTGCCCCATCCCAAGAGCGGCAACTTCTTCTACCAGGAACATGGCCGCGGCCATTTCCTCAACGTGCGCTTCATTCCCGAGCTGGACTGGTACCTGTTCGTCGACAAGCACGAAACAGGCGCCCTGGCCGGCATCCGCCAGTCGCTGTACCTCAACCTGCTGATCTGCGGCGTGGTCACCCTGGTGGTACTCACCCTGGTGACCCTGGTGCTGCGTCGCTACCAGGCGCGCATCACCGCCCTGGCGACCACCGACTCGCTGACCGAACTGCCCAACCGCCGCGGCTTCGAGCTGCTGGCCAACCAGGCCATCCAGGAAGCACGGCGCAGCCAGAGCACCCTGTGCGCCCTGCTCTTCGACCTCGATGGTTTCAAGCAGCTCAACGACAGCCACGGCCACCTGGCCGGCGATGCGGTACTGCGTGGCTTCGCCCGGCACCTGCAGGAGAACCTGCGCCAGTCGGACATCATCTGCCGCTGGGGCGGCGAAGAGTTCATCCTGCTGCTCAAGGACACCCCGCTCGACGCGGCCCGCCAGCTCGGTGAGAAGATCCGCCAGCAAACCGAGGTCAGCGCCTTCACGTTCGCCGAGCAGACGCTGCGCACCTCCACCAGCATCGGCCTGGCCACCCTGCTGGAAGGTGACGATCTGCAGGCCGTGATCGCCCGCGCCGACCGCGCCCTGTACCGGGCCAAGCAGGCCGGGCGCAACCGCCTGTGCGAAGAAACCCAATGAACGCCAATCTGTGCCCCGCCTGCGGCAAACTCAACAGTTGCGCCCAGGCCGCCAGCGACAGCGAGGTCACGCACTGCTGGTGCTTCGAGGTCGAGGTCAAACCGCAGGCGCTGCAGGATCTGCCGCCCGAGGCACTGAACCGCGCCTGCCTGTGCCCGGCCTGCGCAGGCGTCGTGCAAATCACTGCTCGCGAGCACCAACGCGAGCCCGACTGAACCATGCGCCTGGATCGTTTCCTCAGCAATTTTCCCCGTTTCAGCCGCCAGGACAGCCGCCTGCTGATCAGCGCCGGTCGCCTGCGCGTGGACGGCGAGGTCATTTCTGATCCGCGCTTCGACATCCGCGACTTCCAGCGTGTGGAGCTGGACGACGAACTGCTGCAGGCCGGGCGTAGCGCGCGCTACTGGATGCTGCACAAACCGGTGGGCGTGGTCAGCGCCACCGAGCACGACGAACACCGCACCGTGCTCGATCTGCTGGACGAGCCGGACAAGCACGAGCTGCACCTGGCCGGCCGCCTGGATCTCAACACCAGTGGCCTGCTGCTGATCACCAACGATGGGCGCTGGTCGCGGCGCATCACCCAACCGCAAGCGCGCAAGCCCAAGGTCTATCACGTCACCACCGAACAGCCGATCACCGAGGAGTACGCCGAGGTCTTCGCCCGCGGCCTGCACTTCGCCTTCGAGAACCTCACCACCCTGCCCGCCGGGCTCGAGGTGCTGGATAGCCACCACGCGCGGCTGACCCTGTTCGAAGGCCGCTACCATCAGGTCAAGCGCATGTTCGGCCACTTCCGCAACCGCGTCGTCGCCCTGCACCGCGAGCGAATGGGCGAGATCGTCCTCGACCCACAACTGGCACCCGGCCAATACCGCGCACTCACCGCTGCGGAAATCGCCAGCGTCTGAAGCGCCGCCGACCAGCGGTCATGCGGAATCCTTTCAGCTTCCTTGCCAGCCGTTTTGGCCGCTGCTTAACTCGAAAAAGATGTCGCCATGCCGCTCCATAGCGCCAGGCGATATCGGGGTCGCCACCGCGCGGCCTGCGTTACCCGCGAAAGGGGCTCCTGCCTGGTGAGAAGAACGCGCTCAAGCCGTTCCATTACAGCCCTGAAACCTGCGTCACCCCTCTAATCACAAGATCCTCCAGCCTGACATTGCTTTGTCATGTCCAGGCGTTTTCCTAGCTATCCGACTTGCCCGGTTTACGGTTCGCCGTCAGCCGCGTTCATCTTTTGCGCCAGGAGGAAATACATATGAAGCCAGCAATCGCTGTCATCGATGTGCACAGGACGTACAAGGTACATACGGAGTTTCACGCCAACCCCTCGGCCCAGAAGACCATCATCCTGGTCAACGGCTCGCTGGCGACCACCGCCTCCTTCGCACAGACGGTCAAATACCTCGCCACGCAATTCAACGTGGTGCTCTTCGACCAGCCCTACGCCGGCCAGTCGCGGGCGCACAACCGCAACGATCACTGCATCAGCAAGGAAGACGAAGCGGCGATCCTGCTCGACCTGATCGACCACTACCAGGCCCAGTACGTGATGTCGTTTTCCTGGGGCGGCGTGGCCACCATGCTCGCACTCACAAAGCGCCCGCCTACCCTGGAAAAGGCCATCTTCGCCTCGTTCTCGCCGATCCTCAACGAACCGATGCTCGACTACCTGGGCCGCGCCCTGGTGTGCCTCAATCAGGAAGACGGCGATAAGGTCGGCCACCTGATCAACGACACAATCGGCAAGCACCTGCCCTCGCTGTTCAAACGCTACAACCACAAACACACCAGCCGACTGAGCGGCCACGAATACCGGCAAATGAACGCCCACGTGCAACAGGTGCTGCGCATGGAAGCCCACTGCCAGCTGGACTGCCTGAGCGATATCGACATCCCGCTGCTGTTCATCAACGGCGAACTCGACGAATACACCTCCGCCGCCGATGCCCGGCTGATGGCCCAACACATCAACGACTGCCACTTCGCCACGGTCAGCAACGCCGGCCACTTCATCGACATGGAACACAAAGGCGCCTGGCTGCAAACCCAGAACGCCCTGCTGGGCTTTCTGCAACACAACACCACCGGCAAACGCTTCACCGTCCACCCCGGCCTGCACGCCATGGCCGTATGACGCGCCGCAGAGCAGCCCGCGTTGCCCAGCCGAACACCGGTGGGCAATGCGGGCTTCATTTCGCGGAAGGATTCGGGTATAAAGGCGGCCGCTGCGGGTGTCGTATAATGGTAATACCCTAGCTTCCCAAGCTAGAGCCGTGGGTTCGATTCCCATCACCCGCTCCAGACAGCCAAGAAAAAGCCCCGTAAGTAATTACGGGGCTTTTCTGTTTCTGAGGGCTGCCAAGACAGCTAGTTATGGCGTGAAGGTTAAATAGCGCGAAGAACCGCCACCGGCGGCCATGGAGCAACCATTGAGCGCTCAGGCCCTTGCCTGGGCCTGAGCGCTGCGGACATCAGAAGGTGTAGGTGAAACCGGTCTGCACGGTGCGGGGCTCGCCTGGGTAGGCGTAGGTGTTGAACGCCCCTTCCTCGTAGCCTTTGTTGAACACGTTGCGCACGTCGAGGTTGAGGCGCAGTTGCTCGTTGACCTTGTAGAAGCTCAGCAGGTCGGTAACGGTGTAGTCGCTCATGGTGTAGCTGTTGGCCGTCGTCTGCCCGCCTCGCTCATCCACGTACTTGAGGTTGACGCCCAGTCCCAGCCCACGCCAGAAGCCGTCGCGGAACTCGTACACGCTGAGCAGGTTGAACGCGTTACGCGGGATGTTGGCCAGTCGGGTGCCCTTTTCCAGCGAGTTGTCACGGGTGACTTCGGCATCCACGTAGGCGTAGCCGCCGATCACCCGCCACTCGGGGGTCAGCTCGCCTGTCACGTTGACCTCGAAACCACGGCTGCGTACTTCCCCCGCCGCGATGCGGAAGTTGGGATCGACCGGGTCGAGGGTCAGCACGTTTTCCTTGATGGTGTGGAACACCGCCGCATCGACATTGAGCAGGCCATCGAGCGCTGCCCATTTCATCCCCAGCTCATAGGCCTTGCCTTCTTCCGGGTCAAAACCGCCACCCTGGCGCGCGGCGCCAGAATTGGGCTTGAAGGATTTCGAGGCGTTGGCGTACACGGCGACGCTGTCGGTCAGGTCGTAGATGACGCCGACGCGCGGAGTCACGGCGTTTTCGGCCTTCTGCCAGTCACGGTTGGCCGCGGTGAAATCGTCGTATTGGTGCTCGAAGCGCTCCAGACGCACGCCGCCCAGCACCTTGAAGCGCTCGGTCAGGGCGATCTGGTCCTGCACGAACGCGGCCCAGGTCTTGAGCTTTTCGTGGTCGTGGGTGGTGACGTTGCCAAGCGCAGGGCGCGGCTGGCCGAGTACCGGGTCGAAGATATTGATCGGGTATGGAGTCCTGGAGCGGTTGATGATCGAGCGGTAATCGTAGTCTTCATACTCCACGCCGGTGATTAGCGTGTGGGCGAAGCCTGCGGTTTCGAAGTGGCCGGTCACGTTGAGCTGGAAGTCGTGGTCGGTCCACTCCAGCTTGCGGTAGTTGAAGTTGCGGTTGAGCGTTACGCCATCAGCTGCGATACCGTTTGCCTCGACCGCATTGCCCTTGAGCGAGCCGTCCAGATACTGATAACCGCCAGCCAGGGCCCAATCGTCATTGAGCTGATGCTCGAAACGCAGCTGCACCATGTCGTTGTCGTTATGCAGCGTGTTGTCGGTGCCCTTCTCCCAGTAATAGGTGGAATGGCTAGGCTGGCCGCGCTGGCCCGGATAATGGGTGAGGCCGCGGTCGAGCGGATGGTTGTTACGCATGAAGTCGCCTTCGAGGACGATGCGCGTGTCATCGGACACCTGCCAGCTGAGTACCGGCGCGATGCCGTAGCGCTCGCTTTCCACATCGTCACGGAAGCTGTCGCCGCCCTCGGCCATCACGTTCAGGCGATAGGCCAGGCGGCCCTCCTCGTCCAGTGGGCCGCCGGTATCCAGAGTACCGCGGCGCAGGCCCTGGTCGGTGAACTGGCTGCCGACAGTGGTGCGCTGCTCGTACAACGGCTGCTTGGTGACCACGTTGAAGGTGCCGCCGGGGTCGCCGCGACCATACAACGTCGCAGCCGGGCCACGTAGTACTTCCACGCGCTCCAGTGTGTTGGCGTCCGGTGAGTTGGGATAGCCGCGGTTGATCGGGAAACCGTTGCGGTAGAACTCGCCCGTGGTGAAGCCACGCACGGTAAAGGTGGTCAGGCCCTGGCCGCCGAAATTGTTGGCACGGCCAACGCCGCCGGCTTGGTCCAGCGCCTGCTGCAGGCGGGTGGCAGAGATGTCGTCGATCACATCGCGCGGCACCACGCTGACCGACTGGGGCGTTTCATGCAGGGCGGTGTCTGTGCGCGTTGCGCTGGCCGAACGGGTCGCCGCATAGCCCTGCACCGGGCCGGTGGCACTTTCACTGGTGCCGGAAACGACGGAGTCGGGAAGTTCGAGCGCGCCCTCTTCGGGCACGTTCAGCGAAGCGGCATGAACGCCAACGGAACACAGCGACAACAGGCAGATTGATGCACGACGCCAACGCATGAAGGACGATCCTGATGAAAAGGGGCCGAGATTCTAATGCAGGTGAGATTTAGTAACAATTGCACTAAATACTCACCTTCACGCGATGGCGTCGGGCGCTACGTGCGGCTGCCGCATTGCTTGCGTGGGCGACAATGCGGCGTGGCGGATTACTTGAGCTGGGCCAGCAAGGCCTCAGCGGCGGCCTCCGAGCTGGCAGGGTTCTGGCCGGTGACCAGCTTGCCGTCTTCGATCACGAAGGACGCCCAGTCCTCGCCCTTTTCATACTGCCCACCGAGCTTCTGGAACTCGTCCTCAATCAGGAACGGCACCACGTCGGTCAGTTGCACGCCAGCTTCTTCGCTGTTGCTGAAACCGGTGACGCGACGGCCCTTGATCAGCGGGCTGCCGTCCGCGGCCTTGACGTGACGCAGCGCACCCGGCGCATGGCAGACGAAGCCAATCGGCTTGCCGGCGCGCTCGAAGGCTTCGATCAGGGCGATCGACTCGCGCGATTCGGCCAGATCCCACAACGGGCCGTGGCCGCCAGGGTAGAACACGGTGTCGAAATCCTGCTGGTTCACCGAGGCGAGCTTCACGGTGCTGGCCAGCTGGCGCTGGGCCTCGGCATCGGCCTTGAAACGGCGGGTGGCGTCGGTCTGCGCATCGGCTGCATCGCTCTTCGGGTCCAGCGGCGGCTGGCCACCGGCCGGCGAGGCCAGGGTGATCGTGGCGCCGGCATCCTTGAACACGTAGTAAGGCGCCGCGAACTCTTCGAGCCAGAAGCCGGTTTTCGCACCGGTGTTACCGAGTTGGTCGTGGGAAGTCAGCACCATCAGTACATTCATCATTAACTCCTTGCTTGTGGCGATAGGGTTCTGCGTTAGTAGCCGAAAACGGCGCGGAGTGCCCGAAGCTTTTCATTGATGGCCGGCGGGTAGCCACAGCTCGACCAGCAGACCACCTTCCGGGCGGTTTTCCAGACGCAGGGTGCCGCCATGGGCCTGGGCGATGCGCCTGGCGATGCTCAGGCCGAGCCCGTAACCGCCGGAGCGAGCATTGCGCGACGCTTCGCCTCGCACGAACGGCTCGGTGATACAGCCCAGCATGGCAGGCTCGATGCCGGGCCCGCTGTCCTCGATAGCAATGCACGCGCCATCGTCCACATCGCGCAGGATCACCCGGATGCCCTCGGCATAACGCAGGGCATTCTCCAGCAGGTTCTGCATGCAACGTTGCAGCAACAGCGGATTGCCGCGTATCGGTGCCGCGCTGCCGCTGACGGGCAGCGGCTCATCAGCCGTGGCCAGCTCGCTACACAGCGCCGTGACCAGTTGCACGATATCAACCGGCTGCGTCACACCCAGCTCACCGGCACGCTGGAATTCGAGCACCTGGGCGATCATGGCGTCCATCTGGGCGATGTTCTGTTTCAGGCGTTCGCGCTGTTCGTCATCGTTCAGACGCTCGATGCGCAGGCGCATGCGCGTCAGTGGCGTACGCAAGTCGTGGGACACCGCGGCGAGAAAATGCGCCTGGTCGCGCATCATGGCGATCAGCCGCTGCTGCATGACGTTGAAGGTATGCGCAGCCTCGCGTACCTCCAGCGGCCCGTCCAGGGCAAGCGGCGGCTGCTCCAGGTTGTCACCCAGGCCTCGAGCGGCTTCGCTGAGCCGTTGCAACGGACGCAGGCACAGGCGCACCGCCAACCAGCAGATACCAAGCACCGCCAGGATGCGCAGCACGTAAATACGCAGTATGTAATCGGCGATCAGCGCCCAGGCTGATTCGCCGCTCCAGCCTTGCTGCTCATGGCCGTTGACCTCCAGCCAGCGGCCATTGGGCAGGGCAATGGCAAAGCGAATATGCGCCTGGGCGGTGTCCAGGCCGAACAGGCTGCGCCAGACAATCGGCCGGCCCTGGGCGTCGGTCAGCCGGGCCTCCAGCAAACGGATGTGCTGTTCTTGGCCCAGTTCATGGCGCAACGCCTGGCGCAGCAACAGCTCGATACGCCGCAAACCGCGTCGCTCGCTCGCCTCGCCGAGGGGCTCGCTGGCCAGGCAGCTCAGTTGATAGCCAGCAGGCGCGCTGAGCGGGCCGGCATTGCCGCAGCCCTGCCCGATCAGCTCCGCCGTGCGGCTGGCGGCCAGGCGCACCGGCGCCTCCAGCACCTGGGCGAAACGCACATCGAACCAGATACTGCTCGACAGCAGTTGGATGGCCACCACACCGCAGACCATGATCAGCAGCAACTGGGCGAACAGCGTTTGCGGCCACAGGCGCCTGAGCCAAGTGGCAGCGCGCGATTTGGGCATATCAGCTCACCGCATCGTTGGCGGCGACGCTGAACAGGTAGCCTTCATTGCGAATGGTGAGGATCTGTACACGCTCATCACTGGCCTTGAAGCACTGACGCAGGCGGCTGATGCACATGTCCACCGAACGGTCGTCCGGCAGATGCGGGCGGGAGAACGCACAGCGGGTCAGGTGATCACGGCTCAGTACGCGGTTGTGCGCGCCCAGCAGCTCGCTGAGCACGCGGCAGTCGGAGCGCGGCAGCAGCGCCGTCGTGCCGTCGGGGTGAGTCAGCGTACGCTTCACCGGGTCGAGCTGGTAACCGGCAAAGCACACCGGCGCCTCGAACGGACTCTGCGGCTCCGGTGGCGCCGCCGTGGCAGCCGAGCGGCGTAGCACCGCCTTGGCGCGGGCCAGCAGCTCGCGGGGCTCGAAGGGCTTGCCCAGGTAATCGTCGGCGCCCACTTCCAGGCCCACCACGCGATCCAGCGCCGAGCCCCGGGCCGACAGCATGATTACCGCAGGGCCATCTGCCGCCTGCACGCGGCGGCACAGGCTGAGCCCGTCCTCGCCGGGCAGCATCAGGTCGAGCACCAGCAGTTGCACGCTGTGCTGTTCGAGCAGTGCCCACATCTGCCGGCCATCGGCCGCCGCCAACACGCGGTAGCCGGAATCGCTCAGGTAGTCGCAGAGCAGCTCGCGGATCTCGTCGTCGTCGTCCACGACCAGCACGGTCTGCGGCGCCGCTTCCATGCCCTGCGCCCTTAGGGCCTGCCCCTCATTACGTTCCATTACACGCCCGTACAAACCAAGAAATTGCGCGGCTTACGCAGTACTTAGAATCGTAACAAAAATCTCATGCATATGAGAATCACTGCCAACCACTACGAGCCACCATGAACGCCCTATCTCCCCTACGCACTGCGTCACTCTGCTTTCCCTCGCAACGCACCCAGCTGGCCGCAGCCATCAGCCTCAGCGGCCTGCTGCTCAGCCCGTTCGGCCATGCTGAGCTGCAAACCTCAGCAGACGCTCTGGAACTGGGCGCGATAAGCATCGAAGACAGCGCCATCGACGATGTAACCGAGCAACTGGGCTACACCGTGCGCGGCACCACCAGCTCCACGGGTATGGCGCTGACCCCGCGGCAGACGCCGCAAAGCGTCACCACCATCACCCGCCAGCAGATGACCGACCGTGGCATCACCGATGTCGAGCAGGCGCTGGAGGTCACGCCGGGCGTGACGGCCAGCAAGTACGAGATAGGCGGGCGCACCGACTTCCGCGCCCGCGGCTACAAGATCACCAACTGGAAGGTCGATGGCCTGCAGTACTTCGGCGACTCGGGCTTCAGTGGCGCCGGCAACTCGCTGAACATGGACATGTACGAACGTATCGACATCGTGCGCGGCGCCAATGGCCTGCTCGGCGGCACCGGCGACCCGTCGGCCACCGTCAACCTGATCCGTAAAACCCCGGGCAAGGACTTCGGCGGCAGCGCCTACCTCACCTACGGCAGCTGGGACCGCACGCGCCTGGGCGCCGACCTCAACCTGCCGCTCAGCGAAGACGGCCGCCTGCGCTCGCGCTTCGTGATCACCCAGGAAGACGCCAACTCCTTCCGTGATCATCAGTCCGAGCGCGCCCGTGCTGCTCTGGCGAATTTCGAGTTCGACCTCACTGACGACACCACCTTGGGCGCCGGCTACCAATATGAATACGCCAAGACGGTCGGCGGCGGCTGGGGTGCCAACATCCCCATCTGGTACGCCGATGGCAGCAAGACCGACTGGTCGCGCAGCACCAACCTGGTACCGAGTTGGAGCCACGGCGAGAACGAAACGCGCACCACCTTCGCCTCGCTCAGCCACCGCTTCAACGAAGATTGGACGCTGGATGTGAAGGCTGCGCAAAGCGTCACCGAAGCCCTCGGACATTACGGCCTGGCCAAGGTCAATCAGTTCACCCGCGGTCTTTACACCGGATACCCGGAGCGCGACGGCAGCGGCATGGTGCTCAACGGCCTGCACAATTCCAGCGACACCACCCAGCAGTCCGCACAGTTCGACCTGAGCGGCGCCTTCGAGCTGCTGGGCCGCAGCCACCAGGCCATGTTCGGCTACAGCGACAGCCGCACCGTGGGCTGGGCGCCGGAATATAGCTGCGTCATGTCCAGCACCACCCGCCAGAGCGCACCAGCGCTGGGCTGCCAGTTCCGCAGCAACAACGGCCTGCCGATCACCAACTGGCATAACGGCGTAGACGACGACCTGTACATGACGGCCAGCAAGACCGGCCGCCACGGCAAGAGCGTCACCCGCCTGCAGGGCCTGTACGCCGCCACGCGCCTGAGCATCACCGACCCGCTGTCGGTCATACTGGGCGCTCGGGTCAGCGACTATCACACCAAGAACACCACCGCCGCCGGCGTGAAGACCAGCCAAACCGAATCGGGCATCGTCACCCCCTATGCGGGCGTGATCTACGACCTCAACGACACCTACTCGCTGTACGCCAGTTACACCGACCTGTTCACTCCGCAAAGCGAGGAAACCACCAGCGGCAGCCGGGTGGAGCCCATCATCGGGCAGAGCTATGAAACCGGCATCAAGGGCGAGTGGTTCGATGGCAACCTTAACGCCCAGATCGCCTATTTCCGTACCAAGCAGGACAACAAGGCGGTTACCGATGGCGCCAATCAGACGCCATCCCAGGCCCAGGCCTACGTCGCTGGCAGTGGCACGGAAACCGATGGCATCGACATCGAGGTGGCCGGCGCGCTCACCGATAACTGGAACGTCTACGGCGGCTATACCTATCTGCACTTCAGTCGCCTGGACAGCGATGGCCGCAGTGACCCGTCGCACCTGTTCAAGGCCTCGACCACCTACCGCCTGAGCGGCATGCTGGATCGCGTGACCCTGGGCACCGGTGTCAGCGCGCAAAGCAACATTCGCGCGCTCTCCAGCCCAGCTGGCATCCCCAGCAATGGGCAGAGCCGCAGCGCCACCGAGGTCAACTGGTCCGGCTACGCGATCTGGAACGCCATGGCCAAGTACGACATCAACGACGAAACCGACGTGACCCTGAACGTCAACAACCTGTTCGACAAGACCTACTACACCCGCTACGGCTTCTATGCCGGCGCCATCTACGGTGACCCGCGCAGTATGTCGGTAACCCTGCGCACGCAGTTCTAGCGCAGCGACGAAAGCGGCTGGCAGCCGCTTTACAGCAATCGAAACGAGACAGGGGTAGCTCCTTTCGGTAGCTACCCCTGTCTCGTTTAGGCAATGGCCCGATCAGCGCTTGTCCTTGCGCTTCTTCTCGGCCTTCTTGTGGTGACTCATCAGGCGGCGCTTCTTGTTCACCTGGCGGTCGGTCAGGGTGTTCTTGTTGCCCTCGTAAGGGTTCTCGCCCCCTTTGTACTCGATGCGGATCGGCGTACCGACCAGCTTGAGCACGCGACGGTAGGTGTTTTCCAGGTAACGGGAATAGGCACGCGGCACGGCGTCGACCTGGTTACCGTGGATCACGATCAGCGGCGGGTTGGCACCACCCAGGTGGGCGTAACGCAGCTTGATACGGCGACCGTTGACCAGCGGCGGCTGGTGCTCTTGCACCGCATCCTCAAGGATCTGCGTCAGGCGACTGGTCGGCCAGCGAGTGATCGCCGACTTGAACGAAGCCTGCACCGACTTGTACAGATGGCCAACGCCAGTGCCGTGCAGCGCCGAGATGAAGTGGATATCGGCGAAGTCGACGAAGAACAGCCGGCGCTGCAGCTCGGTCTTCACGTACTCACGCTCGCTGGACTCCATGCCGTCCCACTTGTTCAGCGCGATGACCAGGGCGCGGCCGCTCTCGAGCACGAAGCCGAGCAGGTTGAGGTCGTGGTCGACCACCCCTTCGCGGGCGTCCATGACGAACACCACCACGTTGGAGTCCTGGATGGCCTGCAGCGTCTTGACCACCGAGAACTTTTCCACCGCCTCGAAGATCTTGCCGCGGCGGCGCACGCCGGCGGTATCGATCAGGGTGTACTTCTCGTCGTCACGCTCGAACGGAATGTAGATGCTGTCGCGGGTGGTGCCGGCCTGATCGTAGACGATGACCCGGTCTTCGCCGAGCATGCGGTTGACCAGGGTCGACTTGCCGACGTTGGGGCGGCCGATGATGGCCAGCTTGATGCCGTCCTTCTCGCTCGGGCCGGGAATGCGCTTGGCTTCCTCGCCCTTGGCGACCTCTTCGGCCTCCTCGCCCTCTTCCGGCTCGCCGGCATCCTTGGGAAAGCTGCCCAGGGCGGCTTCGAGCATCTGGGTGATGCCACGGCCATGGGCACCGGCGATCGGCAGGGCTTCGCCCATGCCCAGCGGCGAGAACTCGGCGCGGGCCAGGTCCGGGTCGAGGTTGTCGACCTTGTTGACCACCAGGAAACTGCGCTTGTTGCGCTTGCGCAGGTGCTCGCCGATCATCTGGTCGGAGGCGGACAACCCGGCACGGGCGTCGACCAGGAACAGCACGGCGTCGGCTTCCTCGATGGCCTGCAGGGACTGCTCGGCCATCTTCGCGTCGATACCTTCCTCGTCACCGGAGATACCGCCGGTGTCGATCACGATATAGGTGCGCCCCTGCCACTTGGCCTCGCCGTATTGGCGGTCGCGGGTCAGGCCCGAAAGATCCCCGACGATCGCGTCGCGGGTGCGGGTCAGGCGGTTGAACAAGGTGGATTTGCCGACGTTCGGCCGGCCCACCAGGGCAATTACGGGAACCATTCGGCTCTCCACTTCGTTATTTCAAAAAATACAAAAGCCGCTGCACAGGCAGCGGCCGCAAATCTCGCACTATCTGCCCTGCCCGCCCAATGTTGCCGGGCGAGCAGAGCCGGGGCTCACTTGATGGTCAGAGCCACCAGCTTGCCGCCGTTGCCGAAGGCATACAGCCAGTCGCCGACCACCAGCGGACGGGCACGCAGGCCATCGCTGTCGATACGGGTACGGCCGACGAAGCGACCGTCGACCTGGCTGATCAGGTGCAGGTAGCCTTCCAGATCACCAAAGGCGACGTAGCTGGAGAACACCGCAGGCGACGACAGCTGGCGGCGCGCCAGGGCGTCGTTGGTCCACAGGGCCGACGCGGAACGCTCGTCGATGCTCTCCACGGTGCCGCTGGCCAGGGTCACGTACACGTTGCCGAAGCCCTGGGCCACCCCCATGGAACTGGACGCCTCGCGCTGCCAGATCACCCGGCCGCTCTGCAGGTCCAGTGCCGCGACGCGACCCTGGTAGGTGACCACGTACAGCTGGCCACCGGAGAGCAGCAGGCCGCCGTCGATGTCGACGATACGGTCGAGCTCGGAACGGCCCTGGGGAATGGCCACGCGCTGTTCCCAGACCGGGATGCCGCGCTGCGCGTCGAGGGCGATGACCTTGCCGCTGGACAGGCCGGCGATGGCCAACTGGTTGGTCAGCAGCGGGCTGCCGGTACCACGCAGCGTCAGCACGGCCGGAGTGTTCTCGAAGATCCAGCGTTGCTGGCCGCTGTAGGCGTCCAATGCGACGAGGGTGTCGTCCTGGGTCTGCACCAGCACGGTATCGCTGCTAATGGCTGGGGCAGAGAGCACTTCGCTGGGTACGCGGGCGCGCCACTTCTCTTCACCGCTGGACGAATCCAGTGCGATCACTTCACCCTTGATGGTGCCGACCACGACCATGCCATAGCTAGCCGCCACGGCGCCGGAAACCGGAACTTCTAGCTCCTTCTTCCAGGCGACCTTGCCGGTCATGCGGTCCATGGCGACGACCAGGCCTTCGACATCGGCGGCGAAAATCTGCTCGCCATCGACCACCGGCTCGAGCATGTTGTAGATGTCGCCCTGACCGTTACCGATCGAGCGACTCCACTCTTTCTGCAGCTTCACTTCCTCGGTGAACTTGGGCAGCTCGGCAGGCGGCAATTCTTTCTTGCTGTTGCTGCTGCAACCCACGGCCAGGACGGCCAGGGCCAGCAGTGCGGCATTCTTCCAACGCATCACGTCATGCATCCCCTTTGGCCAGGTCGTCGATCTTCATCTGCAGACCACCGACGGCAGCTTCTTCAGCCAGCGCGCCTTTGGCTTTCACGTAGGCGGCATGTGCGTCGTCGGTACGGCCCAGCTTCACCAGCAGGTCGCCCTTGAGTTCTTCACGGCTGGCCAGGAATGCCTGGTCGGCATCGCCGTCGAGCAGCTTGAGCGCTTCGTCGGCCTTGTCCTGAGCAGCCAGCACGCGAGCCAGACGCTGACGAGCAAGCTCACCCAGGGTCTCGTTGGCCGGCTTGTCGGCCACGCTGCGCAGCTCGGTCGCTGCATCGTCCAGCTTGCCGGACTCGACCGCGACCTTGGCCACGAACAGGCTGCCGTACTGGGCGTACTGGGTGCCGCCGAAGTCTTTCTTCAACTGCCCGGCGAGCGTGGCCACCTTGGCGGCGTCCGGCTGACCGCTTGGGGTCATGGCCGACTCCAGCAGTTGCTGATAGATAATCGAAGCGCCTTGCGCCTGGTTGGTCTGGTACTTCTGCCAACCCTGCCAACCGAATACCGCGATCAGCGCCAGGGCGCCGCCCGCCAGCAGTGGCTTGCCGTTACGGTCCCACCACTCTTTCAGGCCGGCCAGTTCATCATCATCGCTGTTCAACGCCACCCCAATACTCCTTAATCGCTAAATCGCTCAAGCCTGCTGGGTGCAGGATGCCAGATGGTCAGCAAGATCCGACCAGGCAATGCTTTGTTGTTCGCTGTCGTCGCGCAAAGGTTTGCAACCTACCACGCGCTTGGCCAGTTCGTCCTCACCGAGAATCAGAGCATACAGCGCTCCGCTCTTGTCGGCCTTCTTGAACTGGCTCTTGAAGCTGCCACCACCGGCATTGACCAGCAGGCGCAGCCCCGGAACCTGGTTACGTACGTCTTCAGCCAAAGCCAGTGCAGCCAACTCGGCCGCTTCGCCGAAGGCGCAGATGAATGCATCGGCCGGGCGGCTCAGTTCAGCGGGTACGCACTGAAGGGTTTCGAGCAGCAGCACCAGGCGCTCAACGCCCATCGCGAAGCCAACGCCCGGAGTCGGCTTGCCGCCGAACTGGGTGATCAGCCCGTCGTAACGGCCGCCGGCGCACACGGTGCCCTGGGATCCGAGCTTGTCGGTCACCCACTCGAATACGGTACGGCCGTAGTAGTCCAGGCCACGCACCAGCTTCGGGTTGATCTCGTATTTGATGCCGACGGCATCCAGACGCGCCTTGAGGCCGTCGAAGTGCGCGCGGGACTCGTCGTCCAGATAGTCGTGCAGCGTCGGGGCATCGGCGAGCAGCGCCTGGGTCTGGGCATTCTTGCTGTCGAGAATGCGCAGCGGGTTGGTGGTCAGGCGGCGCTGGCTGTCTTCGTCGAGCTGATCGAAACGCTCGCGCAGGTAGGCCACCAGGGCGTCACGGTACACGCCGCGGGCTTCGCTGGAACCCAGGCTGTTGAGCTGCAGGGTCACCGCGTCGGCCAGGCCGAGCTGTTTCCACAGACGCCAGGTCAGGGTGATCAGCTCGGCGTCGATATCCGGCCCTGGCAGGTTGAACACTTCCACACCGATCTGGTGGAACTGGCGATAACGGCCCTTCTGCGGCTTCTCATAGCGGAACATCGGGCCCGCGTACCACAGCTTCTGCACCTGACCGCCACCGGTCAGGCCATGCTCGAGCACGGCGCGCACGCAGCCGGCGGTGCCTTCGGGGCGCAGGGTCAGGGATTCGTTGTTGCGATCAAGAAAGGTGTACATCTCCTTGTCGACCACATCGGTGCCCTCGCCGATACCACGGGCGAACAGGTCGGTGAACTCGAGGATCGGCAGGCGGATTTCCTGATAGCCGTAGCTATCCAGCAAGGTCGCCAGCGTGCTTTCCAGATAGCGCCAGGCCGGGGTCTGCTGCGGCAGGATATCGTTCATGCCACGAATGGCTTGCAGGGACTTGCTCACTTGTTTTCCTTAAGCACGGCTCAGCCGCGCACGATCACAGCCGCATCGGCTGCAGCCTTCTCGGCCGCCTTTTCGCGGATCAGCTTTTCCAGCTCATCCACCAGGTTGGTGTTGGTCAGCTTGGAAGCCGGCTTGCCGTCGATGTACACCAGGTTGTTCGGCGTACCACCGGTCAGGCCAATGTGGGCTTCCTTGGCTTCACCTGGGCCATTGACCACGCAGCCGATCACCGCGACGTCCAGCGGCACCAGCAGGTCCTCGACGCGGGTTTCCAACTCGTTCATGGTCTTGACCACGTCGAAGTTCTGGCGCGAGCAGCTTGGGCAGGCGATGAAGTTGATGCCCCGGGAACGCAGGCGCAGCGACTTGAGGATGTCGAAACCGACCTTGATCTCCTCAACCGGATCGGCCGCCAGGGAGATGCGGATGGTGTCACCGATACCTTCGGCCAAGAGCATGCCCAGACCTACCGAGGACTTCACGGTACCGGAGCGCAGGCCGCCGGCTTCGGTGATGCCAAGGTGCAGGGGCTGCTCGATCTGCTTGGCCAGCAGGCGGTAGGCTTCGACGGCCATGAACACGTCAGAGGCCTTCACGCTGACCTTGAAGTCTGGGAAGTTCAAACGGTCGAGATGCTCGACGTGGCGCAGGGCCGACTCGACCAGCGCCTCGGGCGTCGGCTCGCCGTATTTCTTCTGCAGGTCCTTTTCCAGAGAGCCGGCGTTGACGCCGATGCGAATCGGAATGCCCTTGTCGCGCGCAGCTTCGACCACCGCCTTGACGCGATCCTCGCGGCCGATGTTGCCCGGGTTGATACGCAGGCAATCGACACCCAGCTCGGCTACGCGCAGGGCGATCTGGTAATCGAAGTGAATGTCAGCCACCAGCGGCAGGTTGACCTGCTGCTTGATGCGCCCGAAGGCTTCGGCGGCGTCCATGTCCGGCACCGAGACGCGCACGATGTCGGCGCCGGCCGCTTCGAGGCGACGGATCTGCTCGACGGTGGCGGCCACATCGTTGGTATCGGTATTGGTCATGCTCTGCACGGCAATGGGGGCATCGCCGCCGACCGGTACCGAACCGACCCAGATCTTGCGAGAGAGACGACGTTTGATCGGTGATTCACCGTGCATATTACTGCCCACCCAACTTCAAGCGTGCGGTTTCACCGGAGATATGCGGCGTCACATCGACAGCAGCACCGTTGTAGGTCACCTGGGCGCCGCGGGCGAAGCCCAGGCGCAATTCCATCGGTGCCTGGCCGCGTACGTCGAGGCTGTCACCGCTGCGTTTCAGGCCGCTGGCGACGACCTTGCCATTGGCGTCAGTCACCTGGATCCAGCAATCGGCAGTGAACTTCACGCTGATCAAGCCTTCGCCAGCCGCGACCGGGGCCTGCGGCTGAGCAGCGGGGGCAGCAGGCGCCTGGGCAGCCGGCGCGGCGGGCGCGGCGGGCGCCGCAGGTGCAGCCGATTCGGCTGGTGCAGCGGGTACCTGCTCAGCGGGCGCGGCCTGGCCAGCGGGCGGGTTCTGCTCCAGCAGCTCGGTGGCGGTAGCCGGCGGCGTCTCGCTCGGGGCTTCTCCCTGCTCGGTCGGAACGCCAGGCAACGGCAATTCGGTACCCTGGTTCTGCGCCTCGGCGACGGCCTGGTCTTCCGGCTCGTCGAGCGGATGAATCTGGGTGCTGCCATCGGCGCCGTCGACTTCGACATGGCCCAGGCCGACGTTCTTCAGGTCATCGAGCTGCCAGCCCTGATCCTGCCACCAGTAGAAGCAGGCGCCACCGACGCCGAGCAGCAATAGGAAGCTGACCAGGCGCAGGATGCTTTGCGAATAGCGCGTTGGCTCTTCGATCCGGCCCAGCGCATGCACGCTGCTGCCCGTGGCATTGCTGTCAGTGAACTGATCGAAGTCAGCCACCAGGGGCGCCTGCTCCAGGCCCAGCAATTTCGCGTAGGCGCGGATGTAACCACGGGAGAAAGTGTTGCCTGGCAGCTTCTCGAACTCGCCGGCCTCCAACTGACTCAGGCGCATCGGCGTGAGGTTGAGCTGGGTGGCGACTTCGGCCACCGACCAGCCTCGGCTCTCACGCGCTGCACGCAGGGCTTCTCCAGGATTGACGCGATGAGCTGCTGCAACTTCGGGTTGGGCCGCTTTCATCTTTGCTCCGACAGATATTGCTGATATTCCGGCGTACCGGGATAGAGACGTTTCAACTGCAGGCCGAGGCTGGCAGCGCGGTCGCGATCCTCGAAGATCGTGGCCAGGCGCGCGCCCAGCAACAAGCTGCGGGCGTTCTGCTCGGAAATCGCGCTGAAACTCTCGTAATAGCTGCGCGCCGGCACGTATTCACGATCTTCAAAGGAGAGATTGGCCATCTCCAGCAAGGCCCGCGGCTGGCGACTGTTGAGGCGCAACGAACGCTCGAAATAGGCTTTAGCCTCCTGGCGCTGCTTGAGCATCATGGCGGTCATGCCCATGTTCTCGAACACCCGGGCGCGCTCGGGGTAGAGACTATCTTCGGAGGCCAGGCTGTAGCGTTCCATGGCTTCCTTGTAGCGCTTCTGCTCGAACAGGAAGCCGCCGTAGTTGTTCAGCAGCCGGGCATCTCTGGGGTTCTTGGACAGCGACTTGCGAAAATGTTCATCGGCCAGCTTGGGTTCCATCTCACGCTGGAACACCAGGGCGAGCACGGCGTGGGCGTCAGCGCCCGAGGGGTCGATGTCCAGCGCGTTCTTCAGCGGCACCTTGGCCGGCCCGGTCTCGCCCTGCTGCAGATAACCGATACCCAGCTGCACGAACGAATCGTAAGCCTTCTTGCGTCCTTCGGGCGTTTTCATCGGGTCGACATCACCGGTCGATACGCAGGCGGTGAGCAGACTGGCGATGAACAAGAACAGCAGGGAACGCAGCACGGTCATGGAGATCCTCTCAGTTACGGCTGGCGGCAGGACGCGCCGCCTCGGCGTCGGCGTTCAGCTGGCGCACGGCAATGTAACGCTCGCTACGACGGGTACGGTCCATGACCTGGCCGACCAGTTGCCCACAGGCCGCATCGATGTCTTCACCACGGGTGGTACGCACCGTGACGTTGTGCCCGGCCTTCTGCAGCAGCTCCTGGAAGCGGCGAATCGCGTTGTTGCTAGGCCGCTCGTAACCCGAATGGGGGAACGGGTTGAAGGGAATCAGGTTGATCTTGCAGGGCACATCGGCCAGCAGCGCGACCATCTGCTCGGCGTGCTCGAGTTTATCGTTCACGTCCTTGAGCAGGGTGTATTCGACCGTCAGCACACGTTTTTCGCCGAGGCGGGAAATGTAGCGCTTGCAGGCAGCCAGCAGCATGTCCAGCGGGTACTTCTTGTTGATCGGTACCAGTTGGCTGCGCAGCTCGTCGTTGGGCGCGTGCAGCGACAACGCCAGAGACACGTCGATGACCTCGGCGAGTTTGTCGATCATCGGCACCACGCCGGAGGTCGACAAGGTGACCTTGCGCTTCGAGATGCCGTAGCCCAGGTCGTCCATCATGATCTTCATGGCGGAGACGACGTTGTCGAAGTTCAGCAGCGGCTCGCCCATGCCCATCATCACCACGTTGGTGATGGCACGGTCGATTTTCGCTGGCACGCTGCCGAACGATTTGTTGGCGATCCACACCTGGCCGATGATCTCGGCGCTGGTCAGGTCGCTGTTGAAGCCTTGCTTGCCCGTGGAGCAGAAACTGCAATCCAGGGCACAGCCCGCTTGCGAGGAAACGCACAGGGTGCCACGCCCGCCCTGGGGAATGTACACGGTCTCCACGCAGCTGCCCGACGCCACGCGCACTACCCACTTGCGCGTGCCATCGGAGGAAATGTCTTCGCTGACCACTTCGGGCCCGCGAATGTAGGCAGCGGCCTCGAGCTTCTCGCGCAAGGCCTTGCCGACGTTGGTCATGGCGGCGAAATCATCGACGCCGAAGTGGTGAATCCACTTCATGACCTGACCGGCACGAAAGCGCTTCTCTCCGAGGCTGTCGAAGAACTGCTCCATTTCCGGCTGGGTCAGGCCCAGCAGGTTGATTTTGCCATTCGTGTCGGTCATGACGTCACCTTCGCACGCTTCGCCTTAGCGAATGCGGGCGTTGATCTCGGTAGCGGAGAAGAAGTAAGCGATTTCGCGAGCAGCGGAAGCTTCGGAGTCGGAACCGTGAACGGCGTTCTCGTCGATGGAGACGGCGAAGTCAGCACGGATGGTGCCGGCAGCTGCTTCTTTCGGGTTGGTAGCGCCCATCAGCTCGCGGTTCTTGGCGATAGCGTTCTCGCCTTCGAGGACCTGAACGATGACCGGACCGGAAGTCATGAACGCAACCAGATCCTTGAAGAAGCCGCGCTCGCTGTGCTCGGCGTAGAAACCGGCAGCTTCACGCTCGGACAGCTGCAGCTGCTTGGAAGCAACGATGCGCAGGCCGGCTTCTTCGAAGCGAGTGGTGATTTTGCCGATAACGTTTTTAGCAACGGCATCCGGCTTGATGATGGAGAAAGTACGTTGAACAGCCATGTGAAACTCCAGAAACGGTGGATTAAAGCCAAAAATTAAACCCGCGAATTATACGCGGGTTCCAGTCAAAAGCATAAGAGCGATGCCCCAAGGTGGCACCTGCTCGGCATAAAAGAGCCGGATATCGTCCGGCCCTGGCTTACTGCGCTTCTTCGATCCAGGCAGCCTGAATGGCTTCGAGGACCTTCTCGCCGCCGCGCTGCGGGTCGTCGGAAAACTCCGGCAGCTCGACCACCCAGCGATGCAGCTGGACGAAATTGACATAACGGGGATCGACGTCCGGCTTGCTGTCGGCGAGCTGGATGGCGATTTCGAGCACATCAACCCATTTCAGGCTCATGTTGTGGTTTCCTGATCAGTGCGGCGCTTCAGCGGCGTGGTTGAGCGAATACTTGGGAATCTCGACGGTAATGTCCTGCTCACCGACGATCGCCTGGCAGGCCAGGCGCGACTGCGCTTCCAGCCCCCAGGCCTTGTCCAGATAATCCTCTTCGAGCTCGTCGGCTTCGCTCAGCGAGTCGAACCCCTTGCGCACGATGCAGTGGCAGGTGGTGCAGGCACACACGCCGCCGCAGGCGCTTTCCATCTCGATATGGTGCTCGTGGGCCAGCTCCAAGATCGAGGTGCCTGACGGCGCCTCGACCACCAGCCCTTCAGGGCAGAATTTCTCGTGGGGCAAAAAAGTTACCACGGGCATCGCTTATTCCTCGATCTCATTCAGGCTGCGCCCGGCCAGCGCGGCTTTTACCGTCGAATCCATGCGCCGGGCGGCAAAGGCATCGGTCACCTGCGACAGACGCTTGGTCTGCTGCTCGATGGCCAGGCCATCGGTGCCCGTCAACAAATCACGTAATTCCTGCATCTGCAGGTCGATCACCATGCGCTCTTCGGCATCCAGCAAGCGCTCCCCGTCAGCCTGCAAGGCACCCTCGACCGCCTCGAGCAGACGCTGCGCGTCGACTTGCTGCTCGCGCAATGCACGGGCAGCCTTGTCGCCACCGGCGTGCTGGAAAGAGTCCTGCAGCATGCGCGCGACTTCACCGTCGGTAAGGCCGTAGGATGGCTTGACCTGGATGCTGGCTTCGACGCCCGAGGCGAGTTCGCGGGCACTGACGCTGAGCAGACCGTCGGCATCGACCTGGAAGGTCACGCGAATCTTCGCAGCACCGGCCACCATCGGCGGAATGCCGCGCAATTCGAAGCGCGCCAGCGAGCGGCAGTCGCTGATCAGCTCGCGCTCGCCCTGCAGCACGTGGATCATCATGGCGCTCTGGCCATCTTTGTAAGTGGTGAATTCCTGGGCGCGAGCGACCGGGATGGTGGTATTGCGCGGAATCACCTTCTCCATCAGCCCGCCCATGGTTTCCAGCCCCAGGGACAACGGGATGACGTCGAGCAGCAGCAACTCCTCACCATCGGCACGGCGGTTGCCGGCCAGGGCATCGGCCTGGATCGCGGCGCCAATGGCGACCACCTGATCCGGATCGATATCGGTCAGCGGCTGATGGCCGAACAGCTCGCCCACCGCCTCGCGCACACGCGGCACACGGGTCGAGCCGCCAACCATGACCACCGCGCCGACGTCCTCGACCTCGATACCGGCATCACGCACGGCGCGACGACAGGCCTTGAGGCTGCGCGCCACCATCGGTTCGATCAACGCCTGGAAGTCAGCACGGGACAGTACGCCCTGCCACTGCTCGTAAGTCACTTCGACGCTATCGGCGGTGGTCAGCGCTTCCTTGGCAGCACATGCGGCCTGCAGCAGGCTGCGCTGGGCACCAGGCGCGATATCGGCCGACAGACCGGCCTGCTCGACGATCCAGCCAGCGATGGCGTGGTCGAAGTCGTCGCCACCCAGGGCGCTGTCGCCCCCGGTCGCCAACACCTCGAATACGCCGCCGGTCAGGCGCAAGATGGAAATATCGAAGGTGCCGCCGCCCAGGTCGTAGATCGCCACCACGCCCTCGGCCTTCTGGTCGAGACCATAGGCAACCGCGGCGGCAGTCGGCTCGTTGAGCAGGCGCAATACGCTGAGGCCAGCAAGGCGCGCGGCGTCCTTGGTGGCCTGACGCTGGGAGTCGTCGAAATAGGCCGGCACGGTAATGACCGCCCCGACCAGCTCGCCACCCAGGCTCGCTTCGGCACGCTGGCGCAGCACCTTGAGGATATCGGCGGACACTTCGACGGGGCTTTTCAGGCCTTGCACGGTGTCGATGAACGGCATGTGCGACTCGCCGGCGACGAAGCGGTAAGGCAACTGCTCACCCAATTGCTTCACGTCGGCGAGGCCACGACCCATCAGGCGCTTGACCGAGAGGATGCTGTTGAACGGGTCGCTGGCAGCCTGCAGGCGGGCAGCCTCGCCCACTTCGACGCGATCGGCGTGGTAGCGCACGGCCGATGGCAGGATCAGGCGCCCAACGGTATCGGGCAGCGGCTCGCTGACGCCGCTGCGTACGGCCGCGACGAGGGAATTGGTGGTGCCCAGATCGATCCCGACCGCCAGACGACGCTGGTGAGGTTGGGGGCTCTGGCCGGGCTCAGCAATCTGCAATAAAGCCATAGGTAGTCGGTGCTTATCTGGGTATCAGGCACGGCCACGGCAGCCGCGCGAGCATTAATCGTCGAGGCGCTCTTCCAGCTGACGCACCTCGTGGGAAAGCTTGTCGAGAAACTGCATGCGGCGCATCAGGCGTTCGGCCTCTTCTCGGCGCGCATCGTCCTCCCAAGCCTCGGCGAAGCGTTCGTTCAACGCCTGCTGGGCGACTTTCAGGCGACCCTTAAAGGTTGCCACACCAGCCAGATCGGCTTCGTCGTGCAGGTCTTCGAGCTCTTCACGCCACTGCATCTGCTGCTGCAGGAAATCGGGATCTTGCACGGTGACTTCCAGCGGCAGCTCGGGCCCACGCATCGCCAGCAGGTAACGCGCGCGCTGCGAATCGCTCTTGAGCGTGCGGTAAGCCTCGTTGAGGCTCGCCGAACGCTCTAGGGCAACACGCTGCTCCCGCTCGGGCGCATCAGCGAAACGGTCCGGATGCACGCTACGCGCCAGCTCGCGGTACCGGGTGGCGAGCTGGTCGAGATCCAGCTTGAAACTGGGCTGCAGCTCGAACAGGGCGAAATGACAGGGGCCTGACTGCTTCATCAGATGTTGAAGCTTTCGCCGCAGCCACACTCACCGCGCACATTCGGGTTGTTGAACTTGAAGCCTTCGTTCAACCCTTCGCGCACGAAATCCAGCTCGGTGCCATCGAGGTACACCAGGCTCTTGGGATCAATTATCACCTTTACGCCGTGGCTTTCGAACACCTGGTCTTCGCTGGCGGTTTCGTCGACGAACTCCAGCACGTAGGCCAGGCCGGAGCAGCCGGTGGTGCGGACGCCCAAGCGGATACCCTCACCCTTTCCGCGCCCATCAAGGGAGCGCTGGATATGCTGGGCGGCAGCCTGAGTCATGCTGATAGCCATCGACAAACCTCCTTAGAGCAAACCTTTCTTCTGCTTGTAGTCGCGCACGGCCGCCTTGATGGCGTCTTCGGCGAGTACCGAGCAGTGGATCTTCACCGGCGGCAGCGCCAGTTCTTCGGCGAGCTGGGTGTTGCTGATGGTGACAGCCTCGTCCAGCGTCTTGCCCTTCATCCACTCGGTGGCCAGGGAGCTGGAAGCGATGGCCGAGCCGCAGCCATAGGTCTTGAACTTGGCGTCTTCGATAACACCAGCGTCGCTGACTTTGATCTGCAAGCGCATCACGTCACCGCAAGCCGGTGCGCCGACCATGCCAGTGCCGACATCCGGATCTTCCGCATTCATCTTGCCGACGTTACGCGGGTTCTCGTAGTGGTCGATGACCTTTTCGCTGTAAGCCATTTTTCAATCCTCTCTCATCAGGCGCCGCTCATCGGCAGCTTTTAGTGTGCTGCCCATTCCACTTTGGAAATGTCGACACCTTCTTTGAACATATCCCAGAGCGGCGACAGTTCGCGCAGCTTGGTAACGGCCTCGCAGACCTTCTGTGCGGCGTAGTCGACTTCTTCTTCAGTGGTGAAACGGCCGAAGGTGAAGCGAATCGAGCTATGCGCCAGCTCGTCGTTGCGGCCCAGGGCACGCAGTACGTAGGAAGGCTCCAGAGACGCCGAGGTACAGGCCGAACCGGACGATACCGCCAGATCCTTGAGGGCCATGATCAGCGACTCGCCTTCGACGTAGTTGAAGCTCAGGTTCAGGTTGTGCGGTACGCGGGCGGTCATGCTGCCGTTGACGTACAGCTCCTCCAGACCCTCGACGTGTTTGAAGAAACGATCACGCAGGGCCAGCACCTTGGCGTTCTCGGCGGCCATTTCTTCCTTGGCGACACGGAAGGCTTCGCCCATGCCGACGCACTGGTGGGTCGCCAGGGTACCAGAACGCATGCCACGCTCGTGGCCGCCACCGTGGGTCTGGGCTTCCAGACGGATGCGCGGCTTGCGGCGCACGTACAGGGCGCCGACGCCTTTCGGGCCGTAGGTCTTGTGCGCCGAGAAGGACATCAGGTCGACCTTGAGCTTCTCGAGGTCGATCTCGACCTTGCCGGTCGACTGGGCAGCGTCGACATGGAAGAACACGCCACGAGCACGCAGCAGCTCACCGATGGCGGCGATGTCGTTGACGGTGCCGATCTCGTTGTTGACGTGCATGATCGACACCAGCGTGGTGTCCTCGCGCAGCGCCGACTCGACCATGGCCGGAGTGATCAGGCCATCTTCGCCGGGCTCGATGTAGGTGACTTCGAAACCTTCACGCTCGAGCTGACGCATGGTGTCCAGGACAGCCTTGTGCTCGATCTTCGAAGTGATCAGGTGCTTGCCCTTGCTGGCGTAGAAGCTGGCGACGCCCTTGATGGCGAGGTTGTCGGACTCTGTGGCACCGGAGGTCCAGACGATTTCGCGCGGGTCGGCATTGACCAGCTCGGCTACCTGGCGACGGGCGTTCTCGACCGCTTCCTCGGCTTTCCAGCCGAATACGTGGGAGCGCGAAGCCGGGTTGCCGAAGTTGCCTTCATTGGTCAGGCATTCGATCATTTTCTGCGCAACGCGCGGATCGACCGGCGTTGTCGCGGAGTAATCCATGTAGATTGGCAATTTCATTTTCGGTATCTCCTAATCAGGTATCAGGCCGGCGCCTTACGTGCTCAATCGACGGTGGACGCTTCAATCTTATCCAGATGGTGCGCCCTGCCGTTGTTGGCGCAGCGACGTTGATCCTGACGCTGGGCGACTTCCTGCACTTCGCGGCGCGTGACCAGGTCGGCCAGGCTAATGCCGCTGAGAAATTCGTGAATCTGCTGGCTCAGGTCGCACCACAGGTGGTGGGTCAGGCAGATATCGCCGGAGTGGCAACCACCCTGCCCCTGGCAGCGCGTGGCATCGACGGATTCGTTGACCGCGTCAATCACTTCGGCGACCTGGATGCCCTGCATGTTGCGCGACAGCTGATAACCACCACCGGGACCGCGCACGCTGGAGACCAGGCTTCCGCGACGAAGCTTGGCGAACAGCTGCTCGAGGTAGGAAAGGGAAATACCCTGACGCTCGGAGATATCGGCGAGGGATACCGGCCCATTCTGCGCATGCAGCGCCAGGTCGAGCATGGCAGTCACGGCGTATCGGCCTTTGGTAGTCAGTCGCATGAAGGGTTACCAAGGATTCACAATGTGAAGCGATTATCCTCTTATCCGAGTATTTGAGTCAACTATAAGACCAACCAAAACACTCGGACTTAGGAGCCCCTTCCCACGGAAAGTGGCGGCGGATCATAGCAAAGCCAGACCCGCCCCGCATCACGCAGCCGGTTTGCCGCCCTGATCCTTACAGACGCCCGCGAAATCCTCGTCACGCAATTGCGGCATATCCTTGGCGCAGTAATCACTGCCCAGTTTGCCCAGCGCCCCACAAATACCTTCAAGGCGGTTGTCAACCGCATGCAGGTGGTCGAGCAACTGACCGATCGCACGGGCCACCGGGTCGGGCATGTCCTGGCTGACCCCGTAGGCGTCGAAGCCCAGCTTGTCGGCGATGGCCTGGCGCTGCGCCTCGAGCCCATCATCACCCTTGACGATGATCTTGGCCGGAATGCCAACCGCGGTCGCCCCCGCCGGCACCGCCTTGGTGACCACCGCGTTGGAGCCGATCTTGGCGCCCGCCCCTACGGTGAACGGGCCGAGTACCTTGGCACCGGCACCGACCACCACACCATCCTCGAGCGTTGGATGGCGCTTGCCCTTGTTCCAACTGGTGCCACCCAGGGTCACGCCCTGGTAGAGCGTCACGTCGTCACCGATTTCGGCGGTCTCGCCAATAACGATCCCCATACCGTGATCGATGAAGAACCGCCGACCGATCACTGCACCAGGATGAATCTCGATGCCGGTCAGCCAGCGACTGAAATTCGACACGCCACGCGCCAACCACTTCCAGCCGGAGGTCCATAGCGCATGCGCCGCACGGTGCAGCCACACCGCATGCAGCCCGGGGTAACAGGTGACCACTTCGAACGCGTTGCGCGCCGCCGGATCACGATGAAAAACACCCTGGATATCTTCCCGCATGCGCTCAAACATCAGTCTTTCCCCGTTTGTGGTGCTCACCGCGCGCCGCCTTGAGGGTTTCGGTCAGGACGCCGCGCAAGATATTCATTTCCAGCCGAGTCACCTCGGCACGCCCATACAAGCGACGCAGGCGACTCATCAGGTGCCGCGGACTGGCGGGATCGAGAAAGCCGATTTCCACCAGCGATTTTTCCAGGTGCCCGTAGAAGGATTCCATCTCGTCCGCCGTCACCGGCTGATCGCCCTCCTCGACAACCACCTCCTGACGAGGCGCGACCGGCGCATTTTCAGCAGCCAGGGCTGCCATGCGTACCTCGTAGGTCAGCACCTGCACGGCCGCCGCCAGGTTGAGCGAACTGAAGGCAGGATCGGAAGGGATGTGCACGTGAAAATGACAGCGCTGCAACTCTTCGTTGGTCAGGCCCGCGTGCTCACGGCCGAACACCAGTGCCACTTCGCTGCCCTCGCTAGCCTTCTGCACGGCCGCCACGCCGCATTCGCGCGGATCGATCAACGGCCAGGGAATACGCCGCTCTCGCGCACTGGTTCCGAAGGCCAGACTGCAACCGACCAAGGCATCCTCAAGGCAGGACACGACCTCGGCGGCCTCGAGAATATCCGTGGCACCGGAGGCCCGCGCGACGGCTTCCTCGCTCGGAAACTGGCGCGGCTCGACCAGCACCAGACGCGACAGCCCCATGTTTTTCATGGCCCTGGCCACTCCGCCGATATTGCCGGGATGACTGGTGTTGACCAGTACCACTCGAATGTTCTGCAGCAAGGTAGACGCCCGCATCGGATAAATGAGGTGGCAAATCTTACAGAAGCACCCTCCTTTGTGTCATGCAGGACACGGACGGCACTTCATGCGACTGGCTTTTCTGCTAGAATAGCCGGCTTTATTACGACCCCAGGTGAACTTCCATGCAGCCCATGCTGAACATCGCGCTGCGCGCAGCCCGTAGCGCCGGTGAAATGATCTTCCGCTCAATCGAACGCCTGGACGTCATCTCCGTAGATGAAAAGGACGCCAAGGACTACGTGACCGAGATCGACCGCTCGGCCGAGTTGATGATCGTCCAGGCCCTGCGCAAGGCCTACCCGACCCACAGCTTCCTCGGCGAGGAAGGCGGCCTGCTCGAAGGCAGCGGCGAAGGCGCTGACTACCAGTGGATCATCGACCCGCTCGATGGCACCACCAACTTCGTGCGCGGCGTTCCGCATTTCGCCGTCAGCCTGGCCTGCAAATACCGCGGTCGCCTGGAACACGCGGTGATCATCGATCCGGTTCGCCAGGAAGAATTCACTGCCAGCCGCGGCCGTGGCGCCGCCCTCAACGGTCGCCGCCTGCGCGTCAGCAACCGCAAGAGCCTGGACGGCGCCCTGCTCGGCACCGGCTTCCCGTTCCGCAACGACCAACTAGACAACCTCGAGAACTACCTGGGCATGTTCCGCAGCCTGGTCGGCCAGACCGCCGGCGTACGCCGCGCCGGCGCTGCCAGCCTCGATCTGGCCTACGTGGCTGCCGGTCGTTTCGACGCATTCTGGGAGTTCGGCCTGTCCGAGTGGGACATGGCAGCCGGCGCTCTGCTGATCCAGGAAGCAGGCGGCCTGGTTAGCGACTTCAGCGGTGGCCACGAATTCCTCGAGAAGGGCCAGATCGTCGCCGGCAACACCAAGTGCTTCAAGGCCGTGCTGACCGCTATCCAGCCGCACCTCTCGGCATCGCTCAAGCGCTAAGAATCAGCGAAAGTCTGCTGCGCGTCGGCACTGCGGCGTTAAAAGCAGGCTCGGAATGCTCATGTACAAAAGTACACTCCGCTTCCTCGCCTGCTTTTGCCTTGCATTGCTCTAGCTCGCTAGACTTTAAAACCCGACTTACAAAAAACCGGCTTCGAGCCGGTTTTTTATTACCCAAGAAAAAGGCGCTCCGCGGAGCGCCTTTTCTATATCTCGCTAGACGGATCACTCATCCGAATCGGAATCCGCCAGCACCAGCTTGCCGTCGCGAACCGGAATCTTGCTGCCCGGCTCTTCGTCCATGCGTACACGGCCGATCTTGCCGTCCAGGTCGTATTTCACGTCATAGCCAACGACCTTCTCACTGGTGTCATTGACGGTTTTGCAGCGGGTTTCGGTGGTCGTGTAGGTGTCACGCGCCTGCATGCCTTCCTGCACCTTATTGCCGGCGTAACCGCCGCCCACTGCACCTGCGACGGTGGCGATCTTCTTGCCGTTACCGCCACCTACCTGGTTGCCCAGCAGGCCACCTACCACAGCGCCGATTGCGGTACCGGCGATCTGATGCTGATCCTGTACCGGACGCTGACGAGTCACGGCTACATCGCGGCATTCTTCACGCGGCGTCTTGATGGTCTCGGTCACCGGCTTGACTGCCAGAACCTCGGCGTACTTGGGCGCGCTCACCATGCTATAGGTCGCCACGGCGCCACCAGCAGTGACACCGACGGCACCCAGCACAGCACCAACCAACAATGACTTGTTCATGCGATTCTCCTGATCACAACTGCGGCGCCTATATGCGCCCTAATCCCAGCCTTGGAAATGCAAAACGGGCGACAAGTTCCCTTGTCGCCCGCCTTTAGTGCAGTGCAGATGATGAACGAATCACGCTTTACGGGCGGTCGTCGACACCCTCGGCATCAGCGGCTGGAGGAATCAGATCCTCGGAGGTCAGCTTCAACCAGATCAGCACCGGCGCACTGATGTACACCGAAGAGTAGGTACCTACTACCACACCGATCAGCAGGGTCAGCGCGAAGCCGCCCAGGCTGTCACCACCGAACACCAGCAGTGCGATCAGCGCCAGGGCGGTCGACAGCGAGGTAGCAATGGTACGCAGCAGGGTCTGGGTTACCGATACATCGATGTTCTCGATGAGGTCGGCCTTGCGCATCATCCGGAAGTTCTCGCGGATGCGGTCGTAGATGATGATGGTGTCGTTCAGCGAGTAACCGACCATCGCCAGCACCGCCGCCAGCACGGTTAGGTCGAACGGCACCTTGAAGAAGGCCAGGATGCCGAGCGTGACGATGATGTCGTGAGCCAGGGAGCCGACCGCGCCGACACCGAACTTCCACTGGAAGCGAAAAGCCAGGTACAGCAGGATGCCGCCCAGGGCCAGCAGCATGGCCAGGCCGCCCTGATCACGCAGCTCCTCACCCACCTGCGGGCCGACGAACTCGACGCGCTTGACCTCGAACGAGGTATCGGTGTCGATCTTGCGCAGCGCGGTAGCCACTTCGTTACCCAGGTCGGGTGAATCACCAGCCAGACGCACCAGCACGTCGGTTGTGGAGCCGAAGCTCTGCACCACGGCGTCGGCGTAACCGGCCTGGCCGAGCTCACGCTTGATCAGCTCCAGATCGGCCGGTTTTTCGTAGGTCAGCTCAATCAACGTGCCGCCAGTGAAATCCAGACCGAAATTGAGGCCATGCTTGAAAAGGCTACCCAAGCCGATGAGGCTGATAACCACGGTGATGGCGAACGCGATGTTGCGTATCGCCATGAAGGGAATGCGGGTTGGCAACTTCATGACTTCACCTTAAATCCACAATTTCTTGAAGTTACGGCCACCGAAGATCAGGTTGACCATGCCGCGGGTGAACATGATCGCCGTGAACATCGAGGTGATGATGCCCAGCGACAGCGTTACCGCGAACCCTTTCACCGGGCCGGTGCCCAGCGCGAACAGAATCGCGCCAACCAGCAGGGTGGTCAGGTTACTGTCGAGAATTGCCGAATAGGCGCGATCGAAACCTTCATGGATCGCCCGCTGAACCGACAGCCCCCTGGCCAGCTCTTCGCGAATCCGCGAGAAGATCAGCACGTTGGCGTCGACCGCCATACCCAGCGTCAGCACGATACCGGCGATGCCCGGCAGGGTCAGCGTCGCGCCAATCACCGACATCAGGCCGACCAGCAGGGTCAGGTTGAATGCCAGGGCGATGGTGGCCAGCACGCCAAAGAAGCGATAGATGGCGATGATGAACAGCGACACGAAGATCATCGCCCACTCGGTGGACTCGATACCCTTGACGATGTTCTCGGCCCCTAGGCTCGGGCCGATGGTGCGCTCTTCAGCGAAGTACATCGGCGCGGCCAGACCACCGGCACGCAACAACAGCGCCAGCTCGGAGGACTCGCCCTGGCCGTTCAGGCCAGTGATGCGGAACTGGCTACCCAGCGGCGACTGGATGGTCGCCAGGCTGATGATCTGCTTCTCTTCCTTGAAGGAGTCGACCTGCACTTCCTGCTCGACGCCGTCTACCATCTGCTTCACGTAGCGGGTCTGCGGGCGCTGCTCGATGAAGATCACCGCCATGCTGCGCCCAACATTGCTGCGGGTGGCGCGGTTCATCAGGTCACCACCATGACCATCCAGGCGGATATTGACCTGCGGACGGCCGTTCTCGTCGAAGCTCGCCTGGGCATCGGTGACCTGGTCACCGGTGATGATCAGTTCACGCTCGAGCTGCACCGGCGGGCGACCTTCCTCGCGGAAGCCGAACTCCTCGGTGGTGCCGCGCGGCGCATTCGGATCGGCCGCCAGACGGAATTCCAGGTTGGCGGTCTTGCCAAGAATACGCTTGGCTTCGGCGGTGTCCTGCACACCTGGCAGCTCGACCACGATACGGTTGGCGCCCTGACGCTGCACCAGCGGCTCGGCGACACCCAGTTCGTTGACCCGGTTACGCACGGTGGTCAGGTTCTGACGAATCGAGTATTCGCGGATTTCGGCGATCTTGGCCGGCGTCAGCGTCACGCGCAGCACCTGCTGACCGGCACGCTCCTGCGTCTCGAGATTGAAATCCTTGTAGTCCTTGCGGATCAGCTGTTCGGCCTTTGCCAGCGTGTCGCTATCGGCGAAGCCCAGCTGGATGGCGCCGCCCTGCTGCGGCATGCTGCGGTAACGCACACGCTCCTTACGCAGCAGGCTCTTGAGCTCGCCTTCGTAGACCTGACGACGGACTTCCAGCGCCTTGTCCATGTCGACTTCGAGCAGGAAGTGCACACCGCCAGAGAGGTCGAGGCCGAGCTTCATGGGGCTCGCGCCAACGTTGCGCAGCCAATCAGGCGTGGTCTGGGCCAGGTTCAGGGCCACCACGTAGTTGTCGCCCAGCGTCTTGCGCACGACATCCTTGGCCGGCAGCTGGTCGCCCTGGTTTTCCAGGCGAACCAGGCCGCTGCGGCCCTGCTCGCCAACGTTCGATGCCTTGACCTCGATGCCCGCCTCGGCCAGCGCCTTGCTGACGCGATCGAGATCGGCTTGCGCGATGGTCTGCGCCGAACTGGCCCCGCTGATCTGGATCGCCGGATCATCGGGGTAAAGATTGGGTGCGGAATAAATCAGACTGACGATCAGCACAACTGCGATCAGCAGGTACTTCCACAAAGGGTATTTGTTGAGCATGAATGACGCCGCCCGCTTATGACGCGGGGCGCAATATGCGCCCCGCGGGATGGATGAAACTGGAACAGAGAAATCAGATGGCTTTCAGCGTGCCTTTGGGCAGGGTTGCCGCAACAGCGCCTTTCTGGATCTTCAGCTCGACGGTGTCGGACACTTCGATGACCACGAAATCGTCGCTGACCTTGGAAACCTTGCCGGCGATGCCACCGCTGGTTACCACTTCGTCACCCTTCTGCAGGTTGCCGAGCAGGTTCTTGTGCTCCTTGGCGCGTTTGGCCTGGGGACGCCAGATCATCAGATAGAAGATGACCAGGAAGCCGATCAGGAAGATCCACTCGAAACCGGTACCAGCCGGGCCGGCAGCAGGGCCAGCGGCGTCAGCGTAGGCAGCGGGAATAAAAAAGCTCATTTGACACTCCTGTTGAAAGATCTTTTGGCCATCGAAAATCACTCCAGCGGCGGCGTTGGCAGGCCGCGCCGGGCGTAGAAGGCATCGACAAAGGCGGCCAATGTACCCTGTTGAATTGCCTCGCGCAAACCAGCCATGAGGCGCTGGTAATGGCGCAAGTTGTGGATTGTATTCAACATGCTGCCGAGCATTTCGCCGCACTTATCCAAATGGTGCAGATAGGCGCGCGAGAAGTGTTTGCAGGTGTAACAGTCGCAGGTCGGATCCAGCGGCGAGTCGTCGTGACGGTGGAAGGCGTTGCGGATTTTCAGCACGCCAGTCTCCACAAACAGGTGGCCGTTGCGCGCATTGCGGGTCGGCATGACGCAGTCGAACATGTCCACGCCACGGCGTACGCCTTCGACCAAGTCTTCGGGCTTGCCGACGCCCATCAGGTAGCGCGGTTTGTCGCTCGGCATCTGCCCAGGCAGGTAGTCGAGCACCTTGATCATCTCTTGCTTCGGCTCACCCACCGACAGGCCCCCAATGGCCAGGCCATCGAACTCCAGCTCGCTCAGGCCTTCCAGCGAACGCATGCGCAGCGACTCGTGCATGCCGCCCTGGACGATGCCGAACAATGCCGCCGTGCTTTCACCATGGGCGATCTTGGAACGCTTGGCCCAGCGCAGCGACAGCTCCATGGAGGTCTTGGCCACGTCGAACTCGGCGGGGTATGGCGTGCACTCGTCGAAGATCATCACGATGTCCGAGCCGAGATCGCGCTGCACCTGCATGGACTCTTCCGGGCCCATGAATACCTTGGAGCCGTCGACCGGCGAGGCGAAGGTCACGCCCTCCTCCTTGATCTTGCGCATCGCCCCCAGGCTGAACACCTGGAAACCGCCGGAATCGGTGAGGATCGGCCCCTGCCACTGCATGAAATCGTGCAGGTCGCCGTGGCGCTTGATGACCTCGGTGCCCGGGCGCAGCCACAGATGGAAGGTGTTGCCGAGAATGATCTGCGCGCCGATGGCCTCGATGTCGCGCGGCAGCATGCCCTTGACGGTGCCATAGGTGCCCACCGACATGAACGCCGGGGTTTCCACCACACCACGCGGGAACGTCAGCCGGCCACGGCGGGCCTTGCCGTCGGTAGCGAGCAGTTCGAAGGACATGCGGCAGCTGCGCGTCATACTGAAACCTCGGGCCCGCGCGGGGCGGGATTGCGGGTGATGAACATGGCATCACCGTAACTGAAGAAGCGATAACCCTGGGCCACGGCCTCGGCATAGGCCGCCATGGTTTCGGGGTAGCCGGCGAAAGCGGACACCAGCATCAGCAGGGTCGATTCCGGCAGGTGGAAGTTGGTGACCAGGGCGTCGACCACATGAAACGGCCGGCCCGGGTAGATGAAGATGTCGGTATCGCCACTGAACGGTTTCAGCTCGCCATCACGGGCAGCGCTTTCCAGAGAGCGGACGCTGGTGGTGCCCACCGCCACCACGCGACCGCCGCGGGCACGGCACGCTTCAACGGCATCTACCACGTCCTGGCTGACCTCCAGCCACTCGCTGTGCATGTGGTGATCTTCGATACGCTCCACGCGTACCGGCTGGAAGGTACCCGCGCCGACATGCAGGGTGACGAAGGCGCTCTCGACGCCTTTCTCGCGCAGCGCAACCAGCAGCTCGTCATCAAAATGCAGCCCCGCCGTGGGCGCTGCGACGGCACCGGCCTTCTGCGCATAGACGGTCTGGTAGCGCTCGCGGTCGGCGGCGTCATCGGGCCTGTCTATATAAGGAGGCAACGGCATGTGCCCGACGCGTTCGAGCAGCGCCAGCACCGGCTCCTCGAAACGCAGCTCGAACAGCGCATCGTGACGAGCCAACATCTGCGCCTGGGCACCGCCGTCGATATCGATCAGCGAGCCCGGCTTGGGGGACTTGCTAGAGCGGATATGAGCCAGCACGCGGTGCTCGTCGAGCACTCGCTCGACCAGAATCTCCAGCTTGCCGCCGGTAGCCTTCTGCCCGAACAGACGTGCCGGGATCACCCGGGTGTTGTTGAACACCATCAGATCGCCGGGGCGCAAGTACTCGAGCAGGTCGGCGAATTGCCGATGAGCCAGCGCACCACTGGCGCCATCGAGGATCAGCAGTCGGCTGGCACGACGCTCGGCAAGGGGGTGACGGGCGATCTGCTCGTCAGGCAGATCGAAATGAAAGTCGGCAACGCGCATGATCGGAAAAGATGTCGTACTGCAGGGCGGAGCAGCTTACCGGAATTCCCTGCAAGTGACCACGCGAGCGCATTGACCAATGGCATCTTGCTCCCTATACTGCGCCGCCATTGTGCCCCGGTGGCGGAACCGGTAGACGCGGCGGATTCAAAATCCGTTTTCGAAAGAAGTGGGAGTTCGAGTCTCCCCCGGGGCACCATATATCCTTAAGCTGTTGCCATTTTTTGACAGCTCGCACTGAAACAGTGCCGTGCATCACCTCGATGCACATGCTTGAGCCACTATAAAAACCTTCCGAAATAGGCACCCAGGCCTCACGAAAATTACGTGGGTTTTCGCGTGCCCGAAGGGTTGGCATTTGCGCAAAAGTTAGCGTAGAGTTCAGCCACTGTGTTTGCATGGGTCGCCGAGAATCGTGACCTGATGCAGTAGATCGCCCTAGATCCGCTACATCCCGTTCGACTTCCATCACTCCTTGCAACCAGTCTTCAGTCCTCTACACATGGAGGCTGTCATCAACTCTAGTTCCAAGGATAAGAGACATGTCGAATCGTCAGAACGGTACCGTCAAGTGGTTTAACGACGAGAAAGGTTTTGGTTTTATCACTCCAGAAAGCGGTCCGGATCTGTTCGTACATTTCCGCGCTATCGAAGGTAACGGCTTCAAGAGCCTGAAAGAAGGCCAGAAAGTTAGCTTCGTTGCTGTACAAGGTCAAAAAGGCATGCAGGCTGACCAGGTTCAAATCCAGGAATAAGCCGCTGCTTGAAAAAACCCCTGACTCACGTCAGGGGTTTTTTTATGCCTGCAACTTAGTATCCGTGCTTTAACCGCCCTTACGCATGCGAACCCGATATGCCGAAATCCACACTACGCCCGCAAGGCGACTTTCCGCCGGCCGGCCTGGGCCGACGCCTGGCTGCCATCTTGTACGATGGCTTCCTGTGCATCGCGCTGCTGATCGTCGTGGGCTTCATCTACAAACTGATCCAGATGGCCATCTACGGCGAGGCGCAGCTGCGGCAATGGGCGGACGCTGGCGCCCTGGACCATGACCCACTGCTTTCCAGCCTGCTGCTGCTGAGCCTGTTCGGGTTCTTCGCCAAGTTCTGGACCCACGGGGGGCAGACCCTGGGCATGCAGGTGTGGGGCATTCGCGTTCAGAACGCGGACGGCACGGCGCTCAACCTCTGGCAGGCGCTGCTGCGCTTTCTGATCGCCATCCTGTCATGGCTGACGCTGGGGCTGGGTTTTCTATGGATGCTGGTCGACAAGCGCAAGCGCAGCTGGCACGACCTGTATTCCGATAGCGTGATCGTGCGCCTGCCCAAGCACGCGCATCGCAAATAAACGGGGGGCAGAGTCGAATCAGCGCGAAACTGCGCCCTCCCCCGACGGGAAAGGGCACAGCGGGATCAGCCAGCCCGGCGCAGTAGCCAGAGGCCGGCAATGGCGCAGATGCTGGCCGGAAGCAGCACCGCCACCAGCGGCGAGAAGCCGAATACCAGGCTCGACGGGCCGAGCAGATCCTGGGCGATGCGGAACACGAAGCCCACCAGCACACCGGTGAATACGCGCTGGCCGAGGGTAACCGAACGCAGCGGGCCGAAGATGAAGGAAATCGCCATCAACACCAGCGCGGCGGTGACCAGCGGCTGCAGCACCTTGGTCCAGAACGCCAGCCAATAGTTGCCGTTGTTCAGGCCCTGCTCCTTCAGGTAGTGGATGTAGCTCCACAAGCCGGTGATCGACAGCGCCTCGGGCTCCAGCACCACGGTGCCGAGCAACTGCGGGCTGAGCTCGATATCCCAGCGTTCGGTCGGCGCCTTGACGACTTCGGTGCGGCGATCATGGAACAGCGTGGTCGCCACATCCTCCAGTTCCCAATAGCTGCCTTCGTAGGTGGCGCGGCGGGCGAAGCTGGACGATTCCAGGCGGCGCTCGTCATCGAAGCGATAGCGGGTCACCCCGAACAGCACGCCGCCGGGCTGCACGGCATTGATGTGCACGAACTCCTGCCCCTGACGGTGCCACATGCCGCGCTTGGCGGTTTGCGCCTCGCCACCGCCCTGGGCCATGGCGCGGCTGGCCTGGGCCTGGTTTTCGGTCCAGGGCGCCACGTACTCGCCGATCAGGATGCCCACCAGCATCAACGCCAGCATGGGCTTCATCACGCCCCAGACGATACGCCCGATGGACACGCCGGCCGCACGCATGATGGTCAGCTCGCTGTTGCTGGCCAGCGTACCCAGGCCGATCAGGCAACCCACCAGTGCCGCCATCGGCAGCATGTCGTAGATGCGCCGCGGCGCGGTCAGCAATACGTACCAAAGCGCATCCCCGATGCCGTAGCTACCTTCGATGTCGCCCAGCTCATCGATCAGCGCGAACAGCAGGGCCAGGCCGACGATGATGCCGAGCACAGCCAGAATGGCGAACAGCACCTGCACGCCGATGTAACGATCCAGCTTAACCACGCGCATTCTCCCGACGGCTTACCAACTTCAGACGCAACGGCTCCCAGTAGAGCAGCGCCAGGCCAACCAGCAGGAACAACAGGTGCACGCCCCACAGCCCGATGTAGGGTGGAATACGCCCTTTATCCAGCGCACTGCGGGCCGCCACCAGCAGGCCGAGGTAGGTCATGTACAGCAGAATCGCCGGCAGCAGCTTGAGGAAGCGGCCCTGACGGGGGTTGACCCGGGACAGCGGTACGGCCATCAGGGTGACGATGAACACCAGCAGCGGGATGGAGATACGCCACTGCAACTCGGATTGCAGGCGCGGCTCGTCGCTGCCGATCAACTGCGAGGTCGGAATCGCCTCGCGTTCGCTGATGTCTGCCGCTACCGACGGCTTGGGCAGCAGCACGCCGTAGGTGTCGTACTGGATCACCCGGTAATCGGCCTGCCCCGGATTGCCGTCATAGCGGTAGCCGTTTTCCAGGATCAGGTAACGGCTGCCGTCGGGCTGCACTTCCTGGCGACCACGCTCGGCGACCAGCACGCTGATGCCGCGATCCTTGTCGCCTTCGCGGGACACACGCTTGTCGGAGATGAAGATACCGCCCAACTCGGTGCGGTCGTCCGACAGCTCCCGGGTGTAGGTGACCCGGGTGCCGTCGCGCATCGACTGAAAGCGCCCCGGCACCAGGGTATCGAACTCGGTCAGGGCATCCTGCTGATTGAAGATCCTGGCGACCTGGGTCACGCCCTGCGGCGCCAGGCCCATGCTCAGCCAGGCCACCAGCAGCGCTACCACGGTGGCGGGCGCCAGGCTGTAGAGGAACAACCGCTGCTGGCTCATGCCGGTGGCCGACAGCACGGTCATCTCGCTGTCCAGATACAGACGCCCGTAGGCCAGCAGGAAGCCCAGGAACAGACCTAGGGGCAGAATCAGCTGCAGGAAGCCGGGCAGGCGAAAGCCCATGATCAGGAACAGCACGCTCGGGTCGAGTATCCCCTGGGCCGCCTGGGCCAGGTACTTGATGAAGCGGCCACTCATGATGATTACCAGCAGTACGGCGCTCACCGCACTCAGGGTAACCAGAACCTCTCGGGACAGATATCGGAAGACGATCAAACAGACACTCCAGGGTTGTCAGGCTCAGGCGGCTGTGCTCAAACTAGCCGAACTGCATGCTGGCCCGCACTTTCAAGCGAACCGGCCGAAAAAATTGTCGTCCATTATCCTGCATTCGCGACTCGTTGTCTTGGGGACACCACGCATGGAATTTATCGTCAAAAACGCTCGCCCGGAAACACTGAAAACCGCCACCCTGGTCATCCCGGTTGCCGAGGGTGGCAAACTCGCTGCCACGGCCAAGGCAGTGGACGCAGCCAGCGGCGGCGCCATCGCCGCCCTGCTCAAGCGTGGCGACCTGGCGGGCAAGCCTGGCCAGACCCTGCTGGTCCACGGTGTGGCGAACCTCAAGGCCGAGCGCGTACTGCTGGTCGGCACCGGCAAGGACGCCGAACTGTCTGACCGCCAACTGCGCAAATTGATCACTGCCGTTTATGGCGTACTGAAAAATCTCGGTGGCAGCGATGCCCTGCTGGCCCTGCAGGATGTCCAGGTGAAGGACCGCGACGCCTACGGCAAGGCCCGCCTGCTGGTGGAAAGCCTGGCCGACGCCGGCTACCAGTTCGATCGTTTCAAGAGCCAGAAGGCCACGCCCGGCGCCCTGAAGAAGATCACCCTGATCACCGACAAGGCCGACACCGCCGCCGTCGAGCGCGCTACCCGCGAGGCACGCGCCATCGCCATCGGCATGGCACTGACCAAGGACCTGGGCAACCTGCCGCCGAACATCTGCCACCCCAGCTACCTGGCCGAACAGGCCAAGGAGCTGGCCAAGGCGCACAACAATCTCAAGGTCGATATTCTCGACGAGAAGAAGCTGCAGGCCCTGGGTGCCGGCGCCTTCCTCGCCGTGGCTCAAGGCAGCGACCAGCCGCCGCGAATGATCGTCATGCAGTACAACGGCGGCAAGAAAGGTGACAAGCCCCACGCCCTGGTCGGCAAGGGCATCACCTTCGATACCGGCGGCATCAGCATCAAGCCGGCTGCCGGCATGGATGAAATGAAGTACGACATGGGCGGCGCCGCCAGTGTGTTCGGCACCCTGCGCGCGGTGCTCGAACTGCAATTGCCGATCAACCTGGTGTGCCTGCTGGCCTGTGCCGAGAACATGCCCAGCGGCGGCGCGACACGCCCGGGCGACATCGTCACCACCATGAGCGGGCAGACCGTGGAAATCCTCAACACCGACGCCGAAGGCCGCCTGGTGCTGTGCGATACCCTGACCTACGCCGAGCGCTTCAAACCGCAATCGGTGATCGACATCGCCACCCTGACCGGCGCCTGCATCGTCGCCCTGGGCAGCAACGTGTCGGGCCTGATGGGCAACGACGACGAGCTGGTCAACCAGATCCTCGCCGCCGGCCGCCAGGCCGACGACCGCGCCTGGCAACTGCCGCTGTACGACGAATACCAGGAGCAGCTGGACAGCCCGTTCGCCGACATCGCCAACATCGGTGGGCCGAAAGCCGGCACCATCACCGCCGGCTGCTTCCTGTCGCGCTTCACCAAGGCCTACAAGTGGGCGCACCTGGACATCGCCGGCACCGCCTGGGTCAGCGGCGGCAAGGACAAGGGCGCCACTGGCCGCCCGGTGCCGCTGCTCACCCAGTACCTGCTCGACCGCGTGACCGCCTGACCACCAGCGCTGCTGAGGGTGGCCACTCCCGGCCACCCTCGCCCGTCACTCCTGCCCTGCCCGAAACCGTCCACTGCGCTTTTCGCTTGAAGCTTGCCGCTTGAAGCCCGACACTTGCCGCCATGCCCCGAATCGAATTCTACGTACTGTCGTCGGCCACTGCAGCCGAACGCCTGCGCGCTGCCTGCCAGCTCGCAGGCAAAGCCTGGCGAGCCGGTCTGCCGGTGTTTCTGCGCGGTCGCGACAGCGCGCAATGCCACGAACTCGACGAGCTGCTCTGGCGTGTCCGCCAGGAAAGCTTCATCCCCCATGGCCTGCATCAGGACGATCCCCACGCGCCCGTGGTGATAGGTGTGGACGAGGAGCCGGCGGCGCAGCAGGCGGTGCTGATCAACCTCAGCAGCGCCCTCAGCCCGCACATCGACCGGTTCAGCCGGGTGATCGAGATCGTCAACCAGGAACCCGACCTGCTGGCCGCCTGCCGGGAGAATTTCCGCAGCTACCGGCAGCGCGGCTATGATCCCAAACGTGTCGAACTGTAGACCCCTGCCATGGACAACCTGAACCCGCCCCACAAACCCGGCGCCCTGCTGAGCGACCTCGAATCGATTCGCGAACTGCTCGACGACGACCTCGATCCGCCGCTGCTCACCGACAAGTTCGACCCGGATGACATTCCCGTACTCTCCGAGGTGGTTCGCGCCCCTGAGCCGGTAATCGCCGCGCAACCCGCCGCGCCCGGCGGCGCAACCGGGATCGCCTCGGAGGACGAGCTGCGCCAGACCGTGCAGCGCGCCATCGGCCGCGACAACGAGATCAACCGCCTGGACACCGAGCTGCGCGCCGCGGCGCAACTGCTGCTGCAGGACGTGATCGATGATTTCGTGCCGCAGATCGAAGCCGAACTCAAGCGCCGCCTGCAGGCGCGCCTCAATCGCCTGCTCCCCCCGCGCCGCTGATCCCCTGCCCTGAGGCTGTTTTTCCGCTCGACCGATAGCCGCGAGAGCGGAAGAAAACTATGCGGCGGTTGGTTATACTGCTCGGCTTTTCCGATCAGACGCCAGAAGGGTCCCGCCGCGCATGGACAAGACCTACCAGCCCCACGCCATCGAAACCGCTCTGTACGAAAACTGGGAGGCGAAGGGCTACTTCGCTCCGCAGGGTTCCGGTGAGCCCTACACCATCATGATCCCGCCGCCGAACGTGACCGGCAGCCTGCATATGGGCCACGGTTTCAACAACGCGATCATGGATGCGCTGATCCGTTTCCGCCGCATGCAGGGCCGCAACACCCTGTGGCAGCCGGGCACCGATCACGCCGGTATCGCCACGCAGATGGTGGTGGAGCGCCAACTGGGCGCCCAGGGTATCGATCGTCATGATCTGGGCCGCGACAAATTCCTCGAGAAGGTCTGGGAGTGGAAAGCCGAGTCCGGTGGCACCATCACCCGGCAGATCCGTCGCCTGGGCTCGTCGGTGGACTGGTCGCGCGAGCGTTTCACCATGGACGACGGCCTGTCCGAGGCGGTCAAGGAAGCCTTCGTGCGCCTGCACGAGGACGGCCTGATCTACCGCGGCAAGCGTCTGGTCAACTGGGACACCAAGTTCCACACCGCCATTTCCGACCTGGAAGTGGAAAGCCACGACGAGAAAGGCCACCTGTGGAACCTGCGCTACCCGCTGGCCGACGGCCGGAAGACCGCAGAGGGCAACGACTACCTGATCGTCGCCACCACGCGCCCGGAAACCATGCTCGGCGACGCCGCCGTCGCCGTGAACCCGCAAGACGAGCGCTACCAGGCGCTGATCGGCCAGTACGTCGAGCTGCCGCTGGTGGGCCGCCGCATCCCGATCATCGCCGACGAGTATTGCGACCCGGAATTCGGCACCGGCTGCGTGAAGATCACCCCAGCCCATGACTTCAACGACTATGAGGTCGGCAAGCGCCACAACCTGCCGCTGATCAACATCTTCGACCAGGACGCCAAGGTGCTGCCCGGCGCGCAGATCTTCAACATCGACGGCAGCGTCAACGCCCTGCTCGATGCCAGCCTGCCCGCCGAATACGCCGGCCTGGATCGCTTCGAGGCGCGCAAGCGGATCGTCGCGGCCTTCGATGCCCTCGGCCTGCTGCAAAGCATCGACGACCACGCCCTGAAAGTACCGAAGGGCGACCGCTCTGGCACCATCATCGAGCCGTGGCTGACCGATCAGTGGTACGTGTCCACCAAGCCGCTGGCCGAGAAGGCCATCGAAGTGGTTGAGAACGGCGAGATCCAGTTCGTGCCCAAGCAGTACGAAAACATGTATTTCAGCTGGATGCGCGATATCCAGGACTGGTGCATCAGCCGTCAGCTGTGGTGGGGCCACCGCATTCCGGCGTGGTACGACCAGGCGGGCAACGTCTATGTCGGCCGCGACGAAGCGCAAGTACGCGCCAAGCACGACCTGGGCGACCTGCCGCTACGCCAGGACGACGACGTGCTGGACACCTGGTTCAGCTCCGGCCTGTGGACCTTCTCCACCCTCGGCTGGCCCGAGCAGACCGACTTCCTGAAGACCCATCACCCGACCGACGTGCTGGTCACCGGTTTCGACATCATCTTCTTCTGGGTTGCCCGGATGATCATGCTCTCGACCCACCTGACCAAACAGATTCCGTTCAAGACCGTGTACGTGCACGGCCTGGTGCGCGACGGCCAGGGCCAGAAGATGTCCAAGTCCAAGGGTAACGTCCTCGATCCGCTGGACATCGTCGACGGCATCGATCTGGAAACCCTGCTGGCCAAACGCACCAGCGGCATGATGCAGCCCAAGCTCGCCGAGAAGATCGCCAAGCAGACCAAGGCCGAATTCCCGGAAGGCATCGCCAGCTACGGCACCGACGCCCTGCGTTTCACCTTCTGCTCCCTGGCCACCACCGGCCGCGACGTGAAGTTCGACATGGGCCGCGTCGAGGGCTACCGCAACTTCTGCAACAAGCTGTGGAACGCTGCCAACTTCGTCATCGAGAACACCGATGGCCAGGACACCGGCATCAACGGCGAAGAAGTCGATCTGTCGCCGGTGGATCGCTGGATCATCTCCGCCCTGCAGCGTTGCGAGCAGGACGTGACCCGCCACCTCGACGCCTTCCGCTTCGACCTGGCGACCCAAGCGCTGTACGAGTTCGTCTGGGACGAGTACTGCGCCTGGTACCTGGAGCTGGTCAAGCCCGTGCTGTGGGACGAGAACGCACCGCTCGAGCGCCAGCGCGGCACCCGCCGCACCCTGGTGCGCGTGCTGGAAGTGATCCTGCGCCTGGCGCACCCGTTCATGCCGTTCATCAGCGAAGAAATCTGGCAGCGCATCAAGGGCCAGGCCGGCGTCAGCGGCGACACCCTGATGCTGCAGCCGTGGCCGGTGGCCAACGAGGCGCGCCTCGACGCCGCGGCCGAAGGCGATATCGAGTGGGTCAAGCAACTGATGCTCGGCGTACGGCAGATCCGTGGCGAGATGAAGATCTCCATGGCCAAGCGTATCGACGTCATCCTCGCCAACGCCAATGCCGAAGACCTGCGCCGCCTCAACGACAACGCCCCGCTGCTCAACAAGCTGGCCAAGTTCGAGTCGGTGAAGGTGCTGACTGCCGGCGAGCAAGCGCCGATGTCCGCCACCGCCCTGGTCGGCGACATGCAGGTGCTGGTGCCCATGGCCGGCCTGATCGACAAGGAAGCCGAGCTGGCGCGCCTGGACAAGGAAATCCAGCGCCTGGAAGGCGAAGCCAAGCGGGTTGGCGGCAAGCTGGCCAACGAAGGTTTCGTCGCCAAGGCACCGGCCGAAGTGCTCGAGAAGGAACGCGCCAAACTGGCCGAGGCCGAACAGGCGCTGAGTAATCTGGTCGAGCAGCGCGGCAAGATCGCCGCACTCTAAGCGCCACGCGTGAAGAAAGCCCGCCCCCACAAGAGGCGGGCTTTTTTATGCCTGCGGTTAATTGGCGCGGCAGGGCGTACCGGGCGGCGCTCCGTTCGCGAAGCAGTACGCCGTTGCCGTTTTGTCAGGGTCGACATGGTTTGGCGGACTGCTCCTTCGCTCATGAGTGCGCCCCATGGGCTAAGCACGCTGTGCGAAAAAGCCTGCATCCGTAAGGGCTCGCTTTTTCGCAGCTGCACTCATCGCTCGACCTTGGCAGAAACGCCGCGCGGCGAAGTGACCGCTCCATTGCGGCCATCAGGGGCTTCCCTTTTACAAGTTGTTTCAGGCATCTTCCTCCGCCTACCGATCTCAGCCCCTCGATAAAAAACAAAAGGCGGATTCTCCATGTATGCGTTGATGGCAGTCGTGTTTGTCCTCGGTTACCTGTGCATCGCGCTGGAGCATCCACTCAAGGTCGACAAGGCCGCCTCGGCCCTGCTCACTGCCGTGATCAGCTGGACGCTCCTGGTGATGGGTGCCGACAGCATCCTGCCGATGATCGGCTCCGGCACAGCCGGCTCCAGCATCAACACGCACCACGCCATCGAGGAGCTCCGCCACCATCTGGGCGAGATTTCCGAGATCCTGTTCTTTCTGATGGGCGCCATGACCATCGTCGAACTGATCGACGCCCACGAAGGCTTCAAGGTCATCACCGACCGCATTCGCACCCACAAGCGCGTGCATCTGCTGTGGCTGGTGGGCCTGATCACCTTCTTCCTGTCTTCGGCATTGGACAACCTGGCCACCACCATCGTGATGATCTCGCTACTGCGCAAACTGATCGCCGACAGGCACGAGCGCTGGTTCTATGCCGGCATCGTGGTGATCGCCGCCAACGCCGGCGGCGCCTGGTCGCCCATCGGAGACGTGACCACCACCATGCTGTGGATCGGCGGCCAGGTCACTGCCAGCGGCATCGTCACCAGTTTGTTCCTGCCCAGCCTGGTCTGCCTGGTGGTGCCGCTGATCGTCATGAGCTTCATCCTGCGCGGTGAGATCGACTCGCCACGCGTGAAGGAGAGTGACGAGAGCCCCCGTGACCCCACCACGCCCTTCGAGCGCAACCTGGTGTTCGCTCTCGGTCTCGGCGCGCTGATCTTCGTGCCGGTGTTCAAGACCATCACCCACTTGCCGCCCTACATGGGCATTCTGTTCGGCCTCGGCGTGCTCTGGGTGGTGACCGAAATCATCCACCGCAGCAAGAACAGCGAAGAAAAGGATCCACTCTCGGTGGTCGGCGTGCTGCGCCGCATCGACATCACCAGCGTGCTGTTTTTCCTGGGCATCCTGCTCGCCGTATCAGCATTGTCGAGCGCCGGGCACCTGATTCAGGTCGCCACCCAACTCAAGGACAGCCTCGGCAATGTGTACAGCATCGCCCTGTCCATCGGCATGCTCTCAGCGGTGGTGGACAACGTGCCGATGGTCGCCGGCGCGATGAAGATGTACCCGCTGATCACCCCGCAGGCACTCACCCTCGCTGCCAACACCAGCGAATTGCCCTGGCTGAGCCACTTCGTGGTCGACGGCAGCTTCTGGGAAATGCTCGCCTACTGCGCCGGCACCGGCGGTAGCTGCCTGATCATCGGCTCGGCCGCCGGCGTGGCGGCGATGGGCATGGAGAAGATCAACTTCATCTGGTACCTCAAGCGCATCAGCGGCCTGGCCCTGCTCGGCTACCTGGCCGGTGCCGGCACCTATATGCTGATCGCCAGCTTTTAAAGGGAGCACGACATGGATGTGAGCAAGACCAAGACCAGCTTCTACCGCCGCCTTTACGTGGCCTGGCTGATCGACAGCGGCAGCGCCGACAGTGTACCGGCGCTGATGGCCGCCACCGGCATGCCACGACGCACTGCCCAGGACACCCTGAACGCCCTGCAGGAACTGGATATCCGCTGCGAGTTCCAGCAGCAGGATGGCGAGCGCAACAATGCCGGCCAGTATGTGATCCGCGACTGGGGCGCCATCGACAAGCGCTGGATTGCGGCCAACCTGCTGCAAATCAAGGCGGTACTGGGTTATCCCTGAGATACTCCCAGGCATGGAGCGCAAATGAACTTCGATCTGCTGATGGTGCTCGGCCTGTTGTTCGCGGCCGTGGTGCTGTTCGTCATCAACAAACCGCGCATGGACGTGGTCGCCTTGATGATCCTCGTCGCCCTGCCGCTGACCGGCGTGCTGACCATCCAGGAAACCCTGGCCGGCTTCGCCGACCCCAGCGTGATCCTGATCGCCGCGCTGTTCGTGATCGGTGAAGGCCTGGTGCGTACCGGCATCGCCTATCGCCTCGGCGACTGGCTGGTGGCCAAGGCCGGCAGCAGCGAAACCCGCTTGCTGATCCTGCTGATGGTGGCTGTGGCCGGGCTGGGCTCGGTGATGAGTTCCACCGGCGTGGTGGCGATCTTCATTCCGGTGGTACTTGGCGTGGCGGCGCGGCTGAAGATCGCGCCGGGGCGATTGATGATGCCGCTGGCCTTCGCCGGCCTGATCAGCGGCATGCTCACCCTGGTAGCTACGCCGCCGAACATGGTGGTGCACAGTGAACTGCTGCGGGCTGGGCTGCCAGGTTTCAGTTTCTTCAGCTTCACGCCCATCGGCCTCGCCGTGCTGGTGCTTGGCGTGTTCTACATGCTCGCCACGCGGCGCTGGCTGCAGCGCGACGTCGATAGCGACGCCTCGGCGCCGCCACGCCTGACGCTCGCCGATCTGGCCGACAGTTATCGCCTCAACGAGCGCGAGCGCCGCCTGCGGGTGCGTGCCGACTCACCGCTGGCCAACCAGGCGCTGGACGAGCTGCAACTGCGTTCGCACTACGGCATCAACGTGATCGCCGTGGAGCGCCAGCGGCAGTTCCGCACCCTGTTGCTGATGGCCACCGGCAACACCCAGTTGCTGCCCGGCGACGTCCTGCTGGTCGACCTGGCCAGCCCGGCCATTGCGGTGCTCGGCGCCTATCAGGAGCTGGGCCTGGAAGCACTGCCGCTGCGTAATTCCTACTACAGCGTGCACTCCCACGAGCTGGGCCTTGCCGAAGTTGCCCTGCCGCCGGAGTCGCACCTGCCGGGCAAGAGCATTCAGGAGTTGGGCCTGCGCAGCCGCTACAAGCTCAACGTGGTCGGCCTGCGTCGCCACGGCCAGGCGCTGGAAGGCCTGCTGGTGGACGAAAAACTGACCCACGCCGACACCCTGCTGGTGGCCGGTAGCTGGAAGCAGATCCACCACCTGCAGAGCCTCAACCGCGATTTTCTGGTGCTCAGCCTGCCCGCCGAGGTCGACGAGGTGGCGCCCGCGGCGCGTAAGGCACCCTATGCCCTGCTGAGCCTGGCGGTGATGGTCGCCCTGATGATCAGTGGCCTGGTCCCCAACGTCATGGCCGCGCTGATCGGTTGCCTGCTGATGGGGGCCTTCCGCTGCATCGACATGCCCAGCGCCTACCGATCCGTCCATTGGCCGAGCCTGATCCTGATCGTCGGCATGCTGCCCTTCGCCCTCGCCCTGCAGAAAACCGGCGGCATCGACCTGGCGGTGAACGGCCTGGTCGGCGCCCTCGGTAACGCCGGGCCACGGGTGATCCTCGCCAGCCTGTTCGCGGTTACCGCCCTGATCGGCCTGTTCATCTCCAATACCGCGACTGCGGTGCTGATGGCGCCAGTGGCCATCGCTACCGCCCAGGCGCTGGGCGTATCGCCGCTACCCTTCGCCATGACAGTCGCCCTTGCCGCCTCGGCAGCATTCATGACACCGATTTCTTCGCCGGTGAACACCCTGGTGCTGGGGCCTGGTCAGTATCGCTTCGGAGATTTCGTGCGTATCGGCGTGCCGTTCACCATTCTGGTGATGATCGTCAGCGTGGTGATGGTGCCGTGGATATTTCCGCTGTAGCCTGTGTCACTGGCCGGAGCGCGCCGTGCGCGCGAGATCACGAGCATGGACCTGGCGTCCGCGCCCGCTCTAGCAGGTAAGCTGCGGTCCTCTCGCAATCATCCACTACGCCGCGCGAAAAAAACGCCGCTTGGCACGGTTCAGCCAACCCTCCTCGGCCTTGTCGGCCGCCAGACGCCGCAGGTTTTCGGTGACTGCCGCCACGTAGTTCTGGTCGTCGTTGCGGATGTGCCCGAACAGCCAGCGGCCCAGCAGGCTGCGTAACTCATCACAGACATCCTCGCCCTGCCGGAACCGCGCGCGGTAATCTTCGACGCGGCGGATGAATAGCTCGTGCACCCGCTTATGCGCCTTGGTGAATACGTAGCCCGCTTCCTCGAGCATCGCCTCCTCGAAGGCGAAATGGGAGCTGGTGTAATCCACCAGTTCTTCGATCACCAGCGCTACGTTCTCGCGCGCACCATTGTGCTGCGCCGCGTACAACTCGTTGATCATGTCGACGATACGTCGGTGCTGACCGTCGATCACCGCGATTCCGGTGTTCAGGTCATCACTCCAACTGAGATAAGCCATGGCCGTGCCCCTGTTATTCCCCTGGATGGGGCCAGTCTAGAGCTGGCCGAGCGGCTGCCAGTTGACCTGGATCAGTGCATATCCAGGCGCGCACCTGGGTACGAGAGCCGCTCACATTCAAGACACCGAGCACGGCGCCAGCGGCTGTGGGAAAATGCCCGGCCCGTCACCTGCGCAATGATCAGCATGCCCGCCAAACGTCCGCCGAAACCGCCCGCCTCCTCCGCGAAAGGCCAGCTGCACCCCCGCAACCGCCATCAGGGCCGTTATGACTTTCCGGCATTGATCAAGGCCAGCCCGGAGCTCGGCGCGTTCGTGATCGTCAACCCCTACGGCAACCAGAGCATCGACTTCGCCAACCCGGCGGCCGTGAAGGTGTTCAACCGCGCGCTGCTCAAGCAGTTCTACGGCATCAATCACTGGGATATTCCCGCAGACTACCTGTGCCCGCCGATTCCGGGGCGTGCCGACTACCTGCACTATCTGGCCGATCTGCTGGCCGATGACAACGGCGGTGAAATTCCCCGCGGCGCGGCAGTACGGGCACTGGATATCGGCGTGGGCGCCAATTGCATCTACCCGCTGCTGGGTAACCGCGAATACGGCTGGCGTTTTCTCGGCGCGGACATCGCACCCGAAGCCATTGCCTCGGCAACGGCCATCGTGCAAGCGAACTCGGGCCTGCGCGATCAGATCGGGCTACGCCTGCAGGCGGATGCCGGGCACGTCTTCAGCAATCTGTTGCAGAGCGACGAACGTTTCGAGCTGACCCTCTGCAATCCGCCCTTCCACGCCTCGGCAGCCGAAGCCAACAGCGGCAGCAAGCGCAAATGGCGCAACCTCGGCAAGCTCGACCCGAAGCGCAAACTGCCGGTGCTCAACTTTGGCGGCCAGGCAGCCGAGCTGTGGTGTCCGGGTGGCGAAGCAGCGTTCGTGGCGCGGCTGATCGGCGAAAGCGCCGCGCACCGCGAGCAGGTGCTGTGGTTCAGCACGCTGATCTCCAAGGCCGGCAACCTGCCGGGTGTATACGCCACGCTGAAGAAGGTCGGCGCCCTGGAAACCCGCACGGTGGAAATGAGTCAGGGCCAGAAGCAGAGCCGTTTCGTGGCCTGGACCTTCCACACGCCCGAGCAGCGCCAGCTCTGGATGAGCTCCCGCGCCAGCTGATCGCGGTAGCAGTCAGCCTGGGCGACGCAACAGCATCAGCGCCAGAGCGGCCACCCACAGCAGCGATGCGCCGTAATTAATGCGTTGATAGAGGCCAAAACCGTGGCCGCTCTCCAGCGCGCCGGCCATTAGCGGCAAAGCGCCTAGGGCGACCAGCGTGCACGCTAGCGAAAACCAGGAGAGGCCTGGCGAGGCGAGCACACGGCGAGCCAGCCAGACCCACAGCCCGCTGGCCAGCAGCAGGCTGAAGGCCATGATCAGCCCGGCGAGGTTGTGCAGGTTCTGACTGACCGACGGATTCGCGAGCGCACAACTGACATCACAGGCGAAATAACCAGTGCCGAAACTGCCCAGGCCGTGGAGCATGATCAACAGGCCGCTCACCCGTGCCCAAGGATTGCTGAAGCGCAGCAGCACGCTGGCACCGAACAGCAAGAACAGCACGCCCAATGGGAAGTTGTTGATCAGCGGCGAGATATCTTGCGTCGGCGCACCCTCGGCGCCCAATAGGCTCATGGCCTGATCGACATGGCTGTAGCCGGGATACATCGCACCGGCGATGGCCACCCCCAGCGCCAGCCACAAGGGCGTGATCAAGCCTGCGAAATACCCGGCCTTGAGCGTTCCGTTCCCGTACATAGTGCGTCCTTTTCGTGTCGTGAGCGTTCGTTCAGTGACGTGCCCTTCAACCGGCGCGACACATCCAATCTCCCCGCTACCCGTCGACTGCGACGCATCGACTGCAGCCTGCCGGGCATTTTTCGTCCATAATCGCCGCCCTCGAAAAAGCTGCCGGGTTGCCTCCGGCCCTGAAAGGACGATCCCATGCTGCGCATCACCGAACTGAAACTGCCCCTCGATCACGCCGATGATGCCCTGCGCCCGGCCCTGGTCGAGCGCCTGGGCATCGACGACAACGAATTGCTCGAATTCAGCGTGTTCAAGCGCAGCTACGATGCCCGCAAGAAGTCCGGCGACATGCCGTTCATCTACACCCTGGATTTCAGCGTGCGCGACGAGGCCGCGCTGCTCGCGCGCCTGGCCAACGACCGCAACCTCGGTATCGCCCCGGACGTGAGCTACAAGCCGTTGAGCGTCAGCGCCGAACAGCATCCGGCCCAGCGCCCGCTGGTGATCGGCTTCGGCCCATGCGGCATCTTCGCGGCGCTGCTCCTCGCGCAGATGGGCCTCAAACCCATCGTTCTGGAACGCGGCAAGGAAGTGCGCCAGCGCACCAAGGACACCTGGGGCCTGTGGCGCAAGAAAGTGCTCGATCCCGAGTCCAATGTGCAGTTCGGCGAGGGCGGCGCGGGCACCTTTTCCGATGGCAAGCTGTACAGCCAGATCAAGGACCCGAATCATTACGGGCGCAAGGTGCTGGAAGAGTTCGTCAAGGCTGGCGCACCGGAGGAGATCCTCTACGTCAGCAAGCCGCATATCGGCACCTTCCGCCTGACTGGCGTGGTGGCCACCATGCGCGAAGAGATCAAGGCCCTTGGCGGCGAGGTGCGCTTCCAGCAGCGCGTCACCGACGTGCTGATCGAAGACGGCCAACTGGTCGGTGTCGAACTGGAGAACGGCGAACAGGTGCACAGCCGCCACGTCATCCTGGCCCTTGGCCACAGCTCGCGCGACACCTTCCGCGCGCTGCACAAGCGTGGCGTGTTCATGGAGGCCAAGCCGTTCTCGGTAGGCTTTCGAATCGAGCATCCGCAGTCGCTGATCGACCGTGCGCGCCTCGGCAAATACGCCGGCCACCCGAAACTCGGCGCAGCCGACTACAAGCTGGTGCACCACGCCAAGAATGGCCGCTCGGTTTACAGCTTCTGCATGTGCCCGGGCGGAACCGTGGTCGCGGCCACCAGCGAGCCGCACCGGGTGGTCACCAACGGCATGAGTCAGTACTCGCGTAACGAGCGCAACGCCAACTCGGGTATCGTGGTCGGCATCACCCCGGAGCAGGATTATCCCGGCGGCCCGCTGGCTGGCGTCGAACTGCAGGAGCGTCTGGAATCCCACGCTTACGTACTCGGCGGCAGCAACTACGAAGCGCCGGGCCAACTGGTCGGCGACTTCATCGCCGGCAAGCCGAGCACCGCACTGGGCAGCGTCGAGCCCTCCTACAAGCCGGGCATCAAGCTCGGTGACCTGGCGCCCTCGCTGCCGGACTTCGCCATCGAAGCGATTCGCGAGGCGCTGCCCGCCTTCGCCAAGCAGATCAGGGGCTTCGACCTGCACGACGCGGTGCTGACCGGTATCGAAACGCGCACCTCATCGCCACTGCGCATCACCCGTGGCGAAGACCTGCAGAGCCTCAACGTACGCGGTCTTTTCCCAGCCGGGGAAGGCGCGGGCTATGCCGGCGGCATCCTGTCAGCGGGCGTCGACGGGATCCGTGTCGCCGAAGGCCTGGCACGTGCGTTGATGGCCGAGCAAGCCCACTAAGGCGCCTGCCAGCGGCACAGGGTGGTGCGCCGCGATCCATTGGGCCGGCGCTCGGGATCGGCGAACGTGGCGATCTCGACGAAACCGGCCTTGCGCATCATGCCGGCCGAGGCGGCGTTCTCCTCATGGCGGTCGATGTAGATATCTGCAATGCCGGCCGCCTGGATGTCCGCCACCACCTGGCGCAGCAACGCCGAGCCGATTCCCTGCCCCGCGGCATCACGATGGGTCACCGCCTCGCAGATGTAAGCGTGCTCGGCATCGATACGACTGTCAGGCTGGTGAGAATGAAAGCTCCGGGTACGCACATGGCTGACGAAACCCAGCAGAGCGCCCTGCCCCTCGGCCAGCAGCGCATAGCTGCTGCCATCGGCGATGCCCTGCAGGTGTGCAGTCACCTCGGCCGGCGGCAAGTGATTCCAGGGGTTGGGGCCATGTTCGAAGATCAGCGCCAGAAGCGCCTCGATGTCCGCGGCGTCTGCCGCACGCTGCTGCCACTGCATCTGCCGAACCTCATGAGAGATGGGAATGGCGCAGTCTAAAGCCGGCGCATTACTGCCGGCAGGCACAGCCAGGCCGCAAAGCGGCAGCTCAGTTCAGGATTCCCAGGGCCGACCGCGGGTGCGCCGCACCAGCTTGACCTTGTCCTGCATGGCAGCTTTGGCCAGCATGTGCGCGCTGACCGGCGCGGTGATGAACAGGAACAGGGTAATCAGCAGCTCGTGAATACTCAGCCCTTCGGACTGGTTACCGAAGAAGATCATCGAGGCCACCACCATGGCGCCCACGCCCAGCGTAGTGGCCTTGGTCGGGCCATGCAGACGGGTGAAGAAATCCGGCAGGCGATACAGGCCGATCGCGCCGATCAGCGCGAATGTGCAGCCCACCAGCAAAAAAAAGGCGACCAGCGCTTCAATCCAGAATGGCATGTTGACGACCTCCGTTCAGTCGATGATTTCGCCGTGCATCATGTGCTTGCCCACGGCTACGGTGCCGACGAAGCCCATGATGGCGATCAGCAGAGCGGCCTCGAAGAACAGGTCGGACTGCAGCCAGATGCCGAACAGCACGATCAGCGCCAGCGCGTTGATGTACAGCGTATCGAGCGCCAGCACGCGATCCGGCATCGTGGGCCCGCGTACCAGGCGCACTACGTTGAGCAACATGGCAACGCCCATCAGCGCCATGCAGAAGGGAATCACGATTTCGAGCATTCGAAAATCTCCAGCAGAGGCGCTTCATAGCGCGACTGAATCTGCGCGATGACTTCATCGACGTCCGTTGTATCCAGTACATGCAGCAACAGCGTCTTGTGATCGGCACTGAGCCCCGAGGACACGGTCCCGGGCGTCAGGGAAAGGACACACGCCAGCACCGCCAGGAGAAAATCGTTCTCGATGCGCATCGGCACTTCGACGAACGCCGGCTTGAGCTTGCGCGTCGAGCCCAGCACCAGACGCGCCACATGGATGTTGGCAACCAGAATGTCCCACAGCACCATCAGGATGTAGCCACACAGCTTCAGCGGCCTGCGCAGGCGTGGCACATCGAACATGAAGTCACGGCACAACAGCATGATGCCCCAGCTGAGAAAGGCGCCCAGCAGCAGATGACCGACAGTCGGCGTGTTGACCAGAAACAGCCAGATCACCGTGAGCATGACGGTGAAGGTGGGATGGGGAAGCCAGCGTTTGAGACTCATGCGCCACCTCCGCGGACGAGTTGCAGGTAGGTACCGACATCCAACAGTTGCTGCGCCGTGGCCTGGGTGTAGGCGTACACCGGCTGCGCCATGACCACTAGCAACGGGCTGCAGGCCAGCAGGCCGACGGTCGCCAGGGTGCGCACGTTGTCGAGTCCAGTTTGTGGCGCAGGCTCATCCGCGGTGCGCCAGAACAGCACGCTGCCGGCGCGCGACAGGGCGATCAGCATGCCCAGCCCGCCAATCAGCACCACCGGCCAAAGCTCCAGCGCCTGCTGCCCGGCGCCAGCGGCGCGCAGCAGCATCATCTTGCCGAGAAAGCCTGGGAATGGTGGCAAGCCGGCCACCGACACCGCGCCGATAAAGAACATCGCCCCCAGCAAAAGCGGGTTGGCCAGTGGCGGCCCGGTGCGCAGGCGCCCGCGCAGCTCACCGCGCTGGCGCGCGACCAGGTCGGCGAGCAGGAACAAGGCGCCACAGATCCAGCTGCTGTGAATCAGGTAGAACAGTGCGCCGCTCAGGCTATCGGCCGTGGCCAAGGCGATACCGGCCAGCAAGGTGCCGACCGAGACGATGACCAGATAACCGATCAGCCGCTCAAGGCTGCGCACCGCCAGCGCGCCGATCACGCCCGCTGCCAGAGTCAGCATCGCTATCGGCCACAGCAGCTCGTCCACCAGATGTGCCAGGCCGCCGGCCTGGTTGCCGAATAGCAGCGTGAACACCCGCACGATGGCATACAGGCCCACTTTGGTCATGATCGCGAATAGCGCCGCTACCGGCGCCGTGGCGGCGGCATAGGCACTGGGTAGCCAGAAATACAGCGGCAGCACCGCGGCCTTGAGGCCGAACACGATCAGCAGCAGGAAACCGGCAGCGGCCAGCAGCGGCTGACGCTCGACATCGGCCTGGCCGATTTTGAGGGCCAGGTCGGCCATGTTCAGGGTGCCGAGCAGGCCGTAGAGGATACCGATGCCAATCAGGAACAGCGACGAGGCCACCAGGTTGAGCACCACGTAGTGCACGCCGGTTTTCACCCGTTGTGCCCCGCCGCCATATACCAGCAGCGAATAGGAGGCAATCAGCAGGATCTCGAAGAACACGAACAGATTGAACAAGTCGCCGGTCAGGAATGCACCGTTGATGCCCAGCAGCTGGAATTGGAACAGGGCGTGGAAATTGGGCCCACGCTCGTCGTCGCCACGTACCGCGTAGAGCATGGCGAAACCGGCCAGCACGGCGGTGATTACCAGCATCAGCGCGGCCAGGCGGTCGAGCATCAGCACGATGCCGAACGGCGCCTGCCAGTTCCCCAGTGCATAGAGCTGCAGTTCACCGCTATTGGCCTGCATCAGCAGCCACACGCTGATCGGCAGCAACGCCCAGGTAACGACCAGGGAAAGGACACGCTTGGCGCGCAATGAGAGATAGGAACGCAGCAGCAGCAGACTACCGGCGAACATCGGCAGCAGAATTGGCAGGATCAGCCCATGATTCATCAACGCGGCTCCTCGCCATCCACATGGTCGGTACGCAGCTCACCCAGGGCACGTAATGACAGCACCACCACGAAGGCGGTCATCGCAAAACCGATGACAATGGCGGTGAGCACCAGCGCCTGGGGCAGCGGATCGCCGTGCTCGGCGCTCTTGCCGATCACTGCCGGCACGCCAGTGCCCAGACGGCCCATGGCGAACAGGAACAGGTTGACTGCATAGGAAATCAGGGTGAGCCCCATTACCACCGGATAGACCCGCGCGCGCATCAGCAGATACACGCCCGTTGCGGTCAGCACGCCAAGGGTCAGGGCGTAGAGCGCTTCCATCAGTGAACCTCCTTGCTGGATTCGTCCTGGCTGACATGGCCAATATTGGAAAGGATCAGCAGCGTCGCGCCCACCACGGTGAGGTACACGCCAAGGTCGAAGAACAGCGCCGTGGCCAACTCGAACTCGCCGATCAGCGGCAGGTGGAAATGATCGAACGCCGAAGTCAGGAACGGCGAGCCAAACGCCAGGCTGCCCAGACCGGTCAGCGCTGCAATGAGAATGCCGAGGCCTGCGATGGAGTGGAAACTCCAGCGCAGACGCTGCTGGGTCCACTCCACGCCGTGGGCGACGTACTGCAGGATCAGCGCGATGGCGGTGATCAGGCCGGCGATGAATCCGCCGCCCGGCAGGTTGTGACCGCGCAGGAAGATGAACGCCGACACCAGCAACGCCATGGGCATCATCAAGCGGGCAATCACGTCGAGGATCATCGGGTGGCTGTCGGTCGACCACAGTTTGCCGTTGCGGTCGGTGTCCGGATGCGGCAGGTGCAGTCCGGCCAGCAGGCCGTAGATGCCGACCGCAGCGATGGCCAGCACGGCTATTTCACCCAGCGTATCGAAGCCACGGAAGTCCACCAGGATTACGTTGACGACGTTGGTGCCGCCACCACCACTGACGCTGTTTTCCAGGAAGAACGAAGCGATGCTGTCGTAAGGACGAGTCATCACGGCGTAGGCCAGCAGCGCAACGGCAATGCCGGCGCCTCCCGCCAGGGCCACGTCGCGCAGCCCGCGCAGGCTGCTGGACTCCTGGGGCGTGCGGTCGGGCATGAAGAACAGCGCCAGCACCAGCAGGATAATAGTCACCACTTCGACCGACAGCTGGGTCAGGGCCAGGTCCGGCGCCGAGTAGCGAGCGAAGGCCAGGGCCACCAGCAACCCGGCGCAGCTGAGTGTCATCAGGGCCGTTAGGCGGCTGCGGTGGAACACTACGGTCAGCACTGCCATCACGCAGAGAATGAGCATGCCCAGCGCGGTAATGCCATCTATCGGCGACAGCGGCACCTCGCCGCCCAGCTTTTTGAGCTCGGACAGCGCCACCACCAGCAGCACCAAGGCGCTGAGCAGCAGCACCGCGATATAGCGCTGCAGCGAGCCGCTCTCGAGCATGTGGGTCAGCCTGCGGGCACCTTTGACCAGGCTGTAGATCACCCGCTCGAAAACCTCCTTGGCGTCCACTGTCGGCATGCCGTTGTACCAGCGGAACAGCGGCTCGCGGCAGGCATAGACCAGCACGCCACCGGCCAGCGCCACCACGCTCATGGCCAGCGGCAGGTTGAAACCGTGCCAGATCGCCAGGCTGTACTCAGGCACCTCGCCGCCCAGGCTGGCGGAGACCGCGGCCGTCAGCAGCGGCGCGACGGTATAGGCCGGCAGCATGCCCACCAGCAGGCAAAGAAACACCAGAATTTCCACCGGAATCTTCATGTAGCGCGGCGGCTCATGGGGCGGATATTTGGGCAAATCCTTCGGCTCGCCGTTGAAGAACACGTCGTGGATGAAACGCAGCGAATAGGCCACGGAGAACACCCCGGCCAGGGTCGCTGCCACCGGGATCATCCAGTTGAAGATGCCCAACAGATCCTGATTGAGCGTCTCGCTGAAAAACATTTCCTTGCTCAGGAAGCCGTTGAGCAGCGGCACGCCAGCCATCGCCGAGGCCGCTACCATGGCCAGCACCGCAGTGTGCGGCATGTACTTCCACAAGCCATTTATGCGCCGCATGTCGCGGCTTCCGGTTTCGTGGTCGATGATACCGGCGGCCATGAACAACGATGCCTTGAAGGTGGCATGGTTGATGATGTGGAACAGCGCTGCCACGGTCGCCAGCTCGGTATCCAGGCCAAAAAGCAACGTGATCAGGCCCAGATGGCTGATGGTGGAGTACGCCAGCAGGCCCTTGAGGTCGTGCTGGAACAGCGCCATGCACGCCCCGAACAGCAGCGTGACCATGCCCGTCATGCTGACCATGTAGAACCACCAGTCCGTGCCCGCCAGCACTGGATAGAGGCGTGCCAGCAGGAAGACGCCCGCCTTGACCATGGTGGCCGAGTGCAGGTAGGCCGAGACCGGTGTGGGCGCGGCCATCGCCTGGGGCAACCAGAAGTGGAAGGGAAACTGCGCGGACTTGGTGAATACACCGAGCAGAATCAGTGTCAGCGCCACCGGATAGAGCGAGTGGCCCCGCACGATATCACCGGCCTCGAGCACTACGCTCAGCTCGAAACTACCGGCCATGTGGCCCAGCAGCAGTATACCGGCCAACAGTGCCAGGCCGCCGCCACCGGTGACCGTCAACGCCATGCGCGCGCCGCGACGGGCATCGCTGCTGCCGCTCCAGAAGCCCACCAACAGGAAAGAGGAAAGGCTGGTCAGCTCCCAGAACACCAGCATCAGCAGCAGGTTTTCGGACAGTACAACGCCCAGCATGGCGCCCATGAACAGCAGCAGATAGGCGAAGAAGCGCCCCATCGGCTCCTGCTTGACTAGGTAATAGCGGGCGTAGAGGATGACCAGCAGGCCGATGCCCAGAATCAGCAGCGCGAACAGGAAGGACAGGCCGTCGAGGCGAAAGCTCAGGTCCAGGCCCAGCTCGGTCAGCCAGGGGTAGCGCACCACGTGGCCGTGCCCTTCGAAGGTGCCCGGCCGTTCCGCCCATAGCAGAACCATGGCCGCGGCCGGCGCCAAAGCCGCGGCCAGCGCACAGAGCGAGCGCCCCTTGCGGTCAGCCAGCAGCGGAAGAAGGATGCCTAGAAATGGTAGGGCGACGACCAGCGCAAGCGCCATACACTAAAACCTCTCGTACCAGCCCGCCTGTAACCCGGCGGCCCATTGATGAATGCCAAAGCCGGCCGACTTAAGCCTGACCGATCCTTGCAAGGGTGAGCGCGATGTCAAATCCACCGGCCCCATGAGGTAATCATGGGTGCCATGCACAGATCCGACCGAACCCGATTGGTGACCGGTGATCGCCTATAACTGACTGATAATTCATGCGTTATGTTCGATCTGTTTTGCTTCTGGCGGTCGACTAAAAGCGCCGCACGATTATGCTTAGCTATCAACCAGAGGTCATGGATAGAACTATTACCAAACGCTATCAGACCTGCTTGGCAGCATAAACAAAAGGGCCGGAACAGCTCACTGTTCCGGCCCTGGGTTCATACCGGGCAGCGGTCGCCGTAGTCAGTGGGTGACGCGGCTGGTGCCGTTGACAGTCATGATGCGCACACGATCACCCACGCGGAAGATCTGATTCTCTTCGACTGCCTGCACATAGGCACGCATGCTGCCATCGTCTTCGCGCACAGTGATCTCAACGCCTTGTGTACGAGTGATACCTTCTTCGGCCGCAGCGCCGAGCAGGCCGCCGGCTACTGCACCAATTACCGCAGCCACTGCCGAGCCACGACCGCCGCCGACGCCACTGCCGGCCACACCGCCGATCACCGCGCCGGCACCACCGCCGATTGGGGTCTTGGTGCCTTCGATCTTCACCGGACGTAGCGACTCGATGGTGCCCATGCGCACGGTCTGTACAGCGCGCGCTTCGTCACGTGAATAACTGTCGCCGGTCAGGCTGGAGGCGCAACCGCCAAGAGTCAGGGTCGCAGCGGCGAACAGGGCGGCGAAAAAACCAGGTTTAAGCATGACGATTCTCCAGACTGGACTGATATCCCTACGACAACTTGGCCGTCAGGACGGTCACTGTAATTGCCGACAAATTACTTCAGCGTTCAGCATCGGTACAGGATCGGCGCCTGCTCACCGCGCACAGAGTTATGGACAGCGGTAGCGGCCAATCGTCACCACCACCTTGCCCCTCAGCGACGGGCCGACTGGGCGACGCGCCACAAGCTGGCAAGCTCGGCAGCCCGGGCTTCGAGCTCCGCCCCGGCCTGGGCACAGGCGTGCTCAAGGGTGATAGGGCCGGGCGCCAGACTGAAGCAGGCTTCGATACCGGCATCGCGCACCTGTTGGTAGCCCTCTCCCAGGCTGCCCGCCAGGGCGATCACCGGTACGCCCTGGGCCCGGGCGACCCGCGCCACGCCAACCGGCGTCTTGCCATGCAGGCTTTGCGCATCTAGCCGCCCTTCCCCGGTGATCACCAATTCAGCGCCACGCATCGCGTCAGCCAGGCCGCCCAACTCGGCAACCAGCTCGATACCGGGGCGAAAGCGTGCATCGAGAAATGCCTTGGCCGCGAAACCCAGGCCGCCCGCCGCGCCGACGCCGGGAAAGGTGCTGAAATCTTCGCCCAGCGCCTCGGCCATCACTTCGGCCAGGCGCGCCAGCGCAGCGTCGAGTTCCCTGACCTGCTCGGGGCTCGCGCCCTTTTGCGGGCCGAAGACCGCGGATGCGCCTTTGGGGCCGCACAACGGGTTGTCCACATCGGCAGCCACCTCGACCTGCACGCTCTGCAAGCGCGGGTCGAGCTCACTGAGGTCGACGCGCTGCAAAGCGGCCAGGGCCGCGCCGCCTGCCCGCAGTTCATTGCCGCCGGCATCCAGGAAGCGCACGCCCAGGGCGCGCAGCAAGCCGCTGCCTCCATCGTTGGTAGCGCTGCCGCCCAGGCCGAGGATGATCCGTGTGGCGCCGGCGTCCAACGCCGCCAGGATCAATTCCCCCGTGCCGTAACTGCATGTCACCCGCGCGTCGCGCTGCTCACTGGGCACCCAGTGCAGGCCACTGGCAGCCGCCATTTCGATCACTGCGGTGCCGTCACTCAGCCAGCCCCAATGCGCCTTGACGGGCGCGTTCAGCGGGCCTTTGACGGTCAGTTCACGCCGCTCGCCGCCAGTCGCCGCCAGCACGGCCTCGACCGTGCCCTCTCCGCCATCGGCCATGGGGCATAGGGTGATCTCGGCCTGCGGGTACACGGCCAGCCAGCCGCGGGCGATGGCCTGGGCCACCTCGGGTGCACTCAGGCTCTCCTTGAAGGAATCAGGCGCAATGACGATTTTCATGCACAAACCTCAAAACGGCAGGACGCCCGCAGGCACCCCGCGGGAACGATTTACAGCAGCACCAGGCTGAGCAGCCACACGGTGAGCATGCCGACAACACCCTGAATGAGCGTGGCCATGGTCTGGGCGCGGTAGGCGACCGCCACCGGCATACGACTGAACTGGGTGACCACCCAGAAGAAACTGTCGTTGGCGTGGGACACGGTCATGGCGCCCGCACCGATGGCCATGACGGTCAGCACGCGGCCCATTTCGCTGTCCAGGCCGAGCTGGGTCAGCAGCGGCGCGACCATTGCCGAGGTGGTGACCAGGGCCACGGTGCTCGAGCCCTGGGCGGTCTTCAGCGCAGCGGCAACCAGGAACGGCATGAACAGACCGACGCCCAGGGCCGACAGTGTGGCGCCCAGATAAGCACCCAGTGGCGAGGCACTCAGCACTGCACCGAAGGCGCCGCCAGCACCGGTAATCAGCAGGATGGGCGCAGCCGAGACGATACCCTCGCTAACGCGATCATGCAGATTCTGCCGCTTGCCGTTGCCCTTGAGCAGCGTGCAGGCCAGCAGCAGGCCAATCAGCAAGGCCACCACCGGCTGACCGCAGAAACGCAGCACCGCCAGAATCTCGCCCTCGCCGAACGGCTTGCTGGGGAATACCGCGATGGAGCCCAGGCAGATCAGCAGGATGGGCACAAAGATGGGCGCGAAGGCTTGGGCAGCGCTCGGCAGCTCGCCGTACTGGCTGCGCAGCTCGGCGAACTGTTCGGCACTGGGCAGCGGCGTGCCGTCGTCCACTAAAGCGATGTCCTTGCCAACGAAACGGTTGGCCCACCACATGCCGGCCAGGGCCGTGATCATGGCGACGAACAGGCCAACGGCGATCACCAGGCCCAGGCTCGATTCCAGCCCCAGGTTGCCGGCGGCGGCGATCGGGCCGGGAGTTGGCGGCACGAAGGTGTGAGTGGCATAGAGGCCGGTGGCCAGCGCCACGCTCATGGCTACGATCGACACTTTCATGCGCGCCGCCAGGGCGTTTTTCAGGGAGTTGAGGATCACGTAACCCGAATCGCAGAACACCGGGATGGATACCAGGTAGCCGATGATCGACATGGTCAGGGTCGGAAAGCGTTCACCGAGCAGCTTGATCACCGTCTCTGCCATGGTGATCGCCGCGCCGCTGCGCTCGAGAATCACACCGATGATGGTGCCGAGCACGATCACAATACCGATATTGCCGAGGATGCCGCCGAAACCGGTGGCGATGGTTTTGATGATGTCCTGATGAGGCAGTTGATAAGCAAAACCGGCAATGAGAGCAGCTGCCAGCAAGGCCAGAAAAGGGTGCAGCTTGAGACGGGTGGTCGACAGCACGATAAATGCGATCAATGCGACCAGGATCAAAACCAGAGCCATGCCGGTGTCCTCGTTGTTGTTATGGAATGCCACTGACACATATTGTCACTCAGCGGCGTGCACTCGCACCCTGTTCCAATGCACAACCACAAAGTACGACGAACGCCATTTACTGTGCACACGCACTATGAAGATCAGCAATCCGGCTCGATCAGGCCCAACCCGAGGGAAAGCTGCAGGCGGCGGTCCAGCCGCGTCAGCTCGACGCCACTGAGCTCGGCGATGCGCTCCAGCCGATAACGCAGCGTGTTGCGGTGAATGCCCAGCGCCGCCGCACAGCTCTGGATCTGGCCATCATGCTGGCACCAAGCCTCAAGGGTTTCACGCAGCACACCATTACTGTCGTGGCCCAGCACCTGCTTCAGTGGCGCCAGCCAGCCCTGCAGCAGCCAGCTGTTGCGCTGGGCGTGCAGCAAGGTCGGCAGACGGTGTTCTTCCAGCGCTACCAGACGCAATAGCGGGTGGCGCGTTCGAGCGAAGGCCTGCAGATCACGCAGGGCCAGGCACGCCTGACGCAACTGAGCGAGCGACTGCACCGCATCACTGACCAGCAGGCGAGCCACGCCCCAGCTACGCTCGTCGGCGCCCTCCAGCCATTGATGATCGTCCTGGCCAGCAGCCACAGGCCGGCACCAGAGCAGTTCACGCATGCTCAGCGGCGCCCACAGGTGTTCCTTCTTGCCAGCAACCGCACCCAGCAACCGCGCCTGCTGCGCCAGGGGCTCGCCCTCCTGGTGGAGTTCCAGCAAACATACCTGGCGGGGCCAGTTGAACGTCAGCCCCTGACGCTCGGCTTCGGCGCTCAGGGTGGCGATGGCAACCGACGGGTCGAACAGCAGGCGTACCCAGGCATCGAGCTGATGCCGCTGCCAATGGCGCTTGGCCTGCACCTGACGCTGCTCGACCAACATCTCCGCGGCCATGCGCACCAGTTCGGCATAGGGCCGTACCACCTCGGGATCACCGGTGATGCCCAGCACGCCGATCAGCTCATCGGCGTGCAGCAGCGGCAGATTCACCCCCGGGCGCACGCCGCGCAGGCAGGTCGCGGCCTGCTCGTCGATCTCCACCACCCGGCGGTTGGCAAGCACCAGTTGGGCGCCCTCATGGCGGGTGTGCAACCGCAATGGGTCGCCGCTGCCGATGATCATGCCCTGGGCATCCATCACGTTGATGTTGTACGGCAGGATGGCCATGGCGCGGTCGACGATGTGCTGGGCCAGGGTGGAGTCGAGTTCGAGCATGCTGGGGTCTGCGCGATAGAGGCCGACAGTGCCGGCCCGAGGACGTCAGGGCGCCAGGCGCTGGCGCAACCAGGCTTCGCCTTCGCGGCGATAGTCGAGACGATCGTGCAGACGGCTGGCACGCCCCTGCCAGAACTCGATGCGCTCGGGCAGCAAGCGGTAACCGCCCCAGTGCGGCGGACACTCCGGCGCATGGTCGGCGAAGCGCCGCTCGGTTTGCGCCAGCAAACCTTCGAGCTCACCGCGGTCGTGAATCACCCGGCTCTGGGGCGACGCCCAGGCACCGAGACGGCTGCCCAGCGGGCGCACCTGGAAGTAGGCATCGGATTCGGCGGGCGTGACCCGCTCGACACGGCCCTCGATGCGCACCTGGCGTTCCAGGGTCGGCCAGAAGAAGGTCAGCGCGGCAAAGGGGTTGGCCTGCAACTGCTCGCCCTTGGCACTCTGGTAGTTGCTGAAGAAGGTGAAGCCTTGCTCGTCCAGCCCTTTGAGCAGCAGCACACGGCAGTGCGGCCGACCATCGGCGTCGACGGTCGCCAGAGTCATGGCGTTGGGTTCTACGGGCAGTTGCTCGGTTTTCACCGCGTCGGCGAACCAGCTTCTGAACAGCGCGAGGGGCTCCAGTGGCGCCTGATCCTCGCTCAACCCGTCACGGGTGTAATCACGGCGCATGTCGGCCAGGGTCTGAGTCATGAGCGTACTCTCGAAAGCGACAAAGACCCTAGCTTAACGGGACAAGCCTTATTTGGCTTGATCTGCGGCAACCACTTTCTTGGCATCGGCCAGCTTGGTGGTGCCCTTGGCAGCCGGCTTGTCAGCGGCTTTGGCTACTGCCTTGGTCGCGGGTTTGGCGGCTGGCTTGGCCGCGGCCTTTGGCTTGGCAGACGCTTTGGCCACGGTTTTGGCTGCTGGCTTGGCATCGACCTTGGCAGCGGCTTTCTCGGCGGGCTTGTCGGCGGCGGCTACGGCAGTGGCGGCAGCCGGTGCCGGATCCGGGGCGCTGTATTTGGCGATCAGGGCCTGCAGGGTGTCCTGGCGGGTCAGCAGGATCTCCACGCGGCGATTGAGTTCACGGCCGTTGGCGCTGTCATTGGCGGCGCGCGGCATGTCCGGGCCCATGCCCTTGACCATCAGGCGGTCCTGCTTGAGGCCGCTGAGGCGGAAGATGGCGGTGAACGCACGCGCACGCTCGAGGCTAAGCTCGCGGTTGGTATCCAGGGCACCGCTGCTGTCGGCATGGCCGAGCACCAGCACGCCGACCTTGCTGTCTTTCTCCATGACCTTGGCCACGCGGGTGATCGGGCCCAGGGTGACCGGCAGGAGCATGCCCGGTCGATCCGGGTTGAACGAGCCCTTGACCGGCGCGGTGACCACCAGCAGGTTCTCGCGACGCTCCATTTCGAAGTTGCTGTCCTTGATGGCTTCACGCACCAGCGGCTCGTACTCGTCGAGCCAGGCCTGGGTGACTTCCGGCGGCGGCATGGGAACCGGCTTGGGATCTTCCTTCTTCTCGAACAGGGAGCAACCTGTCAGCAGTACGCAAAGCGCCAGCGCGCAAGTCTTATAGGAAAGCATCGGTTCATCCATCTAATCGGTCGAAGTCACCCGGTTAACCCGGAGTCAGCTAAAAGCGTTATCGCGCAACAGTTTATGCGCGGTTCTTAAAAACACTCACATAAGATAACCGCAAGTTTCTGTGCTCGCGGATCCATTAAGACGAACGGCCCCAGGTTATTCGTAACGAAACCCACAGCTACGTCACGCTCCGGGTCGGCGAAGCCGGTGGTGCCGCCTGCGCCAGGGTGGCCGAAGGCACCTGGGCCCATGCCGTAGGTGGCATTGGCCACGGCGGGCTGGTCGAGCATGCAACCGAGACCGAAACGGGTCGGCGTCAGCAAAGTTCTGTCCTCACCGACACTGTGTTCGCGAGTGAGTTCAGCGAGCAGTTCGCTGTCGAGCAGGCTGCCATCGAGCAGGCCGCTGTAGAAACCGGCCAGGCTGCGCGCGTTGCCATGGCCATTGGCGGCGGGTTGCTGCATGCGTCGCCACTCGGGCTTGTTGGTGCTGGTCATGATCGACGGCGGGTTGGCGAAGGCCCGTGTGGTCATCGCCTGGGCGTCGCTCATCATGGTCTTGAGCATGCGCTGCGCCGCCGCGTCGCCGAGGTTGCCCTTGCCACGGCTGATGGTGGCCACGCGATGGAACTCCTCGTCGGCCAGGCCGACATGGAAATCCAGCCCCAGCGGCTTGGCGGTACGGGCGACGATCGACTCGCCGGGCCCGCGCCCCTCGACGCGCCGCAGCAGCTCACCGACCAGCCAGCCAAAGGTGATCGGCGCATAGCCATGGCCCTCGCCCAGGGCCCACCAGGGTGCCTCGGCGGCCAGCGCGTCGGTCATGGTTCGCCAATCGTAGAGTGCTTCGGCCGGCAGGCTCTGGCGAATCGCCGGCAGCCCGGCCTGATGGCTGAGCAGATGGCGCAAGGTGATGCGTTCCTTGCCGGCCGCGGCGAACTCCGGCCAGTAGCGGGCCACTGGCGCATCCAGCTCCAGCTTGCCTTCGGCCACCAGTTGCAAGGCGGTGACCGCGGTAAAGGGTTTGGTGCAGGAGAACAGATTGAGGATGGTATCGCTGTGCCAGGCCTGCTGACCGTCCTTGTCGGCGACACCGGCCCAGATGTCCACCACGGTTTCGCCGCCCACCTGCACGCAGAGCGCCGCGCCGCGCTCCTGGGGGTCGTCGAACAGCGCCGCGAAGGCATCTTTTACCGCTTCGAACTTGAGGTCGAAGTAACCCTGAATCTGCACAGACTGCTCCTGCATGGGAAAGGCGCCAGGCCAGCTGGCGCAGGATGATTAAGGCTTGGGCTCGGCGGCGGCTGGCGCGACGCCCTCGCCAGCCTGCTCGGCGGCCGGTGCCGCACCCTCCGCGGGTGCAGCATCCGGTTTCGGCTCGGGCTCCTTGGCGGCGTGCTCGAGCACCAGCGGCGGCACGCTCAGGTTGGCCTTGCGCACGGCACCGACGAAGCCATCCCATGGCCGATCGGTGATCGCCACCAGGCCCAGGTGGCCGTTCTCACCGTCGAGCAGTCGCCCGGTGACCGGCTGATCGAGGTATTGGAACCAGTGCACGCCGACGATCTGCGGCTCTTCCAGGGCCTTCTTCAGGAAGTTGGCATAGGCCGGGCCACGCTCCTCTTCCTTGTACACCTCGGCGACGCCACCCCAGAACGGTCCGCGATCACGGGAGCCGAAATGGAATTCGGTAACCAGCAACGGCTTGTCCAGTTTGCGAAGGGCCTCGAAGTCGTAACCCTGCTGCGGCTCGCGGGTGTAGAAGTTGAAGCTCAGCACGTCGCAATACTCGGCGCAGGCTTCCACCGCTTCGGGAATGCTCGCGGAGAAACGCCCGCCCAGCAGCAGGTGGTTGGGCGTGTGCCAGTCCAGCGAGTCGGCGATGGTCTTGAAGTAGGTATCGGCGAACAGGCGCAGGAAGCGCTTCATGTCGCTTTCGATGGCCGGGTAAGCCGGGTTGACCGGTGGCGCTTCGAAGCCCGGGTCCTCCATCAGTTCCCAGGCCTTGAGGTCGATGCCCCAGGCCTTGGAGAGCCCTTCCTGGTTGCGGTACTTGTCGCGCAACTGCTTGAGGAAGGCGCGCTTGGCCGGTACGTCGGTGGTCAGGCGCAGCGTGGCGTAGGCCAACGCATAGCGTGACAACGGATCTTCGGCCCGGCCGGCCCAGGCCAGTTCGTTGTCGGCGTAATAACCCATCACCCAGGGGTCGTCACGATGGTCGCGGGTGGCGATGGCGATGGCGCGCTCGGCAGCCATGGCGAAGCGCGGGTCGAACGGATCAGGCATTCCGCCCCACCAGTCGATACCGGTACTGATGGTCGCGTAGTCGCCATGGATCGACAGCGGAATGCTGTAAGGCATGCGCTTGTCGAGGGCGAAGTCGTTGTCGCTCCAGTTACCCAGCGTGTTGAAACCCCAGGCCTGCAGACGATTCTGCGCCCGCTCGCGCCACGCCTCCGGCTTCTGCTCACCATAGGTGCGTTGCAGGTTGGCACTGTAGAAGTCATACCAGCGACCGCTGTCGAAATCGCGACCGCGGTTGGCACCGGTGTCGGACTGGCTGTCGCTGCTGCCGTAGAACGCGGCCAGCGGCTCGCCCTCGGCCGGCAGCGCGCTGAACATCTTCTCGCGCCCTTCGATGTAGGTCTGGCTCTGGCTACCGATTACCGTGTTCACACCCAGCGAATAGAAGGGATTGCCCTCGGGGGTGACCAGGAACCAGCGACCGCCGCGCTTCTCTGTGCGGAAAAACCCGGTGGCCTCGAACGACGGCCCGCCAATCCAGCCACCGTAAATGTCCTGCTTGGGATGGTCGGCCTGCCAGGCCTCCAGCTGTTTGTCTTCCTGAGCGACGCCCAGGCGCAGCTGCTCGTCGTTCTTGATCTTGCCCGGCCAGTCGCGTCGGCTGAACTGGCCGTAGCCGTCGACGATACCCTTGTAGGCCTGCTCCAGATCGTCACTGCCACGCACCCCAAAGCGCCCCAGCAATATGTGCTGCGCAGCCTGGGGATTGGGGATCGACAGGGTCACGGCGGAGACGTTCTTGACGTCGATCTCGCCGTTCACGGTTTCCGCCAACAGCAGCAGGCGGCCGTCGTAGCGCCATGGCATCGGCGCCCCGGCGCGCATGCCCTGGGCACGCGGCGAGGTAGCGCCCAGCGGCATCAGCAGGGTTTGCGCCGGGCCGGCTGGCAGGGCGATCTGGCTGGTCAGACGCTTGCCATCGGCGCTTTCGATGGTGACGTCCAGGGTCAGCGCCCAATCCATGGCATTCTGTACGCGCAGGCTCATGGCGCTCGCCTCGGACCAATCCCAGGTGCCGGTCTGCGGCGTCAAACGCAGGGTCGGGCGTTCGCTGGGATTGAAGCTCACCCGACGCAGAATCTCGCCCTGGGCAGCGCTTTCAGCCGTGACGCTGGGCAGGTAGGCGTTGTCGCCGGACACCTGCACGGCGTCCATCGGCCGTACGAAGTTGAACAACTCCTGGCGATCGGCGCCATGGCCCAGGGCCGGCAGGCCGAGCAGCGTGACCAGCGCCAGGCGCCGCATCGCCAAGGGATGTCGAGGACGGGCTGCAGCGACGCACAGTGACAGAACTTTGGTGACCAGACCGGCGGGTGCGTGCGCGTCGCACTGCCCCGAACGATCGGCCGACAGCAGCCAGGTGTTGACCTTCAAGACCCCTTCTCCCCGCAACTCGACGACGAATATGAGTGCCCGCGACAATCCCGTCACGAGCCTTTTGCCGCGCATCACGCGCGCAGGCGCAATAGTGCGACAGATGGGGGCTCTACCGCAAAGCCCGCATGTCCGATGACGGGCCGGAGACGTGTTTTTTCATCGCGCTGGCAGGCGCTCAGCTGATTTCTCGCCGGAACGGCGGTAGCGCATTGAGGATCGCCTTGCCATAACGCTGGGTGACCACCCGCCGATCCAGCAGGGTGATAGTGCCGCGATCCTCCTCGGTACGCAGCAGGCGCCCGCAGGCCTGAACCAGGCGTAGCGAAGCATCGGGCACGGCAATTTCCATGAACGGATTGCCGCCACGCGCCTCGATCCATTCGGCCAGGGCGGCCTCGACCGGGTCGTCCGGTACGGCGAAGGGAATCTTGGCGATCACCACGTGCTCGCAGTAGGCGCCCGGCAGGTCGACGCCTTCGGCGAAACTGGCCAGACCGAACAGCACGCTTTCCTCGCCGCTGTCGACCCGCGCCTTGTGCTTGTTGAGGGTTTCCTGCTTGGACAGATTGCCCTGGATGAACACGCGCTTGCGCCAGTCGCGCTCCAGGCCGTCGAACACGTCCTGCATCTGCCGGCGCGAGGAAAACAGCACCAGCGTGCCGCGCGAGCCCTGCACCAGCGTCGGCAGTTCGCGGATGATCGCCGCGGTGTGCTCGGCGGCATTGCGCGGGTCGGCCTTGAGATCCGGCACGCGCAGCACGCCGGCATCGGCATGATGGAACGGGCTCGGCACCACCGCAGTGGCGGCCACCTTGGGCAGTCCGGCACGCATGCGGTAGCGGTCGAAGGTACCCAGTGCGGTGAGCGTCGCCGAAGTGACCAGCGCCCCGTAGGCGACACTCCACAGGTTACGCCTGAGGGTTTCGGCCGCCAGGATCGGGCTGGCGTTGACCTCGATATCGAACAACGCGCCGCTTTCGGCCAGGGTCAGCCAGCGCGCCATGGGCGGACTGTTCTCGGGGTCTTCGCTGGTGAACGCCAGCCAGAGTTCCCAGGTGCCCTGGGCACGCGCCAACAGGCTGCCGAACAGCGGGTACCATTCTTCGGCCTGGTGGCTGGCGATACCAATGCTGGTCTCGCCGTCCATGGCCTCCTTGAGTTTTTCGGTCACACCGGTGAACAGATCATTGAGCTTGGAAAAGCCTTTCTTCAGCTCCAGGCCCAACTCGATCAGGTGCTCGGGCACCACGCCACCGATGAAACGGTGACGTGGCCGTTCGCGGCCTTCCATGTCTTCGCCGGGTTTGAAGTCGGCCACCTGCTCGCAGGCGCTGAACATGAACTGCTGATGGGTCTTCAGTTCGCGGGCCAGCTCCGGCACCTGCTCGATCAGCCGACCGAGATCGCCCGGCAGCGGGTGCTGGGCCAGGAGCTTGGTGAGGTTCTTGGCGATCTGCTCCAGCCAGTCCGCCGTGGAGCGCAGGCGAGTGAAGTGGGCAAAGTGGCCGATGGCCTTGTCCGGCAGATGGTGGCCTTCGTCGAACACGTACAGGGTGTCACGCGGGTCGGGCAGCACCGCACCACCGCCCAGGGCGAGATCGGCCAGCACCATGTCGTGGTTGGTGACGATCACATCGACCTTGCCCATGCCTTCGCGCGCCTTGTAGAAGGTGCATTGCCCGAAATTCGGGCAGTGGCGGCCGGTGCACTGGCTATGATCGGTGGTCAACTGCGCCCAGCGGCTGTCTTCCAGCTCCTGGGGCCAGCTGTCGCGGTCGCCGTCCCATTTGTTGCCGGCAAGCTTCTCGATCATGCTGGTGAACAGCTTCTGGCCTTCCTCATCAACGTCGATGCGAAAGCCTTCTTCCTCGAACAACTGCGCCGTGGAGCTCTGCGCCTGGCCTTCCTGCAGCAACACATCGAGCTTGGACAGGCACAGGTAACGGCCGCGCCCCTTGGCCAGAGCGAAGCTGAAGCTGAGGCCGCTGTTGCGCATCAGGTCGGGCAGGTCCTTGTGCACGATCTGCTCCTGCAGCGCCACGGTGGCAGTCGCCAACACCAGACGCTTGCCGGCCGCCTTGGCGGTGGGAATGGCGGCCATGCAGTAGGCCACGGTCTTGCCGGTACCGGTGCCGGCCTCGACGGCCACCACGGCGGGGTCGCCGAGCCGGCGCCCTTCATCGTCGGCCTTGATGGTGCCCAGCACCTTGGCCACCTCGGCGATCATCAGGCGCTGCCCATAACGAGGCTTGAGGCCCTTGGATTCGAGAAAACGGGTGTAGGCGCCCTGAATCTGGGTCTTGAGTTCGGTGCTGAGCATTAAGGATCTTGGCTGCAAAAAGGCTGGATATATTTTCAGTATTCGAAAACGGTCGCTATCATAACGCGCCTATCGCCCGAGTGCTGACTCGCTTGCCGACTCCCGATGAAGCGCACGACTCGCAAGCCGCCGGGCCCGACTTCTGAAATCGATCACCGCCTGGCGCGCCATGTACCAAGCAGCCTGGATGACCAAGCGGCTAACCAGGTGATCAACTGAAATACCGGAGTACCTGAATGCCACCTTATTCCCCCCTGTACACCTTGCACCTGTTGGCGGCGCTGATCTGGGTCGGCGGAATGTTCTTCGCGTGGATGGTGCTGCGCCCGGCCGCCGGCACCTTGCAGGCACCGGAGCGCCTGACGCTGTGGCTGGAGGTGTTTCGCCGCTTCTTCGTGTGGGTGTGGATCGCCGTGGTGGCGCTGCCGATCACCGGCGTCGGCATGTTGCACATGGGCTTCAGCGGTTTCGATGGCGCGCCGCGCTACGTGCACGTGATGATCGGCCTATACCTGGCAATGTTGGCGCTGTTTCTGCGCATCCAGGCACTGCAGCTGCCAGCCATGCGCCGCGCGGTGAAAGCCCAAGACTGGCCAGCGGCAGGCGCCACGCTGGGCCGCATCCGCCGTCTGGTGGCGTTCAATCTTCTGATCGGCCTAAGCGTAGTGGCGCTCGCCGCAGCGCGCCCGAGTCTCTGACACCGACTCAAGCGCCAATGAAAAAGGGCCTTTGCAGGCCCTTTTTCATTCAGAAGCGCACCACATCCAGCCGCCCCGGCTGACCAGCTTCGCCAGGCCGCCCGGGTACGCCGGCGCGACCATCAAGGCCGGCGCTGGTGCTGTAGATCCAGCAGCCCTTGCTCGCCCCACCGCTACCAGCATTGCCAGCCGTACCCGCTGCACCGCCCGCACCGCCATCGAGGCGTGCTTGCAGATGTTCGACGGGGAAATCGCTGGGCACTTCCAGGCGGATCTGCCCACCCGCTGCGCCGGGGTGGCCATCGGTACCGTCCTGGCCGTCATGACCAGCGCCGGGCTGGCCCCAGGCACAACCGCCGGCCTTGCCATTGGCACCGTCCAGGCCCGCGTAACCCGCGGCACCACGGCCGCCACGCGCATCGAGCAGCCACGGCTCGGTGGTCACCGACTGCATGCGAATCACCAACGTACGCCCGGGAATGGCAGCCTGCTGTGCGGTGCCCGGCGCGCCCGGCGCACTGATCTGCGCTCCCGAGGCGATCTGCCCGGTGCCTATATCCAGCAGCAAACGCTCATTCGACGGCGCGATGGCGATCTGTGCGTCGTGGCCCAGTTGCAGCTCACCGATATGCAGTTCGCTGATTCCGGCTGGAATCAGCAGCGTGCCGCTGTCGGCGACCGCCACGCGATCGAGCTGCAGCACGCTGCCGTGGGCCGACAGGCGCGTGAAGTTGTGGGAGTCGACTTCGATGACGGCCGCCGCCATGGTCGCCAGAGGGCAGCACAACGCCGCCAGCAGAATCAGCTTGCGCATGGGGCGGTCTCCTCGGCATTCAGCGCAGCAGCTACCGCCACGTGCTCGGCCGCGGGCAGCGACCACAGATGAAACATGCCGAAGGCCACCACCTTGGCACGTTGGACTGCCACGCGCGGCTGTGCTCGAAGCATTGAATTGAACAGCACCAGTTCGGCCAGGTGCAGGCCCAGCACGGCAAGGCCGGCGAGCGTCAGCAGCTGCGCGAACGGTTGGGCATACGGGGAGATAAGATTGGCCACCACGACGCACCAGAACAGCGTCGCCAACAGCTTGCCCAGTCCTGCAATAAGGTTCATAGCCCGCCCCACCCCACATTGTGAATGTGCGGCACATTACTGCGTTTGCGGGTCAGGAAACAGAGGGTCAAACCAGAAAACGATGTCCATTGTGTGACATCGTGCTCCTGACCGGCACGGGGCCGGTCAGGATATTCACGAAGATCGAGTCAGGCTTATGGCCGGGCTTCGACTTCCGCTTCCACGCGACGGTTGATCGCACGGCCTTCTTCGGTGGCGTTGTCAGCAACCGGACGGCTTTCACCATAGCCGACTGCGTTCACGCGGGTACCGCCCACACCGTACTGGTTAACCAGCACTTCACGAACGGCGTTTGCACGGCGCTCGGACAGTTTCTGGTTGTAGGCATCAGTACCAACGGAGTCGGTATGGCCTTCAACCACGGTAGTGGTCTGCGGGTATTGCTTCATGAAATCAGCCAGGCTCTGGATGTCGCCCATGCTTTCCGACTTGACTTGCGCCTTGTCGAAATCGAACTTGACGTCCAGCTCTACACGTACGGCTTCGGCAACCGGCTCGGGAGCGACGGTTTCTTCGACCATGACGGTTTCTTCTACCACTGCCACTTGCTGATCGTCAGCGCCGTGGACCCAGCAATAGGCAGCGGCAAAGCCGGCACCAATTACCGCACCACCACCTGCCCAGGCCGAGCTTTCGATGGCACCCAGAGCAGCACCGCTGACACCACCAACGGCAGCGCAGGTCGGCCAGTCGGATTTCTGGACGCCAGCGCAGCCCGTCAGAAAGGTGGACGCAATGATCAGGGGTACCGCTTTCCTTGTAATACTCATATGCAAGTCTCCTAATGGGAATCGGCGCAAAAACCGACACTCTGGATTAAAGACGCCCGCTTTTAAATCTGCCAGACATCACTACGACATTACTGTAGGCCGAACAGTTCTAGTTGAATGTGAACATGCGCGGTAGTCTTTCGTGATCGCTTCGAGGTTTCTGATGACGCAGATCACATCCCCCCGCACGCCCCAACAATCCCTGGCCGCTCTACTGCAACGTTATGCGCCGTCCCGACTACTTCTGGTGAGCGCCAGCGAGCAGCCAGCAGTGAGTGCCTATCAACAGGCGCATCCGCACAGCCAGATCGCTCACGCCGCCCCCGGAAGCCTCGACGGCGACCTCGCGGCGCAGCGTTTCGACCTCGCTGTGGTGGTCGATTGCCTGGAGCACCTGCAACGCAAGGACGGCCTGCAGTTGCTCGGCGGCATTCGCAACCTCAACGCCAGCCGCATGGCGGTACTGGTCGACTTGCCCGCCTGTGGCTGGAAGGACACCGATTTCTTCGCCCTCGCGCTGCAGGTCAGCGAACGCTTCGCGCGCGACGAGCAGGTGCTCAGCCTGTTCACCTACGATTTGCTGGAATACAAACAGGCGCCCGACTGGCTGAACGCCAAGTTCTGGGCCAACCCGGGGAATTTTGGAAAGTACTGGTGGTAAGCATGAAACCTGACGCGATTCCAAGCGGCTGCCCATGCGGCAGCGGCGATTCGCTCGCCGACTGCTGCGGGCGCTATCACGATGGCGCGGCGGCGCCCTGCGCCCAGAGCCTGATGCGCTCGCGCTACAGCGCCTACGTGCTGGGCAATGTGGATTATCTGGTGGCGACCTCGCTGCCGGCGCAGCAGGCGAAGCTGGACGTGGACGGCATTCGCGCCTGGAGCCTGCAGAGCACCTGGCTGGGCTTGGAGGTCGAACACTCGGAACTGCTCGGCGGCCAGCCCGAACATGCCCGCGTAACCTTCGTGGCCCGCTGGCACGACGCCGATGGCGAACACAGCCACCGCGAGCGCTCGGCCTTCGTGCAGAACGGTGGCCGCTGGTACTTCATCGACCCGACCGTAGGTTTACAGGCAGGTCGCAACGACCCGTGCCCGTGCGCCAGCGGCCAGAAACTCAAGAAATGCTGCGCGACCTATCTATAGGCGTGCACCTCACAGCAGCTTGAGGTGCGAGGTATCCGGCGCTGGCGCTGCCGGTGCAGGCTTGGCCTGGCCCATGTCGCTGCCCACCGGCGCCAGGCTGAACGCAGAGAGGTCCAGATTCGGCGCTGCCACCTCGGCCTTGCCATCCTGCAGATCGGCGCCTAGGGCGGCCACACCGAAATCCGGCGCGTCCACGTCAGCGAACGCTGCCATGTATTCGTCCCGCGGCGCGACGACCAGGCGGCCAGCTGGTTGCGCCGAGGGCTGGCTGACCGGCGCGGCCGATGGCGGCGGTGCCAATTCGATTTCCTCGATGACCTGGGCGTCGGTATCGACCACCTCGACCCGAGCCCCAGCGCGCTCCAGCGTGCTGCGGTACTTCTCGGCACCGGCCTCGTCCAGATTGTTCTTGATCACCACGCGGCGCCCGGAAAACAGCTGGGCGATTCGCTGCGCATCGGCCTGGAACAGTTTGGCCAGATTGGCCTGGACCACCTCCAGTTGAGCACCAGGCACCAGCTCACCGGAAAATGCGATCTCGTATCGCGCCATCATCCCTTCCTTCTCGTCGGCTCGCCGCGCCATTTCGGCCACGGCAATAAAACCTAAATGCATGCAGGCCAGTATGACGCAGCTTTTTGCGCACGCACGAGTGGCAGTCGGCATTTCGCAACAGCCTGGCGCGCGCAATGAAATGACAACAGGCCTAGGGCAGCCAAGCCGTCTCTTGTTACACTGGGGCCTCGAACGGAGTATGAAATGTTTTATCAGGCGCAAATGATAAGAATTCTTAGCCTAATGGTATTCCTGGGTATGGGCGCGGCGCTCAGCGGCTGCTCGACCTGGTTCTCGGACAGTTTCGAAGACCCGGACGTACGTCTCGTGGACGTCAACGTGGTCAAGGCCAAGCTGCTCGAACAGCGCTTTATCCTGCGCTTTCGCATCGATAACCCTAACGACGTCAGCTTGCCGGTACGCGGCCTCGAATACGTGGTGCACCTGAATGACGTGCTGCTTGCCGATGGCGAGTCGGAGGTCTGGTTCACGGTGCCGGCCAACGGTCATCTGGAGTTCGACGTGCCGGTGCGCACCAACCTGTGGCGCCACGTGCGTCAGGTGGTCAAGCTGCTGGAGAATCCCGACGAGCCGATTCGCTACCGCCTGCAGGGTGAAGTGAAAACTGGATTATTCTTCGGCCGCCGCGTGCACATGGCGCGCAATGGCGAGATAATTCCCGGCGATTATCTTCCGGAGTGACCCGCATGACCCAGCAACCCCACGTCCATGGCCCTGACTGCAACCACGATCACGACCATGATCATCATCACGATCACGGTCATGTGCACGGCCCGCACTGCAACCACGGTCCTCAGGAGCCGGTACGCAATGCCCTGAAGGACGTTGGCCGTAACGACCCTTGCCCATGCGGCAGCGAGAAGAAATTCAAGAAGTGCCATGGGGCCTGATCGCCTCCTGATCCTGCTTGCGGTACTGATCGTCGGCGCACTCGCCTTCTACGCCGTCCACCTCTGGCGCCGGGTCTGGGCCAGACAGTATCAGCAAGCGCAAGTGCGCCTCGCGCAACGCCAGCGCCTGCATGACGATCTGCGGGTGTTGGCGAGTTCTCTGCTCGACGGCCAGCTGCCACTGATCGAAGGCGCCATCCGCATCAAGGTGCTGCTCGACAATTACGACAGCCAGCTGAGCCTCACGCCCCAGGCCCAGGTATTCCAGCGCCTGTACGACGCCACGGCCCATGTGCCGACCCACGCCGATTGGCAGGCCCTGAGCCGCGCCGAACGCCGCCAGCACGAAGCGCATTTCGCCGCGCTGACCGAGGCCCATCAGCAGCAGGCTCACCAGGCGGCACGCTGGTTGCTCGACGAGGGGCTGGCCACCCGGCCATAACCCCACGTCGCATCGCTTCTCGCGCCACTTGCCAGGCGTCATGGGGCTCTCTACCTTTAGCGCCGTTCGCGCCCGAGGCGCCGCCCACCAGCCTTTTTCTTCAGGAGTCCGCCGCATGCTGCCGCGCGCTTTCCGCCCTCTCGCCACCCTGAGCCTCGCCGGCCTCGTCACCGGCATGGTCGCGCTGAGCGGTTGCCAATCCCTGCTCGACAGCCGTTACCGCAGCAGCGTGGCACCCGATCAGGGCTCCTTTCGCGTGCAGGGCCTGGCGCAGACCGCTTCGGTGCGCCGTAACCCGCTCGGCATGCCGCTGATCGAGACCCACACTTTCCACGACGCCCTGTTCACCCTGGGTTACGTGCATGCCAGCGATCGCCTCAGCCAGATGGTCAGCCTGCGCCTGATGGCCGAGGGGCGTCTGGCGGAGATGGCCGGCCCCGGCGTGCTGGAGATGGACCGCTTCATGCGCGCGGTGAACCTGAAGAAGAGCGCCGAGGTGCTCTACAAGAATGCCTCGCCACGCATGAAGGCGTTCTTCGAGGTCTACGCCCGCGGTGTCAACGCCTACCTGTTCCGCTATCGCGACAAGCTGCCGATGGACCTGGCCGAAGCCGGCTATCGCCCGCCGTACTGGAAGCCGGAAGACTCGGTACTGGTGTTCTGCCTGCTCAACTTCGGCCTGTCGGTGAACCTGCAGGAAGAAATCGCCGCCCTGAGCCTGACCCAGAAGGTCGGCGCCGACAAACTCGCCTGGCTGCTGCCGACCTACCCGGACGAGCCACTGCCGTTCGAGGAGGCCGACAAGCTCAAGGGCCTGAACCTGGGCGGCAGCATCCCCGGCCTACAGGCAGTGAAGAGCGCCGCCGCCCAGGTGTCCGAACAACATATGCTCGGCGTGGCCGCCTCGAACAACTGGGCCATCGGCCCGTCGCGCAGCCGCAGCGGCAAGAGCCTCTTGGCCAACGACATGCACCTGCCGATCGAGCTGCCCTCGGTATGGAGCTTCGTGCAGATCCGCGCACCGAAATTCCAGGCCTCCGGGGTCACGGTCGCGGGCATTCCTGCGGTGGTAGCCGGCTTCAACGGCAAGCTCGCCTGGGGCATGACCATGGTCATGGGCGACAACCAGGACCTGTTCCTCGAGCAGGTCAAGCGCGAAGGCAATCGCCTGCTGTACCTCGCCGACGGCAAGTGGCAGCCGGCCGTGCAGCGCCAGGAAACCTTCTTCATCAAGGGCCAGAAACCGATCCGCGAAACCGTCTACGAAACCCGCCACGGCCCGCTGCTCAACAGCGTGTTGGGCGAGCGCAAGCACCCCATGCAACCGCTGCAGATCCAGAGCGGCTACGGCCTGGCGCTACAGACCGCGCAGTTCGAGAATGACGCCAGCCTGGACGCCTTCTTCGACCTGTCCCGTGCCCAGTCGGTCGAGCAGGCCTTCGAGGCGACCCGGGAAATCCGCGCCATGCCGTTGAACCTGGTATTTGCCGATGCCGAGCATATCGGCTGGCAGGTCACCGGGCGCTTCCCCAACCGCCGTGAGGGCCAGGGCCTGGTGCCCTCGCCCGGCTGGGACAGCCGCTACGAGTGGGACGGTTTCGCCGACCCCATGCTCCACCCCTACGACCAGGATCCGCAGCAGGGCTGGCTCGGCAGTGCTAACCAGCGCAGCGCACCGCGTGGCTATGGCATGCAGCTGTCCAACTCGTGGTATGCGCCGGAACGCTATGAGCGCATCGCGCAACTGGCCGGCAGCGGCCGCCACGACACGCAAAGCATGATCGCCATGCAGTACGACCAGACCTCGCCCTTCGTGGCCAAGCTGCAGGGCATGTTCGAAGCGCAGAACATGGCCACACCACTGCGCCAGGCCATCGATCGCCTGCCCGAAGCACAACGCGGCAAGGCCCGTGAGGCCCTCAGCCGGCTGATGGCCTTCGACGGCAAGCTCTCGGCCACTTCCGCGGATGCCGCCGTGTACGGCGCCTTTCTGCATCAGAGCGCCCAGGAAATATTCCTCGATGAACTGGGTCCGGACACTTCGCCGGCCTGGAAAGCCCTGGTCGACACCGCCAACCTGTCCTACTCGGCCCAGGCTGATCATCTGCTCGGCCGTGACGACAGCCCGTTCTGGGACGACGTGCGCACCGCCCAGAAGGAAGACAAGCCGGCGATCCTGGCGCGCAGCCTGGCGGCCAGCATCGAGCTGCTCGAACAGCGCCTGGGCGCCGATCGCAATGCCTGGCAGTGGGGCAAGCTGCATACCTACGAATGGCGCAGCGCCAGCACGCAGATGGCGCCCTACCTGAGCGCCGGCCAGCGCGCCAGCATCGCCTCGCTCAAGGGCTATCTGGATCGCGGCCCCTACCCTGCCGGTGGCGACCACAGCACCCTGAACGTCTCGGCCTACAACTGGGGCCAGGATTTCGATACCTGGCTGATTCCGAGCATGCGCATGATCGTCGACTTCGGACGCGAGGAGCCGATGATCGGCCTCAACAGCTCCGGGCAGTCGGGCAACCCGGCCAGCCTGCACTATGCCGACGGCATCGACGCCTGGCGGCGTGCGCAATACGTCAGCTTCCCGGTGCTGCAACAGAACCTGGAGAAAACCTACGGGCGCAAACGCCTGCTGTTGACGCCTTGAGGCACCAGGCTGGTGCCTTGCGCACCAGCCCGGGGCAAGACAGCCGCACAGAGGCAACGCCGGTTACAAACTGGCGCTGGCCTGCGCCAGTACCGGCGCCCGGCAGCCCTTGCCGGGCGTGAGCGCCGCCAGCCAAACGCATCTTTGCTGCTGATTGGCACACTCCCTGCTCATGTATTCGCAGACATCGAGCCTGTCGGCACACGGCAGGCTCCCCGAAACGAATCGGGACCGGACAAAGGCGTCCTTGCACTCACGGTGCAGGACGCCTTTTTTTCGGCCCCACGTTGGCCCGGGTCAGCTCAATGGAGGTCGCGGATGAAACGCTTAAAACTGGTGATGATCGGCAACGGTATGGCCGGCGTGCGCACGCTCGAAGAGCTGCTGAAGATCGCCCCCGACCTCTACGACATCACCGTGTTCGGCGCCGAGCCACACCCCAACTACAACCGTATCCTGCTCTCGCCGGTACTGGCCGGTGAGCAGACCTTCGACGACATCGTGCTCAACGACCTCGCCTGGTATGCCGATCACGGCATCGAGCTGCGCCTGGGTCGCAAGGTGCTGGAGATCGACCGCATCCGCCGCCAAGTGATCGCCGATGACGGCAGCCGCGCCGCGTACGACCGCCTGCTGATCGCCACCGGCTCGCGGCCGTTCATGCTGCCGATCCCCGGCAACACGCTGGACGGCGTGATCGGCTACCGCGACATCGCCGACACCCGCCTCATGCTCGACAGCGCCAACCGGCACCGCCGCGCGGTGGTGATCGGCGGAGGCCTGCTGGGCCTGGAAGCGGCCCACGGCCTCAAGCTGCGTGGCATGGACGTCAGCGTGGTGCATAACGGCGCGACCCTGCTGGAGCGCCAACTCGACGAGCGCGCCGGGCGCCTGCTGCAGGCTGCGCTGAAACGCCGCGGCCTGCATTTCGCCCTCGGCAAGCAGACCAGCGAACTCATCGGCAATGCTGCCGGCCGGGTCAGCGCCGTGCGCTTCAGCGATGGCGAGAGCCTGCCGGCCGACCTGGTGGTAATGGCCGCCGGCATTCGCCCCAATATCGAACTGGCCCAGCGCGCCGGCCTGCCGTGCGCACGCGGCATCCTGGTGGACGATACCCTGCAGAGCTTCGACCCACGCGTCTACGCGGTGGGCGAATGCGTCAGCCACCGCGGCGTCGCCTACGGCCTGGTGGCGCCGCTGTTCGAGCAGGCCCGCGTGTGCGCCAGCCACCTGGCCATGCAGGGCTATCGTCGCTACCTCGGCTCGCTGACCTCCACCAAACTCAAGGTCACCGGCATCGAGCTGTTTTCCGCCGGTGATTTCGCCGCTGGCCCGGCCACCCGGAGCATCACCCTGGACGACCCGACTACCGGCAGCTACCGCAAGCTGGTGCTGAAGAACGACGTGCTGGTGGGTGCCTGCCTGTACGGCGATACCGCTGATGGCGCCTGGTACCTGCAACTGATCCGCGAAGGCAGAAATGTGGCCGCCATCCGCGACCTGCTGATGTTCGGCGAAACGGCCGCGGCCGGCCAGGCACCGACCGTGCCTGCCGAACCGCTGCTCTTGCAGGGAGCAGCCTGATGAACGACCGCGCCACACAGACCACCGCCTCTACCTGCTGCTACTGCGGCGTCGGCTGCGGCGTGCTGATCGAGCACGACGGCGAGCGCATTCTCGGCGTTGCCGGCGACCCGGCGCACCCGGCCAACTTCGGCAAGCTGTGCAGCAAGGGCGCTTCGTTGCACCTGACCGGCGACCTCGCCGCCCGCGCCTTGTACCCCGAGCTGCGCCTCGGCAAAGGCCTGGGCCGCACTCGCACGGACTGGGACAGCGCTCTGGATCACGCCGCCGAGCGATTCGCCGAAACCATCCGCGAGCACGGCCCGGACAGCGTCGCCTTCTACATTTCCGGGCAGTTGCTGACCGAGGACTACTACGCCTTCAACAAGCTGGCCCGCGCCCTGGTCGGCACCAACAACATCGACAGCAACTCGCGCCTGTGCATGTCCTCGGCGGTGGTCGGCTACAAGCGCAGCCTGGGCGCCGACGCGCCGCCCTGCTCCTACGAAGACATCGAAGAAGCCGACACCCTGCTGATCATCGGCAGCAACATGGCCTATGCCCACCCGATCCTGTTTCGTCGCCTGGAAGCCGCCAAGGCCGGCAACCCGCAGATGAAGGTCATCGTCGTCGACCCGCGGCGCACCGACACCTGCGAGCTGGCCGACCTGCACCTGGCCATCGCTCCCGGCAGCGATGTGGCGCTGCTGCACGGCGTGTTGCACCTGCTGTTGGAACAGGGGCGGATCGACCACAGCTTCATCGAAGCGCATACCGAAGGCTTCGACGGGCTGCAAAGCCTGGTTGCCGAATACGAGCCCACGCGCGTCACCGAGTTGTGCGCGATCAGCGAGGCGCAACTGCGCCGTTGCGCCGACTGGATCGGCCGCTCGCCGCGCTTTCTGTCGTTGTGGTGCATGGGCGTCAACCAATCCACTGCTGGCACCGCGAAGAACGCCGCGATCATCAACCTGCACCTGGCCACCGGGCACATTGGCAAGGTCGGCAGCGGCCCCTTCTCGCTGACCGGCCAACCCAATGCCATGGGCGGACGGGAGACCGGCAGCCTGTCCAACCTGCTGCCCGGCCACCGCGAGGTCGCCAACCCCGAGCACCGCGCCGAGGTCGCCGCCTACTGGGGCGTCGAACATTTGCCGGAAGCGCCAGGCCTCAGCGCCATCGAGCTGTTCGAGGCCGTCGGCAGCGGCAGGATCAAGGCGCTGTGGATCGCCTGCACCAACCCGGCGCAGTCGATGCCCGACCAGCACAAGATTCATCAGGCTCTGCGCGACTGCCCGTTCGTGGTGGTTCAGGAGGCATTCTTCACCACCGAAACCTGTCGCTTCGCCGACCTGCTGCTGCCCGCTGCCAGCTGGGGCGAGAAGGAAGGCACGGTGACCAACTCCGAGCGCCGCGTCAGCCGTGTGCGCCGTGCGGTGCCGGCACCTGGCGAAGCGCGGGCGGATTGGTCGATCACTTGCGATTTCGCCCGGCGCCTGGAAGCCAGGCTGCCTGGCGTAACGCCCGGCCACTTCGCCTTCCACACCGCCGAGCAGCTGTTCGAGGAATACAAGGTACTCACCCGCCGGCGCGACCTGGACCTCAGCGGGCTCGGCTATGGCCTGCTGGAAGCCCGTGGCCCGCAGCAATGGCCGTTTCCAGAAGGCGCCGAGCACGGCACGCCGCGCCTCTACGGCGATGGTCGCTTCACGAGCGCCAGCGGCCGTGCACGCTTTATCGCCGAGGCCTATCAACCGCCCAAGGAACGCCGCGACGAGCACTATCCACTGACGCTCAATACCGGTCGGCTGCGCGATCAATGGCACGGCATGAGCCGCACCGGCACTGCTGCACGACTGTTCGCCCATGTCGAGGAATCGCTACTGGGCCTGCATCCCCAAGACATGGCGCAGCGGCAGCTGCTGGACGGCGCGCTGGTCGAGGTCCGTAGCCGCCGTGGCACGCTGGTCGTGCGGGTGCAGACCGATGCCAGCCTGCAACCAGGCCAGGCATTCCTGCCCATGCACTGGGGCGACCGTTTTCTCAAGGGTCTGGGCATCAATGCCCTGACCCTGCCGGCGTTCGATGCGCTGTCCAAACAACCCGAACTCAAGCACGCCGGCATCGAGGTGCAGGCCATCGACCTGCCCTGGACCTTCCAGGCGCTGATCGAAGGTGATGTGCAGCAGCGCCTGGAGGCCTTGCGCCCGCTGTGCGACGGCTTCGCCTATGCCAGCTTCGGCCTGGTCGGCCGCGAGACGCCGGCGCTGGTACTGCGCGCCGCCCATCATCACGCTCCCGCGGTGGGCCTGCTCGACCAGTTGCACGAGTGCCTGGGCCTGAGCGATGGCCCGGTGATGCGCTACGACGACCCACGCGATGAAAGGGGCTGCATGCCCATTCACAAACGGGTACGCCTCGAAGAAGGCCGCCTGACCGGCTATTGCCTGAGCGGCGAGACCCGCGCGCGCAACTGGCTGCGTGAACTGTGGCAGAACCAGACCTCGCTGGACGATGACACCGGCCGTGCCCTGCGGCGCTGGCTGCTGGCACCGTTGGAGTCGCCGCCCGGGCAGACCACGACCCGCGCCGGCAAAACCCTGTGCACCTGCATGAACGTCAGCGACGCAGCCATCCGCGAAGGCATCGAACGCGGCTGCGACCTCGCCGCCCTCAAACAGAATCTTGGCTGCGGCACGCAGTGCGGCTCCTGCGTCCCGGAAATCAAACGCCTGCTGGCGCTACAGACAATCGAAGCCTGACGCAGATCAGGTCGACCTGAACCATGAGGAATACCGTGATGAACCCAAGCGTATGGCTGATCGGCGCCGGCCCCGGCGACCCGGAACTGCTCACCCTCAAGGCGGTGCGCGCCCTCGGCCTGGCCGACGTGGTGCTGATCGACGACCTGGTCAATCCGCAGGTCCTGGAGCACTGCCCAGGCGCCCGGGTAATTCGCGTCGGCAAGCGCGGCGGCTGCCGCTCGACGCCCCAGGCCTTCATCCACCGCCTGATGCTGCGCTATGCCCGCCAGGGCAAGGTGGTGGCGCGCCTCAAGGGCGGCGACCCGTGCATCTTCGGCCGTGGCGGCGAAGAGGCCGATTGGCTGGCCGCGCGCGGCGTGCAGTGCGAGATCGTCAATGGCATTACCGCCGGTCTCGCCGCCGCGACGCGTTGCGGTATCTCCCTAACCCTGCGCGGCGTGGCCCGCGGGGTGACGCTGGTCACCGCCCACACCCAGGACGGCAGCTCGCCCAATTGGCAGGCGCTGGCCCACAGTGGTACGACATTGGTGGTGTACATGGGCATCGCCACCCTGGCCGACACCCGCCAGCACCTGTTGGATGCCGGCATGGCCGCGCACACCGCCGTGGCGATGATCGAAAACGCTTCGCTGCCCGATCAGCGCGAATGCCGCAGCACTTTGCTGGCGATGGCCGACGATGCCCAGGCCTTGGAGCTGAAAAGCCCGGCCATCCTGGTGATCGGCGACGTGGTCGGCGCCGCCGCCATCCTGGCCGCCGAACAATTGCAGGTGCACAGCGCCTGAAATCGGTACAGCGATAAGCACAGCTGCATCCTCGAGGCGCCCCAGGGGCCGTTGTAGTGCATCGCTGCCTGCCCGCCTGGCTGCACCGCGCCAGAACTGGACTGTTATTTGCACCGTTGTGGTTCAACACTGCGACCAACAAGACGTTCCCATGCCAGATCACAAGATGCCTCCCACCCTGCGTTTCATGCTGGCCGCCCGCCGCTGCGAGCTGCACGGCCTGGAAAGCCTGTCCGTCACCTGCGAGCTGGTCACCCGGATCAGCCAACTGGTGCACCAGTTGCAGAAGGAGCGCGGCTACTCGATCGTCTACCTGGGCAACCGGACGGATCACTATCTGCACCAACTTGATGCGCACAGTGCGGGTTCCGCCGCCGTAGAGCGCGAGGTGCACGACTGTTTTCTATCCATGGACACCGCCCAGGCCAATGCCGCCGACCGCGCCCGCCTGTTCAACCGCATCGCCTACGTGCTCCATGGCCTCGATGAATTGCCCGGGCTGCGTCGGCGCATCCGCAAACGGCAGTTGTCCCCAAGGCAGGCGACCCAGGCCTTCACCCGCCTGATCGGTGGGCTGCTGGCAGTGGTTTTCGAGGCGGCCGACACCGCTGCCGACCCCGGCATCACCCGCGTGCTGGTGGCGCTGTTCAACTTCATGCAGGGCAAGGAACTCGCCGGCCAGGAACGCGCAGCCGGCGTCGAAGGTTTTTCCCGCGGGCATTTCGACGATGAATTGCAGGCTCGCCTGCTGCACCTGCAGGAAGGCCAGGAGCGCTGCTTCGACATCTTCGGCGAGTTCGCCGACGCCGAGGCCAATGCCCTGTGGCAGCAGATTCTCGACACCGACACGGTTGCCCAGCTGATAAGCCTGCGCGGGGTCGCCAAGCGCACCTCGGCCATCGCCCAGGTGGATCCGGGTTTGTGCGAGCTGTGGTTCGACCTCAACACCAGGCGCATCGACGCCATGAAACAGGTGGAAAGCCACCTGACCCAGTGCCTGCTCGAACGCTGCCGCCGCAGCATCGCCGAAGCCCATGCCGACCTGGACAACCATCGCGCCCTGCTCGGCCGCGTGGCGCAGATGGATGCCGGCAGCGACCAGGCGCTGCTGTTCAGCGTGCACAGCAGCACCCTCGACGCCCCACCCCAGGACGCCGTGGGCAACCACCTGGCCCGCTCGGTACTGGACCTCTTGCACGAGCAGAATCAGCGCCTGCAGCAGGTCAGCGACGAACTGCAGGAAACCCGCGAAACCCTCAACGAGCGCAAGCTGATCGAGCGCGCCAAGAGGCTGTTGATGACCGACTATGGCTTGAGCGAAGACGCCGCCTACGCGCGCCTGCGTCAATCGGCCATGGAGCGCAGCATGCGCCTGGTCGACGTGGCGCAGCACCTGCTCAGCTTCGCGGCGCGCAAGGCCCAGGAAAAGCCGCGTGGCGACAAGGGCAAGCGCGTCTGAACAGGCTCTGTGTAACGCCCCGTTTAACCGTAGCCCGTGGGGCATACGCTGCGCCCTGGTAGCCCGGCGCTGAGCGTAGCGATGCCCGGGAAGCGGTTTGCGCCACAAAGCCGCGCCAATTCGGAATCCATCCTGGGTATCGCTTCGCTCAACCCCAGGCTACGGGTCACCCTCCACATGCACCTGTGCCGCGCACCGCAGGTGACCGACGCCCCGCAGCTGTGCGGCACCGCAAGTCAGCCCCCTCGAACGCCAGCTCGCCAAAGCGCCTCAGCACCGACTGAAAAGCCTTCCCACTCAACCAGTTAACTCCGCGAACGCCACCTCTACGGGCCGATTGCAAGCCGGCAAGGCATGGCGCCGGCGCTGCTGGCATACAACCTGCTATATCCCAAGCGAGAGGGCAGGCTCTGCCCCTCCACAATCCGAATTCCTGGACAACGGCGTCCACACTCGATGCAGCCCCAGCGCTGCCATGAGCGTGACGCCGTTTTTTATGCGTGCTTTTTGGGGAGAACGAGATGGACGACACGCCACGCGCCGCCGACGAAAAAACCGGCCTGCCACGCCGCACCTTCCTCAAGCAGTCCATGGGGCTGCTCGGCGGCGGCGCCTTGATGAGCATGCTGCCGGCGGGCCTGAGCAGCGCGGTCTGGGCGGCGGGAACCGATGGCCTGGAAACCACCAAGGCCAAGCTCGGCTTCATCGCGCTCACCGATGCCGCACCGCTGTTCGTCGCCGAGGAGCTCGGGCTGTTCGCCAAGCACGGCATGACCAACGTCGAGGTGCTCAAGCAATCTTCCTGGGGCACCACCCGCGACAACTTGGTACTCGGTGCCGGCAGTGGCGGCATCGATGGCGCTCACATCCTCACGCCAATGCCTTACCTGATGGCCGCCGGCAAGATCACCACCAACAACACGCCGCTGCCGATGGTCCTGCTGGCGCGCCTGAACCTCAACGGCCAGGGCATCTCGATCAGCAAGGAATACCAGGACCTCAAGCTCGGTACCGACGCCAGCGCCTTCAAACAGGCGGTCGCCGCCAAGCAGGCCAAGGGCCAGAAGATCGCTGCGGCGATGACCTTCCCCGGCGGCACCCACGACCTCTGGCTGCGCTACTGGATGGCCGCCGGCGGCATCGAGCCGAACAAGGATTTGCCGACCGTGGTCATCCCGCCACCACAGATGGTCGCCAACATGAAGGTCGGTAGCATGGACGCCTTCTGCGTCGGCGAGCCGTGGAACGCCCAGTTGATCAACCAGAACATCGGCTACAGCGCGGTGACCACCGGCGAGCTGTGGGCCAACCACCCGGAAAAGGCCCTGTCGCTGCGCGCCGACTACGTGAACGCCAACCCCAACGCGACCCGCGCCCTGCTCAAGGCGGTGATGGAGGCGCAGATGTTCTGCGAAGCGGCGGCGAACAAGGAACAGGTCGCGGAAATCTGTGCCAAGCGCCGCTGGATCGGCGCCCCTGCCAAGGACCTGCTGGCGCGCCTGCAGGGCAACTTCGATTACGGCAACGGCCGCGTGGTGGAAAACAGCCCGCATCTGATGCGCTTCTGGAGCGAGTTGGCCTCCTATCCGTTCCAGAGCCACGACCTGTGGTTCCTCACCGAAAACAAGCGTTGGGGCTACCTGCCGAAGGATTTCGACAGCCAGGCGCTGATCGACCAGGTCAACCGCGAGGACATCTGGCGCCAGGCAGCGGCCGAGCTGGGCGTGCCCGCCGAGCAGATTCCTCAAGGCAAATCCCGCGGCGTCGAGACCTTCTTCGACGGCAAGACCTTCGACCCACAAAACCCGCAAGCCTATCTCGACAGCCTGACCCTCAAGGCCTAACCGGAGAAACGCCATGAATGCGCCCGTCAAATCTCTGGCCCTGCCGGCCGGCGTCGTCGCCCCCAGTTGGCTCAAACGCCTGTCGAAAACCCTGATGCAGTCGGTGCTGCCGCCGCTGGTGATCACCGCTGCACTGATGCTCATCTGGCAACTCTTGTGCAGCGGCGCCAATGCCGCCCTGCCGCCGCCCAGCCAGGTCATCGAAGACACCTGGGAGCTGATCGTCAATCCGTTCTACGACAACGGCGGCACCGATGTCGGCATGGCCTGGCAACTGCTCGCCAGCCTGGAGCGCGTGGCTTACGGCTATGCCCTGGCGGTGGTGGTCGGCGTAGCCCTCGGCGTGCTGGTAGGCCAGTCGACCTGGGCGATGCGCGGCCTCGACCCGCTGTTCCAGATCCTGCGTACCGTGCCGCCACTGGCCTGGCTGCCACTGTCGCTGGCCGGCTTCAAGGACAGCCACCCTTCGGCGCTGTTCGTGATCTTCATCACCGCCATCTGGCCGATCATCATCAATACCTCGGTGGGGATCCGCAACATTCCCGAGGACTACCGCAACGTCGCCAAGGTGCTGCGCCTCAACGGCGTGGAGTACTTCCACAAGATCATGCTGCCAGCCGCCGCGCCGTACATCTTCTCCGGGCTGCGCATCGGTGTGGGCCTGTCATGGCTGGCGATCATCGCCGCCGAGATGCTGATCGGCGGCGTGGGTATCGGCTTCTTCATCTGGGATGCGTGGAACGCCTCGCGCATCAGCGACATCATTCTCGCCCTGATCTACGTCGGCGTAGTCGGCTTCGTGCTCGACCGCCTGGTGCTGTTCGTCGGCAATCGCATCACCCGCGGCACATCGGCCTGAGGAGACAGACATGAGCAAGCACTACCTGAGCATCGAGCATGTGGAAAAGTACTTCGAGCGTGACGGCGTCACCTCCCACGTGCTGAACCAGATCAACCTCAACGTCGCGCGCGGCGAATACATTTCCATCATCGGCCACTCGGGCTGTGGCAAGTCGACGGTGCTCAACATCGTCGCCGGCCTGACCGATTCCAGCAGCGGTGCGGTGATTCTCGATGGTCGTGAGGTACGTGGTCCTGGCCCGGATCGCAGCCTGGTGTTTCAGAACCACTCGCTGCTGCCCTGGCTGACCGTGCAGGAAAACGTCGCCCTGGCCGTCGACAAGGTGTTCAAGCGCACCAAGAGCAAGGCCGAACGCCGTGACTGGACGCTGCATCATCTGGAGCTGGTAAGCATGGGCCACGCGCTGCACAAGCGGCCCAACGAGATTTCCGGGGGCATGAAGCAACGTGTCGGCATCGCCCGCGCGCTGGCCATGGAACCCAAGGTGCTGCTGCTCGACGAGCCCTTCGGCGCGCTGGACGCCCTGACCCGCGCGCACCTGCAGGATGAGGTGATGCGCATCCAGAGCGAGCTGCACAACACGGTGTTGATGATCACCCATGACGTCGACGAAGCCGTACTGCTGTCCGACCGCATCGTGATGATGACCAATGGCCCGTCGGCGACCATTGGCGAGATCCTCAGCATCGATCTGCCGCGCCCGCGTGATCGCATCGCCCTGGCCGATGACCCACGCTACAACGCCTATCGCCACGCGGTACTGAGCTTCCTGCATGAAAAGCAGCGCAAGGTCGAGCCCCTGCAACGACGTAGCACCAGTGCGCCTGCCGACCAGCAGCGCGCCCGGGCGTAGGGAGGCCAGTCAGTCCTTGGCAATGCCGGTGATGGTGATGCCGAAACGTTCCTCGAGGCGCACCGCGGGGGTCTGCTCCTCGTGGGGCAGCTCCTTGGGCTCGAGGGGTTCGAGATTCTCCTGCGCCCATTCGAGCACCCAGGTGACCGCCTGCTCTAGGCTGGGCTTGTCTTTCGATTTCACCTTGAGGACTTCGGCAGCCTCATCTCGGCTATAGGTGATGATCCATCGGCTCATGGCGAGTCTCCAGCATGTGATGGCATGCCTGCGCATGCCCTGATAGAGATGTAGACCTGCCGTCGGTAAACAGTTCGCCCTATAAATATCGGGGAACTTCACCTGCCATGACCACTCAGAAATTACGCATCGATTGATTTCTCCGGGCGCATGAGGCGCCCATTTTTTTGCCTGCGATTTGCTGCTGCGCCCTCCGCTGGCGCCCCTCCCTGGCAGCATGCAGGCATAAAAAAACCGGGCCAGGCCCGGTTCTTCGTATATCTCAGCCATCAGGCCTTGGGCAGCGTCACGCCGGTTTGGCCCTGGTACTTGCCGCCGCGATCCTTGTAGGACACTTCGCACGCTTCGTCCGACTGCAGGAACAGCATCTGCGCCACGCCTTCGTTGGCGTAGATCTTCGCCGGCAGGTTGGTGGTGTTGGAGAATTCCAGGGTGACGTGGCCTTCCCATTCCGGCTCCAGCGGCGTGACGTTGACGATGATGCCGCAGCGCGCGTAGGTGCTCTTGCCCAGGCAGATGGTCAGCACGTCGCGAGGAATGCGGAAGAACTCCACGGTGCGCGCCAGGGCGAAGGAGTTCGGCGGAATGATGCACACGTCGCTCTTGATATCGACGAAACTCTTGGCGTCGAAATTCTTCGGGTCGACGATGGCCGAATGGATGTTGGTGAACACCTTGAATTCGTCCGCGCAGCGCACGTCGTAGCCGTAGCTGGAAACCCCGTAGGAGATTACCCGGCTGTCGTCCGCGCCGCGCACCTGGCGCTCGACGTAAGGCTCGATCATGCCGTGTTCCTGGGCCATGCGGCGAATCCACTTGTCCGATTTGATGCTCATGGCGGGGCCGTCCTGAAGGTCTTTACGGTGAAAAGTGCACGCATCTTACCGGGCTGCAGAGCTGGGTTCAAAGCCTCTCGACGGCCCGCGGCGACGCCCTTGCGCAGGCGCCGATGCAAGTAAATCGCAGAAAGACTGACAGACCATTCGCACTTCGCGAAAAAAGCGGGTATGGTGATCCCACTGTGCTGCATGTGTCACCGCGAATCGCTACATGATGCCTAGATTTCGATCCAAACATCGTCCGACTCCTAGTACTCGTTGCACTCAGTCCCGGCCTGGTTCTATCCAGGGCTGTTAATTATTTAGTTCTTAGGAGACATCACATGTCCAATCGTCAGACTGGCACCGTTAAGTGGTTCAACGATGAAAAAGGCTACGGCTTCATCACCCCGCAATCCGGTGACGACCTGTTCGTACACTTCAAAGCTATCCAGAGCGATGGCTTCAAGAGCCTGAAAGAAGGCCAGCAAGTTTCCTTCGTGGCCACCCGTGGTCAGAAAGGCATGCAAGCTGAGGAAGTTCAGGTTATCTAACCTGCGCTTTCTGCAAAAGAACCCCGCCTAGGCGGGGTTTTTTTATATCTGCATTTCATGCGACAGGCGCACCGTAGCGCGCCTGCGCTGCCCCTCAGTCGTCGGCAATGACGATGTTCGGCATGCCCTGCGCGCTGTTGGCGCTGGTGGCGATGCGCGCACCGACCATGCGGGCGATCTGCTGGTAGAGCATGGCGATCTGACTTTCCGGGTCGGCGATGGCGGTCGGTTTGCCACCATCGGCCTGCAGGCGGATGGCCATCGACAAGGGCATCGAGGCCAGCAGATCGACACCGAATTGCGCCGCCAGCTTCTCGCCACCGCCCTCGCCGAACAGGTGCTCGGCATGGCCGCAATTGGAGCAGATGTGCACGGCCATGTTCTCCACCACACCGAGCACGGGAATGTTCACCTTGCGGAACATCTCCACGCCCTTTCTGGCGTCGAGCAGCGCCAGATCCTGCGGCGTGGTGACGATCACCGCGCCCGCCACCGGCACCTTTTGGGCCAGGGTCAGATGAATGTCACCGGTGCCCGGCGGCATATCGATGATCAAGTAGTCGAGGTCATTCCAGGCCGTCTGGGTGACCAACTGGATCAGCGCCCCGGAAACCATCGGGCCGCGCCATACCACCGGGGTATTGTCGTCGGTCAGGAAGGCCATCGACATCACCTGTACACCATGGGCTTCCAGCGGCACGAACCATTTCTGCTCGCGCACCTGGGGCCGCGTGCCTTCGGCGATACCGAACATGATGCCCTGGCTGGGGCCGTAGATATCGGCATCGAGAATGCCCACCCGCGCGCCTTCACGGGCCAACGCCAACGCCAGGTTGGCCGCGGTGGTGGACTTGCCCACGCCACCCTTGCCGGACGCCACGGCGATCACGTTCTTGACGTTGGCCAGCGCCGGCACCTGGGCCTGCGCCTTGTGGGCGGCGATCACGCAGTCAACCTCGACGCGAGCGCTGCGCACGCCTTCGATGTTTTCGATGGCCAGTTGCAGCATCTGCGCCCAGCCCTGCTTGAACTGCGCTGCGGCATAACCCAGTTCGAGCTGCACGCTGACCTGCCCGTCCTGCACGTCGATGCCACGCACGCAGCCGGCGCTGAGCGGATCCTGGTCGAGATGGGGGTCGGTGTACTGACGCAATACGGCTTCGACCGCAGCGCGGATGTCAGCGCTCATGCTTGGCTCCGGAGATGGCAGAAAAGACGCCTATCCTACCCGAGCCGCACGCGCGATGCAGGCTGGCGACCGGCAGGCCGCCAGCTGACGAAGGTCACTGCACGGGCTGGCCCGGCAGCGGCTTGAGGTTCACTTCGACGCGGCGGTTCTGCGCACGCCCCTCGGCGCTGGCGTTGTCGGCGATCGGCTGGTCCGGGCCGGCGCCGCGGCTGGACAGGCGCGAGCCGTCGATGCCCTGGGCGGTGAGGTAACTGGTCACGCTCTGTGCACGGCGCTGGGACAGCGCCATGTTGTGCTGACGCGAACCGGTGCTGTCGGTGTAGCCGACGATCTCGATGCTGTTGTTCTGGAACTGCTTGAACGACGTGGCCAGGTTGTTCAGCGGCGCGTAGAAGCTCGGGGCGATCTCGGCCGAGTCGGTGGCGAAGGTGATATTGCCCGGCATGATCAGCTTGATGTCATCGCCCTGGCGCTGCACTTCCACGCCAGTGCCTTCCATGCTGCGGCGCAGCTCGGCTTCCTGGCGATCGGCGTAGTAGCCGTAGCCGGCACCTGCCGCACCGGCCAGCACGGCACCGATGGCGGCGCCCTTGCCGCGATCATCATGGTTGACCGCCGCGCCGACCGCCGCACCGGCCAGGGCCGCCAGGCCGCCGTAGGTCGCGGTGCGATGACCGCCGCCACTGGCAGCGCCGCCGCCAACGTTGTCGTAAGGGTTGTTCGAGGCACAACCCACCAGAAGGGCCAGCGCGGTGGCGCAGGCGAGCGGACGTAAAACTGCAGGCATGGTTCATCTCCTTGCTGGGAGCGGAAGGTAATCGTTGGAACCCGCTCCCCCCGCTAAATTCAAGCCGATATCCAGCAAATTTGCCCGCTGGCCGGAACGCGCCCGCTTACTTTATAGTGACCGACCACCCGCCAACCGATGACCGCCTGACAATGTCCCAAGCTCGCCAGATTCTCGTTACCAGCGCCCTTCCCTATGCCAACGGTTCGATCCACATTGGCCATATGCTGGAATACATCCAGACCGACATGTGGGTGCGTTTCCAGAAGCTGCGCGGCAATCAGGCCGTCTATGTATGCGGCGACGACGCCCACGGCTCGGCGATCATGCTGCGTGCGGAGAAGGAAGGCATCACACCCGAACAGCTGATCGACGGCCTTAAGGCGGAGCACAGCGCCGATTTTGCTGGGTTTCTTGTCGACTTCGACAATTACCATTCGACCCATTCCGAGGAGAACCGCGAGCTGTCCGCCGCGATCTACCTCAAGCTGCGCGATGCCGGCCATATCACCACGCGCTCGGTGACCCAGTATTTCGACCCGGAAAAGGGCATGTTTCTGGCCGACCGTTTCATCAAGGGCACTTGCCCGAAATGCGCGACGCCGGACCAGTACGGCGACAACTGCGAGAAATGCGGCGCCACCTACGAGCCCACCGAACTGAAAGACCCGCGTTCGGCGATCTCCGGCGCGGTACCGGTACTGAAGGACTCCAAGCACTTCTTCTTCAAGCTGCCGCAGTTCCAGGAAATGCTTCAGCAGTGGACGCGCAGCGGCACCCTGCAGGAGTCGGTGGCCAACAAGCTCGCCGAGTGGCTGGACGGTGGCCTGCACGAGTGGGACATCAGCCGCGATGCGCCCTACTTTGGTTTCGAGATTCCCGACGAGCCGGGCAAGTATTTCTACGTCTGGCTGGATGCCCCGATCGGCTACATGGCCAGCTTCAAGAACTTATGCGCACGCCGCCCGGAGCTGGACTTCGACGCGTTCTGGAACAAGGATTCCAGCGCAGAGGTGTATCACTTCATCGGCAAGGACATCGTCAACTTCCACGCCCTGTTCTGGCCAGCCATGCTCGAAGGCGCCGGCTACCGCAAGCCGACCGCCATCAACGTACACGGCTACCTGACGGTCAACGGCCAGAAGATGTCCAAGTCGCGCGGCACCTTCATCAAGGCGCGCACCTATCTGGATCATCTGAATCCCGAATACCTGCGGTACTACTACGCTGCCAAGCTGGGCCGCGGCGTCGATGACCTGGACCTGAACCTCGAGGACTTCATCCAGAAGGTCAACTCGGACCTGGTCGGCAAGGTGGTCAACATCGCCAGCCGCTGCGCCGGCTTCATTCACAAGGGCAATGCCGGCGTGCTGGTCGCTGCCAATCCGGAGCCGGAGCTGTGGAACGCTTTCCAGAGCGCTGCGCCAGGCATCGCCGAAGCCTACGAGAGCCGCGACTTCGCCCGCGCCATGCGCGAGATCATGGCCCTGGCCGACCGCGCCAACGCCTGGATCGCCGACAAGGCGCCCTGGTCGCTGGCCAAGCAGGACGGCAAGGCCGACGAGGTGCAGGCGATCTGCGCCCTGGGCGTCAACCTGTTCCGCCAGCTGGTGATCTTCCTCAAGCCGGTGCTGCCGAACCTGGCGCGCGATGCCGAGGCGTTCCTCAACGTCGCACCGCTGACCTGGGCCGACCTGGCCACGCCACTGGCCGATCACCCGCTCAATCCCTTCACCCCACTGCTCGCGCGCATCGAGCCGGCCAAGGTCGAGGCCATGGTCGAAGCGTCCAAGGAAGACCTGGCAGCCGCCGAAGCCCCCACAGGTAACGGTGAGCTGAAGAAAGACCCGCTGGCCGCTGAAATCGCCTTCGACGCCTTTGCCGCAGTCGACCTGCGCATCGCGCTGATCGAGAAATGCGAGTTCGTCGAAGGCGCCGACAAGCTGCTGCGCCTGACCCTGAATATCGGCGACGAGAAACGCAACGTGTTCAGCGGCATCAAGAGCGCCTACCCGGACCCGAGCAAGCTCGAAGGCCGCCTGACCCTGTACGTGGCCAACCTGGCCGCGCGCAAGATGAAGTTCGGCGTCTCCGAAGGCATGGTGCTGGCTGCCGGCCCCGGCGGCGAGGAAATCTACCTGCTCAGCCCGGACAGCGGCGCCAAGCCGGGCCAGCGGGTCAAGTAACCCACTTGGAGCAAGGATGCTGACCCTCAAGCCCTGGTTTCTCGCCACTGCTCTGGCCCTGCTGACCATGACCGGCTGCTCACCTTCCGGTGACGGTCGGCCACCGGCAGGCGCTGCGTTGCTTGGCGAAACGGCGCAGCAAGGCGCCTTTCTCGCTTACGAACACAGTGTCGGCATTCGCCTGCCGGTCGAGCAGGTCGAGCCGCGCCTGGCCGCCGTGCGCGATGCGTGCAGCAGCCAGCGTTTCGGCCAGTGTGATCTGCTGGCCATCGAACAGAACCAGGGCGCCTACCAGGCCGCCAGCATCACCGTGCGTATCGCGCCAGCCGGTGTCGAGCCCATGGTCGGCTTTGCCGGCGAAGGCGGTGAGCTGCAAAGTCGGCATACGCGCGCCGAAGACCTCGCCCAGGCGGTCAGCGATACCGAGCAACAACGCCAACGTCTGGAGCGTCAACGCAAGACGCTGCTGCAGTACCAAGCCCGCACCGACCTGAGCGTCAGCGACATGCTCGCCCTGGCTCGCGAGCTGGCCGAGGTGGAAGTGCAATTGGCCGGCAACGCCCAGCAGTCGGCGCAGCAACAGCGCCGCCTGACCACCAACTTGCTGACCCTGAGTTTCAGCACCGACGGTGAACCGATCGAGCGCCTGGCGCGCATCGGGGCCGCCGCCAGCGGCATGCTCGACAACGCCACCGAGGGCGCCACCGAAGCCATCAGGCTGCTCGGCTACGGCATTCCCTTCGTCATCATCCTGTTTCCGCTCGCCCTGCTGGTCCGCTGGCTATGGCGCAAGGCCAGCCGGGTGCGCCACGGCGCCTGAACCCACGCCAGGGCGGCATTGCCCTGTACCAGGCGCAGCGCATGCCGGATAATGCCCGGCTCACGCTTCAGCCAGACCAGCAACACCGATGATCGACTCTCGCCACCCCACCTGTCTGCTCCGTCATGGGCCGTGCCCCTGCCGGCGCGCCTGGATGTGCCCATGAGCAATGCGCTGCGTATCGCGGCCATCGACGCCCTGCTGCCGCAGACGCAATGCGGCAAGTGCGGCCATCCAGGTTGCCTGCCCTACGCCGAAGGCATCGCCGCCGGTGAAGCGATCAACAAATGCCCACCCGGTGGCACTGCGACCATCCACGCCCTGGCCGATCTGCTCCAGGTGCCCGAACTGCCGCTGGCATTGCCTGCCACCCCGGCACAAGTGGCGGTGATCCGCGAGGCCGAGTGCATTGGCTGCACCAAATGCATCCAGGCCTGCCCTGTGGATGCCATCGTCGGTGCCGCCAAGCTGATGCACACGGTAATCGGCGACGAATGCACGGGCTGCGAGCTGTGCCTCGCCCCCTGTCCGGTGGATTGCATCGACCTGATCACCTTGTCGCCACTCGAAGCCGAAGTGCAACGCGCCCGCGCCGAGCAATTCCGTAACCGCCACCAGCACCGCCAGGCCCGCCTGGCCCGCAACGATGCCCGGCGCCGCGCAGCTCATCCGGTACGCCCTGCACAGGAAACGGCCGCCGCCGCGCCCCGGCAGCCTGCTGCCGCATCTTCCCTGAAGCAGGCGAAGATCGATGCTGCCATGAGCCGTGCCCAATGGCAGAAAACGCTGAAGGCTTATGGCGACTCGCCCAATGATGAGCAGCGCCAGCAACTCGCGGCCCTGCAACAGGCTGCGCAGCGCGATCAACAGCGCCTCGCCGAGCTGCAGGCGACTCCCGCACAAGATGCGCCAAGCCCCGGCGAGCAAGCACTCAAGCAGGCCAAGATCGACCTGGCCAGCCACCGCATGGCCCTCAAGGCGGGTGAACGCCGAGGCCTGGACGAGCAGGCCCTGGCGCCGTTGCGCAGCGCTTATGCCGCTGCCCAAGAGGCTCTGCACCTGGCAGAAGAGCGCTGCGGCAAGCCGGCGCCCACTCGCACGCTGGTCGACAAGGCCGGGCTCAGCGCGCAGCTGCGCCAGTTGAAGACCGACCTGGCCTACGCCCGCGTCGAACTCAGCAAGTTGCAACGTAGCGTCCCTGAAGACGCCGCCAAGATACGCGATGCCCAAGAGCGCCTTGCAGCGGCCGAAAGCCGCCTGCAAGCGCATACCAGCGCCAGCTAGAGCGCCACGATGACCCCTGATGCCCGACCATGAACGCCGCCAAACGCCTTGAAATTTTCCGTCGCCTGCACGAAGACAACCCGGAGCCCAAGACCGAGCTGGCCTACAGCACGCCCTTCGAACTGCTGATCGCGGTGATTCTCTCCGCCCAGGCCACCGACGTGGGCGTCAACAAGGCCACCGCCAAACTCTATCCAGTGGCCAACACGCCCGAAGCGATCCTCGCCCTGGGGGTCGACGGTCTGAGCGAATACATCAAGACCATCGGCCTTTACAACAGCAAGGCCAAGAACGTCATCGAGACCTGCCGCATTCTCGTCGAACAGCACGGCAGCCAGGTGCCGGAAACCCGCGAGGCCCTCGAGGCGCTGCCAGGCGTAGGTCGCAAGACCGCCAACGTGGTACTCAACACCGCCTTTCGCCAACTGACCATGGCCGTGGATACGCACATCTTCCGAGTCAGCAACCGCACCGGCATTGCGCCAGGCAAGAACGTGGTGGAGGTCGAGAAGAAGCTGCTCAAGTTCGTGCCCAAGGATTTTCTGCTGGACGCGCACCACTGGCTCATCCTGCACGGGCGCTACGTGTGCCAGGCCCGCAAGCCGCGCTGCGGCAGCTGCCGAATCGAAGACCTGTGCGAATACAAGCAAAAGACCTCGGACGATTGATGTTTGATAGGTTTCTGATATCGGCTGATTGAAAAAATCTTTTTTACTCGCTTCACGTTTGCCCTTATAAGGTCGGCAAATGGCCCCTGTAGCCGGGAGTGAAGCGCATGAGCAACGGCAAAGAAGACCTGGAACTGGACGACGACTTCGTCGGCGAAGAAACGGACAGCAGCGAAGCCCCGGTGGAAGTGGCGAAGACCAATCTCACCAAGCGACGCATCATCGACAACTTCCTCGAGGAGCGGCGCCTGCACAAGCAACTGGCCGAATACGATTTCGATCTGTAGGCGGCGCATCAGCCAGGCCCAATGAAAAATGCCCGTATCGATTGATACGGGCATTTTGCGTTTCAGGCCTTGCGCTCGACGCTCATAGCCCGTCGAGGAAGCGCTCCACATCCAGTGCCGCCATGCAGCCGGCGCCCGCCGAGGTGATGGCCTGGCGGTAGACGCTATCGGCCACGTCACCTGCGGCGAACACCCCCGCCACGCCAGTCGCCGTGGCATTGCCGTCACGCCCGCCATTGACCTGCAGGTAGCCGTCTCTGAGCGCCAGTTGCCCTTCGAACAACGCCGTATTGGGCGTGTGCCCGATGGCCACGAACAGGCCGTCCACGGCCAGGTCGCGGGTTGCGCCGTCATGCTCGCGGATCCGCACGCCGGTGACGCCAGAGGCGTCGCCCAGCACTTCGTCCACCTCGGCGTTCAGGGCCAGCACGATGCGCCCTTCGGCTACCCGGGCCTGCAGCTTGTTCTGCAGGATCTTCTCGGCGCGAAAGGCGCCACGACGGTGGATCAGCGTGACCCGGCTGGCGATGTTGGCCAGGTACAACGCTTCCTCTACGGCGGTGTTGCCGCCGCCCACCACCGCGACTTCACGGTTGCGATAGAAGAACCCGTCACAGGTGGCGCACGCCGAAACGCCCTTGCCCATGAACGCCGTTTCGCTGGGCAAGCCGAGATAGCGCGCGCTGGCACCCGTGGCGATGATCAGCGCATCGCAGGTGTAGGAAATGCTGTCGCCCACCAGGGTGAAGGGCCGCGCCGCGAGATCCACCGCCTGGATGTGGTCGAAGACGATCTCCGTCTCGAAGCGCTCGGCGTGGGCCTGCATGCGCTGCATGAGCTCGGGGCCGGTCAGGCCATGGGCATCGCCAGGCCAGTTGTCTACTTCGGTGGTGGTGGTCAGCTGCCCGCCGGCCTGCAGGCCGGTGATCAGCAGGGGTTTGAGATTGGCACGGGCGGCGTAGACCGCCGCGCTGTAGCCCGCAGGGCCGGAACCGAGAATGATCACGCGGGCGTGTCGGCTACTCGACATCAGAAACTCCTCACAGCGCATTGCTGCAAAAAAAGCCGCCACCGGCCGCAAGCGGTCGGACATCGGCGGCTGAACAAGGGACGCGAGCAGACTAGACCGCGCGGCCCGGCCCTAGGAAATGCGCTTTGCCAATCCCTTGCATAGCCGTGCGCTATCGCCCTGCCCCGCTTCCGCGCGGGCAGCAAAATGGGTAAGGTCGCGCCACGTTCACTTGTTGGAGAAACCTCGATGCGCGCTCCCGTGCTGTCCGGCCCACAGTACCTCGGCGAAGGCCTGAAACTGGTCATGAGCCCCGGCTTGCGGCTGTTCGTGCTGCTGCCGCTGGCGATCAACCTGATCCTGTTCAGCCTGATGATCGGCTTCGCCGTGCAGCAGTTCAGCGGCTGGGTGGACACCTTCATGCCGTCGCTGCCCAGTTGGCTGAGCTTTCTGCAATACATTCTCTGGCCGCTGTTCGTGGTGCTGGTGATTCTGATGGTGTTCTTCACCTTCACCATGCTGGCCAATATCGTCGCCGCCCCCTTCAATGGCTTTCTCGCCGAGAAGGTCGAAGTGGTGGTGCGCGGCCAGGACAACTTTCCGCCATTCAGCTGGGGCGAACTGATCGCCATGGTGCCGCGCACCCTGGGGCGCGAAGGCCGCAAGCTGGCGTACTTCCTGCCACGGGCCGCGGGATTGCTGATCCTGTCGTTCATCCCGGTGGTCAACCTGATCGCAGCGCCGCTGTGGCTATTGTTCGGCGTGTGGATGATGGCCATCCAATACATCGACTACCCCGCCGACAACAACAAGGTCAGCTGGCAGGACATGCTTGCCTGGCTGCGCGAGAAACGCTGGCAATCCCTGGGTTTCGGCGGCATCACCTACGCGGCGCTGCTGGTGCCCTTCGTCAATATCGTGATGATGCCGGCTGCCGTGGCTGGCGCGACGTTGTTCTGGGTACGTGAAGGTGGCGTAAGCGCAGGCACCGGGGCTGTCACACAAACGCCACGCTGATGTCACAAACGCTACATGACGGCAGCCCAGACTGCTGTCATGAGCACTCCCCCGCTATTCATCGCCCTGGTCAGCGAGACCTACAGTCCGGAAATCAACGGGGTGGCCAATACCCTTGGCCACCTGGTCAACGGGCTGCGCGCGCGCGGCCATCGCTTGCAGCTGATCCGCCCGCGGCAGCACCACGATACGCCCGCCGCCAATGATGACGACCTGCTGCTGACCCGCGGCTGGCCGCTGCCCGGCTATCGCGGCCTGCAGTGGGGCCAGTCGGCTCGCCACAAGCTGCTGCGCCTGTGGCGGCGCCAGCGCCCGGATGTGCTGTACATCGCCACCGAAGGCCCGCTGGGCCTGTCTGCCCTGCGCGCGGCGCGGCGTCTGCGAATACCGGTGATCAGCGGCTTCCACACCAACTTCCAGCAGTACACCGGCCATTACGGCATCACCCTGCTGACCCGTCTGCTGACCAATTACCTGCGCTGGTTTCACAACGCCTCGCGCATGACTCTGGTGCCCAGCCTCAGCCAACGTTGCGAGCTACAACGCCGCGGTTTCGAGCGCCTGGAGCTGCTCGCCCGTGGCGTGGATGCCCAGTTGTTCAACCCGGCGCGGCGTAGCGACGAGTTGCGCCGCAGCTGGGGCCTGGCCGAGCGGGATATCGCCGTGCTGCACGTCGGCCGGCTGGCCGCCGAGAAGAATCTGGATCTTCTGGTCAGTACCTACCAGGCACTGCAGCGCCAATCCACGGGGCTGAACCTCAGGCTGGTGGTGGTCGGTGACGGCCCGCTGCGCGAGAGCCTGCACAAGCAGATGCCGGACGCATTATTCTGCGGGATCCAGCGCGGCGAAACCCTCGCTCAGCACTACGCCAGCGGCGATATTTTCCTTTTTCCAAGCCTCTCGGAAACCTTCGGCAACGTGCTGCTCGAAGCCATGGCATCGGGGCTCGGGGTGGTCGCCTTCGACCAGGCCGCAGCGGCTCAGCATGTCGAGGACGGCTACAATGGCATGCTGGCTAGCGCCGACGATCAGCGCACTTTCATCGAGGCGGCGACATGGCTGCTGGAGAACAGCGAGAACCTGCGTCGGGTTCGCCTCAATGCCCGCCAGCACGCCGCCAGGCAGAGCTGGTCGAGCATCGTCGAACAGTTCGAACAGCACCTGCACGCGGCGCGGCTGGACAGCGCCGTGCCGAGCGGCGGCCGCAAGCCCGCTCTGGTGATCGAAACCAAACGCGTGAATTGAAGCGATAGAGAGATGACGGGCCGCAGGCAGCGACCCTGCGATCAGGCCAGGGCCTTCTCGATGGCCTGGATCAGTGCCGGATCATCCGGCGCGGTACGCGGAGAGAAGCGCGCGAGTACACGGCCATCCTGGCCCACCAGAAACTTCTCGAAATTCCAGGTGATGTCCCCGGGAAACTCCGCGCCCTCACCGGCAAGCAGGCGGTACAGCGGGTGACGGCTGCTGCCGTTGACTTCCAGCTTGCTGCTCAGCGGAAAGGTCACACCGTAGTTCAGGCTGCAGAACTGGGCGATGGCCGCCTCGTCATCCGGCTCCTGCCCGGCGAACTGATTGCAGGGCACGCCCAGCACGCTGAACCCTTGGGCGGCGTAGGTCTGCTGCAAGCGTTCGAGACCGGCATATTGCGGCGTGAGGCCGCATTTGGAGGCGACATTGACCACCAGCACCACCTTGCCCTTGAGCGGAGCCAGCGGCAGCTCCTGGCCGTCTAATGCGTGCAGTGTCAGGTCGTGGAAGGCGCTCATGATGGGTGCTCCGGGTAAAGCGAGGCAGTGAAGATAAAACGAAAAAGGCGCCTGAAAAGGCGCCTTTTCATGACTGCAGCTTAGCAGTCACTCATGACCATCTGCCAGCAGCGACCGATTCGCTGCCGACATACGGATCAGTGGTGATGACCACCTTCGCCATGGATGTGACCATGGGCAATTTCTTCCTGGCTGGCGTCGCGCACGTTGACGACCTTGACCGCGAAATTCAGGCGCTGGCCGGCCAGCGGGTGGTTGCCATCGACGATCACGTCATCGCCTTCCAGCTCGCGGATGGTGACGATCTGCATGCCGCCGTCCGGGCCGGAGGCGTGGAACTGCATGCCGACTTCCAGCTCGTCGACGCCTTCGAACATCGAGCGGTTCAGGGTAGCGACCAGCTCGGCGCTGTATTCGCCGTATGCTTCTTCGGGCTCGACGGCAACCTTGACTTCGTCACCGGCCTGCTTGCCGACCAGCGCCTTCTCGAGACCGACGATGATGTTGCCGGCACCGTGCAGGTAAACCAGCGGCGCGCCGCCAGCGGAACTATCGATCACCTCACCGGCATCGTTGGTCAGGGTATAGTCGATGGAAACGGCCTTGTTGGCGGCGATCTGCATGGGGCGAACCTTTTGCTCGAGGAAAATGAACGTGTAAGTGTAACCAACGGCGGTGGCGAAAGCGACCCAAGCCCAGACGGGCGGGCCGCATCCGCGGTCGTCGTGGTCGGTTTTGAGCAAGATCATGACGGCTATTGGGTGGCTGTCCTATCTTGTGGCCATACTCAACACTTGCGCCATCAACCGCCCTGGCAAAATCGCCCCTGGGTGCTCGACGCCACGCAGCGTCAGGCGCGAATCGGCACGAACTTCACCTGTGGCTGGTGTGTCGCAACATCAGCTCCAATGCTTCTGGATGCTAAGGACTTCTGAATGCCCGCACGCAATATTCTGGTGATCAACTGCGGTAGCTCCTCCATCAAGTTCGCCCTGGTCGACCCCGATCAGCAGGCGTTCGCCATCAGCGGCCTGGCGGAGCGGCTCGGCAGCGCCGACGCCGTGCTGCATTGGCAGTTGAGCGGCATCAAACATAGCCAGGCCATTCCCGGCGATGACCATCGCGCCGCGCTAGCCCATCTGCTGCAGCGGGTGCAGGAGGCCACTGGCGGCCAGCTGCACGGCATTGGCCACCGGGTGGTACACGGCGGTGAACACTTCACCAGTGCCCAACGTCTTGACGACGCGGTGATCACCGCGATTCGCGCCGTCGCGCCCCTGGCGCCGCTGCACAATCCGGCAGGCCTGCTGGGCATCGAGGCGGCCCTGGCGCTGTACCCTGAGCTGCCCCAGGTGGCGGTGTTCGACACGGCCTTCCACCAGAGCCTGCCCGAGCACGCCTTCCGCTACGCGGTGCCGGAACAGCTGTATCGCGACCACGGCGTACGCCGTTATGGCTTCCATGGCACCAGCCACCGCTTCGTCAGTGCCCGCGCGGCCGAACTCACCGGTCTGCCCGCGGGCGACAGCGCCTGGCTGGTCGCCCACCTGGGCAATGGCTGCTCGACCTGTGCGGTGGTCGATGGTCAAAGCCGCGACACCAGCATGGGCCTGACGCCGCTGGAGGGCCTGGTTATGGGCACGCGCAGTGGCGACGTCGACCCCAACCTGCACAGCCACCTCTCGCGCACCCTGGGCTGGAGCCTGGAGCAGATCGATCGCATGCTCAACCACGACAGCGGCCTGCTGGGCCTGTCGGGGCTGTCCAACGACATGCGCAGCCTCGAGCAGGCCCGCCAGGAAGGCCATGCCGGTGCCACCCTGGCCATCGAAGTATTCTGCTATCGCCTGGCAAAATCCCTGGCGGCCATGAGCTGCGCCCTGCCGCGCCTGGACGGCCTGATCTTCACCGGCGGCATCGGCGAGAACTCACCGCTGATCCGCAGCAAGACGGTGGCGCACCTGAGCCTGCTCGGCCTCAAGCTCGACGAAGCGGCCAACGCCCGCTGCCTGCGCGGCGTCAGCGGGCCGATCCACGCGGCGGACCATACGCGGGTGCTGGTGGTGCCCACCAACGAGGAGCGCCAGATTGCCCTCGACACCCTGGCGCTGCTCGACTGAATCGGAGAACCCCATGCACACCTTTTTCATCTCGCCGACCGGTTTCGGCGTCGGCCTCACCTCCATCAGCCTGGGCCTGGTCGGGGCGCTCGAACGCGCCGGCCTCAAGGTCGGTTTCTTCAAACCCATCGCCCAGCCGCACCAGGGTGACGCCGGCCCCGAGCGCTCCAGTGAACTGGTAGCGCGCACCCACGGCCTGCACTCGCCCAAACCGCTGGCACTCGCCCATGTCGAACGACGCCTCGGCGACGGCGACCTGGACGAACTGCTGGAAGAAATCATCAGCCTCTACCAGGAGGCCGCCAAGGACAAGGACGTGGTGATCGTCGAAGGCATGGTGCCGACACGCCAGGCCAGCTACGCCGCGCGGGTCAACTTCCACCTGGCCAAGAGCCTGGATGCCGACGTGATCCTGGTTTCGGCCCAGGAGCAGGAAACCCTCGGCGAGCTGTGCGACCGCGTGGAAATCCAGGCCCAGCAGTTCGGCGGCCCGAAAGATCCCAAGGTACTCGGCGTGATCCTCAACAAGATACGCAGCGACGACGGCCTGGACGCCTTCACGGCGCGCCTGCGCGAACAATCCTCGCTGCTTCGCCACCCGGAGTTCCGCCTGCTGGGCTGCATCCCCTGGCTCGACGAGCTGAATGCACCGCGCACTCGCGACATCGCCGAGCTGCTCGGCGCGCGCATTCTCAATGCCGGCGACTACGAGCAGCGGCGCATGCTGAAGATCGTGCTGTGCGCCCGCGCCGTGGCCAACACCGTGCAGTTGCTCAAGCCCGGCACCCTGGTGGTCACGCCGGGTGACCGCGACGACATCATTCTGGCCGCCAGCCTGGCCGCCATGAACGGCATGCCGCTGGCCGGCCTGCTGCTGTGCAGCGACTTCGCCCCCGACCCGCGAATCATGGAATTGTGCCGCGGCGCCCTGCAGAGCGGCCTGCCGGTGATGACGGTAAGCACCGGTTCTTACGACACGGCCACCAACCTCAATCGCCTGAACAAGGAAATCCCGGTCGACGACAAGGAGCGCGCCGAGAAGGTCGCCGACTTCGTCGCCAGCCACCTCGACCACGACTGGCTCGCCGCCCGTTGCGGCAGCCCTCGAGAGCTGCGCCTGTCACCACCGGCGTTCCGTTATCAGCTGGTGCAGCAGGCCAAGGCCGCCAACAAGCGCATCGTGCTGCCCGAAGGTGCCGAGCCGCGTACCGTGCAGGCTGCCGCAATCTGCCAGGCCCGCGGCATCGCCCGCTGCGTGCTGCTGGCCAAGCCCGAGGAGGTGCACAGCGTCGCGCAGGCTCAGGGTATCGAGCTGCCGCTGGGGCTGGAGATTCTCGACCCGGACCTGATTCGCGAGCGCTACGTCGAGCCGATGGTCGAGTTGCGCAAGGGCAAGGGCCTCAACGCGCCCATGGCCAGCGCTCAGCTCGAGGACACGGTGGTGCTGGGCACCATGATGCTGGCCCTGGACGAAGTCGACGGCCTGGTATCCGGCGCCGTGCACACCACCGCCAATACCATCCGCCCGGCGCTGCAGCTGATCAAGACCGCGCCCGGCTACAACCTGGTGTCGTCGGTGTTCTTCATGCTGCTGCCGGACCAGGTGCTGGTGTATGGCGACTGCGCCGTCAATCCGGACCCCAATGCCGAGCAACTGGCGGAAATCGCCCTGCAGAGCGCCAGCTCCGCCCAGGCGTTCGGCATCCCGCCACGCGTGGCCATGCTCAGCTACTCCACTGGCGACTCGGGCAGCGGCGAGGAAGTGGAAAAGGTCCGCGAAGCGACGCGCCTGGCGCGCCAGGCCAACCCGCAATTGCTGGTCGACGGCCCGCTGCAGTACGACGCCGCGGCCATCGAGAGCGTTGGTCGGCAAAAGGCCCCAAACAGTCCGGTGGCCGGTCGCGCCACGGTGTTCATCTTCCCCGACCTAAACACCGGGAACACTACCTACAAGGCGGTGCAGCGCAGCGCCGATTGCATCAGTGTCGGCCCCATGCTGCAGGGCCTGCGCAAACCCGTTAACGACCTGTCGCGGGGCGCGCTGGTGGACGATATCGTCTTCACCATCGCGCTGACCGCCATTCAGGCCGCCAACATGCGTCAGTGAAAATGCACCGATCCGATGGTGGGTGTCATAACCCGCATTCGGATCGGCTTGCAGTTCCCCCACCAATCGTTACCCTGTGCGCCATTCACGCCCGGCACGCTTGCCGGGCGTCAACCTGCCCGAGGTTCGCACGTCCATGCTGCACTTTCTGCCTGCCCCATTGCTCGGCCTGCTGGGCAGCGTTTCGCTGGCACTCAACACGCTTTTCTGGTGCTGGCCACTGTTCGCCGTCACGTTGATACGCATCGTGCTGCCCTTGCCGCTGGTACAGCGCGGCTGCGATCGGGTGATGATTTTCATCCAGGAGGGCTGGATAAGTTGTAACAAGACGTGGATGAATCTGCTGGGCAAAACCCGCTGGCACATCGAGGGCAATCAGAAATTCGATTACGAGCATTCCTATCTGGTGACCAGCAACCACCAGAGCTGGGTGGACATTCTGGTGCTGCAATACCTGCTCAACCGGCGTATCCGTCCGCTGAAATTCTTCCTCAAGCAAGAGCTGATCTGGGTGCCGGTGATCGGCCTGTGCTGGTGGGCGCTGGGCTTTCCGTTCATGAAGCGCTATTCGAAGGAATACCTGGCCAAGCACCCGGAAAAGAAAGGCGAAGACCTGCAAACCACCCGCCGCACCTGTGCCAAGTTCCGCCATAACCCGGTGGGCATCTTCAACTTCGTCGAAGGCACCCGTTTCACCCCGGCCAAGCACCAGGAACAGCAGTCGCCTCACCGCTACCTGCTCAAACCCAAGGCCGGCGGCCTGGCCTTCGTGCTCGATGCCATGGGCGAACAACTCCACGGCATGATCAACGTCACCCTGCACTACCCCCAGGGCAGCCCAGGCTTCTGGGCATTGCTCAGTGGTCAGCTCCACGAGGTGGTGGTGGTTGTCGAGCAGCTGGACATCCCCACTCGCTTCATCGGCCGCGCCTACGACCAGGACGAAGCCTACCGCAAGGATTTCCAGCAGTGGATCAACGCACTGTGGGATGCCAAGGACGACTTACTGGAGCGCCTGCACCGGCAACACCCTTAGGTTCCTGCCGCTTCGTAGAAACGGTACTGGCCACGCCCAGCGTGCTTGGCCGCGTACATGGCCGTGTCGGCCGCCCGCAGCAGGTCCTCGACCGTGCTGCCGTCGGCGGGCAAGCGGGCGATGCCGATGCTGACGCCCAGGCCTGACAGATCCTCCCCGCCCGCCTGCTCGGCGACCTGCTGCACCAATTTCTGCGCCACCGAAGCCGCCTCGTCAGGGCTGACTAGGCTGTCGAGAATCACCGTGAATTCATCACCGCCGATGCGCGCCAGGCGGTCGTAGGGCCGCAGGCAGCTTTTCAGCTGGCCGCTGACCTGGCGCAGTACCTGATCGCCGCGCTCGTGGCCCAGGGTGTCGTTGATGCGTTTAAAACCATCCAGATCCAGATACAGCAAGGCAGCCTTCTGGCCAGTACGCTGGTGACGCGAAATCACCGCCTGTAACTCCTGCAGGAAGCCACGGCGGTTGAGCAAGCCAGTCAGGGCATCGGTGATGACCAGTGACTCGAGCTGCCGATGCAGGTCGCGCACCACCGACATATCCAGCGCCAGCAGGACCATGCCGCGTCCCTCATCCGGCAACGGCGAGCTGGAAAGCGCTACTGGCACGAGACGGCCTTCGCGGGTACGCAGATTGGCGTCGTGCAGACGCAGGTGCTCGCGGCGCTGCCAGTGCAGGTAGAAGGTCGAGGCCTGCCACTGCACGGCCCCGCCGACATCGATCCAGTCCAGCAGATCGCTGCCGGTCAACTCGTTCGCCTGGCAACCGAGCATCCGCGTGATCGCCGGGTTGGCGAAGCGGATACGCCCCTCCTCACCGACCACCAGAATGCCTTCGGCGGTGTTGTCGAGAATCGAGGCGTTGAAGGCCCGCTCGCGCTCCAGTTGCTGCGCCATACGAAGCAGTTCGCGGCGATAACGCTCATGCTCGAGCAGCGCACGCACCTTGTGCAGCAGCATCGCCGGCTGCACCGGCTTGGCGATGAAATCCATCGCGCCAGCGCCGTATCCCTGATTGAGGATCTCGTCGGTCTGCGCCATGCCGGAGATGAAGATGATCGGTATCAGCCGGGTGTGCGGGTCGCTGCGCATACGCCGCGCCACCTCGAAGCCATCCATACGAGGCATCTGCACGTCGAGCAGCACCAGGGCGACCTCGCCCTGGGCCAGGTAGTCGAGCGCCTTGGCGCCCGAGTCCACGCAGCGAACCGGTTGCTCGATGGCTTCGAGCAATTCCTGCATATCGTCCAGATTGTCCTGTCGATCATCGACGACGAGAATTTCCAGCGGCTCTGGCACCACATCTACCTCCCTGCCCACATTACGTCATGGCTCGACTGCTGATCATTACAGTCTAGCCAGCGCACGCCAGGCAGCCACAGGTACCGGAATGCGGCAGGCATGAAAAACCCCGCCGCGGCGGGGTTTTCTGATGCGCGGTTCGGCTTACAACGGACGCAGATTGATTTCCACCCGGCGATTCTGCGCACGGCCAGATTCGTTGGAGTTGCTGGCGATGGGCTGGTTAGGGCCGGCGCCATAGGCCGAAATACGCGACGAGGCCACACCATTGGCGGCCAGGTAGGACGCCACGCTCTGGGCACGGCGGGTAGACAGGCTCTGGTTCAGCTCAGCCGAGCCGGTGCTGTCGGTATGGCCGACGATGTTCACGCCGTTCTTGTTGAATTCCTTGAAGGTCAGCACCAGCGAATTCAGCGTCGGGTAGAAGCTGCTGGAAATGTCTGCCGAATTGCTGGCGAAGGTGATGTTGCCGGGCATGATCAGGGTCAGGTCATTGCCGTTGCGCTGTACTTGCACCCCCGTGCCCTGCAACTGCTGGCGCAGCTTGGCTTCCTGAGTATCGACGTAATAACCGTAACCGCCGCCTGCCGCGCCACCGACGGCGGCGCCGATCAGTGCGCCCTTCGTGCGGTCTTTCTTGCTCGAGGTGGCAGCACCGACGGCCGCACCAGCCAGCGCTCCCACACCACCGTAGATACCGGCCTTGCCCGCTTGGCTCTCACCGGTATAGGGGTTGACCGTACAGCCGGACAGAACAGCGAAAACGGCCGTTGCGGCAATCAGGGAGCGGCACTTGATCATAGGTAATCCTTAGTCGTGTTGCGGAGGGAGGCAGTTTTACTCGCGGCTTCGAACCAACGAGCGCCGCCAAGTTCCCGACCAAGGCTAACAATCACCACGCAAAAAATCTGTAAACGCTTGTTTTTCAAGCCCGCACGAATGGGTTTTCGCGCATCTCGTCACCCAAGCGGGTATCCGGCCCATGGCCGGTCACCACAGTGGCGTCCTCGTCCAGGCGGTACAGCCGTTGCTTGATGGAACGCTCGATGCTCGGGTAGTCGCCGCCCCACAGGTCGGTACGCCCGATGCCGCGGCGAAACAGCGTATCGCCGGCGATCAACAGCTTGGCCTCGGGAAACCAGAAGCTCATCGAGCCCGGCGTATGTCCCGGCGTATGCAGGGCCACACCGCAGCCACAGGCGAGCGCCTCATCGTCCGCCAGCCATTGATCGGGGGCAGGCACCGGCGTGTAGGGAACACCGAACATCTGGCACTGCATTTCCAGGTTGTCCCAGAGGAACTGGTCGTCCTTATGCAGGTGCAGGGTAGCGCCGGTCTTTTCCTTCATCTGCCCGGAAGCCAGGAAGTGATCGAGGTGCGCGTGGGTATGGATGATGCTCACCACCTTCAAGCCGTGAGTCTCAAGCCGTGCAATGATCTGATCGGGATTTCCACCCGGATCCACAACGATGGCCTTGCCACTGACGGGATCGCCAATGATGGTGCAGTTGCACTGCAGCGGGCCCACGGGAAAGGTTTCGCGGATCAAGGTGGGGGAAGTGGGTTGCATGGGAGTTCCCTGTAACGCAGATGGCGGGCGGAAGACCAATTGTAACCACCGCAAGCTGTTGCGCAGAGGATTCGCTGATCACGGCCTCGTGGTCTTGGCCAGGAAAACCAGTCGACCAGACAGCAGAAAGCCGGCCCTGAGGCCGGCTTTCTGGTTTCACACCGCGATCAACGAACGCCGGACTGGCGCAGCGCTGCCGGGGTGTAGTCGCTTTCCTTGGCAGGATAGTCGAACTCGTAAGCGCGCTTCTCCTCGTTCTTCAGGCCCAGTGCCAGGTAGCGGCCAGAGAGCAGATCATGAATCACCTCGACGGCGTACCACGGCACCTGCTTGTCATAGTAGTACTGGGCATGGGCTTCCGCTACACGCCACAGGGTACCGCGACCGTCGTAATGGTCGATGGCAGCGGCCTGCCAGGTATCCTCGTCGATATAGAAGTCACGCTTGGCATAGATGTGGCGCTCACCCTGCTTGAGAGTTGCGGTCACGTGCCAGACGCGGTGCAGCTCGTATCGAGTCAGATCAGGGTTGAGGTGACCTGGCTTGACGATATCGGCGTACTTGAGCTTCGGCGAATCGAGGCGGTAGCTGTTGTAGGGAATGTAGATTTCCTTCTTGCCCAACAACTGCCAGTCGTAGCGATCAGGCGAGCCGTTGTACATGTCGAGGTTGTCCGAGGTACGCAAGCCATCGGCTGCGGTACCCGGGCCATCATAGGACACCTGCGGCGCGCGGCGCACACGACGCTGACCGGCGTTGTACAGCCACGCCATGCGCGGCTCCTTCACCTGGTCGATTGTCTCGTGAACCAGCAACACGTTACCGGCCAGGCGCGAAGGCGCCGTTACACGCTGCTTGAAGTAGAAGAGGATGTTGCTCGGCTGGCTGGTATCAACGCCCTTCATCATGCTGCGGAAGGCGAACTCTTCTTCCAGACTGACCGGGCTGAACGAACCGTTGGCCTGGGGCGTCACCTGCACCACGTGGCGACGCACACTGGCACCGCGGTAGCGAGTGATGTGGTTCCAGATCGCTTCCAGACCATCCTTTGGAATAGGGAACGGGTTGGCCAGCTGGAAGTTCTCCAGCCCTTCACCGCCCTGGATCAGCTTGGCGTTGGTCGCGTTCTGCTTGGTCGCCGCGATGATGTTGTCCGGCACCGTCGCCGTACGGTGGGTCGTGTAGACCGGCATCCGATAGGTTTCCGGGTAACGCTTGAACATCGCGTACTGGCCGGGCGTCAGCTTGTCCTTGTACTGCTCGACATTCTGCGCGGTGATGGTGAACAGCGGCTTCTCACTGGGGAACGGATCAGCCAGGAAGCCGCCTGCGTCCACCGCCCCGGCATTGACCGGCAGACCACCGGTCCAGGCCGGGATGCTGCCATCGGCATTGCCCGCCTTTTCCGCACCGATTGGCGTCAGAGTATTACCGAGCTTGGCCGCCTCGTCCGCCGACACCGCCGCCATCACACCGGTGGCCAGCAGCGACAGGGTCAGAGCGCCAGTTTGCAACAGCCTTTTTGTTGTTTTCATAAATGCGTTTTCCTATGAATACGGGCGCTTAGAAGCTCACACCAAAACTGAGGGCCAGGAAGTCACGATCAACCAGCGTGTTGTACCGACCATCGAAGAAGTTGGTGTAGGCGACACTGGCGGTGTAGGTGTTCTGGTACTCGGCATCCAACCCCAGGCTCGCAGCCTTGGCTCCTTCGTTGAAGAGTCCGTTTGGACCATAACCGTCGACATCGTGAGAGAACGCAACGTTGGGACGCAGGTTCACACCGGCAAAGACGTCGCTGTAGTCCAGGATGCCGCGTACACGATAACCCCAGGAGTTGGCCGTGGTGTAACCGTGGTCACCATAGCGGGCAATGGACGTTTCGTTGGGATCCACTGCACTACCAGTGATGCCATAGATGGGGTCACGGCCATAACGGTTCTTGCTTTTGCTTTCAAGGCCGCCCACATGGGCGAAACCAACCTCACCTACTAACGTCAGGCGATCAGCACCGAGCACTTGATCGAAGAAGTGGGTGAAGGTGGTCTGGAGCTGGGTAATTTCCTTGCGATCGTAACCTTTCTGCACGGCGCCTGGGGCAGAAGTACCTTGTGCAGCGCCTGCTAGTGCCAAGGTCATTTGCTGCGTGTTGATTTGAATTGGGGCATTAGGACGATAACTGATCTCACCCTGCCAGGCCGTACCGGTAGGCAACGTGGTAGAGAAGCTCAGGCCGTACAAGCGGATGTCTTCCGGATAATCCATGAAGTAGCTGCCATTGCCCACAGCGACCGCAGCCCCTGCCAGCGTTCGAGCTTGTGCGCCCAACGGGCCGTTGACGAACGCTGCGGGTGGAACTGCGCCCGTCCAAGCATTGCCGGTGCCTGCCCACCCCTGACCAAAGTTATTAATACCCAAGGTGTTGTAAACGCTACGAGCTACAGCACCAATTCGTGCTAAGGCTGCAGCGTCAGCATTCTTCACGCTCAGGAACGGCGTGCGGCTATGATAGTTCATGAAATAAGCGCCGTACTCGGTGTTATCACCCTGCCAGCGGAGCGCCAATCCCCATTGCCCGTCATCTCGCGCCGTGTTGTCTTTGCCACGCCGCACCAACATCCCTTCCTGCGTGTAGTTGACGCCGGCACCCGCAGTATTGATCGGAGCTAAAAGACCACCTACACCCGGCGTAGCCGCTACGGTATTAACTCCGTTAAGCAACCCCACCAGACTGCTATTGAGAATGTTGTAGTTGTTATTACAACCATTGGCTGCAACATCAGCGGTAGAGAAGAATGTGCCGCAGTTATCGACAACGGTCTGTTTCCAACTCAGCTGATAGAAAGACTCCACCGACAGTTGATCCGTGATGCTCTGAGAAACATAGAACATATTGACCGGAATCAAGCCTTCCTTGACTTCACTGCCAGGGCGGCGGAAAGCGGAGACGTCAACCGGGTTGATCGAGTTGATGCTGTTCTGGATGAAGGTACTCTCACCCCAGCTCACCACCTGCTTACCCAAACGCACGGAGCCTGGCTGATCACCAATCGTGTAGTTGTGATAAACGAAGGTATCGAGCCACTCTGCGCCTGAAGATTTGGCGCCAGGCTTGCGGCCATCATCGCTGATGTCTTTGAAGGGACGCGACTCGTCTTTCAGCTCGAAGTCGTACCAATACTTGCCGCGCACAAATAAACCCGTGTCGCCATACTTCAGTTCAAGATCATGAATGCCCTTGAATATCTTGGAAAAGGTTTCCCCGCGCTTGAAGTTCAAACGGCCATCGTCACCCGTCTGGGTATAACCGGTTCCCCCATTGGCCTCACCAATGAAACGATCATCTCGCTTGGCTGTCGACCAACTAGCCCCCACAGACAACGACGAGTCGAATTGACCTTCGATTTCCCCAATATTGAAGTTCACCGCGAATGCCGGGCTGGCAAGAGTTGATGCGAGGCTGACGGCCAGCGGCAGTTTTGCCAGACGCCAGAACGGCCTTGTTGTGTTGGTCATCGACGCTACTCCATTTGTTTTTGTTATGGCTGATTGACTGAAGCCAGCGAGCCTTGCCAGGTGGTGCTTGCAGTGCCCGAGACACTCTGGCTCGCCGGTTTGAGAGATCAATCCCATCCGTGACAAGCCAAGGATGGCCCGAAACCAGCAATTAGCAAGCCAAACGTTTGTTTGACTGATCAGTCACTTTTTTGGCGTTGAAATTCGTGCCTTACAGGGACGATAAAAACTCACTTCCGGCCTCCTGCCACTGCGCGAGGTCAACGCGAATACGCTTTTTGTCCAGCTTGCCCACACTGGTCTTGGGAATTTCGGTAACAAGGACGAGCTGCGAGGGAATCGCCCACTTGTTGATGAGCCCCTGTTCGACGAAAGGCTTGAGGTGCTCCTTGAGAATGCCGGCGTCCAGCGCCTGCCCATCCTTGGCCACCACCAGGGCGAATGGGCGCTCACCCCACTGCTGATCCGCCACGCCGACCACCGCCACTTCGCGAACCGCGGGCTGGCGACTGATCAGGTCTTCGAGCTCCAGCGAGGAAATCCATTCACCTCCGGTCTTGATCACATCCTTGATGCGGTCGCGAATTTCGATGAAGCCCATATCGTCCAGGGTCGCCACATCGCCGGTGTGCAGCCAGCCGTGTGCCCAGAGTTCCTGTCCCTTTTCCGGCTCGCGACAGTAGCCTTGGGTCAGCCAGGGTGCGCGCAGCACCAACTCGCCCTGGGTCTCGCCATCGGCAGGTAAGCGATTGCCCTCACCGTCCATGATCGCCGCCTCGACCAACAGCACCGGAACTCCGGCCTTGATGCGGTAGGCGGTACGCTGCTCGTCGCTTGCCGCGAGCATGTCTTCGTTGATATAGCCGCAGGAGATCAGCGGGCAGGTTTCGGACATTCCGTACGCGGCCGTCAGTTGAATGCCTCTGGCCTTGGCGACCTCGTACACCGCGCGGTTGAGTGCACTGCCCCCGATGATCACCTTCATGCCCTTGAAGTCATGGCCCTGAGCGCCAGGCGCGGCCAGCAGCATCTGCAGGATGGTCGGCACGCAATGGGAAAAGGTCACCTGCTCGCTCTTGATCAGCTTGCAGAGCATCTCGGGCTCGTAGCGCCCCGGATAGACCTGTTTGACGCCCAGCATCGTGGCGACATAAGGCACGCCCCAGGCGTGTACGTGGAACATGGGCGTGATCGGCATATACACGTCGCTATTGCCCATCAGGCGGATGCTGTCCAGGCTGCCGAGGGCGGTGGCCATGGACAGGGTGTGCAGCACCAACTGCCGATGGGTGAAGTACACGCCCTTGGGATTGCCGGTGGTACCGGTTGTGTAGAAGGTGGTTGCCACGGAGTTTTCGTCGAAGTCGGCGAATGCATAGCTCGGCTCGGCCGCCGCCATCAGGCTTTCATATTCTCCGACCGACCCGGGAAGCTCGGTATCAGCTGCCGCGTTGTCGGTCAGCAGCAGCGTGCCGGTCACGGTAGTGAGTTGCCCAGCGATACCCTGATACAGCGCGGCGAAATCGCCGTTGACCAGCACGAAGCGGTCTTCGGCATGGTTCATGGTGTAAAGGATTTGCTCCGGCGACAGGCGAATGTTGATGGTGTGCAGCACCGCTCCCAGCATCGGTACCGCGAACATGCATTCCAGATACCGGTGGCTGTCCCAATCCATCACCGCCACGGTATCACCCGCCTTTACGCCGGCTTGAGTGAGCACGTTGGCCAGGCGCGCCACCCGCTCGTTGAAGGTCGCGTAGCTGTAACGCAAGGTGTCGCGGTAGACGATTTCGCGATTCTGTTCATAGCGACTGCCTGATAACAGCAGGCTCTTGATCAGCAGGGGGTATGGGTGGGCATTCGCGACGGGGGGGATGATGCGGGTCTGCAACATGGGCTCACCTGTTCTGGACTATTGTTGAAAGCGTCGAAGATGAAGCGAAACCGAAACGGAGATGGCAACTTGCCCAACAGTAGCCGGTGCCAGCGCTCACTCAATCAGCCAAAGGAACGATTGTGTTGCTCGCTATGACCAGCGAGCCGGTTTCGCCCCTTTACTGCAGATTAAGGTGAAAATATGTCAGATATCGTTATCGTCAGCGGCGCTCGAACGCCCATGGGTGGTTTTCAGGGTAGCCTGTCTTCGCTAAGCGCAACGGATCTTGGTGCGACAGCGATTGGCGCCGCCGTCGCTCGGGCAGGAATTGACGCTGGCGACGTGCAGGAAGTGATCATGGGCTGCGTCTTGCCCGCTGGCCTCAAGCAGGGCCCGGCACGCCAGGCCTCGCTCGCAGCCGGCCTGCCCAGCGCGACGGGTTGCACCACCATCAACAAGCTTTGCGGCTCGGGCATGAAGGCAGTGATGCTGGCCCACGACCTGATCAAGGCCGGCAGCGCCGAAGTAGTGATCGCAGGCGGGATGGAGAGCATGTCCAACGCCCCATACCTGCTGCCCAAGGCACGTGGCGGCTTGCGGATGGGCCACGGCGAGGTCAAGGATCACATGTTCTTCGATGGGCTGGAGGACGCTCGCACCGGCCGCCTGATGGGCTCGTTCGCCCAGGAAACCGCGGATCGCTACGGCATTACCCGCGAGGCGATGGACGCCTATGCCATCGAATCACTGCGCCGCGCGCAGCAGGCCATGCAATCGGGTGCGCTGGCCGATGAGATCGTGCCCGTGAGCGTTACGACGCGTAAGGGTGATATCGAGGTGAACGAAGACGAGCAGCCGCTCAACGCCCGGATTGATCGCATCGCCGGCCTCAAGCCAGCCTTCAGCAAGGACGGCAGCATTACCGCGGCCAATGCCAGCTCGATTTCCGACGGTGCCAGCGCGCTGCTGCTGATGAGCGCCGAGCAAGCCCATGCGCGAGGCCTGCAACCGCTGGCGCGCATCGTCGCCCACGCGACCCAGAGCCAGGATCCCAGCGAGTTCACCATTGCGCCCATCGGCGCCATCGGCAAGGTGCTGGACAAGGCCGGCTGGCAGAAGGACGAAATCGACCTGTTCGAGATCAACGAAGCCTTCGCCATGGTCACCATGCTGGCCATCCGCGAACACGACCTCGATCACGCCAAGGTGAATATCTACGGCGGCGCCTGCGCCCAGGGGCATCCGGTGGGCTCCACCGGCTCGCGCATCATCGTCACGCTGATCAATGCCTTGCGTCAGACGGGCGGCAAGCGTGGCATCGCCTCGTTGTGCATCGGCGGCGGCGAGGCGACGGCGGTCGCGGTTGAAGTGCTGTAAGCAGCTGCTCGGGGGCGCAAGCGCGTCCCTTATTTCATCTCGGTGAACGCCAGCTTGATCCCCAGGCCAACCAGCACCGCGCCCATCAGACGATCGAACCAGTGGCCCATGCGCGCGAAGCCGTCGCGCACGCGCTGCTGGCTGAACAGCATCGCCACCAGGCAGAACCACACTGCAGTGGCCACGGCCAGGTAGACACCGTAGCCGCCCTGCACCAGCAGCGGGGTATGCGGGTTGATCACCACGGTGAACAGTGACAGGAAGAACAGCGTCGCCTTGGGGTTCAGGCCATTGGTCACGAAGCCCGTGATGAACGCAGCCCGAGGCGTTCGTACCGGCGCCGGCGCCTGGGACTGCGCGGTCTCGGGCGCAGCCGGCTTGGCACGCAGCGCCTTGAAACCGATGTACAGCAAATAGGCCGCGGCCAACCACTTCAAGGCATTGAACAGCACGATCGACTGCGAAACGATCAGCCCGATACCTGCCAGCGAATACGCCACATGCAGGAAGATCGCGGTGCCGACACCCAAGGCGCAGAACACGCCGGTACGCCGGCCGTGAGCGACGCTCTCGCGCACCACGACGGCAAAATCCGGCCCTGGGCTGGCCACGGCCAGGAGATGAATGAGGGCAACGGTAAGAAATTCCATCCAGTACACGGCGGCTCCAGGAGTTGGCTGATTGACCCAGGCTGGCGGATGCCGACGCGCCACACGGGAGCGGGCAGGCGGCAGAGCGCTTCTGATAGGCTGCACTTTACTTCCCGACAAGACTGCCAGAAAGGTACAGCTGATGAATAAAACAGGCCGCGCGGTGTTTCTCGATTATCGCTCACTCGACCTGGGCGATCTAGACATGACGCCGCTGCGCGAACCCTTCGCCGAATTGGTCTTGCATGACCAGAGCAGCCCGTCGCAAATCATCGAGCGTTTGCAGGGTGCCCGCGTGGCGATCAGCAACAAGGCGGTGATCGACGCGACCGTGCTGGCGGCCTGTCCCGATCTCGAGCTGGTGCTGGTCGCGGCCACCGGCACCAACAACGTCGACCTTGCCGCGGCCCGGGCCCATGGCGTGGCCGTCTGCAATTGCCAGGGTTACGGCACACCGTCGGTGGCCCAGCACACCCTCACGCTGCTGCTCGCCCTGGCCACCAGCCTGCAAGACTATCAGCGTGATGTTCGCGCTGGCCGCTGGCAGCAGTCGCCCATGTTCTGTTTGCTCGACCACCCCATAGTCGAGCTCGAAGGCAAGACCCTTGGCCTGCTCGGTCACGGCGAACTGGGCGGCGCCGTGGCCAGGCTGGCCGAAGCGTTCGGCATGCGCGTGCTCTACGGCCAACTGCCGGGCCGCCCGTCCCGCGCTGATCGGCTCGCACTGGACGAGCTGCTCACCCAGGTCGATGCCCTGACCCTGCATTGCCCGCTGACCGAACAGACCCGCAACCTGATCGGCGCCCGGGAGCTCGCGCTGCTCAAGCCGGGCGCCTTCGTGATCAATACGGCACGCGGCGGGCTGATCGACGAACAGGCCCTGGCCGACGCCCTGCGCGCAGGCAAGTTGGGCGGTGCCGCCACCGACGTGCTGACCCAGGAGCCGCCCAAGGATGGCAACCCCCTGTTGGCCGACGACATTCCCCGGCTGATCATCACCCCGCACAGTGCCTGGGGCGCCCGCGAGGCGCGCCAGCGGATCGTCGGGCAACTGGCGGAAAACGCTGTGGGCTTTTTCGCCGGGCAAGCCAAACGCCAGGTCAACTGACCCTGTGGTGCATCGGGCTTGCAGCTTGAGGCCCACGCCCCTACCCTTCGCGCTTTTGCCGGGGTAGATCTGATGGATCCGCGAAGTGAAGTGCTGCTGCGTCAGGCCGAGCTGTTCGGTGGCCCCGCCTTGCTCGCGGGTCTGCCGGCCGATGACCTGCTCGGGCAACTGCCCCAGGCGGCGGGCTGGAGCTGGCATGCTGGCGACCAGGCGATGCTCGACGCGCGCTTCGCCGGGCGCAGCACCTTTGGCGTCACGCCACCGGCTGCCACGGTCGAGACGGCCGTGCTGTTCCTGCCCAAATCTCGCGAATTGACGGCTTACCTGCTCGACGCCCTCGCCGCCCGCCTGCCCGGCAAGCTGCTGTATCTGGTGGGCGAAAAACGCGCCGGCGTCGAGCGTGCAGCCAAGCAGATGGCGGCCTACGGCACACCGTACAAACTCGACAGCGCACGCCACTGCCAGCTCTGGCAAGTGCGCGTGGATCAGGCGCCAGCGGAGCCTGATCTCGCTTCATTGGCACAGCGCTACAGCCTGCCGCTCGCCGATGGTTCACTGGAAGTCGTCACCCTGCCCGGCGTGTTCAGCCACGGCCGGCTGGATATCGGCAGCGCACTGCTGCTCGAGCATCTGGATCAATTGCCAGAAGGCAATCTGCTCGATTTCGGCTGCGGCGCCGGCGTGCTCGGGGCGGTGCTCAAACGCCGCTATCCAGACAGCCACGTCACCCTGCTGGACGTCGATGCCTTCGCCGTCGCCAGCAGTCGCCTGACCCTGACCGCCAATGGCCTGCAGGCCGACGTCATCAGCGGCGACGGCATTGCCGCTGCGCCCGCGCAGCTGAGCGCCATTCTCAGCAACCCACCATTCCACCAGGGCGTGCACACCCATTATCAGGCCAGCGAAGACCTGCTGCGCCAGGCGTCCCGGCACCTGCGCAGGGGCGGGCAGATTCGCCTGGTGGCCAACCGCTTCCTCAAGTACCCACCGCTGATCGAGCAACATATCGGCGCGTGCCACACCCTGGCCGACGCCGATGGCTTCCGCATCTACCAGGCCACCAGCCGGTAACGGAGCCTGCCTGCGGCACAGCGGCGCAGGCCTTGCCCAGCCAGCTCGGTTTGGGCAGAATGCGCGCGTCCTAGGGGAGTAGTCTCCCGCGAGCGCCCGCTCGCCCGGCATGCATCAACATACTTGGTCGGCAGACCATGGTGCATGCGACCCGAGATCCGCCCAGACGGATCTGCGCCGTTCAACGCGAACGCCGCGCAGGGTTTGACAAGACCTATGACACGAACACCTTACCCGGGGCGGGGAGGCTGTACGTGTCATAGCCGTGTCTACCCGCCCCTTTAGGAAACCTGATGCTGGAATCTCTTTTCGTTCCCACCCTGATCGTTGCCCTGGCGGAAATCGGCGACAAGACGCAGCTGCTCGCCCTGTTGCTGGCCGCTCGCTTTCGCAGACCCTGGCCGATCATCTGGGGGATGGTGGTCGCCACGCTCGCCAACCACCTGGCCGCGGGCGCGGTGGGCAACTGGGTGGCGGGCCTGCTCTCGCCGGCACTGCTGAGCTGGATCCTGGCAGCGTCCTTCGTCGCCGTGGCGCTGTGGACGCTGATCCCGGACAAGCTCGACGATGACGAAAGCTCCAGCCTCAAACGCTACGGGCCGTTCCTGACCACGCTGATCGCCTTTTTCCTGGCCGAGATGGGGGACAAGACCCAGGTGGCGACAGTGATGCTCGCCGCCCAGTACCCGCACTTCATCATGGTGGTGCTCGGCACCACGCTGGGCATGCTGATTGCCAACGTGCCGGTGGTGCTGGCCGGCAACTTCGCCGCCGATCGCCTGCCGCTCACTCTGATTCGCCGACTCGCTGCCCTCGCCTTCGCCGCGCTAGCGGTCTATGCGGCTTACCAGGCCATGCTGTTGAGCGGTTTTCTGAACGGCTGATTGCGTGTGACGAGGCCAACGCAGCGCACAGCGGTGGCCTTGGGTAACGACACGTCGCTGACCCGCTACCAAACTGGCGCAAGCGCCCTGGCAGCCGGTCATCGATCCCGTGATCAGCCTTTGCTGGCTTGCTGATACAGCGGCATGACCTTCGGAATAGCGGCCTGCAGCGAGGCGATACGGCTTGACGAAGACGGGTGCGTGCTCATGAATTGTGGCGGCTCGCCTTCGCTGGCCTTGGCCATTTTCTCCCACAGGCTGATCGCAGCGTTGGGGTTGTAGCCGGCACGGGCAGCGAGTTCGATGCCGATCAGATCGGCTTCGTTCTCGTTGCTACGGCTGTTAGGCAGTGTCATGCCATAGTTCACCGCGGCATCGGCCAGCGCCATCTGGTCCGAACTCACTCCCAGCAAGGCGGCGGCGCCCTGCTTGGCCAGGTTCACGCCGTAGGCCTTGGACATCGCCTCGCGGCCATGCTCGCGCAGGGCGTGGGCGATCTCGTGGCCCATGACCGCGGCGATTTCGTCATCGGTGAGCTTCAGCTTGTCGATGATGCCGGTGTAGAAAATGATCTTGCCGCCAGGGCCGCAGTTGGCGTTGAGCTCGGGGCTCTTGATCAGGTTGACCTCCCACTGCCATTGAGCCGCATCCGGGCGAAACAGCGGGGCCTGCTTGATCAGGCGGTCGGCGATACGCTGCAGGCGCTTGGCCTCGGCGCTGTTCTTGTCCAGCGCGCCCTGGCTCGAGGCTTCCTGCAGAGTCTGCTGGTAAGACTGGGCGTACATCTGGTTGACCTCATCGGTCGACAATGCGCTGAACATGTACTGCTTGCGCTCGACGCCGACCGAGCCACCGCTGGTGGTGTTCACGGCTTGGCATCCTGCCAGCAGCAGAGCCGCAGTCAGCGTGGTAATGGACAACGACGGTTTCATGCTGGATCTCCCTGGTAACTGAGCAAGGTATGCTAGGGGCTGCCCCTATTTCAGCGCAAGCCGAAGGCTCAAGCAGGCGTCAGACACTCCGGCCCGTCGAGCTTCGGGTCATTGACCAGATTGCTCAATACTCGTTCGCGAAGCGCCGCCGGCTTGGCGACAAGCAGCATCTGCAACTCCTCGAGCGGTGTGTCAGCGGCCAGCCAGCGTTGCCGTTGCTCGGCATCGAGAATCAATGGGCGCCGTAGCGTCGCGGCCGCCTGGGTGATCATGGCGGCGCTCAGATAAACATGCCCCTCTACCGGATAGGCTTCCCAGACCGCCGCGAAATACAGCAGCGAATCTTCGCCACTCACCCAGTAAGGCCGTTTGCGCGCCGCGCCGCGCCACTCATAAAAGCCGTTGGCAGGAATGAGACAACGACGCAGCCGAAACGCGTCGCGAAACATCGGCTGTTCGGCCAGGGTTTCGGCGCGGGCGTGGGCCGGGGTTTTCGACAGATCCTTCAGCCAGGCGGGTGTCAGCCCCCAGCGCGCCCGCGTCAGCGGTGGCTGCTCGTACTCGCCGCGCAGCACGAGCACCTGGGAGCCGGGCGCGAGATTCCAGTGCGGCTGCTGGTCAGCAGGAAAACCTGGCTGCGCCGCGAAGGCAGGCGTCCAGCGAAACAGCGCAAAGCGTCCACTCATGAAAGACTCATCGGGATGGATAGGCGCGTCCGCTGCTCAACACAGCAGCACGCCCTGAGGGGGATCCGGTTCGTCACCGGGTAGCGGTTGCGCGCCATTGTACTCGGCGATCAGCCAGCGGGCGCGCTCGGCCTCACCGTCTTCCACCAGCAGGCCGAGCAGGCCGCACGCTGGCAGCTCGCCCACCGCGCCGGCCAGATGGGCACCAACCAGATGCGCCTGGATGCCCTCGCTGGCGAGCATGGCCTTCAGCAACTCGCCTTCCATCAGGTCCTGTGGCTCGTAGACTCGCTTCATCAATCGTTCTCCCCGCGCACGTCCAGCTGCCAGCTCTGTCCATCGGTTTCGAGCAGAAAGACGATGGGCCTGCAGCATACCGGGCAGTCCTCGATGTATTGCTGATCACCGGCCGACAAGTCCAATACTGCCTCGACGGGCTCGCCGCAATAGGGGCACTGATAATCCTGGGTTTCCAACATGGGGCGCCTCCGTGTGACTTGCAGGGTATAATGGGCGGTCTATTGCTGCTCCCGGAGTTGCTCTCACGCTGTATTGGCGCGTGATCACGGCACAGGGCGCAGCGCATGCCACCTTTCAATCGCAGCGACAATCACAAGAGATCATGATGGGCGAATTCGACAGCATCCGACCCTATGCCGACGCGGAAATTCCAGCGGTTCTGGCGCGCCTGTTGGCCGACGATGCGTTTCTCGACATCCTTACCCAATTTCGCTTTCCGCGCCTGGCCAGCCCTTTTGGCTGGTTGCTCAAACCTCTTATAGCCCATCGACTGCGCTCGCAGTTCCGCCACATCGATTCGGTTCGGGCATTGCAGGAGTCCATCGAGCCCTACATCGACCGCACCGTCGAGCATGCCACCGATGGTGTGACCTACTCGGGCGTGGAAACACTGAAGGCCGGTAGCCCCTACCTGTTCCTGGCCAACCACCGCGACATCGTCATGGATCCGGCCTTCGTCAACTACGCCGTGTACCATGCCGGCCTGCAGACGCCGCGCATCGCCATTGGCGATAACCTGCTGCAGAAGCCCTTCGTCAGCGACCTGATGCGCCTGAACAAGAGCTTCATCGTGCATCGCTCGATCACCGGCCGCCGCGAAAAACTCGCGGCCTACCAGTTGCTTTCGGCTTACATCAGCCATTCGATCCGCCAGGATGGCGAGTCGATCTGGATCGCCCAGGCCGAAGGCCGCGCCAAGGATGGTGATGACCGCACCGATTCGGCGATCCTCAAGATGTTTCATATGAGCCGCAAGGACGAGCCGTTCGCCGACGTCATCGCCAGCCTCAAGCTGACTCCGGTGTCGATCAGCTACGAATACGATCCCTGCGACCAGGCCAAGGCCCGCGAGCTGTACACGCGCGCAACCACAGGCAGCTACACCAAGCAGCCGGGCGAGGATGACAAGAGCATTGGCCTGGGTATCACCGGCTACAAGGGCCGCGTGCATGTGCATTTCGGTGACCCGATCACCAGCGGTTTCGAAGATGCCAAACAGTTAGCCGTACTGACCGATGCGCAGATCCTTACCGGCTACCGCCTGTTCCCCGTGCACTACCTGGCGTATGCCATGTGGAGCGAGCGCGATCCACAACTGGAAGTGCCAGCAGCCGACACACTGTTCGGCGCCGCCGAGCTGGCTGCCGCCAGGGAGCAATGGCAGCAGCGCCTGAGCCGCTGCCCAAGCGAGCAGCAACCCTACCTGATACTTCAGTACGCGATGCCGGTGCGCAACCAATACCGCGTCAAGGCAGGGCTGCCACTCTGATCAGCAGCCCACGCTAATGAAAAAGCCCCGACCGACGTGTCGGGGCTTTTTCTTGTCTGCCGTCAGATCACTGGCCGCTGAGAATCTGCCCCAGGGTCGGATCCTTGAAGGCGCGGGTCAGCGCATCGCTCAGTACATCGCTGACCAGCTTGGTGTTGGTTTCCTGGTTCGGCGCCATGCCGAAACGCTGGTTCAGCGAAGCGCCGTAACGGCCGCTGTAACGACGGTTGCTGTTCTGCACGTCGGCCCGGAAGCTGGCGGTCATGTCGGCCTCGGTCACGTACATGCCTTCCTTGGGCGACTGGTACTTCAGCTCGGCCAGGGTCAGGGTCAATTGCGGGGCGTTGTAGGCATTGGCCGACGGGGTGAAGCCCAGCAGGCGTACGGCTGCCTCGGCCTGAGCCTGCAGCTTGGGCAGCACGTCCTGGCCCGATACGCTGATGGCGCTGGTCTCTGGGTACAGGCCGCCGCGGGTGCCCAGTACCGGAGAAGGACGCCCATCGACCACGCGCACCACCACCGGCTGGCCTTGGCCAACGGGAGTCAATGACCCAATCAGCCTGGGCTGTGGGCTGAGCTGTTGCGGGCTGTGGGCACAACCGACAAGAGCCAGACTGATAACGGCAACCAGACCAAACAACAGGCGATTCATACTCGGTTCTCCATGAGGGGCGCTTAAGGCTCGCGAAGTATAACGAATCGACCTGTAAACGGTGAGCGCGGTTCCGCGTCACGCTCTCGTCACATGCTGGCGGTATAAGACTTTGGTCGCTTTGCATGAACGGAGCTTGTTTGATGCGTGCACTTCTGCAGAAATTTGCCGCCACCCCGAATCCGCGCATTTATGCCTGCCTGGATGAACACGGCATCTGCCGCGCATTTCGTCAAAGTGCCCATCCGCCGGGCCCTGCGGGCTGGCACGAGGTGAAGGAACAGCGCCTGGCCTGGCTCGGCGCGCCCTTGCCGAAAAGTGCATTTGCCCACCATTGAGCGCCAGTGTCAGCATCTGTCCGCCTCACTGCGTGTGCAATAAAAGTCACACGCAGCTGATCAATTCCCCCGCTTTCGCCTTATAATCGCGCCCCGATTATAAGGACGCCTCCTGATCGGCATCGCCGTACCGCTGATGCAGTCATGCCATCGGCAACGCCACAGAGAGTCGCCCACTTCGTGCTGCTCGATATCGAAGGCCCTCCTCCGTGCGATGGCCGCGTTTTCGCGGAACATCTGCCGGCCGGAACGGCCCAACAGGCACATGAACTTTTGAGGTTCGCGTTCCAAAAGAACGTGAAAAGACGGTTTCAATAACTTCACAAGAGTGTGGCGAACATATGAATCATCTTGCGGCAGGACAAGGCGACCTCCTCCCGTTATCTCAATCCTCAATACAGCTCGGCAACCGCTGACAGGCGCCGTTGACGCCCAGGCCGACGGCCTATGACTGGACGCTGATTTTTTGGAGATGTGGTAATGGCGCAGAACGATTACGAAGCTGTAGATGTAGTGCTGGTCGGTGCCGGCATCATGAGCGCAACGCTGGCGGTGCTGCTCAAGGAGCTCGACCCCGGCATCAAGCTGGAAGTCGTCGAGGCGATGGACTTCGGTGCGGCGGAGAGTTCCAACCCGTGGAACAACGCGGGTACCGGTCACGCCGGCCTGTGCGAACTCAACTACACCCCCGAGTCCGCCGACGGTTCCATCGATATCAAGAAGGCGGTGAGCATCAACGCCCAGTTCGAGGAATCCAAGCAATTCTGGGCCTACCTGGTCAAGAAAGGCACTTTCGGCTCGCCCAAGTCCTTTATCAATCCGGTTCCGCACTTGAGCTTCGTCCGCGGCCAGAAAGGCATCGATTACCTCAAGAAGCGCTTCGAGGCGCTGCATGTGCACCACGCCTTCGAAGATATGGTGTACAGCGAAGACCGCGCCACCATGAACGAATGGATGCCGCTGATGATGCCCGGCCGTGACCCGAACGAGCCAATCGCAGCGACCCGCGTGGCCAACGGTACGGACGTCAATTTCGGCGCACTCACCAAGAGCCTGCTCGACCACCTGGTTCAGCAGAGCGAGGCTCGGGTGACCTTCAACCAGCGCGTTACCGACCTCACTCGTAACGAGCACGGCTGGCGCGTGAGCACCAAGGATCAGAAGAGCGGCAATCACCGCCAGATCCAGGCCCGCTTCGTGTTCCTCGGCGCTGGCGGCGGTGCCCTGCCCCTGCTGCAGATGTCCGGAATCGCCGAAGGCAAGGGTTTCGGTGGTTTCCCGGTCAGCGGCCAATGGCTGCGCTGTGACAACCCGGAAGTGGTGAACCAGCATCAGGCCAAGGTGTACAGCCAGGCTGAAGTAGGCTCGCCGCCCATGTCCGTGCCGCACCTGGATACGCGTGTAGTCGACGGCAAGAAATCGCTGCTGTTCGGGCCTTATGCCGGCTTCACCACCAAATTTCTGAAGAAGGGCTCATTCCTCGACCTGCCGATGTCGGTGCGCCTGAACAACATCGGCCCTATGCTGGCCGTGGCCCGCGACAACTTCGACCTGACGCGTTATCTGGTCAAGGAAGTCATGCAGTCCCAGGAGCAGCGCCTCACTACCCTGCGCGGCTTCTATCCGCAGGCCAAGGCCAGCGACTGGCGCCTGGAGATTGCCGGCCAGCGCGTGCAGATCATCAAGAAGGACGCCAAGAAAGGCGGCATCCTGCAATTCGGTACCGAGCTGGTGGCCGCTCAGGATGGCTCCATTGCCGCCCTGCTCGGCGCTTCCCCTGGTGCCTCGGTGACTGTTTCGATCATGCTCGACCTGATCCGCCGCTGCTTCCCTGAGCAATCGGCGTCGGCCGAGTGGAGCAGCAAGCTGAACGAGATGTTCCCCGCACCCGCCGCGACGCTGGTCAGCGATGCCGAGCAATACCGCGCCGTTCAGGCACAGTCGGATACGTTGCTGCAGTTGCGAGATGCCCTGCCGGCCTGATCAAGGCCTGTCGAAAACGGCGCCCTTGAGGCGCCGTTTTCATTTCTTCACCTCAACGCCCGCGACAATAAAAAAGCCAGTCAGCAAGCTGACTGGCCGAGGGCCTGGCAGGCCGGGTGTTACTGGAACAGCGAGTCGGCGGAAAGGCCGTTCTTCTCGAGTATCTCGCGCAGGCGCTTGAGTGCTTCGACCTGAATCTGCCGTACGCGCTCACGCGTCAGGCCGATCTCCTGACCAACCTCTTCGAGCGTACAGCTTTCATGGCCACGAAGGCCAAAGCGTCGCACCACCACCTCGCGTTGCTTCTCGGTCAGCTCCGACAGCCATTGGTCGATGCTCTGGGACAGATCGTCGTCCTGCAGCAACTCGCAAGGATCCGTGGGGCGATCATCGGTAAGGGTGTCGAGTAGCGTCTTGTCGGAGTCTGGCCCCAGGGATACATCCACCGAGGACACCCGCTCGTTGAGGCCGAGCATGCGCTTGACCTCGCCCACCGGTTTTTCCAGGAGATTGGCGATCTCCTCGGGGGAAGGTTCGTGATCGAGCTTCTGGGTCAACTCCCGCGCTGCACGCAGGTAGACGTTGAGTTCTTTGACGACGTGGATGGGCAAACGAATGGTACGGGTCTGATTCATGATCGCCCGTTCGATGGTTTGCCGGATCCACCAGGTGGCGTAGGTGGAGAAGCGGAAACCGCGCTCCGGGTCGAATTTCTCGACAGCGCGAATCAGGCCGAGATTGCCTTCTTCGATCAAGTCCAGCAGCGACAACCCGCGGTTCACGTAGCGGCGGGCAATCTTCACCACCAGCCGCAAATTACTTTCGATCATGCGCTTGCGCCCGGCGGGGTCGCCCTTCTGCGCCAGACGCGCGAAGAACACCTCTTCTTCCGGGGTAAGCAGTGGAGAGAAACCAATTTCGTTGAGGTACAGCTGAGTAGCGTCGAGCGCCCGGGTGTAGTCGATGTACTTGTGCTGCTTACTGCCGGTAGGCTGCTTGGCCTTGCTACGCGTGGCGACCTTGGCAGTAGCCGCCTTGTCGTTAGCCTCGTCAAGATCGATGTCCGGCTCCATCAGGAGCACTTCGTCATCGATGTCAAACTCCGGCGCTGCCTTGGTGTCGAGTGCCATTTTATTGTTCCGTCCCTTGCTGAGTTCGACCAGCAAGCTCCGATGTGCACTTGTCCTTGGCAACATCAGAGCCCGTCCATCCCACGCGAGCGGGTGAACGAGCGACAGATCAACGACGTGGCAGGTATTGCATTGGATCTACAGGTTTACCCTGGCGGCGAATTTCGAAGTGAAGCTTCACCCGGTCAGTTCCCGTGGAACCCATCTCGGCAATCTGTTGCCCGACTTTGACCTGCTGCCCCTCACGTACCAACAGCCTGCGGTTGTGACCGTAGGCACTCACGTAGGTATCGCTGTGCTTGATGATCACCAATTCGCCGTAGCCCCGTAACCCACTCCCGGCGTAGACAACGGATCCACCAGACGCAGCAAGGACAGGCTGTCCCAATTCCCCTGCTATATCAATGCCTTTATTCAAACTACCGTTTGAGGAAAAACGGCCGATAATCGCACCACTTGCCGGCCACGCCCAGCCTGTCGCGGAACGCTGAACTGGCTCGACCGGCGTGGTCGCTGGCGTCACCGCGACCGGGGCCGACGGACGTGACTGAGATTGTGCAGGAGGTGCCTGCACCGGCGTCGAAGGCCGAGCGGGCGTGGTCACCACGGGGGTCGAGGGCGTCGGCGCGGAGGCTGTCACGGGCCTGCTCGAACTGCCCGAACCGAAGCGAATCACCTGGCCGACACGAATCATGTAGGGCGGGGCAATGGCGTTGTGCGCCGCCAGCGCTTTCCAGTCCCAGCCATAGCGGAAGGCGATGGAGTAAAGTGTATCGCCACGTTGCACACGGTACTGCCCGGACGTGACCGGCTGGCGTTGCGAGGCGGCGCTGTTGCGATCGACAACCTGCACACCACCCGATGGCGAACTGGCGCAGCCGGCCAGCAACGCGCCCACGGTAGCCATCACCAGCAGGTTGCGCAGCATGCCCGAGCAACGATGTCCCTGTATGGCTGTAAAACTCACCCCAATCTCCCTTGCAGACGGCCCCGAGCGACCGATAACGAATGCGGCAACCTCACACCTCTTCAGCCTGGTGGCGGCGTGCCAGCCATTCAACGCCCAATACAAGGGCGATAGCGCTGAGGCTCAGAAACATGGCCAGCAGTAGATGCGCGCTCTCACCGGTGAGCTGAGCGAACTGCGCTGGCAATAGATTGACCTGCTCGAGGGGAAACGATTCACCATGCCGATTGGTCTGCCAAGTCAGCGTCTGTTTCCAAGGCCAAACCTTGACCAGCGAACCAAGCATCAGCCCGGCCAGAAACGCCATGGTCAGGTCACGCAGACGGGCCAGAAGCCAACTCAGCAATTTGGAAAAGCTCAAAAGCCCCAGCAGGCAGCCGGCAGAGAATACCGCGAGTACGGCGAAGTCGAGGTTCTTGATCGCACCCAGTACCACGGGATAGAGCCCCAGTAATACCAGGATGAAGCTGCCGGAAATACCCGGCAGAATCATCGCGCTAATGGCGATGGCGCCAGCCAGAAAGAGTGTCAGCGGATCGGCGGTAAGCTGGATAGGCGCCGCCAGAGTGATCCACAGCGCGAATGCCAAGCCGAGTGCAAAGCTGAAAGCACGGTTGCTGCGCCATACCGCCACCTCCCGACCGACCAGGTAGACAGAAACCAGCACCAGACCGAAGAAGAAGGCCCAGAGCGGTATGGGGTGTTCGTCCATCAGGTAGCTGATCACCCGCGCCAGCGTGAAGATGCTGCTGAGGATGCCCAGCATCACCACCAACAGGAAGGTCGCGTTGCACGCCTGCCAGGCGGCCACGATACGACCGCGCAGCAACTGCATCAGCGCCTGGGGAATGGCCGCGAATGAGGCCAGGAGCTTGTCGTATATACCGGTGATCAGGGCAACGGTGCCGCCGGAGAAACCAGGCACCACGTCGACCGCGCCCATCGCCATTCCTTTGGTATACAGCAACAAGGTTTTCTTCATGCATCCTTCCGTTCGATTTGAATCAGGCCAGTGGGCCGTTAAGCAGGGGCACGAACCGTACCGCGTCGAGTACGTGCCGGGAGAAACCCTGTTCCTCGCGAATGATCAGTAACAGTTGCTGAACGTCACCTGAACCGACCGGAATCACTAGACGCCCGCCCGGTGCCAGCTGATCGAGCAGCGCCTGGGGCACTTCAGAAGCCGCCGCAGTGACGATGATGCCGTTGTAGGGTGCCAGGGCCGGCCAGCCTTCCCAGCCATCGCCCCAACGAAAGACCACGTTGCGCAGGCTGAGTTTGACCAATCGTTCCTTCGCCCGTTCCTGCAGCCCCTGAATGCGCTCGACGGTGAACACCCGCTCGACCAGTTGCGCCAGGATAGCCGTCTGATAACCGGAGCCCGTGCCGATCTCCAGCACCTTGTCCAGCGGGCCGGCGGCGAGCAGCAGCTCGCTCATGCGCGCCACCATGTAGGGTTGCGAGATGGTCTGGTTGTGGCCGATCGGCAGCGCCGTATCTTCATAGGCGCGATGGGCCAGGGCTTCGTCGACGAACAGATGACGCGGCGTGCGCCTGATTACCTCGAGCACCCCGGCGTTGGACAAACCTTCTTCGTAAAGTCGCTGGATCAGGCGTTCGCGCGTGCGCTGCGAGGTCATGCCAATCCCGTGGCGGTCATGCTCCCGATTCATTTCATCAACCCCTCCAGCCAGGGTTCGAGGCGGTTGAGTCCATCCTGATAAGTGCGGTCGAGCTGTAGCGGCGTGACCGACACGTAGCCCTGCATGACGGCGTGGAAATCGGTACCTTCGGCGCCATCCTCGACATCCCCAGCGGCAGCGATCCAGTAGCCGGCCTTGCCTCGCGGGTTGACGTCCTTGACCGGTGCGGCGGCGCGGGCACGGTGGCCCAGGCGGGTCAGCTGCACGCCACGGATACGCTCGAGCGGCAGGTTCGGTACGTTGACGTTCAGTACCGTACGCGGCGGCAGGTCGAGCTGCTCGTGGGCCTCGACCAGCTTGCAGGCGAAATGGGCTGCGGTGGGCAGATTCTCGGCCGAACGAGAGACCAGCGAAAAGGCGAATGCCGGGCGAGCCAGAAAACGGCCCTCGAGTGCGGCGCCTACGGTACCGGAATACAGCACGTCATCACCTAGGTTGGCGCCCATGTTGATGCCCGACACGACCAGATCCGGCACATCGGGCAGCAGACCGTTGATGCCCAGGTGCACGCAGTCGGTGGGCGTGCCATTGAGGCTGATGTAGCCATTGGCCTGGGTGCAGGGGTGCAGCGGGCGATCCAGGGTCAGCGCGCTGCTGGCGCCGCTGCGGTCGCCGTCGGGAGCGATCACCGTGCAGTCGGCGTAATCAGCCAGCGCAGCGTGCAACGCGGCGAGGCCCGGTGCGGCCACGCCGTCATCGTTAGAAATCAGAATACGCATGGGTTGTCCGTCTGCCCTGCCGGCAAAAGCTCGACGATTTCGCGCACCAGAGCGGTGGCGAAACATCCAGCCGGCAAGACGAATTCCAGTTGCAGAATGTCAGGCTCGGGATAATGCCACGTCAAACCGCTAATGGGGAGGCGCAGGATACGCCGTTCGTGCGCCATGTCCGCTTGTGCGAGCCAGTGCGTCAGCTGTGCCTCGGCAGTGGCGATACGCTGTTCGAGATCGCCCGTCGCGCCCTGGGCAGGCGAAGCGCCCTCACCCCATAGAGGCCCGGTGGGATGCAGATCGAGCGCATCCAGGCGCGGATCCCTGCATTCGGCCTCACCAGCGGCAAAAAAGCTGCGGCTGTCGGTAAACGCCAGAAGGTCGCCAGGCAGCGCCTGGTTCCAGGTGCCGGCTGCGACACGCTCGGCCAGCACCCGGTTGAACACGAAGCTGCGCGCCGCCGACAGCACCCGCGAACGCACGTTACGCTTTTCCGGCAACTCGCCGCGCTCGGCGAAATGCCGGGCATGGGCCACGTTGCCGCCCTCGAAACCAAAGCGCTGGGCACCGTAGTAATTGGGAATACCCTGCTCGCGAATGACTTGCAGGCGCTGGTCCAGGATGGCCTTGTCGGCCTGCAACCCGGTCAGGCGCAGAGTGAAGCCATTGGCAGCATGGGCACCGCGCTGCAGCTTGCGGGCATGCCGCACCTGCTTGAGGATCACCAGTGTTTCGTCCTGGGCCGTCGCCAGATCAGGATCCAGCTTGCCTGGCAGGTGCAGACTGAACCACTGCCGGGTCAGCGCCTGTTTGTCCTTCAACCCGGCATAACTGATCATCCGGACCGGCACACCTGCGGCACGCGACAGGCGACGCGCAGCATCCTCGGTATTCAGCCCGCGCTTCTCGACCCAAAGCCACAGATGCTCGCCCACCCCGGACAGTTCGATGTCGAGCACCTCGTCGACCTGAAAATCCTCGGCAGTGGCCTTGAGCACGGCTTGCCCGCAGGGTTCGCCATGGGCGCGCGGGCCGAGCAGCTCCAGTTCCGTCATGCGCTGACCAGCAGCGCGACAGCGTGTACGGCGATGCCTTCCTCGCGACCGACGAAGCCCAGCTTTTCGGTCGTCGTGGCCTTGACGTTGACCTGATCGAGCTCGACCTGCAGGTCCTCGGCGATCAGCGCGCGCATGGTCTCGATGTGCGGCGCCATCTTCGGCGCCTGGGCTTCGATGGTGGCGTCGACATTGCCAACCTTCCAGCCCTTGGCATGTATCAGGCCGAGCACATGGCGGAGCAGCACACGACTATCGGAGCCCTTGAAATTCGGGTCGGTGTCGGGGAAATGCTTGCCGATGTCACCGAGCGCCACGGCGCCAAGCAAGGCGTCGCTCAGCGCATGCAGCACCACGTCGCCATCGGAATGGGCAACCAGGCCGAACTTGTGGGGAATGCGTACGCCGCCCAGGGTGATGAAATCCCCGTCGCCGAAGCGATGCACGTCGTAACCATGGCCAATCCGCATGAGCCGTTGCCCTCGCAAAAAGATCGATTCTACCCGAAAGCGCGGGCCGAGGCGGACTTGCCCGGCGAGCGAGCATGCCTTGAACCCGGAAATCTCCGGCCGCCGGCGATCTGCCGTCGCGCGCGGCGCTGTCAGCCCGTACCTACGCCATACGGCGCGAACGGGCCACGCGAAAAACGTGGGAATGTTTTGCCCTTTGCAGGAGTCGACAAGAAGTAGCAGAGATTTCCCGCAACCATGGAGAACATCATGGCCGTAGCAAAGAAACCGGCAGTAGCTAAACCCAAGGCAAAAGCAGCAGCACCGAAAACCGCGCCGTCGAAACTCAAGGGCGATGGCCTGAGCATCAACACCAGCGTTGATCGCGGTGCCCGCGAGAAAGTCGCCGAGGCACTGACCAAGGCAGTGGCCGACAGTTACACCCTCTACGTGAAGACACTGGGTGTGCACTGGAACGTGCAGGGCGGCAACTTCTATGGCCTGCACAAGCTGACCGACGAGCAGTACAACGAGCTGCACCAGGCTGCCGACGAAATTGCCGAACGCATTCGTGCGCTGGGCAAGTTGGTACCGACTGGCGGGGAAACCTTCCGCGCGCTGACGGTGATCGACAACGAGGCGCCCCACGGCACCACGCCGCAGATGATCAAGCAGCTGGTGCTGGACAACGAGACCGTTGCCCGACGCATGAGCGAGTTCGCGGAGCTGGCCGAAGAGGCTGGCGACCTGTTCACCCACGACATGCTGGTGGCGCGTATCGGCGTGCATGAGCAGAACGCCTGGATGCTGCGTTCCAGCCTGGGCGAATAACCGTCCGGCGATAGAAAAAGGCGCTGCAGATCAGCTTCTGCAGCGCCTTTTTTCGCTCTATGCCTTCACTATCGCTTCGCGCGCATGGCGGGAGCGGGTGGAGACGCCCAGTCCTTACCCGCGAAAGCCTCTCCTACCGAAGCACTACTTCAGCCAGCCAACGCCTCGGCATGATGGCGCAGGTGATCTTCGATGAAGCTGGCGATGAAGTAATAGCTGTGGTCGTAACCTGGCTGCAGGCGCAGCGTCAGCGGGTGATTCGCTGCCTTCGCGGCTGCTTCCAGCGCGTGGGGTTTCAGCTGGCCGTCGAGGAAATCATCGCGATCGCCCTGATCAACCAGAATCGGCAGTTTCTCGCCGGCCTCGGCGATCAGCACGCTGGCATCCCACTCGCGCCAGCGCGAGCGGTCCTCACCCAGATAGTTGCTGAAGGCTTTCTCGCCCCACGGGCAATTGACCGGATTGGCGATCGGTGAGAAGGCCGAAACCGACCGATAGCGTCCCGGATTCTTCAGCGCACAGATCAGCGCACCGTGACCGCCCATGGAGTGCCCGGCGATACCGCGTTTGTCCGAAACCGGGAAGTTGGCCTCGATCAGCGCCGGCAATTCCTGCACGACATAGTCGTACATGCGGTAATGGCGTGCCCAGGGCTCCTGGGTGGCGTTGACGTAAAAGCCGGCACCAAGGCCGAAGTCATAAGCACCATTGGCGTCATCCGGCACGCCTTCGCCCCGCGGGCTGGTGTCCGGCGCGACGATGATCAATCCCAATTCAGCGGCCATGCGCTGGGCACCGGCCTTCTGCATGAAGTTCTCGTCGGTGCAGGTCAGGCCGCTCAGCCAGTACAGCACCGGCAACCTGGCGCCCTGCTCGGCCTGGGGCGGCAAATAGACAGCGAACACCATGTCGCAATTGAGGCTGGAGGAGCGGTGCTTGTAGCGCTTGTGCCAGCCGCCGAAGCTCTTGTTGCTGGATACGATTTCCAAAGTCATGGCAAATCCTCACGGGCGGTGGGCAAGCCGTCCTGCGACGGCGTTGCCCACCCTACTGATCAGTAGTGAATGACGGTGCGGATGCTCTTGCCTTCATGCATCAGGTCGAAGGCTTCGTTGATCTTGTCCAGACCCATGGTGTGGGTGATGAAGGTATCCAGTGGAATCTCGCCGCTCTGCGACTTCTCGACGTAGGTCGGCAGCTCGGTACGGCCTTTGACGCCACCGAAGGCGCTGCCGCGCCAGACGCGACCGGTCACCAGCTGGAACGGACGAGTGCTGATCTCCTGGCCAGCGCCGGCCACGCCGATGATTACGCTCTCGCCCCAGCCCTTGTGGGCACATTCCAGCGCCGCACGCATCAGCTGCACATTGCCGACGCACTCGAAGCTGTAGTCAACGCCGCCGTCGGTGAGTTCGACGATGACGTCCTGAATCGGCTTGTCGTAGTCCTTCGGATTGACGAAATCGGTCGCGCCCAGCTCACGGGCCACGTCGAACTTGGCCGGGTTGATGTCGACGGCGATGATGCGCGAAGCCTTAGCCATCTTCGCGCCGATGATCGCCGCCAGACCGATGCCGCCCAGACCGAAGATCGCCACGGTGGCCCCCTCCTCCACCTTGGCGGTGTTGAGCACGGCGCCGATGCCGGTGGTCACACCGCAACCGAGCAGGCAGACCTTTTCCAGCGGCGCTTCTTTCGGAATGACGGCCAGGGACACTTCCGGCAACACGGTGTATTCGGAGAAGGTCGAGCAGCCCATGTAGTGATAGATCGGCTCCCCGTTGTAGCTGAAACGCGTGGTGCCATCGGGCATCAGGCCCTTGCCCTGGGTGGCGCGCACCGAACTGCACAGGTTGGTCTTGCCGGACAGGCAGAATTTGCACTTGCGACATTCGGCGGTATACAGCGGGATCACATGATCACCGACGGCCACCGAGGTCACGCCCTCGCCGATGGCTTCGACGATGCCGCCGCCTTCATGGCCGAGGATCGACGGGAACACGCCTTCGGAGTCGGCACCGGACAGGGTGTAGGCATCGGTATGGCACACGCCGGTGGCGACGATGCGCACCAGCACCTCGCCGGCCTTTGGCGGCTCGACATCCACTTCGACGATTTTCAGCGGCTCATTGGGGGCAAAGGCTACAGCAGCGCGCGACTTGATCATGTTTCGGCTCTCCAGATGAATTGCGATGGCGACGAGTGTAGTAGAGCCATCGATTGAGATAATCAGGCAGAATGCAAAACATTATTGCTCTACAGGGATAATCACAATGTCGCGAGTGATGCCGTGAACCGCTGGGAAGGGCTGGACGAATTCGTCGCCGTGGCCGAATGTGGCCAGTTCACGGCAGCGGCAGAACGCTTGGGCTTGTCATCCTCACAGGTGAGCCGACAGATCGCCCGTCTCGAAGAGCGCCTGCACACCCGTCTGTTCTACCGCACCACGCGCAAGGTCGCCTTGACCGAGGCCGGCCAGACCTTTCTGCAGCACTGCCAGCGCCTGCAGGATGCGCGTGAAGAGGCTCTGAACGCCGTTGGCGACCTGGGCAGCGAACCCAAGGGCCTGCTGCGCATGACCTGCGCGGTGGCATATGGCGAGCGCTTTATCGTGCCGCTGGTGACCCGTTTCATGGCGCGCCATCCCAGGCTGTCGGTTGAGATCGAGTTGAGCAACCGCACCCTAGATCTGGTGCAGGATGGCTTCGATATCGCCATTCGCCTGGGGCGCCTGCAGGACTCGCGCATGCTGGCGACCCGACTGGCGCCAAGGCGCATGTACCTGTGCGCGTCGGCCGACTACCTGCAACGCTACGGGCGCCCGCACAGCCTGTCGGAACTGGCTCGGCACAATTGCCTGATCGGCAGCAGCGACGTCTGGACCTTCCAGCTCGAAGGCCGTGAAGCTTCGCAGCGAATCAATGGCAACTGGCGCTGCAACAGCGGACAGGCCGTTCTGGACGCAGCCCTGGCCGGGCTCGGCTTGTGTCAGTTGCCGGATTACTACGTGCTCGAGCATCTGCGCAGTGGCGCCCTGGTTTCCCTGCTCGACAATCACCAACCGCCCAATACAGCGGTGTGGGCGCTGTATCCCCAACAGCGGCACCTGTCGCCGAAGGTCAGGCAACTGATCGACGCATTACGTTACGGTCTTGCTCAGCGCCCGGAATATGCCTGAGAGCCCGGCTGTGCGCACGGCGCTCATAGAATGTCACAACCATCGGCGAACCCTGCCGGTGAGGTTCCGTCGTAACCCATGAGGCCCCTGTTCGGGTCGATGCGAACCCCCAGCATGAGGACATGGTTATGCAAGTCATGGTCAACAGCGGAAAGCACGTCGACACCTCAATGGCATTCAAGACTGACATTCGCAGTCGAGTGCGCGACAAACTCCAGCGCTACGAAGAGCATCTCACCCGGGTGGAAATCCACCTATCGGACGAGAACGCCCTCAAGAGCGGCCCCCAGGACAAACGCTGCAAGGTCGAAGCAAGGATGAAGGGTCGCGACCCGATGTCGGTTTCCTATGACGCCTGCGAACTGCAGCAGGCCATCGACGGCGCCATGAACAAGCTGACATCGGTGCTGGAACGCAACATCGGCAGGAATGCCAAGAAATGGATTCACTGAGCCCCGGACGGTGACTCAGTGGCGGCCTCGCCAGAGGCGCTCCAGGTAATGCAAATCTTCCGGGCGGGTGACCTTCAGGTTGTCCGCCCGGCCTTCGATCAGCCGCGGCGACTGCCCCGCCCACTCCATGGCCGAGGCCTCGTCGGTAACCGCGACATCCGACACCAAGGCTTCAGCCAGTGCCTGATGCAAGGCGCCGAGACGGAACATCTGCGGCGTGTAGGCTTGCCAGATAACCGAACGATCGATGGTCTCACGCACGCGCCCATCGCTGCCCACGCGCTTGAGCGTATCGCGGGCCGGTACGGCGAGCAGCCCGCCCACGGCATCGTCAGCCAGATCGGCGAGCAGAAGGTCGAGGTCGGCTTGCGCCAGGTTGGGCCGGGCAGCGTCGTGCACCAGCACCCATTCCTGTTCACCGGCGCCCAGTTCGGTCAAGCGCAACAGGGCGTTGAGCACCGAGTCGGCGCGCTCGGCACCGCCAGCGGCGGTATGGATTCGCCCGTCGCGAGCGCATTCGAGCGATGGCCAGAAGGGGTCGTCCTCGGCCAGGCTGACCACCACGCCACGCAGGCATGGATGATCGAGAAAACAGTGAAGGGTGTGTTCGAGAATGCTCTTGCCGGCCAGTTGCAGATACTGCTTGGGCCTGTCGGCACGCATGCGGCTACCGATGCCGGCGGCCGGAATCACCGCCCAGAACGACGGCAGATCAGGTTTGTTCATTCAGCCAACTGATAGAGGGTTTCGCCGTCCTTGACCATACCCAGCTCATGGCGGGCACGCTCCTCGACGGTTTCCATGCCTTTCTTCAGCTCCATCACCTCGGCTTCGAGGATGCGATTGCGTTCGAGCAGGCGTTCGTTTTCGCCTTGCTGATCGGCAATATCCTGCTGAAGCTCGGTCACCTGCGCCAGGCTGCCCTCGCCTACCCACAGGCGGTACTGCAGGCCTGCAAGCACGAGGATCAGAACGAGAAATAGCCAGTAAGGACTACGCATGGCAGGTGAGGCACTCGGGTAGGAAAGGGTCGCTGCGGCGGACATCCGTGGATTCTCCCTGCGTCATCGATATCCGGCAAGGCCGCCGGTGACACCGGCGTTGCTCCAGAGAAGCCCGCGCGGCGCCAGATGTTCATCTGCGCCGCGCGACCCCGACTCAGCCGCGGAACTCGCCGCGACCACGGTACGGCGCCTTGGCGCCCAGTTGCTCTTCGATACGCAGCAGCTGGTTGTACTTGGAAACGCGATCGGAGCGGCACAGCGAACCGGTCTTGATCTGACCAGCGGCAGTACCAACGGCCAGATCGGCGATGGTGCTGTCTTCGGTTTCGCCCGAACGGTGCGAGATCACCGCGGTGAAGCCGGCAGCCTTGGCCATCTGGATGGCTTCCAAGGTTTCGGTCAGCGAGCCGATCTGGTTGAACTTGATCAGGATCGAGTTACCGATGCCCTTGTCGATGCCTTCCTTGAGGATCTTGGTGTTGGTCACGAACAGGTCGTCGCCGACCAGCTGAACCTTGGCGCCGATCTTGTCGGTGAGGATCTTCCAGCCCGCCCAGTCGGATTCGTCCAGGCCGTCTTCGATGGAGATGATCGGGAAGCGTTCGGTCAGGCCCTTGAGGTACTCGGCGAAACCTTCGGCGTCGAACGACTTGCCTTCGCCGGAGAGGTTGTACTTGCCGTCCTCAAAGAACTCGGAAGCCGCGCAGTCCAGCGCCAGGGTCACGTCGCTGCCCAGCTTGTAGCCAGCATTGGCCACGGCTTCGGCGATGGCGGACAAGGCGTCTTCGTTGGAAGCCAGGTTCGGCGCGAAACCGCCCTCGTCACCCACCGCGGTGTTCAGGCCACGAGCCTTGAGTACCGCCTTGAGGTGATGGAAGATTTCGGTGCCCATGCGCAGGCCGTCAGAGAAGGTCTTGGCGCCAACCGGCTGCACCATGAACTCTTGGATGTCGACGTTGTTGTCGGCATGCTCGCCGCCGTTGATGATGTTCATCATCGGCACCGGCATGGAGTACTGGCCCGGCGTACCGTTGAGGTTGGCGATGTGGGCGTACAGCGGCAGGTCCTGATCCTGGGCAGCAGCCTTGGCAGCAGCCAGGGACACGGCGAGGATGGCGTTGGCGCCCAGCTTGGCCTTGTTCTCGGTACCATCGAGCTCGATCATGGTCTTGTCGAGGGCTTTCTGATCGACCGGGTCCTTGCCCAGCAGTGCGTCACGGATCGGGCCATTGATGTTGGCGACGGCCTTCAGGACGCCCTTACCCAGGTAACGGCTCTTGTCGCCATCACGCAGTTCCAGCGCTTCGCGCGAACCGGTGGAGGCACCAGACGGCGCACAGGCGCTGCCAACGATGCCATTGTCGAGGATTACGTCCGCTTCCACGGTGGGGTTGCCACGGGAGTCGAGAACCTCACGACCCTTGATGTCGACGATCTTTGCCATTCTTGTAAGCTCTCCAGAAGTTATCGAAAACGCACTGCAGCATTCGGCGCCCGCCGACGGCCATGCTCGATGGCGGTCAGGCGGACATACAAACCCGGCCAACAGGCCGGGCGGTGGAACAGACGAGACCGGGAAACGCCATCAGGCTGTTTCGATCTGATCCTGACTCTTGATCAGATCATCCAGCTGCTTGAGCTGAGCGAGGAAGGGCTCCAGCTTGTCCAGGCGCAGGGCACAAGGGCCGTCGCACTTGGCGTTTTCCGGATCCGGATGCGCTTCGAGGAACAAGCCCGCCAAGCCCTGACTCATACCGGCCTTGGCCAACTCGGTGACCTGGGCGCGACGGCCACCGGCGGAATCCGCTCGACCGCCCGGCATCTGCAGGGCATGGGTAACATCGAAGAACACCGGGTATTCGAAGGCCTTCATGATGCCGAAGCCGAGCATGTCCACCACCAGGTTGTTGTACCCGAAAGAGGAGCCGCGCTCGCAGAGGATCAACTGATCGTTCCCGGCTTCGACACATTTGGCGAGAATATGTTTCATCTCCTGGGGAGCGAGAAACTGCGCCTTCTTGATGTTGATCACCGCACCGGTCTTGGCCATCGCGACGACCAGGTCGGTTTGCCGGGACAGGAAGGCCGGTAGCTGGATGATGTCGCAGACATCGGCCACCGGTTGCGCCTGGTAGGGCTCGTGAACGTCGGTGATCACCGGTACGCCGAAGGTCTTCTTCACTTCCTCGAAGATCTTCATGCCTTCTTCCAGGCCAGGGCCGCGGAAGGAGGTCACCGAGGAACGGTTGGCCTTGTCGAAACTGGCCTTGAACACGTAGGGGATGCCGAGCTTGTCGGTGACCCGCAAGTACTCTTCGCAGGCCCGCATGGCCAGGTCACGGGACTCCAGCACGTTGATGCCGCCGAACAGCACGAAAGGCTTGTCGTTGGCGACGTCGATCCTGCCGACACGGACGGTTTTCTGTGCCATGGATCAGGCCTTCTTCGCTTGATGGGCGAGCGCCGCGTTGACGAAACCGCTGAACAGCGGATGACCGTCACGGGGCGTGGAGGTGAATTCCGGGTGGAACTGGCAGGCTACGAACCAAGGATGGTCGGCGCTCTCCACCACTTCGACCAGGGCGCCATCGCCGGAGCGACCGGTCACCTTGAGGCCCGCTTCGATAAGCTGTGGCAGCAGGTTGTTGTTCACTTCGTAGCGGTGGCGGTGACGCTCGACGATCACGTCCTTGCCATAGCAGGCATGCACCTGCGAGTTCGGCAGCAGCTGGCAATCCTGGGCACCTAGGCGCATGGTGCCGCCCAGATCGGAGGCCTCGGTGCGCGACTCGGTGACGCCGGTCGCGTCCTGCCATTCGGTGATCAGGCCGACCACCGGGTGACCGCTGGCGATATCGAATTCGGTGGAGTTGGCGTCGCTCCAGCCCAGCACGTTACGGGCGAACTCGATGACCGCCACCTGCATGCCGAGGCAGATGCCCAGGTACGGAATCTTGTTCTCGCGTGCATATTTGACCGTGGTGATCTTGCCTTCCACGCCGCGCAGGCCGAAACCGCCCGGCACCAGAATCGCGTCGACGCCCTGCAGCAGGTCGGTGCCCTGGTTCTCGATGTCTTCGGAATCGATGTAGAGCAGATTGACCTTGGTGCGGTTCTGGATGCCTGCATGGCTCATCGCTTCGATCAGCGACTTGTATGCGTCCAGCAGTTCCATGTACTTGCCGACCATGGCGATGGTGACTTCCTTCTCCGGGTTCAGCTTGGCATCCACCACGCGGTCCCACTCGGAGAGATCGGCGCCGCGGCAATCCAGGCCGAAACGCTCGACGACGAAGTCATCCAGGCCCTGGGCATGCAGCACACCAGGGATCTTGTAGATGGTATCTACGTCTTCCAGGCTGATCACCGCACGCTCTTCGACGTTGGTGAACAGGGCGATCTTGCGGCGCGACGATACATCGATCGGGTGATCGGAGCGGCACACCAGTACATCAGGCTGCAGGCCGATGGAGCGCAGCTCCTTGACCGAGTGCTGAGTCGGCTTGGTCTTGGTTTCGCCGGCGGTGGCGATGTACGGCACCAGGGTCAGGTGCATCAGCATGGCGCGCTTGGCGCCCACTTCCACGCGCAGTTGGCGGATGGCTTCGAGGAACGGCTGGGACTCGATGTCACCGACCGTGCCGCCGATCTCGACCATGGCCACGTCGGCATCGCCGGCGCCCTTGATGATGCGGCGCTTGATCTCGTCGGTGATATGCGGAATGACCTGGATGGTCGCACCCAGGTAATCACCCCGGCGCTCCTTGCGCAGTACGTCTTCGTACACACGGCCGGTCGTGAAGTTGTTGCTCTTGGTCATGGTGGTGCGGATGAAACGCTCGTAGTGACCCAGATCGAGGTCGGTCTCGGCGCCATCGTGGGTGACGAACACCTCACCATGCTGGAACGGGCTCATGGTGCCCGGATCGACGTTGATGTACGGATCCAGTTTGAGCATCGTGACCTTCAGGCCCCGCGCCTCCAGGATTGCCGCCAAGGATGCCGAGGCGATGCCTTTCCCCAATGAAGAAACAACACCACCCGTGACGAAAATGAAGCGCGTCATGAAAAACCCTAAGAAGTCAGCAGTGGCGGTCGAGCCGCCGGGGAGCAGAGAAGGCCTTGGTTCACCTTAGCAAACATGGCGAACCATGCCGGCAAATAGCAAACATCCACCGCTTCCGGAAGAAGCAGCGAATACCTGAATAGAGACGGGAGCGTAGTCTACCGGAAACGTGCTGAGGGGGGAAGAACGGCAAGCCCGTGGGTTGCGAAAACGGCTTCCGACAAAATACGGATTCCGCAGAAAATACTCGGCGAATCAGAACCTTGCATACTGAAAGGAGCTGTTCCGGGATCAGCCAGGCACGACTGGTTGTACCCACGAGGAGAACTGCCAGCGCAATTCACCCAACGCGGGGTCGAGCGGCAGATTGGCGACCGCCGCCACCTGGCCATCGCGTCGCAACAGCGGCAGCCGTGGTCGGATGAACTCGGGTACGCCGGCCTCCTGCAACAAGCGCTTGAGATCACGCCGACCACGACCCGGGACGTCGAGCACTTCACCACCCTGCCGGTAAGCGATGCTCAACCGCCCATCAGGAACCTGCCCGGTGAATTCGACCATGCCGTTGCCGGGCAGCTGGAGCGGCTGCCGACCATCCGGCCAAGGTTGCTCCTGGTTCGCCCAGGGGGCGCTCCACGCAGCCTCCAGCCACAACAACCGCTCACCATGGCGACGCAGCTCGCCGCCTTCCAGTCGCCAGACCGGCGACGCATCCGCGGCGGCATCACGCAAGTCAGCCCAACCCTGCCAATGCCGGCTGTCCGGCAGGCGAGTCCGGCCGCCCAGCCAGTGCCTGAGCAGATTGCGCTGACGTGGCTCGGAAAGCTGGCGAAGCATCTGCAGATCGAGGCAAGGGATGCTCAACCATGGAAGACCGAGCGAACCGCATGAACGCTGCATATCGATGTCAGCGAGCTCTTCGAGCAGCGCCTGGGCCTCGGCCTGGTGGGCTGCCGCACGGGCCAGCACCGCGGACGCGCCAGGCCAGTGGCCGGCCAGACGCGGCAGGATGTCCTGGCGCAGAAAGTTGCGAGCGAAGCCACTGTCGCCATTCGAGGGGTCTTCCACCCAGTGCAGCCCATGATGGGACGCATAGGCCTCGAGCGTCTTGCGGGGCACATCCAGCAGCGGCCTGACGGCATGCCCCTGCCCTAGCGGACGGCTCTGGGCCATGGCCGCCAACCCTCGCACCCCGGCACCGCGTAGCAGCCGATAGAGCAGGGTTTCCGCCTGATCATCCTGATGCTGGGCCAGCACAAGCACCTCGCCCGGCACCATCAGCGCGGAAAACGCCGCATAGCGCGCCTCTCGAGCAGCGCGCTCCAGGCTGGCACCCGGCTCGACCTGCACGCGCCGGACATCCAAGGCGACTCCAAGGCTGTCACACACCTGCTGACAATGCGCAGGCCACTCATCGGCAGCCGCCTGCAACCCATGATGAACATGGACAGCGCAAATGGATGGCAGATCATGGTGCTGGCCAGCACGGGCCAACAGGTGCAGCAGCACCGTGGAGTCAAGACCACCGGAAAACGCTACCCGCCACAGCGGCGCATGACGCCACGCCGCGAGGCGTGCAAGCACGGCGGATTCGAGAAACATGCTGAAGTCAGTGAAGCGACCCCGCAAGCATGGCGGCCATCGGGGCGATTGGCCTGCTTGCGGGGTGAAGCGGCATCAGGCGATACCGTAGCTCATCAGGCGCTCGTAACGACGGGCCAGCAGCGCGTCGGTATCGAGCTTGCGCAGGTCCTCGAGCTGAGCGACTAGCGTCTGACGGATCGATTCGGCAGCGGCAGCCGGATCACGGTGTGCGCCCCCCAGCGGCTCGGCGATCACCTTGTCGACGATACCCAGGCCTTTCAGGCGCTCGGCCGTGATGCCCATGGCTTCGGCGGCCTCAGGCGCCTTCTCGGCGGTTTTCCACAGAATCGAGGCGCAGCCTTCCGGCGAGATCACCGCATAGGTCGAGTATTCGAGCATGTTGAGGTTGTCGCACACGCCGATGGCCAGTGCGCCGCCGGAGCCGCCCTCACCGATCACGGTGGAGATGATCGGCGTTTTCAGGCGTGCCATGACGCGCAGGTTCCAGGCGATTGCCTCGCTCTGGCCACGCTCTTCGGCGTCGATACCCGGGTAGGCGCCCGGGGTGTCGATGAAGGTCACGATCGGCATTTTGAAGCGCTCGGCCATTTCCATCAGGCGGCAGGCCTTGCGGTAGCCTTCCGGGCGCGGCATGCCGAAGTTGCGGCGTACCTTCTCGCGAACTTCGCGGCCCTTCTGATGGCCGATGACCATCGCCGGCTGGCCATTCAGACGCGCGACGCCCCCGACGATGGCCGCGTCGTCGGAGAAGTGGCGGTCGCCATGCAGCTCGTCGAACTCGGTAAAGATGTGCTGCAGGTAATCCAGGGTGTACGGACGCTGCGGATGACGCGCGAGGCGAGCGATCTGCCAGCTGGTCAGATTGCTGAAGATACTCTCGGTGAGCGTGCTGCTCTTGTCCTGCAGGCGGGCGATTTCGTCGCCGATGTTCAGGGAGTTGTCGTTACCAACCAGACGAAGCTCTTCGATCTTGGCTTGCAGGTCGGCAATCGGCTGTTCGAAATCGAGATAATTCGGGTTCATAGGCATCCGTCATGCGTCGACGGCCAAAAAGGCCGGGGAGCGTGTATCCAATTGGCGCCTACCTTATAGGAACAGGCGCCTTCAGGTCGACACCTGCTGTGCACTTCCGGCGAAAATGCCGGCAAATGCGCCAGGCATTCGCTGGGCAGCCAGATCACGTGGATCTGGTCGCGGCGGAGGCAAGCATGCGGTGTCAGGGCCGAAAGACAGGGCCTGAGCCCGGAATTTCAGCGCCGCTATTCTAGCGGTATTGCAGGAAGACGTTTTCTCGCCCGAACTGGTCACGCAAAGCTTGAATCAAGCTGTCGGCCGGGTCGATTCGCCAGTCCTCGCCAAACTGCAGCAGGGCCTTGGCATCGGCGCCAGTGTAATCCAGGGTGATCGGGCAGGCGCCGCGATGACGTTGGCACAACTCGCCCAGCCAGCGTAGCCGGTCGCCCTTGAGCGCCGTGGCCTGCACCTTGACCCGCAGGCTTTCGGCCAGGCCGGTGCGCGCTTCTTCCAGGCTCATCACCCGCTTGGCGCGCAGGCGCATGCCACCGGAGAAGTCGTCGTTACTGACCTCACCCTCCACCACCACCAGGGCGTCGCTCTGCAGTAAGGCCTGGTTGCTGGCGAAGGCGTCGGCGAACAGAGAGGCTTCGATACGTCCGGAGCGATCGTCCAGGGTGATGAAGCCCATCTTGTCGCCCTTCTTGTTCTTCATCACCCGCAGGTTGACGATCAGGCCGGCGATGGTCTGGGTGTCGCGGGCCGGCTTGAGGTCGACGATGCGCTGGCGGGCGAAACGCCGCACTTCGCTTTCGTATTCGTCGATCGGGTGGCCGGTCAGGTACAGGCCCAGGGTGTCCTTCTCGCCCTTGAGGCGCTCCTTGAGGGACAGCTCGCGCGCCTTGCGATGGTTGGCATAGACGTCCGCTTCGGGGCTGGCGAACACGCCGCCGAACAGGTCCATATGGCCGCTGTCGTGGCTGCGTGCGGTCTGCTCGGCGGCCTGTACCGCCTCCTCCATCGCTGCCAGTAGCACGGCACGGTTGCGGTCGATGTTGGCCTGGTAGGCCTTGATCTCGTCATGGAAGTGCGGGCCGAGGCGATCCAGCGCACCGCTGCGAATCAGCGCCTCCATGGTGCGTTTGTTGATGCGCTTGAGGTCGACGCGCGAGCAGAAATCGAACAAGTCCTTGAAGGGGCCATCCTGACGGGCCTCGACGATGGCCTCTACCGGGCCCTCGCCCACGCCCTTGACCGCACCGAGGCCGTAGAGGATTCGCTCGGTCTGTTTCGCATCCTGGCTGACGGTGAACTTGAATTCCGAGGCATTCACGTCCGGCGGATCGATGCGCAGCTTCATGCTGCGGCATTCCTCGATGAGGATGACCACCTTGTCGGTGTTGTGCATATCCGCCGACAGCACCGCAGCCATGAATGGCGCAGGATGGTGAGCCTTTAGCCAGGCGGTCTGATAGGACACCAGGCCGTAGGCGGCAGAGTGGGATTTGTTGAAGCCGTAGCCGGCGAACTTTTCCACCAGATCGAAGATGTTACCCGCCAGATCGGCATCGATGCCGTTGTTGGCACAACCCTCGATGAAGCCGCCACGCTGCTTGGCCATTTCCTCGGGCTTCTTCTTGCCCATGGCCCGGCGCAGCATGTCCGCCTGGCCGAGGGTATAGCCGCCCATGACCTGGGCGATCTGCATGACCTGTTCCTGGTAAAGGATGATCCCGTAGGTCGGCTTGAGCACCGGCTCCAGGCCCGCGTACTGGTAGTCAGGATGCGGGTAGGACAGCTCGGCGCGACCGTGCTTACGGTTGATGAAGTCGTCCACCATGCCCGACTGCAGCGGGCCGGGGCGGAACAGCGCCACCAGTGCGATCATGTCTTCCAGGCAGTCGGGCTTGAGTTTCTTGATCAGCTCTTTCATGCCGCGCGATTCGAGCTGGAAGACTGCCGTGGTCTCGGCTTTCTGCAGCATCTGGTAAGTCGGCTTGTCATCGAGCGGGATGAAATCGATGTTGACCAGATCCTCTTCGGCGACGCCGGCCGCGCGCTGGTCGCGGTGAATGGTTTCCAGTGCCCACTTGATGATGGTCAGGGTGCGCAGGCCGAGGAAGTCGAACTTCACCAGGCCAGCCTGCTCGACGTCGTCCTTGTCGAACTGGGTCACCAGGCCGGCGCCCTCCTCGTCACAGGCGATCGGCGCAAAATCGGTCAGCTTGGTCGGCGCGATCACCACCCCCCCGGCGTGCTTGCCGGTACCACGCACGATGCCTTCGAGCTTGAGGGACATGTCCCAGATCTCGGCGGCCTCTTCGTCGACCTTGAGGAAGTCGCGCAGCGGCTCTTCCATTTCAAAGGCCTTTTCGAGGGTCATGCCGACTTCGAAGGGGATCATCTTCGACAGACGATCCGCCAACCCGTAGGACTTACCCTGCACCCGCGCGACGTCGCGCACCACCGCCTTGGCCGCCATCGAGCCGAAGGTGATGATCTGGCTCACCGCATTACGCCCGTACTTCTCGGCCACGTAATCGATGACCCGGTCGCGACCGTCCATGCAGAAGTCGACGTCGAAGTCGGGCATGGATACCCGCTCGGGGTTGAGGAAGCGCTCGAACAGCAGGTCGTAGGCCAGCGGATCGAGGTCGGTGATCTTCTGCACATAGGCCACCAGCGAACCGGCACCTGAACCACGGCCCGGACCCACTGGCACGCCGTTGCTCTTGGCCCATTGGATGAAGTCCATAACGATCAGGAAGTAACCGGGAAAGCCCATCTGGATGATGATATCCAGCTCGAAATTCAGCCGGTCGATGTACACCTGCTTCTTGGCGTCGTAATCCGGCGTGTCCTTGGGCAACAGGACCTCGAGGCGCTCCTCGAGGCCGTCGAACGAAACCTTGCGGAAATACTCATCGATGGTCATGCCTTCCGGTACCGGGAAGTCCGGCAGGAAGTATTTGCCCAGCTGAACCTCGATGTTGCAGCGCTTGGCGATCTCGACGGTGTTCTGCAGGGCGTCGGGCAGGTCGCTGAACAGCTCAGCCATTTCCTCTGGCGACTTCAGGTACTGCTGATCGGAGTAGATGCGCGGGCGCCGCGGGTCGTCGAGGATGCGCCCCTCACCGATGCACACGCGGGTTTCGTGGGCCTCGAAATCGCTCTGCTTGAGAAAGCGCACGTCGTTGGTGGCCACTAGCGGCGCGCCGGTGTTGTCGGCCAGGGCCACGGCGGCGTGCAGGTGCTCTTCGTCATTGACGCGGCTGGTGCGCTGCACTTCGAGGTAGAAGCGCTCGGGAAACACCGCCTGCCATTCCCGCAGCAACGCTTCGGCCTTGGCCTGCTCGCCATCGAGCAGCGCGTGGCCGATTTCGCCTTCCTTGGCGCCGGACAGGGCGATCAACCCTTCGCTGGCGGCTTTCACCCATTCGCGCTGGATGATCACCAGGTCGTTGCTCTGCCCTTCGCTCCAGCCGCGCGATACCAGTTCGGTGAGGTTGCGGTAACCCTTGGGGTTCATCGCCAGCAGGGTCATGCGCGTCAGCGGGCCGTCTTCGTAGGCACTGGCCAGCCAGATGTCGGCACCGCAGATCGGCTTGATGCCGGCGCCCATGGCGGCTTTATAGAACTTCACCAGCGAGCACATGTTGCTCATGTCGGTGACCGCGACGGCAGGCATGCCGGCTCCAGCGACGGTCTTGACCAGCGGCTTGACGCGAACCAGTCCGTCGACCAGGGAGTATTCGGTGTGCAGGCGAAGATGAACGAAGGAAACAGCCATGAAGAAGCCCTGCAGGAAAAGCGACAAAACGCGGATTGTACCGTAACTGGAAGGATGGACAGCGGCCTGAGTACGCTCAGTTGTCGCTCGTGGCTTCCAGCAGACGACGTACTGGCGCGAAGGAGCGCCGGTGGATGGGGGTCGGGCCCAGACGGGTCAGGGCCTCGAGATGAACGGGCGTCGGATAGCCCTTGTGCAGCGCGATGCCGTAGCCCGGGTAGAGTGAATCCAGCTCGCGCATTTCGCGATCCCGGCTGACCTTGGCGAGGATCGAAGCGGCGGCGATGGCCGGCACCTGCGCATCACCCCCGATCACCGGTGCGCTGGGCACCGAAAGCTTCGGGCAGCGGTTGCCGTCGATTAGAGCCAGCTTCGGCTGCACGCTCAGGCCTTCGACCGCGCGCTGCATGGCCAGCATGGTGGCGTGCAGAATGTTGAGGCGATCGATCTCCTCCACCTCCGCGCGGGCGATGCACCAGGCCAACGCCTTTTCGCGGATCTCATCGAACAGCCTCTCGCGGCGCGCCTCGGTCAGCTTCTTGGAGTCGTTGAGCCCGAGGATCGGCCGTGCCGGATCGAGAATCACCGCAGCGGTCACCACTGCACCACAGAGCGGGCCGCGGCCCACTTCGTCAACGCCGGCAACCAGCTCCTCGACGGTAGCGAAATCCAGGCCCAGCTGCATCAGCCACGCCCCAGCAGATCGAGCACCGCAGCGGCAGCACGCTCGGACGCGTCACGGCGCAGGGTGCGGTGAATGGCATCGAACCCTTCGGTCTGTACCTCGCCGTCCACCAGCAACGGCGCCACCGTCTGCGCCAGGGCATCGGCAGTAGCCGCATCCTGGATCAGCTCGGGCACCAGCAGCCGCTGGGCGAGCAGATTGGGCAGCGAGATGTACGGGCTCTTCACCAGACGCTTGAGGATACTGAAGGTCAGCGGCGCCACACGATACGCCACCACCATCGGTCGCTTGTAGAGCAGCGCCTCGAGGGTCGCGGTGCCGGAAGCGATCAGCACCGCATCGCAGGCAGCCAGCGCGTCATGGGAGCGACCATCGAGCAATTGCAACGGTAGATCGCGATCGCCAAGCATTTGCTCGAGCTGCTGGCGACGTTCCGGGCTGGCGCAGGGCAGCACGAAGCGCACCCCCGGATGCAGCGCGCGCAGGCGCTCGGCAGCATCGAGAAACAGGCTGCCCAGGCGCGACACTTCGCCGCCACGACTGCCTGGCAGCAACGCCACCACCGGCGCATCGACCGGCAGCCCCAGCTGTTCACGGGCCGCGGTGCGATCAGCCTGCAGGGGAATCGCATCGGCCAGCGGATGGCCGACGAAGCAGACCGGCACCTGGTGCGCCTCGTAGAACTGCGCCTCGAAGGGAAACAGGGTGAGCATCAGGTCGCAGGCGTCGCGTATCTTCAACACACGCCTCTGCCGCCATGCCCAAACCGAGGGGCTGACGTAATGCACCGTGCGAATGCCGGCCTGACGCAACTTGAGTTCCACGCCCAGGGTGAAATCCGGCGCATCGATGCCAATGAACACATCGGGCTTGCGCTCGATCAGGCTGGCAATCAGCCGACGGCGACGCGACAGCAGCTCGGGCAGCCGACCCAGCACTTCGACCAGGCCCATGACTGCCAGACGCTCCATGGGGAAATCGCTGACCAGCCCCTCGGCCTGCATGCGCGGGCCGCCTACGCCGATGAACTCGACGTTGGGGTGCTTGATCTTGAGCGCCTGCATCAGGCCTGCGCCGAGAATGTCGCCGGATGCCTCGCCGGCAACCAGCGCGACACGCAATACCTCAGCCATGGTTCAGCGAGTAATGCCGCGGCTGGACGTCAGGATCGAATCGCGGAAAACCGCCACCTCGGAGAACTGGGCAGCCACTTCTTCCAGCTCGACCAACGCTTCTTCGATGGTGAAGCCCTGGCGGTAGACGATCTTGTAAGCACGGCGCAGCGCCTGCATCGACTCGGCACTGAAACCACGACGGCGCAGGCCTTCGAAGTTCATGCTGCGCGCTTCGGCCGGGTTGCCGGATACCGTCACGTAAGCGGGGACGTCCTTGCCGATCGCCGCACCCATGCCGGCAAAGGCATGCGCGCCGATATGACAGAACTGGTGCACCAGGGTGTAACCGGACAGGATCGCCCAGTCGCCGATGTGCACGTGCCCGGCCAGGGCCACGTTGTTGACCAGGATGCAGTGATTGCCGACCACGCTGTCGTGGCCGATATGGGCATAGGCCATGATCAGGTTGTGGTCACCGATGGTGGTTTCGTCACGATCCTGAATGGTGCCGCGGTGCATGGTCACGCCTTCACGGATGATGTTGTGATCACCGATGACCAGGCGCGTGGGCTCGCCCTTGTACTTGCGATCCGGGGTGTCTTCACCCAGGGAGGCGAACTGATAGATCTTATTGTGCTTCCCGATCCGGGTAGGGCCCTTGATGATCACGTTGGGACCCAGCACGCAGCCCTCGCCAATTTCTACGTCGGGCCCAATGATCGACCAAGGGCCGACGACGACGTCGTCTGCCAGCTTGGCGCTGGGATCGATGATGGCGCGAGGGTCAATCAAACTCATAACTTGCGTTCCGCACAGATGATTTCGGCCGAGCACACTTCCTTGCCATCGACCGTGGCCTTGCATTCGAACTTCCAGATGCTGCGTTTGCTGCTGAGAAACTTGGCCTCGAGGATCAGCTGGTCACCGGGCACGACCGGTTGACGAAAGCGTAGCTTATCGGAGCCGACGAAGTAGTAGAGCGTGCCATCGGCAGGCTTCACGTCCATCATCTTGAAGCCGAGGATACCGGCTGCCTGGGCCATGGCCTCGATGATCAGAACGCCCGGCATGATCGGGTGCTCGGGAAAATGGCCGTTGAAGAATGGCTCGTTGACGCTGACATTCTTATAGGCGCGAACGCACTTGCCCTCAAGATCCAGATCCGTGACCCGATCCACCAGCAGGAACGGATAACGGTGCGGCAAGTACTCGCGAATTTCGTTGATTTCCATCATTTCCAGAGAAGCCCGTAATAAAAAGAAGAGAGCCAGCCATTGGCTCAGGCATCAGATGAGGCATTCCCGCTCGAGGTCACGGCAGCGAGCTGTTTTTCCAACTGCTTCACACGCCGCGCCATGTCGTCCAGCTGGCGGATACGCGCCACGCTTTTCTTCCACTCGGCTGCAGGTTGCATGGCGGTACCCGACGAATAGGCACCGGGCTCGGTGATCGAGCGCGTGACCATGGTCATGCCGGTCACGAATACACCATCACACACATCGATATGACCGACCATGCCGACGCCGCCGGCGATCATACAGTTCTTGCCGATCGACGTGCTGCCGGAAATCCCGACGCAGGCAGCCATCGCCGTGTTGTCGCCAACCTGCACGTTGTGCGCGATCATGATCTGGTTATCCAGCTTCACGCCGTTACCGATACGCGTATCGGACAGCGCACCGCGATCGAGGGTGGTGTTGGCGCCGATTTCGACGTCATCACCGATGCTCACACCGCCGATCTGGGCGATCTTCTGCCAGACGCCCTTCTCGTTGGCGAAGCCGAAGCCTTCACCACCGATCACCGCACCGGACTGGATGACCACACGCTTGCCGATACGCACGTCGTGATACAGGGTGACCCGCGGCGCCAACCAGCCGCCCTCACCGATTTCCGAGCGCGCGCCGACCACGCAATGGGCACCGATGGTGACACCGGCAGCGATCTTCGCGCCCGCCTCGATCACCGCGTACGGGCCGATCGCTGCGCTCGGGTCGACCTGCGCATCGCCGGCGACCACGGCCGTCGGGTGAACACCCGGCGCAGCCTTGGGCTTGCGATCGAACAGGTGGGAAAGCGAGGCGTAGGCCAGGTACGGATTGGCGACGATCAGCACATTGCCGGTGAAGCCTTCTGCATCCGCCGCCGTGAGCAGCACTGCCGCCGCCTGGCAACTGCCAAGGTGCTTGCGATACTGCGCATTGGACAGGAACGTCAGCTGAGACGGGCCGGCATCCTGCAAGGTTGCCAGCCCGTCGACTGTCTGGTCTGTCGTACCACGCAAGGTGGCGCCCAGCTGCTCGGCCAACTGGCCGAGCGTGAATACCGGTGTGGACATCATCAACGCATCTGGTTCATGCGCTCGATCACCTGGCGGGTGATGTCGAATTGCGGTTTCACATCGATCACGGCGCCGCGCTCGAGCACCAGGTCGAAGTTGCCATTCTTGATGACGTCTTCAACGGCCTTGTCCAGGTTGGGCTTGAGCTTCTTGAGCATGTCGCGGTCGGCAACGGCTTTGGCTTCGTTCAGCTCTTTGGACTGGAACTGGAAGTCACGGGCCTTTTGCTTGAAGTCCAGCTCGAGGCGCTCGCGCTCGGCAGTCTGCATTTTCTCGCCGTCTTTGACGATGCGATCCTGAATGCGCTTGGCGTCACTTTCCAGGGTCTTGAGCTTGTTCAGCTGCGGACCGAATTTCTTCTCGGCGTCGACGGCGTAGCGCTTGGCCGCGTCGGACTCGAGCAGGGCCATCTGGTAATTGAGCACGGCGATCTTCATTTCGGCGAAGGCCGGAGTGGCCAGCATGGTGACGCTTAACAGAACCAATTGAGTCAACTTACGCACGGTGAAACTCCTGCAGAAAAACTGTCTTGGTGATTCCTGAACAGACGCTTAGAACGTCTGGCCGAGGGAGAACTGGAATACCTGGGTATCGGCATCGTCCGGCTTCTTGATCGGCATCGCCAGGCTGAAGCTCAGCGGGCCGAGGGCCGTGATCCAGGTAACACCTACACCCACCGAGCTGGCCAGGTTGCCGAAATCGATGTCGCAGCTGTCACCACGGCGTTTCTGGCCGGCACTGCAGTCGGTGTCGAACACGTTACCCACATCCCAGAATAACGCGGTACGCAGCGAACGCTGATCCTTGACGAACGGCATTGGGAACAGCAACTCGGCGCCGCCTTGGATCAACACGTTACCACCGAACGGCAGCGGATCCTGATCCGGGTCAGCCAGCGTTCCCGCATTACCGGTTACCGCTTCACCACGGCTCGGGGTACTGCGCGGACCAAGGCTGCTGTCCTCGAAACCACGCACTGAGTTGAAACCGCCAGCGTAGTAGTTCTCATAGAACGGCAACTTCTGCGTCGAACCGAAGGCGCCGCCGTAACCCAGTTGCGTGTGGAAACGCATGGTGTAGGTATCGGTCAACGGCTTGAAGATCTGGCCGCGATAATCGAGCTTATAGAACGACAGGTCACTGCCCGGCACGGTGGTTTCGAACACCAGACTCTGAGAGTGGCCCCGGTTGGCCAATACGCCACGGTTGAGGGTAGATTCTGACCAGCCGACGGAGGCTTTGAAGTTGAGGTACTTCTCGCCTTCCTGACGGGTGAAGTCGAAGATCTCGTCAACGGTGTAGCGGCCGGAATTAATCTCATCCTGCTGGGCAGTCAGGCCGTAGGTCAGGCGCGCGGTCTCGCTGATCGGGTAGCCGATATTGATGCCGGCACCGAGGCTGTCGACCGAATAACTGGATACGTCGACATCGAGCTCGTCGTAGTCGGTGGTGCGGTAGAAGGCGTTGTAGCCCAGGCTCACGCCGTCTTCGGTCCAGTACGGATCGGTGAACGAGAAGTTGTAGCGGCTCTGGTATTCGCTGCGGGTCAGGCCGAGGCTGACGCGGTTACCGCTACCCAGGAAGTTGTTCTGGGTGATCGAACCGCCGAGGATCAGACCGGCGTTCTGGGCGAAACCCACGCTCGCGGTGATCGAGCCGGACGCCTGCTCCTCGACGCTGTAGTTGACGTCGACCTGGTCGTCGGTGCCCGGCACCTGCGGAGTCTCGACGTTGACTTCCTTGAAGAAGCCCAGACGTTCCAGACGTGTCTTCGACTGGTCGATCAGATAGGTCGATGCCCAGCCGCCTTCCATCTGGCGCATTTCGCGGCGCAGCACTTCGTCTTCGGTCTTGGTGTTGCCGCGGAAGTTGATACGGTTGACGTAGGCGCGCTTGCCCGGATCGACGACGAAGGTGATCGATACCGAGTTGTCGTCGTTATGTGGCTCAGGCACGCCGTTGACGTTGGCGAAGGTGTAACCCTCGTTACCCAGGCGGCGGGTGATCAGCTCGCTGGTGCTGGTCATCACCTTGCGGGAGAACACCTGGCCCTCTTTGACCAGCAGCAGCGCGCGCACTTCTTCTTCCGGCACCTTGAGGTCGCCGGACAGTTTCACGTCACGAACGGTGTATTTCTCGCCTTCATCGATATTGACGGTGATGTAGACGTGTTTCTTGTCCGGGGTGATGGATACCTGAGTGGAGGTGATATCCATGTTGATGTAGCCGCGATCCAGGTAATAGGAGCGTAGGCGCTCCAGGTCACCGGAGAGTTTCTCGCGGGCGTACTTGTCGTCGTTACGGAAGAACGACAGCCAGTTGGTGGTCTTCAGCTCGAACAGGTCCTGCAGGTCTTCATCGGAGAAAACCTTGTTGCCGACCACGTTGATGTGTTGAATGGCCGCGACGCTGCCTTCGTTGATGTTGATCTTCAGCGCGACGCGGTTGCGCGGCTGAGGAATCACTTCGGCGTCGATCTCGGCGGAGTAACGGCCTTGGGCCACGTACTGGCGCTGCAGTTCGTTACGCACGCCTTCCAGGGTCGCACGCTGGAAGATCTCGCCTTCGGCAAGGCCGGACTGGTTCAGGCCCTTGAGCAGATCGTCGCTGCTGATGGCCTTGTTGCCTTCGATCTCGATGCTGGAGATCGACGGGCGCTCGACCACGGTGATGACCAGCACGTTGCCGTCGCGGCCCAGCTGAATATCCTGAAAGAAGCCGGTCTTGAACAGTTCGCGCGTCGCTTCGGTGAGCGTGCGATCGTCGGCCGACTCGCCGACGTTCAGGGGCAGTGCGCCAAACAGGCTGCCCGCGGAGACGCGTTGCAGGCCGTTAACGCGAATATCGGAGATGGTGAAGGACTCGGCGTGAACTTCGGCGATCATCAATGCGGAAAGAACCGCAGGTAGCAGCAGACGTTTCATGAAGTCCTTTCTTATTCCAACTAACGATAAGAAATCAGTCGTTCGAGACGAAAGATATATAATTCAGCTGAGCTCACAGGCGACCAAGGTCGTTGACCAGAGCCAGCAGCATCACCCCGATCACCAGGCTGATGCCAATCTGCATCCCCCAACCCTGCACCCGTTCGGACAGTGGGCGGCCTCGCACCCACTCAACCAGGTAATAAAGCAGATGTCCGCCATCCAGAACCGGAATGGGCAGCAAATTGAGAACGCCGAGGCTGATACTCAGGTAGGCGAGGAAATTCAAAAAGTCCCCGAGGCCCGACTCGGCCGAAGCGCCCGCCACTTTAGCAATGGTTATCGGCCCGCTCAAGTTTTTTACCGAGAGCTCACCGAACAGCATTTTCTTCAATGAATCGAGGGTCAGAAGGCTCATCGTCCAGGTTCGCGCGCCCGCCTCGCTGACCGCCTCGAGTGGCCCGTAGCTGATTTCGCGAAGCATTTGCGCCGGCCATTGTGCCGGCGCCACGCCAGCGCCAAGGTAGCCGGTGGCCGCTTCACCCTCGCCTTTCGAGGCCAGGGTCACGGGTACATCCAGGCGCTGACCATCACGCTCCAGGGCGATGCTCACCGACTTGCCCGGCAGCCCGCGCACGCGATCGACCAGATCCTGCCAATCGTTCAGCGATTGCCCGTCCAGCGCCAGCAGGCGATCACCGATTCGCAGGCCGGCGGCCTGGGCCGGACCTTCCGGGTCGAATTCGGCGAGCACCGGCGCCAGGCTCGGACGCCATGGACGAATGCCCAGCGAGGCGATCGGATCAGGCTCGTTGGCGCCGCGCAGCCAGTTGTCCAGTTCGACGCGATGAGCCGTATCGGCACCACCGTCGGGATGCCGGGTGGTGATCAACAGCTCACCGCTTTCACCGAGACGGCGCACCAGTTGCAGGTTGACCGCCGACCAGCCCGTGGTGGCCTTGCCGTTGACCGCGACGATTTCCTCACCCGCTTGCAGACCGGCAACCTGAGCCAGGCTACCCGCCTCGACCGCACCGATGACCGGCCGTACCTGCTGGCTGCCGAGCATGGCCACCAGCCAGAAGAACACCAGCGCCAGGGCGAAGTTGGCCGCTGGGCCCGCAGCCACGATGGCGAAACGCTGCTTGACGGTCTTACGGTTAAAGGATTGCTCGACCAGTTCCGGCGGCACGTCGCCTTCGCGCTCATCGAGCATCTTCACGTAGCCACCCAGCGGGATGGCGGCGATCACGAACTCGGTGCCTTGCCGATCATGCCAGCGCACCAGCGGCGTGCCGAAACCCACGGAGAAACGCAGCACCTTGACGCCGCAGCGGCGAGCCACCCAGAAATGACCGTATTCATGGAAGGTCACCAGCACCCCAAGGGCGATCAGGGTGCCAACGATCATATAGAGTGCGCTCATGCCACTTCTCCGCGATTCAACCAGTGCCTGGCCAGCTCCCGCGCACGGCGGTCGGCTTCGAGCACGGTATCGAGGCAATCCACCGCAACGACCGGCTCGGCCTCGAGAACGCCGCCAATGATACGCGCGATATCGGTAAAGCGAATCCGCCGCTCGAGAAATGCCGCCACCGCCACTTCGTTCGCGGCATTGAGCATTGCCGGCGCACTGCCGCCCGCCTCCGCCGCCTCACGGGCCAGACGCAGGCAGGGAAAGCGAACGTCGTCCGGGGCCTGGAAATCCAGGCGCGCTACGGCAAGCAGATCCAGCGGCGCGACGCCCGAATCGATACGTTGCGGCCACGCCAGAGCGTGGGCAATGGGCGTGCGCATGTCGGGGTTGCCCAACTGGGCGAGCACCGAGCCGTCGACGTAATCGACCAGGGAATGGATGACGCTCTGGGGATGGATCAGCACCTCGACCTGCTCGGGGCGTGCGTCGAACAGCCAGCAGGCCTCGATCAGCTCCAGCCCCTTGTTCATCATGCTGGCCGAATCGACGGAAATCTTGCGGCCCATCGACCAGTTGGGGTGGGCGCAGGCCTGCTCGGGCGTTACCGCGTGCAGCGCCTCGGGCGAGGACTGACGGAACGGCCCGCCGGAAGCGGTGAGCAGGATGCGTCGCACGCCGACCAGCTGCAGACCGCGCGCGTAATCCTGAGGCAAGCACTGGAAGATCGCATTGTGCTCGCTGTCGATCGGCAGCAGCACGGCGCCACTCTGACGCACCGCGCGCATGAACAACGCGCCGGACATCACCAACGCTTCCTTGTTGGCGAGCAGCACCTTCTTGCCGGCTTCGACCGCCGCCAGGGTCGGCTTGAGCCCCGCCGCACCGACGATGGCTGCCATCACGGCATCCACCTCGGCATGGGCAGCGACCTCGCACAGTCCGGCCTCGCCAGACAATACGCGAGTATCCAGCCCGGCCTGCTGCAGACGCGCCTGCAGATCGGCTGCTGCCAGGGCATCGGCGACCACGGCGAAACGCGGGCGATGGATGACGCAAAGCGCCTCCAACTCGGCCAGGCGACTGAAGGCGGTCAGGGCGAATGCCTGGTAACGCGATGGATGGCGAGCGATGACATCGAGAGTGCTCAGGCCGATCGAACCGGTAGCACCCAGAACGGTGATCTGTTGAACCTGGCTCACAATGCGCCCCAACCAGCCAGCCACAGCAACATGGCGAATACCGGAACCGCCGCCGTCAGGCTGTCGATGCGGTCGAGCACACCGCCATGACCAGGTAGCAGATTGCTGCTGTCCTTGATGCCGGACTGGCGCTTGAACATGCTCTCGGTAAGATCACCGACTACCGAAATCAGCACTACCAGCGCAGCGGCCGGCAGCGCGAGAAGAAACTGCGTGAACGACCAATCGCGATAAAGGCCCACCACCACCATCAGCAGCAAACTCAGCAGCAGACCGCCGATCAGGCCTTCCCAGCTCTTGCCGGGGCTGACCCGCGGCGCCAGCTTGCGCTTGCCGAAGCGCTTGCCGGAGAAATAGGCGCCGATGTCGGCGACCCAGACCAGCGCCATCACCGCCAGGATCAGCCAGTTGGCCAGCTGCCATTGCTTGATCACCACCAGCCCTTGCCAGGCCGGCAGCAGAATCAGCAAACCGATCGCCAGGCGCCCCGGCAGGCCGCCCCAGTAGCGGCTGCTATCCGGGTAGTTGAGCACCAGAAAGGTCGCGAATGCCCACCACAGCACACCGGCGACCAGCAACCAAGGCGCCAGCGCAGGGGCGCTGTAACTCAGATAAAGCAGCACCGCCACCAGGGCGGCGTAGGCGACACGCAACGGCTGGGCTTCGAACCCAGCCAAACGAGCCCACTCCCAGGCACCGAGCACGACCACGACGGCGATGAACAGCGCGAACGCGCCACCTTCGAGCAGGAAGAACCCTGCCAGGGCGATCGGCAGCAGGATCAGCGCCGTAATGATTCGTTGCTTGAGCATCAGGCGCGGGCCTCGGCTTCGACTTGTTCACTGGTTTTGCCAAAACGCCGCTGACGCTTGGCGAAATCCGCCAGCGCCGCGCGCATGGCGTCGTGCTTGAAGTCCGGCCACAGCAGGTCGGAGAAGTACAGTTCACTGTAGGCCATCTGCCAGAGCAGGAAATTGCTGACCCGATGCTCGCCGCCCGTGCGAATGCACAGATCCGGCAGCGGTAACTCACCGGTGGCCAGGCAGCCCTGGAGCAGGCGCGGGGTGATGTCCTCGGGCTGCAGATGACCGCCCTGCACTTCACGCGCCAGGCGTTGCGCGGCCTGGGCGATGTCCCACTGACCGCCGTAGTTGGCAGCGATCTGCAGGATGAAGCGTTTTTCGCCGGCCACGCCAGCGGTCGCCGCTTCGGCTTCGCGCATGGCGGCCTGCAATTCGGGATGGAACCGCGAACGGTCGCCGATGATACGCAGGCTGATGCCGTTCTCGTCGAGCTTGCGTGCCTCACGGCGCAGAGCACTGAGAAACAGCTCCATCAACGCACCGACCTCATCGGCCGGGCGCTGCCAGTTCTCGCTGGAGAAGGCGAACAGGGTCAGCACTTCCACGCCCGAATCGGCGCAGACCTCGATGACCGCTCGCACCGCATCGACGCCCGCCTTGTGCCCGGCCACACCGGGCAGCAGGCGCTTGCGCGCCCAGCGGTTGTTACCATCCATAATGATCGCCACGTGCCGTGGAACGGCCATCACGGCACCGACTTTGGAATTGTCCATGGCGACTTCCTGGCCGTCAGACGGCCATCAGGTCCGCTTCTTTCTGCTTCACGGCGACGTCGATCTCGGCCACGAACTTGTCGGTCAGCTTCTGTACGTCGTCAGCAGCGCGACGCTCTTCGTCTTCGCTGATTTCCTTTTCCTTGACCAGGTCCTTGAGCTGGCTCATGGCGTCGCGACGGATGTTGCGCACGGCAACACGGGCGTCTTCGGCGGCATCACGGGCCTGCTTGGTGAAGCCCTTGCGGGTCTCTTCGGTCAGTGCCGGCATGGTGACCAGCAGCAGCTCGCCCAGGTTGGTCGGATTGAAGCCCAGACCAGAACTCTGGATGGCCTTGTCGACCGCGCTCAGCATGCTGCGCTCGAACGCCACGACCTGCAGGGTGCGCGAATCCTTGACGGTTACGCTGGCGACCTGGTTCAGCGGGGTGTCCGCACCGTAGTAAGGCACCATCACGCCGCCGAGGATGCTGGGGTGAGCCTGACCGGTACGAATGCGGCTGAATGCGTGAGCCAGCGATTCCAGGCTCTTCTGCATGCGGACCTGGGCGTCCTTCTTGATTTCGTTGATCATTCTTTACCTTCCTCGACCAAAGTACCTTCGGCGCCGCCCACCACGACATTGAGCAGGGCACCCGGCTTGTTCATATTGAAAACACGCAGCGGCATGTTGTGATCACGGCACAGACAGATGGCCGTCAGGTCCATCACGCCCAGCTTGCGATCCAGCACCTCGTCATAGGTGAGGCGATCGAATTTTTCCGCATGCGGATCCTTGAATGGATCGGCAGTGTACACACCATCCACCTTGGTTGCCTTCAGCACCACATCGGCGTCGATCTCGATACCACGCAAGCAGGCGGCCGAGTCGGTGGTGAAGAACGGATTACCAGTGCCAGCGGCGAAGATCACCACCTCACCGGTCTTCAGATGGCGCATCGCCTTGCGGCGATCGTAGTGGTCGGTAACGCCGACCATGGAGATGGCCGACATGACCAGCGCAGGAATGTTCGAGCGCTCCAGGGCGTCACGCATGGCCAGGGCGTTCATTACCGTGGCCAGCATGCCCATGTGGTCACCGGTGACCCGATCCATACCGGCGGCGCTGAGTGCGGCACCACGGAACAGGTTGCCACCGCCAATCACCACCCCCACCTGTACGCCGATACCGACCAGTTGACCGACTTCCAGCGCCATGCGATCGAGCACCTTGGGATCGATGCCGAAATCTTCCGAGCCCATCAGGGCCTCGCCGCTGAGTTTGAGCAGAATGCGCTTGTAGCGCGGTTGACGACCACTCACCTGCTGAGCCATTACCATTCTCTCCTGCGGCGTAAGAAAAATCTGCGAACCGAGTGGCTCGCATATCGAGCGCTTCGACAGCGCTCACGACCGTGAGTGCCACGGGCACAAACCATCGTTTCGAAAAAAATCCCCTTTGAAAAAGAGGCCGCGCGCGTGAGCGGGCAGCCTCTTCTGGGGCGCTAGCTAAGCAGTTATCACTGCTTGCTGGCAGCAACCTGAGCAGCAACTTCGGCAGCGAAGTCGGTCTCGGCCTTCTCGATGCCCTCGCCCACTTCGTAACGAACGAAGGAAACGACTTCGGCACCGGCTTTCTTCACCAGGTCGCCGACCTTGACTTCCGGATCCATGATGAAGGCTTGCTCGACCAAGCTGGCTTCGGCCAGGAACTTGGCGATACGGCCCTTGACCATGTTCTCGACGATATTTTCCGGCTTGCCGGCGATCTTCTCGGCGTTCAGCTGCAGGAAGATTTCCTTTTCCTTGGCAACCAGTTCCTCGGAGACCTGGTCAGCGGAAACAACGGCCGGGTTGGAAGCGGCAACGTGCATGGCAACGTGCTTGGCCAGTTCGTCGTTGCCGCCTTTCAGGACGACCAGAACGCCGATGCGGTGGCCGTGCAGGTAGGCACCAACGGTGTCACCGGAAACAGCGGTCAGACGACGGATGTTGACGTTCTCGCCGCACTTGGCAACCAGCGCTTCACGAGCGGACTCGCGCGAGGCGATCAGCGGAGCGGCTTCGGTCAGGTTCTTCTCGAAGGCTTCGTCCAGGCTTTCCTTGACGAAGGCCTTGAAGTCGTCCTGCAGAGCCAGGAAGTCGGTCTGCGAGTTGACTTCGATGATCAGGCCGCGGTTGCCTTCGACGCGAACGGCAATGGAACCTTCGGCAGCGATGTTGCCAGCCTTCTTGGCAGCCTTGATGGCGCCCGAAGCGCGCATGTCATCGATCGCTTTCTCGATGTCGCCACCAGCGGCAACCAGGGCCTTCTTGCACTCCATCATGCCTTGGCCGGTACGCTCGCGCAGTTCCTTGACCAGTGCTGCAGTAATCTCTGCCATCTTGAAAATCCTCTTGGTAGGTCTTCAACCATCACCCGCAAGGCGGGCGATCAAATCTTTGAGTGACAAAAAGGGGGCCTAGCCCCCTTTTTGCGCAGCGCATAACATTAGATGCTCTGCGTTACCGCTTAGCCTTCGGCAGCTTCTGCAGCCGGAGCTTCTTCGACGAACTCTTCGGTAGCGCCGCCGGTGTTGCTGCGACCACGGATCACGGCGTCGGCCATGGCACCCATGTACAGCTGGATGGCGCGGATGGCGTCGTCGTTACCCGGGATGATGTAGTCAACGCCTTCCGGGCTGCTGTTGGTATCGACAACGCCGATGACCGGGATGCCCAGCTTGTTGGCTTCGGTGATCGCAATGCGCTCGTGATCGACGTCGATGACGAACAGCGCGTCCGGCAGACCGCCCATGTCCTTGATACCGCCCAGGCTGCGATCCAGTTTTTCCAGATCACGGGTGCGCATCAGGGCTTCTTTCTTGGTCAGCTTGCTGAAGGTACCGTCCTGGGACTGTACTTCCAGATCGCGCAGACGCTTGATCGAGGCACGGATGGTCTTGTAGTTGGTGAGCATGCCGCCCAACCAGCGGTGATCGACGAACGGCGAGTTGCAACGAGCCGCTTCTTCGCGAACGATCTTGCCAGCGGAACGCTTGGTGCCGACGAACAGGATCTTGTTCTTGCCAGCAGCCAGCTTTTCAACGAACGACAGCGCGTCGTTGAACATCGGCAGGGTCTTTTCCAGGTTGATGATGTGAATCTTGTTGCGCGCGCCGAAAATGTACTTGCCCATTTTCGGGTTCCAGTAACGGGTCTGGTGGCCGAAGTGCACACCGGCCTTCAGCATATCGCGCATATTGACTTGGGACATGATAGTTCCTTGATAAGTCGGGTTAGGCCTCCACGCATCCCAATTTCCAACCCTTGCGGGCACCCAGGAAATCGTGTCGATACGTGTGTGGGGTTAGGCTTTCGGGGTCTACCCCGCAAAGCGGCGCGTTTTATACCATAGAAACCGACCTTGGGCTACATGCATATTCGGTATCGGCTAACGGCCCCGCCATCCATGGGCGCTTCAAGGTTGCCGGCGCAAACTGTTACCATGCCGCTCTTTACAGAGCTACCGAGATCACCATGACCGTCACCCTCAAGACGCCCGACGAAATCGAGAAAATGCGCATCGCCGGTCGCCTGGCCGCCGACGTGCTGGAGATGATCGCCGAGCATGTCAAACCCGGCGTCACCACGGACGAACTCAATACCATCTGCCACAACTATATCGTCGACGTGCAGAAGGCCATCCCCGCCCCGCTCAACTACGGCGCGGCACCGGGTCGCCCGGGCTTTCCGAAATCCATCTGCACCTCGCTCAACCACGTGGTATGCCACGGCATTCCCAACGACAAGCCGCTCAAGGAAGGTGATGTGATGAACATCGACATCACCGTCATCAAGGACGGCTACTACGGCGACACCAGCCGCATGTTCCACGTCGGCAAGGTGCCGGAGTGGGCCGAGCGCCTGTCGCGCGTCACCCAGGAATGCCTTTATAAAAGCATCGAAGCGGTTCGTCCCGGCGCGCGCCTCGGCGACATCGGCGAAGTGATCCAGAAGCACGCCGAGAAGAACGGTTTCTCGGTGGTTCGCGAGTTCTGCGGCCACGGCATCGGCTCGGTGTTTCACGAAGATCCGCAAGTGCTGCACTACGGCCGCGCGGGCACCGGCATGGAGCTCAAGGAAGGCATGACCTTTACCATCGAGCCGATGATCAACCAGGGCCGCCCGGAAACCCGCGTGCTGGGCGACGGCTGGACGGCGATCACCAAGGATCGCAAGCTGTCCGCCCAATGGGAGCACACCCTGCTGGTCACCGCCGACGGCTACGAGATCTTCACCCTGCGCAGCGACGACACCATCGCCCGCACGTCAGCCTGATACGAGCATCCACCTATAGATGAAGGAAGGCCGCCGCATGTCGCTGCTAGACGCCGAATTGTTCGATCGCGGCCAGTTCCAGGCGGAACTGGCACTCAAGTCCAGCCCCATCGGCGCCTTCAAGAAAGCCATCCGCCGCGCCCATGAGGTGCTGGATGCGCGCTTTCGCGACAACCGCGACGTGCGCCGCCTGGTCGAAGACCGCGCGCGTTTCACCGACCAGATCCTGCTCGAAGCCTGGAACCGGTTCACCTGGAGCAGCGAGGCGGAAATCGCCCTGCTGGCGGTGGGCGGCTACGGCCGCGGCGAACTGCATCCCTATTCCGATATCGACCTGCTGATCCTGCTCGGCGGTGACGACCAGGAAACCTTCCGCGAGCCCATCGAAGGCTTCCTGACCCTGCTCTGGGACATCGGCCTGGAGGTCGGCCAGAGCGTGCGTTCGGTGGCCGAGTGCGGCATCGAGGCCCGCGCCGACCTGACCGTCATCACCAACCTGATGGAAAGCCGCACCATCGCCGGCCCCGAGCACCTGCGCGAGCGCATGCAGGAAGCAACCTCTACCGCTCACATGTGGCCGAGCAAGGCGTTTTACCTGGCCAAGCGCGAGGAACAGAAGGCCCGCCACGCCAAGTACAACGACACCGAGTACAACCTGGAGCCCAACGTGAAGGGCTCGCCGGGCGGCTTGCGCGATATCCAGACCATCCTCTGGGTGGCGCGCCGGCACTTCGGCACCCTCAACCTGCACGCCATGGTCGGCCAGGGCTTTCTGCTGGAAAGCGAATACGCCCTGCTCGCCTCCAGCCAGGAATTTCTCTGGAAGGTGCGCTACGCCCTGCACATGCTCGCCGGGCGCGCCGAGGACCGGCTGCTGTTCGATCACCAGAGCAAGGTCGCCGAGCTGCTCGGCTACAACGAAAGCGACACCAAGCGCACCATCGAGCGCTTCATGCAGAAGTACTACCGCGTGGTGATGGCCATCGCCGAGCTGAGCGACCTGATCAACCAGCACTTCGAGGAAGAGATCCTGCGCGCTGGCGACAACCTGCCGGTGCAGCCGCTCAACAGCCGCTTCCAGGTGCGTGACGGCTACATCGAAGTCACCCACGTTAATGTCTTCAAACGCACGCCGTTCGCCATCATCGAGATCTTCGTGCTGATGGCCCAGCACCCCGAGCTCAGCGGTGTGTGCGCCGATACCATTCGCCTGCTGCGCGACCACCGCTACCTGATCGACGACGAATTCCGCCGCGATATCCGCAACACCAGCCTGTTCATCGAGCTGTTCAAGTGCGAGCAGGGCATCCACCGCAACCTGCGGCGCATGAACCGCTACGGCATTCTCGGCCGCTACCTGCCGGAGTTCGGCCATATCGTCGGGCAGATGCAGCACGACCTGTTCCACATCTATACGGTCGACGCCCACACGCTCAACCTGATCAAGCACCTGCGCAAGTTCAAGTGGCCAGAGCTGGCGGAGAAATTCCCCCTGGCGAGCCAGCTGATCGACAAGCTGCCCAAGCCGGAGCTGATCTACCTCGCGGGCCTTTATCACGACATTGGCAAAGGCCGCGGTGGCGATCACTCGGAAATCGGCGCACTGGATGCCGAAGCCTTCGGCCAGCGCCATCACCTGCCGGCCTGGGACACCGCGCTGATCGTCTGGCTGGTGCAGAACCACCTGGCGATGTCGACCACCGCCCAGCGCAAGGACCTGTCCGACCCACAGGTGATCAACGACTTCGCCGCCTTCGTCGGTGACCAGACGCACCTGGATTACCTCTACGTGCTCACCGTGGCCGACATCAACGCCACCAACCCGACGCTGTGGAACTCCTGGCGCGCCAGCCTGATGCGCCAACTGTACACCGAGACCAGCAGCGCCCTGCGCCGCGGCCTGGAAAATCCGGTGGAGCGCGAGGAGCAGATTCGCCTGACTCAGGCGGCGGCGCTGGAGATCCTCAGCGCTGCCGGCACCGACACCGATGACGTCGAGCAACTCTGGTCGCAACTGGGCGACGACTACTTCCTGCGCCACAGCGCCAGCGACGTGGCCTGGCACAGCGACGCCATCCTTCGTCATCCCGATGACGGCGGCCCGCTGGTGCTGATCAAGGAAACTACCCAGCGTGAATTCGAGGGCGGCACGCAGATCTTCATCTACGCGCCGGACCAGCACGACTTCTTCGCCGTGACGGTAGCGGCCATGGCGCAGCTGAACCTGAACATTCACGATGCACGGATTCTCACCTCCACCAGCCAGTTCACCCTCGACACCTACATCGTGCTCGAGGCCGAAGGCGGCTCGATCGGTGACAATCCCAAGCGCATCCAGCAGATCCGCCAGAGCCTGGTCGACACCCTGATGCACCCGGACGAGTACCCGAACATCATCCAGCGCCGCGTACCGCGCCAGCTCAAGCACTTCGCCTTCGCGCCCCAGGTGACCATCCACAACGATGCCCAGCGGCCGGTCACCGTGGTGGAACTGACCGCGCCGGACCGCCCGGGCCTGCTGGCCAAGATCGGGCGCATCTTCCTGGACTTCGACCTCTCGGTACAGAACGCCAAGATCGCCACCCTGGGCGAGCGCGTGGAAGACGTTTTCTTCGTCACCGACGCCAATAACCAGCCGCTGTCCGACCCCGAGCTGTGCGCGCGCCTGCAGCAGACCATCATCACCAAGCTGTCGGCAAGCAGCAGCGCCAGCCCGTTGCAGATCAGCATCTGAATGCAGTGCGGGCCCCCGCTTGGGGCCCGCACAGTGATCGTCAGATGCGGAAGCTGTCGACCAGCTGCTTGAGCCGCCCGACCTGCTGATCCAGTTCGGTACAGGCGCTGAGGCTGGCCTGCAGGTTGCGTACACCGTCCTGGTTGAGCGTGTTGATCTCGGTGATATCCATGTTCAGGCTCTCGATCACCGAGGTCTGCTCCTCGGTGGCGGTGGCCACGGACTGATTCATGCCATCGATCTCGCCGATGCGGCGGGTCACGCCACGCAGGTTCTCGCCGGCCTGACCACCGATACGCACGCTATCGTCGCTGAAGCGGCGGCTCTCGCCCATGGTCGCCACGGCGTCACGGGCGCCTGACTGCAGCTGCTCAATCATCTGCTGGATTTCCTGAGCCGAGCTCTGCGTACGCTGAGCCAGGTTGCGCACCTCGTCGGCCACCACCGCAAAGCCGCGACCCGCCTCGCCGGCGCGCGCCGCTTCGATGGCGGCGTTGAGCGCCAGCAGGTTGGTCTGCTCGGAGATGCCCTTGATGACGTCGAGGATCTGGCCGATGTCGTTGCTCTTCTCGCTGAGCAACTCGATATGGCTGCCCGAGGCCTGGATCTTGTCCGACAGGTCGCCCATCGAACCCAGGGTGCGCTCGACCATGCCTTGGCCTTCTTCGGCATCACGGCGCGCTTCGCTGGCCTGCACCGAGGCATCGGCGGCGTTGCGGGCGATCTCCTGGGCGGCCGCGCCCAGCTCGTTGATCGCCGCAGCGACGCTGTCGGTGCGCGCCGCCTGCTCGCTGGAGTTGCCCATGGACGCATTGGAAGCCTGTACCACGGTACTGACCCGGGTGTGCACTTCGCGGGTAGCCGAAGCCACTTCACGGATCGATTCGTGGATACGCTCGACGAAGCGGTTGAAGGCGCCGGCCAGCTCACCGAATTCATCGCCGGACTCGACCTTGAGGCGCTGGGTCAGGTCGCCCTCACCCTCGGCGATACCGCTCATGGCGTGACTCATCACATGCAGCGGACGCAGCAGAATGCGGATCAGCGCACCAAGCAGCAGCAGGATGGCGATCACCCCGATGACCGTGGAGGTCAGGGCCGAGATGCGGAACTCGTGCAGCGCCGCGAACGCCTTGCCCTCGTCGACCGACAGGCCGACGTACCAGCGCACGCCTGCCAGGCCCTGCACCGGCAGGAAGGTGACGATGCGCGCACTGCCATCGGCAGCCGAAACGTCCTGCAGGCCCGCCTCCAGGCGCGGCGCACCGCTCGGGAACAGGTCAGCGAGTTTCTTCAGCACCAGGCTTTTGTCCGGGTGCACGAACACCGTGCCCTTGTCGTCGACCAGGAAGGCATACCCCATACCGCCCAGGTCGAAGGAGTTGAGAATGTCGTCGATGGTCTGCAGCTTGAGGTCACCGCCGACCACACCTTGCAGGGTGCCGCCGACGCTGACCGGACGGGTGATGGTGATCAGCAGGCCGTCACGCGGGTCGGCTGCCAGATAGGGCTCGGTCAGGCCCGGACCGCTGCTGCCCGCGGCACTTTTGTACCAGGGGCGCTGACGCGGATCGTAGCCGGCTGGCAGCTCGCTGGGCGGGAATTGGGTGTAGGTGCCGTCGTTCTGACCGTAGTAGGCATACAGGAACGCCGAGGCGACGCTGCGGTGCTGCAGGTTTCTGGCCAGGGGCGCTAGCGAGCTGTCGTCCTGTACCGACTCGGCCAGGTTGTCGAGCAACTGCATACGCCCCGAAAGCCAGTGTTGGATGTTGCCAGTGGAAACCTGGCCGACATCGTTGAGGTAGTTGGCCAGGTTGTCGCGAATCGACGTGCGCTGCAGGTAGTCGTTGTACAGCGCGAAGGATGCGAAGGCCGCGATAACCACCAGGGACGCAGCCAGCATGATCTTGTGGCTGAATTTGAGGGTGCGCATGGATGAGGTCTCGCTGAAGGAAATGCGGGTTGCAGTCATGGCCAAGCTATCGGCGCAGGCGCAACACTCTTTAGTGCACAAGCCGAGAAAAATCTGAGTGAAAGGTCAGCCCCTTTATCGGCGCTCAAACCCCGCCGCAGAGCGGCTGCGCTGGATTGTTCATGCCAAGCATGATGCGAATGAAAAGCCTGAGCTCTATTGCTTGCGTCACGCTACCTCTGGCGTTGTCGCGCGAGTCACAGCGCCGATAAGCAATTTTCCTGAGACCGCTGCCGTGATAGTGTCACCGGCTTTGTCGTCGCCTCACAAAGGACCCGTCGGATCATCATGAACCACGCCCTCGCCCAGCTGCAGCCCTACCCCTTCGAGAAACTGCGCGCCCTGCTCGCCGGTGTCGCCCCCGCCGCGGATCGCTCGCCCATCGCCCTGTCGATCGGCGAACCCAAGCACCGCTCGCCGGCTTTCGTCGCCCAGGCCCTGACCGACAACCTCGACCAGATGGCGGTCTACCCGACCACACTGGGTATCCCGGCGCTGCGCGAAGCCATCGCCGCCTGGTGCGAGCGGCGCTTCAAGGTACCGGCCGGCTGGCTGGACGCTGCCCGCCACGTGCTGCCGGTCAACGGCACTCGCGAGGCGCTGTTCGCCTTTACCCAAACCGTGGCGCAGCGCGATGTGGACGGCCTGGTGGTCAGCCCCAATCCGTTCTACCAGATCTACGAAGGCGCGGCCCTGCTCGCCGGCACCCAGCCCCATTACCTGCCGTGCCTGCAGGAACATGGCTTCAACCCGGACTTCGACGCCGTGGCGCCTGACGTCTGGCAACGCTGCCAGATTCTCTTCCTGTGCTCGCCGGGCAACCCGACCGGCGCTCTGATTCCACTGGAGACCCTGAAGAAGCTGATCGCCCTGGCCGACCAGTACGACTTCGTAATTGCCGCTGACGAGTGCTACAGCGAGCTGTATTTCGACGAGGAAAACCCACCCGCCGGCCTGCTGACCGCCTGCGCCGAGCTGGGCCGCAGTGATTTCAAGCGTTGCGTGGTGTTCCACAGCCTGTCCAAGCGTTCCAACCTGCCGGGCCTGCGCTCGGGGTTCGTGGCCGGTGATGCGGAGATTCTCAAGGCCTTCCTGCTGTACCGCACCTACCATGGCTGTGCCATGCCGGTGCAGACCCAGCTGGCCAGCATCGCAGCCTGGCAGGACGAAGAGCACGTGCGCGCCAATCGCGACCTGTACCGCGAGAAGTTCGACGCCGTGCTGGCGATACTCGAAGGCGTGATGGACGTGCAGCGCCCCGACGGCGGCTTCTACCTGTGGGCCAGGACGCCAGGCGACGATGCTGAATTCACCCGCGCACTGTTCGCGAAGGAACACGTCACCGTGGTGCCGGGCTCGTACCTGTCCCGCGACGTGAATGGCTTCAATCCGGGCGCCGGGCGCGTGCGCATGGCGCTGGTCGCGCCACTGGCGGAATGCGTGGAGGCGGCGCAGCGCATTCGCCGCTTCATCGAAAACACCTGACGCCTGGGGCGCCGAGGGCTTGGAGCGGCCCTCGGCGCCACACCGTCAACCTGCCGTGCGGGTGACAGTCAGCACTACCGCCGCGATGCGCTCGACCTGCTCGTAGCCAGGCTTGAGCAATTCCTCGCCGAACACGTCCGGATCCACTTCCTCGTATCGCCAGGCCAGCGACGCATCGCCCAGAGTGCGCTCGATATAGGCCAGGAACGGATCACCCGCCGCCGTCATCGCCACGCCGGTATACAGCAACAGGCTGCCGCCCGGCGCCAGGCGGCCAATCGATGCTTCCACGATCGCCTCGGACAGCCCAGCGCCCAGCTCACCACCGCCATCACGATAGGCACGGCTGTCGGCGTCGAGCATGTAGGGCGGATTGGCGACGATCAGGTCGAACTCGCCGTCGACGTTTTTCAACAGATCGCTGTATTGCGCCTCGACGTTGTTCACCCCGGCCAGCGCTGCGTTGATTCGGGTGAACTCCAGCGCCTGCGGGTTGATGTCCACCGCCAGCACCTCGGCGGCAGGCCGTGCCTGGGCGATGCACAGGGCGCCCGGTCCTGAGCCGCAGCAGATATCCACCGCCCGCGACACGGTTGCAGTCGACGGCGTGGCAAGAAAGGCATCGATGGCGCGCACGAAGCGGTAGGTGTCTGGCCCGAAGAACACGGCGTCGGCCTGTACGGTCGGATAGCGCGAATGCACGAACAGGTTGTCACCGAGGCTCGACCAACGCACCGCACTGGAGAGCTGCTGGCCCTGCTGCTGCAAGACGCCGCCCATGCGCATCAGCTCGAGCAACTCGTTGCCCACCACCTGTGCCTCGAACGGCCGACTCCAACCGAACACCCCCACCAGATCCCGTGCCTGCCGGTTTTCGCCACGGGCGTTGACCCGCTCGTGAGTCAACGGCGTACCGGTGGTGAATCGATAGCCCTGCTGCTCGAGGGTCTGACCAAGGCTCAATAGTGCCTGCTGTTGTGCGGTGTTCTGCTCGCTATGCATCGATGCCCCGGACATGGTTAGTGGAGATAAGCGTTGAACAGTCGTGTGGCCAGCAAGCCTGCCGTCGTGAAGTGGCTGGCGGGCGACATCAGCCCGATCAGCTTGCTGGCCTGCTGCTGAGGCGGCAGGGCGCGAAGTGCGGCGTGCAGTGCCTGCGCCTCATCATCCAGGCCCACGGTCTGCTCGGGGCTGGCCGCCACCGGGCGGCGACGCGGCCGGCCACGACTCCGTGCGGGCGCCCAGCTACCAGCGATCCAGTCGTGCAAGAGTTGCTGTTCATAGCTGCTGAACACCCCGAACATGGCCGCGCGATCGCCTTGCACCAACTGCCAGAAACGACTGTTCCGCGGGTCTTCGTCGCGGCGAATCCAGCCGCGTTTCTGCAGTGCTTCAAGGAAGGCGCGCACCTGGCCGGGCTCGCTGAGCCATTCGTTGACGGTACGCCCCTCGATTCGGCAGTAGTCGGAGTGCACCTGGGTAGCCACTTCACGCTTGCGCTCGAGCATGGCGCAGACTTCGTCCTCGAGATCGAAGGCGGCGATCACTGCCGTGGAGCCAATGCCCAGGTCATTGAGCTGATAGCCGCGGATCACGCGGCGGTAGAAGTCTTCGCGATCGCCGACCAGTGGCAGATTCTCCAGCACGGCCTGCACGGCTTTCTGGGCATGGCCGGTACTGGCGTTGTCGATGGTCACGTGCAACTGGAAATAGTAGGGGTCGATATCCAGCTCGGTCAGCTCATAGCTGGTGATCAGCAGGTGCAGAGGCAACTGCTCGTAGCCCAGGTTGTAGCCGATCACTTCAGGCAGATAATCATCGGCCAGATGACCGAGCGCCAGTTGCTGGGCGCCCTGCAGAAAATGCTCGTCTTCCAGTTCGGCCAACTCGTCGCAACCGTGCTGGGCCAACAGCTGCTTGTAGAGCACCACATGGTTCATGACGGGAACGCCGTCACCCAGCTCTTCGAGATAGGTGCGCAGCAACGGCCGCAGGCGCTGCTCCTGCCAATGCCGCAACAGCCCGTACAACCAGGCGCCGTCGACCAGTTTGGTGGGCGCGACATGGCGCAGGAAATACAGGGCATGGGCGCGGTTGTGGAAATAATGCCGCGGCGCGCCCTGACGTCGCGCCTGCAGGTACTGCCCATAGGCCTCGGTGGTGCGCTGGGCGGCGGTCCGCATCCAGTCCAGCAACGCCTCGGGCTGGGTGGGTACGTCACAAGACAGATCCTGGGCCTTGGCCAATTGGCCATCCAGAAAACTGCGCGCCTGGTTCAACGCTCCCTCATCCAGCTCGGGTTGCATCAGTCGCTCGTACAGCGTGCGCGCCGGGCCGGCCTGGAGAAAATTGCAGCTCTGGCTGGGCGTGGTGAAGATCGGCATCAAAGTCGTCATGGTCGGAGCCTTGCGTGGGCAGTTCGGAGGCGCCGTGAAACGAGGTGGCGCTCATACGATTCTTGGAATGGCCGTTGCGGATGACGCGCCATGGCCTTATGGCATTGGGAGAATGGCGCGCGATAAAAGATTCAACCTGAAGGATCAGCGGCAGCTAATCCAATGCCTCAGGCACGAAAAAGCCAGGCCGAGCAACGCTCGCCTGGCTAACCGAACAGGTGCCCTGAAACAACCGGGCACGTTATCTACTCGGGCTTACGTGCGGCGCCTGAGCCCAGATCAGCACCGGTGATCGAGTCCAGCGTCGGATCCGATGCGGTGCGCTTGGCCATCTGCAGCAAGGTGTCAGCCTGCTTGGCCGGCAACATGACCTGGGCAGTGCCATCGCCACCATCGACCGCCGGTTGCGGGTCGCCGACAAACTCCCATTGATCGCCCTCGTTCCAGGGGCCGCGGCGATCCTCTTCGCCTTGGGACATGTTGAAGTACAGGCTGGTGAATTCCGGTACGCCCGGCAGCTTGCCTTGGGGGAAATTCGGCTGGATAGCGTGCAGTGCCTTCTCGAACGATTTCTGGTGCGCCAGCTCGCGGGTCATCAGGAAAGCCAGCGCATCCTTGATGCCGGGATCGTCGGTAACGTTGATCAACCGTTCGTAGACGATCTTGGCGCGCGCTTCGGCCGCGATGTTGGAACGGAAATCCGCTGTCGGCTCGCCGATGGTGTCGATGTAGGCAGCCGTCCAGGGCACACCGGCAGAATTGGTCAGCGCCGGCCCACCGCCGTAAAGCAGGGAGGTGATATGCGAGTCGTTGCCGCCCTCGGTCAGCGAGCGGTACAGCGCCGCTTCTTCTTCCACCGCCTCGGCCAGATCGCCTTTGGCGCCCTTGTTGAGCATGCCGACGATCGAACCGATGATTTCCAGGTGGCTGAGTTCTTCCGTGGCGATATCCAGCAGCAAATCCTTGCGGCCCGCATCGTCTTCGGCCAGGCCCTGAGTGAAATAACGCATGGCGGCTGCCAGTTCGCCCTGGGGGCCGCCAAATTGTTCGAGCAGTAAGTTAGCCAGGCCCGGATTGGGCCCGGCAACTCTTACCGTGTATTGCAATCGCTTGTTATGTACGAACATGGACTGTTCCTCTCACCGGTAATCATTCCCTTCGTGGCTCAGCTCCTAACCCTGATCGGGCTTGTAATAACCGAATGCGAAGATGCGCGCCAAGTTCAAATAAAAACAACTTTACAATTAAGCGAAACGGCAACTTTACACGCCTATCAAGTCAAACCGTTTCGCTTGTTACCGCTTCGCTTAATACCGCTGGAGAAAAGTAATGAACCTACTCATCAGCGGCTCTCTCGGAACACTACTTATCGACAATGACGAGAAAGCGATCATGACGACAAAACATGAAAACCTCGTAAGTTGGCTGCGTGATGCCCATGCCATGGAACAACAAGCGGAGCAGATGCTCACTGCACAGAAAGAGCGGCTGCATAATTATCCCAAGTTGCGTACACGCATTGAAAAACACATCGACGAAACAGTCGGCCAGCGCGAGACGCTGGAACGAGCATTGACGCGCCTGGGCAGCGAACCGTCGACGCTGAAAGGCATGAGTGGCAAGTTGATGGCCTTCGGCCAGGCCATGGGCGGCATGATGATGAGTGACGAAGTCGTCAAAGGCGCCATGTCAGGTTATGTCTTCGAAACCCTGGAAATCGCGTCTTACACCGTATTGATCGCAGCCGCCAAGGCAGCGGGTGATACCCAGACCCAACAGGACTGCGAAGCAATCCTGCAGCAGGAAATCGCCATGGCCGACTGGCTGCGTGAACACCTGCCGGAATTGAGCCAGGCTTTTCTGGATCGCTCCGACACACCAGGCCTGGAAGCCAAGCGCTGAGCGCCCCCTGCTGGCCAGTTCACCTTGCAGACAGCCGGCGCATGCGCCGGCTGTCTGCGTCAGGGCTCAGGGCTGCTGGTGATGCCCCGGCGTGGTGCCTGGCTCATGAGTCCGGGTGATCTTGCTCACCTGAACATCGGTGATTCGCCCTTTGACTCCCTCGTTTTGCACATGCTGCTGCGCCTGCTCGAAGGTCATTGTGTCGGCGTCGGACGACACTTCGAGATGCATCGGCTGGTTATCACAGATGTAGTTAATCAAGAATATCTGCCCTTTCATGGTGAGGCCTCACGAGTGAACAGCCAACATTCGCGCATGCTGGCACAACGGTTTCGATAGCGTTCATGCCGCGTATGAATTCGGCACAGTCAACACACTGACCGCGAATAAAAAACCAATGTTCAAGAACTTATTAAACCGAAAGCACAGTGACGGCAAGCGAAGCACTTATTTGCGGCATAACTAACCAGGCACTCCAAACTTTTATACAATAGCTGTACAACCTGAAAGCACAACACCATCACTTTTACCACTCATCGCTCATCGCAACTTTAATCCGAACATTCTGCACGATCATCCTCTCGAATTTTTACCTGTCACTGATGGCAGGCTAAAACCGAGAGGATAGAGAAATGGCTAATACCGGAAATAACAATCCAGGCAATTTCGCTAACGATCGTGAAAAAGCCAGCGAAGCCGGAAAGAAAGGTGGTCAGCAATCTGGCGGCAGCTTTGCCAATGACCGTGAAAAGGCTTCCGAAGCGGGTCGTAAAGGTGGCTCCAACAGCCATGGCGGGCGATAAGCCTGGAGAACGGGAGGGTCACCGCCCTCCCTTCTTCAATTAATTAACGAAGCGGCCTTCTGAGTCATCAAAGACCGCTTCGTTAATCCACTTTCCAACACTTTTCTCAATTTTTGGCAGACCATTTCCCCTACCGCCGGGTGCTCTGCATTGCCTTGACCGCATAGGTCAAAACAAGGAGTCATCATGAAACGTACAGCTGTATTGCTCGGCGCTACCGCCGCCCTGATTTTCGCTTTCGCTGGTCTGGCCCAGGCCGCCGATAAGGTCAGCGCCAACGACTTCGCCGAAGAAGCCTCGGCCAAAGGCATTGCCGAAATCGAGACCAGCAAGCTGGCACTCGAAAAAGGCACCAACGCCGAGATCAAGAAATTCGCCCAGACCATGATCGACGATCACACCCGCGCCAACGACGAGCTCAAGGCGCTCGCCGAAAAAAACAACCTTGATCTCTCCGATGACGCCGACCTGATGAACAAGGCCAAGGCCATGATCCTGCAGGTACGCGACGGCGAGAACTTCGACGAGGCCTATGCGAACAACCAGGTGGTCGCCCACGAGCAGGCCATCGAGCTCTACCAGAAAGCGGCCGCCTCCGATGATGCCGAAATCAGTGCCTGGGCGAAAAAGACCCTACCCAAGCTGGAGCATCACCTGGAAATGGCCAAAGAACTACAAGGCCGGACTCGCCAGTAATTTTCAGCCCTGAGCCCGGCGAGTGCCGGGCTCAGGCATGTTGGGAGATCACCATGACTGCGCGAATGGGTATTACCCTGCTGCCACTGCTGGCCATTCTGCCGCTGAGCGGCTGCATCGCCACCGAAAGCCATTCGAACGTCGGCACCGAGGGCGCCCCCAGCAAAGCCGACACCCGATTGCTGGAAGCCGGTGCCGCGGCCCTGCAATCCCACCCGCCGGTCGCAGCCTTGAACGCCTACCTCGACGGTTTTCACTTCTACAATGGCCGGCCTGATGCACAGATGGAGGCCCATCACTACTGCTCCATCCTCAGCGAAGAATTGATCCAGTGCGTGATCTACGACGGCAACGTCAGGGACGCGAAGCTGATGGGTGTCGAGTACATCATCAGCGAGCAGCTGTTCAGGACACTGCCGGAGGACGAAAAGGCGCTGTGGCACAGCCACGTCCATGAAGTGAAATCCGGTCAACTGGTGGCGCCCGGTATTCCCGAAACCGCCGAGCACGCGCTGATGCGCAAGCTGGTACGCACCTACGGCAAGACCTGGCACACCTGGCATACCGATCAGAAGAAGAGCCTGCCTCTCGGCGTACCGCAATTGATGATGGGTTTTACCGCCGATGGCCAGTTGGACCAACGCATGGTCGACGAGCGCGACCAGCGCTTCGGCATCGACAGCGCGAAGAAACGCCAGAACCGCGCCGACATCGAACGCCCCCAGATACAGCCTGGTGCCGATGCTTGGCAGAAGGGCAAGGTGTTTCAGATCGAAGATCCCACCGGCGCCCACGTGCACCACTGAGTGGCCGTCAACCGGTGCGCTGCCGTCGGCCCTGTCAAACCGTGCGGCACAGCACCCAGTCGTGCAGCAGTACGCGCAGCTCGTCGAACTTCACCGGTTTGGCCAGGTAATCGCTCATCCCGGCCGACAGACAGCGCTCACGATCCCCTGACTGGCTGTGGGCGGTGATCGCCAGCACCGGTAGCTCGGTGCACGCTGGCAACTGGCGTATGGCACGGCAGGTGGCGAAACCGTCCATCACCGGCATCTGGCAATCGAGCAGCACCGCATCGATGGCCTCGCGCTGCAGGCACTCCAGTGCCTCGTTACCGTTATCCGCAGTCCGCACGCGATAACCGAGCTTGAGCAGCATGCCGCGGATCACCAATTGGTTGATGGCGTTGTCCTCGACCACCAGCACCGTGCACTGCTCGGGCGCACGCACCGCCGTGCCGGCGCTGCGCCGCACGGTGGGTTCTTCGACGAACGTCTTCACGGGCAGCGCCAGTGCCAGGTCGAGGCGGAAGATGCTGCCGCCCGCGCCGGCGCGATTGGGTTCGTAGGCGAGACTGCCGCCCAGCAGGTCGACCAGTTGCCGGCAGATGCTCAGGCCAATGCCCAAGCCGCCATATTCGCGGGTCATCGAGGTGTCGAGCTGATGAAAACGCCGATACAGGTCGGTCTCGCGGACGTTCTCCAGGCCGATGCCGGCATCGATCACTTCGAAGCTCAACGGCAGGCTGTCCGCCGCGACCTGGGCATTGCTGCGCACGCGCAGGCGAACCTTGCCCACTGCGGTGAACTTGATGGCGTTATCGAGCAGGTAGCCCAGCGCCTGGGCCAGTTTCTGCCCATCGCCCTCGACGGTATCGGGCAGGCGCTCGTCGAGGTCCAGCCTGAAGTCCAGCCCCTTGGCGCGGGCCCGGCCCTCGAAGTTCGCACACAGGCCGTCGAGCAGCCCGCGCAGGCTGAAGGTTTCCCGCCGTGGATAAAGCCGGCCGGCCTGCAGTTCGGTGAGCGCCAGAATGTCGTTGACCATCTGCATCATGTCCCGCGCCGAACGGGTCGCGGTCCTCTGATATTGCTCAACCTCGGGGTCCAGACGCAGGGTCTGCATCAGTTCCAGCGAGCCGATCACGCCGTTCATCGGCGTGCGCAGTTCGTGGGTGACGGTGGCCAGGAAGTCGTCCTTGAGGCGGTTGCTGTCGGCCAGTTCGTGGTTGAGCATCTCCAGCTTGGCGCTGGCGCTCTGCAGGATGCGCGCGCGCTCCTCCTTCATGCCGTTGATACGGTCGGCCAGGGCCAGGGACAGCAGCGCCACCTCGATGGCACTGCCGATCTGGCTGGCGTACATGGTCAGAAACACGTTGGGCAGGTAGCCGAGCACCATCAGCGTGTTGACCACCCCGCCGAGCAGAAACGCTGCCCAGGCGATCAGGAAATAGCGCGCCACCCGCATGCCGCGCCACCAGGCCAGTGCGCCGGCGATCAGCACCACCAGGGTGAACACCAGGGCCAGCACCGTGGCCAGGCGCAACGACAGGGCGTAACTGACGCACAGCGCCAGCACCATTACCAGGGCGCCCCAGAGCATCAGCAGCAACAGGCTGCGGTCGACCCACGGGCTGTGCTCGCGGGTGTGCAGGAAGCTGCGCGCGAACTGGCAACCGAACAGCGCCGTGGCGCCGATCAGAAACGGCGTGGCGGCGTTGGCCCACCAAGGGTTGTCAGGCCAGAAGAATTCGATGCCGGCGCCGTTGACCGACACCTGGTACAGCCCGAACGAGGCGATGTAGAAGATGTAATAGAGGTAGCTGGTGTCGCGCACGCTGATGAAGATGAACAGGTTGTAGATCGCCATCACCAGCAACACGCCGTAGATGATGCCCAGCACGTAGATACGCGCCGGCTGTTCTTCCAGGTAGGCAGCTGGCGACCACAGGCTCAGTGGCGCCTGGATCGATCCCTGGCTTTCCAGGCGCAGGTAGACGCGGCGCACCTGCTCGGGCTGGAACTCGAGGGCGAACAGGTAGTTGTTCTGGCGGATCTCGCGGCTGGAGAACGGCAGTGCATCGCCGGTGCGATGACTTAAGCGAAAGCGGCCATCGGCACCTTCTTCATAGAGTTCCAGATGGTCCAGCGGCGGGTAGGCCAGTTCCAGCAGCCAGCTCTGCGGATTGACACTGGCCGCGCCGCGAGGCCGGTACTGCAGGTCGATGCGCAACCAGAAAGCCGAACGCGAGTAGCCGGCGTTCAGCACCGCCTTGTCGTGCTGCCGGAAGCTGCCCTGCAGGGCGCTGGAGGTTACGTCGTCGATGCTCTTGTCGCCGCGCACGTCCTCGAATACCGCCATGTGCTCGCCGAGCGGCAAGACGCGAGTGCGTTCATCGAAGACCGCCGGCCCGGCCGCACTGGCCAGCAACGGGCAAAGCGCCAGAAGAAGGATCAGGAAAGAACGCATGCAGCCCCGCAGATGACCATGTTGTGCGGTGTCGGAAGGCCCCACGCCTTCGAGATGACAACGCCATTCACAGCTCGACATATGAATGCCGGCAACTCTAGGGTTCTGGCTTGCGCATCGCAAGGGCGATGACGACCAAACGTCTCTCAGGGTGCCGGCAGGCTCAGCAGCGCCTTGGTGATAGCCTCGGCCAGGTACTGGATGGAAAACACTCCACCGTGTGCCCAGGTGTCGGGCATCGCCGCGAAACGGTCGGCACGCACGAACGGCATCGCCCGCCACTCACGCGTCGCGAACAGCTGCGCCTGCCCGGCGAACGGCTCGATGTACAGCACCACGCCCTCCTCGATGCTCGCCAGGGCCTGCACCGGTACCAGCGCCTCGCGCGGCTGCGGATAGGCAGGCTGCAGATGCAGCTGCTGCAGGGCATGGTCGATCATCGAATCGCCGCCGTCGACGCGCACCGTGCTCGCCGAGGTGAAGCGGATCACCGCAACCTTGGGCAATCGACCGCGAAAGTGCTCGACCAGTTGACGATGCAGCTCATCGACCTGCACCTGCATGGCCGCCAGTTCGCGCAGCGCATGATCCTCACGGCCAAAGCGCTGGGCCAGCGCCAGGTAGTCGTCACGGGCGACCAGGTAGCTATCATGCTCCTGGGACAGGCTGCCGTAGGCGGTGACGGGGGCGATGCGCGCCAACTTGTCACGCATGCTTTCCAGCGGCTCGCCGATGACGATCAGGTCCGGCTTGAGGGCCGCCACCCGCTCGAGGTTCGGCGCCCGCCGCGCGCCCGCACTGGGTACCTGAGCCGGCAACGGCGGGCGCTCCACCTGGCTACGGTACTGATCGGCATCGGCCACGGCGACCGGCGTGATATCGAGTTTGAGCAGATGTTCGGTGGCCTCCCAGCTCAGCGCCACCACCCGCGGCTCGGCCTGGGCGAGGCCAGCCCACAGGCAGGCCAGCAACAAGACGCCACGCAACAGAGTGTTCATCAGGCGCCTTCTTCCCTATCGACAAATGAAAATGCACGCGCTGCGAAACGGCAGGCAGAGCCATCCTACAAACACCCCTGGCGCGCCTCAAGGCCATCGCGTGGCCGGCGACGCGGCCCAGGCTCATCGCCGGCCATAAAATGTTAAGCTCGCGCCCATGCAAATGCCGCTGGCCCTGGGCCGGTGTGAGCCCGATCAACCCGGTACCGCCGCCTCCGCCGTACCCGTTAACCGGAAACCGCGACACAGATGATCGACTTTGGCCTCCCCGATTACCCTCGCAGCACCGCCCGCCTCGCCCCGTCGCGCCCCGTGGTGCTGTGCCTGTCCGGGCATGACCCGAGCGGCGGCGCCGGCCTGCAGGCTGACATCGAAGCGCTGCTCGCCCAGGGCTGTCACGCAGCCCCGGCCGTCACCGCGCTGACCGTGCAGGATACCGTCGACGTCAGCGACTTCCGGGTACTCGACCGCGACTGGGTACTGGCACAGGCCCATGCGGTGATAGCCGACATGCCGGTGGCCGCGGTCAAGCTGGGTATGCTCGGTTCGGTGGAGATGGTCGACACCGTGCTGATGATCATGGCCAGGCTGCCCGGTATCCCGCTGGTCTGCGATCCGGTGCTGCGCGCTGGCGGCGGCGGCGCCCTGGGCAAGGAGGATGTCGGCTACGCCATGCGCGAACGCCTGTTCGTCACCTCGACCATCGCCACGCCGAACCTGCCCGAAGCGCGCATTCTCGCCGAGCTGCCCGATGGTAGCGCGGACCAGTGCGCTGAAAAGCTGCTGCCCCACATCGAGCACCTGCTGATCACCGACGGCCATGGCGACGAAAGCGAGGTTCATAACCGCCTGTACCTGCGCGACGGCAGCCGCCACGATTTCACCTGCCCACGCCTGCCCGGCAGCTACCATGGCTCGGGCTGCACCCTGGCCAGCACCCTGGCCGGCCGCCTGGCCCTCGGTCAGGATCTGATCGGTGCCGTGCAGACCGCCCTGGATTACACCTGGCGTACCCTGCGCGATGCCGAACAACCAGGCCGCGGCCAGTTCGTGCCGCGCCGCCTGCCACTGGACCTCAGCTGATGGCCACGCATGGCAAACTGCACGGCCTCTACGCGATTACCGACAGCCAATTGCTCGCCGGCGGCAAGCTGCTGCCCTATGTGGAGGCCGCTTTGGCCGGTGGCGCACGGCTGTTGCAGTACCGCGACAAGTCCACCGACGAGGCGCGCCGCCTGCGCGAAGCCGAGGCACTGCGCACACTGTGCGAAAACCACGGCGCCGAACTGATCATCAATGACGACGCCGAACTGGCGGCGCGCCTTGGCGTCGGCCTGCACCTCGGCCAGCAGGACGGTTCGCTGGCTGCAGCCCGTGCCCTGCTCGGGCGCCAGGCGATCATCGGCGGCACCTGCCACGCCCAGCTGGCCCTGGCCGAACAGGCGGCTGGCGAAGGCGCCAGCTACGTGGCCTTCGGCCGCTTCTTCAATTCACTGACCAAACCCGGCGCCCCGGCCGCCACGCTGGATCTGCTCGAGGCCGCCAGAGCCCGCGTGGCCCTGCCGATCGTCGCCATCGGTGGCGTCGACCTGCACAACGCGGCCCCGCTGATCGAACGCGGCGCCAGCATGATCGCCGTGATCCACGCGCTGTTCGCCGCCGATTCACCCGCCGAGGTCGAGCAACGCGCGCGCGCCTTCAGCGCCCTGTTTGAATCGAACTGACTGACTTTTTCAGGAGACCCCAATGTCCCGCTCCGAAACGCTATTCGCCAGCGCCCAGAAACACATTCCCGGCGGTGTGAACTCGCCCGTGCGCGCCTTCAAGAGCGTGGGCGGCACGCCATTGTTCTTCAAGCACGCCGAGGGCGCCTACGTCACCGATGAAGACGACAAGCGCTATGTCGACTACGTCGGTTCCTGGGGCCCGATGATTCTTGGCCACAGCCACCCTGAAGTACTCGACGCAGTGCGCAAGCAGCTCGACCACGGCCTGTCCTACGGCGCGCCGACCGCCATGGAAACCGAGATGGCCGACCTGGTCTGCTCGATCGTGCCGTCCATGGAGATGGTGCGCATGGTCAGCTCGGGCACCGAAGCGACCATGAGCGCCATCCGCCTGGCCCGCGGCTACACCGGCCGCGACGCGATCATCAAGTTCGAAGGCTGCTACCACGGCCACTCCGACAGCCTGCTGGTCAAGGCCGGCTCCGGCCTGCTGACCCAGGGCGTACCCAGCTCTGCAGGGGTACCGGCGGATTTCGCCAAGCACACCCTGACCCTGCCGTTCAACGACATCGCCGCGGTCGAAAAGACCCTGAGCGAAGTCGGCCAGACCGTCGCGTGCATCATCGTCGAGCCGGTGGCGGGCAACATGAACTGCGTGCCGCCGGCGCCGGGCTTTCTCGAAGGCCTGCGCGCGCTGTGCGACCAGCACGGCGTGGTGCTGATCTTCGACGAGGTGATGACCGGGTTCCGCGTTGCCCTCGGCGGCGCCCAGGCCCACTACGGCGTTACCCCGGATCTGTCGACCTTCGGCAAGATCGTCGGCGGCGGCATGCCGGTGGGTTGCTTCGGTGGCAAGCGCGCGATCATGGAGCGCATCGCTCCGCTCGGCCCGGTCTACCAGGCCGGCACGCTGTCGGGTAATCCGCTGGCCATGGCCGCTGGCCTGACCACCCTGAAACTGATCAGCCGCCCGGGCTTCCACGCCGAACTCGCCGACTACACCAGTCGCCTGCTGCAGGGCCTGCAGGATCGCGCCGATGCCGCCGGCATCCCGTTCGTCACCACCCAGGCAGGCGGCATGTTCGGCCTGTACTTCAGCGGCGCCGACGATATCGTTACTTTCGATGACGTGATGGCCAGCGACGCCGAGCGCTTCAAACGCTTCTTCCACCTGATGCTCGACGGTGGCGTGTACCTGGCGCCAAGCGCCTTCGAGGCCGGTTTCACCTCCATCGCCCATGGCGAAGCCGAGCTGAAACTGACCCTGGACGCGGCCGAACGTGCCTTCGCGGCCCTCAAGCAGGCCTGATCGAAAATGGCGCCGTCCGGCGCCTGGGGTGAACGGAGGGTGACCAGAACAGCTCTTTGTCAGGCACCCGCTGTGCACAAACCACCTCTCTGGCGACACTTTTGCGCCAGGTTGGGGCAGAAAAGCCGGCAAAGACTTTGTAAGAACAGTGCCGCTTATTTCATAATGTGATGCCGAGCCCAATTGGCCTCGTCATCCATCATCCACCTGTCAGCCTGTCGAGGTATCCGGATCTTCATGAAGCGCACCGGCCGCACCCTGTCCCTGGGCTGCCTGTTGCTCCTGCTGCCAACGCTCGGCGTGGCGGATGGAAACTCATTGCTGATCCCGGCGACCGGGAGCTGCTCGCTCAACGTCGCCGCCGAAGACCTGCCCGCAGCCCTGCAAGCCTGCCAACAGAGCGCCGAAGGTGGCGATGCACAGGCTCAGTACGAGCTGGGTGAGTTCTTCTACGAAGGCCGCTCCGGCGAACGTGACCTGCCCCAGGCGCTGAACTGGTTCGAACACGCCTCCCTGCAGGGCCATGCCCAGGCGCAATATCGCCTGGGCATGATGTTCTTTCGTGGCGAAGGCGTGGCAGCCAACAACGTGCAGGCCTACATCGTGCTGAAGATGGCCGCGGTCAACGGCTCGGACGAAGCGATGGATGGCGCCGACGAAGTGGCCATGCAGATGCCCCGCGCCGAGCAGGAAGTCGCCACCCAGGTGCTGGGGCAGATCTTCCGCAACTACCTGCAGGAACTGCAGGCGGCCGACAGCCTGTCGCCCTTCGCCCCGCTCAAGTAATCAACGGGTCAGTGGCGCTTACGGCCACTCACTTTTCCGGCAGGGGCGGCATCGGAAATGGCATGACGTTGCCGCCACCCTTGGCCTCGCTGATCTTTGGCGTACCCAGGCGCTCGACCTCGTCGATACGCACGATCGAATGCATCGGCACGAAACTGCGCACCACACCATCGAACTGCGCCTTGAGCTTCTCTTCGCTGGGGTCGACCACCAGCTGCGAGCGCTCACCGAACACGAACTCCTCGATTTCCAGGAACCCCCACAGATCGCTCTGAAAGATCTGCTTGGCGTACATCTCGTACACCTGGCCCTGATTGAGAAAGATCACCTTGTAGATGGGGTCGCGCTTGGTCATGGATAACGAACGGCTGGCTGTGCAATGAAAGGGCGCGAATCTTAGCACGCCGCCGCATCGCCTCGTCGCCCCTCCCGTCCTGCGCCTGTGGCCTCGAACGGCCAACCCTCCTATAATCCGCGGTCATTTTTTCACCGCCGACGAATCGCCATGACCAAGAAGCTCTATATCGAAACCCACGGTTGCCAGATGAACGAGTACGACAGCTCGCGCATGGTCGACCTGCTGGGCGAGCATCAGGCCCTGGAAGTCACCGATCGGCCGGAGGATGCCGACGTCATCCTGCTCAACACCTGTTCGATCCGCGAAAAGGCCCAGGACAAGGTGTTCTCCCAACTTGGCCGCTGGCGCGAGCTGAAGCTGGAGAACCCCGATCTGGTGATCGGCGTCGGCGGCTGCGTGGCCAGCCAGGAAGGTGCGGCGATCCGCGATCGTGCGCCCTACGTCGACGTGGTCTTCGGCCCGCAGACCCTGCATCGCCTGCCGGAGATGATCGACGCCGCGCGGGTGACCAAGACCGCCCAGGTGGATATTTCCTTCCCCGAGATCGAGAAGTTCGATCGCCTGCCCGAGCCGCGCGTGGATGGCCCCAGCGCCTTCGTTTCGGTTATGGAAGGCTGCAGCAAGTACTGCACCTTCTGCGTGGTGCCGTACACCCGCGGTGAGGAAGTCAGCCGCCCGCTGGACGACGTGCTCAGCGAAATCATTCACCTGGCCGAGAACGGCGTGCGTGAAGTGACCCTGCTGGGTCAGAACGTCAACGGTTACCGCGGCGAAACCCGTGATGGCGGCATCGCCGACTTCGCCGAACTGCTGTATCTGGTGGCGGCCGTCGACGGCATCGACCGCATCCGCTACACCACCAGCCATCCGCTGGAATTCTCCGACGCGCTGATCAAGGCTCACGCCGAAATCCCCGAGCTGGTGAAGTTCCTGCACCTGCCGGTGCAATCGGGCTCGGACCGCATCCTGGCGGCGATGAAGCGCAACCACACCGCGCTGGAATACAAGTCGCGCATCCGCAAGCTCAAGGCGGCGGTTCCGGACATCGTCATCAGCTCGGACTTCATCATCGGTTTCCCCGGCGAGACCGAAAAGGACTTCGAGCAGACCATGAAGCTGGTGCAGGACGTCGGTTTCGACTTCTCCTACTCCTTCGTCTACAGCTCGCGCCCGGGCACGCCGGCAGCCGACCTGGTCGACGACACCCCGGAGGAGGTCAAGAAGCAGCGCCTGCAGATCCTGCAGAACCGCCTCAACCAGCAGGGCTTCGAGAACAGCCGGCGCATGGTCGGCAGCGTGCAGCGCATCCTGGTCAGCGACTTCTCGAAAAAGGATCCGGGCAAGCTGCAGGGCAAGACCGAGAACAACCGCTTCGTCAACTTCCCGTGCGACAACCCGCGCCTGATCGGCCAGTTCGTCGACGTGCATATCGACGAGGCGCTGCCGCATTCGCTGCGCGGCACACTCATCGAACGCCATTGATTTCCAATGATCAGCTGCGCGTCGGCCCTGCTGCGTTAAAAACAGGCTCGGAATGCTCATTTACAAACACGTAAACTCCGCTTCCTCGCCTGTTTTTGCCTTGCATGGCTCTAGCTCGCAAGATCATCCCGATATTTGCTCTGAGTGCGGCGGTCGGCCGCGCTTTCACTCGTCCCTGGCTAGCGCTATTCTCTCCCTTCCATTCAGCCGACGGCGGCCTTAAAACGACCTTGAATACCACCTCGACACCTCATCGCTTCACCCTCGAACCCTTCGAAGCCAAGCGCTTCGCCAACCTCAGCGGGCAATTCGACGAGCACCTGCGCCTGATCGAATCGCGCCTGGGCATCGAGATCCGCAACCGCGGCAACCAGTTCGAGCTGCTTGGCGAGGCCGGGCAGACCCTGTCTGCCGAGAACCTGCTGCGTCGCTTGTACCGTGAAACCGACAGCACCGAGCTGTCGCCGGACATGGTGCACCTGTTCCTGCAGGAATCCGGTATCGAGGAACTCAACAGCCCCAGCAGCCACACCGACGTCGCCCTGCGCACGCGCAAGGGCATGATTCGTCCGCGCGGCGCCAACCAGCAGCGCTACGTCAAGGCGATCCTCGACCACGACATCAACTTCGGCATCGGCCCGGCCGGTACCGGCAAGACCTATCTGGCCGTGGCCGCTGCCGTGGACGCCCTGGAGCGCGAGCAGATCCGCCGCATCCTGCTGGTGCGCCCGGCGGTCGAGGCCGGCGAGAAGCTCGGTTTCCTGCCTGGCGACCTGTCGCAGAAGATCGACCCGTACCTGCGCCCGCTCTACGACGCCCTGTACGAGATGCTCGGCTTCGAGCAGGTGGCCAAGCTGATCGAGAAGCAGGTGATCGAAGTCGCGCCGCTGGCCTACATGCGTGGCCGCACGCTGAATAACAGCTTCATCATTCTCGATGAAAGCCAGAACACCACCATGGAACAGATGAAGATGTTCCTGACCCGCATCGGTTTCGGCTCCACCGCGGTGATCACCGGCGACGTCACCCAGGTCGACCTGCCGCGCGGCACCAAGAGCGGCCTCAAGCACGTCATCGAAGTGCTCAGGGACGTGCCGGGTATCAGCTTTACCCACTTCCTGCCCAAGGACGTGGTGCGCCACCCGCTGGTGCAGCGCATCGTCGAGGCCTACGAGCGCTTCGATGCCGAGCACCAGCCGTTCGACCGCCGCCCGGCGGACAACGATCCGGGAGCGCGCTCCGAGCCATGATCGAACTGGATCTGCAGGTCGCAAGCGAAGCTGGCCGCCTGCCCGCGCTGGCCGATTTTCAGGCCTGGTGCGCGATCGCCCTGCGCCAGCGCAGCGCCGACTCGGAACTGACCATCCGCCTGGTGGACGAAGAGGAAGGCCGCGAGCTCAATCGCACCTGGCGCGGCAAGGACTACGCCACCAACGTGCTGTCCTTCCCGGCCGATGTACCCGACGAATTACTCGATACTCCACTGCTCGGCGATCTGGTGATCTGCGTGCCAGTGGTCGAACGCGAGGCCGTCGAGCAAGGCAAGACCTTGGATGCGCACTGGGCGCATCTGGTGATTCACGGCTGTTTACATCTTTTGGGCTATGACCACATCGACGATGAGGAAGCCGAAGAGATGGAAAGCCTGGAACGAATACTGCTCGCCGAGCTGGGTCATCCCGACCCGTATGCCGGCGACGAATGACTATAGGGATCCCGAGTAAAACGCCATGAGCGAAGACCGATCGAGCAACGAGCAGAAGTCCTGGTTGAACAAACTGACCCAGGCTTTTGCTCATGAGCCGAAAAACCGCCAGGAACTGCTGGAAGTCCTGCGCGATGCCCACCAGAACAAACTGCTCGACAGCGAGGCCCTGGCCATCGTCGAAGGCGCCATCCAGGTCGCCGACCTGCAGGTTCGCGACATCATGGTGCCGCGCTCCCAGGTGGTGACCATCAAGGCCAGCCAGCCTCCCAAGGAATTCCTCCCGGTGATCATCGAAGCGGCGCACTCGCGCTACCCGGTGATCGGCGAAACCCTCGACGACGTGCTCGGCATCCTGCTCGCCAAGGATCTGCTGCCGCTGCTGCTCAATGATCAGCCCGACTTCAACATCCGCGACATGCTGCGCCCGGCCACCTTCGTGCCCGAGTCCAAGCGCCTCAACGTGCTGCTGCGCGAGTTCCGCGCCAACCACAACCATATGGCGGTGGTGATCGACGAATACGGTGGCGTCGCCGGCCTGGTGACCATCGAAGACGTGCTGGAGCAGATCGTCGGTGATATCGAGGACGAGCACGATGTCGAGGAAGACAGCTACGTCAAGCCGCTGCCCAGCGGCGACTTCCTGGTCAAGGCGCTGACGCCCATCGATCACTTCAACGAAACCTTCACCACCGATTTCTCCGACGACGAGTTCGACACCGTTGGCGGCCTGGTGATGAGCGCCTTCGGCCACCTGCCCAAGCGCAACGAAGTGACGGTGATCGGCGAGTTCCGCTTTCGCGTCCTCAACGCCGACAGCCGCCGCGTGCATCTGCTACGCCTGACGCCGCTGGCCCGCTGACCCGACACCCCGCCATCTGGCGGGGTGTTTGCTCTCCCTTATCGTGAGTCTCTCGATGAACCGACTGTTCCAACCCGGCTGGGCCGGCAACCTGATCGCCCTGCTGGCCGGCGCGCTGACCACCCTAGCGCTGGCGCCCTACGGCATCTGGCCGCTGGCGCTGCTGTCCATCGCCCTGCTCTACCGCGGCCTGCGCGCGCTGACGCCGCGCCAAGCGGCCTGGCGCGGCTGGTGGTACGGCTTCGGGCTGTTCGCCTCGGGCACCAGCTGGGTGTACGTGAGCATTCACGACTACGGCGCCGCCTCACCGCCGCTGGCCGCCTTCCTGACCCTGGGCTTCGTCGCCGGCCTGGGCCTGTTCTTCGCCCTCGCCACCTGGCTGTGGGCGCTGTGCCTGCGCCGCGACAGCGCGCCATTGGGCGATGCCCTGGCGTTCGCTGCGCTGTGGGTGGCTCAGGAAGCGTTTCGCGGCTGGTTCCTCACCGGCTTCCCGTGGCTCTACGCCGGCTACAGCCAGCTCGACGGGCCCATGGCCGGCCTGGCGCCGATTGGCGGCGTGTGGCTGCTGTCGTTCGCCCTCGCATTGAGCGCGGCGCTCCTGGTGAACCTGCCGCGTCTGCTCGGCAACAAACCACAACTGGCCGAGGCGCTGGTGCTGCTGATCGCGCCCTGGCTGCTCGGCGTGGCGTTCAAGGATCACGCCTGGACCGCACCGGCCGGCGAGCCGGTCAGCGTGGCGGCAATCCAGGGTAACGTGGAACAGAACCTCAAATGGGACCCGGCCCAGCTAAACGCCCAACTGGCGCTATACCGCGACATGAGCTTCGCCAGCAAGCCGGTGGACATCCTGGTGTGGCCGGAGACCGCGGTGCCGGTGCTCAAGGAACAGGCCATCGGCTACCTGAGCATGATGGATCGCTTCGCCAGCGATCGGAAAAGCGCGCTGATCACCGGCGTGCCGATCCGCCAGCCCAACGCCGAGGGCGACATGCGCTACTACAACGGCGTCAGCGTGATCGGCCAGGGCAGCGGCGATTACCTCAAGCAGCGCCTGGTGCCGTTCGGCGAATACGTGCCGTTGCAGGACATGCTGCGCGGGCTGATCGCCTTCTTCGACCTGCCGATGTCCGACTTCGCCCGCGGCGAGCACGACCAGCCGCTGCTCGAAGCCAAGGGGCACCGCATCGCCACGTTCATCTGCTACGAAGTGGTCTACCCGGAATTCGCCGCCGAGATGGCAGCCCAGAGCGACCTGCTGCTGACGGTCAGCAACGACACCTGGTTCGGCAAGTCGATCGGCCCGCTGCAGCATCTGCAGATGGCGCAGATGCGCGCCCTCGAGGCTGGCCGCTGGATGATCCGCGCCACCAACAACGGCGTGACCGTGCTGATCGACCCGTTCGGGCGCATCACCGAACGCCTGCCGCAGTTCGAACAGGCCACGCTCTACGGCCAGGTGCAACCGATGCAGCACCTGACACCCTACCTGCAATGGCGCTCGTGGCCGCTGATCGCGCTCTGCGGCCTGCTGGCCGGCTGGGCGCTGGTGCGCCGGCGTCGGGATGCGAAGTAACTGACTTGAGCCGGCTGCGGGCTAAAGCCAGTTCGCCTGCAGTAACTAAAGCCGGCACTCATCCCATGATTTAACTGCCGCCAGATCGGCGTCATACCTGTGGGTGTCCCCGCCCGTTCCCGCATGAGGTGCCCACGTTGAAGTCCCGTTTGCCTTTGCGTGACGCTCTCAAGCTAAGGCGCGACCCGTTGCGTAGGGTGGGCTTTAGCCCACCACTTGACGCTACCTGCCGTAAACCAGCGGATAAGCCAGCGCGCCGATCACTTCGTTGAGCAGCAAGGTGCTTTGCCAGAAAGCCTTGCCTTCCGGCAGCCAGCCGCCCATCGGCCGGCCATTGGGCACGCCGAGAAAGCCCACCGGTGCCGTCACCACCTCGAAACCGGCCTGCTCGAAACACCAGCGTGAGCGCGGCATGTGCCAGGCCTGGGTCACCAGCAAAACCCGGCGAATGCCTTCAGGCTCGAGCAACGCAGCAGTTTCGGTCGCATTTTCCCAGGTGGTGCGGCTGCGCGCTTCCTGCCAGCGCACCTCGACACCGAGATCCTCGCGCATCACCTCAGCCATCAGCGCCGCCTCGCTCGGTGGCCGGCCGAAGTGCAGGCCGCCGGTGGTCAGCACCGGCAAGCCGGAGGCCTTGGCCAGCCGCGCCGCATAGCGGGTGCGCTCCAGCGCCATGGCGCTGGGCTGCTCGCCGCCCCAGGCGGGATCATCCGAGTCGCGCCCCCCACCGAGCACGACGATGACATCCGCCTGCTGCTCCAGGGTGCTCCACTGTTGCTGGGCGATTGCCGGCTCGCGCTCGACAGCCCTGGCCATCCATTCCACCGTCACCGGCAGGCTCATCAACCACAGGCCACCCAGCCCGAGCGTGAAACAGCACAGGGCCAGCCGCGGGAAACGCCGGCGCAGGAACCAGCCCAGGGCGATGAGCAGCAACAGGATGCCGGGCGGCATGAAGAACTGCTTGAGCAGATAGCGCAGCGGCATCGAGCACCTCCAAAAAGGCTCGAAGCCTAGGGTCTGTTGATGTTTCAGCGCAAGCGAACGCAGCAACCTGCGGCCAGGGTCAGGACTTGTGGCACTCGGGCTCGCGCTCGCGACCGGCCAAGGCCGGCTGGCGCTCGAATGGCGGCTGCGCAACCGCCGACTGGTAGTGACGCGCCGCGGTGGCGTGCCAGCCGTTGAGCCAGGCGCGATCCTTGGCGAGGTAGGCGGTGATCAGCGCCAGCTCGTCGGGCGACAGGCCGCGCACTTCCATGTCCGGGGGCGGCTGGCTGGACAGCTGCGCCAGGTTGTCGGCTTCGTCCAGGGCCACGGTCAGGCGTTCCAGCAACCGTCCATAGGGGTCGCTCTCGTTATGGGTATCTACGGGGACTTGCATCGCACACCTCCAGGCAGGGCGCCCTCCATTGAGCGTAGTCGCCACCCCGCAGCCGGCTTGCCGCAACGACAAATGGCGCCGTCGACGGCGCGCCGCGCAATCAGCGTTTCCCTCTGCCGAGGGGGGTCATGTATGCTACGGCGTTTCCCGAAAGCCCCTTTCCCTAGCGCAAGTAGCCATGCACGAACAGTATCAGCCACGTGAAATCGAAGCCGCCGCGCAATCCCACTGGGACGCGCAGAACTCCTTTGCTGTCAGCGAACAGCCCGGCAAGGACACCTTCTACTGCCTGTCGATGTTCCCCTACCCGAGCGGCAAGCTACACATGGGGCACGTGCGCAACTACACCATCGGTGACGTGATCGCCCGCTACCAGCGCATGCAGGGCAAGAACGTGCTGCAGCCCATGGGCTGGGACGCTTTCGGCATGCCGGCGGAAAACGCTGCCATGAAGAATAACGTGGCGCCAGCCAAGTGGACCTACGAGAACATCGAGTACATGAAGTCCCAGCTGAAGAGCCTGGGCCTGGCCATCGACTGGTCTCGTGAAGTCACCACCTGCAAGCCGGACTACTACCGCTGGGAACAATGGCTGTTCACCCGCCTGTTCGAAAAAGGCGTGATCTACCGCAAGAACGGTACCGTCAACTGGGACCCGGTCGACCAGACCGTGCTGGCCAACGAGCAGGTCATCGACGGCCGCGGCTGGCGTTCCGGCGCGGTGATCGAAAAGCGCGAGATCCCCATGTACTACTTCAAGATCACCGCCTACGCGGATGAGCTGCTGAGTAGCCTGGACGAACTCGATGGCTGGCCGGAACAGGTCAAGACCATGCAGCGCAACTGGATCGGCAAATCCCGCGGCATGGAAGTGCAGTTCCCCTACAACGTCGACTCCATTGGCGAAGCCGGTGCGCTGAAAGTCTTCACCACCCGCCCGGATACCCTGATGGGCGCGACCTACGTTGCCGTGGCTGCCGAACACCCGCTGGCCACCCTGGCCGCCAGGAACAACCCCGAACTGCAGGCGTTCATCGCCGAGTGCAAGGCTGGCAGCGTCGCCGAAGCCGACATGGCCACCCAGGAAAAGAAAGGCCTGCCGACTTCCCTGTTCGTCGAGCACCCGCTGACCGGCGAGAAGCTGCCGGTGTGGGTCGCCAACTACGTGCTGATGCACTACGGCGACGGCGCGGTGATGGCGGTTCCGGCCCACGACGAGCGCGACTTCGCCTTCGCCCGCAAGTACGACCTGCCGGTCAAGGCCGTGGTGCGTACCAGCGCTGGCGATGAAGTCGGCAGCGAATGGCAGGACGCCTATGGCGAGCACGGCCAGCTGATCAACTCCGGCGAGTTCGACGGCCTGGACTTCGAAGGCGCCTTCGACGCCATCGAAGCGGCGCTGCTGCGCAAGGAACTCGGCAAATCCCGCACCCAGTTCCGCCTGCGCGACTGGGGCATCAGCCGCCAGCGCTACTGGGGCTGCCCGATCCCGATCATCCACTGCGACAGCTGTGGCGACGTACCGGTCCCCGAAGACCAGCTGCCGGTAGTGCTGCCCGAAGATGTGGTGCCGGACGGCGCCGGCTCGCCGCTGGCGCGCATGCCGGAATTCTACGCGTGCAATTGCCCGAAATGCGGCGCGCCGGCCAAGCGCGAAACCGACACCATGGACACCTTCGTGGAATCGTCCTGGTACTTCGCCCGCTACGCCTCGCCGCACTATACCGGCGGCATGGTCGACCCGGCGGCGGCCAACCACTGGCTGCCGGTTGACCAGTACATCGGCGGCATCGAACACGCCATCCTGCACCTGCTCTACGCGCGCTTCTTCCACAAGCTGATGCGCGACGAAGGCCTGCTGACTTCCAACGAGCCGTTCAAGAACCTGCTGACCCAGGGCATGGTGGTCGCCGAGACCTACTACCGCGTGCTCGATAACGGTGGCAAGGACTGGTTCAACCCGACCGACGTCACCGTCGAGCGGGACGCCAAGGGCAAGGTCATCGCCGCCAAGCTGACCAGCGACGGCCTGCCGGTGGAAATCGGCGGCACCGAGAAGATGTCCAAGTCCAAGAACAACGGCGTCGACCCGCAAGCGATGATCGATGCCTACGGCGCCGACACCTGCCGTCTGTTCATGATGTTCGCCTCGCCGCCCGACATGAGCTGCGAATGGTCGGATGCTGGCGTCGAAGGCGCCAACCGCTTCCTGCGCCGCGTCTGGCGCCTGGCCCAGGGCCACGTCGCCCAGGGCCTGCCGGGTGTGCTGGATGTCGCCAAGCTGGATGACGCCGGCAAAGAAATCCGCCGCGCCATCCACCTGGCCATCAAGCAGGCTTCCCAGGACGTGGGCCAGCACCACAAGTTCAACACCGCCATCGCCCAGGTGATGACCCTGATGAACGTGCTGGAAAAAGCCCCTCAGGACAACTACCAGCAGCGCGCACTGATTCAGGAAGGCCTGGAGACCGTCGCCCTGCTGCTCGCCCCGATTACCCCGCATATCTGTCACGAACTGTGGCAGGAGCTGGGCCACGAAGAAGCCATCATCGACGCCAGCTGGCCGGTGGTGGACGAGTCGGCCCTGGTGCAGGACAGCCTGACCCTGGTGATCCAGGTCAACGGCAAGCTGCGCGGGCAGATCGACGTGCCGGCCGATGCCAGCCGCGAGGCGGTCGAGGCCGCAGCGCGCAGCAACGAGAACGTACAACGCTTCACCGAAGGGCTGACGATCCGCAAGGTCATCGTGGTGCCCGGCAAGCTGGTCAATATCGTCGCCGGTTGAGGCGACAGGGAACGGCCGGTCGCCACTGGCGACCGGCATCCGGTCTAGAGTTTCGGCCATGCCGGCCAGCGGAGCCGGCAGGACAAGGGGATACGAGATGATCAAGCGCAATCTGTTGGTAATCGGCCTGGCTGGCCTGCTCGGCGCGTGCGGCTTCCAGCTGCGTGGCACTGGCGACGTGCAGTTCGCCCTCAAGGAACTCGACGTGAGCGCACGCGACACCTACGGCGACACCGTGCGTGACGTCAAGGACGTGCTGGAGAACAACGGTGTTCGCGTGTTCCCGGGCGCAGCCTACAAGCTGTACCTGGCCCGCGAGCAGGAAAGCCAGCGTTCGGCCACCTACACCAGCTCGGCGCGCAGCGTCGAATATGAGCGCACCATGAGCCTGGATTACGAGATCCGCGGCGCCAAGAATCTGCTGCTGCTGAGCAACAAGCTCGAAGTGCAGAACTACTACGTACAGGACTCCAACAACCTGATCGGCAACGACCAGCAGGCCAATCAGTTGCGCACCGAAATGCGCCGCGACCTGGTTCAGCAACTGGCCCAGCGCCTGCAGCAGATCACTCCGGCGCAACTGGATGAGCTGCAACAGACCGCCGAAGCCAAGGCAAAGGCCGAAGCCGACGCCCTGGAAGCGGCACGTCAGCGTGAAGCCGCGCAGCCGCAGCAGTCGCCCATCGAACTACCTGTCCAGTAAGAACCTGTTTACGATCTGCTGCGCGTCGGCCCTGCGGCGTTAAAAACAGACGCGGAATGCTCATGTACAAAGGTACACTCCGCTTCCTCGCCTGTTTTTGCTTTGCAGGGCTCTAGCTCGCAAGATCCTAAAGAGGTTCCAAGACGGACGAGGCCTCTCAGGTTTACCCATGAAACTCGCTCCCGCCCAACTCGGCAAACACCTGCAAGGCACCCTCGCCCCGGTTTACGTGGTATGTGGCGATGAGGCCCTGCTTTGCCAGGAAGCCACCGACGCCATTCGCAGCGCCAGCCGCGCCCAAGGGTTCACCGAGCGCGAGGTGTTTCATGCCGAGGCCAATTTCGACTGGGGCATGCTCTACGAAGCCGGCGCCAGCCTGTCGCTGTTCGCCGAGAAGCGTGTCATCGAGCTGCGCATCCCCAATGGCAAGCCCGGTGACAAGGGCGCGGCAGCAATTCTCGAATACCTCGGCCGTCCGCCGGAAGACACCCTGCTGCTGATCACCCTGCCCAAGCTCGACGGCAGCGCGCAGAAGGCCAAGTGGGCCAAGGCGCTCATCGACGGGCCCAACTGCCAGTTCGTGCAGATCTGGCCGGTGGATGCCAATCAGTTGCCGCAGTGGATCCGCCAGCGCCTGGCCCAGGCCGGCATGAACGCCAGTGCCGATGCGGTCGACCTGATCGCTGCGCGGGTCGAAGGCAACCTGCTGGCCGCCGCCCAGGAAATCGAGAAGCTCAAGCTGCTCGCCAACGGCCAGCAGATCGATGCCGGCACCGTGCAGGCCGCTGTCGCCGACAGCGCCCGCTATGACGTCTTCGGCCTGATCGACGCCATCCTCAACGGTGAAGCCGCCCACGCTCTGCGTATGCTCGATGGCCTGCGCGGCGAGGGGCAGGAGTCGCTGTTCATCGTGGTGATGCTGGCCCGTGAGCTGCGCCAGCTGGCCAACATCGCCTATCAGCATGGCCAGGGCATCCCGCTGGACAAGGCCTTCGCCTCCGCCCGCCCGCCGGTGTGGGACAAGCGCCGCCCGCTGGTCAGCAAGGCCCTGCAGCGTCACACGCCGGCACGCTGGAACGCCCTGCTGATGGATGCCCAGCAGATCGATGCGCAGGTCAAGGGCCAGGCGCCGGGCGATCCCTGGGCCAGCCTGTCGCGCCTGGTATTGATGATGGCCGGCCAACGCCTGAAGCTCGGCGCTTAAGCGTACCTCGCGTATGGACATTGCCCATGGAGCGGCGCATCATTCGCGCCGCTCGCTATCCGGGCGGGCACCGATCGAGGATCTGCCATGAGCAAGAAGAAGCGCCCCAACAAGGCCAAATCCATCATCGCCCAGCCGCTGTTCCGCTCACGCCAGGAACGCCCCGGCAAAGGAAAAGGCAGCTACAACCGCCAAGCCTCCCAGCAAAACTGGGAGGCTTGTTCGTTTGTGGCGGCTTGAAAAACTCGCCCGGCCCGAATTTCCCCTCATCCGTGCTAAGGTGGTCGCCTGCAAAACGTGTTGAGATGACCATGCCCAACCTGTTCATTCGCGGCCTGCCTGCCACCGCTGCGGCCAGCTTCCTGCTTTTGCTCACGGCTTGCGCCGATGCCCCTGCCCAACCATTGGCCTCCACGAGCGGCGTGCCGAGCGCTACGGCCGGCAAGGCGGCCTCCAGCCAACCCGTCGAAGAGCAACTGAGCTTCGAACAATGGCGCGACCTGCTGCGCAGCGACGCCATCGCCGCCGGCATCAGCCCGACCCTGTTCGACCGTGCCTTCGCCGGCGTGGTGCCGAACCCCGACGTGGTCAAGGCCGACAGCAGCCAACCCGAATTCAGCCGCCCGGTGTGGGAATACCTCAAGGGCGCGGTGTCGCCGAGCCGGGTCGCCCGCGGGCGCATCCTGCTTACCCAGAACCGCGCCATGCTCAACCAGATCGAGCAGCGCTATGGTGTCGATGCCGAAACCCTGGTCGCCATCTGGGGCCTGGAGAGCAATTTCGGCAGCAATATCGGCAGCCACAACGTGGTTCGCTCGCTGGCCACCCTGGCCTACGAAGGCCGTCGCCAGGCCTTCTGGCGTGGTCAGTTGCTGGCCGTGCTGCAGATTCTCCAGCATGGCGACATCGACCCCGAGAGCCTGGTCGGTTCCTGGGCCGGCGCCATGGGCCAGACCCAGTTCATGCCCACCACCTACAACGAGCACGCCGTGGATTTCGACGGCGACGGCAAGCGTGACGTGTGGACGTCCACCGCCGACGCCCTGGCCTCGGCCGCCCACTACCTGCAGGGCTCCAACTGGCAACTGCGCCAGCCCTGGGGTTTCGAGGTCCAGCTGCCGAAGGGTTTCGACTACGCCCTGGCCGACCCGGAAGTGCGCCGCAACATGGCGCAGTGGCGCGAGCTGGGTATCCATCCCGTCGGCCAGCCGCTGAGCACCCCGCGTGACGACGCCAGCGCCACCCTGCTGCTGCCTGCCGGGCACCGCGGGCCGGCCTTCCTGCTGTTCAACAACTTCCGCAGCATCCTGCGCTACAACAACTCGACGTCCTATGCCCTGGCCATCGGCCTGCTGTCCGACAGCCTGCGCGGCGGCAACGCCGTGCAAGGTAGCTGGCCCGAGGGCGATCGCCAGCTGGGCCGCAGCGAGCGCGTCGAGCTGCAGGAACGTCTGAATGCCCGCGGCTTCGACTCCGGCCATGCCGACGGCATCATCGGCGCCAACACCCGCAAGGCCATCCGCGCCTTCCAGCTGCACCTGGGCTGGCCAGCCGATGGCTACCCGGATTTCGACCTGCTCGAGCAGCTGCGCCAGGCGCACTGACCCTGCCGCGTGGTGACGTCCGTCACCACGCCCTTGTTCTGCGTTTGCGATTCGCCCGCTCCTGGGCGACTCTGTAGCAGGCATCCCCTGTGATCCAGGAGATGCCTGACTGCCCGAAAGCCATGATCCGGCGCGGGTCAATGACAACAGAGAGGTCGCTATGCACGACATCGAGCTGAACGAAGAACAACGCATGATTCGCGACTGCACCCGGCAGTTCGCCCGGCGCGCCATCGCGCCCCACGCCCAGGACTGGGAAAAGGCTGGCTGGATCGACGACGCGGCGGTCTCCCAGATGGGCGACATGGGCCTGTTGGGCATGATCGTGCCGGACACCTGGGGTGGCAGCTATATGGATTACGTGGCCTATGCCCTGGCCGTGGAAGAAGTGTCCGCCGCCGACGGTGCCACCGGCACCCTGATGAGCGTACATAACTCGGTGGGCTGCGGCCCGCTGCTCAATTACGGCAGCGACGAGCAGAAAGGCGAATGGCTGGCGCGCCTTGCCAGCGGCGAAGTTATCGGCTGCTTCTGCCTGACCGAACCCCAGGCCGGCTCCGAAGCTCACAACCTGCACACCCGCGCCGAGCTGCGCGACGGCCGCTGGGTACTCAATGGCGCCAAACAGTTCGTCAGCAATGGCCGCCGCGCCGGGCTGGCCATCGTCTTCGCGGTGACCGATGCCCCGCTGGGCAAGCAGGGAATTTCAGCCTTTCTGGTGCCCACCAATACTCCGGGGTTTCGCATCGAGCGCAGCGAACACAAGATGGGCATCCGCGCCTCGGACACCTGCGCCATCACCCTGGACGACTGCAGCATTCCGGCCGCCAACCTGCTCGGCGAGCGCGGCAAGGGCCTGAGCATCGCCCTGTCCAATCTCGAAGGCGGACGCATCGGCATCGCCGCCCAGGCGGTCGGTATCGCTCGCGCTGCCTTCGAAGCTGCTCTGCTCTACTCCCGCGAACGGGTGCAGTTCGACAAGCCGATTGGCGAGCACCAGAGCATCGCCAACCTGCTGGCCGACATGCACACCCAGATCAACGCCGCCCGCCTGCTGACCCTGCACGCCGCGCGCCTGCGCAGCGCCGGCCAGCCGTGTCTATCGGAGGCCTCCCAGGCCAAGCTGTTCGCCTCGGAAATGGCCGAGCGGGTATGTTCCAAGGCCCTGCAGGTGCACGGCGGCTATGGCTATCTGGAGGATTTCCCGGTGCAGCGTTACTACCGTGATGCGCGCATCACCCAGATCTACGAAGGCGCCAGCGAGATCCAGCGCCTGCTGATCGCCCGGGAGCTCAAGCACTACGCGCTTTAAGCACGTTGCTACCCCTTGAGCAGCCGCGCCTCCGCGTTGTCCAGATCGCGGAGGATCTCGGCCAGCATGTCGTCGTCCAGTTGGTTGTCCTTGCGCATCCGGTACAGCTCCAGGCGCTGGGTGCGCAAGGCATGCAGACGCATGCGGTACTCCAGCTGGTCGGCCTGGCGCTGGTATTCGCGCGACTCCTCGGCACGGCGGGTGCGGGTACGTTCGAGCAGGTCGCGGTATTCGCTCATCAGTTTGGCGCGAATCTCCGCCGTGGCGATGGCGCTGTCGGTATCGGCGGCCTTTTCGTCATCGGCTTCCAGGCAGCGGATCGCCGCCTGCAGCACCTGGGCGCGGTGCTGGTTGAGCTCCGTCTCCTGCCGCGCCACGTTATCCTGGGGTAACAGCGGCAGCAGCCGGGGCAGCACCACGCTGGCCACCAGCAGCGACAGCAGGATCACCCCAGCCGCGATCAGAATCAGCAGGTTCCGCTCGGGAAAGGCCTCGCCGTTGTTGAGCAGTAGCGGCAGCGACATCACGCCCGCCAGGGTCACCGCACCGCGCACACCACCGACGGTCAGTACGGCGGTCAGGGCGATGCGCGATTGCCCGGCAAAGCGGGTCGACTTGCCCCGCCAGCGCCGCAGCATGCCCGAGGTACGCCAGTAGCAGTAAACCCAGGCAAAGCGCAGCGCCATCAGCACCGCATACACCGCCAGCACGTAGCCCAGCGCCGGCAGCAGCAGGTGCCAGGTATCGGCGTGATCACCGATCACCGCCTTGATGATGTCCGGCAGTTGCAGGCCCAGCAGCAGGAAGATCAGACCATTGAAGGTGAATTCGAGCATCGCCCACACGCCGCGGTTGAGCAGCCGCGTGGTGGTCTGCCGCGGCAGCAGGTCGAGGCGGCTCTGCATCATACCGGCCGCCACTGCCGAGAGAATGCCCGACAGCCCCAGGTGCTCGGCAGCCACGTAGGCGGCGAAAGGCAGCAGCAGCATGAGCAGCACATGGGGCGCCGGCTCCTCCCAGCCACGGGCGATCATCCAGGCGCGCAGGCGACCGAGCAGGTAGCTCAGCGCCATGCCGATCAGCAGGCCGCCGGCGGCTACCAGCACGAACTGCAGGCTGGCATCTGTGAACGAGAACACCCCGGTTAGGGTGGCCGCCACGGCGAACTTGAATGCCACCAGGCCGGAGGCATCGTTCATCAAAGCCTCGCCCTGCAGCAGATTGTTCAGCGTGTTGGGCAGGCGCCCATGGGTGATCGCCGACACCGCCACCGCATCGGTCGGCGACAGCACCGCAGCCAGGGCGAAGCAGGCGGCCAGTGGCACCTGGGGCAGCAACCAGTGAATGAAATATCCAGTGCCCAGAATGGTCACGAACACCAGGGCGAAGGCCAGAAACAGGATCGGCGCGCGCAGTTTGCGAAACTGCCCCTTGGGCATGCGCCAACCATCGACGAACAACAGCGGCGGGATGAACAGCAGCAGGAACAGCTCGGGGTCGAGGCGTACGTGCAGACCCAGCGCCGGCACTGCCAGCAAGGCGCCGATGAGGATCTGCAGGATGGGCAGCGGCAAGGGAATGAACTGCGCACTGATACGGGTGCCACTGACCACCAGCAACATGATCAGGATGGTGTAGAGAAGCTGCATGAGGGGAGAGATCCTTTGCGATGACGGCCGCCTGGCGAGGGCCGGTGCATTCTAACGCCAGCAGCGTGCAGGCGGATGCGCCGCAAGCCGAATCGACGTGGCATAATCGGCGGCCTCGGTATTCACAAGTAGCAACGGGGACTCGACGAGTGGAGTCCTCCAGAGGTAGACCAATGAGTTACGTGCTTTATGGCATCAAGGCCTGCGACACCATGAAGAAGGCCCGCACCTGGCTCGACGAGCGTGGTGCCACTTACCAGTTCCACGATTACAAGACCGCCGGCATCGACCGCGGCAACCTGCAGAAATGGTGCGACGAACACGGCTGGGAAACCATCCTCAATCGTGCCGGCACCACCTTCCGCAAGCTCGACGACGCGCAGAAAAGCGATCTCGACCAGGCCAGGGCCATCGACCTGATGCTGGCCCAACCGTCGATGATCAAGCGCCCGGTGCTGGACCTTGGCACCCGCACCCTGGTCGGTTTCAAACCCGAGCGTTACGCCGCCGAACTGGCCTGATATCGCCTCCCCAATCGAATTCGCTGCAAGGAAAAGCTCATGTCCAATACTCTGTTCAGCCTGGCCTTCGGGGTCGGCACCCAAAACCGTCAAAGCGCCTGGCTGGAAGTGTTCTACGCCCAGCCGCTGCTCAACCCGAGCGCCGAACTGGTCGCCAAGGTCACCGAGAAACTCGGCTACAGCGGTGGCAACCAGGCCATCGCCCTGACCAACCAGCAAGCCGGTGAACTGGCCAGCGCCCTGAAAGGCGTCGACAGCGTGCAAGCAGCATTGCTGACCCGCCTGGCCGAAAGCGCCAAGCCGCTGGTCGCCACCCTGCTGGCCGAAGACGCCGCACTGACCAGCACGCCCGAGGCCTACCTCAAGCTGCACCTGCTATCCCACCGCCTGGTCAAGCCACACGGCCTGAACCTGACCGGCATCTTCCCGCTGCTGCCCAACGTCGCCTGGACCAGCCAGGGTGCGGTCGACCTAGCCGAGCTGCCGGAGCGCCAACTGGAAGCTCGCCTGAAGGGCGACCTGCTGGAAGTGTTCTCGGTGGACAAGTTCCCGAAAATGACCGACTACGTGGTGCCGAGCGGCGTGCGTATCGCTGACAGCGCACGGGTTCGTCTGGGCGCCTACATCGGCGAAGGCACCACCGTGATGCACGAAGGCTTCGTCAACTTCAACGCCGGTACCGCCGGCCCGGGCATGATCGAAGGTCGCGTGTCCGCCGGCGTGTTCGTCGGCAAGGGTTCGGACCTGGGCGGCGGCTGCTCGACCATGGGCACCCTGTCCGGTGGCGGCAACATCGTCATCTCCGTGGGCGAAGGCTGCCTGATCGGCGCCAACGCCGGTATCGGCATCCCGCTGGGCGACCGCAACATCGTCGAAGCCGGCCTGTACGTCACCGCTGGTACCAAGATCGCCCTGCTCGACGACCAGAACAACCTGGTCAAGGTGGTCAAGGGTCGTGATCTGGCTGGTCAGGCAGACCTGCTGTTCCGTCGTAACTCCCAGAGCGGCGCCGTCGAGTGCAAGACCAACAAGTCGGCCATTGAGCTGAACGAAGCCCTGCACGCTCACAACTGAGCCCAGGCTTCGCCCGAACGGGCTGTGCGCGCGATAGACTGACGTCTTCGTGGGCACAGCCCGTTTTCACATCCAGCGTGACGAGATCCGGATGACCCTGACCTCCCCCTGGCGCGCCGACTTTCCTGGCCTCGGGGCCTTCGACGCCGACGGCCAGACCTACCTCGACAGCGCCGCGACCGCGCAAAAGCCGCAGGCCGTACTCGATGCCCTGCTGGCCTACTACGCTGGCGGCGCTGCCAACGTGCACCGTGCCCAGCACCTGCCGGGCGAACGCGCTACCCGCACCTTCGAGGCGACCCGTGACAAGGCGGCCCGCTGGCTGAATGCGGCCAGCCGCGACGAGATCGTCTTTACCCGCGGCGCCACCGAATCGCTCAACCTGCTCGCCTATGGGCTGGAGTCGGTGTTCATGGCCGGCGACGAGATCGTCGTCAGCGCTGCCGAGCACCACGCCAACCTGTTGCCCTGGCAGCAACTGGCCGCGCGCAAATCCCTGAAGCTGGTGGTCCTACCGCTCACTCCCGCTGGCGATATCGACCCGCAGGAGGCCACCGCGCTGATCGGCCCACGTACCCGCCTGCTCGCCCTCAGCCAGCTGTCCAACGTGCTGGGGCGCTGGCAGGACGTACAACCGCTGATTCGCCAGGCGCAGAAGCATGGCGCCCTGACCGTGGTGGACGGCGCCCAGGCCGTGGTGCATGGCCGCCAGGACGTGCAGGCGCTGGGCTGCGACTTCTACGTCTGCTCCAGCCACAAGCTGTACGGGCCCGATGGCGTCGGCCTGCTCTACGGCCGGCGCGACGCCCTGCAGCGCCTGAACCACTGGCAGTTCGGCGGTGAAATGGTCCAGCAGGCGGATTATCACGCCGCGACCTTCCGCCCCGCCCCGCTCGGCCTGGAAGCCGGTACGCCGGCGGTGTCCGGGGTGATTGCGCTCGGCGCGGCCTTGGACTACCTCGAGCGTCTCGACGCAGCAGCCGTCAGCCGCCACGAGGCGGCGTTGCATCGCCTGCTGCTCGCCGGCCTGCAGCGTTATCCAGGGCTGCGTCTGCTCGGCGAGCCGCACACGGCGCTGGCCTGTTTTACCGTCGACGGCATCCACAGTGGCGACCTCGCCCACCTGCTCACCGAACAAGGCATCGCCGTGCGGGTCGGTCATCACTGCGCAATGCCGCTGCTGCAGCGCCTGGGCGTGAACGGCGCGATTCGCGTATCCCTCGGCCTTTACAACGACGAGGCCGACCTGCAGCGTTTCTTCGCCGCCCTGGACAAAGCCCTGGAGTTGTTGCGATGACCCTGCCGACCGCTGCGCAAGAAGCGCTCGATGCCTTTACCGCCTGCCCCGGCTGGGAACAGCGAGCGCGCCTGCTGATGCAATGGGGCGAACGCCTGGAGCCGCTCGCCAAACGGCATGAAGCGGATCGCGTACACGGCTGTGAAAGCCAGGTCTGGCTAAGCGGTGAACGACAGCACGACCGTTGGCACTTTCGCGCCACTAGCGATGCGCGCCTGATACGCGGCCTGCTGGCCGTGCTGCTGGCGCGGGTCAACGGATTGCCTGCAAGCGAGCTGGCCGGGCTGGACATCGCCGACTGGTTCGCCCAGCTTGGCCTGTCCCATCAGCTATCGCCCTCACGGGCCAGCGGCATGAACGCCGTGGTGCAGCAGATGCGCCGGCTGATCGACGCGGCTTAAATCTTCGCGGCCACGCGCTCGCTCGGGCGGCGCGCACCGGCCACCAGCTTGTCGACGATACGCGCGGCGGCGACCATGCCGAAGGTCGCGGTCACCATCATCACCGCGCCGAAGCCGCCGGCGCAGTCGAGCTTCACGCCCTCAGCGACGAATGCCTTGCTCTGGCACACATCGCCGTCCGCGCCCGGGTAGCGCAGCTGCTCGGTGGAGAACACGCAGGGCACGCTGTAAGTGCGCCCCGGCGTGCGCGAGAAGCCGTAGTCGCGGCGCAGGGTCGAGCGCACCTTGGCGGCCAGGGGATCGTTGAAGGTCTTGTTGAGGTCGGCGACCTGCACCTGGGTCGGGTCGATCTGCCCGCCGGCACCGCCAGTGGTCACCAGGGCGATCTTGCGGCGCTTGCACCAGGCGATCAGCGCCGCCTTGGCCGCCACGCTGTCGATGCAATCGACCACGCCATCGAATTCGACCGTGATGTACTCGGCCATGGTCTCGCGGGTCACGAAATCGGCCACCTCGTGCACCACGCACGCGGGGTTGATGGCTCGCAGGCGCTCTCCCATCACCTCGACCTTGGCGCGCCCGACCTGCCCTTGCAGCGCGTGGGCCTGGCGATTGGTGTTGCTGACACAGACGTCGTCCAGATCGAACAGGGAAATCTCGCCCACCCCGGAGCGAACCAGCGCTTCGGCCGCCCACGAACCGACGCCGCCGATACCGACCACGGCCACGTGGGCGGCGGCCAGCCGTTCTGCGCCTTCACGGCCATACAACCGGGCGATGCCGGCGAAACGCTGTTCATCGAACGACATGGGGGCTCCTCTTTTCCGGGCGCGCATTATAGAAAGGCCGGCAGCGCTTCCCAAGCACCATCGGGCCGGTACCTGCAGAGCGCCAGTGCACAGCGTTCGAACATCGCCGGGCAGCTGCCCGGAGCTGTGCTATACAGTCATTCATCGACGGAGTAGCATGCGCGCCAGCCGGCGTTCGCCGGTCTTCTCCCCGTTCCACCCTTCGGAACCTTACACAGCATGCTTTCGCGCAAGTTCGGTCTCAATCTAGTTGTTTTCCTGGCTATTGCCGCCCTGTTCACCGGTATCTGGGCGCTCTACAACCGCCCGGTCACGGCCCCGGACTGGCCGGAACAGATCTCCGGCTATTCGTTCTCGCCGTTCAGGCAGGGGCAGAGCCCGCAAACCGGCGTCTACCCGAGCGATCAGGAGATGCGCGAGGACCTCGAGTTGCTGTCCAAGCAAACCGACAGCATCCGCACCTATTCGGTGGACGGTGACCTCGACAAGATCCCCGCCCTCGCCGAGGAGTTCGGCCTGCGCGTGACCCTGGGCGTGTGGATCAGCCCCGACGAGGAGCGCAACGAGCGGGAAATCACCAAGGCCATCGAAATCGCCAACAACTCGCGCAGCGTGGTTCGCGTGGTGGTGGGCAACGAGGCGCTGTTCCGCCGCGAAGTCACCGTCAAGCAGTTGACCGCCTACATGGATCGCGTGCGTTCGGCGGTCAAGGTGCCGGTCACCACCTCCGAGCAGTGGCACATCTGGGACGAATTCCCGGAGCTGGCCGACCACGCGGACCTGATCGCCGCCCACGTGCTGCCCTACTGGGAATTCATTCCCATGAAGGACTCCACCCAGTTCACCCTGGACCGCGCCCGTGACCTGAAGAAACTGTTCCCGAAAAAGCCCCTGCTGCTGTCCGAGGTGGGCTGGCCGAGCAACGGCCGAGTACGCGGCGGCGCCGAGGCGACCCAGGCCGACCAGGCCATCTACCTGCGCACCCTGGTCACCACACTGAACGCCCAGGGCTACAACTACTTCGTCATCGAAGCCTTCGACCAGCCCTGGAAGGCCGGCGACGAAGGTTCGGTGGGTGCCTACTGGGGCGTCTACAACCTCGACCGCCAGCCGAAATTCAACTTCGAAGGCCCGGTAGTCGCCATTCCTAAATGGCGCATGCTGGCCGTCGCCTCGGTGGTCATGGCGCTGCTGTCGCTGGCCCTGATGCTGATCGACGGCAGTGCCCTGCGCCAGCGCGGCCGCACCTTCCTGACCTTCGTGGCGTTCGCCGGTGGCTCGGCGCTGGTGTGGATCGGCTACGACTACAGCCAGCAATACAGCACCTGGTTCAGCACCCTGGTCGGCGTGCTGCTCGGCATCGGCGCCATCGGCGTGTTCATCGTGCTGCTCACCGAGGCCCACGAGCTGGCCGAGACGGTGTGGACGCAACGCCGCCGGCCATTCACGCCGGTGGTCGGCGACAGCCATTACCGGCCCAAGGTGTCGATCCACGTGCCGTGCTACAACGAGCCGCCGGAAATGGTCAAACAGACCCTCGACGCCCTGGCCAACCTCGATTACCCGGACTTCGAAGTCCTGATCATCGACAACAACACCAAGGACCCGGCGGTGTGGGAGCCGGTGCGCGACTATTGCGAAGAACTCGGCCCGCGCTTCCGTTTCTTCCACGTCGCACCGCTGCACGGCTTCAAGGGCGGCGCGCTGAACTACATCCTGCCGCACACCGCGCCGGACGTCGAAGTGGTGGCGGTGATCGACTCCGACTACTGCGTCGATCGCAACTGGCTCAAGCACATGGTGCCGCACTTCGCCGACCCGTCGATCGCCGTGGTGCAGTCGCCGCAGGACTACCGCGACGGCGAGGAAAGCACCTTCAAGAAACTCTGCTACGCCGAGTACAAGGGCTTCTTCCACATCGGCATGGTGACCCGCAACGACCGCAACGCGATCATCCAGCACGGCACCATGACCATGATCCGCCGTACCGTGATGGACGAGCTGAAGTGGGCCGACTGGACCATCTGCGAGGATGCCGAGCTGGGCCTGCGCGTATTCGAGAAAGGTTATTCGGCCGCCTACGCCCACGACAGCTTCGGCAAGGGCCTGATGCCCGATACCTTCATCGACTACAAGAAGCAGCGCTTCCGCTGGGCCTACGGCGCCATCCAGATCATGAAGGGCCACGCCCGTCAGTTGCTGGCCGGCAAGGACAGCGAGCTCAAGCGCGGCCAGCGTTATCACTTCATCGCCGGCTGGCTGCCGTGGGTCGCCGATGGCCTGAACATATTCTTCACCGCCGGTGCGCTGCTGTGGTCGGCGGCGATGATCATCGTGCCGCAACGGGTCGACCCGCCGCTGCTGATCTTCGCGATTCCGCCCCTGGCGCTGTTCTTGTTCAAGGTCGGCAAGATCATCTTCCTCTACCAGCGGGCGGTGGGCGTCAACCTCAAGGATGCCTTTTGCGCGGCGGTGGCCGGGCTGGCGCTGTCGCACACCATCGCCAAGGCGGTGCTGTACGGCATGTTCACCAAGACCATCCCGTTCTTCCGCACCCCGAAGATGCGCTCCAGCCATGGCCTGATGGTCGCGCTGGCGGAAGCCCGCGAAGAAGTGTTCATCATGCTGCTGCTGTGGGGCGCCGCCCTGGGCATCGGCATCGTGCAGGGCCTGCCCAGCTACGATGTGAAGTTCTGGGTGATCATGCTGCTGGTGCAGTCGCTGCCTTACCTGGCCGCCCTGATCATGGCGCTGCTCTCCTCGCAGCCCAAGCCGCTGGAAATCCCGGTGGTGCAGGACGACGCCCAGAACGAGGCGGAGAAAGCCTGATCCGCGGCAACGCGACCTGAAAGCGGCGGCCACTGGCCGCCGTTTTTTATAGGGGTCGAGGCGCCTCGCACCGAGGTCGATGCTGGCTACGCCACACCCTGACCGTCCTTACGCCTACGAGCCCCGGGCGTTTTGCTTTAAGCTATGCGCCCTTCTCGCCCTGCACTGTTTTACCGGAGCTCCCATGACGGCCCTGTCCCCCACCCTCGAACTCGCCTGCGACCTGATCCGCCGCCCTTCGGTCACCCCGCTGGACGAGGGCTGCCAGGAGCTGATGATGCGCCGTCTGGCGGCGCTGGGCTTCGCCGTCGAGGCGATGCGCATCGAAGACGTGGACAACTTCTGGGCCAGCCACGGCAATGAAGAAGGCCCGGTGCTGTGCTTCGCCGGCCATACCGACGTGGTGCCCACCGGCCCGGTACAGGCCTGGCAGCACGGCCCGTTCGACGCCCTGATCGACGAGCAGGGCATGCTCTGTGGCCGCGGCGCCGCGGACATGAAAGGCAGCCTGGCATCGATGATCATCGCCGTCGAGCGCTTCGTCGCCGAACACCCGAACCACAAGGGGCGCATTGCCTTCCTGATCACCAGTGACGAAGAAGGCCCGGCCCACCACGGTACCAAAGCCGTGGTCGAACGCCTGGCCGCGCGCAACGAGCGCCTGGACTGGTGCATCGTCGGCGAGCCGTCGAGCACCACCCTGGTCGGTGACGTGGTGAAGAACGGTCGCCGCGGCTCCCTGGGGGCGACCCTGACCGTGCGCGGCATCCAGGGCCACGTGGCCTACCCGCACCTGGCGAAGAATCCGATCCACCTGGCCGCGCCGGCCCTCGCCGAGCTGGCGGCCGAACACTGGGACGACGGCAACGCCTTCTTCCCGCCGACCAGCTTCCAGGTCTCCAACCTCAATTCGGGTACCGGCGCCACCAATGTGATCCCCGGCGAGCTGACGGCGATCTTCAACTTCCGCTTCTCCACCGAGTCGACGGTCGAAGGTCTGCAACAGCGGGTCAATGCCATCTTCGACAAGCACGGCCTGGATTACCACATCGACTGGGCGCTGTCGGGCCTGCCGTTCCTCACCGAGCCGGGCGCGCTGCTCGATGCGGTCAGCACCAGCATTCGCAACGTGACCGGCCGTGAAACCACGCCGAGCACCAGTGGCGGCACCTCCGACGGCCGTTTCATCGCCACCCTGGGCACCCAGGTGGTCGAGCTCGGCCCGGTCAACGCGACCATTCACCAGGTCAACGAACGCGTGCTGGCCAGCGATCTCGATGTACTCACCGAGATCTACTACCAGACCCTGGTCAAGCTGCTCGCCTGATGCTCGCCTGCCCGATCTGCCAGGCGCCACTGACCGCCGTCGACAATGGCGTGGCCTGCCCGGCCAACCACCGTTTCGACCGCGCACGCCAGGGCTACCTGAACCTGCTGCCGGTGCAGCACAAGAAAAGCCGCGACCCGGGCGACAATGCCGCCATGGTCGAGGCCCGTCGCCGCTTCCTGAGCGCCGGCCACTATGCGCCGCTGGCCGAGCGCCTGGCAGCCCTGGCCGCTGGCTATCAGCCACAGCGCTGGCTGGATATCGGTTGCGGCGAGGGCTACTACACCGCGCAGATCGCCGAAGCCCTGCCGGATGCCGACGGCTATGCGCTGGATATTTCCCGCGAGGCGGTCAAGCGTGCCTGCAAGCGCGCCCCGCAGTTGAACTGGTTGATCGCCAGCATGGCCCGCGTGCCCTTGGCCGATGCCAGCTGCGGGCTGTTGGCCAGCGTGTTCAGCCCGCTGGACTGGCAGGAGGCCAGGCGCCTGCTCGCGCCCGGCGGTGGCCTGCTGCGCATGGGCCCGACGCGCGAGCACCTGATGGAACTGCGCCAGAAGCTCTACGACGAGGTGCGCGACTACGATGACAGCAAGCATCTCGAACTGATCCCGCCGGGCATGCACCTGGCACACAGCGAAACCCTGAGTTTTCGCCTGCCGCTCGAGACCGAGCAAGCCCGCGCCGACCTGCTGGCGATGACGCCCCACGGCTGGCGCGCAAGTGCCGAGCGCCGCGCAGCGGTGATCGCCGAACGCTTCGAAGTGACCGTCGCCATCCGCTACGATTGGATCGAGCGAGACGCGTCCTGACCGCCCCGACCAGATGAGAACCCACATGCGCCAACCGGATATCGAAATCTACCTGAAGGACGCCGACCACCAGGCCGTGGCCGCCTGGCTGACCCAGGCACTGGGCCCCTGCTCGGACTGGCAGCAGAAAGGCCAGACGCTCCAGTGCCGCGCCGGCGACATTCCGGTGACCTGGCTGCCCAAGGCCGTAGGTAAATGGCACAGCCTGTACCTGGAAAGCGATGCCACTCCATGGGCAGACGACCTCGCCTGCGCCCAGGCGGCCTATGCGGCTCTGGATGTGGAAGTCCGTTGCGCTCCCGGCAGCTGGGACGAGAACGAGAGCGACGAGCAGGCCGATCAATGGCTGCGCATCAACGCCGATGGCGTGCAGGAAATCACCTGGCGCACCGGCTGATCAGCGACTCCAGCTCAGCACTCATCGCTGCGGTGCCGCCTGGCCGGCACCGGGCGCTTGCATTCTCCCAGCGACCCTCTCCCCTCCCCTAACTTCCCCCACTTTCTCGCCAATGATCCACGGCATGGAACCTTCCTGATCGATCAGGGAGGCGCTTGAGGACATCTGCCGAACAACGGTAGCGATCCTATAAAACGACTACATAAATCTCAAAAACGCCGTTTTCCTGTCTGTAAATGATTTTGAACGGTGCGACATCGCGCCGCACCGCGGCAAACACATAGCGATCATATTTACGGACATTTATTCACGATAACCGCACATAAACCGATTTTAACCGCTAAAAGCCCATTTTTTATCGAGATAGTTCAGCATGAAAAATAACAATATCTCCGATAACTTGTAGTCATGAAAAATAATTACTCCATGAATATTGCTTACCGCCTTGCTCTGTTTGCAGAATGCCGTGGTACGACTTTAGTCGGCACCGTACCTCTGCCGCCCTCTGGGTGAATCTGCAACGATCGCAGGAGATGCAAGCGTGCACATTGGTGTTCCCCTCGAAACCCAGGCAGGCGAAACGCGGGTGGCCGCGACGCCGGAAACCATCAAGAAACTGATCGGCCAAGGCCATCAGGTCACCGTCCAGAGCGGTGCCGGCATTGCCGCGAGCATTACCGATGCGGCCTATACCGCCGCCGGTGCCAGCATCGGCGATGCCGCCGCGGCATTCGGCGCCGAGCTGATTCTCAAGGTGGTCGCCCCCAGCGATGCCGAGCTGGCCCTGATGAAAAGCGGCGCCGTGCTGGTCGGCATGCTCAACCCGTTTAGCAACGAGACCATCGACCGGCTCAACGCTGCCGGCGTCACCGCCTTTGCCCTGGAAGCGGCCCCGCGTACTTCTCGCGCCCAGAGCCTGGACGTACTCAGCTCCCAGGCCAACATCGCCGGCTACAAGGCGGTGATGCTGGCGGCCAACCATTACCCGCGCTTCATGCCCATGCTGATGACCGCCGCGGGCACGGTGAAAGCCGCTCGCGTGCTGATCCTCGGTGCTGGCGTTGCCGGCCTGCAGGCCATCGCCACGGCCAAACGCCTGGGCGCGGTGATCGAGGCCTCCGACGTGCGCCCAGCCGTGAAGGAACAGATCGAGTCCCTCGGCGCCAAGTTCGTCGACGTGCCGTTCGAAACCGACGAGGAGCGCGAGTGCGCCGAGGGTGTCGGCGGTTACGCCCGGCCGATGCCGGCCTCGTGGATGGAGCGCCAGGCCAGGGCGGTGCACGAGCGCGCCAAGCAGGCCGACATCGTCATCACCACCGCCCTGATTCCCGGCCGCAAGGCGCCGACGCTGCTGCACGAAGCCACGGTCGCCGAGATGAAGCCCGGCTCCGTGGTCATCGACCTGGCCGCCATCCAGGGCGGCAACTGCCCGCTGACCGAACTGGACAAGGTGGTCGTCAAGCACGGCGTGACCCTGGTCGGCTACGGCAACCTGCCCGCACTGGTCGCCGCCGACGCTTCGGCCCTGTACGCGCGCAACCTGCTCGATTTCCTCAAGCTGGTGACCAAGGACGGTGCCTTCCACCTCGACCTGGAAGACGACATCGTCGCGGCCTGCCTGATGTGCACGGGCGGCGAGATCAAGCGCCTCAACAAATGATGCCTTCCTCTCCTTATGGAGAGGCCAACGACTACAAGAAAGGATCACAGCGATGGATCTGATTTCCGACGGAATCTACAACCTGATCATCTTCGTGCTGGCCATCTACGTCGGCTACCACGTGGTCTGGAACGTCACCCCTGCCCTGCACACACCGCTGATGGCGGTCACCAATGCCATTTCGGCGATCGTCATCGTCGGCGCCATGCTCGCCGCCGCGCTCACCGTCACCCCGCTGGGCAAGACCATGGGCACCCTGGCCGTGGCACTGGCGGCGGTCAACGTGTTCGGCGGCTTCCTGGTTACCCGACGCATGCTGGAAATGTTCAAGAAGAAGGCCGCCAAAGCGGCGGTGGAGAAGTAAGCGATGAGCATGAACCTGATCACCCTGCTCTACCTCGTCGCCTCGGTGTGCTTCATCCAGGCGCTCAAGGGCCTGTCGCACCCGACCACCTCGCGGCGCGGCAACGCCTTCGGCATGATCGGCATGACCATCGCCGTGCTCACTACTCTCGGCCTCATCCATAAGCTCGGCAGCGAGCTGGCGGTACAGGGTATCGGCTACGTGATCGTCGGCCTGCTGGTCGGCGGCACCGCCGGCTCGATCATGGCCAAGCGCGTAGAAATGACCAAGATGCCCGAGCTGGTCGCCTTCATGCACAGCATGATCGGCCTGGCGGCGGTGTTCATCGCCATCGCGGCCGTCGTCGAGCCGCAATCGCTGGGCATTGTCGCCAGCATTGCCGACCCGATTCCTGCCGGTAACCGCCTGGAGCTGTTCCTCGGTGCGGCCATCGGCGCCATCACCTTCTCCGGCTCGGTGATCGCCTTCGGCAAGCTATCCGGAAAGTACAAATTCCGCCTGTTCCAGGGAGCGCCGGTACAGTTCGCCGGCCAGCACCTGATCAACCTGGTGATCGGCCTGGCCATCGCCGGCCTCGGGCTGTACTTCACCTTCACCGGCAATCTCACGGCCATCGCCGTATTGGTAGCCCTGGCGTTCGTGATCGGTGTGCTGATCATCATCCCCATCGGCGGCGCGGACATGCCCGTGGTGGTGTCGATGCTCAACAGCTACTCGGGCTGGGCGGCGGCCGGTATCGGTTTCTCGCTGAACAATTCGATGCTGATCATCGCCGGCTCCCTGGTCGGCTCCAGCGGCGCGATTCTCTCGTACATCATGTGCAAGGCGATGAACCGCTCGTTCTTCAACGTCATTCTCGGTGGCTTCGGCGGCGCGACCGATGCCGGCCCGGCGGCAGGCGGCGGCGAGCAACGTCCGGTCAAATCCGGCTCCGCCGACGATGCCGCGTTCCTGCTCGGCAATGCCGACAGCGTGATCATCGTGCCCGGCTACGGCCTGGCCGTGGCCCGCGCTCAGCATGCACTGAAGGAATTGACCGAGAAGCTGGCGCACAAGGGCGTGACCGTGAAGTACGCGATCCACCCGGTGGCGGGCCGCATGCCCGGCCACATGAACGTGCTGCTGGCCGAAGCCGAAGTGCCGTACGACCAGGTGTTCGAGATGGAAGACATCAACGCCGAATTCGGTCAGGCCGATGTGGTGCTGGTGCTCGGCGCCAACGACGTGGTCAACCCGGCGGCGAAGAACGATCCCAAGTCGCCGATTGCCGGCATGCCGATCCTGGAAGCCTTCAAGGCCAAGACCATCATCGTCAACAAGCGCTCGATGGCCAGCGGCTACGCGGGGCTGGACAACGAACTGTTCTATCTGGACAAGACCATGATGGTGTTCGGCGACGCCAAGAAGGTCATCGAGGACATGCTCAAGGCCGTTGAATGACCCGCAAAGGGGCGAAATAGAGCGGTCTCGCCCCTTTCAGGTGCAATTCGAGGTCAAGAGAAAAAGCACAGCAGTGTTGATGAATAGCGAAAAACCTGCTCGGAAAAATAAATAGCTAAGCAACTACAGCGAACAATCGTAACTGTACTGCAATTAATCCTCTGAAAATCCGGTTATTTTCAGGTTAAAAAACTGCTAAATAACTCAAGTCACGGCAAATTCACAAACACCGGTACAGTTACCATCTAATTGACGAGCACAGTTACAAAGCAACCTATCTAGTACTCAGCTAATTTACTTCAGCTGTGGCTACTGCCAACTCCGCGCGAGGGCGAAAATAGGCACCAGAACTTAACCAATCCCGCCAAAAGCGGAAGGATGCACACCATGGAACGTACCCTCGGTTCCGATCTGCTTGTCGACACTTCGTCCCAATCGACCACCAGCCTGCCGCTGAACGTACTGGCCACCCTGCTCCTGTGGCAGCGCCGCATCGTCAGCCGCCGTCAGCTGGCTCGCCTCGACACTCGCCTGCTGGCCGACGCCGGTATCAGCGAAAGCGAGCGTTACGCCGAACTGAGCAAACCGTTCTGGCGCTGATCGCACGCACTGAGCTTCTCCCGCAAAACCCCGCCGGCATGCAGCGCCCGCGGGGTTTTGTCGTTATGGGCAGCGGTAATCTGATCGTCACTGCGCTGTAAACAAAGCTGCACAAACTGTGTCGGTGTTTTTCTACCCAGGCTCGCAGAGCGGTTAGAATGCGGCTTTCCGTGAGCCGTAGAGACCAAGCCCATGCCCATCGTCCGCACCCTCGCCTTCGTCAGTCTGTTCGGCCTCGCTACCGGCGCCAGTGCCAGCAGCTTCGTGGTCACCACCGACACCCTGGTCGACGCACTTGCCGCCACCATCGACACCACCTCCAACGCGACCTCTTCGGTGGTCGACAACAAGGTCGTGCTGGCCGCCAGGGACGACGCCGCCAGCTTCGTCGCCAGCGCCGGCGCCGTGCGTGGCGCGCACCTGGAAAACGCCCTGCAGCACATCCGCGAGCGCATGCCGAGCCTGCAGGCCGACGATGCGCAACTGGCGCAGGCCATCCTCGCTCACTAACCATTCGTCATTGCCGGAACTGCGGCAGGCGTTCCTCGTCCAAGCAGCCAATCAAACCCCATTCGGAGACCGTTCATGAAGCGTCCGTTGTTAGCCGCCACCGCCTCGCTGGCCCTGTTCGCTGGCGCCGTACAGGCCCAGACCCTGGTGGCCACCAGCAACATCATCGTGCGCGCGCTGGATCGCACCATCGACTTCACCTCGGACACCACCACCTCGATCCGCGACATGAAAGTGGTGATCGAAGCCCGTGACGACGCCGCCAGCTTCGTCGCCAGCGAAGGTGACATCCGTGGTGCCCAGCTGGAAGCCGCCTTCGGCGCTCTGCGCAGCCAGGTTCCCGAGGCCCAGAACGTTTCCGACCAGGTACTCGCAGAAGCCATTCTCGCGCTGTGATGACCGCCCGTGGCTGGCTCCTGCTGCTGACCCTGCTGGTCAGCACGGCCAGCCACGCCCAGCTGCAATTCGCCCTCGACGACGCCGGGCTCACGCCCGAGCAACGCCACGCCAGCCAGACCCTGCTCGACGAAGCTCACGCCGCCCTGCCGCCGCACCTGCGCGAAGCGCTGGATCGTGACGTAGCCGTGCGCTGGGTCGACATGCCAGCGGACAATTACGGCCGAGCCGGGCGCCTCAGCGGTGTCGAACTCAACGCCAGGTTGCTGCCCAGCCTCACCGACGGCAGCGCCGCGACCACCCGCAACGGCCGCCCCCACGGCACCGTGCGCCAGGAACTGCTGGCCACCGTGCTGCATGAAGTGACCCACCTTTACGACCGCGGCGCCTACTGGAGCGCCGAGCAGCGCACCCTGCTGCGCCGCTGCCAGCGGCATAATGCCGACCTGGGCCCGGTCGGCCTGCGCGCCGAGTGCCGCGGCCAGACCGAACGCCGCTTCACCCTCAGCGACGAGCCACGCCTGCTCGACCTGGCCGGCTGGCCCCAGCGCGTCGGCAAACGCGGTGAGCGCGACACTCATAACGGTCAGGTCGCGCGCAGCCCGGACAGCTACGAGCTGAGCAACCCGCGCGAGTTCGTCGCGGTGAACATGGAGTACTTTCTCCTCGACCCCGAATACGCCTGCCGCCGCCCGTCCCTGGCGCGCTTCTTCAGCGAGCACTTCGGCTGGTCGCCGGCCAGACAGACACCCTGCGGCAATGGTTACGCCTACCTGAATGCCGGGCGCGATTTCGACAAGCAGGCGCTGGCCAACCTCGATCCCGAGCGCGTCTACGAAGTGGATTACCTGCTCGCCGAGGCCAACCAGAACATGGCCAGCCGCTGGGGCCACAGCATGCTGCGCCTGGTCATCTGCGCGCCGGGCCGCCCCCGCGGGCCGGATTGCCGGCTGGACCTGGACCAGCACCTGGTGCTGTCCTACCGCGCCTTCGTCAACGACGTGCAACTGTCGAGCTGGGACGGCCTGACCGGCGCCTACCCGTCGCGGCTGTTCGTGCTGCCCCTGGCCCAGGTGATCGAGGAATACACCAAGGTCGAGTTGCGCAGCCTCGCCTCGGTGCCACTGAAGCTGTCGCGCGAGCGCCTGGAGCAACTGGTCGCCCGGGCCGTCGAGCAGCACTGGAGCTACGACGGCGACTACTTCTTCGTCTCCAACAACTGCGCGGTGGAAACCCTCAAGCTGCTGCGCAGCGGCAGCAACCATCCGCGCCTGCAGACCCTGGATAGCATCACCCCCATCGGCCTGCTGGAAGTGCTCGAAGCCCGCGACTTGGCCGATGGCAGCGTGCTCGACGACCCGCGCGAGGCGCTGCGCCTGGGGTATCGCTTCGACTCGTTCCGCGACCGTTATCAGGCCATGTTCAAGGTACTGCAGCAGCGCCTGCCGATCCGCCAGCAGCGCGTCGAGGACTGGCTCGAACAGCCGTCCGAGCAGCGCCGCCAATGGTTCGAGCAGGCCGACCTGCGCGCCAGCGCCGCCATGCTGCTGCTCGAGCAGGCGGCGATGCGCCGTCAGTTGCTGCTCTCCCAGGACGCACTCAAGCAGCGCTACCTGACCGGCCGCGCCGCCAAGGATCCGAGCCTGAACAAGGCCGGTGACGCGCTGGAGCAGATCCTCGCCAACACCGGCTTCCTGAGCCGCCCGGCCGAGCTGCTCGAAGGCGGTTACGGCCTGCCGCAGCAGCAAGAGTGGCAACGCCTGGAAAGCGAAACTCGCACGCGCCAGCAGCAGCTGAGCCTGCTCAGCGCCGACCTCGACGGCGAAGTGCGCAGCCTGCTCGAACCCCAGCGTTTGGCCGAGCTGGAAGCCAACGAGGCCAACCTCAAGCTGCTCGGCGAGCACCTGCGCAAGCTGCACAAGGAAAGCGGCGGGCTGCAGCTCTGAATGCCACTGCCCGATCAACGCTGATCACATTGCCCTATCGGGAAACCTGACCACCGCGCTGAAGCCCCGCGGGCTGGCGTTGCTGAAACCGATGGAGCCGCCCAGATGACGGGCGATCATGCCGACGATGGCCAGCCCCAGCCCTGCGCCCTGGGGGTTACCGGCGCTGTGGAAGCGTTCGCCAAGGCGCGGCAAGCGGGCCTCCTCGACGCCCGGCCCTTGATCGATGACCTGCAGGTGCACGCCCTCGCCTTCCCGGCACACGCGCACGCTCACCTCGCTACCGGGTGACGAAAAGGTCAGCGCGTTGCTGACCAGGTTCTGCAGCAGGATCACGATCAACCCGCGATCGCCCTGAATCAGCGCCGTTTCCTCGGCCTCCAGGGCCAGATCGATGCGGCGGTTGAGGGCCAGCGGCGCCAGGTCGGCCAGCTCCTCGCGCACCACCGCGGTCAAATCCAGCGGCTGCAGGTTCTGCGATGGTGCTTCCAGCCGCGCCATGGTCAGCAGTTGGCTGGCGATGCGGGTGGCGCGGTGCACACCGTGCTTGAGGAATGCCAGCGCCTCCTCGCGCTCCTGCACGCTTTCGGCCTGCGCCGCGTTACGCACGTGAATCTCGAGAATCGCCAGAGGCGTGCGCAGCTCATGGGCGGCATCGGCGATGAAGCGGCGCTCGCGTTCGAGCAACGCGCGTAGTTGGCTCAATACGTCGTCCAGGGCCAGGCGCATGGGTTCCAGCTCAGGCGGCAGCGGCCCTGTCGGCAGCGGCTCCAGGCTGTGCTCGGGGCGCTCGCGCAGTTGCTGGGCCAGGCGCTGCAACGGGCGCAGCCCCCAGCCGAGCAGCAGCCAGATGAACGCGGCCAGCAACGGCAGGCAGACCAGCGTCGGCATCAGGGTGTGCTGGAGAATCTGGTGGATCAGGTCCTGGCGCAGATCCTCCCGTTCACCGACCCAGATGCGCAGGCCGCCTGCGCTGTCGTCGAGCAGCACGCCGCACCACTCCTGGTCGTTGAAGAAGAATTCATGGATGCCCGGCGCAGGCAGTTTCGTCAGGTGCGGCGCCTGCTCGGAGCGCACCAGCAGGTTGCCGTCGCGATCCCATACCTGGAACGCCAGGTTGATTTCGTAGGGGTGCGAGAACACCCCATCGGCGGAGCGATCCAGGGCGCCATCCAGCGCCTGTCGGACGAACTGCCAGTCCACCGGGCGGCCGTCGGGCTGCTGCAGCATGCCTTGCAGCACCCGCGCGGCCTGCACCAGCTGGGCATCGTAGACCGCTTCGGTCTGCCGGTGGCTGTCGCGCAGGGCGAGCAGCACCAGGGCCAGGCTGCCGGCCAGCACCAGGGCGATGGTCGGCGCCAAGATGCGCGTGCGGATGGAAATCACGACGTCTGCTCCACCAGATATCCGACCCCGCGCACGGTACGGATCAGCTCGCTGCACAGTTTGCGGCGAAGGTTGTGGATCAGCACCTCCAGCGTGTTGCCCGGGCCGCTCTCCTGCCAGCCGTACAGGGCACTGGCCAGGCGCTCGCGGGTGACCACTACGCCGGGGCGAATCAGCAACTGGTGCAGCAGCTGATATTCCATGGGCGTCATCGGCACGCTGCGGCCCTGGTAACGCACCTCCTGGGTGGACGGGTCGAGAGTCACGCCGGCGAACTCCAGTACCGGCTGGGCGCGGCCCTGGCTGCGTCGCAGCAAGGCGCGGATGCGCGCTTTCAGTTCCTCGGGGTCGAAGGGTTTGACCAGATAGTCGTCGGCGCCGGCATCCAGGCCTTGAATCCGATCGTCCATGGCGTCGCGGGCGGTGAGCACCAGCACCGGCACGGCGTTCTCGCTGCGCGCGCGCAGCTGACGCAGCAGGGTCATGCCATCCAGGCGCGGTAGGCCGAGATCGAGCAGCACCAGGTCGAACCGTTCGCTGCGCAGCGCATGGGCGGCTTCGACGCCGTCCTCCAGCCAGTCCAGCGTATAGCCTTCGCCGCGCAGGGCCACGCGGATCCCGCGCGCCAGGGCACGATCATCTTCAACCAGCAGGACACGCACGGCACGCACCTCGTCATCGATAAAACGGCGCCATCATGCGCTTCGCGCGGCGCATTGGGCAGGGGTAGATGTTACCGACCTTTGCCCATTAAGACTTTCCTAAGCTTCGCGTCGCAAGGTGCTCCTGACCCCCCCATCAGGAGACTCACCATGCGTTACGTCGCGCTTTTCGCCCTGCTGCTTGGCAGCCCGCTGGCCATGGCCAGCACCGAATGCACCACCGCCGACCGCTCGACCTGGCAGGACCCGGAGCAGTTCCAGGCCAAGCTCAAGGAGCAGGGTTACCAGATCAGCAAGTTCAAGGTCACCAAAGGCAACTGCTACGAGATCTACGGTTTCGACAAGGACAAGCGCAAGGTCGAGATCTATCACGACCCGGTCAGCGGCAAGGCCATCAAGACGGAGATCGAAGACTGATGCACGCGGCGACGATACGACTCTGGGATCCCTTGGTCCGCCTGTTCCACCTGTCGGTGGCCGCGGTCTTCGTCGCCAACTATTTCTTTACCGAGGAAGGTGACGATTGGCACACCTGGCTCGGTTACTACGCCTGCGCCTGGCTCGCCGTGCGCCTGGTATGGGGCTTCGTCGGCCCGCGCAGCGCGCGCTGGACGGACTTCTGGCCGACCCGCTCACGCCTTGCCGATCACCTCGGTCGATTGCTCAAGGGTGAACCGCACCGCCGCCTCGGCCACTCGCCGATCGGCGCCCTGGTGATGCTGCTGATGATGACGGCCATCGCCACCCTGGGCATCAGCGGCTTTCTGATGCAGGAAGTCGATGCCCTGTGGGGCGCCGACTGGCCGCTGACGCTGCATGCCTGGGCCGCCAACGGCCTGGCGACGCTGGTGGCGATCCATATGGCCGCGGCCGTGATCGAAAGCCTGCACCTGGGCGAGAACCTGCCGCTGTCGATGATCACCGGCAAACGCCGTCCACCATCCGAACACCGCTGAGATTCGAACCCCATGCTGACCCTGCTCGCGCCTCGCCGTGCCAGCGCCCCGCGCGCCTGGCTGTCGCTGCTTGCCCTGGCCACCTTGAGTTGCGGGCTGTTGCTCGCCGATGATTTTCTGCAGCAGCTGTTCACCCCTAACAACCACGCCGAGCTGGAAGCGGGCTACGTGGTCGTGCTGTGGCTGTTCAGCCTGGGGTTGTGGCTGTGCAACCTGCGCCCGCTGAGCATGATCATCCTGACACTGTTCGCAGTGATGCAACTGATGCAGCTGGCCAACATCAGCTTCTTCGGCGAGCCGATGACCGCTATCGACATCCAGTCGCTGCTCAACGACCCCGGCGAAGTACGCGAGACCGCCGCCCACAGCTTTGTCGAACACTGGCCGGTGCTGCTTTGCGTGGGCATTCCCTACGGCCTGCTGCTGGTGCTGCACTGGCGCCTGCCGGGCCGGGTCAGCCTGCCGCAGAGCCGCTGGGCGCTGCTGCTGATCGCCGTGGTGCTGCTCTCCAAACCCTATCGCGCCACCTACCGTAACCTCGATTCCTTCGCCGCCAGCCCCAGCCGCAGCGCCCTGCACAACAACCTCAACGTGTTCTCCGCCTGGGCCGTGCACCTGGCGTTCAAGCCGGAGTTCGCGCTGCCGCCCAGCACTTTCGCGCCCTATGCCCTGAGCCCAAGCCTGAGCGAAGCCAAGCACGTCTGGCTGGTGGTCGCCGACTCGCTGCGCAGCGATCGCCTCGGCGTGTTCGGCTACGACCGCGACACCACGCCGAGACTGGCCGACTACCTGCGCGAGCACCCCAGCGCCTTCGTGCGCCCCGGCATCGCCGCCGGCGTGGCCACCGACGTCAGCCTGCCCTACCTGATCAACCCGATTCGCGAGCCCGGCAAGGATGCGCTGCTGCGCACCGGCGACATCAACCTGTTCCGCTTCGCCAAGCAGGCAGGCTTTCGCACCCACTGGATTTCCTCCCAGGAATCCAAGCTGCTGGCCAACCTGGGCAGCCGTTACCTGGACGTATCGATCACCCGCGAAGACCATCCGGTGCGTTTTCTCAAACAACAGGATCGCGCCCTGCTCGACGTGCTCGACAAGCAGCGCTGGGCCGAGCGCAACTTCGTGGTGCTCAACCTGCGCACCGCGCACCTGCCCTACGCGCAGAACTACCGCCACGAAAAGACCCCGGCACCCTGGGTTGATAAAGGCCCGAGCGGCCAGAGCAACGCCTACGACAACTCGGTGCATTACCTGGACAGCCTGCTGGCCGAAGTGATCGCCGACTTCGATCGCCTGGAGGGCGAGCGCTACCTGATCATCACCGGCGACCACGGCCAACGCCTCGGCGAAGGCGGCCATTGGGGCCACAACGATCTGGTACCGGAAGTCAGCGACGTGCCGGTGATCGTCATCGGCCGCGAGGCCAAGGCCGAGACCATGGCGAGCCTGTCGGCCGAACGCTGGATCAGCCACTACGAAGCCGGCAAATGGCTGGCTGCGCGCCTCGGCACGCGCATCCACAACCCCAACCTGCGTCCCAACGAGCACTTCGTGCACGGCAAGCTGCTGTTCACCGACAACTTCATCCAGCGCGTCTGCGAAACGCCCACGGGCCTGGTTCACCAGCCGCCGCAGTTGCTAAGCATGCTGCTCAAGGAGCCCGAGGCGCGCTGCGACGGTTGAATCAGGCCGTGCAGCACCTCAGCCCACGCGGTGGTTCACCAGCGGTTTGCCGGCGGCGCGCTCGCGGAAGGTCAGCAGGAAGGCCAGCAACACGGCTGCCGAGAACACCGCCGGGAACAGCCAGATGCTACGCCAGTCGTGCAGGCCTTCGCTGGCGTAATGATCGGACACCGCGCCGGCGACCCAGAAACCGATCAGCATGCCGACGCCGTAGGTGGCCAGGGTTATCAGCCCCTGGGCCGAACTCTTGATGCTCTCGCCGGCCTTGCCGTCGGTGTAGATCTGCCCGGAAACGAAGAAGAAGTCGTAGCACACGCCGTGCAGCACGATGCCCATCACCAGGAACGCCACCAGCTCACCGCCGTTGCCGTAGGCGAACAGCACGTAGCGCAGCGCCCAGGCCGCCATACCCACCAGCAGGGTCGCCTTGATTCCGAAGCGTTTGATGAACAGCGGCAACAGCAGCATGAACAAGACTTCGGAAACCTGGCCGAGGGTCATCATGCCGGTGGGGTTGGCGACGCCGATTTCGGTCAGGAACAGGTTGGCGTTCTGGTAATAGAAGGCCAGCGGGATGCAGATCAGGATCGAGGCCAGGAAGAAGGTCGCGAAACCGCGGTCCCTGAGCATCTGCAGGGCGTCCAGGCCGAGCAGGCGCTTGAGGCCCGTCTGCTGGCCGGGTACCGGTGGCGTGGCCGGCAGGCTGAAGCTGTACAGCCCGAGCAGCAGCGAAGCACCGGCGCAAAGCAGGAAGGTGTTGCGCAGCGCCCCATCAGCGATGGCCTGCTGGGCATCCCAGGCGAACACGAAGCTGATCACCAGGCCAGCGACGATCCAGCCCAGCGTGCCCCACACCCGGACCCGGGAAAACTGCGCCGCCGGGTCGCTCAACTGGCGGAAGGCCACGGCGTTGACCAGCCCGAGCGTCGGCATGTACACCACCATGTAGCCGAGCACCAGCGGGTAGAAGGTGGCGAAGTCCTCAGCGCGGTAGAGCTGATAGAGCAGCACGGCGCCGCCCAGATGCAGCACCGCCAGCAGGCGCTCGGCGTTGACCAGGCGATCGGCGATCAGCCCGACCACGAAGGGTGCCAGGATCGCCCCCCACGACTGGGTCGCATAGGCCATGCCGATCTGCCCGCCAGTGGCTTCCAGGGTACGGCCGAGAAAGGTGCCGAGCGTGACGAACCAGCCACCCCAGATGAAGAACTGGAGAAACATCATCACGCCCAACCTGACAGTCAAAGTGCTCATGTTCTTATCCTTGTTGTTATTCACGAGACAGCGTTAAAGGACACCCCTAGAAACCAACTGCGTTGTCATCGCTGCGTTGAAGCAGACTGCAATGCCTGCCCAGTCAGAATGCTCGTTTACCGCTCGCAAGGTCGGGCACGACCCCGGTCGCTTTCTCGCCTGTTTTTGCGGGACCGCCACCGGTATTGCGCTGACTGCCTCGTCAACGGTTCCAGAAGTGCCCTAAGGGTCTATTCGAGGCCGAGCAGCCTCCGGTTACGGGAAGCGCTGGGGGCGACCGCGGCGAAATCGTCGAAGGCGCGCTCGGCGCGGGTGATCAGATGACGCTCGATGAACCCCGCGCCCTCGGCGGCGCCCTGGGCGGCGTCCTTGAGGCAACATTCCCACTCCAGCACCGCCCAGCCGGCGTAACCGTACTGGGTGAGCTTGCTGAAGATGGCCTTGAAATCGATCTGCCCGTCGCCCAGCGAACGGAAGCGCCCAGGGCGGTCGACCCAGGATTGATAGCCGCCGTACACACCGGCGCGGGCATCGGCTTTGAACTCGGCATCCTTGACGTGGAACATGCGGATGCGCGCGTGGTAACGGTCGATGAAGCCCAGGTAGTCCATCTGCTGCAATAGCATGTGGCTGGGGTCGTAGAGGACGTTCGCGCGCGGGTGGTCGCCCACGGCAGCCAGAAAGCGCTCGAAGCTGGCGCCGTCGTGCAGGTCTTCGCTGGGGTGCAGCTCGTAACAGAGATCGACACCGGCCTCGTCGAAAGCGTCCAGGATCGGCAGCCAGCGCCTCGCCAGCTCGGCGAAGCCCTCTTCCACCAAGCCGGCCGGGCGCTGCGGCCAGGGATAGACATAGGGCCACAGCAGCGCTCCGGAGAAGGTCGCATGGGCCGCCAAGCCGAGGCGCCGGCTGGCCTGGGCGGCCAGTTCCAACTGGCTCACCGCCCACTCGGTGCGCGCCTGGGGTCGGCCCCTCAGGTGCACCGGGGCAAAGTCGTCGAACAGCGTGTCGAAGGCCGGATGCACGGCCACCAGTTGGCCTTGCAGGTGAGTGGACAATTCGCTGATCTCGACACCCGCCTCGGCACAGATGCCCTTGAGTTCATCGCAATAGGTCTGGCTCTCGGCGGCGCGTTGCAGGTCGATGCACTGCGGCCCCAGGGTCGGCAACTGGATGCCCTGGTAGCCAAGCGAAGCCGCCCAGCGGGCCTGGTTGGCGAGGGTGTCGAAGGGCGGCTCGGCCGCCAGGAACTGGGCGAGAAAAATGCCGGGACCGCGAATGCCCGGGGTCTTGACCGTCATGGTTGCACTCCTGGGGTGGCTGGCAATTGGGTCCATTTCGTCTCGCTGGCGTGGCTGGCCAGCACCGTCTCGATGAAGGCCATGCCCCGCGCCCCGGTAACGATGCCGGGCAAGGCGGCAGCGGCGCCGCGCGAACCGCCGATCGCCCGGGCGAAGTCGGCATAGAGATTGGCCATGGCTTCCAGATACCCCTCGGGATGGCCCGCTGGCAGGCGAATACGCTGCAGCGCCTCGTCACACAACCAAGGGTGATTGGCGCCAGCGCGCAGCACGCGCATGGGCTGATCGAGGGAGCGATGGATCAGGCTGTTGGGCTCTTCCTGGCGCCACTCCAGGCCGCCCTCGTCACCGTAGAGACGGATCTTCAGGGCGTTCTCCTCGCCAGCGCATACCTGGCTGGCGAGCAGCACGCCGCTGGCGCCCTGCTCGGTGGTGAACAACAAGGCGCAGTCATCGTCCAGCGCGCGACCGGGCACATGGGTGGCCAGATGTGCACAGAGGCGGGCGATGCGCTGGCCACTGACGAACTCGGCGAGGCTGGAGGCATGGGTGCCGATGTCGCCGATGCAGCCGCCCTGCCCGGCCAGCTGCGGGTCGCCGCGCCAGGCAGCCTGCCTGTTGCCCTGGCCGGCGAGGTCGTCGCTGAGCCAGCCCTGGGGGTATTCGACGTGGAGCTTGCGCAGTCGTCCGATCTGGCCGGCCTGCACCATGTGCCGTGCCTGCCAGACCATCGGGTAACCCTGGTAGGTATGCGCCAGGCCGTACAGGACGTCGCTCTGCGCCAGCACCTGCGCCAGCTCGGCGGTCTCGGCGCTGCTCAGCGCCGCCGGCTTTTCGCAGAACACGTTGATGCCGGCGCGCAGCGCTGCAGCGCTGACCGGGGCGTGCAGGTGGTTGGGAGTGACGATGGCCAGCAGGTTGATGCGCTCGGCAGGCGCCAGGCGCCCTTCCCCGTCCAGCAACGCCTGCCAACTGGCGTACACGCGCTGCGCCGGCAGGCCGCATTCGCGCCCGGTTTCGGCATTGCTGGCGGGGTCGCGACTGAACGCCCCGGCCACCAGGTCGATGCCGCCCGCCAATGCCGCTGCCTGGCGGTGCACCTTGCCGATGAAGGCGCCGGCGCCACCGCCGACCATGCCCAGCCTGACCCGTGTTGCAGTCATCAAAACACCCCGATTTCGCTTTTTTTATTGAATGTAACCGGTTACATAGAAAGATATATAGCCACCACAACGGTGCAGGTCAAGCGCACCATGACCGCCGGCTATGGGATAAGCTAGCCGCCAAGAACGGCCGGGAGCCGGCCAGTAGACAGAGGGCCCATGACCAACATCCGCAAGGTAGCCGCGCTGGCCGGCGTATCCGTCGCCACGGTTTCGCGCACGCTGAAGACCCCCCAGCAGGTGTCGCCGGACACCCGCGAAAAGGTGCTCGAAGCCGTCGACCAGGCGGGCTACACGCCGAACCTGATGGCCATCCAGTTCCGCTCCCAGCGCACCCACAACCTGGTGGTGCTGGTGCCTGACATCGCCAATACCTTCTTCGCCCGGGTGATTCGCGGCATCGAGGAAGCAGCCAGCGCAGCCGGCTATCGCGTACTGCTGTGCAACACCCTGGGCAACCCGGAAACAGAGCGGCAGTTCGCCGGGCTGGTGGATGCTCGCCAGGCCGATGGCGTCATCCAGTTGCGCGCCTTCGACCCGTTCACCCGCGAGGATCACCCGCCGCTGGTGAATATCTGCGAAGTCGTCGACGACGCGCCCTGGCCGACCGTCAGCCTCGATAACCGCGGCGCCGCACGGGCCATGACCGAGCACCTGCTGGCCCTGGGGCATCGTCGGATCGGATTGATCCAGGGGCCGGCGGACAGCCCCCTGACCCGCGAGCGCTTCGCCGGCTACCGGCAGGCGCTCGAGGCCGCGGGCATCGACGTTAACCCGGCCCTGCTGCAATACGGCAACTACGACTGCCCGTCAGGCCAGAGCGCCGCCGCATTGCTGCTGCAGACCGAGCGGCCGCCGACGGCGATCTTCTGCGAGAACGACGAAATGGCCATGGGCGCCCTGCAGTGCGTCCGCCAGGCCGGATTGCAGATTCCCGAGGATGTGGCGGTGGCCGGCTTCGACGACATCTCCTTCGCCGCTTTCTGCAACCCGCCGCTGACCACCATCGCCCAGCCGGCCGAGGCTTTCGGCCAGCACGCGGTGACCCTGTTGCTGGCGCAACTGGACGGCAAGGTCATCGGCGAGCGGCACCAGGTGCTGCCATTCCAGTTGGTGGTACGCGGCAGTACGGCGGCGCCGTGACGGCCGCTAGCCTTCGGCCGAACGCAGGGTGATGCGGGTGATTTCCGAGGGTTTGCCCAGGCGCAGCGGGAAGCCGTTCCACAGGCCGGTGCCGTTACTCACATACAGGCGCATGTCACCGACCGCGTACTCGCCCGACACGTAGCCCTCGTTGAACGCCTGGGTGACCCAGTGCATGCCCAGCACCTGGCCGCCATGGGTATGCCCGGACAACTGCAGGTCGACGCCGGCCAGCGCATTGCTCGCGGCGGCCAGGGGCCGGTGGCTGAGCAGGATCACCGCGGCGCTTTTCGGCGCCCCGGCCAGGGCCGCGTCGACATCCGGCAGCGGCTGGCCGAAGCGCGCGGCGGCGGGGTCGGTGATGCCGGCCAGCACCAGGCTGGCGCCCGCATCATTGATCGTCACATGACGATTGAGCAGCATGGGCAGGCCCAACTGCGCGAAGTGCTCCAGCCACTGCTGGTACTCGGCGTAGTACTCGTGGTTACCGGCAATCGCGTACACGCCCAGGCGCGCCTTCAAGTCGCGCAACGGCTCGACATCGTCGGTTCGTGCGGCGACGGTGCCATCCACCAGGTCACCGGTGATCACCAGCAGGTCCGGGTCGAGGGCGTTGGTTCTGGCGACCACCGCCTCCATCCATGGGCGTTGCAGCAGCCGGCTGGCGTGCAGGTCGGTGAGCTGCACCAGCTGTAAACCATCCAGTTCGGCAGGCAGCTGGGCCAGGGTGATTTCCACCTCGCGCACCTCCGGCACCCGCACCGCCTGCCAGACGCCCAGCGCCGACAGCAGGATCGCCCCGATACCGACTCCGGCGCGCAGCCGAGGCGCCATCACCATGGCACGCAGGCGCGGCAACAGCGCCGCGATATCCAGCACCAACAGCAGCATGGCGCTGATGATCAGTGCACCGAAGGCGCAGCCCAGCACCATCAGCAACGTGCCCGGAATCTCCGGCGAGGCCATGCTGCCGAAGAACTGACGGGTCACCAGGTGGTGCTCGGCAACCGCCAGGATCAACACGCCCAGCAGGGCCTTTATCGCCCGCGGCCAGCGCTGCGGCCAGACCATTCGCCAGAATACGTAGAGGGCCAGGATGGCCGTGATCAGGTGGAACACGTTTATCTCGCTCGTTCAGGATGAATCGGATGCCGCCCTCTGTGACACCGTCGCCACCTGTGGGTGCAGCTCGCGTTCGCCACATTTTTCCCAGGCAAAAAAAACCGCCTCATCAAGGAGGCGGTAACCAAAGGATGATGAACCGGAGAGACCACCGGCTTCTCTCGAAAGCCCATGGCGTTGTGTTCATCGAGGTACAGGGTATCGGTAAACCCCTCAGGCACCGCATCATTTGCGTCGATAGTGATAATCGAAGGCTGCCCGCTAGCGCTACAGCCCAGTGATCGCGCTAGTTGCCGGCAGCCAGCAGGGCGCGCACGCGCTGCAGGTCGGCCAGGGTATCGACATCAGTGAGGATGCCTGGATCATCGAGTGGCAGCAGCAGCGCTCGATCCTCACGGCGATAATGCTGCACCACCGAAGCGCCGCCTGCTTCACCGCTCAGGGCGGCAAGTGCCTCGAAGCATTCCTGGGCGAAGCCGACCGGATGGCCCCGGTTGCCCTGAAAAGTCGGCACCACTACCGGCTGCAGCGTCAGCGCCTGGGCCACCTGGCGCAGGCTCGGCGCGCCGATCAGCGGCAGATCGCCCGGCAGGATCAGCCAGCCCGACGCCGCTGCCGTGGCCCGCACACCGGCGGCGACCGAGTCAGCCATGCCGTCGCCAGCGGCGCGGTGCACCACATAGTGCGCCAGGCCGGAACGCTGGACTGCCGCCAGCACGTGGTCGAGCACCGGCTTGCCGTGCAGGTCGGCCTGCAGCTTGCTGCCGTCACCGCCGGAAGCACGAAAACGCGTGCCGCGCCCGGCAGCGAGCACGATGACCACCGGGCCGTCGGTCATGGCTACAGCGCGCCGCGATCGATGCCGTTGGCCACACGCAGCACGTCGGCCAGGGTCGCCAGGGCGATTTCCGCAGGGGCTTTGCTGCCCAGCTGCAGGCCGATGGGCGCGTGGATGCGCGCCATGTCCTCGGGTTGCAAACCGCCCAGGCGGGCCAGGCGCTCCAGGCGTTTGCCGCTGGTGCGCTGGGAGCCCATGGCGCCGATATAGAAGGCCTCGGTGCGCACCGCTTCGATCAGGGTCGGGTCGTCCATGCGCGGGTCATGGGTCAGGGCGAGGATCGCCGTGGCGCTGTGGGCGCCCTGCTCGGCGATGAAACGCGCCGGCAGAATTTCCATGGCCTGCACGCCAGGCACGTTCACCTCGGCGATGACCTCGGCACGCGGGTCGCAGACGATCACTTCGTAGCCCAGCGCCACGGCAAAGCTGGCGCAGAACTCGGCCACCGGCGACCAGCCGGCCAGTACCACGCGCAGCACGGCGCCGATGCGAATCGACACCTGCTCGGCGCTGCGCTGGATCTTCGCATCGCTCATGCTGCCGGCCCGGCAGCGGCTGCTGGCCTCCCCCAGCGGCACTTCGCGCACCAGCAGCTCGCCACCGCCGAGTGCCTGCTCGACCTGGCCGAGCAGGCGCTGCACGGCCTCGCCGGGCTGCAGGTACTCGACCAGCACGTCCAGCACGCCGCCACAGGGCAGCGCGCGGGTGGGCGTCAGGCCGCCTTCGCCGTAGCGCACGATCTGGTTGCAGAGCGCGAACCCGGCATTGTGCACACGTTCGAGAAAATCCTCCTCGACGCAGCCACCGGACAGCGAACCGCAGGACTCGCCGGAGGGCAGCGCCGCCAGCATCGCCCCCGGCGCCCGTGGTGCCGAGCCGAATGTCGACAGCACGGTGCACAGCCAGACGCCATGGCCCTGCTGCAGCCAGCCACGGGCCTGCTGGATCACCTGCAGGTCAAGTTGCTTCATTGACATCCCCTCATTCCACGGCACCGGGCGCACGCCAGGCGTGCGCCATTTCAGCATGCAATTTGGTGGCCGGGTTGGCGCTTCGGTTCAGTGTATTTGCCGGCGGGCAGTGGCTGATCGCGCCAGGGACAGGGCGCCTGTGGAAAAGGCGCCGAACGCATCGGGATACGGCTGCAGGGCAGCCCGGAAAATCAGACGAAGCGCTGGCGCGCAGCACCACGGGGCAGGCGATTGCAGCCCGGCAGTTGCTCGAGCTTCTGCTGCCAGGCAGCCTTCACGCTCAAGGTCGCTTTCTCGGCGCTCTCGACCGGCTTGGCCGGGGCCTTGGCGGCGCGGGCGGCAGCGCGCAGTTCGGCCAGGGTCGGCGTGCGGTTGGCGGCGACCGGCGCAGCGGCCTTGTCCAGCGAACGCAGGCAGAGCTTGCAGGAAACCTGCGCCTGATCCTCGGTGGTGCTCAGGCTCGCGCCGCTACGGCCGCAGGCGATGGTGTTCGAGGAAGGCGAGAAGTGAATGGCCAAGGTGGCATCTCCAGCAGTAAAACGGGGCGGCGATTTTACATATCCGCCGCGATTTCTGCGCACTCACCTGTCACGGTGAGCGACGGGGGCGCTCAGCCGCGCGGAGTGTCGGACTGTTGCGCCTTGCCCGGCGTCATCGACGCGCACATGGCGAGCAGTTGGGCAACGCTCCAGGGCTTGGGGATCACGGCGACGTTGAGGCCGTCGAAATCCGTGGAGGCCCCGAGGAAGCCCGAGGAAATGATGATCGGCAGATCCGGGAAACGGTCACGAATCAGGTGCGCGAGAAAGATGCCGTCGATATCGCCGGGCATGCTGAAATCGGTGAGCACCATGTCCACCTGGCCGTCACTGCTGGAGAGATATTCCCAGGCGTCGTCAGCACAGGGGAAGGCTTTGACCTCGTGGCCTTCGTCTTCGAAGATCTCCACGAGCATCTCCCTGATGGAACGTTCGTCTTCGGCTATGACTATCAGTGGCATCGCTGGGATCCGGCAGTAAGGGTCAGGCTCTGACCGGCCCGGCCCGGCAAGATTTCATTAATTTTTCATGGCGCCGACTGGTGGCGTGCGCGAGGCGGGATCGTCGCCCGCCAACTCGGCGGGCAACAATAGGCCAGGGCCTGATCAGGCCAGGCGGAAGCGGCTCACCAACTTCTGCTGATGATCGGCCAGGCGCGCCAGTTCCTGGCTGGTAACGGCGGTCTGCTCGGCACCGGAACTGACCTGGATGGCCACGTCGTTGATCTCCACCACGTTGCGGTTGATGTCTTCGGCCACCGCGCTCTGCTCCTCGGCCGCCGCGGCAATCTGCATGTTGCGGTCGCTGATGCTGGAAACGCCCGAGGCGATATCGGCCAGCAGGCCGCCGGCGCGCTCGATATTGCTGGCACCGGCACGAGCCTTGTCGAGCGTTTCCTGCATGGACTGCGTGGCCAGGTCGGAGCCGCGCTGCAGGTTGGCGATCATCTCCTGGATGTTGCCGGTGGACTCCTGGGTTTTCTGCGCCAGGGTGCGCACCTCGGAGGCCACCACCGCGAAGCCGCGACCATGATCGCCGGCGCGCGCCGCCTCGATGGCCGCGTTGAGGGCCAGCAGGTTGGTCTGGTCGGCGATGCCGCGAATCACGTCGAGCACCGAGGAAATGGAATCGCTCTCGTGCTTGAGGTCGCCGATGATGCGCGCGGTGTCGTCGGCCTGGGTCGACAGCTCACGGATCACCTCGACGGTGCGCTCGATTTCCTGGCGGCCCTGGGTGGTGCTGAGGTTGACCTGGCGTGACATCTCCGCGGCGTCGTTGGTGCTCTGTGCCACTTCGCGAACCGTGGCGCTCATCTCGTTGATGGCGGTGACCACCAGCTCGGTGCCCTGGCGCTGGCGCTCCAGGCTGTCGCTGGTTTGCAGGGTGACCGCCGAGCACTCCTCGGCGGCGGTCGCGACCTGGGCAGTAGCCGAACCGATTTCCTGGACGATCTGCGTCAGTTCCTCGGCCATGATGTTGAGGTTACGGGTGATCTCGCCGAACTCGTCCTTGCCGACGTAACCCGAACGGGCCGTTAGGTCACGCTGCGACAGCGCCAGCAAGGCACGGTTGGCCTCGCCCACCGCCAGGTTGATGTTGCGGATGATCAGGTAGGACAACGCGCCCACCACCGCCATGGCGATCAGCACGCTGATGGCCGTCGTCCACAGCATGGCCGAAGCCTTGGCGCGCGCCTGGGCGGCCAGGTCGCCGACGCTCTGTCCCAGTTCGCTCTCCACTTCGCCCATCAGGTCGATGCGATTGGTAGAGGTCTGGAACCAGTCGGTGGCCTTCACGCCCAGGGAATCGCCGAGCGGCGTGTCGAAAGACAGTTTCTGCAGACGCGCCACTTCGAGGGCGCTGGGCTGCTGCATCTTCTCGTCGAGCTTGCCCACGTACTCTGGCGAAGCGTTACGGCGGAAGCCTTCAGAATAGGCGGTGAACTCGCCCAGGTTGCGGCTGAAGGTGGAAAGCAGGTCGGCATCGAAGCGATCCTGGTTGAACACCACGCCCAGGGTCGCGCGCTCGCGGCCGGCGCGCTCCTTCATCTCGATGAACTGGTTGAGCGAGGACAGCGCCCGCGACAGGGTCGGATCCTTGACCGACCGCTCGACGGCGTGGGTATAGCCGATCAGCTTGCGAATGATGTCGGTGAAGCGCGCGCCGGATTCACGGTTGTTGATCGCCAGCTTGTCGATCTGCCCACGCATGGCATCCAGGCCGCTCAGCGCAGCCAACGCCTCACTCAACCCGGCATCGACATTGCCCAGCGCGCGTGCGTCGGCCAGGGCGGTGTCGGTCTGGCCGCGCATGCGCAACAGCACGTCCTGCATGTTCTTGCCCTGGCTGCCCAGGAATACGCCACTGGCGCCGCGCTCGCGCTGCAATACGGTGATCAGCTGGCTGACCTTCTGCGCGATGACGCTGGCCTCCTGTGTCTGCTCCATCTCCTGCAAGGTCTGGTAGCTGCTGTTGACCTGCAGAGCGGCCAGCCAGAGGAAGCCCAGCAACGGGCAGGCGAGAATCAGCAGGAGCTTGAGGCTCAAGGGGATGTTTCTGAGCACGACGTTTCACCTATTCAATTTACTTCGGCAGTTCTGATTACGAAGCGAAGGGTTGCCTGTTGTCGCACCGTCTGCGCGGCGCGTTGAACAGGGGGGCGCATTTGGCATGCGGCACGTTAGGCAATAGACGAGGTACAGAAGGGTAATCGGCGCGCGACATCCAATCTTTAATAAAGTTCGGCGCACCTATGAAAACAAGGCGACGAGAAGTTGCAGGCCGCTAAATCGGTTACGCGCCGCTAGTCGATCCGCTCTTGCTGCTCCTGGGGCAACAGCGGGTCGATCTCCAGCCAAGGTAAACGGCTCTGGGTCCAGATATGCCGGTCGGCGGCGGCGTGCTCGGGGTGATCGAGCGTGGCGATGGTCACGTCCAGGCTGTGCGGGCTCAGGGTGGTGAACAGCGCCAGATGGGCGCCGCAGGTCGGGCAGAAGTAGCGCTCGCAGCTGGGCGAGGAGGCGAAACGCGCCGGCTCGCCGCGCAGCCAGGTGAAGGCTGCCAGCGGTACGGTGATCCAGGTCACCAGAATGCCGCCGGTAATACGCCGGCACACCGAACAGTGGCAGTGGGCGATATCGCGCAACGGTGCGCGGAACTGGTAACGCACGGCGCCGCACTGGCAGCCGCCCTGATGCAGATCACTCATTTCATCCCCCTGAATATGCTCGGATATCCCTGCTTGCCTGATCGACCGGCACTGGCGAAGATGCAGCCTCACCACCACCGGGGGCTCCCGTGACCGAACTGCTCTTGGCCCTCTGGCCACTCTTCGCGCTGATCGTCGGCGGCTACGTGCTCAGCCGTCGCGGCTTCCCCAACGAGGCCTTCTGGCCCGGTGCCGAACGCCTCAACTACTTCATCCTGTTCCCTGCCCTGCTGTTCAACAGCCTGGCCACCGCGCCGCTGGACAACCCGCAGCTGCCGCGCATGGCGCTGGCCGTGCTGCTCGGCCTGGGCATCGCCTGGCTGGTGCTGTTGGTGGTACGGCGCCTGCGCGGCTGGCCGGCGGCACGCTTCGGCGCCTTCAGCCAGGGCATCCTGCGTTTCAACACCTACTTGGGTCTGGCCGCCGTGGGCAGCCTGTTCGGCCAGCCGGGCCTGACCCTAGCCGCTCTGATGCTGGCGCTGATGGTGCCGACCGTCAACGTGCTATCGGTCTGGTCACTGACCGCCGAGCGGGGCGTCAGCGCGCGCAGCCTGCTGCTGCCGATCATCCGCAACCCTTTGATCCTGGCCTGCCTGGCCGGCGCCCTGGTCAACCTCAGCGGCCTCGGCCTGCCCGGCGGCAGCGGTCGACTGCTCAGCCTGCTGGCGGCGGCAAGCCTGCCGCTGGGCCTCTTGTGCGTCGGTGCGGCGCTGAAACCCGAACAGCTGGGCGGTGAAGTGCCGGCACTGGCCTGGAACAGCCTGCTGCGCCTGCTGTTGATGCCACTGCTGGCCCTGGCCGTGGCCATCGGGCTGCAGTTGCCGGCCATGGAAAGCACCGTACTGGTGCTGTTCTTCGCCCTGCCCACCGCACCAACCGCATATGTACTGACCCGCCAGCTGGGCGGCGATGCCAACCTGATGGCCGGCATCATCACCTTGCAGCATCTGCTCGCCGCCGCTTCGCTTGTGGGTGTGCTGCTGGTGCTGGAAAAAATGCTTTAGCTCCCGGCTCACGCGGGCTGCGGGGCCCGCGACATCTTCCTGTTATTCGTTCGCCAAGGGCCCTCTGACGAAAGCTGGCTGAAAGCTTCGTGTTCTAGCATCTGCTCACTGACTGCCAAAGAGCGGTCGATCAGCTGCCGCCAGTGAGGCCCGCAGCTGCCGTCAACAAGAACAAAACAGGTAATCAACCATGCTGCGCCTCAGTTCCTCACGCCTGCGTCGCCTTCTCCGCTCCCCTTATCGCTAGCCCCCTCGCGCATCACTCGCACCTAGCCGAATAACGTCCGGAGAATTTCCATGCTCACATTCCTTGGCTTCGCCATGGTCTCGACCTTCATGTACCTGATCATGAGCAAACGCCTGTCGGCGTTGATCGCCCTGATCATCATCCCGATCATCTTCGCCCTGATCGGCGGCTTCGCCGAGCAGATCGGCCCGATGATGCTCGAAGGCATCAGCAAGCTCGCGCCCACCGGCGTGATGCTGATGTTCGCCATCCTCTACTTCGCCATCATGATCGACTCGGGGCTGTTCGACCCGCCCGTGCGCCTGATCCTCAGGCTAGTCAAGGGCGACCCGCTGAAAGTCGCAGTCGGCACCGTGGCCCTCGCGCTGATCGTCTCCCTGGACGGCGACGGCTCGACCACCTACATGATCTGCGTCGGCGCCATGTTGCCGCTGTACAGCCGTCTGAAAATGAGCCCGACCATCATGGCCGGCCTGATCATCATGGCCGGCGGCATCATGAACATGACCCCCTGGGGCGGCCCCACCGCACGCGCCGCCAGTGCCCTGCACGTCGACCCGTCGGACGTGTTCGTGCCGATGATTCCCGGCATGATCGTCGGCGCCATCGTGCTGTTCGGCGTGGCTTACCTCTACGGCCTGCGCGAGCGCAAGCGCCTGGGCGTGCTGCAACTTCCGGAAGGCAAGATCACCCAGGACGAGATCAGCGTTTCCCAGTTCCCGGAAGCCCGGCGCCCGAAGCTGATCCTGATCAACGCCCTGCTGACCATCGTGCTGATGACCACCCTGATCGCCGGCCTGCTGCCAATGCCGGTGCTCTTCATGATCGCCTTCAGCATCGCCATGATCATCAACTACCCGTGCCTGCAGCAGCAGAAGGATCGCATCTCGGCCCATGCCGGCAACGTCCTGGCGGTGGTCGGTCTGATCTTCGCAGCGGGCATCTTCACCGGCATTCTCAGCGGCACCGGCATGGTCGACGCCATGTCCAAGAGCCTGCTGGCGGTCATTCCCGATGCCCTCGGCCCACACCTGGCGGTGATCACTGCGCTGGTAAGCATGCCGTTCACCTTTTTCATGTCCAACGATGCCTTCTACTACGGCATCCTGCCGGTGCTGAACCAGGCCGCCTCCGGCTACGGCATCAGCGCCGTGGAAATGGCCCGCGCCTCCATCGTCGGTCAGCCGGTGCACCTGCTCAGCCCGTTGGTGCCATCCACCTACCTGCTGATCGGCCTGGCCAAGATCGAATTCGGTGACCTACAGCGCTTCACCCTCAAGTGGGCGGTGCTGGTATGCCTGGCGATCCTGGCGGCTGCCCTGGTACTGGGGGTATTTCCGCTATTCGGCAGCTGAGCGTCGCTGGAGTGACAGCGCGCTTGCTGGCATCCTGAGTACCCTTGGCGCACACATTTTGACGAAATTTTCACATCGCTGGCGCTAGACTTCGGCATTGCTGCCGAGGCCTCGCGCCAGTTTTCTATTCACCCACAAGGAACCTCTAATGGAATGGCTTACCAACCCGGAGATCTGGGTTGCTTTCCTGACTCTGACCGCCCTGGAAATCGTCCTGGGTATCGACAACATCATCATGATCGCCATTCTGGTGTCGCGCATGCCGCCGCACCTGCAGGCGCGCACGCGCTTCTTCGGCCTGGCCCTGGCCATGGTCACTCGCATCCTGCTGCTGCTCTCCATCACCTGGATCATGCGCCTGACCACCGACCTGTTCCACGTGTTCGGCCAGGGCATTTCCGGCCGTGACCTGATCCTGTTCTTCGGCGGCCTGTTCCTGCTGTGGAAGAGCAGCACCGAGATCTACCACGGCATGGAAGGCGAGGAAGAAAGCCCCGAGCAGCCCAAGGGCGCCGGCAAGCAGTTCCTCGGCACCATCATTCAGATCGCCATCATCGACATCGTCTTCTCGCTGGACTCGGTCATCACCGCGGTCGGCATGGTCTCCCACGTACCGGTCATGGTCGCGGCCATCATCGTTGCCGTCATCGTGATGATGATCTGCGCCGGCACCATCAGCGACTTCATCGAGAAGCACCCGAGCCTGAAGATTCTCGCGCTGTCGTTCCTCATCGTGGTCGGCACCGTGCTGATCGCCGAGAGCTTCGAAGTCCACGTGCCGAAAGGCTACGTCTACTTCGCCATGGCCTTCTCCCTGGCCGTGGAAGCGCTGAACATCCGCATGCGCACCGCCCGCCGCCGCGCCGAAGGCAAGGCCGACCCGGAGCCGGTGAAACTGCGCAAGGACGTTCCTGGGCAGTGATCGGCTGACGCTGATGCAATGAAAAACGGGGCCTCGATGGCCCCGTTTTTTTATTGCGTTCAGCCCGATCCGCTCACTGCGAAACACCCACCGCGGGTGCGCAACACGACGCTGCACCCGTGCTGCATCGGCTTCCGCCTGGGCATGCGTGGCGAGGCGCTGGGCGATCAATAGCAGCGCCAGGCGCTTGTTGGCGTGCTGGCTGCGCAAGCAGCCCCGCTGACGCTCGCTGATTCAGATCGTTTTCATGAACGCACCAGCAACTTCCACAACAACATCGCCATGCCCACTGCGAAAAGCACGAGCACGAAAATAGGTCCCCAGGGGCCGACCCATTGCTGCAATGCCTCCAGCGTCAACTCGAACAGACGAGAGCGCCGACCTTCGCCAGATGCCACGTAGTAGCCTCGCTGCCAGGTTTCGTAAGCTGAATGCAGCGGCATTAGCGTGAGCGGTAAAAGTAGCAAGCCTAACCAGAAGCCCATTCGACTCACGCCCCTTGCATGCGGGGGTCGATAGCCCTCCTGTATCAGGCGCAGGGTGCAGAGCGCGATGAAACTGCAAATCAGGAGCATCACATAGGAGCCTACGGATGCAGGCGCTCTATAGATGGCGAATACCGCAAAAGGCAAGGTGATGCCGGTAAAGAGGAACCAGAGCAACAGAAAAACGTACTTCATCCTTGACCTCACTCGTTGAACAGCGCCAAGCGCCGGGCACTTATCCAAAAATGCACGAGTCGGCGCTCGAACATCAAAGTGTGGATAAACGGATTTTCCCGCCCCCGACTTCTCCACTGCGTCGCTAATATACCGGTGTTAATGGAGGCGGGCGTTTGGCAAACCCCCGATCCGCAGCTACAGCTAAAAACAATGAGGTACTCGCTAGCTCACTGTGACCGGTGATTACCGCACTTCGTCCATCGGCAGTATCCCAAGCCCCAGGATCGAATCTGCGTATCAGGGAGATGCGTGATGTTGACGCTGCTCAATCTGTTGTCCGCCATTGCCCTGCTGATCTGGGGCACCCATATCGTGCGTACCGGCATCCTGCGGGTGTATGGCTCGCAGCTGCGTCGTGTGCTCAGCCACAACGTCGGCAAGCGGCCGATGGCCTTCGTCGCCGGCATCGCCGTGACCGCACTGGTACAGAGCAGCAACGCCACGGCGCTGCTGGTCACCTCGTTCGTGGGCCAGGGCCTGATGGCGCTGACCCCGGCACTGGCGATCATGCTCGGCGCCGATGTCGGCACCGCGCTGATGGCCCGGGTGCTGACCTTCGACCTCAGCTGGCTGTCGCCGCTACTGATCTTTCTCGGCGTGGTGTTCTTCCTGTCGCGCAAGCAGACCCGCGCCGGCCAGCTCGGCCGCGTGGCCATCGGCCTGGGGCTGATGATCCTCGCCCTGCAGTTGATCGTGGCGGCTGCCACGCCAATCACCGAGGCCAAGGGCATCCACGTGCTGTTCGCCTCGTTGACCGGCGACCTGCTGCTCGATGCGGTGGTCGGCGCGCTGTTCGCTTTGATCTCCTATTCCAGCCTGGCCGCCGTCCTGCTCACCGCGACCCTGACCGGTTCCGGGGTGATCGGCCTGCCGGTGGCCATCGGTCTGGTGATCGGCGCCAACATCGGCAGCGGCGTGCTGGCCTTTCTCAACGCCAGCATGCAGAGCCAGGCCGGCCGCCGCGTGGCTTTGGGCAGCCTGCTCTACAAGCTGATCGGGCTGATTCTGGTGATTCCGTTGCTCGACCCGCTGGCGCATTGGCTCGATAGCCTGAAATGGCACCCGGCCGAGCTGGTGATCGGTTTCCACGTGCTCTACAACACCCTGCGCTGCCTGCTGATGCTGCCAACCCTCGGCCTGATGGCGCGCTTCTGCAACTGGCTGCTGCCCGATCGCCCGGACATGAACGCCGTCGCCAAGGCCCGCCACCTCGACCCCACGGCGCTGTCGACGCCGAGCCTGGCGCTGTCCAACGCGGTGCGCGAAACCCTGCGCATCGGCGATCTGGTCGACAGCATGCTTGGTCATCTGCAGGGCGCCCTGCGCGGTAGCCAGCCGATTCTCGCCAAGGACCTGCGGCGCATCGACGACGACATCGACGCCCTCTACACCGCCGTCAAGCTCTACCTCGCCCAGGTTCAGCAGGAGGACCTGAGCGAAACGGACAGCCGACGCTGGGCCGAGATCATCGAGTTTTCCTCCAACCTGGAGCGCTCCGGCGACATCATCGAGCGCATGCTCGGCAAGATCCAGGACGAGAAGACCGCCCAACGCCATGCCTTTTCCGAGAGCGGCCTGGAAGAACTCACCGCGCTGCACGAACGCCTGCTCGGCAACCTGCGCCTGGGCCTGTCGGTGTTCTTCTCGGCCGACGCGGATGCTGCACGCCAATTGCTGCGCGAGAAGCGCCGCTTCCGTATTCAGGAGCGCCGGCTCACGCATTTACATGTCGAACGTCTGCATAGGCAGGTGGTCAAGAGTCTGGAAACCAGCTCTCTGCACCTGGAACTGATCGACGATATGAAACGCCTCAACTCGCTGTTCTGCGCAAGCGCCTACGCCGTACTCGGCAGCCACGAAACCGGTGCCCTGCTCGCCGAAGAAGGTGGCGAATAGTGCGGGCCGTGGCCCGCTCACTGGCACTGCTGCTGGGGCTGATGCTGTGCAGCCCGCTGTGGGCGGCCGACCACCTGAAGGTCGAAGGCTACCCGCTGGACAATGGCCTGCAGTTGATCCTCAAGCCCACCGCCGAACGCGGCCACGTGTCGATTCGTCTGGTGGTCGGCGTCGGCTTCGACCAGTTCGACTGCTCCCACAAGGAAATGCCGCACCTGCTCGAACACCTGTTGTTCAGCGGCATCGACGAAAGCGGCGAAGCCGGCCTGGAAGAGCGCATGCAGGCCCTGGGTGGCGACTGGAATGCCTTCACCCGCGACAGCGATACCACCTTCGTCATCGAAGTGCCGGCCGCCAACCAGCGTGCGGCGCTCGATCTGCTGCTCGCTGCCCTGTTCAACACCGAGTTCACCGCCGAGCGCATCGACGCAGCCAAGCGGGTGATCGTCCACGAGAACGGCGAACACCCCGCTGCCTGGCAGCGCCTGCTGGGCGCTTCGAGCAAACGTAACGACGCTACCGAGCAGGTGGCCGCCGAACTCGGCCAGGCCTGTGCCGAGCAGGATTCGCTGGAGCGCCTGGACGCCGCCGGCCTGGAGCGTCTGCGCGAACAGTGGTACGTGGCCAACAACATGACCCTGATCATGGTCGGCGACCTGGATCGCCGCCTGCCCGCCTACCTCGAGCGGCGCTTCGGCGAACTGCCGCCCGGCCCCATGCCCGAACTGCGCGAACTGCCGGAAAGCACTGGTCATGCCGAGCCCGAGCGCACGCTGACCACCGGCCTGGTTGGCGACACCGCCCAGGTCAACCTGATCTTCACCGAGCCCTGGGTCGGCGAACTCGACCAGGGCTCTTGGCAGTTGCTGCGCGATTACCTGCAATGGGCCGTGTACCGCGATCTGCGCCTGGAACATGGCCTGGCCTACAGCCCCAATGTGGAACGCAGCGCCTACGGCAGCAGCAGCTTCTTCAGCATCAGCGCCGAAGTGGCGCGCGAGGACGTGGCGCAGACCGAGCAGCGCCTGCATGACTTGCTGCAGCGCCTCGCCAGGAACGGCATGGACGACGCCACCGTCGAGCGGCTGCGCAGCGTCGCCCTCGCCCGCCAGAACTGGACCGCACAGGGCAACAGCGCCCTGGCCGACACCTACTGGAGCTCTCTGGGCAGCTACGAAGAAGGCCGCTTCGCCGACCCGGCGCCGGAACTGCGCAAGATCCACACCGCCCAGCTCGATGCCGCGCTGAATCTGCTGCTCAAGCAGCCGAGCTACCAGCGCGTCGAGCAACCGTTGCTGAGCACCACCGGCTTGTATGGGGTGGGTGCGGTGGCGGGGGTGATTCTGTTGCTGGCGCTGGTGGGCCTGGTCAGCTTGCTGCGGCGGCGCTAATGAAAAAGCCCACCGACGCAAGCCGACGAAACCAGTTGATATGCAGGCTTCATTGATGAATTAACAACGGCTGAAAAACTAAGGCAACACCGCCCTTCCAGCCCAAATGGCCCTATCAAAACAACATTTTGGGCGACACAAACGGGAACTCGTCAGGGAGCTATGAAACAGGCCCATCTGCTACCTTTGCTCTAGCTCTGTGCCGCCCAAATCGATGCCGTCTTAATCCTGTTGCTCAAACAACCAAGCTTGCATGCCCTCGTACGACCGTTATGGGCCTCACATCATCTTAGCGAGCAGCCATCAGACTCTGCATGGACTACATAGACTGCCGTAGCAGTTCAGCATAGTCCTCGGCGCTCGCCACACGCGGGTTGGTCTTGTGGCTATGGTCGGCCAGCGCACCTTCGATGATCGCCGGGAACATCGACTCGTCCACGCCCATTTGCGCCAGCCCCGACGGCATACCAAGACGGCGATTCATTTCACGGATCGCCGGGATGATCTCCTCGGAACTGCCCAGGCCCATGGCCTGCGCGATGCGCTGCAGCTTCTGCTCGTCGCGAACCGAGTCGGACTGCGCGTTGAAGGCGATGACCGCCGGCAGGAATACCGCGTTGAGGGTGCCGTGGTGCAACCCCGGGTTGATGCCGCCGAGGGAGTGGCTGAGGCTGTGCACGCAACCCAGGCCCTTCTGGAACGCCAGGGCGCCCTGCATCGAGGCGCTCATCATGTTCAGCCGAGCTTCGCGATCCCCTGGGGTGCGGGTTGCACCCTCGATATGCCGCCAGGCTCGCCATAGGCCATCTAGGGCGATGCCATCGGCGGGCGGATTGAAGGCCGGCGCCATGAAGGTTTCCAGACAATGGGCGATGGCATCCATGCCCGTGGCAGCGGTCAGTTGCGCCGGCAAACCGAGGGTCAGTTCGGGGTCGCAGATCGCCGAGCGCGGGATCAGGTAGGGCGAGATGACGCCGACCTTGCGCCCATCATCGAGAATCAGGATGGCGCCGCGTCCAACTTCGCTGCCGGTGCCGGCGGTGGTGGGAATGGCGATCACTGGCGCGGTGGCGGCGGTGATGCGGGTCAACCCGCCCTCGATGACGGCAAACTGCTTCAGCGGGCCTTCATGGGTGCCGCATATGGCAACACCCTTGGCCAGATCGATGGAGGAACCGCCACCGACCGCGATGATGCCGTCGAAGCCGCCATCGCGGTAACGCGCAGCCGCAGCACGCACCACACCTTCATTCGGGTTCGGCGGCGTCTGGTCGAACACCTCGGCAGCCGCTGGTTGGGCGAGTTGCGCCAGCACCTTGTCGACGATACCTGCAGCACGCACCCCGGTATCGGTGACGATAAAGGGCCGAGTGATACCAATGCGCTGACACTCGGCAGTCAGCTGTTCGAGTGCCTCGTAACCGAACTGGATCTGAGTGAGATAGTTAATAAGTGCCATGGGAACCTCTCTTGTTTTTTGTAATAGCTGGCAGTGGAAAACGTCGAGTAATATCGTCTGTTAATTCCACGGGTAGCCTTGCCGTCCCAGGCAAGCTATGAAATAGAAGCGCTCCTGACTAATGAGAGGCGCTGATATTGGTATAAGGGAAAGCTATATGCTGCCGTCAGCATCCTCGATTTTTTCCCGCTTACGTTTTAGGCAGCTCCGCCTTCTGATCGCTCTTGGCGAACAGGGATCGTTGATCAAAGCCGCAGAATTGATCTCAATTAGCCAACCCGGCGCGACCAAGGCGTTGCAGGAAATAGAGACCACATTGGGTTCTCCACTTTTCGTACGCACCAATCGCGGCCTGGAAGCCAACGAGCTTGGACACTGCGCGATTCGCTATGCCAAGCTGATCCAGACCGACCTGACCCATCTACGCGAGGAAATGCTGGGTATTCTTCAGGGCCACGGTGGACGCCTGTCGGTCGGCGTGATCATGGGCGCAGTACCCTTCATGACGGATGCGCTGACCAGGCTACTGGAGGTACACCCGGATCTTTCCGTAGAAATCGTCGAAGATACCAGCGCGCGGCTTCTCAGCCTGCTCGACCAGGGCCGCTTGGACCTAGCCGTCTGCCGCACCAGCATCAGCCGACAGCCGGAGCAATACGACTGCATCGATGTGCGTGACGAAACCCTGGCCGTGGTCGCCAACCGCGATCATTCGCTGGTAGGCCGCGAGCAACTGGAACTGGCAGACCTGGCCGACAGCCGCTGGGTGGTCTACTCGGCCAACATGCCAATGCGCCTGTCACTGGAACGGGAATTCCAGCAGGCGGGGCTACGCTTTCCGTTGCATCTGCTGGAAACCACCTCGGCCTTCACTACCCTGTCGCTGCTGCAGAAGAACCCGGAACTGGTCGCCCTGCTGTCGACCGACGTGGCGCGCTTCTGCACTGGCTTCGGCATGACCTGTATCCTGCCGCTGCACCTGAAGAGTCGCAGCGAGCCGTATCAGCTGATTACCCGGCGCGGTGTCAGCTTGTCTTCGATCAGCCGCCTGTTCATCGACCAGCTCACACCGACGCAGGGCAGCATCTAAGCATCAGACCAGACCGCGTGCCGCCAAGTTGTTGATCAGCGCGTTGAGACCGAATTGCCAGACCGGCGCCTTGTCGCTGTGGTTGACGCAGTTGTGCAGCGCACCAAGTTGCTCACTGCTGATGATCACCCAGTCGCCGAGCTTGTGGGTAAAGCCGCCACCCGGTGCATCACGGTCCTCGGTCGGCGCGAACAGGGTACCGAGAAACAACAGGAAGCCGTCCGGATACTGGTGATTGCGGTTGAGCGCCTGGCCAACCAGATCCAGCGGATCGCGACTGATCTTGTCCATGGAGCTGGTGCCCTCGAGCACATAGCCGTCAGCGCCCTCGACGCGCAGGCGAACCACCGTGTTGCGCACGTCATCGAGACTGAAGGTATCGTCAAACAGGCGGATGAAGGGGCCGATGGCGCAAGAGGCGTTGTTGTCCTTGGCCTTGCTCAGCAACAGGGCACTGCGGCCTTCGAAATCCCGCAGGTTTACATCGTTGCCCAGGGTCGCACCCAGCACCTCGCCCCGGCTGTTGACGGCCAGTACGACCTCCGGCTCCGGGTTGTTCCACACCGAGCCGGGATGAATGCCGATCTGTGCCCCGCTACCAACGGCAGCCAGTACCGGAGCCTTGGTGAAAATCTCGGCGTCCGGGCCGATGCCGACTTCCAAGTACTGCGACCACAGGCCCTGCTCTTGCAGCAGCGCCTTGACCTGCTGCGCCTTCTCCGAGCCCGGCTTGATGCTGGCAAAATCGTCGCCCAGTACCTGCCTGACCTGGGCTCGCACACCTTCGGCCAGGCTGGCGTCGCCACCGGCGCGTTCCTCTATCACACGCTCGACCATGCTGGAAGCGAAGGTAACGCCCGCCGCCTTGAGCACTTGCAGATCGGCCGGCGCCAGCAGGCTGGGCAGCTGTGGATTGAACTCCACACCACTGTTGCACAGCAATGCCTCGACACTGCACAGCGGGCTGCCGCCAACGCTAGCCAGGCCGGCCAACAACTGCTCGCGCTCGAACAGCCCGCTGAGGGTCGGCGAGAGAGTGGAAAGATCGTAGACGCCTTCTTCACGCAGCAGGATGGGCGCGGGGCCAGCGTGCTCTCCGGGCAGCCAGGCTCGGCCGACGAGGGTTCCGCGCAGGCCGTCGGATGGCAAGGTGTTGCTGGGCGAAAGGCTGAGAGCGTGTGACATGGCAGTGTCCGTCTTGTTATGCGAAGGGTATGCCTGCATGGGCACCCAGTAGTGCAGTCAGGCCGGCCGACCTTATCTCCCCAATCGCGATAACCTCCAATGACTATTAGTCAGTACGCGATATGATCCGGTTATCGAGTCTTCCTGAGCACATATGTCATGAGCCAAACCGGCAATCTCCCGACGCTTCACAACTGGCTGCGCTATCGCCACCTGGCCTTGATCGACAGCCTGGCCCGCACCGGCAACATGCACAGCAGCGCCCAGCAGCTTGGACTGAGCCAGCCTGCGGTGAGCAAGATGCTGCGCGACATTGAAAACCAGTTCGGCTTCACCTTGTTCGAGCGTCTCAACCGCGAACTGCCGGCAACCGAGCTGGGAGCGGAAGTGATCGCCTATGCACAGCGCGCCCTGAATGATTGCCAGACCTTCAGCTACCGCCTGGAGAGCCTGCGTCAGGGTGGTCACGGTTATCTTAAAGTGGGCGCAATCTTTGCTGCCACGGCCCACGCCCTGCCTGAGGCTCTGCTGCGCTTAAAGGGCAAGCGCCCGCTACTGACTATCGAGCTAGTGGAGGACACAAGCGACCACCTGCTCAAGCTACTGGAGCACAAGCAGCTGGATCTTGTGGTAGGACGCTTCACCGATTATCCCCAGCGCCAACGCTTCGATTTCACGGCATTAGCCGAAGAACCTTTCCTGCTAATCGCTCGCCCCGAACACCCGCTCTGCACGCAACAACATGCCCGAGCGGATCAACTGAACCAGTGGCCTTGGGTGCTATACCCTCTCAACACTCCGCTACGCCAGTCATTGGAACAGTCGTTCGGTAGTGCAGGGGTCAGCCCGCCTGCGAACAGCATTGAAACCACTTCTGTGCAAACCACATTGAAACTGCTGCGCAAGAGCAACACCCTCGCCTTGCTGCCAGAAACAGTAGTACGGCAAAACCTGGCTGAAGGTAGCTTGAAACAGGTTCACACGAACCTTGCCCCGCTACCCCTGGCTTACGGCGTGCTACTACGCAAAGAGGAAGCCATCTCTAGCGCAACCTGTGAATTCATCGAAGCACTACGAGAGGTAATTCATGATGATGAAACGAAGAATAACTCGAGGTTATAACTCGATGAGAAAGCCTCATTAGACACGTCCCCCAGAGTTGCCTAGCTTCGGCCTGGCTCTGATTACATGCCGTGCCATCTGCCTGGCCGACTCGTTCAAGCGGAACCTAGCTGCACCTCACTCAAAATAACTTCAATAGGTGAACTTCATGATCAAGCTAAGCACTCTGCTTCGCCCGCTCAGCCTCGCTCTCGGCCTTTCCTTTCTAGGCGCCCCGGTGGCAGCCATGGCCGAATACCCAAACAAGCCCATCCAACTTATCGTGCCCTGGGCCGCCGGTGGCGGCAGCGACTCTGCCGCACGCGGTATCGCCGCGGCGCTGGAGAAGGAGTTGGGGGTCACTATCAACGTCGTCAACCGTCCTGGCGGCGGCAGCGTAGTGGGCCACACGGTCATGGCCAGCGCCAAACCCGATGGCTACACCCTGGGCTTCGTAACCGGTGAGCTGAACATGATGCACTGGCAGGGGCTGACCAAGATCACTTACGAGGACTTCACGCCCTTGGCCATGACCAACTATGACTATCCAGGCGTACAGGTCAGCGCCAATACACCCTACAACAACGTCGAAGAGCTCCTGAAAGACATCGCCGACAAACCGAAAGGTACCTTCAAGGCCTCTGGCACCGGCCTGGGCGGCATCTGGCACGTGGCCTTCGCCGGCCTGCTGATGGATCGCGGCATCGAGCCCAACCAGGTCACGTGGATTCCCAGCCAGGGCGCCGCTCCGGCCATGGTCGAGCTGGCCGCTGGGAGTATCGAGCTCGTTCCATCCTCGGTACCCGAGGCGCGCTCGATGATTGAAGCCGGCAAGGCCAAGGGACTGGCGATTCTCTCCCCCGAGCGCAACCCAGCCTTCCCGGATATCCCGACGATCAAGGAGAGCATCGGCAGCGACTACTCACTGGGCGAATGGCGCGGTGTCGCTGGCCCCAAAGGCATGGATCCGGCCGTGGTGGCCAAGCTCGAGGATGCTCTGGAAAAAGCCTACAACAGCGAATTCTATCAAGACTTCATGAAGCGCCAAGGTTTCGGTGTCGAGTGGCACAAGGGCGAGGACTTCAAAAAATTCCTAATTGAGAACAACGCGTACATGGGCGGCATCATCGAGAAGATCGGCATGAAGAAGTGACTTCCATGCGACGCCCCATTGGGGCGTCACATGCTCTGTTCCAGCTGCTTGAGAACGCACCATGAAAGACCTTCTGTTCGGCATCATTTTCATCGCCGCTGGCATTACCGTCTGGCTGCTCGCACGTGAGTTCCCAGCCGTACCGGGCATGCAGTACGGCGCCGACCTATTTCCTTCCCTGATTGCCATTGGTATGGCCCTCGGTGGTCTACTGCTAAGCATCAGCGCCCTGCGCCAGCTGAGCATCAGTGGGCTTGGTCAGAGCACACCTCGCCCGCCCCTGCCCAGCATCGCGGTGATTCTGCCGGGCGCACTGGTGGTGGCCTATATCTACCTCAGCGACGTGCTGGGCGCGGCCACGATGATGCTGCTGATCATGCTGGTGCTGTTTGTGCAGCGCGGTGTTCGAGTATTGCCCGCCATCGTCATCGCTACGATTGCCACGGCCGCGATCAGCTTGTCCTTCGGCCACCTGCTCAAGGTTCCGCTGCCCGTCGGCCCTCTGGGTTTCTGAGGAAACACTCATGAACGAATTACTCGACGGCATCCTGCTCGTTTTCAATTTTCAGACGCTGCTTGTGATCATCATTGCAGCACTGTTCGGCGTTTTTGTCGGCGCCATTCCAGGCCTCTCGGCCACCATGGCCGTTGCGTTGCTGGTGCCCATCACCTTTGCCATGGAGCCCACTGCCGCCATCGCAGCGATCATCACCACCGCGGCCATGGCGATCTTCGCCGGCGACATTCCCGGCACCTACCTTAATATCCCGGGGACTCCAGCATCAGCAGCCTACGTCGCCGACTCGGCCGCCCTAGGCAGAATGGGGCGCGCACGCGAGGCATTGGGGGTAAACGTCACCTGCTCAGTGATCGGCGGCCTGACCGGCACCCTGGTGCTGGTGATGATTGCGCCTTCGCTGGCCGAGTTCGCGTTGAATTTCAGCTCCTTCGAATACTTCTGGCTGGCCGTGCTCGGCCTGGGCAGTGCGGTGTTCATCTCCACTGGCTCGGCGATTAAAGGTTTTCTGTCACTGCTGGTTGGATTGCTGCTGGCCACCGTCGGCCTGGACCTGGTCACCGGTGCACCGCGCTTCACCTTCGACGTGCCGGATCTGATGGCCGGGATCAACTTCATTCCAGTGATGATCGGCTTCTTCGCCATGTACGAAGTGATGAAGCTCTACGCCCAGCCCTGGGACAAGGGCAATGACAACGGCTCGTCCCAGGACATCGCTCCCCAGAGCGGCAGCGTCTTCGGCCTGGTGCCGATGCACCTCAAGCGCTACTGGAAGAACGTGATCCGCGGCAGCAGCCTGGGTGCCTTCATCGGTGCGCTGCCGGGTGCCGGCGCAGACATCGCCGCCTGGATCTGCTACGCCGTCAGCAAGAAACGCTCGAAGACGCCCGAAGCCTACGGTAAAGGTCATATCGAGGGGCTGGTCGACGCCGGCTCGGCGAACAACGCTGCAGTAGCGGGTGCCTGGGTACCGGCTCTGGTGTTCGGCATTCCCGGCGATTCGATCACCGCCATCGTGATCGGCGTGCTGTACATGAAGGGCATGAACCCCGGCCCGACCATCTTCATGGACAACAGCGCCATGGCCTACGGTCTGTTCACCGCCTTCTTCGTCGCCAACCTGATCCTGATCCCCATCGGCTACCTGGCGATTCGCAGCGCCCATATCTTTGCCGTCACGCCAACGCGAGTGCTGATGCCGATCATCCTGTGCTTCTGCATCGTCGGCGCCTTCGCCATCAACAACAGCATCACCGACGTATGGATCATGTTGATCTGCGGCGTGGCCGCCTACCTGATCGCCAGCGCCGACTTCCCCATCGCCCCGGCGATCCTGGGCCTGGTGCTGGGCAATATTCTGGAAAGCAATTTCATGACCTCGATGATCAAGGCCAACGGTAACCTGCTGGCCTTCGTCGAGCGCCCGATCAGCATCGGCCTGGCCTCGCTCGTACTGCTTGTGGCCCTGTTCCCGGTGCTCGCCAAGTACTGGCGCATGCGCTACCCGCGCGCCCTGACCAAGCCCAAGGAAGCACTCGAATGAGCCGTATCGCCCCTGCACAACTCGAACAATTCATCGAACAGCTGTTTCTCGACGCTGAGGTCAGCGCGGACGTGGCAGGTGTCGTCAGCCGCGTACTGGTCGAGGGCGATCTGCTCGGCCATCACACCCATGGCGTGAAGCTCGCCCAGGGCTATCTCAAGGACCTGCGCGCCGGCCACGCCAAAGGCAATGCCGAGAGTCTGCGAATCATCCGCCAGACACCGGCGGCGCGGCTCTATGATGCCGACTACCTGCTTGGCCCCTACTGCGTGGAGCAGGCGCTGGACTTCACCACACAGGCAGCCCGCACCTTCGGCATCGGCGTGGCGACCATTCGCCGCTCGCACCATATCGCCTGCTTGGCGGCCTACCTGCAGCGCTACACCGAGCAGAACCTGATTCCTCTGGTACTCACCTCCGACCCGGCCGTGGCCTCGGTGGCACCGCACGGTGGTCTCGATCCGGTGTACACGCCCAACCCGCTGGGCATCGGCATTCCCACCGGCGAGAAGCCGATCCTTATCGACGTCAGCATGTCGACCATCACCAATGGCCTGGTGAACAAGACTCGTCAGGCTGGCGGGCAGCTCGAGCATGCCGCGCTGATCGGCCCGGATGGCCAGCCGACCCGCGATACGGCGGCGTACTTTGGCGCACCGCCGGGCGCGATCCTGCCGCTGGGCAGCCTGGAGTTCGGCCACAAGGGCTTCGCCCTCGGCACCATGGTCGAGGCCCTGACTGCCGGCCTGGGCGGCTTCGGCCGCAAGGACGGCGTCAAGCAATGGGGGGCGGCAGTGACCGTGCTGACCTTCGACCCGGCATTCTTCGGCGGCGTCGATGAGTTCAAGGCAGAGATGGATCACTTCGTCGGCGCCTGCCTGGACAGCCGGCCGCGCGAACCACAGCGCCCGGTGCGCATGCCCGGTCATGCCGGCATCGACCGCCGCGCCAAAGCCTTCGAACAGGGGCTGGAGCTGCCGGAGGATGTACTGGCGGCGCTGCGCGCTGCCGCCACTGAAGGCGCGATCGAGTACCCCTTCTAGGAACCCCTGAAGCGAGAGCCCTCCGCCAAGAAAAAACGCCGCGACTTCGCGCAGCAGTCGCGGCGTAGTCGTTCTCGATCAAGAAGTTATCAGTATTGCTAACGTATCCAGTAACTTGTGCACGAGTCTGCTTCCACAGGGGCCTGGTGCCCACAATGTCTATGCAAGCGGACCTGCCTGCGAATCTTGTCGCTGCAGTAGAGCGGGCATAGAAAACTGCCTAGCACCTGCATCATTGGGGAGCGAGGCAGTTGAAAACTAATCGCGGATAGCCTTGGCCAGTGCGCGCCAATGCGGCGCGTGGATCAGGTCGGGGGTAAGTTCCTCCAGGCTGCTGCAGCCGAGCAGGCCCAGGGTGCGATCCAGTTCTGTACGCAGAATCTCGAGCGCGTGCGCTGCGCCCGGCCCCTTGCCCGCGGCAAGGCCGTATAGGCCGGCGCGGCCGATCAGCACGCCGCTGGCGCCCAGCAGCAGGGCCTTGGCGATGTCGCTGCCACGACGGAAACCACCATCGAGGAAAATCTCCATCCGTCCCTGGTTGAGGCGTGCCACCTCCGGCAGCGTCTCTAGCGCCGACACCGCACCATCGAGCTGGCGCCCGCCATGGTTGGACAGCACCACGCCGTCGACACCGTACTGCAGCGCCAGACGCGAATCATCCGGGTGGATCATGCCCTTGACGATAAGCTTGCCGTGCCAGATGTCTCGCAACCAGGCGATGTCGTCCCAGCTCAGGGTCGGGTCGAGTTCGGCGGCCAGCGCGCTGGCGGCGCCCTTCACCGAATCCTTGCCGGGCGGCAGCAGGTCACCGAGGTTCTTGAAACGCGGTACACCATTGGGCACCAGCACATCCCAGATCCACTCGGGGTGACGCAGCAGATCGAGGCGGTTGCGCAGGTCCAGCTGCAGTGGTTTGGCGTAGTTGCGCTTGTCCCACTCGCGATTGCCAAAAATGGCGCTGTCGGTGGTCACCACGATGGCTTCCAGATTCAGGCGCCTGACCCGCTCGACCAGTTTGGCCACGTGGTCGCGGGTACGGTACAGGTAGATCTGCATCCAGGCACGCACGCCGTCGACTGCGGCGATGTCCTCGATGGAAGTGGTCGAAGCATTGCTCAGTACGAAGGGAATGCCGGCATCCGCAGCGGCGCGCGCCAGGTGCAGGTCGCCGTCACGGGTCAGCAGACCGTTGAAACCGGTGGGCCCAACCATGAACGGCAATTGCGAGGCGCGACCGAAGAAGCTGCGCTCCAGGCTACGCTGACCGACATCGCGCAGAGTTCGAGGTTGCAGGGTCACGCTCTCGAAGATCGAGCGATTGCGCCCCAGAGTAAACTCGTCATCAGCCCCACCTTCGACGTACTCGAAGGAGAAGTTGGGCAAGCGGCGGCGGGCCATCTCGCGCAGTTCTTCGATGTTCTGCGCACGACGAAAATCGCGCCCCGGATAAAGGCGTCGTTGCATGATTCATTCTCTACAGGTTCAGGATAAAGGGCGGCGAATGCCGCCCCAATATCGAAGCCTGTCCACGATCTCGCGAGCTAGAGCCATGCAAGGCGAAAATAGGCGAGGAACGGTCGGAGTCGCGGGCGACTGTACTTTTGTACATTCGCATAACTCGCTCCGCTCGCCCCTTCGGGGCCGCACTGAAGTGCGTTAGCCACAAGCGGCTATCCGAGCCTGTTTTCAACGCAGCAGGGCCGACGCGCAGCAGATCGTGGGCAGGCTAACGCTGCCAGGCCACTACATCCTGACATTGCTCACCAAGCCCACTGATGCTCAGGCGCATGCGGTCGCCGGGCTTGAGAAATTGCGGCGGCTTCATGCCCGCGCCCACGCCCGGTGGCGTGCCGGTGCAGATCACGTCGCCCGGGTTGAGCGTCATGAACTGGCTGATGTAGCTGACGATCTCGTCTATAGAAAAGATCATCGTGCGGGTGTTGCCGTTCTGCCGGGTCTCGCCGTTCACGCTCAGGTGCATGTCGAGATTGCGCAGGTCGGCGATTTCGTCAGGCGTGACCAGCCAGGGGCCGATGGGGGCGAAGGTGTCGCAGCCCTTGCCCTTGTCCCAGGTGCCGCCCCTTTCGAGTTGGTAGGCGCGCTCGGACACGTCGTTGACGATGCAGTAGCCGGCGACATGCTCCAGCGCCTGCTCACGCTCGACGTATTGCGCCTTGCGCCCGATGACGATGCCCAGCTCCACTTCCCAGTCGGTCTTTTCCGAGCCGCGCGGGATGATCACCTGATCGTTCGGCCCACAGATGGCACTGGTCGCCTTCATGAACAGCACAGGTTCGCTGGGCACCGGCAGGTTGGATTCCTTGGCGTGGTCGGCGTAGTTCAGGCCGACGCACAGCAGCTTGCCGATATTGGCGATGGGCGTGCCGATACGCACACCATCCTCGACTCGCGGCAAGCTGGCTGGATCGAGCGCACGCAGCTCATCGAGCGCCTTGGCGTCGAGCCTCCGCGGGTTGATATCGGGCACGTGCTGCGACAAATCGCGCAGGCTGCCGTCGGCCGCGACCAGCGCCGGCTTTTCTTGGCCCGGCGGGCCGTAACGCAACAGTTTCATTCCTTTTCCTCTTCCGCGTAGGCGCGTACGCGTACCCCGTTGATCTCACCCAGCACATCGAACAGGCGCGGGACGTACTTGTCGCCATGGCCCAGTGCCTTGGCCAGCATGAAGGTCTGGTACACGGCGTCGGAGACGATGCCGGTGGTCGGCGTCATCTTGCTCAGCTCGGTGTAATAGCGCATGTCCTTCTCGCAGTTGGCCAGGGCGAACTGCTGCCCGGAATCGTCGCCCTTCAGGACATAGGGAATGATCCGCTCGAAGGTGCGGCTGTAGCCGCCGCTCATGCTGCAGATCTCGGCGAATGCGGCAAGGTCGATGTCATTCTTCGCCGCCGTGCAGAACGCCTCGGCGAGAATGGTGGCGTTGCCCTGGGAAATGAAGTTGTGGATAACCTTGGCCTTGTGGCCCGAGCCCAGGGGGCCAAGGTGGTGGATGGTCTCGGAGAAGCACTCGAGCACCGGACGCACCTTGTCGAGCACCTCGGCATCGCCACCGGCGAGCACATTGAGGCGTCCGGCCACGGCATCCTTGGGGGTCCGGTTGACCGGCGTATCGAGGTAATGGCCGCCTTGTGCAACCACCTGCGCAGCCAGCTCGGCGGTGCGATTCGGATCACCCGTGCTGCAATCGACGACGATCTGCCCCGGGCGCAAGCCAGCGAGAATACCGGTCTCGCCAGCCAGAGCGCGGCCGACTTCCGCCGTGCCTGGCAGACACAGCAGCACCACGTCGACAGCACGCGTCAACTCGGCGGCGTTGGCGTATTCGCGGGCGCCCTTGCTGACCAGATCCTCGACCGGCTGACGGTTGCGGTGCGCCGTGACTCCGAGGCTGAAGCCCTTGTTCTGGATGTTGCTGGCCATGGCATGGCCCATCAACCCGAGGCCGATGAACCCAACATTGATAGCGGTCATGAGACTCCACCTTGCATGTAGCGACCATGCCCGGCACCAGCCGTGCCGAGCACAGTCGTAAAGGGTTACTGAGCGTTGCGTACCTTGGCGATCTCGGCGTTCATTTCATCCATCAGCGCCGGGCCATACTCGGCGACCAGCTTCTCGACAGTCGGACGCACCTGCTCACGCATGCGCTCTATTTCCTCAGGCGCGACCTCGTTGATCTGCATGCCGTGCTTGGCCAGTGCTTCGCGCGAACTCACGGCCATCTCGCGGGACACCTTGCGCTCGTATGCCTGGGCCTCCAGCGAGGCGCTGCGTACCAACTCACGCTCGGTCTCGTTGAGCTTGTCCCAGGTACGTTTGCTGAAGATCGCCACCAGCGGATCGTAGAAGTGGCCAGTCAGCGACAGATACTTCTGCACCTCGTAGAACTTCGAGGTCTCGATAGCCGCCAGCGGGTTTTCCTGGCCATCCACGGTGCGGGTTTCCATCGCGGTGTACAGCTCGGTGAACGACAGCGGTACCACGCTGGCGCCCAGCGCGCGGAAAGACTCGATGGCGGTGGGGATCTGCTGCAGGCGCAGTTTCAGGCCCTTGAGGTCCTCGACCTTCTCGACCGGATGCTTGCTATTGGTGACGTGGCGGAAGCCGTGGTCCCAGTAGCCAAGGCCGATGATGCCGTGCGGCTCCAGGGTGGTGAGCAGGTTCTGCCCGGCCGGACCATCGAGCACTGCATCGACTTCTTCGGTGTCCTGAAACAGGAACGGCAGGCCATACAGGGCGAAGCCCTTCTCGATGCCGGACAGCAGGCCCGGGGTGACCAGCGTCATGTCGACCGTGCCGCCCTGTACCGAGGAAATGACCTGAGCATCACCACCCAGGGTGCCGCTGGCGAACACCATCACCTTCATCTTGCCGCCGCTCTTTTCCTTGATGATCTCGGCGAACTTCTGCGCGCCCAGGCCATGCGGATGGTCCTTGGCCTGCACGAACGCGATCTTGAAGTTGTGACGGTTGATTTCCTCGGCGTGCACCACCGCCGACAGCAGCATCGCGGATGAGCACAGCAGTGCAGTCAGCGCTTTGGGGATGAACTTCATGACTACGTCCTCTTGTTTTTATGTGTGCCGTTACCGGCATGGATATGGGCGGGAAAAGCCCTGGATAGCGGCCGTCAGGGAACGCCCGCCACGCAATCTGGGGTCAGTACAGCCACTGCGCAGGGACCAGCAGCAGCTGCGGGAACAGCAGCAGCAGGCCGATGATCACCAGCTCTGCCAGCAGGAACGGCATCACGCCGCGCGCCGTGGCCAGGAAGTCGATCTTGGAAACGCCGGCCACCACGTTCAGCACCAGACCGACTGGCGGGGTGATGAGGCCGATAGCGCAGGTCATGACGAATATCACGCCGAAGTAGATCGGATCGATGCCCGCCTCGACCGCGACCGGCATCATCACCGGCGCCAGGATCAGGATGATCGGCGACATGTCCATGGCCATGCCGATCACCACGATGATCGCCACGATCAGCAGCATCAGCAGGCGCGGGCTGTCCATCAGCGGCTCCAACACCTCGACCACCGAGCTCGGCAGGTCGGCGACCGTGATCATCCAGGCCGCGACCATCGCCGAGGCCACCAGGAACATCACCATCGCGGTGGTCAGCACCGACGACAGCAGCACCTGGTACATGCTCTTCCAGGTCAGCTCGCGATAGATCGCCAGCGATACGAACAGCGCATACACCGCCGCTACCACGCCAGCCTCGGTCGGGGTGAAGATGCCGGCACGCAGCCCGACCAGGATGATCACCGGCAGCAGCAGCGCCCATACGCCTTCATAGAAGGCCTTGAAGATCTCCTTCAGCGGCGCGCGCGGACGGGTGATCAGGGTCTCGCGATTCGACACCAGGTACCAGGCGACGCACAGAGACAGCCCCATCATCAGCCCCGGCGCGATACCGGCCAGGAACAGCTTGGTGATCGAGACGTTGGCGGCCACGCCGAACAGGATCAGGCCGATGGACGGCGGCAACACCGGTGCGATGATCCCCGAAGCGGCTACCAGGCCGGCCGAGGTGGCGCGGTCATGTCCGACCTTGACCATCATCGGCACCAGCAGCGCGGCCAGTGCGGCAGCATCGGCGGCAGCCGAACCCGAGAGGCTGGCCAGCACGCAGGCCGCCAGGATGGTCACGTAACCGAGGCCGCCCTTGATGTGCCCGACCAGCGCGACAGCCATGTTGACGATGCGTTTGGACAGGCCGCCGGCGTTCATCAGCTCGCCGGCCAGCATGAAGAAGGGCACGGCCATCAGCGGAAAGCTGTCCGCTCCGTTGACCAGCCCCTGGGCGACGATCTGCGCATCGAACAGGTCCAGGTGATACATCATGGCCAGTGCACAGAGGATCAGTGCATAGGAAATCGGTACGCCAATCGCCATGGCGCCCAGCAGGGAAAATACGAAAATCGCAATGATGATCATCTCATCACTCCGTTCTTGTTATGTGGAGCGCACCGCCCGTGGCAGGCGCAGGCCAACGGGCGTGTCACTGATGAATCTCGGTGGCGATTTCCGGACGATGGATTTCACCGCCTATGGCCAACCGCGCGATCTCGTAGATGTGAATGGCGCAGGCCGACAAGCCGAAGAACACGCCCGTACCGTAGAACAGGCCCATCGACCAGCCGGTGACCGGTGACGGCATGCTCCAGTTGATCTGCACCTGCTGCCTGCTGCCCCAGAAGAACAACCCCGAACAGGCCAGCATCAGCAGTTGCGAAAGGATCAGGCAGCCTCTCTCGCCCCAGCTCGGCAGGGCTCGCAGGGCCAGGTCGACGCCCATGTGGCCACGTTCGCGCAGCAGGATCACCGCGCCCAGAAAGGTCAGCCAGACGAAGGCCCAGCGCGAGACTTCCTCGGACACCAGGATGCTGTCGTTGAAGGCGTAGCGCAGCACGACGTTGCCGAACACCAGCACCACCATGGTGATCAGGCAGATGATTCCGAGCACCTTGAGCAGGGTGAAGTAACCCTCGATGAGCTTATGCATGACGCGCGCCCCATCGACGGAAGGCGGGGAAAACCGGACAGGGAAGCGGCTGGACGCCGACGTGCCCCGAAAGATGGCTACGGTCCATCAGTTAGGCCTCACATTGTTGTTTTTGTGTGCTGCCGAGCAGCTGTGTGGCAGCGACACTAACACCGCAAATTATTGCGTGCAATGTTCATTTTTGTCAGTATCTTGGCCAGACGATCACAACAACAACGAGAACGCGCCATGCAACTCATCACCAATAGCCCGACCGTGGTTATCCTCAGCGATCAAGATTCCGTGGCCGTCGCACGCCGCGCCCTGGCTCGCGGCGGCCGTGTCGAGAGCCTTGGCCTGGAGGCCCAGGACGACATCCCCGCCGGACACAAGATTGCCCGCCGCGCCATCGCCGCCGGCGAAGCCGTGCTCAAGTACGGTCAGGTCATCGGCCTGGCCAGCCAGGCCATCGCCGCTGGCGCCCACGTGCACACCCACAACGTGTCGATGCCGGAAAGCCACACCAACAGCACACTGCCGCCCCCCATCGCTCGCACCCCGGTACTGCCGCCGGAACAGCGTCGCCGCTTCATGGGCTACCGCCGCCCGGATGGCCGCGTCGGCACGCGCAACTACATCGGCATCCTGTCCACGGTGAACTGCTCGGCAACCGTGTCGCGCGCAGTCGCCGCGCACTTCAACGGCTCGGAGCTGCTCAAGCGCTACAACATCGACGGCGTGGTGGCGCTGACGCATGGCAGCGGCTGTGCGATCAATACCGAATCGGAGGGCTTCAAGTTTCTCGAGCGCAGCATCTGGGGCTACGCCTGCAACCCCAATATCGCTGGCGCCCTGGTGATCGGCCTGGGTTGCGAGACCAACCAGATTTCCTCGCTGATGAAGCGCTACAACATCAGCGAAGGGCCGAACTTCCGCGTCTTCAACATCCAGAACGCCGGCGGTACCCGCGCCAGCATCCAGCGCGCCATCGAGCAGGTGACCGACATGCTGGGAGCCATCGGGCGCCTGGAGCGCACCTCGGAGAGCGTCGAACACATCATGGTCGGCATGCAGTGCGGCGGCTCCGACGGCTACTCGGGCATCACTGCCAACCCGGCGCTCGGCTACGCCGCCGACCTGTTGGCCCGCAACGGCGGTACTGCGATCCTCAGCGAAACCCCGGAAATTTATGGCGCCGAGCACCTGCTGATTGCCCGCGCCGTCAGTCATGAGGTCGCGCAGAAACTGCTCGATCGCCTGAGCTGGTGGGAGCACTACACGCAGATCAACGGCGCCGAGCTGAACAACAATCCCTCGCCCGGCAACAAGGCCGGCGGCCTGACCACCATTCTAGAGAAATCCCTGGGCGCTGCGGCCAAGGGCGGCACCAGTTCGCTCAACGGCGTTTATGAGTGGGGTGAACCGATCACCGAGCACGGCTTCGTGTTCATGGACAGCCCCGGCTACGATCCGGTCTCGGTCACCGGCCAGGTAGCCTCCGGCGCCAACATGATTTGTTTCACCACCGGGCGTGGTTCGGTGTCCGGCTTCAAGCCCGCGCCGTGCATCAAGCTGGCGACCAACACAGAGATGTATCGCAAGCTGGAAGAGGACATGGACATCAACTGCGGCGGCATCGTCGATGGCGAGCTGAGCATCGCCGAAGCCGGGCAGAAGATCTTCGACATCCTCATCGAAATCGCCTCGGGCGAGCCGTCCAAGAGCGAGCTGTACAACTACGGTGACAACGAGTTCGTACCCTGGCAGGTGGGCGCGGTGACTTGATCACCGGCGCCTCTACTGGGCGCTGCTGAATAAGCCTGTGGGGGCGGACTTGTCCGCGAATGAGGTCACCGCAGATCCAGGCCTGCCGGTGTCGTGGCCTCAACAGCTTCGCGGACAAGTCCGCTCCCACGAGGAAAGAGCGGAGCGCTGCCTGTCCGCGTAGCTCAGCCTAAGCCTCGATCCGCTCCAGATAGGGCACGGCCTGGATGACGTTCTGCTCGCGGAATTGCGCCAGACGTTGCTTGACCTTGCGCTCGGCGATCACCAGGTGCGCCTCCATGCTCTGCGCTGCCAGATCGGGACGACCGGCCTGCAGATTCTCGAAAATGCTCAAGTGCTCGCGAAAGAAGGGTTCCTCATCCGGGAAGTAGCTCTTGTCGAGCAGGATGTGCTTGCCCGATAGCAACAACGAATGGGTACGGCGCAGAATCTGCAGCATCTGCCGGTTGGGGCAGCGGCCTAGAGTCTCGATGTGCAGGTCGCTTTCCAGATCATCGAACTGGCTACTACTCATATCGGGATATAGCTCGATAGCCGAGTGAAGACGCTTGATGTATCTACTCAGGTCCTGGGGCACCAAAAACTCAGCGGCTCTCAGAAGCACGTAAGGTTCTAAACGTCGCCGAACTTCATACAGTTCTTCGACACGCCACTCATCCCATTGACTCAACTGCCAGCGATAGCGCTCGTCTCGCTCTACTAGCCCCATTAAAGACAGTCTCATCAGCACCTGGCTTGAAACAGTACGGCTTATTGAATAATAGCGAGATAGCTCCAACTCATTAATACGATAAGTACCAAATAATGACTGATGAAGAAGATCTCGCTCAATTTGGTCATACACAGCCATCCAAGTTTCAATCTTGCGCGGCGCCTGCCCCTTATCCTCCTCCAAATCAAAATCGAAACTACCAATATCTCGCTTTATGACAGGACTCGGCTCCGCTCCTACCAGATAGCCACGCCCACCGAACTCGCATATCAATTTATTTTGATGGAGCTTTACCAGTGCCTGACGCACTGGAGAGCGGCTTGTACCAAAAACTTCCGCCAACGCTCCTTCAAGAAGGAGTGTTCCGGGCGCCAATACACCTCTTTCGATACTGGAAAAAATAAGGGTGTAAAGCTGTTCATTTAAAGCTTTCTTCATAGATGCTGTGTCAATCTGTCACGCTCGTGCACTAATAGTATAAGTTCCTATAAGTTTTTCTAATCCAAAAGATGCCTTTTCGCAACGAAACGGTAACTTTTACAAGATTTTGCCGACAGGACGGCGATCCGGCACACTAGCGGCCCCGAGCTCCGGCTCGTCGCCGCAGCCAGATTTCGTATGACCCGCTCCCCGCTTCGCCGCCTTGCCTTCGGTACCCTGCGCCGCCTGCTGTACCTGTGGGTGCGCTCGGAAACCATCAACCAGTCGGCCTTCACCCTCAAGCTCGACCGCAGCAAGCCGGTGTTCTACGTGCTGCAGCAGCCTTCGGTGAGCGACCTGGCGGTGCTCGATCACGAATGCACCAAGGCCAATCTGCCGCGCCCGGTGCTGCCCGTGGCGGTGGGCGACCTGATCGAACCGGCGGCGTTCTTCTACCTGACGCCGGAGCCGGACTGGCTCGGCCGCCAGGACAAGCGCGGCATTTCACCGACCCTGCAGCGCATGGTCGCCGCCCTCAGCGAACAGGCTGCCGAGCAGGCGCAGATCATTCCGGTCAGCGTGTTCTGGGGGCAGTCGCCGAATCGCGAAACCAGCGCCTGGAAATTGCTGTTCGCCGACAGCTGGGCAGTGACCGGTCGGCTGCGCCGCCTGGTGAGCATCCTGATCCTGGGCCGCACCACCCGCGTGCAGTTTTCCACGCCCATCCAGCTGCGCGACCTGATCGAGCAGAACAAGGGCCAGGAGCGCACCCTGCGCATGGTGCATCGCATCCTGCGGGTGCACTTTCGCAACCAGAAGGCCGCGGTCATCGGCCCGGACGTGTCGCACCGCCGCAATCTGGTCAAGGGCCTGGTGCACGGCCCGCAGGTGCGCCAGGCGATCGCCGAGGAAGCCGCCCGCGACAACATTTCCGTCGACAAGGCCGAGGCCCTGGCGCTGCGCTACGGCAACGAGATCGCCTCGGATTACACCTACACGGCGATCCGTTTTCTCGAGCTGATCCTGTCGTGGTTCTGGAACAAGATCTACGACGGCATCAAGGTCAACCACATCGAAGGCGTGCAGGACATCGCCCAGGGCCACGAGGTGATCTACGTGCCCTGCCACCGCAGCCACATCGACTACCTGCTGCTGTCCTACCTGCTGTTTCGCAACGGCCTGACGCCGCCGCACATCGCCGCCGGCATCAACCTCAACATGCCGATCATCGGCGGCCTGCTGCGCCGCGGCGGCGCCTTCTTCATGCGCCGCACCTTCAAGGGCAACCCGCTGTACACCGCGGTGTTCAACGAATACCTGCACACCCTGATCCGCAAGGGCTACCCGGTGGAGTACTTCGTCGAAGGCGGCCGCTCGCGCACCGGGCGCATGCTGCGGCCGAAGACCGGCATGCTCGCCATCACCCTGCGCAGCTACCTGCAGAGCCATCGCCTGCCGGTGGTGTTCGTGCCGGTGTACATCGGCTACGAACGCGTGCTGGAAGGCCGCACCTACCTGGGCGAACTGCGCGGGGCGAGCAAGAAGAAGGAGTCGATCTTCGACATCTTCAAGGTCATCGGCGCACTCAAGCAGCGCTTCGGTCACGTGTGGGTCAACTTTGGCGAGCCGATCAAGCTCGACGCCTTTCTCGATGCCCAACAGCCCGACTGGCGCGCCCAGGAACTGGGCCCGGACTTCCGCCCGGCGTGGCTCAACGAAACCACCAACCGCCTCGGCGAGCGGGTGGCCCAGCGCCTGAACGAGGCCGCAGCGATCAATCCGGTCAACTTGGTGGCCCTGGCGCTGCTCTCCACCAGCAAGCTGGCATTGGACGAGCGCGCATTGGTGCGCATCCTCGACCTGTACCAGAGCCTGCTGCGCCGCGTGCCCTACTCGCCGCACACTACCGTGCCGGAAGGCGACGGCCTGGCGCTGATCGAGCACGTGCGCGGTATGGAACTGCTCTCCGAACAGAAGGATGCCCTGGGCCGCATCCTCTATCTGGATGAGCAGAACGCGGTGCTGATGACCTACTACCGCAATAACGTGTTGCACATCTTCGCCCTGCCCGGGCTGATCGCCAGCTTCTTCCAGAGCAGCGGGCGGATGAGCCGCGAGCAGATCCTGCGCTTCGTCCACGCGCTGTACCCCTACCTGCAATCCGAGCTGTACATCCGCTGGGCCGACGAGGAACTCGACGAAGTCGTCGACCAGTGGCTCGATGCCTTCGTCGAGCAGGGTCTGCTCAAACGCGAGAACGACCTGTACGTGCGCCCGGCGCCCAGCTCGCGCAACTTCGTGCTGCTGACCCTGCTGTCGCGCGCCATCGCCCAGACCCTGCAACGCTTCTACATGGCCAGCGCCCTGTTGCTCAACGCCGGGCAGAACGCGATCAGTGCCGAGGAGCTGGAGGACCTGTGCACGGTCATGGCCCAGCGCCTGTCGATCCTGCACGGGCTCAATGCCCCGGAGTTCTTCGACAAGAGTCTGTTCCGCCACTTCATCCAGACGCTGCTCGACCAGGGCGTGCTGCGCCAGGACGAGGCCGGCAAGCTCAGCCATCACCCGGCATTCGCCGAATTGGCCGAAGGCGCCGCCAAGCGCGTGCTGCCGGCCGAGATTCGCCTGTCGATCCGCCAGGTGACCATGGATCGCAGCGAGGAGCTGCTCGACGGGCTCTGAAAGCCCGGCGCGTTCGACGACTGCGCCGGGCGTTATTGAGCTTTGCCGCCACAGCCCCTAAGATGCGTCGTTGGGGCCACTTAGGGCAGGGATTTTCGTGCGTTATCACACCATTCTAGGATCACTGGCGATCATGGTTTCCGGTTGCGCCATGCAACCGTCCGCATCGACCACTAGCGAAGAAAAGCCGGCGCAACCGGCTCCAGTCGCGGCGCAAACCGCACCCGCCGCCGCTCAGCCGACAGTACAGCCAGCCGCTGCCGCGCCGCCGAGCGCCCAGGCCCAGGCACCTGCCGCTGCGCCGGTAGCCCGCGAGCCCCAGGAATACGAAATCCAGCCGGGCCAGTGCTGGGTACACGCCCAGGTTCGCCCACGTCCGGTGCAGAGCACCCAGGAAGTGGTGGTCAAGGATTCGGTCAACAAGATCACCGTCACCCCTGCCGAGCTCGAAAAGGGCTTCAAGCAGGTGGTCACCCGTGAAGGCACCAAAACCTACCGCATCGAGCCGCCGACCTATCGCGTGGTCTCCGAGCAGGTGAAGATTCGCCCGGAAGTGAAGCGCTACATCGTGGTGCCGGCGATCTACGAGGACGTCAAGGAAACCGTGACCCTCGAAGAAGCCAAGACCGTGCTCGACCAGTGCCGCGCCGCCGGTACCCGTTACTCGAGCGGCACCGGCGCCATGTCGTTCTGCGCCCGCCAGGTGCCGGCCAAGCAGGAAGTGGTCAAGGTCAAGAAGCTGGTCTCGCCGGAAACCGTGCGGGTTGAAACCGACCCGGCCCAGTACAAGAGCGTGACCCGCTGGATCGTCGACAAGCCGGCCCAGGCCGTGGAAGTCACCCTGGATCCGGAATACACCAAGGTCGCCTCCACCGAGATGGTGCGCCCGGTAGAAGCCAACCAGATCATCCTGCCGGAAGAAAAACGCCAGCTGCAGGTCACCCGCTTCGAAGGCAACGCACGCATCGTTTCCCGGCAGACCATCTGCGATCCGGACATCAACGACGACCTGGTCACGCGCCTGCAGCAGAGCCTGGTCAAGCGCGGCTTCAACCCGGGCAGTGTCGACGGCAAGCTCGGCAAGCGCACCCTCGACGCGCTGACCGAATTCCAGACCGCCAACGGCCTGGCAGTCGGCGCCCTGACCCTGGAAAGCCTCACCGCCCTGGAAGTCCAGTAACGCCGAACCGGCACGCCCGCAACGGGCGTGCCGCGCTTTCCCCGCCCATGCTTTCCTCAACCTTCGCCGCGCCCCTCGCCAGCCTGCTAAGCTCGCTGCTTATCTCCACCGCTCGAAGGTTACCGCCATGCTCCGCATCCCCGTCCTTGTCGCCGGCCTGCTGCTGTCCGCCAACGTGTTCGCCCTGTCGCTTTCCGACCTCAGCCAGCAGGACGCCAGCGGCGGCCTCAAGGACGCCCTCACCCAGGGCGCCAAGGTGGCCGTGCAGCAACTCGGCAAGCCCGGCGGTTTCAGCAACAACCCCGAAGTGCGCATCGAACTGCCGGGCAAGCTCGGCAAGGCCGCCAAGACCATGAAGATGATGGGCATGGGCGCCCAGGTCGAGCAGCTCGAAACCAGCATGAACAAGGCCGCCGAGGCCGCCGTGCCCCAGGCCCAGGCGCTGCTGGTCGATGCCGTGAAGAAGATGACCGTGCAGGACGCCAAGAGCATCCTCTCAGGCCCCGGGGACTCGGCCACCCAGTACCTGAACAAGAGCAGCCGCGAGCAGATTCGCGCCAAGTTCCTGCCCATCGTCAAGCAGGCCACCGATCAGGTCGGCCTGGCCAAGCAGTACAACAGCTTCGCCGGCCAGGCGGCGACCTTCGGCGTGCTCGACGCCAAGAGCGCCAATATCGAAAGCTACGTGACCGAGCAGGCCCTCGACGGCCTGTTCGACATGATCGCCAAGCAGGAAGCCAGCATCCGCGAAAACCCGGCCGCGGCGGCTACCAGCCTGGCGAAGAAGGTGTTTGGGGCGCTGTAATCGGCGAGCTGCACGCAAAGGGGCTGGCGCTTTATGCACCAGCCCCTTTTTTCTGCGTTGCGAGACGGATAAAGCGTCGTCCAGCCTACGACTTTAATGGCTGAAAAGTGGCGGCAGCGGCCGGTGAGCGGAATACTTGTAGGAGGGGCTTTAGCCCCGAGCTCTTTGCACCCTCATAAAGCTCGGGGCTAAAGCCCCTCCTACAAAACAGCAGCCCCCGATGGCTGCTTCCGCCTTTCAGCAAGGCTCCCTAGCACCACGAGTTCTCAAAGCCCAATAAAGCTACTAACTGTCACCCTCTGCCTGCGCCCTATCACCCGGCTTGACCCTGAACCACGCCGCATACAGCGCCGGCAGAAACAGCAGGGTCAGCGCGGTGGCCACCACCAGTCCGCCCATGATCGCCACCGCCATCGGCCCGAAGAACACGCTGCGCGACAGCGGGATCATCGCCAGCACCGCAGCCAATGCGGTCAGCACGATGGGCCGGAAGCGCCGCACGGTGGCTTCGACGATGGCGTTCCAGCTGTCCAGCCCCGCCTCGCGATCCTGCTCGATCTGGTCGACCAGAATCACCGAGTTGCGCATGATCATCCCCGACAGCGCAATGGTGCCGAGCATCGCCACGAAGCCGAACGGCTGGCCGAACAGCAGCAGGAACAGGGTCACGCCGATCAACCCCAGGGGCGCGGTGAGAAACACCATGGTCATGCGCGAGAAGCTCTTGAGCTGCAGCATCAGCAGGGTCAGCACCACCACGACGAACAACGGCACGCCGGCCACCACCGAGGCCTGGCCCTTGGAGGAATCCTCCACCGAGCCGCCGACTTCCAGCAGGTAGCCATCCGGCAGGCTGGCGCGGATGTCGGCCAGGGTCGGCAGGATCTGCGTCGTCAGCGTGGCCGGCTGCTGGGGCCCGTAGATATCGGCGCGCACGGTGACGGTCGGCAGACGGTTGCGGTGCCAGATCACGCCTTCCTCGAAGCCGTATTCCAGGGTGGCGATCTGCGCCAGCGCCACGCTCTTGCCACTCTCGGTGGGCACCGCCAGGCTCGGTAGCAGCTGCAGCGCCTGACGCTCCGTCGAGGTGCCGCGCAGGAGGATTTCGATCAGCTCGTTGTCTTCGCGGTAATCGCTGACCGACGAGCCATTGAGCGAACTGCGCAGGAACTTGGCCACATCGGCGGTGCTCACGCCCAGAGCCCGGGCGCGCTCCTGGTCGATGTTCAGGTACACCACCTTGCTAGGCTCCTGCCAATCGAGGTGCACATTGACCACGTCGGGGTTGGCGCGCACCTTGTCGGCGACCTGGCGGGCCAACGCGCGCACCTCTGCGATATGCTCGCCGGAAACCCGGAACTGCACCGGGTAGCCAACCGGCGGGCCATTCTCCAGGCGGGAGATGCGCGTGCGCAGGCTCGGGAATTCATCGCGCAACACGTCGATCAACCAGGCGCGTACGGCCTCGCGCTCCTCGATGGTTTTGGCCAATACCACGATCTGCGCGAAGCTGGTGGCCGGCAGTTGCTGGTCCAGCGGCAGGTAAAAACGTGGCGAACCAGTGCCGACATAGGCCACGTAGTTGTCCACACCCGGGTGTCCCGCGAGGCGCTGTTCCAGTCGGCGCACCTCGGCCTCGGTGGCGATCAGCGAAGCGCCTTCGGCCAGCTTGAAATCGACCATCAATTCCAGGCGCCCCGAAGCGGGAAAGAACTGCTGCGGCACGAACCTGAACAGGAAGATCGAGCCGACGAACAACGCCAGGGTCAGCACGATGACCGTCTTGCGCCAGCGCACGCACCAGTCGACCAGACGGCGAACGCGCTGATAGAAAGGCGTGGCATAAGGGTCGTGCCCATTGCTGCCACCGTGCTTTTCGGCCGCGCGCTTGGCCAGGTCCGGAAGCAAACGAGCGCCCAGGTACGGCACGAACATCACCGCCGCCACCCAGGACATCAACAGGGCGATGGTTACCACCTGGAAGATCGAGCGAGTGTATTCGCCGGTGCCCGACTGCGCGGTGGCGATCGGCAGAAAGCCCGCTGCTGTGATCAGCGTGCCGGTGAGCATCGGAAAGGCCGTGCTGGTCCAGGCGAAGCTCGCCGCCTTGAGGCGGTCGTAGCCCTGCTCCATCTTGATCGCCATGATCTCCACGGCAATGATCGCGTCGTCCACCAGCAGGCCCAGCGCCAGCACCAGGGCGCCGAGGGAAATCTTGTGCAGGCCGATGTTCAGGTAGTACATGGCGGCGAAGGTCATCGCCAGCACCAGGGGAATCGACAGCGCCACCACCAGCCCGGTGCGCAGCCCGAGGGAGAAGAAGCTGACCAGCAGCACGATGATCAGCGCCTCGGTGAGCACCTTGACGAACTCGCCGACGCCGGTCTTCACCGCCGCAGGCTGGTCGGACACCTTGCGCAGCTGCATGCCCGCCGGCAGATTGTTCTGCAGGCGGGTGAACTCGCTTTCCAGCGCCTTGCCAAGCACCAGGATGTCACCGCCCGGCTTCATGGAAACCGCCAGGCCGATGGCATCCTCGCCCATGAAACGCATGCGCGGCGCCGGTGGATCGTTGAAGCCGCGGCTGATTTCGGCCACGTCGCCGATGCGGAAGGTGCGGTCGGCCACGCGGATGGGGAAATCGCGGATCTGCTCGACCGTCTCGAAGTTGCCGCTGACGCGCAGTTGCACCCGGTCGGTGTCGGTCTCGAAGAAGCCGGCCACGGGCATGGCGTTCTGCTGTTCGAGGGCCTGCTGCACGGCGGCGAGCGGTAGGCCGAGGGTGGCGAGCTTGGTGTTGGACAGCTCGATCCAGATCTTCTCGTCCTGCAGGCCGACCAGCTCGACCTTGCCGACATCCCTGACCCGCTGCAGCTGCAGCTGCACGCGGTCGGCGTAATCCTTGAGCACCGCGTAGTCGAAACCGTTGCCGGTCAGCGCGTAGATGTTGCCGAAGGTGGTGCCGAATTCGTCGTTGAAGAACGGCCCCTGGATGCCGGCGGGCAGCGTGTGGCGAATGTCGCCGATCTTCTTGCGTAGCTGGTACCAGAGTTCGGGAATCTCGTTGGAGTGCATCGAGTCCCGGGCCATGAAGGTGACCTGGGATTCGCCGGGCCGCGAGAACGACACGATGCGTTCGTACTCGCCGGTTTCCATCAGCTTCTTCTCGATGCGCTCGGTGACCTGGCGCGACACCTGTTCGGCGGTGGCGCCCGGCCAGTTGGTCTTCACCACCATGGCCTTGAAGGTGAACGGTGGATCCTCGCTCTGCCCCAACTTGGTATAGGAAAGCGCGCCGACGACGCCGAGCAGCATCATGAGGTAGAGCACGATCTGGCGGTGCTGCAGCGCCCAGGCGGACAGGTTGAACGACATCGGCGCTTACTCCTTGGCAGCCAGGTCGACGGCGCGGTTCTGCCGATCCACGGGGCGCACCTGCTGCCCATCGAGCAGCACCTGCACGCCAGCCACCACCACCCAGTCGCTGGCTTTCAGGCCGTCGAGCACCGGCACGGTCTTCTCGCCATAGGCGCCGACCCGCACGTCGGTGCGCCTGAGCGTGGACGTCTGTGGGTCGACCACCCAGACGTAGGGTTGGCCCTGTTCCGCGCTCAGTGCCGACAGCGGCACTGCCAGCGGCACGTCGCCATTGCGGGCGATGAACACCCGGGCGCTCTGGCCGAGTTCGACCTGCGCCTCGGACGCCTGCAGCGCCACCCGGGCGGCATAGGTGCGCGAGCGCGAATCGGCGGCGGGCGAAAGCTCACGCACACGCCCGGCCAGCCGCTCGCCAGGCTGCGACCACAGCTCCACGGCCACTTCCTGGCCGATGGCGAGATGCCTGATCACCTGTTCGGGCAGGTCGATCAGTACCTCGCGTTCGCCATCGGCGGCCAGCACGAACACCGTCTGCCCGGCCGCCACCACCTGCCCGACCTCGGCACGGCGCTGCACGATCACCCCGCTCTGCGGCGCTTTAAGCACGGCGTAGCCGGCCTGGTTGTCGGCGACGTTGAGCTCGGCGCGCACCTGGCGCAGGCGCGCTTCGGCGGCGCGAAAGGTGTTTTCGGCGCTGTCGGCCTGGGATTTGCTGATCATCCCGCGCTGCTGCAGGGTGCGGTAGCGGTCGCGCTCGGCGCGCGCCAATTGCAGGTTGGATTCGGCCGATTGCAGCTGGGCGCGGGAGGCGTCGAGCTGCAGGCGCACGTCCTGCGGGTCCAGCTCGGCGAGTGGCGCATCCTTGTCGACCCGCTGCCCCACCTCGACCAGCCGCCGGGTCACCTTGCCACCGATACGGAAGGCCAGCTCCGGCTCCAGCCGCGCCCTGACCTCACCCGGATAGCTGTCCACCTGCTCCGCCGACAGCTGCGGCTGCGCGACCATGGCCGGACGAATGCCCGGCTGCGGCGCCTGCGCGTCACTGCAGGCAACCAGGGACAGAGCCAGCCACAGGGGCGCGAGGCGGTACAGAGCATGGCGGAACATGATGAGCGTCCTTTCAGCGGGAACTTTTTAATATTTGTACTGCCGGGTATATTAAAAATAGCGTACTCGGCAGTCCAGTATTAAAATCGCCCGATGTCAGACACTTCATTGCAGTCCAGCGGCCCCGGTCGCCCCAAGGACCTCGCCAAGCGCGAAGCCATTCTCGAAGCGGCCAAATGCCTGTTCGTGCGCTACGGCTACGCCGGCAGCAGCATGGACGCCATCGCCGCCCACGCTGGGGTCTCCAAGCTCACGGTGTACAGCCACTTCAACGACAAGGAGACGCTGTTCTGCGCCGCGGTGAAGGCCCGCTGCGAGGAGCAGTTGCCTGAGCTGTTCTTCGAGTTTTCCGCCGGCGCGACCGTACATAACGTGCTGCTCAACATCGCCCGCGGCTTCAGCCAGTTGCTCAACAGCAGCGAGTCCGTCGACCTGCATCGCCTGATGACCAGCCTCGGCGCCCAGGACCCGCAACTGGCGAAAATTTTCTACGAGGCCGGGCCACAGCGCTTGCTCGCCGAGATGGAGCGCCTGCTGGGCAAGATGGACCAGAGCGGCCAGTTGCGTATCGAATCGCCGAAGCTCGCCGCCGATCAGTTCTTCTCCCTGCTCAAGGGCTGCGCCAACTTCCGCCTGCTGATCGGCTGCGGCGAGCCGGAAACCGAGGCGCAGCAGGAGCAACACGCCCATGCAACCGTCGAGATGTTCCTGCGCGCCTATCGCCCCTGACTCGCCGCGCGCTCGCCTGCTGCTAGGCTCCATGCCATGAGCCTGCAGGAGGTGCGGCATGGATCCATTCACGGGCGGCTGCCTGTGCGGCCAGGTCCGATTCTCGGCGGCAGGCCAGCCTGAGCGGGTCGGCATCTGTCATTGCCTCGACTGCCGCAAGCACCATGGCGCGCTGTTCTACGCCGCGGCGATCTTCCTCCACGATGCCGTGACGGTCAGCGGCGCAACCCATAGCTACGCCGGGCGCCACTTCTGTCCGCGTTGCGGCTCCTCGCTGTTCGCCCGCAGCGGCGACGAAATCGAAATCCACCTGGGCGCCCTCGACGCGCCCGATCAGCTGCAACCCACCTACGAATGTTGGACGAGCCGGCGCGAAGCCTGGCTACCGGCCTTCCCTCTCGCCAAGCGCTATCCCCGGGATCGCTCCTGAGTCGTCTGCCAGTCGCGGCAATGTATATACATCGAAACCTCTCCGAGCCCCTCTTACTGCCGCACAGATCGCATAGGGCTTGACCATCTGAAGCCTTTCGCTTCATTGTATATACATTATGAGAAAGAGCGATCTGCAATGGCTTCCTCCCAGTCCACTCCCCAGCTCTGGCGCAACGTCACCCTGTTCGATGGCCTCGAACAGCTCCCCGAGCCAATGGCCGTGCGGGTCGAGCATGGGCGTATTGCCGGCCTGTGGCCGGAAAGCGAGTTCGACCCGAGCCTGGCCGGTGGCGCCAGGGAAGCGGCCAGCGGTGGCGTGATGACGCCCGGCCTGGTCGATTGCCACAGTCACCTGGTGTATGCCGGTGACCGTGCCGGCGAGTTCGAACAGCGCCTCGAAGGCGCCAGCTACGAAACCATCGCCCGCAGCGGCGGCGGCATTCTCAGCACCGTGCGGGCCACCCGCGCCGCGAGCGAAGACGAGCTGATCGAAGCCAGCCTGCCGCGCCTGGATGCCCTGCTGGCCGATGGCGTCACCACCCTGGAGATCAAATCCGGCTACGGGCTGACCCTGCCCGACGAACTGAAGATGCTGCGCGTGGCGCGCCGCCTGGCCACCCTGCGGCCGGTGCGCATCAGCACCACGCTGCTGGGCGCCCATGCCCTGCCGCCGGAGTACGCCGGCGATACCGATGGCTACATCGAGCTGGTTTGCGAGCAGATGATTCCGGCCGCCGCCAGCCAGCGCCTGGCCGACGCAGTGGACGTGTTCTGCGAAGGCATCGCCTTCTCCCCGGCCCAGTGCGAGCGGGTTTTCCAGGCTGCACAGCGCCATGGTCTGGCCATCAAGGCCCACGCCGAGCAGTTGTCCAACCTGGGCGGCAGTGCGCTGGCCGCCCGCTATGGTGCCTGGTCCGCGGACCATATCGAGTACCTGGACGAGGACGGCGTACGTGCGATGGCCGAGGGTGGCACCGTTGCCGTGCTGCTGCCCGGCGCCTTTCACGTGCTGCGCGAAACCTGTCTGCCGCCCATCGACCTGCTGCGCCGTCACGGCGTGCCCATGGCAGTGGCCAGCGATGCCAACCCCGGCACTTCGCCGATCTGCCTGCCCACGCTGATGGCCAACCTGGCCTGCACCCTGTTTCGCCTGACCCCACGCGAAGCCCTGGCCGGCATGACCGCTCAAGCGGCGCGCGCCCTCGGCCGCCCGGAGCTGGGCCGCATCGCGATTGGCGCGGTCGCCGACCTGTGCCTGTGGGACGTTCGCCAACCAGCCGAGCTGGCTTATGCCGTGCAGGCCGGGCGCCTGCGCCAGCGCGTCTTCAATGGAGTCATCAGCCATGCACGCTGACCGTTTCACCATGGCCCCGTGGACCGGCCGCGTCGACCCCGAACCGGACAGCGCGCGCTGGCACCAGCGCATCCAACCGCTGCACGCCGGTGCCGAGCCTGGCATCGCCTTACTCGGCTTCGCCTGTGACGAAGGCGTGCAGCGCAACCATGGTCGAGTGGGTGCCGCGGGCGGCCCCGCAGCGCTGCGCAAGGCACTGGCCAACCTGGCCTGGCACCGCGACGCGCCGGCCTTCGAAGCCGGCGATGTCGTCTGCGAAGACGGCGACTTGGAGGCCGCCCAGACGCGCCTGGCCAACGGCGTGTGCGCGTTGCTCGACAGCGGACACCTGCCGCTGGTGCTCGGCGGCGGACACGAGGTGGCCTACGGCAGCTGGTCCGGGCTGGCCGGACACCTGGAAAAACGGGCCGTGCAGCGGGAGCGGAAGGCCGCCCCGCGCATAGGCGTCATCAATTTCGATGCCCATTTCGACCTGCGCGACCCGGCGCACGTGCACTCCTCGGGCACGCCCTTCGCGCAGATTGCCGAACAGTGCGCCGCGCGTGGCTGGCCCTTCAACTACGCCTGCCTGGGCATCAGCCGCGCCAGCAATACCCGCGCGCTGTTCGAGCGCGCCGCCGAACTGAACGTGCTGGTGCGCGAAGACCGCGACATTCGCGAGGCCACCCTGGAGGCCATCGGCTGCGATCTGGACGCCTTCGTCGCCGGCTGTGACCTGCTTTACCTGACCCTGGACATCGACGTACTGCCGGCCTGCGAAGCGCCCGGCGTCAGCGCGCCAGCCGCCCGCGGCGTGCCCCTGGCGTTGCTCGAACCCCTGCTGCTGCGCCTGAAGGCAAGCGGCAAGCTGCGGTTGATCGACGTCGCCGAGGTCAACCCGCAGCACGACATCGACAACCGCACCGCCCGCGCTGCCGCCCGGCTGTTACACCTGCTCACGACGAGCGACTGAGCGCTCGCTGCCCACTTCTCCCATAACAACAAGCACGGAGATTGCCAATGTTCATCAAAGCCCTGACCACACCAGCCGACGCGTCGAGATGACCAGCGCAACGCCCCTGAGTGCCCCGGTGGCCATCGCGCGCCTGCTCGGTTACAGCCTGGTCGGCATCCTGCTGTTCTTCGTGCCGATGGAGCTGGCCGGGCGCTCCAGCCTGCTGCTCGACCATGCCGCCTCGGCCCTGCAAACCCATGCACGGCCGCTGGTGATCATCTGCGCCCTGCTGTTCATGCTCTACAGCGCAGTGATGCCCTGGTTCGACGGTTCCTGGCGCAACAGCGTGACCACCATCCTGTTCAGCGTGCTCAGAAGCCTCGGCCTGCTGGTGGGCATCGCCTACCTGCTCGAGCTCGGCCCGGCGGCGCTGTATCAGCCGGACATGTTGCCCTTTCTGTTCGAGAAACTGGTGCTGAGCCTGGCGGTGATCGTGCCTCTGGGCGCCCTGGCGCTGGTGTTTCTGATCGGCTTCGGGCTGCTGGAGCTGGTCGGCGTACTCATGCAGCCGGTGATGCGCCCGCTGTGGCGCACCCCGGGCAAATCGGCGATCGATGCCATCGCCTCGTTCGCCGGCAGTTACTCGGTGGGACTGCTGATCACCGACCGTATGTACCGCGAAGGCCAGTACAGCCTGCGCGACGCGGCGATCATCGCCACCGGTTTCTCCACCGTGTCGGTGCCGTTTCTGGTGGTGGTGGCCAGGACCCTGGACCTGATGGAGCACTGGAACCTGTATTTCTGGAGCACGCTGCTGATCACCTTTCTGGTCACATCGGTCACGGCCCGCCTCTATCCATTGGCTTCATTGTCTGCCGAGCGCCTGCCGGAAGCCGAACTGGAGCAGGGCGAGAACCGCTTCGCCAGTGCCTGGCGCGCCGGGGTGGCGCGGGCCGCCTGCGCACCTTCGCTGCACGTGTCGCTGTGGGGCACCTTCATCGATGGCTTGCGCATGACCGCGTACATCCTGCCGAGCATCCTGGCCGTCGGGCTATTGGGCCTGCTGGCCGCCAAGTACACCCCGTTGTTCGACGCCATCGGCCTGCTGCTCTACCCGCTGACCTGGCTGTTCGGCCTGGAGCAGCCGATGCAGGTGGCTAGCGCCCTGGCCTCGGGCCTGGCGGAGATGTTCCTGCCGGTGATCCTGCTCAAGGATGCCGACCAACTGGTGCGCTTCGTGACCGCCATCGTTTCGGTCAGCAGCGTTCTGTTCTTCTCCGCCTCCATCCCCTGCATGCTCGCCACCCGCATTCCCCTGCGCCTGCGCGATCTGCTGCTGGTCTGGCTGCAACGCTGCCTGCTGAGCCTGCTGTTCAGCCTGCCGCTCGGCCACCTGGCCCTTTACCTGGGGTGGCTGTGATGCCGCCCGTCCCTAATGCCCCTGCAATCGAGGAACCCGCCATGACCACCTTTCGCGATACCGTCATCCGCGCCCCGCGTGGCACTCAGCTCACCGCCAAGAGCTGGCTGACCGAAGCGCCGCTGCGCATGCTGATGAACAACCTCGACCCCGAGGTGGCGGAAAATCCCAAGGAGCTGGTGGTCTATGGCGGCATCGGCCGGGCAGCGCGCAACTGGGAATGCTTCGATGCCATCGTCGAGAGCCTCAAGCAGTTGAACGACGACGAGACCCTGCTGGTGCAATCCGGCAAGCCGGTGGGCGTGTTCAAGACCCACGCCAATGCGCCGCGGGTACTGATCGCCAATTCCAACCTGGTGCCGCACTGGGCGACCTGGGAGCACTTCAACGAGCTGGATGCCAAGGGTCTGGCCATGTACGGGCAGATGACCGCCGGTTCGTGGATCTACATCGGCAGCCAGGGCATCGTCCAGGGCACCTACGAGACCTTCGTCGAAGCCGGCCGCCAGCATTACGCCGGCAACCTCCAGGGTCGCTGGGTGCTCACCGCTGGCCTGGGTGGCATGGGCGGTGCCCAACCGCTGGCCGCCACCCTGGCCGGCGCCTGCTCGCTGAACATCGAATGCCAGCAGAGCAGCATCGATTTCCGCCTGCGCAGCCGTTACGTCGACGAGCAGGCCACCGACCTCGACGACGCCCTGGCGCGCATCGCCAAATACTGCGCCGAAGGCAAGGCCATCTCCGTCGCCCTGCTGGGCAACGCCGCCGAAATCCTGCCGGAGCTGGTACGCCGTGGCGTGCGCCCGGATATGGTCACCGACCAGACCAGCGCCCACGACCCGCTCAACGGCTACCTGCCGATTGGCTGGAGCTGGGCCGAGTACAAGGATCGTGCAGCCACCGACCCGGCTGGCGTGGTCAAGGCCGCCAAGCAGTCCATGGCCGTGCACGTGCAGGCCATGCTCGACTTTCAGAAGATGGGCGTGCCGACCTTCGACTACGGCAACAACCTCCGCCAGATGGCCCAGGACGAAGGCGTCGCCGACGCATTCGACTTCCCCGGCTTCGTGCCGGCCTACATTCGCCCGCTGTTCTGTCGCGGCATCGGCCCGTTCCGCTGGGTGGCGCTGTCGGGTGACCCGCAGGACATCTACAAGACCGACGCCAAGGTCAAGGAACTGATCCCCGACGACGCCCACCTGCACCGCTGGCTGGACATGGCCCGCGAGCGCATCGCCTTCCAGGGTCTGCCCGCTCGCATCTGCTGGGTCGGCCTGGGCCAGCGCGCCAAGCTGGGCCTGGCCTTCAACGAGATGGTGCGCAGCGGCGAGCTGAGCGCGCCGGTGGTGATCGGCCGCGACCACCTGGACAGCGGCTCGGTGTCCAGTCCCAACCGCGAGACCGAAGCGATGCAGGATGGCTCCGACGCTGTGTCCGACTGGCCGCTGCTCAACGCCCTGCTCAACACCGCCAGCGGTGCGACCTGGGTGTCGCTGCACCACGGTGGTGGCGTGGGCATGGGTTTCTCCCAGCATTCGGGTATGGTCATCGTCTGCGATGGCACCGACGAAGCCGCCGCGCGCATTGCCCGCGTGCTGACCAACGACCCGGGCACCGGCGTGATGCGTCACGCCGATGCCGGTTACCAGATCGCCATCGATTGCGCCCGCGAGCAGGGCCTGAACCTGCCGATGATCGGCTGAGGACACACACTTCATGACCACCCTGAACCTGAAACCCGGCCACCTGACCCTGGCCGACCTGCGCGCCGCCTACCAGGCACCCGTGCACCTGACCCTGGACGCCAGCGCCCACCAGGCCATCGACGCCAGTGTCGCTTGCGTCAATCAGATCATCGCCGAAGGCCGCACCGCCTACGGCATCAACACCGGCTTCGGCCTGTTGGCCTCGACCCGCATCGCCAACGACGACCTGGAAAAGCTGCAGCGCTCGCTGGTGCTGTCCCATGCCGCAGGCATCGGCGAGCCGCTGAGCGATGCCATGGTGCGCCTGATCATGCTGCTGAAGATCAACAGCCTGGCGCGCGGCTTCTCCGGTATCCGCCGCCAGGTGATCGAGGCGCTGATCGCCCTGGTCAACGCCGAGGTCTATCCGCATATCCCGCTGAAAGGCTCGGTCGGTGCCTCTGGCGACCTGGCGCCGCTGGCGCATATGTCGCTGGTGCTGCTCGGCGAAAGCCAGGCGCGCCACAAGGGTCAATGGCTGCCGGCCAGCGAGGCGCTGGCCATCGCCGGCCTGGAGCCGATGACCCTGGCTGCCAAGGAGGGCCTGGCGCTGCTCAACGGCACCCAGGTGTCCACCGCCTACGCGCTGCGCGGCCTGTTCGAAGGTGAAGACCTGTACGCTGCGGCCAGCGTCTGCGGTGCGCTGAGCGTCGAGGCGCTGCTCGGTTCACGCTCGCCCTTCGATGCGCGCATCCATGCCGCACGCGGTCAGCGCGGGCAGATCGACGCAGCTTTGGCGTTCCGTCACCTGCTGGGCGACAGCAGCGAGATCGGCCGTTCCCACGCCGCCTGCGACAAGGTGCAGGATCCGTATTCGCTGCGCTGCCAGCCACAGGTCATGGGCGCCTGCCTGACCCAATTGCGCCAGGCCGCCGAAGTGCTCGGCGTCGAGGCCAACGCGGTCTCCGACAACCCGCTGGTGTTCGCCGCTGAAGGCGAGGTGATCTCCGGTGGCAACTTCCACGCCGAACCCGTGGCCATGGCTGCCGACAATATCGCCCTGGCCATCGCCGAGATCGGCTCGCTGTCCGAGCGGCGCATCTCGCTGATGATGGACAAGCACATGTCGCAACTGCCGCCGTTCCTGGTGGACAACGGAGGCGTGAACTCGGGCTTCATGATCGCCCAGGTCACTGCCGCGGCATTGGCCAGCGAGAACAAGGCCCTGGCCCATCCGCACAGCGTCGACAGCCTGCCGACTTCTGCCAACCAGGAAGACCACGTGTCCATGGCCCCGGCTGCCGGCAAGCGCCTGTGGGACATGGTCGCCAACACCCGCGGCGTGCTGGCCGTGGAGTGGCTGGGCGCCTGCCAGGGCCTGGACTTCCGCGAAGGCCTGAAGAGCACGCCGGCACTGGAGCAGGCGCGCCAGACACTGCGCGCCAAGGTGCCGTACTACGTCGAGGATCGCTTCTTCGCCCCGGATATCGCCG
>CBIFVM010000003.1:0-264752 GCA_966186235.1 uncultured Pseudomonas sp.
TGCTGCCGGCTGGCATGTTGCCGTCGATAGACTGAGCCGCGCTACGTTTTGTAGGAGCCGCGCTTCGCGGCGAATGGTAGTTATCCCGCAGGTCTTGCTGAGTGACTACGACCGCTTTCGCCCCGAGGCGGGGCTCCTACAAGATCAGTTGTATGGCTGATGTATCATCCGCGCACCGGGCATTACCAAGGAGTTGCCGTGACCAGTTCCACCCCGCGCTACAAGGCCATCGAGGATTTTCTGCTCGAGCGCATCGGTAACGGTGACTACCCGCTGCATCACCAGATTCCCCCCGAAGAGCAGCTGGCCAGGGATTTTTCGGTCAGCCGGATGACCGCCAACAAGGCCATCAACAATCTGGTGCAGCAGGGTTACCTGATCCGCCAGGCGGGCCTGGGCACCTTCGTCACCGACCGCAAGTCCGAGTCGTCACTGCACGAGGTGATGAACATCGCCGCCGAGGTGCGCGCCCGTGGCCATGTCTATTCCAATCGCATCCTGCGCAGCGAAGCCCTGGCCGCCGATGACGAGGTGGCGCTACGCCTGGGCCTGCGCATCGGCGCCGAGGTGTTTCACAGCATCCTCGTGCATCTGGAAGACGGCGTGCCGATCCAGCTCGAGGATCGCTTCGTCAATCCACGCTGGGTGCCCCATTACCTGAGCAGCGACTTTTCCAGGCAGACGCCCAACGAAGTGCTGGTCGCCAGTTGCCCGATCAGTGATGTGGAGCATGTGGTCGAGGCCGTGCATGCCGACGCGCGCACCGCCGAATGGCTGGAGATCGCCACCGGCGCCGCGTGCCTGTCGATGATTCGCCGTACCTGGTCGGACGAGCACCTGATCAGCTACGTGCGCCTGACTCACCCGGGTGAACGCTACAAGCTGCGCTCGAGCACCAAACACCGCTGATCACAGCCGGAAATGCTGATGAATGGCCTGGGCCAATAGCTCCAGGGCTTCGTCGTGCTGCGCCTGGGCTGAACGCAGAAACATCACCTCGTGCTCGGCAGCCTGGGGCAGCGCCTCGACGATGCGCATGGCGCTGCTCATCTTCGCGCGATCCATCAGGGTGATCGCCAGCCCCGATTCGACGCAAGCCCTGATGGCCTGGCTGGACGGGCTTTCCAGCACCACCCGCCAGGTGTGCCCCGCCGCTTTCAGCGATTCCAGCATCAGGCTGCGGTAAGGGCAGTCGGCTGCATGGATGGCCAGCGGCAGCGTCTCCTTCCAGGCCTGGGGATAGGCTGCCGCTGCGACCCACACCGGCGTGGTGGCGACCAGTACCTGGGCCCTGGGCTCACGCTGACCCAGCGGCAGGGTGAGTACCGCGCCATGCAGCTTGCCGGCCTGCACCTGCTCGCGCAGCGTGTAGCTGGGGGCGGTCTTTACCTCCAACACCACGTTGGGCCAGGCCGCCGCGAAGATCGGCAGGATGTCGCGGATCACGTGGGCGGCGTACTCATCGGGTATTCCCAGGCGGATGCGCCCGACCAGCCTTGGCCCATGCAGCTCGGCGAGCACCCTGTCATGGGTGCTGAGCAGTTCGCTGGTCGAGCGCAACAGCCGCTTGCCCAGCGCGGTCAGCGCCACCGACTGGTTGTCGCGATCGAACAGCCGGCCTCCGGCGACCGCTTCCAGGCGCTGGATATGCACGCTGATCGCCGCCGGGCTCTTGTGCAGCTGTTCGGCAGCGGCCTTGAAGCGCCCGCTACGCGCCACGGCGTGAAAGGTGCGGATCAGTTCGATGTCGAGCACGGCGCTCATGATTCAAAAGCTCCGAACGACTGATTCAATACATTTTGATTTATTAGATTACGCCACCTTCGTAGGCTGGACCTACACCCTTTATCCGGTTTACCGCCATGTCCGTTCGACAGACTGCCCGCCTCTGGCCCGTCGCGATTCCCCTGCTGCTGCTCGAAGCGGCGCTGGTGGTGATCTGGAGCTCGGGCTTCATCGGCGCGCGTTTCTCCATCGACTACGCGCCGGCCATGCTGGTGGTGTTCTGGCGCAGCCTGCTGTTCGCGCTGCTGCTGGCACCCTGGGCGCTGCCCCGCCTGCGCAACGCCGCACCAGCCACCCTGCTGCGCCACGCCGCTATCGGTTTGCTGGCGATGGGCGGCTACCTCGCCGGTGTGGTTCAGGGCATCGCCCTTGGCGTACCTGCCGGGCTCGCCGCCCTGCTGGCCGATCTGCTGCCCATCGGCGTCGCCCTGCTCGGCGTGCTGGTATTCCAGCAGCACCTGGGCTGGCGCACCTGGCTTGGCCTGATCGTCGGCCTGACGGGCGTGATGTTGGTCACCTCGGACGCGCTGGCCTGGGGTGATGCGCCGTTGTGGGTCTACGGCTTGCCGCTGCTGGGGATGTTCTCGCTGGCGGTCGCGACCCTGTGGCAGAAACGCACCAAGGCCACGGCGTCGCTCGACCTGCTCGGCAACCTGTGGCTGCAATGCTGCATCTGCTGCGTGCCGTTCGCGCTGCTGGCTGCCATGGACGGCAGCCTGATGCCGGTGCCCTCGGGCGGCTTCGCCCTGAGCGTGCTGTGGACGAGCATCTCTACTATCGGCGGCTACGGCTTGTACTGGCTGTGCCTGAAACGCTCGACGCCGACCCGGGTGGCCAGCGTGCTGTACCTGAGCCCGGCGCTGACGCTGGTGTGGGCCTGGGCGATGTTCGGCGAGCCGCTGTCCTGGCTGATGGGCCTGGGCACGCTGATTTCCGGGCTGGGAATCTGGCTGGTGATACGTAATGAACCAAAGGAGCGTGATGACGGGCCCGTGCAGGTGAGCCCGTCATCGGCCCCCGTCAAAGCAGCTTGTCGAGGGTGATCGGCAACTGGCGGATGCGCTTGCCGGTGGCGTGGTAGACCGCATTGGCGACCGCCGCGGTAACGCCGACGATACCGATCTCGCCCACGCCCTTGGAGCCCAGCGGGTTGATGATGGTGTCGTTTTCCTCGACGAAGATCACCTCGATATCGCCGATATCGGCTTGCACCGGCAGGTGATAATCGGCCAGGTTGTGATTCATGCAGCGTCCCAGGTCATGGTCGATCATCGCCTCCTCGTGCAGGGCCATGCCGATGCCCCACACCACGCCGCCGAGAATCTGGCTGCGTGCGGTTTTCGGGTTGATCACCCGGCCCGCGGCGATGGCGCTGACCACCCGGGTGACGCGTACCGTACCCAGCGCTTCGTCCACCCTCACCTCGACAAACACCGCCGAATGGCTGGCACTGGCATAGCGCTCGCGCTGTTTACCGGGCTGCGCCTGCACCTCCGCCTCCAGGCTGCCATACCGAGCGAGCAGCGCATTCAACTCGACCGCACGGCTGGCATCCTCGCCCTGCTGCACGCGGCCTGCGCTGAAACGCAGCACCGCCCCATCGCTGAACGGCGCTTCGGGCCACTGCCGCGCCGCCTCGCAGAGTTTGTCGGCCAGGGCCAGGCACGCCTCACGCACCGCACTGCCCACTGACGACACGGTGAACGAGCCGCCCTGCAGCGGCGCCTTGGGCAGGCTGGAATCGCCGAGGCGAAACTCCACCTGGGAGGGATCCATGCCCAGCACGTCGGCGGCGATCTGGGTCATCACCGTGGCGGTGCCCGGACCGATGTCGCAGGTTGCGCTGGCCACGATCAGGCGGCCATCCGCCGTGAAGCTGGCACGGGCGCTGGCCGGCATCTGCATGGCTTCCCACACGCCGGTGGCCATGCCATAGCCGATCAGCTGATTACCCTCGCGCATGCCCCGCGGCTGCGGGCTGCGCTTGCTCCAGCCGAAGGCCTCGGCGCCCTGCTGGTAGCAGGCGCGCAGCTCCTTGCTGGAATAGGGCTTGCCCTCGTTCTGGTTGGTTTCGGCGTAGTTGGTCAGGCGCAGTTGCACCGGGTCGACACCCGCCGCCCAGGCCAGCTCGTCCATCGCCGACTCCAGGGCATAGAGCCCGGTCGCAGCGCCTGGCGCACGCATGTCCAGCGGCGTGTAGACATCCAGCGGCGCCAGCCGATAAGCCAAGCGCACGTGATCGCAGTGGTAGAGCATCCCCGACCATTCGGCGACGTGCTCGGTGAAATCTTCGAAGCGCGAGGTCTGGGCGATCACCTCGTGCACCAGGCCCTGCAACTTGCCACTTGCGTCGGCACCGAGCTGCAGGTGCTGCACCGCCCGCGGGCGATAGCCGAAGGTGAACATCTGCTGGCGGGTCAGGGTCACGCGCACCGATTGCTGCAGCTTCAATGCCGCCATGGCGGCCAGCGGCAACTGGTACTGCGGGCGCAGGCCGGAACCAAAGGCGCCACCCACGAAGGAAGACTTGATGCGCACGCGGCCAGGCTCGAGCTTGAGCACATCGGCCAGATACCGCTGGCTGTTCTGCGGGCCCTGGGTCTTGTCGTGCACCAGCAGGCTGCCATCGGCCTGGTAGATCACCGTCGATGCATGGGGCTCCATCGGGTGGTGATACTCGCACGGCAACTCGTATTCCAACTCGAGATGCAGCGGCGCACCGGCGATCACCCCATCGGCATCGCCACGGGGCTTGGGCAGTTCGGCCGGCGCGGCGTGGGCCTCGCCGAGGGCTTCACGCAGGTCGGTGGCATGGGGCTGCTGCTCGTAGCTGATGCGCACCAGCGAGCCGGCATGACGGGCCAGCTCCAGGGTGTCGGCGACCACCAGGGCCACCGGCTGGCCGCTGTAGCGGATACGCGCGTTGAACAGTGGGCGAAAGGGCGAGCCGTCGGCGGCGTCGTCATCTTCGTAGCTCTCGTCGTCCTGGGCCATGGGCGGACGATTGAGGTGGCTGAGCACCAGCTTGACGCCAGGCAGCGCCAGGGCCGCCGAGTCGTCGATGGCGGTGATGCGGCCGCGGGCGATCACACTGCAGATCACGCTGCCATGCAGCAGGCCATCGGCCGGATGCTCGGCGGCATAACGCGCCTGGCCGCTGACTTTCAGCGGGCCGTCGACACGATCCAGGGGTTGGCCGAGGGTTCGCGCGTTCATGGGCGGGCTCCTTCTGCGGCGGTAGACAGGGCGCGAACCACTGCGCGACGCGCCAGTTCGACCTTGAAGGCGTTGTGGGCCAGCGGCTGGGCATCCTTGAGCAACAGCTCGGCGACAGCCTCGAAATGTTCCGGCGTGGCGACCTGGCCAACCAGGCTGGCCTCCACGTCCGCTCGCCGCCACGGTTTGTGGGCGACACCGCCCAAAGCGATGCGCGCCTGGCGGATCTGCCCGTTTTCGTCCAGTTGCAGCGCTGCGGCCACCGAAACCAGGGCAAAGGCGAACGAAGCACGGTCACGCAACTTGAGGTAGGCGTGATGACTGGCGAAATCTTCGGCCGGCAGCTCGATGGCAAGGATCAGTTCGCCTGGCTCCAGCACCGTGTCGCGCTGCGGGGTATCACCCGGCAAGCGGTGAAATTCGCTCATGGCTACGCGGCGCTCGCCTTGCGGGCCGGTGATCACCACCTGAGCGTCCAATGCAGTAAGCGCCACGCAGAAGTCCGACGGGTGCACCGCTACGCAATGCTCGCTGGCGCCGAACAGCGCATGGTTGCGGTTCAGCCCCGCGCGGGCCGGGCAGCCGCTGCCGGGCTCACGCTTGTTGCACGGCACCTGGGCGTCGTAGAAGTAATGGCAGCGGGTACGCTGCAGCAGGTTGCCGCCCGCGCTGGCCATGTTGCGCACCTGGGGCGATGCACCGGACAACAGCGCCTGGGCGAGCAGCGGATAACGCCGCTCGACTTCCGGGTGCCAGGCCAGCTCGGCGTTGCCGACCAGGGCGCCGATGCGCAGGCCGCCCTCGGCGGTGGCGGTCACGTCACGTAGCGGCAACGCGTTGATGTCGATGAGGCGCTTGGGCCGCACCAGGTTTTCCTTCATCAGGTCGACCAGGTTGGTGCCGCCGGCGATGAACAGGCTGTCGGGCCCGGCCAGACGCACCGCCTCGTCGATGGCCTCGGGCTTGCTGTAGGCGAAAGGCGTCATGGGCGCACCGCCTGTTCGCTCTCGGGCAGCGCTTCTTCGATGGCCGCCAGGATGTTGCTGTAGGCGCCGCAGCGGCACAGGTTGCCGCTCATGCGCTCACGGATGTCGGCAGCGTCGCCGACCCGCCCTTCATTGGCCAGGCCGACCGCCGAGCAGATCTGCCCAGGTGTGCAGTAGCCGCATTGAAAGGCGTCGTGCTTGACGAAGGCACGCTGCATGGGGTGCAGCTCGTTGCCCGTGGCCAGGCCTTCGATGGTGGTCAGCTCACGACCGTCGAGCATGACCGCCAGGGTCAGGCAGGCGTTGACCCGCCGGCCGTCCACCAGCACCGTGCAGGCGCCGCATTGGCCGTGATCGCAACCTTTCTTGGTGCCGATCAGGTCGAGTTGTTCACGCAGCAGGTCGAGGGCCGTGATCCACGGGTACACCTCGACCTGGGTGGGGCTGCCGTTCAACGACAGGGAAATCGTCCGGCGCTCGGCGCCGGCTGTGATGGTCTCGCTCATGGGGCTACCTCGGTTCGTTCGGATGTCTCGTGCATCCGTTCAAAATCTGAGGTGAGGCCCGCCAAAAACGTTCAGGTTGGATGGCGACCGTAGAGCGGTTCGTTGAAGAACCTGCTCAGGGTCTTTTTCGGCGACATTGATGAGGCGGTTACAAGGCAGAAGCAGCCAATCAGCGATTGGGTAGGAGGGGCTTTAGCCTCGAGCTCTTTACGCCCCGCATGCGGTGCGTGAGCTGTAGTTTTCCATCGTTATCGCGTTGCTCATACGTCCGGTTCCGCTCTGACGAGCGGGTTTCTTTTGGCATCGCCCCAAAAGAAACCAAAAGGTCTAGCCCCGACATACGGCCCCAGCTTCGCTGGGGTTCCCTCGCTCCATCATTGCTCCGAGAGCACGCCGCGAAGGGCCGTCCCTGGCCCATCGCGGCTCTCGCGGCATCCATGCCGCTCAACCCTCTCCACAACGATTCCGTTCGGCCTCCTGAAGGGGCGATTGGTGTCGCCTGCTAATTTTTTGGCATGAGGAGCACCAAAAAAGCAAAGCGGCCGAACGGCCACTTCTGCCACTTGGCGGCCAGACGCTGCAGCCGAACCGAAGGATCGCGAACAGCCCCTAAGGCGTGAGCTTCTTCAGGGGGTAAATGTCGTAACGGCTGGACTTGCCCTCCAGCGCATAACCCGGCTTGGCCCCCTCGATGACCGGCGCCTTGCGCGGGCGCTTGACCACCACGCGGTGGCTGGCGAGTTTGAGCGCGGCGTCGAGCAGCGCCGGCGCATCCAGGTCGTCGCCGACGAAGGGCCGGAACAGGCGCATCTCCTTCTTCACCAGGGCGCTCTTGTCGCGATGGGGGAACATCGGGTCCAGGTAGATCACTTGCGGCGCCTCGCCCTGCCAGGCGGCCATCAGCTCGATGGCGTTGCCCTGCAGCAGGCGCATGCGCGCGACAATACCTGCCACCTCGGCATCCGCCGTCGCCCGCTGCAGGCCATCTTCGAGCAGCGCACCGATCAGCGGCTGACGCTCGATCAGATCCATGTGGCAACCCAGGCTGGCCAGCACGAATGCGTCGCGGCCCATCCCGGCGGTGGCATCCAGTACCCGCGGGCGAATGCCCTGGGCGATGCCGACGGCCTTGGCGATCATCTGCCCGGCCCCACCACCGAACTGGCGACGGTGCGCCACCGCGCCCTCGACGAAATCCACGCGCACCGGCCCTGGCGCCTGGGGGCCCAGCTCGACCAGTTGCAGACCAGCTTCGCCCAGTTGCAGCGCATAACCGGCCTCGCCTTCCAGCGGCAAGCCCAGGCGCCGCGCCCATTGCTGCGCGCCGGCTTGCAGATGCGGCGCCAGGGCCTCCATGCGAATGCGCACGTCGGGCTGTAGTTCACTCATTGCAGATCGTCCATCGATTCAGAAACGGTAGCTTTCAAGCAACCGCGGGGCTCAACTCGGGCCGACAGCAGCCGATACCCTGAAAAGCGCTAGTTTGCCAGAGCCCGCCGTTCGATGTTCGAAGTCATCTCCCGTATTCCCGGTGACACCCGGGTAGCCGCCCAGAAATCCGGTACGCCATCGAGCGCCAGCGCGGCGCTGTACGACCAGATTCTGCGCAGCGTACTGCGCGATATGGAAAACGCCATGGGCCAGCCCGCGGCGCCGGTCTCGGCGATAGCGGTCGACGAAGCCCCCGTACAGGGCGTACGCACCCTGGAAGACGTGATGATGCAGCGTCAGTTCATCTGTTCGCTGAACGAGGTGAGCGCCGCCCTGCCCCTCGGAGAATTGGCATTGCAACAGCAACCGCTGACGCCGACCGGCGCAGCCGAGAACGCCGCCAGCAATCCACTGCTGGAAGAATCCCTGGCCCCATGGGAGCTGCTGATGGGCCACCTGACCTTGCAACAGCGGCTGGCTCGATAAGCCGCGGCTGCCCGTCAGCGGCACATGCGAAAGCCGCCCATATCCAGGTGAAAGTGATCACGGTGCGCCGCGTTGTAGTCCGGCCCCAGCGTGGTGTTGAAGCTGGAGCAGGCCGCCTGCTGCACCTGGCGCAGGAACAGCGACTTGTCATCCTCCCCCGGCCAGTCGCGCAGCACGCTGATGCGCCGACCATCGGCCAGGCGAAAGCCGACGATATCCAGGGCGTTGGCCGAAGCGTGCTGGCTGCGCCGCTGACTACCAGCGATGGTGCGGCAGGCGAAGCTGCCAACGTGGTCGACCTGCACCACACGCTGGCCGAAGCGCTGCTCGGCTGCAGGCTGCAGGCCGTGGCGCTCGAACAGGGCGAAGGCCGCAGCTACCGGGCAGGTGGCGATGAAGCTGCTGCTCAGGCGCACATCACTGCCCTGCACGCGCACCGTGTTGGTCAGCGGGCAGTCGGCGGCTGGCGTGCTGTCGGGCAGCGCGACATAACGTAGCGCGGACGTATCCAGCACCGTGCGGCATAGCTCGGCGTCATCCTGCAGACGACGCAGCTTGTAGGCGGTGAGCCAGTTGGGCGTGTCGCGCAGATCCAGAGGCGCCCAGGGATTCCAGCGCGGCGGCACGTCGATCCATTGGCGGTACAGCGCCAGTGGGCCGCCGACCACCACGAAGATCAGCAGCGCGATCAGGAACTGCCGCACGCTAGCCCTTGAACAGATCGTTGATGGCGTCGAACGGCAGGGCCTGTCGGGCGCCGCTCAGGTCGCCACGTTCGGCAAGCCCCGTGGCTGCCTGCAGAAAGGCGCCATAGGCAGCGCGGGCCAGATTGGAGCCCAGGCTGACGCGCTTGACGCCCAGTTGCGCCACCTCGTCCAGCGACAGCGTCAGGCTCGGCGAGCCGACCAGCACGTTGACCGGTTTGGGCGCCACCGCCTCGACCACTGCCTTGATCTGTTCACAACTGGTCAGCCCTGGCGCGTAGAGCACGTCCGCGCCCGCCTCGGCGTAAGCCACCAGGCGGCGGATGGTATCGTCCAGGTCGGCACGGCCGTGCAGGAAGTTTTCCGCCCGCGCCGTCAGGGTGAAGGGAATGTCCAGCTCGCGAGCCGCCGCCACGCAAGCGCGAATGCGCTGCACCGCCAGTTCGAAGGAATAGATGGGCTGCTCCGGCCGCCCGGTGGCATCCTCGATGGAGCCGCCGACCAGGCCGACCTGCGCCGCCAGCCGCACGGTCGCGGCACAATCCTCGGGGGAGTCGCCGTAGCCATTTTCCAGATCGGCAACCACCGGCAGCGGGGTCGCCTCGACGATCGCCCTGGCATTGGCCAGCGCCTCATCGCGGCTTACCGCGCCTTCGGCATCGCGTCGGCCCAGTGAAAAGGCCAGCCCGGCACTGGTGGTGGCCAGGGCGTGAAAACCGAGCGCGGCGAGCATCTTCGCCGACCCGGCATCCCAGGGGTTGGGCAGGATCAGCAGCTCAGGCTGCTGGTGCAATGACTGAAGGCGTTCGGCACGTTCACGGTAGATGGACATCGGCTGCTTCCCTTACGTCGAGTTAGCACCCAGGGTATCGGAGTTTGCAGCCGTGGAAGAAATTCACTGTTCCGCGCTCTCGCAGGAGGCGAGCCAGCAGGAGATCAGCGTCTTGCCTGGGAAAGCCCCATCACCAGAATCAGCAGATTCTGGCTGGCGTCTGGAGACGTCTGGGTAACCTGTTTGATTTTCGGGCTCAGGCAGTTGCTGCGCTGCATGCTGGTCACGACGCCAGGCCCAGGCTCATACCAAGAGGCCGCCGCGATCGCCGAAACGCTCAATGCAACAACGAGAAACAAACCTCTGGCGACACCTAAGCTCATGATCGCAACCTCTTGATAGTGCGGCCAATGCGTCCGCTAACACTAGATCACGATAGCCAAGTAAAGGTTGCGACAAGACGAACGGTCAAAACGCTTTGCGCCGAAAGCGGTCTCGCCATCAGAGCGCCGGTTGCGCGGGCCCGCCAGCTAGACACCTGCGGTGCCAAAAACCACGCAATAAAAAACCCCGCGCCAGGGCGCGGGGTTCTCGGTACAGCTAGGTGCCGGTCGGCTTACATCATGCCGCCCATGCCACCCATGCCGCCCATGTCCGGCATGGCCGGAGCAGGCTTGTCTTCCGGCAGCTCTGCAACGATCGCCTCGGTGGTGATCAGCAGGCCAGCGATGGAAGCAGCGGCTTGCAGCGCGCTACGGGTAACCTTGGCCGGGTCGATGATGCCGAACTCGATCAGGTCGCCGTACTCGCCGTTGGCAGCGTTGTAACCGTAGTTACCGGTGCCCTGCTTGACCTTGTCCAGAACCACGGACGCTTCGTCGCCGGCGTTGGAAACGATCTGACGCAGCGGCGCTTCGATGGCGCGGCGCAGAATGCTGATACCAGCGTCCTGTTCCAGGTTGACGCCTTTGAGACCGTCCAGAGCCGACTGGGCGCGCACCAGGGCAACACCACCGCCAGGTACCACGCCTTCTTCGACGGCTGCGCGGGTGGCGTGCAGGGCGTCTTCAACGCGGGCTTTCTTCTCTTTCATCTCGACTTCGGTGGCAGCGCCGACCTTGATCACGGCAACACCGCCAGCCAGCTTGGCCAGACGCTCTTGCAGCTTCTCTTTGTCGTAATCCGAAGTGGTGTCTTCGACCTGCTTGCGGATCTGCGCAACGCGCGACTCGATGTCGGACTGCTGACCAGCGCCGTCGATGATGGTGGTGTTTTCCTTGTTCAGGACAACACGCTTGGCTTGACCCAGGTGCTCCAGGGTGGTGCTTTCCAGGCTCAGGCCGATCTCTTCGGAGATGACGGTACCGCCAGTCAGAACGGCGATGTCCTGCAGCATGGCCTTGCGACGATCACCGAAGCCCGGCGCCTTGACGGCAGCGACCTTGACGATACCGCGCATGTTGTTGACCACCAGAGTAGCCAGGGCTTCGCCCTCGACGTCTTCGGCAACGATCAGCAGCGGACGGCCAGCCTTGGCAACGGCTTCCAGAACCGGCAGCAGTTCGCGGATGTTGGAGATCTTCTTGTCGACCAGCAGCAGCAGCGGGCCATCGAGCTCGGCAACCATGGTGTCCGGCTTGTTGATGAAGTACGGCGACAGGTAGCCGCGGTCGAACTGCATGCCTTCTACGACGGACAGTTCGTTTTCCAGGCCCGAGCCTTCTTCAACGGTGATCACGCCTTCTTTACCGACTTTTTCCATGGCTTCGGCAATGATGTTGCCGATGGAGTCGTCGGAGTTGGCGGAGATGGTGCCAACCTGGGCAATGGCTTTGCTGTCGGTGCAAGGCTTGGACAGGTTCTTCAGCTCGGCGACGATGGCCGCGGTGGCCTTGTCGATGCCGCGCTTCAGGTCCATCGGGTTCAGGCCGGCTGCAACCGACTTCAGGCCTTCGGTGACGATGGCTTGAGCCAGAACGGTAGCGGTGGTGGTGCCATCACCGGCAGCGTCGTTGGCCTTGGAGGCAACGTCTTTCACCAGCTGGGCGCCGATGTTTTCGATCTTGTCCTTGAGCTCGATTTCCTTGGCGACGGAAACGCCGTCCTTGGTGATCAGCGGCGCGCCGAAGCTGCGCTCCAGGACTACGTTACGGCCTTTCGGGCCGAGGGTGGCTTTGACTGCGTCGGCCAGAACGTTGACACCAGTCAGCAGTTTCTTGCGAGCGGCGTCGCCGAATTTTACGTCTTTAGCTGCCATGTTATTTGATCCTCAATTCTTGACGATTAAACGGAAATTCGCGGGCGATCAGGCTTCGACGACGGCGAGGATTTCGTTCTCGCTCATCACCAGCAGGTCTTCGCCGTCGACTTTGACGGTGTTGCTGCCGGAGTAAGGGCCGAATACCACCTTGTCGCCGACCTTGACGGCCAGGGCACGGACTTCACCGCTGTCCAGAACGCGGCCAGTACCAACGGCAACGATTTCGCCCTGATTCGGCTTCTCGGCAGCCGAGCCCGGCAGCACGATACCGCCAGCGGTTTTGGTTTCTTCTTCGCTGCGACGGATCACGACGCGGTCATGCAAAGGACGAAGCTTCATTGTCGATCTCTCCCAATAGTTGTTGACATCAACCGGTGCTCTCACCGGCAGGATCGTGGCGCTGCGCAATGCGCGTAACGCCGAAATATGTTTCGGCGCATCGAACGCCGAAAAACCTTGCGGTGACCGCTACATAAGGTCGGCCAGCAGCAATTCAAGGGCAGGCCGTTAAAATTTTTACGTCGACTCCCCACAGATTTTCCGGCCCGAAATGCAAAGCCCCGGCCAGAGAGCTCTGGCCGGGGCCTGTGCGCCGTACGAAGGGGATCAGTCGCGGCGCTCGTACTCACCTTCGAGCACGTTCGGCTTGGCGCCGCCGGGCTGGCCATTGCGGGCGGCCAGGTCATCGGCGAACGCCCGCTGCCGCGCGGCTTGCTCGGCAGCGCGCTGGCGCACGCGCTCGACCAGCCAGCGACGGGTGAACGGCATGAGGCAGAGCACGCCGATGACGTCGCTGATGAAACCCGGCAACAGCAGCAGGCCACCGCCGACCGCCATCATCAGGCCCTGCAGCACTTCCTGATCCGGCATCTCGCCACGCGCCAGGCGCTCGCGGGCACGCCAGGCCGTGGTGATGCCGGCGATACGAAGAATCAGGCCACCACAGATCGAGGTGAGGATCACCAGAGCGATGGTCGGCAGCACGCCAATGGCGCTGCCCACCGAAATGAGCACGGCCAGCTCGAGGATCGGGAACAGCAGGAACAACAACATGAAAATGCGCATCGCGGTTTCCTTGACGGAAGAACACCTTCCAGTAGGAGAGAAATATGGGATGTTGCGCTTAATTCAAGCTGAAGTTTCGACTTCGCCCACCCACGCTGCGTTCAACGCGAGGCGACGCGAGGCTTCGCGCATACCGACCACGCTGTTACAGGATGTTGAGGCCTGCATGCGTAGTGCTGGTGCCCTGCCCATCTCGCGCTCTATGCTGCTGCCGGTACGTCATGGCAATCGATCGGCCCGAACGCGCGGCAGCCAGTGCCGCCTGAGCAAAACGCCGGTTGACCCGTTCGACTCTCAATCAAGGGAATTGGCATGCAACTCAAAGACAAAGTCATCATCATCACCGGCGGCGGCAAAGGCCTGGGCCGCGCCATGGCCGAGTACCTCGCCGAGCACGGCATGCGCCTGGCTTTGGTCGACCTGAACCAGGAAACGCTCGATGAAACCGCCGCGGCCTGCCGGGCGCTAGGCGTACAGGTGCGTACCTATCTGTGCAACGTGGCCGACGAGGAGCAGGTCACACGCAGCGTCGTGCAGATCGCCGAGGACTTCGGTGCGATCAACGGGCTGATCAACAACGCCGGCATCCTGCGCGACGGCATGACCATTAGGGTCAAGGATGGCGAGATGAGCAAGATGAGCCTGGCGCAGTGGCAATCGGTGATCGATGTCAACCTGACCGGCGTGTTTCTGTTCACCCGCGAGGTGGCGGCGAAGATGATCGAGCTGCAGAACGAGGGCGCGATCATCAATATTTCCTCGGTATCGCGCGCCGGTAATATCGGCCAGGCCAACTATTCGGCGGCCAAGGCGGCAGTGGCCGCCGATACCGTGGTGTGGGCCCGTGAGCTGGCGCGTTATGGTATTCGCGTGGCTGCGGTGGCGCCTGGTTTCATCGAGACCGACATGATCGCCAGCATGAAACCCGAGGCTCTGCAGCGCATGACCGACGTGATTCCGCTCAAACGCCTCGGCAAGCCGCAGGAAGTCGCTCACGCCATCGCCTTCCTGCTGGAAAACGACTACTTCACCGGACGCACCCTGGAACTCGATGGCGGCGTGCGGCTGTAACACCTGTTAACGGTCGTCATGTGCATGAAGCGGCTGCTAAGGCAAAAACGGTCGCTCCATGCGCAGGGTGGACGGGATAAACGTCAGCTACGCCCCGGCCCACTCCACACCTGATGCAGTGGGAGCGGGCGGGACGCCAAGCCCATGCCTGCGAACAATCACGGGCATGGCCCGTTCCCACAGGATAGAGTCACAGCGGCTCCCGCCACTTGCCTGCCAAAAGCGACGAGCCTGGGCTGAACTCAGAGGAACCAGCGATATTCGCGGGCGTTGATATGCTCCATGAACGCCAGGTGATCCTGGCGCTTGTTTTCGCAATAGACCATCACGAACTCTTCGCCCAACCCGGCATTGACCGCCGGGTGGTGACGCATCTGCGCCACGGCAGCGAGCATGTCCATGGGAAAGTCGATGCCGCTCTGGCGATTCTCGTTCAGCGGGGCGATGGGCTCGGCACGTTGCTGCAAGCCATCCTCCATGGCCGCCAGGATCGCTGCCAGCACCAGGTATGGGTTGGCATCGGCGCCGGCCGGGCGATGCTCGATGCGCAGGTTACGGGCGTCGGAGTCGGGAATTCGCACGCAGGCATCGCGATCCTCGTAACCCCAGCTGGCACGGCTGGCGGCGTTCACCCGCGAGCCGTAGCGGCGATAGGCATTGTGATGCGGCGCGAAAATCGGCATGCAGTGCGGCAGCCAGTCCAGGCAACCGGCCACGGCGTGGCGCAGCGGCTGGCCATCGTCCGCCGCCAGCAGGTTATTGCCTTGCCCGTCATAGAGACTCACGTGCACGTGCATGCCGCTGCCCGGCGCATCCAGGTAAGGCTTGCTCATGAAGCTCGCCCGATGACCATGCTTGAGCGCCACGCCTCGGGTCAGACGGGTGAACAGTGCCGCCCAGTCGGCCGCCTGCAGGCCGTCCTCGCAGTGGCCGAAATTGATCTCGAACTGCCCGGGGCCGATCTCCGCGGTGATCACGTTGGCGTCGATGCCCTGTTCATTGGCCACCTCGACGATCTCGTGCAGCACCGGGGAGAACCGCGACAGACGCTCGATATGCAGGTTGGGCTGGTCGTCCTCGTCGCCGCACAAGGGGTCGCGGGGGAATTGCGGCAAACCGTCCTTCAGCGCCCGGTCGAACAGATAGAACTCCAGCTCGAAAGCCACCACCGGATGAATGCCCTTGGCCGCCAGGCGCGCCAGCACGCGGGCCAGCACTTCCCGTGGCTCGAACTCGATGGGCGATTCGGTGCCGTCCGAGCTGATCAGCATCTGCCCCAGAGGCTGCTGCTCCCACCGCACGGGTTTCAGCGTGCCGGGGATCAGCCGCCGCGTGGCGTCCGGGTCACCGTCATTGAAGCAATAGTCGCCGATCTCGTGCAGGCCGCCCTGGGCACCCAGCAGCACGCAGTTCTGCGGCAGCTTGAGCAGGCTGCCGGCGGCGACCTTCTCGAGCATGTCGATGGGGTAGCGCTTGCCGTAGAAATGCCCGGGGATGTCCAGACAGATCAGGTCGACATAACGCACGTCGGGGTGAGCGGCGCGAAAGGCGCGGACTTCGTCGGACAGGCTGGTGAAGGTCATGTGTGATTTCCCGTGTCCGCCTAGCGGAACACCCAGAGTACCCGTGCGGGCTGGTCGGTAAGGTTGGCGTAGCGAAACTGGCTGTGCGGCGGTAGCTGGAAGCTGTCGTTGGGGCCGAGGGTCACCGGCTCAGGCTGATCGTCCAGCCAGATGCTCAGCTGGCCTTCGAGCACGAAGCCGCCCTGCTCCGAGCTGTCGGTCAAGTGGCCCTCGCCGCTGGTGGCGCCAGGCGCCAGGTGGCTTTCCAGCATGGAGAAGCCGGCTGACATGTTTGGCGAGGCCAGCACGTCGGTGATGCCGCCGGCGTAATAAAGGGTGCGACGCTCGCCCGGGCGGGTAACCCACGGCAACTCACGCGGTTTTTCCAGGCTGTAGAAATAGGTGGTCGACACGCCCAAGGTTTCGCTGATGGCGGTCAGGTCCGCCACGGTCGGCTTGGACAGGCCGCGCTCGACCTGGGACACAAAGCCCACCGAGCGCCCGATGCGCGCGGCCAGTTCGCCGAGCGTGAGGTTCTTGTGCTTGCGCAGGTCGCGGATCAGGATCGCGAGGCCTTCGATTTCTTCCTGCATGTCCATGCCGGTCGAGCCCTTCATAAAAAGTCACGCAGCCGGTACCAGGCCTTGCCCGCGGCCTCCAGCGGCGCCGCCAGCCAGGTGCCGCCGGGAAAACGCGGGTTGCCGATGCGCTGGTAGAGCGCCAGCAACTGGTCATCGCCGGCAATCGCATCGGTCACCGCCCGTGCCGCAGCCAGGGTCGGCAGCACGCCGTGGCCGGAGAACCCCTGCAGCCAGTAGCGCTGGCCGCTGCGCCCGACATCCGGGGTGCGCTTCATGGTGACATCGATATGCCCGCCCCAGCCGTACTCGATGGTCACGCCCTTGAGCTGGGGAAACACGCGCTCCAGATAGGGGCGGGTCGCCGCGGGCACGTCTTTCGGCAAACCGCCGAGATAGGTGCAGCCACCGCCGAACAACAGGCGGTTATCCGGGGTCAGGCGGAAGTAATCGGGCACGAACTGGTTGTCGATCACGCAGCTGTTCTGCGGCAGCAGCGAACGCGCCAATTGTGGGTCGAGTGCTTGGGTGGCGACCTGGTAGGAGCCGACCGGCAGCACGCGCCGAGATAGCGACTCGTCCAGCGTGTGGAGGTAGGCGTTGCAGGCCAGTACCAGCACGTCGGCACGCACGTCGCCATGCGCGGTGCGCACGCGGTAGCCTTCCGGCAGCGTTTCGTGGGCCAGGGCGCGGGTTTGCTCGTAGATGCGACCGCCGGCCTTCTCGATAGCCGCCGCCAACCCCTGGGCCAGCTTGAGCGGGTCGAGGTGAGCGCCCCTGGCGTCATGCAGCGCCGCCAGGTAACGCGGGCTGTCGATCCATTCGCGCAGCTCGGCGCCCTCGATCAGACGCAGGTCGTGGTAACCCCACTTGTGCAGCGCGTCGTGTTGCGCCTCACGAAGCTGCTCGACGCGGCGCGGCAGTACCGCCGTCCACAGGCTGCCGACACGGTAAGCCACCTCGAAACCATGGCGCGCCGGCAACTCGCGCAGCTCATCGGCGGCCCAGCACATGCTGTCCCATAGCTGGCGAGCGCCATCGAGGCCCAAGGCCTTTTCCAACGGCGGCATATCGCACGACCAGCCCAGCAGCGCCTGCCCACCGTTGCGCCCCGAGGCCGCCCAGGCCACGCGGCTGGCCTCCAGCAGAATCACCCGTTTGCCGGCCTCCGCCAGGCGCAGGGCACAATGCAAACCGCTGAAGCCGCCTCCGACGATCACCACGTCGCAGTCCAGGCCCTCTTCGAGGCGAGCACGTTCGGGGATGGGGCCGGGATAACAGCCTGCATAGTAGGTGGCGAGGTGCCGAGGGGACTGCCGGAACATGGGATGAAATTATCGAAGGATTATTTCATGAAAAAATACACGATTAATTTCACGCAACCAAGCAGCATCATTTGCCTACAGGCGAACGGTTTGCCGACCAGCAGGTCGAACCTCGACAATAATCGCTGCACCGATGGCTCCCGACCACAGGGCAGCCGTCCTCTCCGGAGCCCAAGCATGACCCGACTGTCCGCACTCACCACGCCGTTGCTGCTCGCCAGCGTTCTCGCCCTGCTTGCCGGTTGTGCCAACCGCGACGAAACCCAGGCGCCTGCAAGCCAGAACCCGACAGGCACGGCATCCCCCGAGCAGCAGGCCGCCGAGGGTGACTTCCAGCGCCTGACCGCCCTGGCACAACGCGGCGACCTGGACAGCCAGTTCAAACTGGGTAGTTTCTATTTCGTCGGCAAGCCGCAGAAGGACCTCAAGCAGGCTGAATACTGGTGGAAACAGGCAGCCGATCGCAGCCACGCCGAGGCCGCCGTCAGCCTGGCTTACCTCTACACCGGCCGGGACAACCCGGAATTTCGCAACCCGCCCGCCATGCTCAAGTACCTGAACCAGTCCGCCAGCAGCGGCAACCCCATGGCGCAGCATATTCTCGGCAACCTTTACATGCGCGGCATCGACGGCGTTCAGCGCGACCCGGACCAGGCCCGCCGTCTGTTTCAGAGCGCCTGCAAACAGAACTATGCGGCCAGCTGCAAGGCCCTGGACAGCAAACCCGGCGCCTGAGCCCTGAATTGTCAGCACACGGATTCAGATCAAAGGTGAGCGGCCCTGGCAGCGCGCTGCGCAGCTATGTCGAGTCATGGGGAGACGACTGAAAGACCAGGGGCAAACGGTTTACCGGGGCAGCATCCGGGGCCAGGCAGCCTGGGCTCCCCCCGTGCCGGTGGCACAGCACGCGTCGAGGAGCCCGGTGCGCTTTTGGCGCACCAGGTGACGCTCAGGGATGGAAACCGCGTTCGAGCTTGTGGCCCGGCGCGTATAAGCGAAGTCGCTTGCGCGACCCCTCCTATTCGGTCAGAGCGGGGTGATCAGTTCACCGCGTTCAATAAAGGCATCGAGATTATCGAACACCAGGTTCTCCATGGCCAGCCGGGTTTCCTCGGTGGCGCTGCCCACGTGGGGCAACAGCACCACATTAGGCATGGCGAACAGCGCCTCGGGCACCCGCGGCTCGTCCTCGAAGACGTCCAGCCCTGCGCCGCCGAGCGTGCCGGTCTGCAGCGCGGCCACCAGCGCCTGCTCGTCCACCACGCTACCGCGGGAGATGTTCACCAGAATGCCTTCAGCGCCCAGGGCGGCGAGCACCTCGGCGTCGATCAGGTGATGGGTGGACGCACCGCCCGGGCAGGCCAACACCAGAAAGTCGGCCCAGCTTGCCAATGCCTTGAGGTCGGCCTCGTAACCGTAATCGGTGCTCGGGTCAGGCCGGCGGTTGTGGTAGCGGATGTCCAGGTCGAACCCCGCGGCGCGCTTGGCGATTTCCTTGCCGATCCGCCCGAAGCCGACGATGCCCAGCTTCTTGCCACTGACCTTGCGGGTCAGTGGGTACTGGCCCTTGAGCCATTTACCCTGGCGCACGTGCTGGTCGGAGGCGGCGAACTGCCGGGCGGTGTCGATCACCAGGCCAATGGCCGTGTCGGCGACGCATTCGTTGAGCACGTCCGGCGTGGTGCTGATGACGATGCCACGGGCCTTGGCCTCATCGACGGCAATCGAATCATGGCCAACGCCGAAACTGCAGATGGCCTTGAGGTTGGGCATCTGCGCTAGTTGTTCGGCCGAGCAGCCGTAGCGCGCCGAGGTCACGACGATATCGATCTCGGCACCACGCTCGGCGAGAAACTCCTTTTGCTCCCACAGGCGGATCAGTTGATAGTCGCGCTGCAGGCGCTCATTGAAACGTGGCGGAAAACGACCGACCTGAAGCACGGTGGGACGACTCATGCAGCTCTCCTGTCGTGGATATCGAAGTGCGGATGATACCTGCCGCGGCACGCGCGAGCGCACCGCTGCAGGTATCCGTGTCCGGTTATCGATCAGGTCACAGGAGCAGGATTGAACAACACCAAGTCGTTATGCAGGCGATGCTTTTCCGCCCATGTCTGCTGCTTGCCGCTGGCGATGTCCAGGTAGAGCTGGAAGATATGCCAGCCCATTTCCTCGAGGGACATGCGCCCCGAGGTGATCTGCCCGGCGTCGACGTCGATCAGGTCCGGCCAGCGTTCGGCCAGCTGGGTGCGGGTGGCCACCTTGATCACCGGCACCATGGACAGGCCGTAGGGCGTGCCGCGGCCGGTGGTGAAGATGTGCAGGTTCATGCCGGCGGCCAGTTGCAGGGTGCCGCAGATGAAATCGCTGGCCGGAGTGGCGCAGAACCACAGGCCCTTGCCGCGAATCCGCTCGCCGGGCGAGACCACGCCGACGATCGGGCTGTTGCCGGACTTGGCGATCGAGCCCATGGCCTTTTCGACGATGTTGTTGAGGCCGCCCTTCTTGTTGCCCGGCGTGGTGTTGGCGCTGCGATCGGCCATGCCACGCTCCAGATAACGGTCGTACCAGTCCATCTCGCGGATCAGCGCATCGGCCACCTCGACGCTGGAGGCGCGCGGGGTCAGCAGATGAATACCGTCACGCACCTCGGTGTTCTCGGAGAACATCACGGTGGCGCCGGCCCGTACCAGCAGGTCGGCCGCCACGCCCAGCGCGGGATTGGCGGTGATGCCGGAAAAGGCGTCGCTGCCGCCGCACTGCATGCCCACCACCAGTTCGGAAGCCGGCACGGTTTCGCGGCGACGCTGATCGAGCACCTTCAGACGATCCTCGATCATGCCCATGATCTGTTCGATCATACCGGCGAAGCCGGTACCCGAATCCTGCAGGCGGAACAGCCATTCTTCCTCGTCCTGGCCACAGGTCAGGGCGTCGCCGTCCATCAGTTGGTTGGCCTGCAGTTTCTCGCAGCCCAAGCTGATCACCAGTGCCTGGCCTCCCAGGTTGGGGTTGCGGCTGATGTTATAGAGCGTACGGATCGGCACCACGGCGTCCGGCGCGTTGATCGCCACACCACAGCCGTAGCTGTGCGACAGCGGCACCACGTCGTCGACGTTCGGATACTTGGGCAGGATTTCCTTGCGCACGCGCTCGACGCAGTGGTCGAGCACGCCGACCACGCACTGCACCGTGGTGGTCACGCCGAGGATATTGCGCGTGCCGACGGTGCCGTCGGCATTGCGGAAGCCTTCGAAGGTGTAGCCGTCCAGCGGTTCGGGCGTCGGTGCCTTGATGGTCGCCTTGGGCAGGTTGTCCAGCACCGGCGGCTCGGGCATGCGCAACAGCGCCTCGGTCACCCAGGTGCCGGCAGGTATAGGATTCAGGGCATAGCCGATCACTTCTCCGTAGCGCACCACGTTGCCGCCTTCGGCAATCGCCACCAGCGACACCTTGTGGCTCTGGGGAATGCCCTCCAGCGCCTCCAGGCCGTCGGCGAAACGGCCACCGGCCGCCACCCCCTGTTCGTTGACCACCACACCGACGTTGTCGTCCGGGTGCAGGCGGATGTACCGCGGGGAGTCCTGATGTTGAATGAGATCCATGGGGCTAATCCTTTTGTTGTTGTAAACACACACTACTCGCGGCGTTGCCTGCCGATGCCGGGCAACGCCGCGCAAACTCAGGTCGCGGCGACAGGCGATACCTGCTCATCAATCTCACGGCCTTGTTCATCCTTGAGTACCACACGCTGGATGCGGCCGACGATAAACAGGTAGCTGAACACCGCGACGAGAGCGTTGGCACCGACGTACACCAGCGCCCACTTGAACGAGCCGGTGGCACTGATGATGTAACCGATGACGATTGGCGTGGTGATCGAGGCGATGTTGCCGAAGGTATTGAACAGGCCACCGGACAGACCGGCGATCTGCTTGGGCGAAGTATCCGACACAACGGCCCAGCCGAGAGCACCAAGACCTTTACCAAAGAATGCGAGGGTCATGAAACCGACGACCATCCATTCGGCAGACACGTAATTGCACAGCACCATGGTGGTCGACAGCAGCAGGCCGCAGACGATAGGTAGCTTGCGCGCCAGGGTCAGACTATTGCCACGACGCAGCAGCCAGTCGGAGATCACACCGCCGAGCACGCCACCGACGAAACCCATGATCGCCGGCAAGGAGGCGATGAAACCGGCCTTGAGGATGGTCATGCCGCGCTCCTGCACCAGGTACACAGGGAACCAGGTGAGAAAGAAATAGGTGATGGCGTTGATGCAATACTGGCCCAGGTACACGCCAACCATCATGCGATTGGTCAGCAACTGGGTGATGTAGTGCCACTTCGGCCCGCCCTTGCCCTTGTTGGCCTGATCCATATCTACCAGGCCGCCGTTGTTGGCGATGTGTTCGACCTCGGCGGCACTGATGCGCGGGTGCTCCTTGGGGTTGTAGATGGTCTTCATCCACACGCCGGCGAAGATGATGCCCAGCACGCCCATGACCACGAACACGTGCTCCCAGCCGAACGAATAGACGATCCAGCCCATCAGCGGCGCGAACAGAGCGGTGGCGAAGTACTGCGCCGAATTGAAGATCGCCGAGGCAGTGCCGCGTTCGGCCGTCGGGAACCAGGCCGCGACGATGCGCGCATTACCCGGGAACGACGGCGCTTCGGCGAAGCCGACCATGAAGCGCAGCACGAACAGGGTCACCACGGCCCAAGCCACCGGCATCATGCCGACGAAGCCTTGCATCAGGGTGAACAGCGACCAGATGAAGATGCCGGCTGCATACACGCGCTTGGAGCCGAAGCGGTCGAGCAGCCAGCCACCCGGGATCTGCCCGATCACGTAGGCCCAGCCGAAAGCGGAGAAAATATAGCCAAGGGTTACCGCGTCGATACCCAGATCCTTCTGCATGCTGGAGCCAGCAATGGAGATGGTGGCGCGGTCGGCGTAGTTGATGGTGGTCACCAGAAACAGCATCAGCAGTATCAGGTAACGGACGTGGGTTTTCTTTGTGTCTCCCATGGAGATCTCACCTCAATGTTATTTTTATTGCTGACAGGCGCGTGCGGGCGCGCCAGCCGCCCTGGGGCGGAGTCATAAAGGTTGCAACGGCGTTGTGTCTGGCCGGCTAGCTCGTGGCGGCAGCGGTCGCGACACCCGGATAGGGTCTCGGGGCGTTGGACGCAGACAGAGAGATACGACAACTGCCCGTGGTGGGGCCTTGAGAGGACGTGCGGATACTGTTTTTCATGACGTTATTATCCTTGTTGCTGACGGCGCCTCGCACGGTGACCGGCAATCATGATTGCGCAATCAAATCAACAGCAGACAAGGCGCCACGCAGTTCGCTACGACCCTGACTCTACTATGATTGCGCAATCATTCAAGTAATTTTTTGTTACGTCATCAGTTGTCTGATGAGAGACCGATTCAGCTCAGGTAGTTTCCCGCTCGATAAGGGTGAAACCGGTGTCTAGCCGCACCGGTTCCTGTTCGCCGCCGTCCCGAAAACGCTGCAGCAACGCCGTGGCGACATGCTTGCCGATGCGCCGACCATCGACACTGACCGTGGAAAGCGCAGGATGCAGGTGAGCGGCACTGGATAGGTCACCGAAGCCCATGACCGCCAGCTGAGCGGGCACCGCGATACCCCTGCTAGCCGCCTCGGCCAGAATGCCCTGGGCCACGGTATCCGAACTGCACACGATCACTTGCGGAACGGGGCCCTCGGCAAGCAGCTGGCGCAAACCGTCCCGCCCGCGTTGCAGGGTGGCGGGCGCCGCAAGTACCGCCATGGGCACCTCGTCGATGCCCAGCGCCTTGAGCTGCTTGGTCACGCTGCCGGCACGCTTGAGCGCGCGGGAGTCATCTACAGAAACGATGGCGAAGCGCCTGTAGCCTTTGCCATACAGATGGTCCGCAATCGCCTGGCCGACCTTTTCGTGGGAAAAGCCCACCTGCATGTCGATGGGCGAGGCGCCCAGATCCCAGGCCTCGACCACCGGAATGCCGGCGGCCTCCAATCGCAGGCGGCTCTGCTCGGTATGCAGCGTGCCGGTGAGCACAATACCGTCAGGGCGCCGGCCCAGTACCGCGTCGAGCAGGCGCTCTTCCTGCTCAGCCGAATAGCCGGTCAGACCGATCATGGTCTGGTAGCCCGCGGCAGTCAGGTGATCCATCAGCGACTGCACGGTTTCGGCGAAGATCGAGTGGGCCATGGTCGGCAGGAAGATGGCGATCAACCGGCTCTTGTTCGACGCCAGGCTGCCAGCCAGCATGTTGGGCACGTAGCCGGTCACCCGCACGGCCTCGAGCACTTTCTTGCGAGCCGCCTCGCTTACCACTTCCGGCCGGTGCAAAGCCCGCGACACTGTGATCGGCGACACACCGGCGATCTTGGCCACGTCGATCAACGTCACGCTTGCGCCCTTGCTCGCCAACGAGATTGAGGATGAAGCGCGAGAGGGTTTCTTTGCCATGACGGGCCGCTGGTTGCCTGGATGATCGCGCATAGTAACCAGCGAACCCACGGGTAACTAGGGCCTTGCGGCCGTTTCACAGCGAGCCGCGCATTTAGCCCATCACCAAGCGCCCGTGGCCAGCGGCAGCCTGGGATTGTCGGGCGCCCTGGGCGCAAGGGAGGCATACCGCGCCAGCCACCGCACAGGCGCAGCCCGGCTGATGGGAGCCAGGCAGACTCCATCGAAATGTCCAAAAAACAGAAAAAACCCAGCCGAATCTCCAATTACATCGCAATTTCGCTGATTTAGATTGGCTGCACGTCAGTTTTCTGGAAAGGCCGTTTACCCGGCGGTAAGGCGACGAGCGCTGCAATCCCAAGCGCAAGCCCTACGACAGCGGCATCCAGAACGACCTCAATAACGACAATTAAAAGGTGCGCCCCATGACGACACCCGCCTATTGCGCCCTCGCCAACCGGTTCCCGAGGTCGCTGCACCGAAGTTCGCACGTCGCGACACTTGGCCCCCTCCACTCACGTGCAGCACACCACCAGTAGCCAGCTGCGCGCCTCTGGCGACCCAGACCGGCCGCCATGCGGCTCCGACGCGTGCGCAGCGCTCCACCCGGCCTCATCGCTACGTGGCCTAACAACAAGAGAAGGAAGTAATCCATGTCCAGCCGCTCCTTACGTTCCGCCATCGGCCTGCTGGCCGCCCTGACCCTGACTACGGGCGCCAGCCTCGCTCAAGCCAAAGGCGATTATCCAAGCAAGACCATTCAGGTCGTGGTTCCCGTCGCCCCGGGCGGTGATACCGATACCAACGCCCGCCTGTTCAACAAGTATCTGGAAAAGGAGCTGGGCCAGTCGCTGGTGGTGGTCAACGTCGACGGCGGTGGCGGCACCATCGGCATGCGCCGCGTGATGTCGGCCAAGAAAGACGGTTACACCGCGATGTTCTTCCACGGGGAAGCCATGGTGCCCAAGCTCGCGGGCCTGGTGGATGTCGGCATCGACTCCATGGACATGGTTGCCATTGCCCTGCTGGACAACACCACCGTGCTGGCAACCCACAAGGACGCGCCCTTCAAGACCATGGCCGAGCTGGTCGATTACGCCAAGGCCAACCCACGCAAAGTGGATTTCGGCATGCTGACCGGTGGTTATCCGCACCTGGTCGGTATCGCCACGCAGGCGCAACTGGGCATCGACATGAACATGGTCGACGTCGGCGGCAACTCGGCGAAGATCGTGGCGCTGCGCGGCCACAAGGTCAATCTGATCAACGTGCAGTACGGCATTGCCCGGGACTACTTCAATTCCGGGGACTTCATCAACCTGGGCCTGCTGTCGCCGCAGCGCAACCCACTGATGCCCGACGTACCCACCACGGCCGAAGCGGGCTTCGAACTGGACTTCAGCAAGTTCTTCTTCTTCGCCATGCCCAAAGGCACGCCGAAGCCGGTGATCGACACCTTCTCCGCCGCGGTCAAGCGGGTGGTGGACAACCCCGAGTACCAGCAGGAGGCGAAGAAATTCTTCCTTTCGCCAACCTACATGGATCCTGCCGCTGCCAGCGCCTATGCCAGCAAGCAGTATCAGTACCTGCAGCAGTTCCAGAAACTGTTCACCGGCCAGTAACAGCGCTGTGCTCACGCCGATATCAGATGCGGCGTGAGCGCTCCGACGAGGAATTCACATGCCTGTTCAACGACGTTTTCTACGTGCCGACGTGATCACCGGCGCGGTGTTCCTGGCCATCAGCCTGACGCTGTTCTGGGCCAGCCAGCACATTCGCGAATTTGCCGCCATCGGCGTCGGCTCGGCCTTCGTACCCCGCCTGACCGCCGCCCTGCTACTCGTGGTGGCGATTGCCGTGCTGATCGACGCCTGGCGCCAGGGCGCCACCGCCCCGATCAAAGCCGAGCGCCAGTCGCCATCCGAAGCGCGGGTATTCGCCGGGCTGCCGGCTGTGGCCCTTAGCGTCGGGTTGATGGGCCTCTACCTGGCGCTGCTCGAGCCCCTGGGGTTCCTGCCGGCTTCGGCGCTCTATGGTTTCGCGCAGATGCTGATCCTGGCCAAGGATGCCCGGCGCACCTACTTCAGGTTTGCGCTTCTCGGGCTGCTACCCGCCGCCGGTTTCTACTACCTGTTCGTCAACGTATTCGATATCAGCCTGCCCGCAGGGCTGCTGGGCTGAGGAGCAGCACATGCTTATAGAAGGCATCCTTTCCGTACTCAATATGCAGACGCTGTTGCTGATCACCGGCGGCACGCTGCTGGGCATCCTCATCGGCGCGATCCCTGGCCTGACGGTCACCATGGGGGTGGCCCTGTTTCTGCCCGTCACCTTCGCCATGTCGCCGGTGGACGGTCTGTCGCTGCTGATGGGTTTGTACATCGGCGGCACCTCCGGCGGGCTGATCTCGGCGATTCTGCTGAAGATTCCCGGCACGCCGTCGTCGATCGCCACCACCTTCGATGGCCACCCCATGGCAGCACGCGGGGAGGCCGGCAAGGCTCTGTCGGTCTCGATCATCTGCTCGTTTCTGGGCGGTATATTCAGCCTGGCAGTGCTGTTCTTCATCGCCCCACGCCTGGCCGAGGTGGCGCTGCAGTTCGGCCCTTACGAGTATTTCGCCATCGCCCTTTTCTCGCTGACCCTGGTGGCGGGCCTGAGCGGCGACTCCCTGGCACGCGGCTTGGGCGCCGCGGCCATCGGTCTGACCGTCGCCTTCATCGGCATGGCACCGATCACCGCGTTCCCGCGCTTCACTTTCGGATGGTCCGAACTGGACGGCGGCATTGCCCTGCTGCCGGCGCTGATCGGCCTGTTCGCCGTGTCTCAGGTGCTGGAGGAGGCCGAGTCGCGTGACAGCAGCCAGCCCGCTGCGACAGCCAACTACAACCTGCGCCAACTGGGCTTTTCGCTGCGCGCCGGGCTGCGCCACGCCGGCAACTGGCTGCGCTCTTCGCTAATCGGCACAGGCATCGGCATTCTGCCGGGCCTCGGCGGCTCGGTGTGCAACCTGCTGGCCTACGGCGCGGCGAAGAAGCACTCCAAGCACCCCGAGCAATTCGGAACCGGTATCACCGATGGCCTGGTGGCCAGCGAATCGTCCAACAATGCCTCGACCGGCGGCGCCCTGGTACCGCTGATGACCCTGGGCATTCCCGGCGACAACACCGCGGCGATACTCCTGGCGGGCTTCATGATCCACGGCATTACCCCCGGCCCGCTGCTGTTCGAGACCCAGGGCGTACTCGTCTACGGGATTTTCACGGCCCTGGTGATCGCCAACCTGGTGATGGTCTTCGGCCTGTTCAGCTTCATGCGCGGCTTCGTTCGCCTGCTGTCGGTACCCAAACATATTCTGCTGCCACTGATCATGATGCTCTGCGTGATCGGCGCCTACGGCATCAACAACCGCCTGTTCGACGTCGGCTGCATGTTGCTGTTCGGCCTTATCGGGTGGCTGATGAAAAAGGCCTCGATCCCTGTCACACCGCTGCTGCTGGGCTTCATCCTTGGCCCCATCATCGAGGTCAACCTGCGCCGCGGCCTGATGAGCAGCCAGGGCGACCTGCTGCCTTTCATCACCGAACCCATCTCCGGCGTGGTGCTGGTAGGCACCCTGATCGTGGTGATCGTTACGGCTTACAAGGAATACGCCAAGAGCCGTGGGCGGGGCCAGTTGCTATCCGGCGGCTGAGCGCTCGGGGCAGTGACAGGAACAGGCTGCCGAAACTCATCCGCAATGCCCGGCAACTCATGGCCGCGTCGGACACAGCGCGGCGCCCGACAGGCGGACATTGGTTTTCTTAGCCCAAGAAAAAGCCCTGCACGCAGGCAGGGCTTCTTGTGCAGACGGCAAGCGGCGGCTTACCAGCCCACACCGAAACCGATGGTGTAGCGGGTTTCGTCCTTGTCGCCATCCGAACCACTGACCTGATCCTTCGAGGCCTTCATATTCAGCGAGGCCCAGTCGGTGACCTTGTAGCGCAGGCCCACTTCGGCATCCAGTGCATAATCGGCGGCACTGGCCAGCGGCTTGCCCACTTCGCCGGTGCTGAACAGCTCGAAGGTCTTGCCGATCAGGTAGCGGTTGTAGTCCCACCGCATGCTGATGGCGTAGAAGTCGTCCTGTTCGCCGTTGGCATATTCGTAGTCGGAGCGGTTGAGCAGACCGGCAACGGAGAATGCCCCCAGCTCGTTATCCCAAAACTGGTAACCCGGACCGGTACCGATGGTGCGCTGACGCTCCAGGTCTTCGACCTTGTCGCGTTTGTACTCCAGGCGGCCTTGCCAGAACCACTGTTCGTCGAGGAAGCGGTCGAGGGCATACTCGGTGCCCCAGTTGTCGGTGCTGACCACGTCATTGCGCAATTCACGGTTGTAATCGACCGTCGCGTTGTGACGCCATTTGCCGTGACGAGCCTGGGTCTTGAGGTCGACGTCGTAATCGTCGGTGTCGCTCTCGGCCCGTTTGTAATCCATGGCCACGTCGACGTTACCCTTCCACATGAAGTCTTCGACGAAGGGCTTGGGTTTCATGATCTGCTTGATGCTGGCCAGCTCGACGGTCTTCGGCGCATCGCCATTGGCGAGAATCACCTTGCCCGAATCGGCGGCCTGCAGCGACTTGGCCCGCTCGCCGGTGGCATCGCTTTCCTTGACCAGCAGCTCACGGTCGCTTTCCAGGGTGGCGACCTGCTTCCAGTCCAGCGGGATGGACCCGCCGTAGGCCGTCTCCAGCATCAACTTGCCGCCATCGAAAACCCGAATGGTGCCGGTCAGGCGGTCGCCGTTCTTCATCCAGACGGTGTCGGCCAGCAGCGGCGTGGCAGCCACACTGAGGCCCAGTAACAACAAGGTACGAGTAAACATAAGCGGACGAATCTGCTCCGGTTCGCGGGAAATCGGGCATTATCCGCATACCCGAAATTTGAGCAAGAAATGACCGACGGAATCGCCGCGAGTTCATCGACGGCCCCAAATCCAGCGGCGTTAGGAGCCTGCCATGCCGACACGACAGCCCGATTACAGCGCGCCACTGGCCGACAGTGACCAGCAGGCCCGCCGTGATGCGCTGTACCTGGCACTGGCCCAGGTGCCGGCCGGCAAGGTGGTCACCTATGGCGAGCTGGCCGCGCTGGCAGGCCTGGGGCGCGCCGCTCGCTGGGTCGGCCGAACCCTCGGCCAGTTGCCCGACGGAACCGCCCTGCCCTGGCATCGCGTGGTCGCAGCCGGAGGTCGACTGAGCCTGACGGCGGACTCGCCAAGCGGTGTTGAACAACGTGCCCGATTGCGCGTCGAAGGGGTGCTATCCCACAATGGCCGGGTGGATATCCGACGTCACGGCTGGCGGCCCCTGGAGCACGAGGCATGAGACTCGACGCACCACGCGCAATCGGCTTGCACTGACCCAACCCTAGCCCCTAGAGTGCGCCACTTGTTCATGCTTTCTCCCTCCAGGCCGACCCTCTTCAATGCACCGTAAAAGCTGGCGCGACGCGATCGCTGCCTACTCAAGCCCCTCGACACTGGTTCTACTGGTGCTTGGGTTCGCCGCCGGCCTGCCTTACATGTTGGTGTTCTCGACGCTGTCGGTGTGGCTGCGCGAAGCCGGCGTGGCGCGCGAAACCATCGGCTTCGCCAGCCTGATCGGCCTGGCCTACGCCTTCAAGTGGGTGTGGTCGCCGCTGCTCGACCAATGGCGCCTGCCGCTGCTGGGTAAGCTCGGCAGGCGACGCTCCTGGCTGGTGCTGTCGCAGATTCTGATCGCCATCGGCCTGGCCGGCATGGCGCTGTGCGATCCGCACACCCACCTGACCTGGCTGATCGCCCTGGCCGTGCTGGTGGCCTTTGCCTCGGCCACCCAGGACATCGCCGTCGATGCCTACCGCCTGGAGATCGTCGACGACACCCGCCAGGCCGCCCTGGCCGCCAGCTACATGGCCGGCTACCGGGTCGCCGCCCTGCTCGCCACCGCCGGCGCACTGTACGTCGCCGAGGGCCTCGGCTCGACCACCCTGCTCTACCAGCACGCCGCCTGGGCCGGCACCTACCTGCTGTTCGCCCTGCTGATGCTGCCGGGCCTGCTGACCAGCCTGTGGATGAAAGAGCCGGCGGTGTCGATGAAGACCCAGCTGGCCGCCGCCAAGTATGGGTTTAGCCACCAGATCGCTTCGGTACTGGTGCTAATCGTGCTGCTGGTGTCGGTACCGGCGATGTTCACCCAGCTCTACAACACAGACTTCCCCAGCCTGGTGACCGGCGAAGCCACGCTGCTGGACCTGTTGCTCGAGGACCGCGCTTTCCTGCGCGCCATCCTCTATACGATCCTGACCGCCCTGTGCCTGTCGTCGATGGGCCGCCGCGGCCTGGCGCCGGTGCTCACGCCGGTCAACGACTTCATCCTGCGTTACCGCTGGCAGGCCTTCCTGCTGCTGGGGCTGATCGCCACCTATCGCATGTCCGACACGGTCATGGGCGTGATGGCCAACGTCTTCTACATCGACCAGGGCTTCACCAAGGACCAGATCGCCAGCGTCAGCAAACTGTTCGGGCTGATCATGACCCTGGTCGGCGCCGGTGCCGGCGGGTTGCTGATCGTGCGCTTCGGCATCATGCCGATCCTGTTCATCGGCGGCGCGGCGTCGGCGGCCACCAACCTGCTGTTCATGGCCCTGGCCGGTATGGGCGCCAACCTGCAGATGCTGATCTTCACCATCTCGGCGGACAACTTCAGTTCCGGCCTGGCCACGGCGGCGTTCGTCGCCTACCTGTCGAGCCTGACCAACCTGAAGTTCTCGGCCACCCAGTACGCGCTGTTGAGCTCCATCATGCTGCTGCTGCCGCGACTGATCGGCGGCTATTCCGGTGTGCTGGTGGAGAAGTTCGGCTACGCGGACTTCTTCCTGATCACCGCGTTGATGGGCGTGCCGACCCTGCTACTGATCCTGCTGCAGTGGCATCGCCAGGGCAACCGGGCCAGCGCGCTACCGGCCGACGAGCCACCGAAGCAGGAATGACGCCCATGAAAAAGCCGACTCTCGTCGGCTTTTTCGTTTCTGCGGGCCGCGCTTCAACCGGCCTTGCCTTGCTGCACCATCTGCACCATGCGCGGCGGCTGCGCCAGCTCGACGCCCTCGGCGCGCAGACGATCGCGTACGCTCTCGTTGAGCATGAAGATCACCGGCCAGTAGTCGCCGGCGGCCGTCCACATGCGCAGCGACAGGTTGATCGAGGTTTCGCCCAGGTTGGATACCACCACCACCGGCGCCGGCTCCTGATGCACGCGCGCGTCCTTGGAGAGCTCCAGCAGCACTTCGCGAGCCTTGGCCAGGTCGGCGTCGTAGTCGAGCTTCACGTCGTACAGCACCTGGCGGGTGTTCTGCCGCGAGTGGTTGGTGATGATGCCGTTGGATAAGGTGCCGTTGGGCACGATCACCACCTTGTTGTCGCCGGTGCGCAGCACGGTGTGGAAGATCTGGATGTAGTCCACCGAACCGGAAACACCCTGGGCCTCGATGAAGTCGCCGGCCTTGAAGGGGCGGAACAGCATGATCAGCACGCCGCCGGCGAAGTTCGCCAGGCTGCCCTGCAATGCCAGGCCGATGGCCAGGCCGGCCGCACCGATCACCGCGATGAACGATGTGGTCTCCACGCCGATCATCGACGCCACGCTGATGATCAGCAGCACCTTGAGCACGATGCTCGCCAGGCTGCCGATGAAGCTGCTCAGCGCGCGGTCGACCTTGCGGCCGTCCATCAGGGCGCTGACCTTGCCTGTCAGCTTGCTGATCAGCCACCAGCCGATCAGCAGGGTAACGATGGCCAGGGCCAGCTTGCCGCTGTACTGCAGCAATACCGGAATCCAGGCCTGCGACATCACGACCAGTTGGTCGATGCTCATATCCATCGGGCATTCCTTCTAGCAATTCAAACGAAAACGCCATGGCAAGCCATGGCGTTAGCATGGGCGCTCACGAAATTGCGATGCCCGTCGTTCGCCGGGGTTCAATAAACCCCGCCGTATCAGTCGCGGAAATTGTTGTACTGCAGGGGCATGCCGAAGTCCTTGCCACGCAGCGAGGCGATGCATTCCTGCAGGTCGTCGCGCTTCTTGCCGGTGACGCGCACCTGCTCGCCCTGGATGGCGGCCTGCACCTTGAGCTTGGCTTCCTTGATGTGGGCGACGATCTTCTTGGCCAGCTCCTTGTCGATGCCTTCGCGGAACTCGACTTCCTGCTTGACCACCTTGCCGGACGCGCAGGGGTCCTTGGTTTCCATGCACTGGCTGTCGATCTTGCGCTTGATCAGGCAGCCACGAATGATGTCGAGCATCTGCTCGAGCATGAAATCGGCTTCGGCGGTCAGCGTGACGGCCTTGTCCTTGACCTCGAAGCTGCACTTGCCGCGCAGGTCGAAGCGCCGCTCCAGCTCCTTGGTGGCATTGTCCAGGGCGTTGGTGAGTTCGTGTTTGTCCAGTTCCGAGACCACGTCGAACGAGGGCATGGAATTCCTCCAGATATAAAGCGCGACCGGGCAGCGCTGCTTCCGATTCGCCTTCCGGCTGCCACTTTTGCAGCGACGCGAGCTGCATCGTGCTGGGCGCCAGTTCGCGAGATCGTGAATAAGTTCTGCGCAAATCGCGCGGATGGCTTGACGATAAAATTGGCGCGATCATTATATCCGCTCTGATACAGACCGCTCGGCGTTGTATTGGTTACTCCCCTTCCCTCGACCCGTTTTCCTGCCAGCGAGTGCCATAAAAAACATGCCCAACCCCCATCTCAGTATTCTGGTGGTGGACGACGCCAAGTTCTCGAGCGCCATGATCGGGCGCGCATTGAGTCAGGCTGGATATCAGGATATTCGCTTCGCCAGCAGCGCTGCCGAAGCCATCAGCAACCTCGAACAACGCCCCGCCAGCGTGCTGCTGGCCGACTGGCTGATGCCCGAAATGGACGGCCTGGAGCTGACCGGACGGGTGCGCCAGCTCGACGAGGCGGCCGAGCACTACACCTACATCATCCTGCTGACCGGCAAGGAAGGCGAGAACGTGCTCAACGAAGCCTTCGACCGCGGCGTCGATGACTTCATCAGCAAGTCGGCCATGAACGAACAGTTGCTGCCGCGGGTATTCGCCGCCGAACGCCTGTGCAGCACCCTGCAGCGCCTGCTCCAGGAAAACGCCCTGCTGGTGCAGAACATCGCCAGCCTGGAAGAGCGCAACCTGGTCGACCCGTTGACCGGCCTGGGCAACACCCGCTACCTGAAGCAGAAGATGGCGGACAGCCTGCGCCAGGTGGAATCGCGTGGTGGCGCACTGTGCTACCTGCTGATCGGCTTGCAGGGCGCCGATGAGCTGAGCGCACGCCACGGCAAGGCCTTCTACAACGAATTGCTGCGCAGCGTGGCCCGGCGCCTGCAACAGCTGGTGCGCCCGCTGGACGTGCTGGTGAGCCTGGACGACCGCCACTTCGCACTGATCACCCTGCTCGAAGACCTGCAGGAATGCTCGCCGAGCAGCTTCAAGCGCCTGCACGAAGGGCTCAACCTCAAGGCCTTCAAGACCAGCGAAGGCTTCATCAGCCTCAAGGCCGGCATTGCCGTGGTCGGGCTGGACAGCAAGGCCATGCCGATGGAGCAGCAGCAACTGCTCGACCTGGCCACCCGACTGCTACCCGAAGCCCATGCCAGCGGCCGCGTGACCGCCGTACGCCTGCCGCGCACATGAGCTGGCACGTGCTCGGCGCCGGCAGCCTGGGCAGCCTGTGGGCCACCCGCCTGTTTCGCGCCGGCGTAGCGGTGCAGCTGATTCTCCGTGACCCGCAGCGCCTGGCCGCCTACCGCCAGGCGGGCGGGCTGACGCTCATCGAACAGGGCCAGGCCAGCCTGTACGCCATCGCCGCCGGTGACTTGAACGAGCAGGCGCCCATCGACTGTCTTCTGCTGGCCTGCAAGGCCTACGACGCCGCCGAAGCCATCGCGGCAGTCGCCCACCGGCTGACACAGGGGGCCGAGGTGATCCTGCTGCAGAACGGCCTGGGCAGCCAGGACGAAGTGGCCACGCAGATACCCGGCCGCCGTTGCCTGCCCGCCTCCAGCACCGAGGGCGCCTTTCGCGATGGTGACTGGCGGGTGGTGTTCGCCGGCCAGGGGCACACCTGGATCGGCGATCCGCTCGATGCCACACCGCCAGGCTGGCTGAGCGATCTCCAGCGCAGCCAGATTCCGCATACCTGGAGCCCGGACATCCTGGCCCGGCTGTGGCGCAAGCTGGCGCTCAACTGCGCCATCAACCCGCTGACCGTACTGCACGGCTGTCGCAATGGCGAGCTGGCCCGCCACCACGAACAGGTCGATGCACTGTGCACCGAACTCGACGAGCTGTTGCGCGGTTGTGGCCGGGCTGACGCCGCCCAGGATCTGCACCGGGACGTATGGCGGGTGATCGAGGCCACGGCTGCCAACTACTCATCCATGTACCAGGACGTGGCCGCCGGTCGCCGTACCGAAATCAGCTACCTGCTCGGCTACGCCTGCGCCGCCGCCGAGCGCGCAGCGCTGCAGGTGCCGCACCTGAAAGCCGTGCACCGGAAACTGCTCGAGCATCTGGACCGCCACGGATTGCCGCGCTATTGAGTCACGCGCTAACCTGCGCCCTCACCTGCCACCACGAAACACGCCCATGCGCCTGCGCCACCGCCTGAAGAACCTCCCCGTTGGCCGAAAATTGCTCGCGGCGCTGCTGGTCCTGCTGGCCGCCGTGCTGGTGGTCGCCAACATGACCTTCATCAGCGCGGCCTACTGGATCTCCCAGGAAAGCGTCGCTCCCCAGGCACTGCAGACCCTCGGCCGGCTGTTCGCCACTCCGGCCCTGAGCCGCGAAGCCCTGAGTTCTCCCGAAGCCGCCCATGAGCTACTCAAGCGCCTGGAAGGTTACGGCCCCCTGCGCGCCGCGGTGATCTACGACGCCGCCGGCAACAGCATGGCGCAGCTGCAGCGCGGCGAGAAACTCGATCTGCCCACCCAGGTCGATGCCCTGGACAACTGGCGCATCGGCGAATTTCGCGCCAACCAGCTGATCGAGCTGCCGCGCGCCGATGCACCACCGGGCCACCTGCTGCTGGTCGCCTCTAGCGAGCTGCCGGGCGCTTTCTACACCGGCACCGTGACCGCCAGCCTGGTGATCCTGCTGTTCAGCCTGGTGCTCTGGCTGCTGGTGGCGCGGCAGATCCGCCGCCTGGTTACCAGCCCGATCAAACGCCTCGAAGAGCTGACCCGCCAGGTCACCCGCGAAGAAAACTACTCGCTGCGCGCGCGACGCGGCAACCGCGACGAAATCGGCAGCCTGGCCGAAGCGTTCAACACCATGCTCGAACGCATCGAAGCGCGCGAGCAGCAGCTCAAGCGCGCCCGCGACGACTCCGAGGAAGCCTACAACCAGGCCCGCGGCCTGGCCGAGGAAACGCGCCTGTCCAACCGCAAGCTGGAACTCGAAGTGCAGGTACGCAGCAAGATCGAGAAGAAGCTCACCGGTTTCCAGAACTACCTCAACAGCATCATCGACTCCATGCCCTCGGCGCTGATCGCCCTGGACGAACAGCTCTACGTGGCGCAGTGGAATCAGGAGGCCAGTGCGCTGTCCGGTACCTCCATCGACGAGGCGGTCAACCAGCCGGTGTTCCTCGCCTTCCCGCTGCTCAAGCCGTACCTGTCCAAACTCAAGCGCACCGCCGAGCAGCACCGGGTCGAGAAGATCGAACGCGTCACCTGGATTCGCGATGACGAGCCCCATCACTACGCCCTGACCTTCTATCCGCTGATCGGCAGCATCGGCCGTGGCGTGGTGATCCGCATCGACGACATCACCCAGCGCCTGAATCTCGAAGAGGTCATGGTGCAGTCCGAGAAGATGCTTTCCGTGGGCGGCCTGGCGGCCGGCATGGCGCACGAGATCAACAACCCGCTGGGCGCCATCCTGCACAACGTGCAGAACATCCGCCGGCGCCTGTCGCCGGAGCTGCCACGCAATCAGGAACAGGCCGAACTGTCCGGCGTCAGCCTGCCGGCCATCGACCGCTACCTGGGCGCCCGGGAAATTCCCATGCTGCTCGACGGCATCCAGCAGGCCGGCGCGCGGGCCTCGAAGATCGTCACCCACATGCTCAGTTTCAGCCGCCTGAGCAACCGCCAACTGGCGCCCTGCCAGTTGCCGGCGCTGATCGACCAGGCCGTGGAGATCGCCAGCAACGACTTCGACCTGACCGAAAGTTTCGACTTCAAGAGCCTGCTGATCCAGCGCGAATTCGACCCGCAGTTGGGGCCGATTCCCGGCATCGCCAACGAGCTGGAACAGGTGCTGCTCAACCTGCTGAAGAACGCCGCCCAGGCCATCCACCTGCGCGACGATGACAGCGTCCCCGGCAAGCTGATCCTGCGTACGCGCCTGGCACCGCCGTGGGCCGAAGTGCAGGTCGAGGACAACGGCGTGGGCATCCCCGAAGCCGTGCGCAAGCGCATCTTCGAACCGTTCTTCACCACCAAGGAAGTCGGCCAGGGTACCGGCCTGGGGCTATCGGTCTCGTACTTCATCGTCACCAACAACCACAAGGGCCAGATGGAGGTGCACTCGCGCACCGGCCAGGGCACCTGCTTCACCCTGCGCCTGCCATTGGGCGTAGGCAGCTGATCAGCGGAGACTCCATGGGTTATCGACTCTCGAAAATCTACACGCGCACCGGCGATGCCGGGCAAACCGGCCTGGCCGATGGCCGTCGCGTCGCCAAGGATCATCCGCGCATCGAAGCCATCGGCGAAGTGGACACCCTCAACAGCCAGCTCGGCCTGCTACTCGCCGACCTGTTCGAGCAGCAGGCGAATCACCCGGGTCTCGGCGAGCTGATCGAGGTGCTCGCGCCCTGCCAGCACCGCCTGTTCGACCTCGGTGGCGAGCTGGCGATGCCCGAGTACCACGCGCTGCAGGGCGCCGAAATCGAGCGCCTGGAAGCGGCCATCGACCGCTGGAACGAGGAAGTCGGGCCGCTCACCAACTTCATCCTGCCCGGCGGCTCACGGCTGATCGCCCAGGCCCACCTGTGCCGCAGCAGCGCTCGCACCGCCGAGCGACGCTGCGGCCAGCTGCATACCATCGAACCACTGCGCGGTGAGTTGCTGGCCTACATCAACCGGCTGTCCGACCTGCTGTTCGTGGCCGCGCGGCTGATCGCCAGACGCCAGGGCATCGACGAAGTGCTCTGGCAGGCCGCCGTCAAAGGCTGAGGCGGCTCTCGAAGCGGCGCAGCTCGCCGCTCAGCGGGTCGCTGAACGACAGCCCACGGGCCAGCAGCTTCAGCGGCCGCCCGTAGTCGTCGGGCTCACCCTCGGCGCAGCTGACTTCGGGATAGAACGGATCGTTGAGGATCGGCGCGCCCAGGGCCGCCATATGCACCCGTAACTGATGCTTCTTGCCGGTGACCGGCTCCAGACCGTACAACCAGTGCTCGGCGCGCTTCTCGATCACCTCGACGCGCGTGCGGGTGTTCGCCACGCCCGACGCCTCACGCATGCGAAAGAACGGCTCCCCGGCTTCGAAACGAGTCTCGCGCAGCAGCGGAAACTGCAGCCCTGGCAAGGGAGCAGCCAGCGCCTCGTAGCGCTTGTCGATGGCGCGCTCGCGAAACATCGCCTGGTAGCGCCCGCGGGTCTGCGGGTTGCTGGAGAACAGCACCAGCCCGGCGGTGTGCCGGTCGATGCGATGCAGGGGCACCAGATCGGCATTGCCGGTACGCTTGACCAGCCGCGCCAGCAAGGTCTGCTCGACGTAGGCGCCGGCCGGCATCACTGACAGGAAATGCGGCTTGTCGGCGACCAGAATATGCTCATCGACATGCAGGATGGCCTCCTCGAAGGGAATCACCGGCTCGGCGGGCACCTCTCGGAAATAGTGCACGCGCAGGCCGACCCGATACGGGTGATCGACGCCGATGGGCGCGCCTTCGGCGTCCAGCACCCGTCCGCGAGCCATGCGCTCGAGCCAGACGTCCCGAGGAATCGCCGAGAAATGCGCGCACAGGCAGTCGAGCACCGTTGCCCAGTCGCCGGCAGGCAGGTGCAGCGTGCTGGGGCGCAGGGTCGGCTGATCGGATGGTGGCATGCGGAGGCTCCAGGCGCGGTAGTCAGGGCGCGATCAGGTAGAGACAGATCGACAGCGTCACCAACGAGCCCAGCGTCGACAACAGAATGGTGCTCGACACCTCGGCACCGTCACGCCGATAGAACTCGGCGAGCATGAACGGCCCGGTGCCGGTCGGCAACGCGCTGAGCAGCAGCGCGGCGTGTGCCCACATCGGCGGCAGGCGGAACACGTAGACGGCCAATGCCCAGGTGATCAACGGATGAACGACCAGCTTGATCAGTACCAGGCCGGTGCCGCGCTGCTTCGGCCCTGCGTGCTTTTCAGCCAGGAACAAGCCAAGGGCAATGAGCGCGCAGGGCCCCGTGGCGGCGGCGAGCAATTTGAGAAACTGGTGCAGGGACGCCGGCAGCGGCTGCGCCGTAGCCGCCCACAGGCCACCGAGCAGCGGCGCCATGACGATGGGGTTCTTGAGCAGAGCGATACCGACTTTGCGCACCGCGGCCAGCAGGCTCCTTTCGTTCTGCAGGCCCACTTCGATACACACCACCGCCAGGGCGAACAGCACGCAGATGACGATCAGGCAGGCGATCAGCGCCGGCTCCATGCCGGCATCGCCGAACACCAGCAGGCACAGCGGAATGCCCATGTAGCCGGTGTTGGCGTAGGAGGCGCTGAGCCCACGTACGCTGGCGTCGGCGAGGCTGCCGGTACGGCGCAGAGCCACCAGCAGCACCAGAACGAAGAGCCCCAGAGTGGCGATGCCATAGGCGAGGATGAAGCCGGGCTGCCAGATCTCGTCCCACACCACGGTGGCCATCGCCTCGAACAGCAGCGCCGGCAGGCACAGCCAGACCACCATGCGGTTGATCTCCGAGGCGGCGGTGGCGCCCAGCAGGCCCAGGCGCCGGCAGGCGAATCCAGCAAGGATCAGCGCGAAGACCGGCAGGATGACGTTGAGAACGGTGGCCATGGGCCGTGAATCACTCGAAAACAGGACGCCGCAGGGTAGGCGCTACGGCCTGCTCACACAAGCGCAGCCTCACTGCTGACGCTCGGGCCAGAACGCACGAATCCCGGCGACGCCCTGGGCACCGGCCTGCCAAGCCTGCTCGACCTGCTGCGGCCCCACACCGCCGAGCAGGTAGCACGGCTGGTTGAAGCCCTTCAGCAATTCGGTCGCCTGCTCCCAACCCAGCGGCAGGGCATCGGGATGGCTTGCGGTGGCCTGCAAAGGCGACAGGGTGATGAAATCGGCACCGATTTGCGAGGCCAGCTCGAGCTCTTCGGCATTGTGGCAGGAAGCGGCCAGCCAGCGGCCTTCGGGCAGTGGACGGCCCTTGCTGGCGTACTTGCGTAGCTGCTCGGCAGTGAGGTGCCAGCCGGCTGCGGGGAAATCGCCGAGCCACTCCAGCGGTCCCTTGAGCATCAACTGCGCCTTGCCGGCGCAGAGCCCCTGGACGTCCACGGCGATGTCCCGGTACTGGGCGTCGAACATCGCCGGCGCGCGTAGTTGGATCAGGCGAATACCGTTGGCAATCGCTGCACGTACACCCGCAAGCAGCTCGGGGCCGTCCAACCCTTCCGGGGTGATCAGGTAATGCTCGGGCAGCCGAGCAGCCGCGACGATCGGTCGGTTGGCGGCAGGAAATTCATAGTCGCCCAATTGCCGTGCGCTGACCCACGCCAGCGGCTGGCCTTCGGCGCCGTGGGCTTCACCCGCGAAGCGACTGACTTCCCAGACGTCCAACAGCACATGCTTGTCGCTGTAGTCGTGGCGCACCTGGATCAGTGGCCGCGCCACCTCAACGGCAATACCAAGCTCCTCGTGCAGCTCGCGCGACAGCGCCGCCAGAACCGCCTCGCCCTCCTCGACCTTGCCGCCCGGGAACTCCCAGAACCCGCCCTGGTGTTTGTCATCAGGGCGCTTGGCGATCAGGATCCGACCATCGTCACCGCGGATTACCGCTGCCGCTACATGCACGCGTTTCACGTTTCTATTCCTTCAAAGCTGCCTGCAACCAGCGCTGGAACGCCGGCCACTGAAAAATGGTGTCCACATAGGCCGCTGCATCCGCCGGAAGTTGCACGCCATAGCTGCGCAGCCGGCTGGCGACCGGGGCAAAATAGGCGTCGGCGATGCTGACCTCGCCGAATAGGTACGGACCGCCCTGGCCGAAGCGCTCGCGGCAGCCGGCCCATAACGCGACGACACGCTGGATATCGTGCTTGACGTCGTCCGCCACGCTGGCCAGCGGCGCACTGCGCTGCATGTCCATCGGCATGTGGCTGCGCAGCGCGCCGAAACCGCTGTGCATCTCCGCGCAGACCGAGCGGGCCATGGCCCGGGCAGCCACATCACGCGGCCACAGGGCCACCTCGGGAAAACGCTCGGCCAGGTATTCGGCGATCGCCAGGGAATCCCAGATCACCCCGGCATCCTCGGTCTTGAGCACCGGCACCTTGGCGGTCGGCGAATGCTCCAGCAGGCGTGCGTGGGTGTCGGCCCGAAACAACGGCACCAGGGTTTCCTGATACGTCGCGCCGCTGAGTTCGACCAGCAGCCAGCCGCGTAGCGACCAGGATGAGTAATTCTTGTTGCCTATCACCAATTCGAGCGACATCTATTTCTCCAGCGATCAGAAGGAACAGAACGACAGCTTCGCCGTTGGCTGCCGGCAAGGCAAATTCCGCTCGCTCATGGGGCCATGCGCGAGCGGAATGAACGAGCCAGCCGCCAAGTCGGCGACCGGCACGAGGATCACGTGCGGTATTCGGCGTTGATCTTCACGTATTCGTGAGACAGGTCGGTGGTCCAGATGGTCTCGCTGCAGGTGCCACGGCCCAGCTCGATGCGGATGGTGATTTCCTCTTCGGCCATCACCGCAGCGCCCTGCTCTTCGGTGTAGCTCGCGGCACGGCAGCCCTTGCTGGCGATGCATACTTCGCCGAGGAACACGTCGATCTTGCTGACGTCCAGCTGCGCCACGCCGGCACGGCCGACGGCGGCGAGAATGCGCCCCCAGTTGGGGTCGGAGGCGAACAGCGCGGTCTTGATCAGCGGCGAATGGGCCACCGCATAACCGACGTCCAGGCATTCCTGATGCGTCGCCCCGCCGTTGACCTGCACGGTGACGAACTTGGTAGCGCCTTCGCCATCACGGACGATGGCCTGGGCCACTTCCATGCACACCTCGAATACCGCCTGCTTCAGCGCGGCGAACAGCGCGCCGCTGGCCTGGGTGATTTCCGGCAGGGCCGCCTTGCCGGTGGCGATCAGCATGCAGCAGTCGTTGGTGGAGGTATCGCCATCGATGGTGATGCGGTTGAACGACTTGTTAGCGGCGTCGCGCAGCAGGTCCTGCAACACGCCCTGGGCAACCTTGGCGTCGGTGGCGATGTAACCGAGCATGGTGGCCATGTTCGGCTTGATCATGCCCGCGCCCTTGCTGATGCCGGTCACGGTGACGGTCACGCCCTCGTGGGTGAACTGGCGGCTGGCACCCTTGGGCAGCGTGTCGGTGGTCATGATGCCGGTGGCGGCATCGGCCCAGTTGTTTTCAGAGAGGTTGTCCAGCGCGGCCTGCAGGGAGCCTTCGATTTTCTCGACCGGCAGCGGCTCACCGATTACCCCGGTGGAGAACGGCAGCACTTCGCTCTCATCGACGCCGGCCAGGCTGGCCAGGCTGGCGCAGGTGCGCATGGCGTTCTGCAGGCCCGGCTCGCCGGTGCCGGCATTGGCATTACCGGTGTTGGTCAGCAGGTAACGCACGCTGCCGGACGCTCGCTTCTTGGCCAGGATCACCGGCGCCGCGCAGAACGCGTTGAGGGTGAACACCCCCGCCACGCTGCTGCCCTCGGCACAGCGCATCACCACCACATCCTTGCGCCCCGGGCGCTTGATGCCGGCGGAAGCGATGCCCAGCTCGAAACCTGGAACCGGATGCAGGGTAGACAGCGGGCCAAGACCAACAGCCATGGGAGAGCTCCTTGAATTAGGTGGATGGGCACAGCATGTTCGATGCGAAAACGCCGCGAAGAGGCTAGCCCTCGCGGCGTTGGGATTTTACAGCTCAGGTAAAGAACCTGATCACGACCTTGCGAGCTAGAGACCTGCAAGGCGAAAACAGGCGAGGAAGCGGAGTGTACTTTTGTACATGAGCATTCCGAGCCTGTTTTCAACGCCGCAGGGCCGACGCGCAGCTAGTCGTGTTCAGGTTCTCAGTTGACCTGACCGTGGCAGTGCTTGTACTTCTTGCCGGAACCGCAGGGGCACAGCTCGTTGCGGCCGATCTTCTGCTCGGCACGTACCGGGGCGGCCGCCACGGCGACATCGCCGTCCTGACCTTCGGCTTCCGGCTCTTCGAGCGCGGACACTTCGGCGTGCTGGAACTGCATGCGCTGGGCCATGGCTTCGGCTTCGCGGCGCAGACGGGCTTCTTCCTCGGCCGGATCCTCGCGACGAACCTGTACGTGGGACAGTACCCGAATGGTGTCGCGCTTGATCGAATCCAGCAGTTCCTGGAACAGGGTAAAGGATTCGCGCTTGTATTCCTGTTTCGGGTTCTTCTGTGCGTAGCCACGCAGGTGAATACCGTGACGCAGGTGATCCATGGTCGACAGGTGGTCTTTCCACAGGTCGTCGAGCACGCGCAGCAGGATCTGCTTCTCGAAGGTACGCAGGGCTTCGGCGCTGGCCTGGGTTTCCTTCTCGTTGTAGGCGTCCACCAGTTCCTTGAGGATGCGCTCGCGCAGCGTTTCTTCGTACAGCTTGTCGTCTTCGTCGAGCCACTGCTGGATCGGCAGGCGCAGGTTGAAGCCCGCGTAGATCGCTTCCTCCAGACCCGCGATGTCCCACTGTTCGGGCAGCGACTGCGGCGGCATGTGAGCATTGATGGTGCTGTCCAGCACTTCCTGGCGGAAGTCCTCGATGGTCTCGCCGACGTTGTCGGCGGACAGCAGGGTGTTGCGCATGTGATAGATCACCTTGCGCTGCTCGTTGGCCACGTCGTCGTATTCGAGCAGTTGCTTGCGCATGTCGAAGTTGCGGCCTTCGACCTTGCGCTGCGCCTTCTCGATGGCGTTGGTCACCATGCGGTGTTCGATGGCTTCGCCCGGCTGCATGCCCAGGGCCTTCATGAAGTTCTTCACGCGGTCGGAGGCGAAGATGCGCATCAGGCTGTCTTCGAGAGACAGGTAGAAGCGGCTGGAACCGGCATCACCCTGGCGACCGGCACGGCCACGCAGCTGGTTGTCGATACGACGCGACTCGTGGCGCTCGGAAGCGATCACGTGCAGACCACCGGCTTCCAGTACCTGCTGGTGACGCTTCTGCCAGTCGGCCTTGATCTGCGCGACCTGCTCGTCGGTAGGGTTCTCCAGCGCGGCGACTTCGACTTCCCAGTTGCCGCCGAGCAGGATGTCGGTACCACGACCGGCCATGTTGGTAGCGATGGTCAACGCGCCGGGGCGACCGGCCTGGGCGATGATCTCAGCTTCCTTCTCGTGGAACTTGGCGTTGAGCACCTTGTGCTCGATGCCTTCCTGCTCGAGCAGGCGCGACACGTATTCGGAGGTCTCGATGGTCGCGGTACCGACCAGGATCGGACGACCCTGCGCCTGGCATTCCTTGATGTCGGTGATGATCGCGGCGTACTTCTCTTCCTGGGTCAGGTACACCAGGTCGTTGAAGTCCTTACGGGCGATCGGCTTGTTGGTCGGGATGACCATCACGTCCAGACCGTAGATCTGGTGGAACTCGAACGCTTCGGTGTCAGCGGTACCGGTCATGCCGGACAGCTTGGTGTAGAGACGGAAGTAGTTCTGGAAGGTGGTCGAGGCCAGGGTCTGGCTTTCGGCCTGGATCTGCACGCCTTCCTTCGCTTCGATGGCCTGGTGCAGGCCTTCGGACAGGCGACGGCCCTGCATGGTACGACCGGTGTGCTCGTCGATCAGGATGACCTGGCCGTTTTGCACGATGTACTCGACGTTGCGGTGGAACAGGGTGTGGGCACGCAGGCCAGCATAGACGTGGGTCAACAGGCCCAGGTTGTGCGCCGAATAGAGGCTCTCGCCTTCAGCCAGCAGACCCGCCTGGGTCAGCATGTCCTCGATGACCTGATGGCCGTCCTCGTTGAGCTCGACCTGACGGCTCTTCTCGTCGACCTTGTAGTGGCCTTGCTGGGTGACCACGCCCTCTTCTTCCTCGATGTGCTGCTTGAGGCGAGGAATCAGGCGGTTGATCTCGGTGTACATCTTCGAGCTGTCTTCGGCCTGACCGGAGATGATCAGCGGGGTACGGGCTTCGTCGATGAGGATCGAGTCGACTTCGTCGATCACCGCGAAATTCAGCTCGCGCTGGAATTTCTCTTCCAGGCTGAAGGCCATGTTGTCGCGCAGGTAGTCGAAACCGAATTCGTTGTTGGTGCCGTAGGTGATGTCGGCAGCATAGGCAGCGCGCTTCTCTTCCGGCGGCATGAACGGCGTGACGATACCGACCGACAGGCCGAGGAATTCGTACAGCGGGCGCATCCAGTTGGCGTCGCGGCGGGCCAGGTAGTCGTTGACCGTGACCACGTGCACGCCCTTGCCTTCCAGAGCATTGAGGTACACGGCGAGGGTACCGACCAGGGTCTTGCCCTCACCGGTACGCATCTCGGCGATCTTGCCTTCGTGCAGGGTCATGCCGCCGATCAACTGGACGTCGAAGTGGCGCATACCCATGACGCGTTTGCCCGCCTCGCGGGCGACGGCAAAGGCTTCGGGCAGCAGTTGATCCAGGGTTTCGCCTTTGGCCAGGCGGGCCTTGAATTCTTCGGTCTTGGCACGCAGTTGCTCATCGGAGAGCGCGAGCATCTGCTCCTCGAATGCATTGACGGCCTGAACCGCCTTGAGCATGCGTTTGACTTCACGCTCGTTCTTGCTTCCAAAGAGTTTTTTCAACAAAGGCGCAAACATATCGACAGGATCTTCCACGCTATGAATGGAGGGCGGCCCCGTGAGTCGCCCATGCAGCCCTTATGGCTGCGTGCGAAGGGGGCATTCTACCCGGAAACGGAATTGAAGAAAGAGCGCGATTGGCACAGGGCCATCGGCGCAGTGCGAGCCGGCCTTGGCCGGCTCGATCAGGGCTCGTCGCTGACGCGGGCGATGTAGCTGTGCGGATTGACCAGCTCGCCGTTGCGGGTGACTTCGAAGTGCACGTGGTTACCGGTCGACCGCCCGGTACTGCCGACGGTGGCGATCGCCTGGCCACGCTGGACCAGATCGCCGACCTGGACGGTGTTGCTGCGGTTGTGTGCGTACAGGGTGACGTAGCCATCGGCGTGGCTGATTTCCACGGTATTGCCATAGCCGTTGCGGCGCCCGGCGAAGGTCACCACGCCGGCACCGACCGCCACCACGTCGCTGCCCGCCTTGGCGGCGAAGTCCACGCCCTTGTGCACGCTGACGCGCCCGGTCAGCGGGTCGATGCGCCGGCCGAATGGCGACGATACGTAACCCTGCAGGACCGGGTGGCCGGACAACATGGTCGCCTCGTCGAGACGGCGGTCGGCCAGCAGTTGTTCCAGCACTTCGAGCTGCTGCTCGCGGCTGTCCATGCGCAGGGCCAGCTCATCGAGCGTGCTCATGAATGGCGGCGGCGCATAAGCCGCCCCGCCGATCGGCTCTTCCGGGCCGCCCTGGCCTACACCCAGCGAGAAATCGAATTCGCTGGCGTCCAGCTCGGCCAGCTCGGTAAGCCGCTCACCCAGAGCATCGAGCCGGGTCAGCCGGGCCTGCAGTTCGGCGACATGGGCGGCGAAAGCATCCAGCTGGCGCTGGGCGTCGACGCGCACCGCGCCGACCTCCTCGCGCTGGGCATCGAGTGCCTGGCTGACCACGGCGCTGTCCAATACCGGCACCGATTGCGGCGCCATCCAGGCACCCAGTGCCGCACCGCCGCCCACCGCCGCCACGGTCAGCAACCCCAGGCCGGCCAGAAGCCAGCGCAGATCGAGGCTGAGCGAGCGCGCGGCGCCATGGCGTCGGCTGAGCAAAATGATGTGCATGACATCCCCATCTGAAAAAAGTGGAACCCGAGCGGTCAGCAGAGGTTCTGCTACCATGACGGCCCCAAAACGTCGCAGGCTTCCTGCCATGAGTTTTCGTCCCTTGCCGGCCAAGGCGCCCGCCGCGCTCCTGCGCGAGGCGAAGCCGCTGAAAGCCCTGTTCAACCAGGCTCAACGCCTCGACCACCTGCAACAGGTGGTGGAAAGCCAGCTGCAGCCTGCCGCCCGTGAACACTGTCGCGTGGCATCGTGGCGGGAGGGCTGCCTGCTGCTGATCGTCACCGATGGTCACTGGGCCACCCGGCTGCGTTATCAGCAAAAACGCCTGCAACGACAGTTGCAGGCGCTCGAAACGTTCGCGACCTTAACGAAAATCCTCTTCAAGGTGCAACCTTCCAGCGGCGAGAAACGCGAGGCGCCACGGCCTTTCGAGCTCTCCGACAGCGCCGCCGACAGCATCCAGGAAACCGCTGAAGGTGTCAGTGATCCGCGCCTGAAAGCCGCTCTGGAACGCCTTGCCAGTCATCGCCGGCGCAGCGAATCCTAAACCCATCAGCTGGTTAGATTCGCCAAACGACGAGCGCCATTAAAATGACAGCCCGATAGCCAATGCGTGCCTGGCGCGCATCGTGTGCCTCCGTGGCCGTCTGTCGGGCCACTTGATCGCGGCATAAAAAAAGGCCACCCGAAGGTGGCCTTGAAAGAGATAAAACTAGGAGAGAGTGCCTTACACCGCCGCAGCCGGGCGCATGTAAGAGATCGGAGCAGTGTCGGCGTCTTCGAACGTCACCGTTTCCCAAGCATCCGGCTGTGCGATCAAGGCTCGCAGCAGACGATTGTTCAGGCCATGGCCGGATTTGTAGCCGCGGAACTCACCGATCAGGCTGTTGCCGAGCAGATAGAGGTCACCGATCGCATCGAGAATCTTGTGCCTGACGAATTCGTCCTCGTAACGCAGGCCGTCTTCGTTGAGCACACCGTCTTCGTCCACCACGATGGCATTGTCCACACTGCCGCCGCGCGCCAGGTTGTGCGAACGCAGGAATTCGATATCACGCATGAAACCGAAGGTGCGGGCACGGCTGACTTCCTTGACGAACGAGGTGCTGGAAAAATCGACACTCGCGGTCTTGGTGCGGTCGTGGAATACCGGGTGATCGAAGTCGATCTCGAAACTCACCTTGAAGCCATCGAACGGAACGAAGGTGGCGCGCTTGTCGCCGTCCGTCACGGTCACTTCACGGGTGATGCGGATGAACTTCTTGGGGGCGTCCTGCTCTTGCAGACCAGCCGACTGAATCAGGAAAACAAAGGGACCCGCACTGCCGTCCATGATCGGCACTTCACAGGCAGAGAGCTCGACGTAGGCGTTATCGATGCCCAGGCCAGCCATGGCCGAGAGCAGGTGCTCTACCGTATCCACCTTGACATCACCATTGACCAGCGTGGTCGACATGGTGGTCTCGCCGACGTTCAGGGCGTGCCCTTTGACCTCCACCACAGGGTCGAGGTCGGTACGGCGGAACACGATACCGGTATCCACCGGAGCCGGCTTCAGGGTCAGGTAAACCTTCTCCCCGGAATGCAGGCCGATACCCGTGGCGCGGATGATGTTCTTCAGGGTGCGTTGTCTGATCATGGGTCTGGCCGCTTTACGCTAGGTGCGAATTGTTTTCAACAAAGGCTGGCGATAATAGCAGAACCGACCTTTGCTGAACACCAATCACCTTTATGCTCCTGATAGATTTCATTAATCCGCCTGACGACGCAGGAATGCCGGAATGTCCAGGTAATCCAGGTCGTCCTGCGGGTTCATTTTTGCCGCAGTGGCTGCGCCACCATGGCTCTGACGCTGAACGGTCGGGCGCTCGTAGTCCTTGTAATTGACGTTCTGCTCGGCGCGAACCGGAGCGGCTACCGGGGCAACCGGCTGTGCGGCAGCTACCTGAACGGTGTTGTCGACCACCTTCACCGGCTTCTCCATGCGCGCACCCAGGCCAGTGGCGACCACGGTCACGTGCAGCTCGTCACGCATGTCCGGATCGATCACGGTACCGACCTTGACGGTGGCGTGCTCGGAAGCGAACTGTTCGATGATGTTACCCACGTCGGAGTATTCACCCAGGGACAGATCCGGGCCAGCGGTGATGTTCACCAAGATGCCGCGGGCGCCCTGCAGGTTGACGTCTTCGAGCAGCGGGTTGCGGATGGCTGCTTCGGTGGCTTCACGCGCACGGTTAGGACCACTGGCGCAGCCGGTGCCCATCATCGCCATGCCCATTTCGCTCATCACGGTCTTCACGTCGGCGAAGTCGACGTTGATCATGCCCGGACGCTTGATGATGTCGGAGATACCGCGCACGGCACCGCTCAGCACGTCGTCGGCCTTGGAGAAGGCCGACAGCAGGCTGGCGTCCTTGCCGAGGATGGTCAGCAGCTTCTCGTTGGGGATGGTGATCAGCGAGTCGACGCTTTCCTGCAGCGCGCGGATGCCTTCGTCGGCGATCTGCATGCGCTTGCGGCCTTCGAACGGGAACGGACGGGTCACCACCGCAACGGTGAGGATGCCCAGCTCCTTGGCCACTTCGGCGATCACGGGCGCCGCACCGGTACCGGTACCGCCGCCCATGCCGGTGGTGATGAACACCATGTCGCAGCCCTGCAGCACTTCGGCGATGCGCTCACGGTCCTCGATGGCCGCCTGGCGGCCGACTTCCGGGTTGGCGCCGGCGCCGAGCCCCTTGGTGACGCCGGTACCGAGCTGCAGCACGGTACGCGCGCCGATGTTCTTCAGTGCCTGAGCATCGGTGTTGGCGCAGATGAATTCGACGCCTTCGATGTTGCTCTTGGCCATATGGTTGACTGCGTTGCCGCCGCCACCACCGACACCGATAACCTTGATGACCGCGCTCTGCGGAAGGTTGTCTACGAGTTCAAACATGGTCTCTCTCCTGTATTTTCTAGTTTTTAACGCCTACTGCCGGTGACGCCGCACACGCCCGTGCCGCGTCGCCCACATTAGAAATTGCCCTGGATCCAGCGCTTGAGCCGCTCCAGAACCGGTGCCTTGGTTTCATCACCGTACCCACCATTGCCGGGCATCGGGATGTCGTCGGACTGCTTGCGCAGGCCATACATCAACAGGCCGACGCCCGTCGAGTAAATCGGGTTGCGGACCACGTCGCTGAGCCCCTTGACGCTGTGGGGCACACCGAGGCGCACCGGCATGTGGAAGATTTCCTCGGCCAGCTCGACCGCGCCTTCCATCTTCGCCGTGCCACCGGTGAGCACGATGCCCGCCGGGATCAGGTCTTCGTAGCCACTGCGCCGCAGTTCGGCCTGGATCAGGGTGAACAGCTCGTCGTAACGCGGTTCGACCACTTCGGCCAGGGACTGACGCGACAGGTCGCGCGGCGGACGATCACCGACGCTCGGCACCTTGATGGTTTCGCCGGCGCCGGCCAGCTTGGCCAGGGCGCAGGCGTAACGGATCTTGATCTCCTCGGCGTACTGGGTCGGAGTACGCAGCGCCATGGCGATGTCGTTGGTGACCTGGTCGCCGGCGATCGGGATCACCGCGGTGTGACGAATCGCGCCTTCGGTGAAGATGCAGATGTCGGTGGTGCCGCCGCCGATGTCGACCAGGCACACGCCCAGCTCCTTCTCGTCGTCGGTCAGTACCGCGTAGGCGGAAGCCAGTTGCTCGAGAATGATGTCGTCGACTTCCAGGCCGCAACGGCGCACGCACTTCTCGATGTTCTGCGCCGCGTTCACCGCGCAGGTCACCACGTGCACCTTGGCTTCCAGGCGTACGCCGGACATGCCCAGGGGCTCGCGTACGCCTTCCTGGTTATCGATCACGTAGTCCTGCGGCAGGGTATGCAGCACGCGCTGGTCGGCCGGAATGGCGACGGCCTGGGCAGCATCCAGTACCCGCTCCAGGTCAGCGCTGCTGACTTCGCGGTCGCGGATGGCGACGATGCCGTGGCTGTTCAGGCTGCGGATGTGGTTGCCGGCCACGCCGACGAATGCCGAGTGAATGCGGCAGCCCGCCATCAGCTGGGCTTCTTCCACTGCGCGCTGGATCGACGCCACGGTGGACTCGATATTGACCACCACGCCCTTCTTCAGGCCGCGCGATGGGTGGGTGCCGATGCCGACGATTTCCAGTTGGCCATCGGCCGTCACTTCGCCCACCAGCGCCACCACCTTGGAGGTACCGATGTCGAGACCGACGATCATCTTGCCGCTCTGCACGTTTGCCATGACTCTTGCCTTCTCTCCTGATTCACTGCGCCGCAGCGGTGTCGACCGCTACCGGTGCCGGCGGCTCGCGCCACGCGACGGCCAGGCCGTTGGCGTAGCGCAGATCGACCCGCGCGATATTGTCTTTCTGATCCTTCAGCGCCTTGCTGTAGATGGCACCGAAACGACGTATTTTTTCCACCAGATGGTCGCGCCCCAGCAGCACTTCGATCCCCTGCCCCGTGGACAGGAACCAGCTACCACGCTCACGCAGCTCCAGGCGTGCCACGGTGAATCCCATTGGGCGCAGCATCTGGCTCAGCACCTGATACTGCTGCATCACTTGTTGCTGGGCCCGCTTCGGGCCGTCCAGTTGCGGCAAGTTCTCGTAATGCGCCAGTTCCTTGGGCGCGAACGCTTGGCCCTGGTTGTTGAGCAGTGCCTCGTTGCCCCAGCGGGCGATCGGCAATTGCTCTTCCAGGCGCACCATCACCTGATCGGGCCACACCCGGCGAACTTCGGCGTGGGCGATCCATGGCATCTGCTCCAGCTCGTGACGCATACCGACAAGGTCGACACTGAAGAAGCTCGCACTGACAAAAGGTTCAATGCGTTGCTGTACCGATTGCTGGCTGATGTAGCTCAGGTCGCCTTCTACGCTGATCTTGGCGATCGGCCGGTCGGCGTAGGGCAGCAGCCGCAGCGACAGTTCATAGGCGGCGAAGCCCAGCACCAGCAGCATCACCGGCCAGCTCAGGCGCTTGAGCAGGCTGAAATTCGGCCGCGGCAAACGCACGCTGATCGGCTCCTTGGCCACCAGGCGGCTGGCGCCACGCGGCACGGCCTTGCCGCGTACCGGCGCGCCTGAACCTGGCTGATGACGAAGGACGGCGCCCATGCTTACCCCCGAGCCTCGACGCTGTCAGCGAGAATCGCCAACACCAGCTGCTGGAAATCCAGACCGGCCGCCTGCGCCGCCATCGGCACCAGGCTGTGGTCGGTCATGCCCGGGACGGTGTTCACCTCCAGCAGCCAGAAACGCCCGTCGGCATCCTGCATCACGTCGGCGCGTGCCCAGCCCTGGGTGCCCACGGCTTCGCAGGCACGGGCGGTGAGGGCCTTCAGCTCGGCCTCCTTGTCGGCGGACAGGCCACAGGGCACACGGTACTGGGTGTCATCGGCCAGGTACTTGGCGTCGTAGTCGTAGAAGCTGTGGGAGGTGCCCAGGGCGATCGGTGGCAGCACCTGGCCACGCAGCATGGCGATGGTGAACTCCGGACCATGGATCCACTGCTCGACCAGCACCTGGCTGTCGTAGCAGGCGGCGTCCTGCCAGGCGGCGATCAGCGCATCGACGTCGCCGACCTTGGCCATGCCGATGCTCGAGCCCTCATGGGCCGGCTTGACGATCAACGGGAAGCCCAGCTCGTCCGCGGCGCGGCGGCAATCGTCGACGCTGGCCAGCACGGCATGGCGCGGCGTCGACAGACCGAGGCTCTGCCATACCTGCTTGGTGCGCAGCTTGTCCATGGCCAGGGCCGAGGCGAGGATGCCACTGCCGGTGTAGGGAATGCCGGCGCATTCGAGCAGGCCCTGCATGCTGCCGTCTTCACCGCCACGGCCGTGCAGCACGATAAAGGCGCGGTCGATCTTCTCGCCCGTAAGGCGGGCGAGGAAGTCATCGCCCACGTCGATGCCGAAGGCGTCCACGCCGGCGCTCTGCAGCGCGCTCAGCACGGCATTGCCGGACTTGAGCGATACCTCGCGCTCGGCGCTCTTGCCACCGAACAGCACGGCGACGCGGCCGAATGCCGAGACCGGCAGTTGGGATTTCAGGGTGTCGGCACTCATTGGCGTTGACCTTGCGCGCTGAACAGCGGGCTCTGCAGCAGTTGTGGGGCCACGCCGCCGATGTCACCGGCGCCCTGGCACAGCAGGATGTCGCCAGCACGCAGCAGCGGCTTGATCAGCGGCGCCAGGTCGGCGCCGCGCTCGATATAGATGGGGTCCAGCTGGCCGCGCTGGCGAATGCTGTGGCACAGCTGGCGGCTGTCGGCACCGGGGATCGGCTCTTCGCCGGCCGGGTAGACCTCCATCAGCAGCAGCACGTTGGCATCGGTCAGCACCTGCACGAAATCGTCGTACAGGTCGCGGGTACGGCTGTAGCGGTGCGGTTGGTACACCATCACCAGGCGCCGCTCCGGCCAACCGCCACGCACGGCCTTGATCACCGCCGCGACTTCGCGCGGGTGATGGCCGTAATCGTCGACCAGCATCACCTCGCCGCCGTCGACCGGCAGTTGGCCATACACCTGGAAGCGCCGACCGACGCCCTGGAACTGCGACAGCCCCTGGACGATGGCGTCGTCGCTGATGCCTTCGTCGGTGGCGATGCAGATGGTCGCCAGGGCGTTGAGCACGTTGTGGTTGCCCGGCATGTTCACCGACACGTCGAGCGGCTCGCAGTCCGGGCGCAACACGGTGAAGAAGGTCTGCATGCCCTGCTGGCGCACGTTGATGGCGCGCACGTCGGCGTCTTCGCTGAAGCCGTAGGTCACCGTCGGACGGCCGACCTGGGAGAGGATCTCGCGTACCACCGGATCGTCCACGCAGAGCACGGCCAGGCCATAGAACGGCAGGTTGTGGAGGAACTCGATGAAGGTCTTCTTCAGTTTGTTGAAGTCGCCCTCATAGGTGCTCATGTGGTCCATGTCGATGTTGGTCACCACCGACACCATGGGCTGCAGGTGCAGGAAGCTGGCGTCGCTCTCGTCGGCTTCAGCGATCAGGTAGCGGCTCGAACCGAGCTGGGCGTTGGTGCCTGCTGCATTCAAACGTCCACCGATCACGAAGGTCGGATCCAGGCCGCCGGCGGCGAACACCGAGGCCAGCAGGCTGGTGGTGGTGGTCTTGCCATGGGTGCCGGCCACGGCGATGCCGTGGCGGTAGCGCATCAGCTCGGCGAGCATCTCGGCGCGCGGTACCACGGGAATACGGCGCTCGAGGGCGGTCGCCACTTCCGGGTTGGAGGTGTTGATGGCGCTGGAGACCACCAGCACGTCGGCGCTCTCGGCGTTCTCGGCGCGGTGGCCGATGAAGATCTGCGCACCGAAGTTTTCCAGACGCTCGGTCACCGCCGAGGTTTTCAGGTCCGAGCCGGAGACTTCGTAGCCCAGGTTGAGCAGGACTTCGGCGATGCCGCACATGCCGGCGCCGCCGATACCGACGAAGTGAATGCGGCGGATACGGCGCATGCGCCGCACTTCCGCCTTGACCGCTGCGGGGGACTTAGCCACGGGCCACCTCCAGGCAGACATCGACGACGGTACGGGTAGCATCGGGCTTGGCCAGGCGACGTGCGGTGCTGGCCATTTGTTTGAGTCGTTCGGGGTGCATCAAGACCTCGGTCAGCTGCGCTGCCAGATCGGCAGCGTCAGTGGAGCGTTGTGGCAGAAGGACGGCGGCGCCGTCTTTCGCGAGATAGCTGGCATTGCGTGTCTGGTGGTCGTCGATCGCGTGGGGCAACGGCACCAGGAAAGCCGGCAGGCCGGCGGCAGCCAGTTCGCTGACGGTGAGCGCGCCGGAGCGGCAGACCACCAGGTCGGCCCAGGCGTAGGCGCGGGCCATGTCGCTGATAAAGGGCGCGACCTGCGCTTCGACGCCCGCCGCCCTGTATCGTTCGCCGGTCACCTCGGCGTGCTGCTTGCCGGCCTGGTGGAAGACTTCCGGGCGCAACTCGGCAGACACCTGCGCCAGCGCTTCCGGCAGCAGTTTGTTCAGCGGTTCGGCGCCCAGGCTGCCACCGAGAATCAGCAGGCGTGGCCGACGACCGGTCAGCGCATCGCGCGGGGTTTCCAGGAACAGCTCTTCGCGCACCGGGTTACCGGTGGTGCGACGCTTATCGGACGCGGCGAAGGTGTCAGGGAAAGCCTCGCAGACCCGGCTGGCGAATGCCACCAGGCTGCGATTGGCGGTACCGGCCACGGCATTCTGCTCGTGAATGATCAGCGGTACGCCGGCCAGCTTCGCCGCCAGGCCGCCCGGGCCGGTCACATAGCCGCCCATGCCGAGCACGCACACCGGCTGCAGCTCGCGCACCACCTTGCGGGCCTGGAACAGCGCCTTGAGCAGTTGCAGGGGCGCCTTGAGCAGCGACAGCTTGCCCTTGCCGCGCAGGCCACTGACCTGGATCAGGTGCAGCGGCAGGCCGGCAGCCGGAACCAGTTCGTTCTCGATGCCGCGCGGTGTGCCCAGCCAGTGCACGCGGTAGCCGCGCGCCTGGAACTCGCGGGCACAGGCCAGCGCCGGGAACACGTGGCCGCCGGTGCCGCCCGCCATGATCAACACGTTACCGGACATGCTGCACCTCCCGCTCGGGCTCGGGGAAGTCGCTCTCGTCGAACTCGACGTCTTCGCTGCCCAGGCCGTTGCGCGCCTCCCACTCGATGCGCAGTAGCAGCGCCAGGCTGACGCAGCAGATGACCAAGGAACTGCCGCCATAACTCAGGAACGGCAGGGTCAGGCCCTTGGTCGGCAGCAGGCCGATGTTCACGCCGATGTTGATCAAAAACTGGCCGATCCACAGAAAGCCCAGGCCGAAGGCCACATAGGCGGAAAAGTACTGCTTGGCCTTCTCCGCCCACAGGCCGATGTACAGGGCGCGTACGCTGACGAACACGAACAGGCCGACGGTGGCCAGCGCGCCGACCAGGCCCAGCTCCTCGGCCAGTACCGAGAACACGAAGTCGGTGTGGGCTTCGGGCAGGTAGAACTGCTTCTGGATGCTGTTGCCCAGGCCGACGCCCAGCCATTCGCCACGGCCGAAGGCGATCAGCGCCTGGGTCAGCTGGTAGCCGGAGCCATATTGATCGGCCCAGGGGTCGGTGAAGGTGATCAGACGCTGCAGGCGGTACTCCTGGCTCTGCACCAGTACGAACACCGCGCCGACCGCCAGAGCGACCATCAGCAGGAAACGGAACAGGCCGACGCCGCCGAGGAACAGCATGGCCATGGCCGCGCCCATCATCACCACGGTCGCCCCGAAGTCGGGTTCGAGCAGCAGCAGGAAGGCCATGGGCAACAACACCACGAACGGCTTGAAGAAGCCTGCCCAGCTTTCGCGCACTTCTTCCTGGCGCCGCACCAGGTAGCCGGCGAGATAGAGCACCACGAAGACCTTGGCGATCTCCGAGGGCTGGATGTTGAAGGCGCCGAAACCGATCCAGCGCTTGGCACCGTTGACCTCGCGGCCGATGCCGGGCAACAGCACCAATATCAGCAGGACCACGGCCACCAGCAGCAGCAACCAGCTATGGCGCTGCCAGGTGGCCAGCGGAACCATCAGCACCACGCCTGCAGCGCCCAGGCCGATGGCCAGGTAGATCAGGTGACGGATCATGTAATACAGCGGGCTGCCGGTGTTCACCGCCGCCACCTCGGTGGACGCCGAGGAAATCATCACCAGGCCGAGGCCGAGCAGCGCCAGACAGCCGGCGAGCATCGGGAAGTCCATGTCCAGGCCACGACGGCTGAACAGCGGAGACGGATAAGGGCGCAGGAAGGACAGCATCAGACGAGCGCCTCCACAGCCTGGGCGAACAGACGCCCGCGCTCCTCGAAATTCTTGAACATGTCCAGGCTCGCGCAGGCGGGCGACAACAGCACCGCATCGCCACGCTGGGCGAGCACGGCAACCTGTTCGACGGCAGCCTGCAGGCTGTCGACACGCAGGATGTCCACGGCACCGTCCAGTACCGCGGCCAGCTTGTCGGCGTCGCGGCCGAGCAGCACCACGGCGCGGCAATGGGCCGCCACCGGCTTGCGCAGGCTGGAGAAGTCGGCGCCCTTGCCGTCGCCGCCGGCGATCAGCACCAGCTTGCCGGCGATATCGGCGCCCAGGCCCTCGATCGCCGCCAGGGCAGCCCCGACGTTGGTGGCCTTGGAGTCGTCGTAGTAGCTCACGCCCGCGCGCTCACCCACCCATTGGCAGCGGTGCGCCAGGCCGGTGAAGGCCTTAAGGGTGTCGAGCATGGCGGCCATCGGCAGGCCCACGGCGTGGCCCAGCGCCAGCGCCGCCAGGGCATTGGACTGGTTATGGGCGCCGCGCACCTTCAGCTCGCGTACCGGCAGCAGCGCCTCGAACTGATAGGCCAGGTATTTTTCGCCGTTTTCTTCGAGCAGGCCGAAACGCTTGAAGTCCGGTTTGCCGAGGCCAAAGCTCCAGCACGGCACCTGGTCGGCGATCATCGGCCGCGACAGCGGATCGTCACGGTTGACCACCACCTGGCGGGCACCACGGAAGATGCGGTGCTTGGCCAGGTGGTAGGCCGGCAGGTCGGCGTAGCGATCCATGTGGTCTTCACTGACGTTCAGGCAGGTGGCCACTTCGGCATTGAGCAGTTCGGTGGTTTCCAGCTGGAAGCTGGACAGCTCGATCACGTACAGCTCGACGTCATCGGCCAGCAGATCCAGCGCCGGCGTGCCCAGGTTGCCGCCCACGGCGACCTTGCGCCCCGCCGCTGCGGCCATCTCGCCGACCAGGGTGGTCACGGTACTCTTGGCGTTGGAGCCGGTGATGGCGATGATCGGCGCCTGCGCCGCGCGGGCGAACAGGTCGATGTCGCCGGACAGCTTGGCGCCGCGCCTGGCCGCTTCCTGCAGGGCCGGCGTGGCCACGGCCAGGCCGGGGCTGATCAGCAACTCGCTGGCGCGGGCGAGGAACTCCACGTCCAGCTCGCCACAACGCACTTCGACCTGCGGGAACTGTTCACGCAAGGTGCTCAGCTCCGGCGGATTGGCACGGGTGTCGACCACGGCGAAGCGCACGCCCTGGCGCGCGAGGTAGCGCACCAGGGACATGCCGCTCTTGCCGAGGCCGACAACGATGCGGAATTGGTCGGAAGCGATCAGGCTCATGCTGTCCTCAACGCAGTTTCAAAGTAGCGAGGCCGATCAGCACCAGAATGACGGTGATGATCCAGAAACGAACGATGACCCGTGGTTCGGGCCAACCCTTCAACTCGAAATGGTGGTGAATCGGTGCCATGCGGAACACCCGCTTGCCGGTCAGCTTGAAGCTGGCGACCTGGATGATCACCGACAGGGTTTCCATCACGAACACGCCGCCCATGATGAACAGCACGATCTCCTGGCGCACGATCACGGCGATGGTGCCCAGTGCGGCGCCCAGCGCCAGCGCACCGACGTCGCCCATGAACACTTGCGCCGGGTAGGTGTTGAACCACAGGAAGCCCAGGCCGGCGCCGATCAGCGCGCCACAGAACACGATCAGCTCGCCAGCCCCCGGTACGTAGGGAATCAGCAGGTACTCGGAGAAATTTACGTTGCCCGACAGGTAGCAGAAGATGCCCAGGGCGCCGCCGACCATCACGGTGGGCAGGATCGCCAGGCCGTCGAGGCCGTCGGTGAGGTTCACCGCGTTGCTGGAGCCGACGATGACGAAATAGGTCAGCACCACGAAACCGATGCCCAGCGGAATGCTGACGTCCTTGAGCAGCGGCACGATCAGGGTGGTCTCGATCGGCGTCTGCGCAGTCATATAAAGGAAGGTGGCCGCGCCGATGCCGAACACCGACTGCCAGAAATACTTCCAGCGGCTCGGCAGGCCACGCGAGTTCTTCTCGATCACCTTGCGGTAGTCGTCGACCCAGCCGATGGCGCCGAACAGCAGCGTGACGATCAGCACCACCCACACGTAGCGGTTGCTCAGGTCGGCCCACAGCAGGGTACTGACGGCGATGGCCGAGAGGATCAGCGCGCCACCCATGGTCGGCGTGCCCTTCTTGGACAGGTGCGATTGCGGGCCGTCGTTGCGCACCGCCTGGCCGATCTGGCGGATCTGCAGGGTACGAATCATCCAGGGGCCGAGGAACAGCGCCAGCGCGAGGGCCGTCAGCACGCCGAGAATCCCGCGCAGGGTCAGGTACTGAAAGACCGCGAAGCCCTTGTGGAACTGTTGCAGATACTCTGCCAGCAGCAGCAGCATTTAGTGACTCTCCCCACTGTCGCCACACAGTGCGGCGACGACGTTTTCCATCGCGGCGCTGCGTGAGCCTTTAATTAGAATGGTGCTGTCGCCGGGCTCGGCGCGTACCGAGTCGATCAGCGCGGCCTGGTCGGCGAAATGCCGGCCTCCGGTGCCAAAGGCCTGCACGGCGTGTTTCATCTGCGGGCCGACCGCATAGAGCACGTCGGCCCTGCCGACTGCATAGGCGCCGACGTCGCGGTGACCCTGCTCGGACCAGGCGCCCAACTCGCCGATATCGCCCAGCACCAGTACCTTGCGCCCGGAGAACCCGGCGAGAATGTCGATGGCCGCGCAGATCGAAGCGGGGTTGGCGTTATAGGTGTCGTCGATGACCCGGGCGCCGTTCTGGGCCAGTTGCGCGACGGCACGGCCCTTGACCGGCAACAGGCTCTCGAGACCGTTCTTGATGGCCACCAGCGGTACCGCCAGGGCATGGGCGGCAGCGGCAGCAGCCAGTGCATTGGCCACATTGTGCTCGCCGAGCAGATTCAGTTGCACGCGGGCCTGGCCTTCCTGGCAGAACAGGGTGAACGCCGGGCAGCCACGTGGATCACGGCTCAGCTCACGGGCATGGAAGTCGGCGCGACTGTCGCGCAGGGCGAAACTCAGTACGCGGCGACCCGCTGCACGCTTGACCCAACGCTCGAACGCCACGTCGTCACGGTTGAGCACGGCAATGCCGGCCTCCCCCAGACCTTCGAGAATTTCACCCTTGGCAAGCACGATGTTTTCGGGGCCGCCGAACTCACCCACGTGGGCGTTGCCGGCGTTGGTGATGATCGCCACTTGCGGCTTGGTCAGGCCGACGGTGTAGGCGATTTCGCCGATACCCGAAGCGCCCAGCTCGATGACTGCGCCAGTGTGCTCCGGGCCCAGCTCCAGCAGGGTCAGCGGTACGCCCAGCTGATTGTTGAGGTTGCCGCGGGTCGCCAGCACGGCGCCGCCGTCCTGGGCGCAGGCCGCACGCAGGATGGCGGCCAGCATTTCCTTGACGGTGGTCTTGCCGCTGGAACCGGTCACGGCGGCCAGCAGGCCACCGTAGGCCAAGCGATTGAGCGCGCCCAACTGGCCGAGCGCCAGCGTGGTGTCAGCGACCACCAGTTGCGGCAGGTCGACGCCCGCGACTTCGCGCGTTACCAGCGCCGCGACCGCGCCCTTGGCGGCGACCTGGGCCAGGTAATCATGACCATCGAAACGTGGACCGCTCAGGGCGACGAACAGCTGGCCCGGCACGATGCTACGGCTGTCAGTGCTGACGGCCGAGAAGGCGCAGTCATCACCAACCACGCGGCCGCTCAGGGCGCCGGCGATTTCGCTCAACCGCAATGCCTTAAGCATTTGCCGCCTCCCATGCAGCCAGCGCACGACCGGCCTCCTGCAGATCGGAGAACGGCTGACGCACGCCGTCGATTTCCTGGTAATCCTCGTGGCCCTTGCCGGCCAGCACCACCACGTCGCCCACTTGAGCTTCGCCAATCAGCTGAGCGATGGCATTGCCACGACCGTGCATGAAACGCACTTGCTCGTGTTTGCCGAAACCGCTGCGGATGTCGTCGAAGATCTGCTCGGGCGACTCTGTACGCGGGTTGTCGTCGGTAACCAGTGCGGCGTCAGCCAGGCGCTCGACCACTTCGGCCATCAGCGGGCGCTTGCCGCGATCTCGGTCACCACCGCAGCCGAACAGGCACAGCAGGCGGCCGGTCACGTGCGGGCGCAGCGCACCCAGCACCTGCTCCAGCGCGTCCGGGGTGTGGGCGTAGTCGACGACGACCAGCGGTGCATCCTGGCCGCCGAGGCGCTGCATGCGGCCAATCGGGCCCTGCAGGCGCGGCAGCAACTTGAGAATTTCGTCCAGCGGGTAATCCATGGCGACCAGCGCACCGACCACGGCGAGCAGGTTGCTGAGGTTGAAGCGGCCCAGCAGCGAGCTGCGCAGGCTGCCCTCGCCGCGCGGCGTGACCAGCGTGGCGCGCACGCCCTGATCGTCGAAATGGATATCGCGGCAGAACAGGTAGGCGCCCGAATCCTGCAGGCTGTAGCCGATCAGCCGCGAGTCACGCTCCTGAGCAGCCAGTTCGCGGCCCATAGCGTCGTCCATATTGATGACGCGAGCGCGCAGGCTCGGCCAAGCGAACAGCGCAGCCTTGGCGGCCTGGTAGGCCTCCATCGAGCCGTGGTAATCGAGGTGATCGCGGGACAGGTTGGTGAACACCGCCACGTCGAAATCCAGTGCGGCGACGCGGCCCTGATGCAGACCGTGGGACGACACTTCCATGGCGATGGCGCGCGCGCCGTTCTTTTTCAGACCAGCCAGGGTCGCCTGTACGCCGATCGGATCCGGCGTGGTGTGCAGGCCCTGGGCCAGCGCGCCGTAGAAGCCGTTGCCGAGGGTGCCGACGATGCCGCACGGCTCGCCGAGCAGGTCCAGGGCCTGGGCCAGCAACTGGCTGACGCTGGTCTTGCCGTTGGTGCCGGTGATGCCGACCATGTGCAGGCCGCGGCTCGGCTCGCCGTAGAAGCGGCCAGCAATGGCCGACAACTGACCGGCCAGGCCTTTGATGGCGACCAGCTCGGCACTTTCCACGGTCATCGGCAGCGAGCCGTCGGTCTCGAAGGCAACCGCGGCGGCACCACGGGAGATCGCGTCGGCGATATGCACGCGGCCATCCTGACGAGTGCCGGGCACGGCCAGGAACAGGTCGCCAGGGCGCACCTGACGGCTGTCGAGAGTCAGCTCACGGATCAACACGCCGCTGCTCGCCTGGGGCAACAACTGGTTCAATGGCATGGGCATCAGCCGCGCCCTCCATTGTTGGCTGCCGCTGGCGCCTCGGCTTGCACGGCCGTGGTCTCGGGCAGGTTATCCGGGGTGATGTTCATCAGGCGCAGGCCACCGGCCATCACGCGACTGAACACGGGGGCCGAGACCAGGCCGCCGTAGTAGCCACTCTTGCTCGGCTCGTCGATGACCACGGCAACGGCGATGCGCGGATTGCTGGCCGGTGCGAAGCCGGCGAACAGCGAGCGGTAGGCGTTGGCCTGGTAGCCCTTGGTACCGGCAGCGGTCTTGCGCGCCGTGCCGCTCTTGCCGGCTACGTGATAACCCGGCACCTGCGCACGGAACACACCGCCCGGCGCCTCGATCACCTGCTGCAGCATACCCTGCAGGGTGTGGGCAACGTCTTCGGGAATTACCTGCACGCTGTCGCGCACGCGGTCGGTACGGGTCAGCGACATCGGCACGCTGCGCCCATTGTTGCCCAGCACGGCATAGGCATGGGCCAGCTGCACGGCCGTGACCGACAGGCCGTAGCCGTAGGAAAGGGTCGCGGTTTCCGCCTTGCGCCACTCACGGTGGTTGGGCAGGTTGCCGACGCGCTCGCCCGGGAAGCTCAGACCGGTGTCCTGACCCAGGCCGACCTGCTGCATCACGTCATAGATAGCCGCGCCGCCGATGTCGAAGGCGACCTTGCTCATGCCCACGTTACTGGACTTGATCAGAATGCCGGTCAAGTCGAGCACGCCATCCGGCGCGCGGGACACGTCCTTGATGGTGTAGCGGCCGATCTGCAGCGTACCGCCGTGCACGTCGACCTTGTCGGTCGGCTTCCAGCGTCCGGTTTCCAGGGCAGCACTCATGGAGAACGGCTTCATGGTCGAGCCCGGCTCGAACACGTCGATCATGGCGCGGTTACGCATGGCCGCCGGCTGCAGGTTGCGACGGTTGTTCGGGTTGTAGGTCGGCTGGTTGACCATGGCGAGGATCTCGCCGGTCTTCACGTCGAGCATCACCAGGCTGCCGGCCTTGGCACCGAACTCGACCAGCGCGTTGCGCAGTTCGCGGTGCGCCAGGTATTGCAGGCGCAGGTCGATGGACAATGCCAGTGCCTTGCCGGCCTTGGCGTTCTGGGTGACCTGCACATCGCGGATCAGGCGGCCACGGCGATCCTTGAGCACCTGACGCTTGCCAGGTACGCCGGCCAGCCAGTCCTCGAACGCCAGCTCGACGCCTTCGCGACCACGGTCGTCGATGTCGGTGAAGCCGACCATGTGGGCGGTGACTTCGCCAGCCGGATAGAAACGACGAAACTCCTCGATGGAGTAAACGCCCGGAACCTTGAGATCGAGCACGCGCTGGCCCTGCTCGGGGGTCAAGCCGCGCACCAGGTACATGAATTCACGCTCGGCGTTGGCCTGCAGGCGCTGGGCGAAGGCATTCGGTTCCTGACCCAGCGCAGCCGCCAGTACCGGCCACTGCGCCTTGCCAGCCTGAAGCTCCTTGCCATTGGCCCACAGGGTGGTGACCGGAGTACTGACCGCCAGCGGCTCGCCGTTACGGTCGGTGATCAGACCACGGTGCGCCGGAATCGGAATATGTCGCACGCTGCGCGCGTCGCCATGGGCCTTGAGGAAGTCATGATCGAACACATGCAGCTCGAAGATGCGCGCCGCGATGGCCGCGACCATCAGCGCGAGCAGCAGCATCACTAGGCGGAAGCGCCACGGGTACAGAGCCCCTTCGAGCTTCATCATGGCGCCACCATGCGCACTTCGGCGGCGTCGGGGATGCGCATTTTCAGCTGTTCGCTGGCCAGGGTCTCGATGCGGTTGTGGGCCGTCCAGGTGCTCTGCTCGAGGATCAGCCGACCCCACTCGGCCTGCGCCTTGTCACGTACGCTGAGCTCGCCGTACAGGCTGTTGAGCAACTGACGATTCCAGTGCGCGCTGTAGGATACCGCCAGCGCGGAACCGAGCACGCCAATGAAGAGCACCAGCATCAGCAGGCTGCCCTTGGGAAAACGCTTGAGGCCCACGCCGCTCATCGCAGTTTCTCCGCGACGCGCATGACTGCGCTGCGCGAGCGTGGGTTGGCCTTGAGCTCGGCCTCGGAGGCGAACTGCGGCTTGCCGATCAGTTTAAGGCGCGGCTCGAAGGCTTTGGGGATGATGGGCAGGTCACGCGGCAGCTTGTCCATCTCTCCCTTGGCGTGCTTGCGCATGAACTGCTTGACGATGCGGTCTTCCAGGGAGTGGAAGCTGATCACCACCAGACGGCCGCCCACTTCCAGATTTTCCAGCGCGGCATCGAGGCCACGCTCAAGGTCGCCCAGCTCATTGTTGACGTGGATGCGCAGCCCCTGGAAAGCACGGGTCGCCGGGTTCTTGCCTTTCTCCCAGGCGGGATTGGCGACGGTCAGCACCTGCGCCAGGTCGGCAGTACGCTCGAAGGCCTGCTCCTGGCGACGAGCCACCACGGCGCGCGCCATGCGCTTGGCGAAACGCTCTTCACCGTATTCCTTGAATACGCGGGCGATCTCGTCCTCGTCAGCAGTGGCGATGAACTGTGCAGCGCTGACGCCTCGCGAAGGGTCCATGCGCATATCCAGCGGGCCGTCGTTGAGAAAACTGAAGCCGCGCTCGGCATCATCGAGCTGCGGCGAGGACACCCCAAGATCCAGCAGAATGCCGCTCACGCCACCGGCCAGGCCGCGGACAGCGAGTTCGTCGCCAAGTTCCGCAAAGCTTCTCTGTACAACGACAAAGCGGCCGTCTTCGGCCGCTAGCGTATTTCCAGTCGCGATTGCGAGAGGGTCCTTGTCGAACCCCAGCAAGCGACCGCCTGGCCCGATCCTTTCGAGGATCAGCCGGCTATGCCCACCCCGCCCGAACGTGCCATCTACATAGCAGCCATCGGCGCGCGGCGAGAGTGCCGCAACGGCCTCTTCGAGCAACACGGTGATATGGCGAAAGGTAGAGGTCATGTTCACAGAATCAGGTCACGAAGGTCATCGGAAAGAGCACCCGGTTGCTTGATGGCGGCCAGATCGGCATCAGCCACGGCATTCCAGGAATCCTCATCCCACAGTTGAAATTTATTGAGCTGCCCCACCAGCATCGCGCGCTTGTCCAGCTTGGCGTATTCGCGCAACCGCGGCGGAACCAGGAAACGACCGCTGCCATCCAGCTCGAGATCGACAGCATTACCAATCAGCAGACGTTGCAGGCGGCGGTTCTCTTCACGAAAGGAAGCCAGCTCGCGCAGCTTGTTCTCGATGATTTCCCACTCAGGCAATGGGTAGACACAAAGGCAGGGATCGATGGCGTCGATGGTGACGATGAGCTGGCCAGCCGAACGCGAAACGAGCTCGTCCCGATACCGACTTGGCATCGCGAGCCGCCCCTTGGCGTCAAGACTTATGGCGTTAGCTCCGCGAAACACGATCGCGTTTCCCCTTTATTCAGCCATCCGCATCCAAAAAAACCCACTTCATGCCACTTTTTACCACCGGAGCACACTATAGGAACGCGCACACCCCACCGTCAAGGCGCGCCAGAACGGAAAATTCCTTATAGAACGGAGATTTAGCGAATAAATGAGAAGTGGGGCGAGCGCCCAAAGCAGGAAAGATGGCTAAAAAACAACCACATACAAGAACCTACCTAACGAACTTAAAGTAGTTTGTTAAGAGTAAGATTTTTTCGGTATTAGAAATGAGAAGAAGAAGCAAAAGCAAAAGGAGGTGGAGAGTCGATCTATAAGCCGGGTTCTGTCGAGGACAGCCATTCCTCTACGGCGTACATCACTGCACGCCTTTAGCAACCTACCCGGTTCCAGCGCGGGCCACGCCAATGGAACCCTATTTGGTCTTGCTCCGAGTGGGGTTTGCCTAGCCACGGACTGTTACCAGCCGTGCGGTGCGCTCTTACCGCACCTTTTCACCCTTACCGGCACCGAAGTGCTTAGGCGGTTGTTTTCTGTGGCACTTTCCGTAGGCTCGCGCCTCCCAGGCATTACCTGGCACTCCGCCCTATGGAGCCCGGACTTTCCTCCCCCTTCCAGATGGAAGGCAGCGACTGTCCGATCGACTCTCCGCCGCCTAGGGTAACCGCTGGGGCCCGGCAAGAACAAGTTCAACCGTCCTGCTGGCGCTCCAATGCTGTCTGATAGAGCAGGTTCTTGCGCACGCCAGTGATCTGCGCCGCCAGCGCTGCCGCGCGCTTGAGCGGCATTTCGGCAAGCAGCAGATCGAGCACGCGCAGCGCCTCGACACCCACCGCCGCCTCGTCTTCGGGCGCCTGCCAGCCGGCCACCAGCACCACGCATTCACCGCGCTGCTGATTGGCATCGGCCGCCACCCACTCGCACAACTGATCGAGCGGCATGCCCTGAAGGGTTTCGAAGGTCTTGGTCAGCTCCCGGGCCAGCAACGCCTGGCGCTCGCCACCGAACACCTCGCGCATGTCCTGCAGGCATTCGAGGATGCGATGCGGTGCTTCATAGAAGATCAGCGTGCGCGGCTCCTCGCGAACCAGCTCGAGGCGGGCCCGCCGCCCGACCGTCTTGGCTGGCAGAAAGCCTTCGAAGACGAAGCGATCGGACGGCAGGCCGGCAGCCGACAGTGCCGCGATCAGTGCGCAGGCACCAGGCACCGGAACCACACGGATTCCGGCGGCCCGGGCCTGGCGCACCAGGTGATAGCCCGGATCGGAAATCAGCGGCGTGCCGGCATCGGAAATCAGCGCCACATCGTCTCCCGCCAGCAGGCGCTCGATGAAGCGATTACCTTCGTCACGCTCGTTGTGCTCATGACAGGCCGCCAGCGGCGTGCCGATACCGAAGTGCTGCATCAGGCGCGCCGAGTGTCGGGTGTCTTCGGCAGCGATCAGCGAGACATCGCCGAGCACCTTCAGCGCCCGGGCACTGAGGTCATCGAGATTGCCAATGGGCGTCGCCACCACGAACAGGGTGCCCGCAGCGGATCGGGGAGCTTCATTAGCGATCACGGCAATGCCTCATCAATAACTGGAAAGGCGCCATTGTAACGCGAGCGAACCGCCAGGGCGGAAACGCGTCGCCCGCGCGAACAGCTGCGACCTCTGCGTACCGGTTAACACCTTCATCGTCGCGCCAAGGCGGTGCCTTGGGTACAATCCGGCGTTCATTTGCTCAAGACCCGGAATCGCTTACATGATTGCCTGCCTGCGTCCGCTCTCTGCACTCTGCCTAGCCGGCCTGCTCGTTGCCTGTAGCAGCTCGCCTTCTTCGAACCTTGGCGAACTGCCTCGCACACCCCAGGCCAGCGTGGAGCAGATGCTCCAGCAAGCCGGCACCAGCCAGAGCGAAGACGCCCAGCTGTTGCGTCTGTCGGCCGCCGACCTGGCCGCCAAGCAGGGCAACGCGCAACGCGCCGAAAGCATTCTCGGGCAGGTCGATCTGCAACTGCTCAAGCCGGCGCAGCAGACCTACGCCAGCACCCTCAAGGCGGAACTGGCCCTGGCGCGCAACGACGCCAAGGCCGCCCTCGCGGCCCTGAGCCATCCCAGCCTCGACCGCCTCGGCGAACTGCCGGTCGAGCAACAGACGCGCACCCAGTTGGCCCGCGCCAATGCCCTGGAGAAGGACGGCCAGATTCTCGCCGCCGCCCGCGAGCGCGTGTTCATCGCACCACTGCTGAGCGGCGATGAAGCGCAGCGCAACCAGGACCATATCTGGAGCCTGGTCTCCAGCCTGCCGACCGAGCCTGCACCGACCGCCGATGACGCCGACCTGGCTGGCTGGCTGTCGCTGGCCCAGGTGGCGAAGACCGTTGGCACGCTCAAGCAACAGCAGGATGCCATCGACAACTGGCTGGCCCAGCACCCTACCCATCCCGCCGCCCAACAGCTGCCCAAGGCGCTTGCCGATCTGCGCGCCCTGTCGAGCAAGCCGCTGGAGAAGATCGCCCTGCTGCTGCCCCAGGAAGGCCAACTGGCCTCGGTTTCGCGCGCCCTGCGTGACGGTTTCCTGGCCGCCCACTATCAGGCCCAGCAGGCGGGCGAAAACCCACCGCAGATTCAGCTGTACGACATCGCCCGCCTGACCTCCCTGGACGATTTCTATCGCCAGGCCCAGGCCGATGGCGTGGAACTGGTGATCGGCCCGCTGGAGAAGAACCTGGTCACCCAACTGGGTAACCGCGACCAGTTGCCGATCACCACGCTGGCCCTGAACTACGCCGACCCGGGCGCCAAGAATCCCGCACAACTGTTCCAGTTCGGTCTGGCCGCCGAGGACGAAGCCCGTGAAGTCGCGCGCCGCGCCTGGGCAGACGGCATGCGCAACGCTGTCGCCCTGGTACCGAAGGGCGATTGGGGCAACCGTGTACTGGACGCCTTCCGCCAGAGCTGGCAGGCCGCTGGCGGCACCTTCCTGGGCGCCGAGCAGATCGACCAGCCTGTGGACATGGCAGGCCAGGTCGCCCGCCTGCTGCAGGTCAACGGCACCTCGCGCCGTCAGGACGTTGACTTCATCTTCCTCGCCGCCACGCCGCAGCAGGCACAGCAGATCAAGCCGACCCTGGCTTACCAGTACGCCGGCGACGTGCCGGTGTATGCCACTTCGCACCTGTTCAGCGGCAGCATGAGCGCGGCCCAGTACCGCGACCTCGACGGCATCCGCTTCTGCGAAACACCCTGGCTGCTGGACGCCAACGATCCCCTGCGCCAACAGGTCAACAGCCAGTGGCCGCAAGCCGGCGGCAGCCTGGGGCGCCTCTACGCCATGGGCGTCGACGCTTTCCGCCTGGCACCGCGCCTAGACCAACTGAAAACCCTGCCCGACAGCCGCGTCGAAGGGCTGTCCGGCAACCTGAGCCTGAACGCCTCGCAGCGCGTCGAGCGCCAGCTGCCCTGGGCGCAATTCAGCAATGGCCAGGTTCAGCGCCTGCCAGAAACCAACATTGAGTGATGATCCGCGCCATGCCAGCGGGCGAGCGGCCGAAGCCCTCGCCTGCGAGCACCTGCAAAGTCATGGGCTGAAACTCATCGAACAGAACTGGCGCGGCCAGCGCGGCGAACTCGATCTGGTCATGCTCGATGGCGATACAGTAGTATTCGCCGAAGTGCGCTACCGCAAGCACAGTGCATGGGGTGGCGCGGTCGAGAGCGTCGACAGGCGCAAGCGTGACAAGCTGATCGCCACGGCCATGCAATTTCTGCAACAGGAGAAACGCTGGGCCAAACATCCCTGCCGTTTCGATGTCATAGCCGTAGGCCATGGCAGACCCGCATCACTGGAATGGATCAGAAACGCTTTCGACAGTTGAAGCCCAGGCTCGCTGCGATACCCAGATCCACCGCCGTTTCCAACGACAGTGCCGCGCGCCCATGGGCCGAGGCCTCGTTATAGTCAAGGTCAAAGCTCTACATGGATATGCAAGCCCGTATTCGCCAGCTGTTTCACGGCAGCATCGAAACCAAGCACCACGCCATGGAGGTCCTGCCTCCGTTCATCGAGCACGCCAGCCAGGTGATGGTTCAGGCACTGCTCAGCGAAGGCAAGATCCTCTCCTGCGGCAACGGCGGTTCGGCCGGCGATGCGCAGCACTTTTCCTCGGAGCTGCTCAACCGCTTCGAACGCGAGCGCCCCAGCCTGCCGGCGATCGCCCTGACCACCGACAGCTCGACGATCACCTCGATCGCCAACGATTACAGCTACAACGAAGTCTTCTCCAAGCAGATCCGCGCGCTAGGCCAACCCGGCGACGTGCTGCTGGCCATTTCCACCAGCGGCAATTCCGCCAACGTGATCCAGGCCATCCAGGCTGCCCACGACCGGGAAATGACCGTGGTCGCCCTGACCGGCCGCGATGGCGGCGGCATGGCCTCGCTGCTGCTGCCCGAAGACGTCGAGATTCGCGTGCCGTCGAAGGTCACGGCGCGCATTCAGGAAGTCCATCTATTGGCCATCCATTGCTTGTGCGACCTTATCGACAGTCAATTGTTTGGGAGTGAAGAATGACCCGTTCACCACTGATCTTCGCCGCCTTGGCATTGAGCCTGATTCTGGGCGGCTGCGGCAGCCGCAGCATCGGCAACAAGATCGACGACCAGTTCGTCGGCCCGGATGTCGCCAACGCCATTACCCGCGCCCACGCCGACCTCGCCAGCCCCACCTCGCACATCGTGGTGACCAGCTACAACGGCGTGATCCTGATCGCCGGCCAGACGCCCCGCGCCGACCTGAAAACCACCGCCGAACAGGCCGCCCGCCGCGTTCAGGGCGTGCGCAAGGTACACAACGAGCTGCAGGTGCAGCAGCCCAGCTCACTGCTGGCCCGCAGTAACGACTCGCTGCTGACCACCAAGATCAAGACCCAGATGCTGGCCGACAGCGGCGTGCCGGGCAGCCGCATCAAGGTGATCACCGAGAACGGTATCGTCTACCTGCTCGGCGTGGTCAGCCGCCAGGAAGCCAATGCGGCAAGCAACGTGGTGCAGAACACCTCGGGCGTCCAGAAGATCATCAAGCTGTTCCAGTACACCGACTGATCAACGCGCTCAACGAAAAACGCCAGCCAGGCAGCGCCTGACTGGCGTTTTTTATGCGTGACGGTTCAGCAGGCCAGCACGATATCGCGCCCAGGCACAGTTACAGGCCGGGAGGGAGCTGACCGAAAGGCGATCGCCTGGCCCGCCCTGCGGCAATGGGAGTCGCTACTCCTACGTCCGCGATATCGAACGACAGACAATAAAAAAGCCAGTCAGGTCACCCTGACTGGCTTTCTCGTTACGCGGCTTCAGCCCGGATCAGACACCCGAGGCCTTGGCGGCAGCGACGTCCTTGATGGACAGCTTGATACGGCCGCGGTTGTCCACGTCCAGTACCAGCACTTCCACTTCCTGACCTTCCTTGAGGATGTCGGTGACCTTCTCCACGCGTGCATCGCTGAGCATGGAGATGTGCACCAGACCGTCCTTGCCCGGCAGGATGTTGACGAAGGCGCCGAAGTCGACGATACGCTCGACCTTGCCGACGTAGATCTTGCCGATCTCGGCTTCGGCAGTGATCGCCAGTACGCGCTGCTTGGCAGCATCGGCGGCTTCCTTGGTTTCGCCGAAGATCTTGATCGAGCCGTCGTCCTCGATGTCGATCGAGGCCTTGGTCTCTTCGCAGATGGCGCGGATGGTGGCGCCGCCCTTGCCGATGACGTCACGGATCTTGTCCTGATCGATCTTCATGGCCAGCATGGTCGGGGCGTTGGCCGACAGCTCGCTGCGCGACTGGGCGATCACCTGGTTCATCTGGCCGAGGATGTTCAGGCGCGCTTCCAGGGCCTGGTTCAGGGCGATCTCCATGATCTCTTCGGTGATGCCCTGGATCTTGATGTCCATCTGCAGCGCGGTGACGCCATTGGCGGTACCGGCTACCTTGAAGTCCATGTCGCCCAGGTGGTCTTCGTCACCGAGGATGTCGGTCAGCACGGCGAATTTCTCGCCTTCCTTGACCAGACCCATGGCGATACCGGCAACCGGCGCCTTCATCGGTACACCCGCGTCCATCAGCGCCAGGGAAGCGCCGCAAACGGAGGCCATGGAGGACGAACCGTTGGATTCGGTGATCTCCGAGACGATACGGATGGTGTACGGGAACTCGTCAGCGCTCGGCAGCATGGCGGCAACGCCACGACGAGCCAGGCGGCCGTGGCCGATCTCACGACGACCAGTGGCGCCCATGCGACCACACTCGCCCACCGAGTACGGCGGGAAGTTGTAGTGCAGCATGAAGGGGTCTTTCTTCTCGCCTTCGAGGGTGTCGAGCAGCTGTGCGTCGCGGGCGGTACCGAGGGTGGCCACAACTAGCGCCTGGGTTTCGCCACGGGTGAACAGGGCCGAACCGTGGGTCTTGTCCAGCACACCGACTTCGATGTTCAGGCCACGTACGGTACGGGTGTCACGACCATCGATACGCGGCTTGCCGTTGACGATGTTCTCGCGCACGGTGCGGTATTCGATTTCGCCGAAGGCGTCTTTGACTTCGCCAGCGCTCGGCTGACCTTCCTCACCGGAGAACTTGGCAACCACCTGGTCACGCAGCTCGCCCAGGCGCGCATAGCGATCCTGCTTGATGATGATGGTGTAGGCGTCGGAGATCGCGGCACCGAACTCGGCGCGGATGGCGTCCAGCAGGCTGGTGTTGGCGGCAGCGGCCTGCCAGTCCCAACGCGGCTTGCCCGCTTCGGCGGCCAGCTCGGTAACGGCCTGGATGACGGCCTGGAATTCGTCATGGGCGAACAGCACGGCGCCCAGCATCTGGTCTTCGGTCAGCTCTTTGGCTTCGGATTCGACCATCAGTACGGCGTCTTTGGTACCGGCCACGACCATGTCCAGGCTCGACGCCTTGAGCTGCTCGTAGTTCGGGTTCAGCAGGTAGCCGGTCTCGGGGTGGTAGGCAACACGGGCGGCACCGATAGGGCCGTCGAACGGGATGCCGGAGATGGCCAGGGCAGCCGAGGTACCGATCATCGCTGCGATGTCCGGATCGGTCTTCTTGCTGGTGGAGACCACGGTGCAGATGACCTGCACTTCGTTCTGGAAGCCTTCCGGGAACAGCGGGCGGATCGGCCGATCGATCAGGCGCGAGGTCAGGGTTTCCTTCTCGCTCGGGCGCGCTTCACGCTTGAAGAAACCGCCAGGGATCTTGCCGGCTGCGTAGGTCTTTTCCTGGTAGTGCACCGACAGCGGGAAGAAGCCCTTGCTCGGGTCAGCGGACTTGGCGCCTACCACGGTGACCAGCACGGTTACGTCGCTGTCGACGGTGACCAGCACGGCGCCGGAAGCCTGACGGGCGATACGGCCAGTCTCGAGGGTGACGGTCGACTGACCGAATTGAAATTTCTTGATTACCGGGTTCACGGTGTTTTCCTTCTCTCTGTTGCCTTTGGGGGAAACGGTTCTTGCGAATTGGTGGGCAATCGCTGCGGGAGTCGGCCCGGCGCTGTCCAGAGGTGAAGCATCAAAGGGCTTCGGTGCTGCGAAAAACGGGTAGAGCATAAACGCAAAAGCTGGAAGCGGGGCGAGCCCACTTCCAGCTTTTGCGGTCAACGACGACTAAGCATTGCTTAGCGACGCAGACCCAGGCGACCGATCAGGGCGCTGTAACGGCTGGTGTCCTTACCCTTCAGGTAGTCCAGCAGCTTGCGGCGCTGGTTGACCATACGGATCAGGCCACGACGCGAGTGGTGGTCTTTGCCGTTGGCCTTGAAGTGGCCTTGCAGCTTGTTGATGTTGGCGGACAGCAGAGCAACCTGGACTTCCGGGCTACCGGTATCGCCTTCAGCTTGCTTGTAGTCGTTAACGATCTGGGCTTTTTCTTCAACGCTGAGTGCCATGTGGGCATCCTCTCATCTGGAGACAGTCGCAAGGACAGTCTCAATAGGCCGGGAATCGCTTCCCGTGTTTTAAAAGGAGGTATGACCGTGCCTATTGACAGCCACCCTCGTTACGAACCGCCGAAACGGTTCGCCACGGTCACGCGGACCGAATCAGACGACGCGGCGCAATGCGCCCGTCTTCGCTCACTTCACCGATACCGATGAAGCGACCATTGTGATCTTGCACCCGAACCATGCCGAACTTCGGCGCGTCCGCGGCGCGAACCGGCTGCCCTTGCAACCAATAAAACGAACTGTGCTCCGAAAAGCTCAGCAGCGGCCAATGCTCCAGCCCGCTGTCCACCGGCAGCAGGAAGCGATCGACGGCTTCGTTGCCACCCTCTTCATGGGCCTGCAGCAGTTCATCCAGACTGACGCTCTGGGACAGGTCGAACGGGCCGGCCTTGGTACGGCGCAGCTCGGCGACATGGGCACCACAGCCCAGCAGGTGCCCGATATCCTCGACCAGCGTACGGATATAGGTACCTTTACTGCAGTCCACCGCCAGGCTCGCCTTGTCGGCCGCACTGCTCAGCAACTCCAGGCGCGCAATAGTAACAGAACGCGCCTCGCGCTCCACTACTTCTCCGGCACGCGCAAGTTTGTACAACGGCTGGCCGTCACGCTTGAGCGCCGAATACATCGGCGGCACCTGGCGGATGTCACCGCGAAAACGCGGCAGCAGCGCCTCGATGTCCGAAGCCTCGACATTCACTTCACGGCGCTCGATCACCTCACCCTCGGCATCGGCCGTGGTGGTGGTCACGCCGAGCTGCATGACCGTCTCATAGCCCTTGTCGGCATCGAGCAAGTACTGGGAGAACTTGGTCGCCTCGCCGAAGCAAAGTGGCAGCACCCCGGTGGCCAGCGGATCGAGGCTACCCGTGTGCCCGGCCTTCTCGGCATTGAGCAACCAGCGCACCTTCTGCAACGCCGCGTTGGAGCTGAAGCCCTTGGGCTTGTCGAGCAGGATGATGCCGTCGACCTTGCGACGAATACGCTTAACCTGGGCCACGCGCTTACTCCTTGGCCTCGGTGTCGCTGTCGACGTGCTTGCTGTCCTCGGTCACCGCACGCTCGATCAGCGCCGACAACTGGGCACCACGCGCGATGCTTTCGTCGTAATGGAAACGCAGGTGCGGCACGCTGCGCAGCTTCATCGCCCTGCCCAGCTGCATGCGCAGGAAACCACTGGCGTCGTTCAGCACCTTGAGGCTCTGCGCGATGGGGTCGGAACCCTCCTGCGGCTCGGCGCCCATGACGGTGACGAACACCTTGGCATGGCTGGCGTCACGGCTGACATCGACCGCGGTAACGGTGACCAGGCCACCCAGGCGCGGGTCTTTGACTTCGGTACGAATCAGCTGCGCCAATTCGCGTTGAATCTGGTCGCCGATACGCTGGGCACGGCTGTAGTCTTTTGCCATCGTTGCTACCTTCCACTCGTCTCGCCGCCTGCAAAAGCAGCGGACTCAAAAGCGGCAAACGCCCGGCCGCGCGAATGCGGGGCCGGGCGTTGCGTGTTGCGACTCGCGATTACAGGCTGCGAGCCACCTGGACTTTCTCGAACACTTCGATCTTGTCGCCGACCTTGACGTCGTTGTAGCTCTTCACGGCGATACCGCACTCCATGCCATTACGCACTTCGGCCATATCGTCCTTGAAGCGACGCAGGGACTCCAGCTCGCCTTCGAAGATCACCACGTCGTCGCGCAGTACGCGGATCGGACGGTTACGGTAGACCGTACCTTCGACCACCATACAACCGGCGACCGCGCCGAACTTCGGCGAACGGAACACGTCGCGTACTTCGGCGATGCCGAGGATGTTCTCGCGAACGTCGCTGCCGAGCATACCGGTGAGCGCCTTCTTGACGTCCTCGATGATGTCGTAGATGACGTTGTAGTAGCGCATGTCCAGACCTTCGGCCTCGACGATCTTGCGCGCACCAGCGTCAGCACGGACGTTGAAGCCGAACAGCACGGCGTTCGACGCCAGGGCCAGGTTGGCATCGGACTCGGTGATACCACCGACGCCGCCACCGACCACGCGCACCTGCACTTCGTCGTTGCCCAGGGTGCTGAGCGAGCCCTGCAGTGCCTCAAGAGAACCACGCACATCGGACTTGAGAACGATGTTGAGGGTTTTCTTCTCTTCCTGGCCCATGCTCTCGAAGATGTTCTCCAGCTTGCCGGCGTGGGCACGTGCCAGTTTCACTTCGCGGAACTTGCCCTGACGGAACAACGCAACCTCGCGGGCCTTCTTCTCGTCGGCCACCACGGTCATGTCATCGCCCGCCTCTGGCGTGCCGTCCAGGCCGAGGATCTCGACCGGGATGGACGGGCCGGCCTCCTTAACAGGCTTGCCGTTTTCGTCCAGCATGGCGCGGATGCGGCCGTAGTTGGAGCCGACCAGCACCATGTCGCCTTGGCGCAGCGTACCGTCCTGAACCAGCACGGTGGCTACCGGGCCGCGGCCCTTGTCCAGACGCGATTCGACGACCACGCCACGGCCAGGCGCCGTCGGCATGGCCTTGAGTTCGAGCACTTCGGCCTGCAGCAGAACCGCTTCGAGCAGTTCGTCCACGCCGGTACCCATCTTGGCCGAGACGTGCACATAGGGTGCGTCGCCGCCCCACTCTTCCGGAATCACGTCGAGCGCGGCCAGGCCGTTCTTGATGTTATCCGGGTTGGCATCGGGCTTGTCGATCTTGTTCACCGCGACCACGATCGGCACGCCAGCCGCTTTCGCGTGCTGAACCGCTTCCTGGGTCTGCGGCATCACGCCGTCGTCGGCCGCCACCACGAGGATGACGATGTCGGTAGCCTTGGCACCACGGGCGCGCATCTGCGTGAACGCAGCGTGACCCGGGGTATCGAGGAAGGTCACCATGCCGCGCTCGGTTTCCACGTGGTAGGCACCGATATGCTGCGTGATACCACCGGCTTCACCGGACGCGACCTTGGCACGACGAATGTAGTCGAGCAGCGAGGTCTTACCATGGTCGACGTGACCCATGACGGTCACCACCGGCGCACGGGAAATCGCCTCACCTTCGAACTTCAGGGACTCGGCCAACTGCTCTTCGAGCGCGTTGTCGCTGACCAGCTTGACCTTGTGGCCCAGCTCTTCGGCGACCAGTTGAGCGGTCTCCTGGTCGAGCACCTGGTTGATGGTCGCAGGCGTGCCCATCTTGAACATGAACTTGATGACTTCAGCAGCCTTCACCGACATCTGCTGGGCCAGCTCGCCCACGGTGATGGTCTCGCCTATCGACACTTCACGCACCACCGGGCCGGCCGGAGCCTGGAAGCCATGCTGGTTGCGCTTCTTGAGCTTGGACTTGCCACGGCCACCGCGACGGAAGCCATCGCTCTCTTCGTCGATGGTACGTGGCGCCACACGTGGAGCAGGCGCCTTTTCCTTGACGGTCGGGCGGTGCTGAGTGGTCTTGCGCTCACCACCACGGCGGTCGGCATCGTCACTACGCGCCTTGTCGGGGCGACGCGGCTCGTCCTTCTTGCGCTCGTCGACAGCCGGAGCTACCGGCGCGTCGACGACGGCCGGCGCCGCAGCTGCTTCGACGGCGCGCTCGGTCGGCGCTGCAGCCGCCTGACGCTTGGCATCTTCTTCGGCCTGGCGTTTGGCTTCTTCCTCGGCCTTCAGGCGAGCAGCTTCCGCCGCAGCACGCTGCTCTTCGAGCTCGCGCTGTTTCTCGGCTTCGATCTCTTCGTTGCTGCGCTTGACGAAGGTCTTCTTCTTGCGCACTTCAACGCTGATGGTCTTGCTACCAGCGACCCTGAGGGTGCTGGTGGTCTTGCGCTGCAAGGTAATCTTGCGCGGTTCCTCGGCTTTCTTGTCGCCGTGGCTGCTCTTCAGGTGAGCAAGCAGGGCCTGCTTTTCGTTATCGGTGACAACTTGCTCGGCACTGCTGTGCGGCAAACCCGCCTCTCGCATCTGCTGCAGCAGGCGCTCTACCGGTGTGTCGACCACTTGGGCCAGTTCTTTCACCGTGACTTGCGTCATGCACTTCTCTCCTCAGGCCGTAAAACTTACTCGAACCAGTGGGCTCGGGCGGCCATGATCAGCTTGCCGGCACGCTCTTCGTCGATGCCGTCGATGTCGAGCAGGTCGTCGATCGACTGCTCGGCCAGGTCTTCACGGGTAACCACCCCGCGTACTGCCAGTTCCTGCGCCAGGCCTTTGTCCATACCCTCGACTTCGAGGAGGTCTTCGGCCGGCTGGGCGTCTGCCAGTTTTTCTTCCGTGGCGATAGCCTTGGTCAGCAAACGGTCCTTCGCTCGAGAGCGCAGTTCGTTGACGATTTCCTCGTCGAAACCGTCGATGCTGAGCATCTCTTCCATCGGCACGTAGGCGATTTCTTCCAGGCTGGTGAAGCCCTCTTCGACCAGCACCTGGGCCAGCTCCTCGTCGACTTCCAGCTCGTCGATGAAGCTCTGCAGAATGTCACCGGTCTCGGCTTGCTGCTTGGCCTGGATGTCCGACTCGGTCATCACGTTCAGCGTCCAGCCGGTCAGCTGACTGGCCAGGCGCACGTTCTGGCCGCCACGGCCGATGGCCTGGGCCAGGTTGTCCTCGCCAACGGCGATGTCCATGGCATGGGCATCTTCATCGACGATGATCGCCGCGACTTCGGCCGGCGACATGGCGTTGATGACGAACTGCGCCGGGTTGTCGTCCCACAGCACGATGTCCACGCGCTCGCCGACCAACTCGCCGGAAACCGCCTGAACGCGCGAACCACGCATGCCGATGCAGGCGCCTTGCGGGTCGATGCGCTTGTCCTTGGAACGCACCGCGATCTTGGCGCGCGAACCCGGATCACGGGAGGCGGCCTTGACTTCGATGAGGCCTTCGGCGATTTCCGGCACTTCGATACGGAACAGCTCGATCAGCATTTCCGGCGCAGTACGCGACAGGATCAGCTGAGGACCGCGGTTCTCGGTGCGGATCTCCTTGAGCAGCGCACGCAGGCGCACGCCGACACGGAAAGTCTCACGCGGGATGATGTCTTCGCGAGCCAGCAGAGCCTCGGCGTTGGCACCCAGGTCGACGATGACGTTGTCGCGGGTAACCTTCTTGACGGTACCGGCGATGATTTCACCCAGGCGTTCGCGGTAGGCCTCGACGACCTGCGCGCGCTCGGCTTCACGTACCTTCTGCACGATGACCTGCTTGGCGGTCTGCGCAGCGATACGACCGAATTCGATGGACTCGATCTTCTCCTCGAGTACATCGCCGACCTTGGCGTTGGCCTCGACCGCACGCGGCATGTCAGTCGTTACCTGGTGCGCCGGATCTTCGAAGTTTTCCTCGTCGACCACGGTCCAGCAGCGGAAGGTCTCGTAGCTACCACTCTGGCGGTTGATCGCCACCCGCAGTTCGACTTCATCTTCAAAACGTTTCTTGGTCGCCGTGGCCAGCGCCAACTCCAGCGCCTCGAAAATCACAGCGGCCGGTACGCCCTTTTCATTGGATACCGACTCAACAACCAGCAGTACTTCTTTGCTCATCGTACGCCTCGCCTTTCGCAATCCATTGGGATCGACACATTCCGATCCCGCGGGATCCGTGTCTCAATCAAATCGGGGGATAATGTTGGCCTTGTCGATCATATCGATCGGCAAAAGAAACTCGTGGTCATCCACCTGCACCACCACGTCCTCTTCCTCCACACCGCGGAGCAGACCCTGAAAGTTGCGGCGCCCTTCGAACGGTGAGCGCAACTTGATTTTCACCTGCTCGCCGACGTGACTGGCGAACTGGGCCAACGTGAACAATGGCCGATCCATGCCAGGCGACGACACCTCGAGGGTGTACTCGGCACTGATAGGATCCTCGACATCGAGAACGCCGCTGATCTGCCGGCTGACCTTCTCGCAATCGTCGATAAGAATGCCGTCGGCATGATCGATGTAGATACGCAGCAGCGAATGCCGCCCCTGAGACAGGAACTCGATACCCCAGCACTCGTAGCCAAGCGCTTCGACTACCGGGGCCACCAAGGCCTGCAACTGTTCTAGCTTGCTCGACACCTGAACCCCTCGCGCATGCTGTGCAAATAAAAAATGGGCGAAACGCCCATCTACAAGACCGCCCAGACGGCGGAAAATCTGTCTTCCAGCTAACAAAAAGCCCCTTGAAAGGGGCTCAGTGACAACTGGCTGCGGGGGATGGACTTGAGCCAACGACCTTCGGGTTATGAGCCCGACGAGCTACCGGACTGTTCACCCCGCGCTAAAACTGGGAGCGGATTATACGGCTGAACCGCCACGCGGGTCAACCAACCCCCAGATACAGAAAAGCCCGCATGCAGCGGGCTGTTCTGTTCAATTGGTACCGAGAAGGGGACTCGAACCCCTACAGCCTATGGCCACTACCACCTCAAGGTAGCGTGTCTACCAATTCCACCACCTCGGCAAATTTGACACTTACTGCGCTTCGGGAGCCTGAGGTACGTCTTGCTCACTCGAAGTTGGCGCTTGCTGTTGCTCAAGCACCGGTACATCTTCTGCAGGCTTGTTGCCCTGCGGCACTTCCATCACCGCCGGATCTGGCAAACCAGCCTGACCCAGTGTATCAGACTTTTGATTAGCAAAATACGCTAAACCCAAGCTGGTAATGAAAAAACTGGCGGCGAGTATAGCAGTAACCCGGCTCAGAAAGGTAGTGCTTCCTTGACTACCGAAAACGGTATTCGAAGCACCCGCACCGAACGAAGCACCTGCATCGGCACCTTTACCCTGCTGCAGCAGAACCAGCACAACCACACCGATCGCTGCCAGCAGATGAAGAACTACAACGCCTGTTTCCAGCATATTCTTAGTTTCCTGCAGCGCGACAGATCGCACCGAACTCATCCGCATTCAGAGAGGCTCCACCCACAAGCCCCCCATCGATATCAGGCATGCCGAAAAGCTCGGCTGCATTGGCGGCCTTGACGCTGCCGCCGTAAAGAATTCTCAAACCACTCGCCACCTGCGGATCTTTCGCAGCGACCTGCGCACGAATTGCCGCATGCACGTCCTGCGCCTGCTGAGGCGTCGCCGTCAGCCCGGTACCGATAGCCCAGACCGGCTCATACGCCACCACCGCACTCGACAGCACCGCGACACCCAGCGCGTCGATCACGCTATCGAGCTGACCGGCAACCACCCTGAGGGTGTCGCCCGCTTCGCGCTGCTCCAGGGTCTCCCCAACGCACAACACCGGCACCAGCCCTTCGAGCTGAGCCGCCGCGAACTTGCGCACGACCTGCTCGTCACTGTCACCCAGAATCAGGCGACGCTCGGAATGACCGATCAGCACCAGCTTGCAACCCGCATCACGCAGTTGCTCGCTCGACACCTCACCGGTCAATGCACCCTGCCCGGCCTCCACGGCGCAATCCTGGGCGCCTACCGACACCGCAAGACCCCTGAGCCCCTCGACAACCTGGCCGAGATGAACACTGACAGGAAACACCGCAACCTCGACATCGGCAGGCAGTGCCTGCCGATTCAGACCATCGATCAGCTCTGCGACACTGGCGCGGGTACCGTGCATTTTCCAGTTACCAGCAACCATTGAGCGACGCATGCTTTACCTCGTTGGTCAAAGAGGGCGCAGATGTTACCCAACCGCTTGGGGACTGGCAAGCCGAATCAAGCACAGACACGCGAGACAATTTCAGCCAATTCATCGGCATAGGCTCGAACCTGGGCTTCGTCCTCGCCTTCGACCATCACCCGCACCAGTGGCTCGGTGCCGGACTTGCGCAGCAGCACGCGGCCGCGACCGGCCATGCGCTGGGTCACGCTATCGCTGGCAGCCTGCACGTCGGGGTGCTTGAGCGGGTCGACGCCACCACCGAAACGCACATTGACCAGCACCTGCGGGCACTTGCGCAGCCCTTGGCGCGCCTCGGCCAGGCTCTGATCGCGACGACGAATGGCCAGCAGCACCTGCAGCGCGGCCACGATGGCATCACCGGTGGTCACATGCTGGAAACACACCAGATGCCCAGAGTTTTCGCCACCCACCTGCCAACCGCGCTCGAGCAACTCGGCGATCACGTAACGGTCGCCGACGTTGGCACGCACGAAAGGAATATCCAGCTCCTTGAGAGCAAGCTCGAGGCCCAGATTGCTCATCAGCGTGCCGACGACACCGCCCTGCAGCTTGCCGCGGGCCTGCAAGTCCCTGGCGATGATGAACAGCAACTCGTCGCCATCGACTACCGCACCGGTGTGATCGACCATCAAAACCCGATCGGCGTCGCCATCGAAGGCGATGCCTAGATCGGCGTGGCGCGCCTTGACTTCGGCCTGCAGGTTCTCGATGTGTGTGGAACCGCAATCGGCGTTGATATTCAGCCCGTTGGGCTGGGCCGACAGCACCGACACCTCGGCACCCAGCTCCTGAAACACCGCTGGTGCCACTTTGTAGGCTGCACCGTGGGCGCAGTCGAGCACGATCTTCAGGCCCGAGAAATCGGTACTGGTCGGCACGCTGCTCTTGCAAAATTCGATATAGCGGCCGGCGGCGTCGTTGATTCGCGACACCTTGCCGAGCTGCTCGGACTCGACCACGGTCATCGCGGCATCGAGCAGCTCTTCGATCATCAGCTCTACTTCATCCGGCAGCTTGGTGCCCTGCCCCGAGAAGAACTTGATGCCGTTGTCATGGTGCGGATTGTGCGAGGCACTGATGACGATTCCCGCCTCGGCATGGAAGGTACGCGTCAGGTAGGCGATCGCCGGCGTGGGCATCGGCCCCAGCAGCATCACGTCAGCCCCGGCTGCGGAGAGCCCCGCCTCGAGTGCCGATTCGAACATGTAGCCGGAGATGCGCGTGTCCTTGCCGATCAGGATGCGACACTTGCCCTGCTTGCGAAACGCCATACCGGCGGCCCAGCCCAGCTTGAGCATGAAGTCCGGCGTGATGGGATACTGACCGACGCGCCCACGGATACCGTCGGTGCCAAAATACTTGCGACTCAAAACGACAACTCCCTTTTTCTATTCACTGCGCCGCTTCGACCGCAGCGACCATGCGCACCACGTCCACGGTTTCCGCCACATCGTGCACGCGCAAGATATGCGCGCCCTTGGCGACCGCCAGGGCCGCCAGAGCCAGGCTGCCGTACAGACGGCCATCGACCTCGCGGCCCAGCACGGCGCCAATCATACTCTTGCGTGACACGCCGACCAGCAGCGGCAGACCGAAAGCCTGCAGCGCCGGCATGCGCCTGAACAGGCTGAGATTATGCTCCAGCGTCTTGGCGAAGCCGAAACCCGGATCGAGCACGATGCGTTGCGACGGAATACCGGCTGCCTCGCAGACCGCCAGGCGTTCGCGCAGAAAGTCGGCCACCGCCTCCAGCACGTCATCGTAGCGGGGGCTTTGCTGCATGGTCGTGGGCTCGCCGCGCATGTGCATCAGGCACACCGGCAAACCGCTCTCGGCCGCTGCCTGCAGGGCACCGTCGCGCTGTAGCGAGCGCACGTCGTTGATCAGCCCGGCACCTAGCCTGGCCGACTCGCGCATCACCTCGGGCGTGGAAGTATCCACGGAAATGATCACATCCAGCTCGGCGGCGACCGCCTCGACCATCGGCGCCACGCGCTCGAGTTCCTGGGCTGCCGAGACCGGAGCTGCGCCCGGCCGGGTGGATTCGCCGCCGATATCGATCAGCGTCGCGCCGGCGCGCACCATGCCTTCGGCATGCCGCAGGGCCGCATCGCGCAGGGCGAAACGGCCACCATCGGAAAAGGAGTCTGGAGTGACGTTGAGGATGCCCATCACTTGCGGATGGCTTAAATCAAGAAACCGGCTGCCACACGGCAGCCGGTCGTTTGTTTGCACGAGAGACATGGGGCGACTTTATACCTCGGCAGCAGGCCCGCCGATGGGTTTCTCGGGACGGTCCGCTTCGTCAGGCTTGGCGGATGGCTTGCCGGCATCGTTGCCGCCACCGGTCCAGTCCTTCGGCTCGCGCACCGTACGGCCGCTCATGATGTCGTCGATCTGATCGATATCGATGGTCTCGAACTTCATCAGCGCTTCGGCCATGGCGTCGAGCTTGTCACGGTTGTCGGTCAGGATCTGCTTGGCCGTGTTGTAGCAGTCGTCGATGATTGCCCGCACCTCGGAGTCGATCATCTTGGCAGTTTCACCCGACACGCTGGCGCCGGAAGAACCACCACCGCCACGCAGGAACGGCTGATCGTCGTCTTCTGCATAGAGCAGCGGGCCGAGCTTCTCGGAAAGGCCCCATTTGGTGACCATGTTCCGGGCGATCTGGCTGGCACGCATGATGTCGTTGGAGGCACCCGTGGTGACGCCGTCGAACCCCAGAGTCATCTCCTCGGCGATGCGACCGCCGTACAGCGAGCAGATCTGACTGGTCAGCGCACGCTTGCTGAGGCTGTAGCGATCTTCCTCGGGCAGGAACATGGTCACACCCAGGGCACGGCCGCGGGGAATGATGGTGACCTTGTAGACCGGGTCGTGTTCTGGCACCAAGCGACCAACGATGGCGTGGCCTGCCTCGTGATAAGCGGTATTGAGCTTCTCCTTGTCGGACATGACCATGGTCTTGCGCTCGGCACCCATCATGATCTTGTCTTTGGCCAGCTCGAATTCCTTCATTTCCACCAGGCGCTTACCGGCACGCGCGGCGAACAGCGATGCCTCGTTGACCAGGTTGGCCAGGTCGGCACCGGAGAAGCCAGGCGTACCACGGGCGATGACCGCTGCCTTGACGTCTTCGCCCATGGGGATCTTGCGCATGTGCACGTTGAGAATCTGCTCGCGGCCACGGATGTCCGGTAGGCCGACGACCACCTGACGGTCGAAGCGACCCGGACGCAGCAGGGCCTGATCGAGTACGTCCGGACGGTTGGTAGCGGCGATGACGATGATGCCATCGTTCATTTCGAAGCCGTCCATCTCCACGAGCAACTGGTTGAGGGTCTGCTCGCGCTCGTCGTGACCGCCACCCATGCCGGCGCCACGGTGGCGACCAACGGCGTCGATCTCGTCGATGAAGATGATGCAAGGGGCGTGCTTCTTCGCCTGCTCGAACATGTCGCGCACGCGGGAGGCACCGACACCGACGAACATCTCGACGAAGTCGGAACCGGAAATGGTGAAGAACGGCACCTTGGCTTCGCCGGCAACGGCCTTGGCCAGCAGCGTCTTACCAGTACCTGGCGAGCCGACCATCAGCACGCCACGCGGGATACGGCCACCCAGGCGCTGGAACTTGCCCGGATCACGCAGGAATTCGACCAGCTCACTGACCTCTTCCTTGGCCTCGTCGCAGCCGGCGACGTCAGCGAAGGTGGTCTTGACCTGATCCTCGGATAGCAGACGCGCCTTGGACTTGCCGAAGCTCATCGGCCCGCCCTTGCCGCCCGCACCGCCCTGCATCTGGCGCATGAAGAACATGAACACGGCGATGATCACCAGAATCGGGAAGCTGGCGACCAACAGCTGGGTCCAGATGCTCTGCTGCTCAGGCTGCTTGCCGACGATCTCGACGTTGTTGTCCATCAGGTCCTTGATCAGACCGTTGTCCTGGATCGCCGGGCGCACGGTTTCGAACGAGGAGCCGTCGGAACGCATGCCGCTGATGATGTAGCCATCGACGGTGACGCGCTTGACCCCGCCGCTCTGTACCTGCTCGATGAATTCCGAGTAGTTGAGCTTGTTGGTCTCACTGGGGCTCGAGAAGTTGTTCATCACCGTGACGAGGACGGCGGCGATGATCAGCCACAGGATCAGATTCTTTGCCATGTCGTTCAATTAGCTACCCTCTGAAGCAGGCCCCTTGCCGAAGCGTGCTTCGCATGACGACCAGTTATAAACCGATCTAACTTACTACAAACGCCCGCTCGTGGCTGACACCGTCTGTAACCCTTTATGAGACATCTGCCCATTACGATGCGCGTCTTGGCTTGGACTGACAACCACGCCATTGGTTTTACTCGGCACTCAGGCCCTTGAAACCTCGGGCCAGCAAATACTGCTCCCGGGAGCGGTCACGGGACGACAGGGGTTTGCGCATCTGCACCTTGTCGAACTGACGGCGCACCTCCTTGTGGTACTCGTCGAAACCCTCGCCCTGGAAGATCTTGATCAGGAAATCGCCGCCGGGCTTGAGCACCCGGCCAGCCAGATCCAGCGCCAGCTCGCACAAGTACATGGCACGCGGCTGATCGGCGGCCCTCACCCCACTCATATTGGGGGCCATATCGGAAATCACAAGGTCGACGGGATTATTGTCGATGGCCTCGAGAATCCGGGCGAACACAGCGTCGTCGGTGAAATCGCCCTGAATGAAGGTGACGTCCGGGATGCTGTCCATCTCCAGGATGTCGGAGGCGATCAGCCGCCCCTTGTCGCCGATCACCCGACTGGTGACCTGGGACCAGCCACCCGGCGCAGCGCCGAGGTCGACCACGGTCATGCCGGGGCGCAGGATGCGATCCTTCTCCTGCACCTCCAGCAGCTTGTAACTGGCACGTGAACGGTAGCCGTCCTTTTGCGCCATTTTGACGTACGGATCGTCGAAATGCTCTTTCAGCCAACGCTGGCTGGTCTTGGAACGGGCCACACAACACCTCGAGAGAACAGAATGAATAACTGGGCGGGCCTCGGGCGGCTCGGTTAAAATAGCCCGCTTTCCCAGATTAATACGCAGGGTTCAGATTATGCCGCTCACTCAAGAGCAGAAGAAACAGTTCAAATCTATCGGCCACCACCTGAAACCGGTATTGATCGTCGCCGACAACGGTGTTACCGAAGGCGTACTGGCCGAGCTCGAGCGCGCGCTGAACGACCATGAGCTGATCAAGATTCAGGTTCGTGTCACCGAACGCGACGACCGCCTGGCGGTGATCGATGAGCTGTGCAAGGCCAGCAAGGCCGAACTGGCGCAGATCATCGGCAAGATGGCGCTGCTGTACCGCAAGAACCCCAAGGCCAATCGCAACCTGTCGAACATCAGCCGCTATCAGGGCTGATTCAGGTGCTCAGCCGGCCTGCGGGTCGGCTGCCACGGCCTTGCGAGGCACGGGCTGCAACACCAGCAATACACCGAAGAACGCCAGCAGCAGGTAGCTGAACAGCTGCCAGCGCAGCGCCTGCGGCCAGAGCGTCAGGGAAACCAGAAAGGCCAGCGAGACGGCCAGCACCGCGAGCAGCAATTGCCCGCTACGCACTCGCCACGGCGCCGACAATCCATACCGCCTGACCAACAGCCCAAGCTGCAGCAACGCAGCCCCCAGTGTGACGCCGACCATCTGCGGCACCAGGGTGCGCGCCACTTCCTCGATCAGCAAGGACGCCAGGCCGACACCGGCCAGCCCCGGCAGCACCAGAAAATGCAACGTCCAGATGCCACCCACCCAAAGGGTTTGCAGCAGCACCCAGGCGTTGGCTGCGCTGTCACGCGCAGCCGTGCGATCAGACGTGGCGAACTTCGACAATCTCGTACTCGACCAGACCACTGGGCGTGTTGACGCCGACCACGTCACCTTCGTTCTTGCCCACCAGGGCACGCGCAATGGGCGAACCTACGGAAAGCTTGCCCTGCTTGATGTCGGCTTCGTCTTCGCCAACGATCTGGTAGGTCACGCTTTCGTCGGTTTCGACGTTGGCGATTTCCACGGTGGTGCCGAAGATCACCTTGCCGGTGTGGGCGATGGTGGTGACGTCGATGATCACCGCATTCTGCAGGCGGCCTTCGATGTCACGCACGCGCGCCTCGACCATGCCCTGCTCCTCGCGGGCGGCATGGTATTCGGCGTTTTCCTTGAGGTCACCCAACTCACGGGCCTCGGCGATGGCCTGGCTGAGCGCCGGGCGACGCACCTTGGTCAGGTGCGCCAGCTCTTCTTCCAGGGCGCGAGCGCCCTGGGTGGTCATTGGGTACTTGTTCATGCCTTGATTCCTGCATGCAGATCCTGCAGACGGCGCACGGTCTTCTCGGGACCGAACTTGAGCGCCTCACAGACCGCCTGCCCCGCCGCGATGGTGGTGGTGCAGTAGATCTTGTGCTGCAGCGCGTTACGACGAATGGAGTAGGAGTCAGCGATGGACTGACGGCCTTCGGTGGTGTTGATGATCAGGGTGACTTCGTCGTTCTTGATCATGTCGACCACGTGCGGACGACCTTCGGTCACCTTGTTGACGCGGCGAACCGGCAGGCCGGCAGCCTCGATCACCTTGGCGGTGCCAGCCGTGGCGACCACTTCGAAGCCCAGGGCGACCAGGTCGCGAGCGACCTGAATGGCCTCCGGCTTGTCGTCTTCGCGAACGCTGATGAAAGCGACGCCTGCGTTCGGCAGAATCTCGCTAGCACCCATCTGCGCCTTGGCGAAGGCTTCGCCGAAGCTGTCGCCGACGCCCATCACCTCACCGGTGGATTTCATTTCCGGGCCGAGGATCGGGTCGACACCCGGGAATTTGTTGAACGGGAACACCGCTTCCTTGACGCTGAAGAACGGCGGGATGATTTCCTGGGTGAAGCCCAGCTCGCTCAGGGTCTTGCCGGCCATCACACGGGCCGCGACCTTCGCCAGCGACTCACCGATGCACTTGGACACGAACGGCACGGTACGCGAGGCACGCGGGTTGACCTCGATCACGTAGATGTCCTCGCCCTGCACGGCCATCTGCACGTTCATCAGGCCGATGACGCCCAGTTCCAGGGCCATCTTCTTGACCTGGTCGCGGATCTCGTCCTGGATGTGCGCCGGCAGCGAGTAAGGTGGCAGCGAGCACGCCGAGTCACCGGAGTGAACGCCGGCCTGCTCGATGTGCTGCATGATCGCGCCTATCACCACGACTTCGCCGTCGCTGACCGCGTCCACGTCCACCTCGATGGCGCAGTTGAGGAAGCGGTCGAGCAGTACCGGGCTGTCGTTGGACACCTTCACCGCTTCGCGCATGTAGCGTTTGAGCTCTTCTTCCTGGTAGACGATTTCCATCGCCCGGCCGCCCAGTACGTAGGACGGACGCACCACCATCGGGTAACCGATGTTCTTGGACAGGGTCAGCGCTTCTTCTTCGCTGCGCGCGGTGGCGTTGGCTGGCTGACGCAGGCCGAGGCGCTGCACCATCTGCTGGAAACGCTCGCGGTCTTCGGCGCGGTCGATGGCGTCCGGGCTGGTGCCGATGATCGGCACGCCGGCTTCTTCCAGGGCGCGGCACAGCTTCAGCGGGGTCTGGCCGCCGTACTGGACGATCACGCCCTTGGGCTGCTCGACGCGGACGATTTCCAGCACGTCCTCCAGGGTCACCGGCTCGAAGTAGAGGCGATCGGAGGTGTCGTAGTCGGTGGAGACGGTTTCCGGGTTGCAGTTGACCATGATGGTCTCGTAGCCGTCTTCACGCATGGCCAGCGCGGCGTGGACGCAGCAGTAATCGAACTCGATGCCCTGGCCGATGCGGTTCGGGCCACCGCCGAGAATCATGATCTTGTCGCGACCACTGGCGTTGGCCTCGCACTCTTCCTCGTAGGTCGAGTACATGTAGGCGGTGTCGGTGGCGAACTCCGCGGCGCAGGTGTCAACACGCTTGTAGACCGGCAGCACTTTCAGCTTGTGACGGTGGCTGCGCAGGTTCTTCTCGGTGACGCCGAGCAGCGCGGCCAGGCGCGCATCGGAGAAACCCTTGCGCTTGAGGCTGAACATCAGGTCGCGGTCGATGCTCGACAGGCCCAGGGTCTGGATGCGCTGCTCGTCCTTGATCAGGTCTTCGATCTGCACCAGGAACCATTCGTCGATGCGGGTCAGCTCGAACACTTCCTCGACCGTCTTGCCGGCACGGAAGGCATCGGCCACATACCAGATGCGGTCAGCGCCCGGCACGATCAGCTCGCGTTTGAGGGTGCTTTCGGCTTCAGGGTCAGCCGGATCGAGCTTCGGATCGAAGCCGGACACGCCGACTTCCAGGCCGCGCAGCGCCTTGTGCAGGGATTCCTGGAAGGTCCGGCCGATGGCCATGACCTCACCGACGGACTTCATCTGCGTGGTCAGGCGGGCGTCGGCGTTGGGGAATTTCTCGAAAGCGAAACGCGGGATCTTGGTGACCACGTAATCGATGGCCGGCTCGAACGACGCCGGGGTGCGACCGCCGGTGATGTCGTTCTGCAGTTCGTCGAGGGTGTAACCCACGGCCAGCTTGGCGGCGATCTTGGCGATCGGGAAGCCGGTGGCCTTGGAGGCCAGCGCCGAAGAGCGGGATACCCGCGGGTTCATCTCGATTACGACCATGCGGCCAGTGTTCGGGCAGATGCCGAACTGCACGTTGGAGCCGCCGGTTTCCACGCCGATCTCGCGCAGCACCGCCAGGGAGGCGTTACGCAGGATCTGGTATTCCTTGTCGGTCAGGGTCTGGGCCGGCGCCACGGTGATCGAGTCACCGGTGTGCACGCCCATCGGGTCGAAGTTCTCGATGGAGCAGACGATGATGCAGTTGTCCTTCTTGTCGCGGACCACCTCCATCTCGTATTCCTTCCAGCCGATCAGCGACTCGTCGATCAGCAGCTCGTTGGTCGGCGACAGGTCCAGACCACGGGTGCAGATTTCCTCGAACTCTTCGCGGTTGTAGGCGATGCCGCCACCGGTGCCGCCCATGGTGAAGCTCGGACGGATGATGCACGGGAAGCCGACCTTCTCGAGCACGCCGTAGGCTTCTTCCATGCTGTGGGCGATACCCGATACCGGGCAGGCCAGGCCGATGTCCTTCATGGCCTTGTCGAAACGGGAGCGGTCTTCGGCCTTGTCGATGGTGTCGGCGTTGGCACCGATCATCTCGACGCCGAACTTCTCCAGCACGCCGTGGCGCTCCAGATCCAGCGCACAGTTCAGTGCGGTCTGGCCGCCCATGGTCGGCAGCAGGGCGTCAGGTCGCTCCTTCTCGATGATCTTGGCCACGGTGGCCCATTTGATCGGCTCGATGTAGGTGGCGTCGGCCATGGCTGGGTCGGTCATGATGGTGGCCGGGTTGGAGTTCACCAGGATGACGCGGAAGCCTTCCTCGCGCAGGGCCTTGCAGGCCTGGGCGCCGGAATAGTCGAACTCGCACGCCTGGCCGATGACGATGGGGCCGGCGCCGAGGATCAGGATACTTTTGATGTCTGTACGTTTTGGCATTTTATCTCTCTCGAATCCGTAGGTCAGTCGGCGGGCTTAGCGGCGCTTGGCCATGGCTTCGATGAAGCGATCGAACAGCGGGGCGACATCGTTCGGGCCCGGGCTGGCTTCGGGGTGACCCTGGAAGCTGAAGGCGTCCTTGTCGGTACGCTCGATGCCCTGCAGGGTGCCGTCGAACAGCGACTTGTGGATCGGACGCAGATTGCTCGGCAGGCTGTTCTCGTCCACGGCGAAACCGTGGTTCTGGCTGGTGATCATCACCACGCCGGTGTCGAGATCCTGTACCGGGTGGTTGGCACCGTGGTGGCCGTGGCCCATTTTCAGGGTCTTGGCGCCGGAGGCCAGGGCCAGCAGCTGGTGGCCGAGGCAGATGCCGAATACCGGGATGTCGGTTTCCAGAACGTCCTTGATCGCCTGGATGGCGTAGTCACATGGCTCGGGGTCGCCAGGACCGTTGGACAGGAACACGCCATCGGGATTGAGCGCCAGTACTTCGCTTGCCGGGGTCTGCGCCGGCACCACGGTCAGACGGCAACCGCGCTCGACCAGCATGCGCAGGATGTTCAGCTTGACGCCGTAGTCGTAGGCGACCACGTGGTACGGCAACTCGCTGGCAGCGATCTCGGGATGGCTGTCGTCTTTCAGGTTCCACACGCTGGAGCGCCACTCGTAGCGCTCGGTGCAGCTGACTTCCTTGGCCAGGTCCATGCCTTTCAGGCCTGGGAAGCCACGCGCCAGCTCCAGCGCCTTTTCCTGGGTAGCGTCGGCGCCAACCAGGATGCAGCCGTTTTGGGAGCCCTTTTCACGCAGGATGCGGGTCAGGCGGCGGGTATCGATACCGGCGATGGCGACGGTGCCGTTTTCCTTGAGGTAATCGGGCAGCGACTGCTTGTTACGCCAGTTGCTGGCGATCAGCGGCAGATCGCGAATGATCAGGCCAGCAGCCCAGACGCGATTGGACTCGGCGTCTTCCGGCGTGGTGCCGGTATTGCCGATGTGTGGATAGGTCAGGGTAACGATCTGCCGGGCATAAGACGGATCGGTAAGAATTTCCTGATAGCCGGTCATGGCGGTGTTGAACACCACCTCCCCGACAGTTTGGCCGTCGGCCCCGATGGCCTCGCCGCGAAAAATGCTGCCGTCAGCAAGGGCGAGTATGGCTGGCTTACTCAAGAAGACCTCCCGTAGATCGTGGAGCAAACGCAGATTGTAAAAAAGCGGGATGACGTGTGAAGGTCATCCCGCTTTTTTGATTGATTCATTCTGCGCAACTTTTAGTGGACACACTAAAGCGGAAAGCTTACAGGAAAAGTGCCTTTTTCGAAAGGCGTTCAAGGCCAAAAACCTGAAATCCGATCCGTGGCCGCCCCTGACAACCGCAGAGGGAGCCATTGGCACCCTCGATTTCGGTCACTTCAGCCCCAGCACGTCCTGCATGTCGTAAAGCGCTGGCGAGCGCTGCTTCAGCCAGGAGGCCGCGCGCACTGCGCCCTTGGCGAAGGTCATGCGGCTGGACGCCTTGTGGGTGATTTCCACGCGCTCGCCATCAGCGGCGAACAGCACGGTGTGATCACCGACCACATCACCGGCGCGCACCGTGGCGAAACCGATGGTCTCGCGCTGGCGTGCGCCGGTCTGCCCTTCACGCCCATAGACCGCGACCTTTTCCAGGTCACGCCCCAGCGCATTGGCCACCACCTCGCCCATGCGTAGCGCGGTTCCCGATGGCGCGTCGACCTTGTGACGGTGATGAGCCTCGAGCACTTCGATATCCACATCGTCGCCCAGCACACGGGCGGCGGTATCGAGCAACTTCAGGCACAGGTTCACGCCCACACTGAAGTTGGCAGCGAAGACGATCGGAATCTGTTTGCCGGCATCGACCAGCAACTGCTTTTCCGCGGCACTGAAACCGGTGGTGCCGATGACCATCGCCTTGCCGGCGCGCCGGCAGACCTCGAGGTTCTCGAGGGTCACCGAGGGATGGGTGAAGTCGATCAGCACGTCGAACTCGTCGAGCACGCTCTCCAGGCTGCCGGACAGAGCCACGCCCAGCTTGCCGACGCCCGCCAGCTCACCGGCATCGGCGCCGAGCAACGTGCTGGTTGGACGCGCCACAGCGGCGCCGAGCACGACGCCATCGGCCTGGTGAACGGCCTCGATCAGGTTCTTGCCCATTCGCCCGGCGGCGCCCGTGACTGCAATACGCATATGCATAACTCCAAAGTACAAACGGCGAACAGCCGACCACTGCCAGCTGCTCGCCGTGCATTACCGCGTTAAAGGTCGCCGAAGAAGCGCTTCACGCCTTCGAACCAGCCGTTGGCCTTGGGCGAATTGGAGCTGTTGCCCACCAGAGACTGACGAAACTCTTCGAGCAGCTCGCGCTGGCGACGGTCGAGATTGACCGGCGTTTCCACCGCCACCTTGCACATCAGATCGCCCGCACCGCCGCCACGCACCGGGGCGACGCCCTTGCCGCGCAGACGGAACAACTTGCCGGTCTGGGTGCCTTCCGGAATCTTCAGTTTGACCCGACCATCGAGGGTCGGCACTTCCAGCTCGCCGCCCAGAGCCGCATCGACGAAGCTGATCGGCACTTCGCAGTACAGGTGCTTGCCGTCACGCTGGAAGATCGCGTGCTCGCGCACGTTGACCACCACGTACAGATCACCCGCCGGGCCGCCCAGGGTACCCGCCTCGCCCTCGCCGGACAGACGGATACGGTCGCCGGTATCGACACCGGCCGGCACCTTGACCGACAGGGTCTTGTGCTCTTCGACACGACCATGACCATGGCAGGAGCCGCAGGGGTCGGTGATCATCTTGCCGCTGCCGTGGCAGCGCGGGCAGGTCTGCTGCACCGAGAAGAAGCCCTGCTGCATGCGCACCTGGCCGATGCCGCCGCACGTGGTACAGGTCACCGGGCTGGTGCCCTTCTTGGCGCCCGAGCCATCGCAGGTCTTGCAGTTGACCAGGGTCGGCACGCGAATGGTCACCGTAGTGCCACGTACCGCCTCTTCGAGATCCAGCTCCAGGGTGTAACGCAGGTCACTGCCGCGCTGCGCACCGCCGCGCTGGCCACCACGCTGGCCGCCAAAGAAGTCGCTGAACACATCGCCGAAGATATCGGAGAAATTCGCGCCGCCACCACCAAAGCCGCCACCGCCGCCCATTTGCGGGTCGACGCCTGCATGACCGTACTGATCGTAGGCGCTGCGTTTGCCGGCATCGGACAGCACTTCGTAAGCCTCGTTGGCTTCCTTGAAGGCATCTTCGGCCGCTTTGTCGCCGGGATTGCGATCGGGGTGATGCTTCATGGCCAGGCGACGGTAAGCCTTCTTCAGCTCCGCCTCGCTGGCACCGCGCTCGACCCCGAGCACTTCGTAGTAGTCACGTTTAGACATGGGTTTCTAGCACTCTCAAAATTCTTACCGTCCAGACACGCCAACGCGGGAGCAAGCCCCCGCGCGGCGGATCGCCCCGTCACACCGCGGTGCGGCAGGGCGTAAACACAAGCAAGCCGGGGCTTACTTGTTGTCCTTGACTTCCTCGAACTCGGCGTCGACTACGTCGTCGGCAGAGCCCTTGGTTTCGCCAGTATCCGCCGCACCGGCGCCGGCAGCACCTGGCTGCGGCTGCTCGGCGTACATCTTCTGCGCCAGCGGAGTGGTGGCTTCGGACAGTGCATTCATCTTCGCCTCGATGGCGGCCTTGTCGTCGCCCTTCACGGCAACTTCCAGCTCGCCCAGAGCGGTTTCGATGGCCGCTTTCTCTTCCGCAGTGGCCTTGTCGCCGGCTTCGGTGAGCATCTTGCGGGTCGCGTGTACCAGTTGGTCACCCTGGTTGCGTGCGCCAGCCAGCTCCTCGAACTTGCGGTCTTCCTCGGCATTGGCCTCGGCGTCACGCACCATACGCTCGATCTCGTCATCGGACAGGCCGGAGTTGGCCTTGATCACAATCGACTGAGTCTTGCCGGTGGCCTTGTCTTTCGCGCCGACGTGCAGGATGCCGTTGGCGTCGATGTCGAAGGTCACTTCGATCTGCGGCACGCCACGCGGAGCCGGCGGAATCTCGGCCAGGTCGAACTTGCCCAGGGACTTGTTCTGACCGGCCTGCTTGCGCTCACCCTGCAGCACGTGAATGGTCACGGCGCTCTGGTTGTCGTCGGCAGTGGAGAACACCTGCGACTTCTTGGTCGGGATGGTGGTGTTCTTCTCGATCAGCGGCGTCATCACGCCACCCATGGTTTCGATACCCAGGGTCAACGGGGACACGTCGAGCAGCAGCACGTCCTTCACGTCACCAGCCAGTACCGCGCCTTGAATGGCAGCACCCATGGCCACGGCTTCGTCCGGGTTGACGTCCTTGCGGGCGTCCTTGCCGAAGAAGTCGGCAACGGTCTTCTGCACCAGCGGCATGCGGGTCTGGCCACCGACCAGAATCACGTCGTTGATGGAGCCGACGTCGATGCCGGCGTCCTTCAGCGCGATGCGGCAAGGCTCGATGGTGCGCTGCACCAGGTCCTCGACCAGCGACTCCAGCTTGGAGCGGGAGATCTTCACGTTCAGGTGCTTCGGACCGGTCGCGTCTGCAGTGATGTACGGCAGGTTGACGTCGGTCTGCTGGCTCGAGGACAGCTCGATCTTGGCCTTCTCGGCAGCTTCCTTCAGGCGCTGCATGGCCAGCGGGTCGCCCTTGAGGTTCATGCCGGTTTCTTTCTTGAATTCGTCGACGAGGTAGTCGATCAGACGAATGTCGAAGTCCTCACCGCCGAGGAAGGTGTCGCCGTTGGTGGCCAACACTTCGAACTGGTGCTCGCCGTCGACTTCGGCGATCTCGATCACCGACACGTCGAAGGTACCGCCACCCAGGTCATAGACGATCACGGTGTGGTCGCCCTTGGCCTTGTCCATGCCATAGGCCAGCGCAGCCGCGGTCGGTTCGTTGATGATGCGCTTGACGTCCAAGCCGGCGATGCGACCAGCGTCCTTGGTAGCCTGACGCTGGCTGTCGTTGAAGTAGGCCGGAACGGTGATCACCGCTTCGGTCACGGACTCGCCGAGGTAGTCTTCGGCGGTCTTCTTCATCTTCTTGAGGATTTCAGCCGAGATTTGCGGCGGCGCCATCTTCTGGCCGTTCACTTCGACCCAGGCGTCGCCATTGTCGGCCTTGGAAATCTTGTACGGCACCATCTGGATGTCTTTCTGCACGACTTCTTCGTCGAAGCGACGGCCGATCAGACGCTTCACCGCGTACAGGGTGTTGTGCGGGTTGGTCACCGCCTGGCGCTTGGCGGACTGGCCGACCAGAATTTCGCCATCGTTGGCGTACGCGATGATCGACGGCGTGGTACGCGTGCCTTCGGCGTTTTCGATGACCTTGACGTTACCGTTTTCAAGAATGGAGACGCAGGAGTTGGTGGTCCCCAGGTCGATACCGATGATTTTGCCCATTTCACTCTCCCGAAACTTTGATATATCCGCAGCGTTGTCGTGACCGCTGCGGTAGCACTAATACGCTTGACTTACTAAATGGGGCTGAGCCCGCCGATTTCAAGCCTGCTCATCGATCGATGGCGGCGCTTCGGCCGGTGCCTTGCTGACCACGACCATGGCCGGGCGCAGCAGACGACCATTGAGCATGTAGCCCTTCTGGAACACCTTGAGCACGCTATTGGGCTCGACGTTGGTGCTCTCCTGCATGGCCATCGCCTGATGGTGCTCCGGATTGAACGGCGCACCGTGCGGGTCGATGGCTTCCAGCTGGTGACGCTTGAGGGTGTCGAGCAGCAGCTTGAGCGTCAGCTCCATGCCCTCGCGTACCGCCTTGATCGAATCGTCATCGGCACTCGACAGTTCGAGACCACGCTCGAGGCTGTCGACCACCGGCAACAGGTCATTGGCAAATTTCTCGAGGGCGAATTTGTGCGCCTTCTCGACATCCTGCTCAGCGCGACGGCGCACGTTCTGCAGATCGGCAGCCATGCGCAGCGACTGATCCTGCGCAGCCGCCAGTTGCTCTTCCAGCGTTTGCACGCGAGCAGCCAGGTCTTCGCTAGGCGCTGCGTCGTTCGCTTGCGCTTCGGAAGTCTGCGGATCCAGGTTCTGTTCGTCAGCCATGCATTTCTCCTCTGAATGATTCGACGAGCCTCAACTCGCACGTCTGCCGCCTATATAAGGATGATTTGTAGGGTTTCAAGGGCCATGACCACTTTCCGGCAGCCGGTCGTCCGCGTATTGCCACCCCAAGGCGAACCACTGTATAAATAACCAGACAAATCCTGAGAGGCCTCGCCATGCTGGTGCACCTGTCCGTTCATAATTACGCCATCGTCGAACACCTGGATCTGGAACTGGATCGAGGCATGAGCGTCATCAGCGGCGAAACGGGCGCCGGCAAGTCGATCATGCTCGACGCCCTTGGCCTGACCCTCGGTGATCGCGCCGACAGCGGCGTGGTGCGGCCCGGCGCCGACAAGGCCGACATCCTGGCCAGCTTCGACCTGGGCGACATTCCCGAAGCCCACGCCTGGCTGGCCGAGCGTGACCTGGATAACGACGGCCCGTGCATTCTGCGCCGGGTGATCACCGCCGAAGGCCGTTCGCGCGGCTACATCAATGGCACGCCCTGCCCGCTCGGCGACCTCAAGGCGCTGGGTGAACTGCTGATCGATATCCACAGCCAGCACGAGCACCAGTCACTACTCAAGACCGACACCCACCGACGCCTGCTCGACGAATACGCAGGCGTCCAGGAGCTGGCACGTCAGGTACAACTGGCCGCGCAACGCTGGAAACAGACCCGCAGCGAGCTCGAGCGCGTGACCTCCCAGGGTGACGAGCAACGCGCCCGCCATCAGTTGCTCAGCTACCAACTCGAGGAACTGGATAACCTCGGCCTGGGCGACAATGAGCTCGAGCAACTGGAGCAGGATCACAAGGCCCTGACCAACGCCGAAAGCCTGCTCAGCGCCTGCCGCCAGGTCATCGATCAATGCAGCGAGAGCGATGCCGGCAACGTGCTGTCAGCCCTCACTGCCAGCCTCAACCGCCTCGGCAGCCTGCAAGGCCAACCAGGCGCCCTGAACGAAGCCACCAACCTGCTGGCCAGCGCGCAGATCCAGATCGAAGAGGCCGTGGGCGAGCTCAACCGCTTTCTCGACCACTTCGACGCCGACCCAGAGCGCCAGCAGCAACTCGAGGAGCGCCTGGACACCATCTATACCCTGGCTCGCAAGCACCGCATCCACCCCAGCGAACTGCCTGCGATGCAGCAACAGCTGTTCGATGAACTGGAAGGCCTGAATGCCGATGACCAGGCCGCCGAGCGCCTGGGCGAGGAGCTTGCTGCCTACGGTCGCCACTACCAGGAAAAAGCTGCCGAACTCAGCGCCAAGCGGCAGAGAGCCGCCGGCAAGCTGGGCAAGGCCGTGGAAAAGGAAATGCAGACCCTGGGCATGCCGGGCGGGCGCTTCAGCATCCAGCTGCAACCCATCGATGGCAACGAGCCGAATGCCAACGGCCTGGAACAGGTCGAGTTTCTGGTAAGCGCCAACCCCGGGCAACCGATCAAGGCTCTAGCCAAGGTTGCCTCGGGCGGCGAGCTGTCGCGCATCAGCCTGGCCATTCAGGTCATTACCGCACAGACCTCGCGCGTGCCGACCCTGGTGTTCGATGAAGTGGACGTGGGCATCGGCGGCCCGACCGCCGAGGTAGTCGGGCAGTTGCTGCGCCGCCTGGGCGAACGGGGCCAGGTACTGACCGTAACCCACTTGCCGCAAGTTGCCGCACAAGGCCACCAGCACATGTTCGTGCACAAGGTACGTGGCAGCAACGCCACCCGTACGGCGGTCAGCAAGCTGGGCGAAACCCAGCGTATCGAGGAAGTCGCACGCATGCTGGGCGGCATCGACCTCACCGACGAATCCCTGGCTCACGCCCGCAAACTGGTCAGCAACGCCCAGAGCTGATCGGCAGCAAAAAGCTTTTCCGACAGACATGAAAAAGGCGACCTGAGTCGCCTTTTTCGTCAACCGATATGCTTACTTGGCAGTACGGCGTACGTAGAGCACCAGATTGTGATCCACCAGCTCGAAACCGTGCTCACGAACGATCTCCTTCTGGCGCTTCTCGATCTCGGCATCGAAGAATTCGATCACGTCGCCGGTATCCACGCACACCATATGGTCGTGGTGGCCGCCGTCGGCCAGTTCGAACACGGCATGGCCGCCATCGAAGTTGTGGCGCACTACCAGGCCCGCAGCCTCGAACTGGGTCAGAACCCGGTAGACGGTTGCCAGACCGACATCTTCGCCCGCATCCATCAGCGACTTGTAGACATCTTCTGCACTCATGTGACGCTGCTCGGCAGAGTCCAGCATCTGCAGGATTTTGACCCGTGGCAGGGTCACTTTCAGGCCAGCTTTGCGCAGTTCGCTATTTTCAACCATGGTCTGCTTTCTCGCGGAAGCGCTTCGCAGCTTCCCTTATTGCGGGTATGATCGGGGTTTACGTTGCCCAGCCAAGATAGTGGAAGACGCCCACCGATGCAAAAAACCATACTCCTGCTGACCAGCCTCACCTTCATGGGGCTCATCGCACTCGCCGGCTGCTCATTCCCCGGGGTTTATAAAATCGACATCCAACAGGGCAATGTCGTCACGCAGGACATGATAGACCAGTTGCGCCCTGGAATGACCCGGCGCCAAGTACGGTTTATCATGGGTAACCCGCTGATCACGGACACTTTCCACGCCAATCGCTGGGATTATCTGTACAGCATGCAGGCCGGCGGCAGCCAGCGTCAGCAGGAGCGTGTGACGCTCAATTTCGATGGTAACGATCAACTGGTGAGTCTGTCCGGCGACTTCATGCCCGGCACCAGCCGCGACGATCAGATCCTCGGCCGCGACGGCGCCCCTGAACAGGCGCCGAACCAGCAGCAGGACGAGCCAGCTGCACCGGGCTCGCTGCTCGAGCAGATCCAGCGCGACGTCGACAATGTCGAAACCGTACCGGTACCAACCCCGGAACCGCTGGAAACTTCGCCTCAGTAAGCACACAACAAAAAGCCCCGGCACTGCCGGGGCTTTTTCATTGCACGCTGGAAAGTGCAAGCTAGCGCCGGTCAGCGCTGCTTCGCCCGCTCCGCCGCCTGGGCAGCGCGGCGTTTGCGCACCTCCTTGGGGTCGGCCAGCAACGGCCGATAGATCTCCACGCGATCGCCATCTTCCAGCACTTGCGTATCGGGCGACGCCACCACCTTGCCGAACAGGCCCAGCGGCGCCTCGGCCAGATCCAGCTCGGGGAAATCCGCCTGCAGCCCGGACTGCAACGCCGCCTGGCGTACCGTGCTGTTCGCGGGCAATTGCAGGGTGATCAGCTTCTGCCGGTCAGGCGCAGCGAAGACCACCTCCACCGACAGCCGATCACTGCCCATGGAGTTCCTTGGCGCGCTGGCAGAAGGCATCGACCATGGTGTTGGCGGCCTGATTGAACAGCGGCCCCAAGGTCGCACGCATGATCGGGCCGGCGTAGTCGAAGGTCAGATCGAGGCTGATCTTGCAGGCCTTGTCGCCTAACGCCTTGAACGTCCACTGGCCATGCAGGTGCTCGAACGGACCATCTTCCAGGCTCAGCTCGATCGACTGCCCCGGCACCAGCACATTGCGCGTGGTGAAACGCTGGCTCAGGCCGGCCTTGGCCACTTCGAGGCTGGCGACCATGTGCGCGTCGCTGGCCTCGATGACCTCGCTGGACGCACACCAGGGCAGGAACTCGGGATAACGCTCGACATCGTTGACCAGGTCATAGAGAGCCTGGGCCGGATAAGGGAGCAAGGCCGAGCGCTGGATGTGAGTACTCATAACGATTGAATTTCCACGGTTGACGACATCGCAGCAGCGCGATGTCGCGGGCTGATGCTCTTACAAACAGACATCAACCCGAAGCGAGTATCCCAATATTGTCGGGGATTCGCCCTGAGGGCTCAAGCGCACGGCCGCCGACGTGCTTTTAGCGCGCGCTCGCATGGCGCTCCGTCACCTGACTCCCTATAATGCGCCGCCTATGGCTAAACAAAAGAAACATCCGCAAGGCAGCATCGCCCAGAACAAGAAGGCGATGCACGACTATTTCGTGGAGTCCCGCTTCGAGGCCGGCCTGGCGCTGGCCGGCTGGGAAGTGAAGAGCCTGCGCGCCGGCAAGGCTCAGCTGGTCGACAGTTACGTCCTGCTCAAGGACGACGAAGCCTGGCTGATGGGCTGCCATATCACGCCACTGAAGACCGCCAGCACCCACGTCATCGCCGACCCGACGCGTACGCGCAAGCTGCTGCTCAATCGTCGCGAGCTGGAAAAGCTGTTCGGCGCCGTACAGCAGAAGGGCCACACCTGCGTAGCACTGTCGCTGTACTGGAAACAGCATCTGGTGAAGTGCGAGATCGCCCTGGCCAAGGGCAAGAAGGATTTCGACAAGCGCCATACCGAGAAAGAGCGCGACGCCGACCGCGAAGTGCAACGCGCCATGCGCAGCAAGGGCAAGGAAGACTGAGCTTTACGCTCCTTGTCGCAGCGGTTACCGGCAAGCCTCAGTTTTTATCGCCCGAGGCCTTTGCCTTGCTGCCAACCCGGCGCTGCGCGCGCAATTCCCGTACCTCCTGCTGCACGGCATCCGCCAGTACTTCCTGCACATAGTCGATATGTTCATTGGACAGGCGCCGTGCATCCTCCGCCCGCCCTTCCATAATCGCTTCGTACAAGGCCCGGTGCTGAGCGTTGAGCATGCTGCGGGTTTCGCCGCGCAAGGCGTACATGCCACCGATATTGGTGACCACGTTGCGCTTGAGCAGATCGAACAGGCCGCGAATGGTGTGCAGCAGCACCGCGTTATGGCTGGCCTCGGCGATGGCCAGGTGGAAGTTGGCATCTGCCGTGCCCTCTTCGGCACGGTTCTGGCTGCCACTGCCGTAGCAGTGCAGCAATGCCTGAAAGGCTTCGCTCAGGCGCTGACGATCCAGATCGGTCGCCCGTATGGCTGCGTAATAGGCACAAGCACCTTCCAGCGTGTGGCGAAACTCGAGCAGGTCACGCTGGGCATCCTCCTTGCCCTCCAGCAACGGCATCAGTGGATCACTGAAGGTCGAACCCAGCGACTCGCAGACATAGTTGCCACCGCCCTGACGGCTGATCAGCAAGCCTTTCGCCACCAGCTTCTGAATTGCCTCACGCAACGACGGACGTGAAACGCCGAACTGTTCGCAGAGGACACGTTCGGCCGGCAGGCGCTCTCCAGCACGTAGCGTGCCTTCGAGAATCATGGTTTCCAGTTGCGCGACGATGCTGTCCGATAGACGCCGCTGTCGCACCTGCCCCACTTCCATTACCGCCTCTCCCAGCGCATTGAGCCACGTTTCGGCGCACAGCCTATAGCCCAAGCCTGGGCCGGACAAGACAGCTCACCGACGAAAGTCGTAGTGCGACCGTTTGACACCGATCTGATCAACTTTTAACCTGAGCACCCAACTCGATAAATTGGTATTACCAATTTACAAAAGTAAAATAACAACAAACAGAGGTCGCTCCATGCCACTCAGCAGTTGTGCACCAACCCTGCAATACGCATCGTCCACTGCCCGGGACGATCGCCGCCATGTCTAACGGAATCCTCGCCTTACTGGCCTTTTCACCGATCCTGCTGGCGGCCATTCTTCTGGTCGGCCTGCGCTGGCCGGCCAAACGCGCCATGCCGCTGGTTTATCTGGCCACTGCCGGCATCGGCCTATTCGTCTGGGACATGAGCTTCAACCGCCTGCTGGCTTCGACGCTGCAGGGGTTGGTGATCACCATCGGCGTACTGTGGATCATCTTCGGCGCGATCCTGCTGCTCAACACCCTCAAACACTCCGGCGGCATCATGGCGATCCGTGCCGGTTTCGCCACCATCAGCCCTGACCGGCGCATCCAAACCATCATCATCGCCTGGCTGTTCGGCTGCTTCATCGAAGGCGCTTCCGGTTTTGGCACGCCTGCCGCGATCGCGGCGCCCTTGCTGGTCGCCATCGGTTTTCCGGCGCTGGCTGCAGTGCTGATGGGCATGCTGGTACAAAGCACACCGGTTTCCTTTGGCGCCGTCGGCACGCCGATCATCGTCGGCGTGAACACCGGCCTGGATACCGCTACCATCGGCGCTCAGCTGCTAGAGAACGGTTCGTCCTGGGCGCAGTTCCTGCAGTTGATCACCAGCCAGGTTGCGATCATCCACGCCATCGTTGGCGTGTTCATCCCGCTGTTCATGGTGCTGATGCTGACGCGCTTCTTCGGCCAGGAGAAAAGCTGGAAAGCCGGCCTGCAAGTCCTGCCCTTCGCCCTGTTCGCCGGCCTGGCCTTCGTCGTGCCCTATGCGGCGACCGGCATTCTGCTAGGCCCGGAGTTTCCCTCGCTGATCGGTGGTTTGGTCGGGCTTGGCATCGTCACCACAGCTGCGCGCAGCGGTTTTCTGGTTCCCAAAACCACCTGGGACTTCGCCCCCGCTGATAAATGGCCAAGCGAGTGGCTGGGCAGTGTGGAAATGAAGCTCGATGAGCTCGGCAACCGGCCAATGAGCACCTTGCGCGCCTGGCTTCCCTACGTACTGGTCGGCGTCCTGCTGGTCGTCAGCCGCGTATTTCCCGAGGTGGGCAACACGCTCAAGGCGGTGGTCGTGAACGTGCCGGACATTCTTGGCGAAGCGGGCATCAGCGCCAACTTCCAGCCGCTGTACCTGCCAGGTGGCATTCTGGTGATGGTGGTGCTGGCGACATTCTTCCTGCACGGCATGAAGGTGCGCGAGCTGACCGCTGCGGTAAAGGAATCGTCCAGCGTGCTGCTCAGCGCCGGCTTCGTACTGCTGTTCACCGTGCCGATGGTGCGCATCCTGATCAACTCCGGGGTCAATGGCTCGGAACTGGCCAGCATGCCGATTCTGATGGCGCGCTGGGTCGCTGACAGCGTGGGCGATGTCTACCCGCTGCTGGCACCGAGCATCGGCGCCCTGGGTGCCTTCATCGCCGGTTCCAATACGGTCAGCAACATGATGTTCAGCCAGTTCCAGTTTGGCGTGGCCAGCAACCTAGGGATTTCCAGCGCGCTAATCGTTGCCGTGCAGGCCATCGGTGCAGCCGCCGGCAACATGGTCGCCATTCACAACGTGGTGGCGGCATCGGCCACGGTCGGCCTGCTAGGTCGCGAAGGCACCATCCTGCGCAAAACCATCTGGCCGACGCTTTACTATGTGGTGTTCAGCGGTGTGATCGCCATGGTTGCGATCTATCTGCTGGGCGTCCGTGACCCGCTCGTCTGATACCGCCCTGGCAGGCGCCCCTGCCGGTCCGGGGCGCTCGTCGTTTCAGCAGCACCTCCTCCTTGTCTGCAACGGGATGCTCACATGATCATTTCTGCCTCCACCGATTACCGCGCCGCCGCTCAGCGTCGCCTGCCGCCGTTCCTGTTCCACTACATCGACGGCGGCGCCTATGCCGAGTACACCTTGAAACGCAACGTCGAAGATCTGGCGGCCATCGCCCTGCGTCAGCGCGTGCTGAAGAACATGGCCGAGCTGAGCCTGGAAACCCACTTGTTCGGCGAAACCCTGTCGATGCCTGTGGCCCTGGCCCCGGTAGGCCTGACCGGCATGTTCGCGCGCCGCGGCGAAGTGCAGGCCGCCAAGGCGGCGGCGGACAAGGGCATCCCCTTCACGCTGTCGACCGTATCGGTATGCCCCATTGAGGAAGTGGCACCGGCCATCAGCCGGCCGATGTGGTTCCAGCTCTACGTGCTCAAAGACCGCGGTTTCATGAAGAACGCCCTGGAGCGCGCCAAGGCCGCAGGCGTGACCACCCTGGTGTTCACCGTGGACATGCCCACGCCCGGTGCCCGCTACCGCGATGCCCATTCCGGCATGAGCGGGCCCAACGCTGCCATGCGCCGCATGCTGCAGGCCTTCACCCACCCGGCATGGGCCTGGGACGTGGGCCTGATGGGCAAGCCCCATGACCTGGGCAACATCTCCACCTACCGCGGCAACCCCACCGGGCTGGCTGATTACATCGGCTGGCTGGGCGCCAACTTCGACCCGTCGATTTCCTGGAAGGACCTGGAGTGGATTCGTGAGTTCTGGGACGGCCCGATGGTCATCAAGGGCATTCTCGATGCCGAAGATGCGCGCGACGCGGTCAAGTTCGGCGCCGACGGCATCGTGGTCTCCAACCACGGCGGCCGCCAGCTTGATGGCGTGCTGTCCAGTGCCCGCGCACTACCGGCCATTGCCGATGCGGTGAAAGGCGACCTGAAGATTCTCGCCGATTCCGGCATCCGCAGCGGCCTCGACGTAGTGCGCATGATCGCCCTCGGCGCCGACACCGTGCTGCTCGGCCGCGCCTTCATCTACGCCCTCGCCGCAGCCGGCGGTGCCGGGGTGAGCAACCTGCTGAGCCTGATCGACAAGGAAATGCGCGTTGCCATGGTGCTGACCGGCGCCAGATCCATCGCCGAGATCAGTGCCGACTCGCTGGTTCAGGAGCGCTGAGATGATCAGCCGCGACACCCTGCTCAAACAATTGCGCGACGCTGTCGGCCGAGAGCATGTGCTCACCGACGCACAAAGCACACGGCGCTTTCGCAAGGGCCACCGCACCGGCGAGGGCAAGGTGCTGGCCGTGGTGCGCCCTGCCACCCTGCTGGAACAATGGCACGTGCTGGAAGCAGCCGTGGCCGCCGACCGCATCGTCATCATGCAGGCGGCCAACACCGGCCTGACCGGCGGCTCGACACCGGACAGCAACGATTACGATCGCGAGATCGTACTGGTCAGCACCCTGCGCATCACCGGCGTGCAGCTGATCAACGACGGCGAGCAGGTGGTGTGCCTGCCCGGCGCCACCCTCGACCGACTGGAGCAGGCCCTGGCGCCCCTCGGCCGCGAGCCGCATTCGGTGATCGGCTCATCATGCATCGGCGCGTCGGTGCTCGGCGGCGTGTGCAACAACTCCGGGGGGTCGCTGGTACGCCGTGGGCCGGCCTACACCGAACTCGCGCTCTATGCCCAGGTGAAAGCCGATGGCTCCCTGGAACTGGTCAACCACCTGGGTATCGACCTGGGCAACAGCCCCGAAGAAATCCTCACGCGTCTGCAGCGTGGCGACTACAGCCCGCATCAGATCAGCAACGAGGCAGCCGGCAAGGCCTCGGACCAGCGCTACGGCGAGCACGTACGCGATGTCGATGCCGACACGCCGGCACGTTTCAATGCCGACCCTTCACGGCTGTTCGAAGCCTCGGGCTCGGCAGGCAAGCTGTGTCTGTTCGCCGTGCGCCTGGACACCTTTCCCAAGGAGCCGAGCACGGTCTTCTACATCGGCACCAACGCCGCGGACGACCTGACCGAGGTACGCCGCCACCTGCTCAACCGGCTGCCGAGCCTGCCGATCGCCGGGGAATACATTCACCGCACCGCTTTCGACATCGGCGAGCAGTACGGCAAGGACACCTTTCGGCTGATCGACCGCTTCGGCACCGCCAGAGTGCCGGCTGCCTTCGCCATGAAAAGTCGGGTCGACGGCTTCTTCGAGCGCTTCGGCCTGCGCGGCGTCAGCGACCGCATCATCCAGCTGGCCATGAACCTGTTGCCCAGTCACCTGCCGCCGCGCATGCGCGATTACCGCGAGCGTTTCGAACATCACCTGATGATTCGCGTGGCCAACGACAGCCTGGACGAAACCCGGCGTTTTCTCGCCGAGTACTTCGGCAGCGCCAGCACCGGGGCCTTTTTCGAATGCGACGCCGACGAGGGCCGCAAGGCCTTTCTGCATCGCTTCGCCATCGCCGGCGCGGCGATTCGCTACCGCGAGGCGCACCCCGGCAGCGTCGAGGACATCCTTGCCCTGGATATCGCCCTGCGCCGCAACGACCGCGACTGGGTGGAAACGCTACCGGCGCAAATGGAGGCGCAGATCATCCACAAGCTCTACTACGGGCACTTCTTCTGCCATGTGTTCCACCAGGACTACATCGTCAAGAAGGGCGTCGATCCGATCGCCATCGAGCACGCGATGTGGAAGCTGCTCGACGAGCGCCGCGCCGAGTACCCGGCCGAGCACAACGTGGGCCATCTCTACGTCGCCAAACCGGCCCTGGCGGACTTCTACCGCGAGCTGGACCCGACCAATGCCTTCAATCCGGGCATCGGCCAGACGTCGAAGAAGAAGCACTGGGAATCCTGCTGCAAGAATCACTGAGGCATGAAAAGAAGAAAGGGGAGACCTCTCGGCCTCCCCTCTCGTAGATGTCCTGTGCTGGCAATTCTGTCGCCGCTTTCGTCGCCCGCCTGGTTGGGCAGTGCGGACCCGGGTGCCGTGACGACCTGGTAAGGTCGGCGGCGCCAGCTCTCCTGATTGGGCGAGCCGGGTGGACGTGTCGTCCGGGCCGTGAAACTGTGGTAAAGATTACGCCCACGGCCGTGACGAAAGATTGCTAACATTGCTAACCAGACAACCAATTGCGCAATAATAAATCGATAAATACACCAAAAAAGCAATCTTATAACGAAATCGGTTACCCATGAACAAACTCGATCGCTACGACCTGAATATTCTCGCCGAATTGCAGCGCGACGCGACGCTGTCCAATCAGGAACTGGCCGAGCGTATCGGCCTGTCGCCCTCGCCTTGCTCACGCCGCGTCAAACAACTGCAGGATGACGGCTACATCACTGGCCAGGTCGCGCTGCTCGACCGCCGCCAGCTTGGGCTCACCCTGACCGCCTATGTACTGATCGGCATGGATCGCCATACGCCCGAACGCTTCGAGCACTTCCAGGAAGAGATCCGCAAGTGCCCGGAAGTGCTGGAATGCTGCCTGGTTACCGGGATGGACGCCGACTACCAGCTCAAGGTGGTGGTGCCCGACATGGATCATTACCAGAAGCTGCTGCTCGGCACCCTGACCCGTATCGATGGCGTGTCCAGCGTGCGCTCGAGCTTCGTGCTGCAGCAGATCCTATCCAGCACTCAACTGCCCCTGCAGCACCTGCGCGGCTAGGAAACCTGCTCATAATCGTCCAGCCCAGGCTCGTCGATTTTGGCAGTTAAGTGGCAAGAACGGACGGCCGACCGCCACTTGTGGGAACGGGCCATGCCCGTGATTTCGCGGGCATGGACTAGGCGTCCCCGCCCGCTCCCACAGGTACTGCATCGATGTCCGCTTTTGCGTTGTAGAGGCGCATGAAGATCGTGAACAGGTTCTAAGACCATCGGGCAACTACGCGTACCGGCCAGCAACGCTATAATATCCACATATTTGTTGTGCCTTGCCGCCCGCCCCTGAGCGGCAGCCGATGCATCGCCGCCGAGGTCAGGATGGAACCCGAGTTTTTCGAAGAGCTGATGATGACCCTGCTGGTCGGCGGCCTGGTGCTGTTCATGGCGTTCATCGTCTGGGACCTGGCGAAAAAATCCCGCGCAGGCCGCTTCGGCACCTTCATCCTGTTCTTCGCCCTGGGCCTGGGCGTACTCGGCTTTCTCATCAAGAGCCTGGTCATCGCCGGCCTGGAAGGCGTCTGAAACCCACAGAAAAAATCGCGGTGCCCGCCGCATTGCCTTGTCTGCTGCCCATGGAGAAACACATGAACGCCACTGATCGCGTCATGCAGAGTTACGGACGCTGCTGTGCCAGCCCAGCCTTTTTCGACGATTTCTACCGGCACTTCCTCGCCAGCTCACCAGCCGTGCGCGAGAAGTTCGTCAACACCGACATGGCCGCGCAGAAGCTGCTGCTGCGCCAGGGCATTCTCAGCTTGGTGATGCACGCCCGCGGCATGCCGGACACCAAATTGCGCGCCCTGGGCTGCACCCACGCACGCAGCGCCATGGACATTCGCCCCTAGCTTTATGATTTGTGGCTGGAAGCGCTGCTCAAGACCATCATCGAGCACGACAGGGAAGCTGACGCAGCCACCCTGCAAGGCTGGCGCGAGGTGCTGATCAAGGGCATCAGCGTGATCAAGGCCGGCTACGACGGCTAAGCCGCCCGGTTCAATCGAGGCGCGGCGACAGGTCGCGCCACTCCCCCGGCTGCAGGCCATCCAGGGACCAGGGCCCGATGCGCACGCGCACCAGGCGCAGAGTCGGCAAGCCGACCGCTGCCGTCATGCGCCGCACCTGGCGGTTACGGCCTTCGCGAATCACCAGCTCCAACCAGCTGGTGGGCACGCTCTTGCGAAAGCGCACCGGCGGATTGCGTGGCCACAGCTCGGGCTCATCCAATTGCCGCGCCTCGGCAGGCAACGTCGGCCCATCGTTGAGCTGCACGCCGTCGCGTAACTGCTTCAGCTGTTCCGCGCTGGGCTCGCCTTCTACCTGCACCCAATAAGTCTTGGCCAGCTTGTGCTTGGGGTCGGCGATCTTCGCCTGCAACTGCCCATCATTGGTGAGCAGCAGCAAACCTTCGCTGTCGCGATCCAGCCGGCCAGCCGGATACACGCCGGGCACGGCGACGAAATCCTTGAGCGTGGCGCGGCCCTGGTCGTCATTGAACTGGGTCAGCACGTCGAACGGCTTGTTCAGCACGATCAACCGCGGCTCGGCGGGCGGGGCCTTGGCCACTCGGTAAGGACGCGATGCGGGGCGTTTGGGTCGAGACATGCGACGAACATCATGGCGAAACGGGCGCGCAGTTTACCGCAATGCCGCTGCTATCCGCGGCACAGGATCGCGTCTGCCCGGTCGTTCAGCGGTCGCTGCGGTCGATCACCGGCGCATGCAGCGCCATGAGCTCGACGATCCATTCGATGAACACCCGCAGCTTGGCGCTGACGTGACGGTTGGGCGGATAGGCGATGTACATGGGCATCGGCTCGAACTGCCAATCCGTGAACACCGCGACCAGCTCGCCGCGCTGCACATGCTCATCGGCCATGTAAGTGGGTAGCCAGAGCACGCCCAAGCCGGCCAGGCCGGCGGCCTGATAGGCATTGCCGTCATCCACGGCCAGCACGTAGCGACCTTCCACCTCCAGGCGTTCGGCGCCGCGCTGCATGCGGTAGGCAAACAGCTTGCCGGCCCGCGCCCGCTTGAAGCCGACGATACGGTGGTGGCTGTCGACCAGTTCCTGCGGATGCAGCGGCGTACCGCAGCGCTGCAGATAATCCGGCGCGGCGTAGACGCCGGAACGCAGGTCGCCGACGCGCCGGGCCATCAGCGATTGATCGGTGATTTCCCCGCCGCGGATCACGCAATCGACGTTCTCGCCGAGCAGGTCGACGAGACGGTCACTGGCGCCGAGATCGAGCTGGATATCCGGATAGCGGGCATGAAAGGCCGGCAACGAGGGCACCAGGATCATCCGCGCGAACGGGCTTGGCACGTCGACGCGCAGGCGCCCGCGGGGCTGGCTACTGGCACCGGACAGGCTGGTCTCGGCGTCGTCCATGTCGGCGAGCAGGCGCACCACACGCTCGTAATAGGCAGCGCCATCGGCGGTCACGGCAACCTTGCGGGTAGTGCGGTTCAGCAGGCGCACGCGCAAACGCGCCTCGAGCTGCTGCACCAGTTGGGTCACGCTGGTCTTGCTCATGTGCAGAGTGTCGGCTGCCTTGGTGAAGCTGCCTGACTCCACCACCCGGGCGAAGGCGCGCATCGCATCGAATCGGTCCATCTGCTCAACCGCTGATTGTTTGGGATTTGCAAACAGTGTTGAACGAACTGGCCGGTTTATCCAGCGCCCGAGCCTTTCTAAAGTGAACCCATCACTTGAACGGGCCACAGGCCCAGAGGAGACGACATGACAACGCGCGACGTGGTTTTCCCCGCCGGCCGCCAGGCCCTCTACGAACGCAACCGCTACTCACCGGCAGTGCGCTCAAACGGCCTGCTGTTCGTATCCGGCCAGGTGGGCAGCCGCCCGGACGGCTCGCCCGAGCCGGATCTCAAGGCCCAGGTTCGCCTGGCCTTCGAGAATCTCAATGCGGTGCTCAAGGCCGCCGACTGCAGCTTCGACGACGTGGTCGACGTGACTGTATTCATCGTCAACCCCGAAGAGCGCTTTGAGCCCATCTGGGAAGTGGTGCCCGAGTATTGGGGCGACGCGCCTTTCCCGAACATCACCTGCGTGGGCGTGACCTGGCTGTATGGCTTTCAGTTCGAAATCAAGGTGATCGCCAAGCTGCCGGACGCCTGATCACCGCCCGGGGCGGCTCCACAGGGGCAGACGGTCGGGCGCTTGCCGCCGCGCGCTGTGATACACTGCGCGGCGGCCAAAAGCTGCCCCTCCGCCACCGCAGCCCCTACCGGAGCCGAGATTTTCGATGTCCGATACTGCCCCCCCGAAGCCCATCGCCAGCGGCGAGAAATTCCGCACCGCACAGGGTATTACCGCCATCAAGGACGGCCAGAAGCGCCGTGCCTCGACCGAAGCCAAGGTGTACGAGCCCAAGCCGAGCTGGTTACGGGTCAAGGCGCCGGGCGGCAGCCGTTTCGAAGCGGTCAAGCGTAACGTTGGCGAGCATCGCCTGAGCACCGTCTGCCAGGAATCGCACTGCCCTAACATGGGCGAGTGCTGGTCCAATGGCACGGCGACCATCATGCTGATGGGCTCGGTGTGCACCCGTGCCTGCCGCTTCTGTGCGGTGGACACCGGCAACCCGAACGGCTGGTTGGACAAGGAAGAGCCACAGAACACCGCCAAGTCGGTGGAGCTGATGGCCCTGCGCTACATCGTGCTGACCTCGGTGGACCGCGACGACCTCCCCGACGGTGGCGCCGCGCATTACGCGGCCTGCGTCCAGGCGATCAAGGCCAACACCCCGCAGGTGGTGGTCGAAGCCCTGACGCCGGACTTCGACGGCGATCTGGCGTGCATCGAGCGCGTGGTGGATTCAGGCCTCGAGGTGTTCGCCCAGAACGTCGAGACCGTCAACCGTCTGACCCGTGAAGTGCGCGATCCGCGCGCCGGCTACCGCAAGACTCTCGACGTGCTGGCCCACGCCAAGCGCCATCGTCCCGACGTGCTCACCAAGACCAGCCTGATGCTCGGCCTGGGCGAGACCGATGACGAAGTGTTCGAGGCCATGCAGGACATGCGCGCCGTGGGCGTGGACATCCTTACCCTCGGCCAGTACCTGCAGCCGACCCGTAACCACCTGCCGGTCAAACGCTGGGTGAGCCCGGACGAGTTCAATCGCTTCCGCGACATCGGCCTGCAGATGGGTTTCATGGAAGTGGCGGCCGGCCCGCTGGTGCGCTCCAGCTACCGCGCCGACAAGGTGTTCGAGAAGAACAATCTGGGCCTGGCTGCACCGGTTCCAGTGCCGGGCCAGCAGGTCGACAACAGCCTGATTCCTGCGCTGAACGTCAACTGATCACGCTCTACCGGACGAACGAAAAGGGACGCCTCGGCGTCCCTTTTCGTTGCTTGCAGTATTAGGCGTAGCCCAACCGTTGACGTAGCACCTGCTCAAGGCGCTTGGCGACCTCATCGAAGGCAGGCGGCGTCGCCACCAGATCCTTCAACTGGGTCATTTTCAAGCCGGCATAGCCGCACGGATTGATGCGCCCGAAAGGCGCCATGTCCATGTCGACGTTGAGCGCAAGACCGTGGAACGAGCAACCGCGCCGCACCCGCAGTCCCAGCGAAGCGATCTTGTCGCCCTTGACGTAGACGCCTGGCGCATCGGCCTTGGGCGCTGCCTCCACGCCATAGCTGGCCAGTACCTCGACCAGCGCCTGCTCCATCACCGTGACCAGCTCACGCACGCCCAGATCGAGGCGACGCAAATCCAGCATCAGGTAGCCGACCAGTTGGCCGGGGCCGTGGAAGGTCACCTGCCCGCCGCGCTCGACCTGCACCACCGGAATATCGCCCGGCGCCAACAGATGCTCGGGCTTACCCGCCTGCCCTTGGGTGAACACCTGCGGGTGCTGCAGCAGCCAGATCTCGTCAGGTGTGGCTTCATCGCGCTCGGCGGTCAGCGTGCGCATCGCTTCGAGGGTCGGCAGATAGTCCACCACCCCGAGGTGCCGCACGATCAACTCGGCTGCGGCCACTACAGCACCATGTGCACGCGGCCGGTGGCACGCAGGTCGACGTGGATGGCCTGCAACTGCTCGACGCCAGTGGCGGTGATCAGCACCTGCACGGAAAGGAAGCGGCCCTTGCTGCTGTCGCGCGTGACCAGGGTGCCGGCATCGAGATCCGGAGCGTGGCGCTGGATCACCTCGATCACCATGTCGGTGAAGCCCTCGCCAGCCTCACCGATCACCTTGATCGGGTAGTTCTTGCAGGGGAATTCGATTTTCGGAGCTTGTACGTCGGTATCGGTCATGATGTTCCTGATCCAAAATGAAACGCCCTCTTATCCAGAGCGTGTGAAAACTACTGCGCTCGGCCATGCGGCGTTAAAAACCGGCTCAAAATGCTCATTTACACCACGTAAACTGCGCTTTTTCGCCGGTTTTTGCCTTGCCTGACCTTCGCTCGCTACGTTTTCACCCTGCTTGGTTCGAGGGCGTTCATCACAACATGGGGGCAGATTGTCAGTTAAACAACCCGTAGAAGAACAACCGGATGCTATCCCACAGTTGGCGGAAGAAACCACCCTCCTCGACGGCTTCCAGGGCGACCAGATCGGCGCTGTGCACCACTTGGTCACCCATTTTCACTTCCACCTTGCCGATCACGTCACCCTGGGCGATCGGTGCGGTGATCTGCTGGTTGAGAGTCATGCTCGCCTGCAGCTTCTCCAGCTGGCCCTTGGGCAGCGTGAGGGTCAGGTCATGGGCCAGACCGGCCTTGACCTGGGACGCCTGGCCTTTCCAGACCGGCGCCTGCGCCAGCTCGGCACCCTTCTGGTAGAAGGTGCGGGTTTCGAAGAAACGGAAACCGTAGGTCAGCAGCTTCTGGGTTTCAGCAGCACGGGCGCTTTCGCTGTCGGTGCCGAATACCGAGGTGATCATCCGCGCGCCGTCACGTACGGCCGATGCGACCAGGCAGAAACCCGCTTCGTTGGTGTGGCCGGTCTTCAGGCCATCGACGGTGCGGTCGCGCCACAGCAGCAGGTTGCGGTTGGGCTGCTTGATGTTGTTCCACAGGAACTCTTTCTGCGAATAGATGGCGTAGTGCTCGGCATCTTCGTTGATGATCGCACGGGCCAGGATCGCCATGTCGTGAGCACTGGAATAGTGATCCGGATGGGGCAGACCAGTGGCGTTCATGAAGTGGCTGTTCTTCATGCCCAGGCGTTCGGCGGTGGCGTTCATCATGTCGGCGAAAGCATCTTCGCTGCCGGCGATGTGCTCGGCGATGGCGATGCTGGCGTCGTTGCCGGACTGAATGATCACACCGTGCAGCAGCTCGTCGACGGTGGCCTGGCTGTTGACCGGCAGGAACATGGTCGAGCCACCCGAGGCAGCGCCACCGGTACGCCAGGCGTGCTCGCTGATGGTGACCTTGTCCTGTTCACCGATCTTGCCGTTGCGAATTTCCAGCGTGGCGATGTAGGCGGTCATCAGCTTGGTCAGGCTCGCCGGCGGCAGGCGCTGGTCGGCATTGTTCTCGACCAGGACATTGCCACTGGCGCCATCCATCAGCACATAGGATTTGGCTGCCAGTTGCGGAGGAGCCGGCAGCGGCGCCTGGGTTGCCCAGGCACTTGAGGTGCCGAGCAGCATAAGTGACAGGAAGATGCGTTGCGCGAAGCTGGTGATTTTCATCCGTCTCTCTAGATCGCTGGAGGGTGGAACAGGCCCTCGCGGGCCGATATGAAACGTGGGCGCCGCACTGCGACGACCCACTGCTTAGTCAGGCGGCGAGCCATTTAGTTGCTCGCCCATGAGCCGAAGCCCTCAGTCCGCCTTGACCAGAGTTGCTTGCCCTAGGTTAGCGACACGAATGCTGTCACGCACCCGGTCAGCCTCGCCCTGGCTGCTGATCGGTCCCAGCCGCACGCGGTGCAGTATCTGCTGGTTGCGCACCACTGAGTTGATGAATACCGGCGCACTCACCGACTCGCTCAGCTTGGACTTGAGAAGCTCCGCAGCGTCGGGATTGGCGAAGGCTCCCACTTGGAGATACAGGCCAGACGCTGCGGCTGAACCGTTTTTTTTTGAGTCGATCTGCACCGGCACGGTGGCGGCTGCATGCTGCTGCGGTGGCGGCGAATACTGCTCCACCGGCGCGTTGGCCAGCCTCAGCTGTTCCATCTGCGCGGGCTTGACCTTGGCCATCTGCGGCTGCGCCATCACCATCGGCACCGGGCGGCCCTGCTGAGCCCACCACTCGGTGGGATCGATGCCTTCGACGCGCACCTGGGCCGTGCCCTTCTCGGCGTAACCGAGTTTCTTGGCGGCAGCGAAGGACAGGTCGATGATGCGATCGGAATAGAACGGGCCGCGGTCGTTGACGCGCAGGATCACGCTCTTGCCGTTTTCCAGGTTGGTTACCCGCACGTAGCTGGGCAGCGGCAGGGTCTTGTGGGCCGCGGTCATGCCATACAGGTCGTAAGCTTCACCGTTGGCGGTGGCCTGGCCATGGAACTTGGTGCCGTACCAGGAAGCCGGGCCGGTGGCCACGTAGCGACGGGCATCGGAGAGCGGATAGTACTGCTTGCCGAACACCACGTAGGGACTGGCCTTGACCGGGCCGTAGTGCGGCATCGGGATGGCATCCTGGATTTTCGAGACGTCGACGTCCCACCACGGCGCGCCGTCCTTGTGGGGACGGTTGAAATCATCCGGGCCGGACATCGAGCTACCGGCCTGGGTCGGCGACGAACTGGTCGGCGCCCGACTGGAAGAGCAACTGGCCAGCAGCAGAACAGCGATGCCGCAGGCGGCCAGCTTGAACGGCAAGCGTGTCATTGATTGGCACCTCGGGCCTGAACCAGCAACTCGGACAACTGATTGACCGCCATGGCGTACATCACGCTGCGATTGTAGCGGGTAATCACGAAGAAGTTGGGCTGACCCATCCAGTACTCGGGACCTTCGGCGCCGTCGAGACGGAACGCGGTCACCGGCAGGTCGTCGGCCAGCACGTCATTGCTCGACCAACCCAGGGCACGCAGCTCACCTACGGTCTTCTCAGGATCCAGGCCGGCGCTCAGGCCCTGATCGGCCTGCTCGCCCTTGACGCTCGCCAGGCTGGCGACCGGCTGCCCAGGCTGCCAATTGTGGCGCTTGAAGTAGCTGGCCACGCTACCGATGGCGTCGGTCGGGTCGCTCCAGATGTTGATGTGGCCATCGCCGTCGAAATCCACGGCGTAGGCGCGGAAGCTGCTCGGCATGAACTGCGGCAGGCCCATGGCGCCGGCATAGGAGCCCTTGAGGCTGGCCGGGTCGACCTGCTCCTCACGGGTCAGCATCAAATATTCGCGCAGTTCCTTGCGAAAGAATGGCGCGCGCGGCGGGTAGTCGAAGGCCAGGGTCGACAGTGCGTCGATCACCCGGTAGTTGCCGGTGTTGCCGCCATAAGAGGTTTCCACGCCGATGATGGCGACGATGATTTCAGCCGGCACGCCGTATTCCTGCTCGGCACGCGCCAGGGCTTCGGCATGCTCGTTCCAGAACGCCACGCCCTTGCTGATCCGCGCGTCGGTAATGAAGATTGGCCGGTATTCGCTCCACGGCTTCACCCGCTCGGCAGGCCGCGAGATGGCGTCGATGATGGCTTGTTTGCGTTCGACACCGGCGAACAGCGAGGTCAACTGCTCACTGGCGAAACCGTAATCACGGGTCATTTCGGTAATGAACTCGCTCACCTGCGGCGAGTTCGCGTATTCCCCGGCAGCCATCGCCTGCGGCGCCCCTAGCAGGCCGGCGACCGCCAGCCAATGTGCATGTCGTGCGGCCCAGCCACGCAGATTCTGCATTGAATTCATAACCCCAATCATGCCTGAGCGATCCACTTGCGGTGCGTGTGGATGGACATCAGGATTCCGAAACTCGACAACAACGTAATCAGTGACGTGCCGCCATAACTGATGAACGGCAGCGGAACCCCCACTACCGGCAACAAACCGCTGACCATGCCGATATTGATGAACACATAAACGAAAAAGGTCATCGTCAGACCGCCGGCAAGCAGCTTACCGAACAGCGTCTGCGCTTGCACGGTAATCACCAGGCCGCGTGCAATCAACAGGCTATACAGCAGCAGCAACAGACAGACACCAATCAGGCCGAATTCTTCGGCCAAAACGGCAATGATAAAGTCCGTGTGGCTTTCCGGCAAAAAGTCCAGGTGCGACTGAGTGCCGAGCAGCCAGCCCTTGCCAAACACGCCGCCGGAGCCGATCGCCGCCTTGGACTGGATGATGTTCCAGCCGGCGCCCAGCGGATCGCTTTCCGGATTGATGAAGGTCAGCACGCGGCGCTTCTGGTAGTCGTGCATGACGAAGAACCACATGGCCACGGCAATCGGTGCCACCGCGGCCACGGCACCAGCGATCCAGCGCCACTGCAGGCCGGCCATGAACAGCACGAAGGCGCCGGAGGCGAGAATCAGCAGTGAGGTACCGAGGTCCGGCTGGAGCAGGATCAACACGAACGGCGTGACGATCAGCCCGAGGCTCACCGACACGTGCTTGAGGCTCGGCGGCAGGGTGCGCTTGGAGAGGTACCAAGCCATGGTCGCCGGCATCAGGATCTTCATGAATTCCGAAGGCTGGAAGCGAATCACCCCGGGAATGTTGATCCAGCGGGTGGCGCCCATGGCGTTGTGGCCCATGACGTCGACCACCACCAGCAGGCCGACCCCGCACAGGTAGCCCAGCGGCACCCAGCGCGCCATGAAGCGCGGCTCGAACTGGGCGATGACCACCATCGCCACCAGGCCGATGCCAAAGGACGAGGCCTGCTTCATCAGCAGGTCGACGTTCTTGCCGCTGGCCGAGTAGAGAACGAACAGGCTGCCGGTAGCGAGCAGTAGCAACAGCAGCAGCAGGATGCCGTCGATATGCAGGCGCTGCAGCAGGCTGGAGCGGCGACGCAGAACGTCTTCGCTGGACAGCGTGCGGTCGAAGCTGCCGGTCAGGCTCATGGATGCTTCACCTCTGCATTGAGCGGCGCCGCGGCACCGGGCTTGGCGTACTCGGCCTTGAGCTGGCCGTTCTCGTCGAGCAGCCAGGCGTCCATCACCTGCTTGACCACTGGCGCACCGACGCCGGAGCCGGACTCACCATTCTCGACCATTACCGCCACCACGATCTGCGGGTTGTCCGCTGGTGCGAAACCGACGAACAGGGCGTGGTCGCGATGGCGTTCCTGTACCTTGCTGCGGTCGTATTTCTCGCCCTGCTTGATCGCCACCACCTGGGCGGTACCGCTCTTGCCGGCGATGCGATAGGCGGCGGTGTCACCGACCTTGCGCGCAGTGCCGCGGGCACCGTGCATCACCGACTCCATGCCTTCACGGGCGTAATCCCAATACTTGGAGTCACGCAGAACGATATCCGGGATCGGATTGGGATCGTGGGGCAGGCTACCGTCGATGGTTCTGGCCAGGTGCGGGCGAATCCACTTGCCCTTGGTGGCCACCAGCGCGGTGGCCTGGGCCAGCTGCAGCGGCGTGGCCTGCATGTACCCCTGGCCGATGCCGAGAATCAGCGTCTCGCCCGGATACCAGGGCTGGCGGTAGCGGGCACGCTTCCAGTCCCGCGACGGCATCAGCCCGGCGGTTTCCTCGAACATGTCCAGAGACACGCGCTGGCCGATGCCGAAGCGGGTCATGTAATCGTGCAGGCGGTCGATGCCCATCTTGTGGGCCAGATCGTAGAAGTAGGTGTCGTTGGAACGCATGATCGCCGTATTCAGATCCACCCAACCATCGCCGGTACGGTTCCAGTTGCGATACTTGTGGCTGTTATTGGGCAGCTGATAGAAACCGGGGTCGAAGACCCGGGAGGTCGGCGTCACCACACCGGCATCGAGCCCCGCTACTGCGACCATCGGTTTGATGGTCGAACCCGGCGGGTACAGGCCGCGCAACACACGGTTGTAGAGCGGCCGATCGATGGAGTCACGCAGCTCGGCGTAGGCCTTGAAGCTGATGCCGGTGACGAAGGGGTTGGGATCGAAGCTCGGCTGGCTGACCATCGCCAGCACTTCGCCGGTCTGCGGTTGAATAGCCACCACCGCGCCGCGCCGCCCACCCAGTGCTTTTTCAGCGACTTCCTGCAGATGCACGTCGAGGGTCAGTACCACGTCGCGGCCGGGCAATGGGTCGGTGCGATTGAGCACGCGCAACACACGGCCGCGGGCGTTGGTCTCGACCTCTTCGTAACCGACCTTGCCGTGCAGTTCATCTTCGTAGAACCGCTCGATGCCGGTCTTGCCGATATGGTGGGTACCGCTGTACTCCACCGGATCGAGCTCCTTGAGCTCCTTCTCGTTGATGCGCCCGACGTAGCCGACCGAATGGGCGAAGTGCTCGCGCTGCGGATAATGCCGCACCAGCTGCGCGACCACCTCGACGCCAGGCAGACGGAACTGGTTCACCGCCAGCCGGGCGATCTGCTCCTCGCTGAGTTCGAACAGCACCGGCACCGGCTCGAACGGCCGCCGCCCCTGTTTGACGCGGCGCTCGAACAGTTCGCGATCATCGGGGGGGAGCTCCAGCACCTCGACGATCACGTCGAGCACCTTTTCCCAGTCGCCAGCGCGCTCGCGGGTCAGGGTGAGACTGAAGCTTGGCCGGTTGTCGGCGATGATCACCCCGTTGCGGTCGTAGATCAGCCCGCGGTTGGGCGGAACCGGCTGCACATGGATGCGGTTGTTTTCCGCCAGGGTGGAGTGGTACTCGTACTGGATCACCTGCAGGTAATACATGCGGGCGATCAGCACCAGGGTCAGCACCAGGAATACCGAGCCACCGACCAGCGCGCGCTTGCGAATCAGGCGCGCGTCCTTCTCGTGATCTTTTAGGCGGATCGGCTGGGGCATCGGGACGGCTGACTACTTGTGATAAGGGTGACCGGACAACACCGTCCAGGCACGATAGATCTGTTCGCCGACCAGTATCCGTACCAGCGGGTGGGGCAAGGTCAGCGGCGACAGCGACCAGCGCTGCTCGCTACGGGCCATCACTTCCGGCGCCAGCCCCTCGGGGCCGCCGACCATCAGGTTGACCGTGCGCGAGTCCAGCCGCCACTTGTCCAGCTCGACCGCTAATTGCTCGGTGCTCCAGGGTCGCCCTTCGACTTCCAGGGTGACGATGCGTTCCCCGGGCTGCACCTTCGCCAGCATGGCTTCGCCTTCCTGGCGGATCATCCGCGCCACGTCGGCATTCTTGCCGCGCGTGGTCAGGGGAATCTCCACCAGCTCCAGGGACAGCTCCGAAGGCATGCGCTTGGCATATTCCTGCCAGCCGTCCTCGACCCAACGCGGCATGCGCGAGCCGACCGCGATCAGTTTGATGCGCACGGGAACGCCTTACTCGCGCTCGCCGCCCTGCTGGGCCCGGCTCTGCTCGGCGCCCTGCCACAGACGCTCCAGATCGTAGAACTGGCGGGTAGTCGGCAGCATCACGTGAACGACGATGTCACCCAGGTCGAGCAGTGCCCATTCGCCGCTGTCCAGGCCTTCGCTGCCGATCGGGCGCACGCCCTGCTCCTTGGTCTTTTCCAGCACGTTGTCGACCAGCGACTTGACGTGACGGCTGGAGGTGCCGCTGGCGATCACCATGTAGTCGGTGATGCTGGTCTTCTCACGCACGTCGATGGTGGTGATGTCCTGGGCCTTGATTTCTTCCAGTGCTGCGATGGCCACTTTGACCAGGTCTTCACTGTGCATGGTTTTGTCCGTCATAACGTGCTCGTTTGCCTCGTGTTCGATTCACCCACGGTACAGTCCATGGGCGTTGATATAAGCCAGAACCGCATCGGGCACCAAAAAGCGCACCGAGCGACCGTTCGCCAATAGCGAACGAATCTGGGTGGCAGACACCGCCAGGGGCGTCTGCCAGATGAAAGAAATCTGCCCTGCCGGCCCTTTCAGTGCCAGCGGGTCTGCCACGTTGCGCGCGGCCACCAGGTCGCGCAGCGGCTCGCTCGCCTCGCTGTCGGCATCCGGGCGCTGCAGTACCAGAATGTGGCAGTGCTGCAGCAGCTCGGTCCAACGGTGCCAGGCCGGCAAACCGCAAAAGGCATCCCAGCCCAGAATCAGAAACAACTGGTCGTCCGCGGCCAGCTCAGCGCGCAACGACTCCAGGGTGTCGATGCTGTACGACGGCTTGTCGCGCTTGAGCTCGCGATCGTCCACCTGCAGCGGCGAGAGCCCTGCCACCGCCTGCTCGACCATCGCCAGGCGATCCTGCGCCCCGACCTGCGGGGTTTCACGGTGTGGCGGTCGCGCACTGGGAATCAGCCGCAACTCGTCCAGCGCCATGAACTCGGCCACCTCCAGCGCACCGCGCAAGTGGCCGATATGCACCGGGTCGAACGTACCGCCGAGCAGCCCGACGCGCCTGGGATCCGCCATCAGGTGCGCACGTGCCCGTCGCCGAATACCACGTATTTCTCGCTGGTCAGCCCTTCCAGGCCGACCGGACCGCGGGCATGCAGCTTGTCGGTGGAAATACCGATCTCGGCGCCCAGGCCGTACTCGAAACCATCGGCGAAGCGCGTCGACGCGTTGACCATCACCGAGCTGGAATCCACTTCGGTGAGGAAGCGCCGCGCATCGCTGAAGTTCTCGGTGATGATCGCGTCGGTGTGCTGCGAGCCGTAGGTGTTGATGTGCTCGATGGCGGCATCCAGCGAGTCGACCACACGGATAGCCAGGATCGGCGCGTTGTACTCGGCGTACCAGTCGTCTTCACTGGCTTCCAGCACGTCATCACCGAGCAGCGCACGCGTCTGCGCGTCGCCGCGCAGTTCAACGCCCTTGTCGCGGTAGATGGCGGCCAGCGGCGGCAGCACACGGGCGGCGATGGCGGCGTGCACCAGCAGGGTTTCCATGGCGTTGCATGGCGAATAACGCTGGGTTTTCGAGTTGTCGCAAACGCGGATGGCCTTGTCGAGATCGGCGGCGATATCCACATAAACGTGGCAAACGCCGTCGAGATGTTTGATCACCGGCACCTTGGCGTCACGGCTGATCCGCTCGATCAGGCCCTTGCCGCCGCGCGGCACGATGACGTCGACGAATTCGGGCATGGTGATCAGCGCGCCCACGGCAGCGCGATCGGTGGTTTCCACCACCTGCACCGCGCTGGCCGGCAGGCCAGCCTCGGCCAGACCGGCCTGGATGCAGCGGGCGATGGCCTGGTTGGAATGAATCGCTTCCGAGCCGCCGCGCAGGATAGTGGCGTTGCCGGACTTCAGGCACAGGCTGGCGGCATCGATGGTCACGTTGGGCCGCGACTCGTAGATGATGCCGATCACGCCCAGCGGTACGCGCATCTTGCCAACCTGGATGCCGGACGGCAGATAACGCATGCCCTGGATCTCGCTGATCGGGTCCGGCAGCGTGGCGACCTGACGCAGGCCTTCGATCATGCTGTCGATGACCTTCGGGGTCAGCGCCAGGCGGTCGACCATGGCCGGTTCCAGCCCATTGGCGCGAGCAGCGGCCACGTCCAGCTCGTTGGCGGCAGCCAGCTCGCCACGCGCCGCATCGAGTGCAGCGGCTGCGGCCTGCAGGGCCTGGTTCTTCTGCGCGGTACTGGCCCGCGCGAGCACGCGCGAAGCCTGGCGGGCAGCGCGGCCCAGGCGGGTCATGTAGTCAAGCACGGACTCGGTCATGGCAACTCAGGTCGGCAGTTGGAAAAAGTTGCTGATTATAGCGGTCATGCCGCCCCGCGCACAGCGGCGCCTGGCAGATGGTCATCAACGGCTTGTAACCGGGCGTTTGAACGCCCTTTCAATCGCCTGGCGCGTTGCTATGATCGGCCGCTGTCGCCGCCTGGCCGCGTTCGCCCGCCAAAGGAACCGCCTTTCAGCTGGGCAGGTCGAAGCCTCGATTTCTCTTCTATGAAGGTGTCCATCCATGGGCCAATGGCTCGATAGTCTGACTACCTGGCTGGCGGCCAACCCGCAGTGGCTGGGCCTGGCGATCTTCGTGATCGCCTGCATCGAATGCCTGGCCATCGCCGGCATCATCGTTCCCGGTACCGTGCTGCTGTTCGCCGTCGGCGTGATGGCCGGCAACGGCGCCCTGAGCCTGTGGGAAACACTGGCGCTGGCCTACTTCGGCGGCCTGCTCGGCGATGCCATCTCCTATGCCTTGGGGCGATACTTCCATCAGGACATCCGCCGCTTGCCGGGTTTGCGCAGCCACCCGCAGTGGCTGAGCGGTGCGGAGACCTACTTCGAACGCTATGGCGTCGCCAGCCTGCTGCTGGGTCGTTACATCGGCCCGCTGCGCCCGATGCTGCCGATGGTCGCCGGTATGCTGAGCATGCCGCTCGGTCGTTTCATCGCCGTCAGCATGCTCGCCGCCGCCGGCTGGTCGGTCGCCTATCTGCTGCCGGGGTGGGCCGCAGGTGCTGCCTTGCGCCTGCCGCTGCCGGAAGGTTTCTGGCCCCAGGCCGCGGTAGTGGCCGGCGGCCTGGCACTGTTGCTGGTGCTGACGGTGCAGAGCAGCCTGCGCGAACAGCGCCAGGCCAGCCTGATCGCCGCCGGGCTGGGCACCATCCTGTTGGTCGCGCTATTCATCGGCTGGCCACATCTGATCGCCCTCGACCAAGGCCTGATGACGCTGATCCAGGAACAACGCAACCCGCGCTTCGACCACATCGCCGTGATGATCACCCACTTCGGCGACTTCGACGTGCAATTGGCGGTCGCTGCGCTGCTGTGCATCCTGCTGCTGATCACCCGCAAATGGCAGGCGCTGCTGTTCGCTGGCGGTGCCATGCTCAGCACTGCATTGGCCAACGGCATGCTGAAGAACTTCTTCGAGCGCGCGCGCCCCGAGGTGCTGCTCGAGCCTCTGCATACCTACAGTTTCCCCAGTGGGCACAGCTCGGCGGCCTTTGCATTCTTCCTTACCGTCGCCATCCTGGCCGGTCGTGGCCAACCGGCCCGCCTGCGCCTGACCTGGATCTTGCTGGCCTGCCTGCCGGCGCTGTTCATCGCCTTGTCGCGGGTCTACCTGGGCGTGCACTGGCCGAGCGACATCATCGCCGGCGCCCTGCTGGCCAGCAGCCTGTGCGCGCTGAGCCTGGCGCTGATGCAGCGCTTCGCCTCACTACCACCGCTGCCGGCCAGGGTCTGGTGGATGATCGTGCCGGGCTGCGCGCTGCTGCTGACGAGCATGGCGCTGCTGCGTATGTCCGAAGGCGTGGAGATCTATCGCTATTGAGCAGCGCCGTCGCCCTGCAGCTCCTCCACCCAAGCCTGGAGCATCTCCAGGCGCTGGGTGGCATCGGGCTCGGCCAGCAAGGCGACCTTCTGCTCGGCGCCGAACGGCAATAGATAGCCGAGCTTGTCGGCCAGCTCGGCCTGACTGTCGGCCCCGCCGCCCATGTCCAGGCTGGCGACCATCGGATGCTCGGCCAGGGCGACGAGCAGCGCCAGCAAGTCGGCCTGGTCTTCGCCCAGCGGCAGCTCGGGCTGCTCTTCCAGCCACTCGACCTGAGCCAGGGTCAGCTTGTCCGGCAGCACCTGGGCCTGCTTGACCCGAAAGCGCCGCCCGCCCTGCACACGAATGCCCAGCAGACCGTTGGGGCGCTGCTGAAAATCGGTGATTCGCGCTTCGCAGCCGATCTGCGCGACGCGCTCGGCGGCCTCACCGACCTCGGCGCCTTCGACGATGCACACCACGCCAAAGCCTTCGCCCTGTTTCATGCAGCGGCTGATCATGTCCAGATAGCGCGCCTCGAATATCTGCAGATCCAGCGTGCAGCCGGGAAACAGGACGGTGTGCAGCGGAAACAGAGGTAAGGTCATTGCAACTCTCAATTCAGGAAGACGATGGCGAGCGGCAGCAAGATCGCCGTGAACACGCCCATCAGGCTCATGGCGAGTGCAGCGAAGGCGCCGCACTCCTCACTCTCCTGCATGGCCCGGGAGGTACCGACGGCGTGGGCGGTCATGCCCAGCGCCATGCCCATGGCAGCATGATTGCGCACGCCGCACAGGCGCAGCAACGACGGCCCGATGATCGCGCCCAGCACCCCGGTGATCATCACGAACACCGCCGCCAGCGCCGCCAGGCCACCGATCTGGCTGGCCACCAACATGGCAATCGGCGAGGTGACGGACTTGGGCGCCATGCTCATCAGCATGTTGTGCTCGGCACCCAGCATCCAGGCCAGGGCGACGCCGAGCACGGTGGCGACCACGCCCGCAACCAGCAGGGTGAGCACCGTGGGCCAGAACACCTGGCGGATGCGCCGCAGGTTCAGGTACAGCGGCACCGCCAGGGCGACGGTAGCGGGGCCGAGAAAGAGGGTTAGCGTTTCGGCGCTGGCCTTGTATTCGGCGAAGGTCAGGCCGCACAGCAGCAGAATGGCGATCACCAGCATGGTGGACACCAGCACCGGCTGCAGGAATACCAGGCGAGTCCTTTCATAGACGGCGATCGCCAGTTGATAGGCGCCCAGAGTGACGCCTGCACCAAACAGCGGATGGTGGGTGACGGCCATCCAGGCGCCGTGCCAGTCGAGCATCATGACTGCTCCCGGCGGCGCGCCTGGCGCTCGATCAGCTTCTGCATCATCCAGCCGGCGAACACCAGGGACAGGATCAGCGACAGCACCAGCGCGCCGATCACTGCCCAGAAGTCGGCGACGATGGCCTCGGCGTAAGCCATCACGCCCACTGCAGGCGGCACCAGCAGCAGCGGCAGGTATTTGAGCAGGCCGCTGGCCGCCTGCTGGATCGGTTCGTCGACCTGGCCCCGACAAAGCAGGAACACCACCAACAACAGCATGCCGAGAATAGGCCCCGGCAGCATCGGCAGAAACAGCGCATTGATCGCCGTGCCGAGCAATTGGCACAGCACCAGCCAGAATAGGCCACGAAGCAGCATGAGTGTCCCCCGTAAACTCGACGGGTGCGGCCCGTCAACAAGGCCGCCATTATAGGCCGCGAATGCCGGCCGCTTAACAGGGTCAGATCCCGCTCCAGCAGCCTGATCAGCATGGCTGCGCGTCGCCAGGCGGTTTGCGGCATACTGCCGGCACCGCTTATCCGACAGGGACGTACTGCATGCTTCGCCTCGCGCCTTTGGCCCTAATCCTCGCCCTCACGGCCTGCGACCCGAGCACCCAACTGCTTCCCCCCGACGCGATCCTGCCCGACGGTTCGCGCTACCACGGCAAAGTGGTCGAAGGCCTGCTGCAGGGCGAAGGCAGCCTGGACTATGCCGATGGCAGCCGTTATGTCGGCCATTTCCTCGATGGCCAACGTCACGGCGCCGGGGAGTGGCAGGGAGCCGACGGCGAGCGCTACGTCGGTGAGTTCGCCGCCGGCCGTTACGACGGCCAGGGCACGTTGAGCAGAGCCGATGGCAGCCGCTACAGTGGCGGATTCCGCCAGGGCCGGTTCAGCGGCGAAGGCGTGCTGGAGGAAGCTGGGCAAACCTATCGCGGGCAATTCCGCGCAGGCCGCTTCCACGGTTTCGGCATTCTCGAGCAGGCTGACGGCAGCCGCTTCCAGGGCCTCTTCGCCAAGGGTTTGCCAGACGGCCAGGGCATGCGCGAGGACGAACTCGGCAATCAGCTTTCCGGGCACTTCATCGGCGGCCAGCTCAAGGGCGCCGGCAGCTACCGCGGCAGTGACGGTGACAGCTATGACGGCGAGCTGAAGGACAGCCTGTTCCATGGCAAGGGCCGCTACCAGAGCGCGGCCGGCGATGCCTGGAGCGGTACCTTTACGGAAGGCGCGCTCAACGGCAAAGGCGAATACCGCGGCACCGATGGCAGCCGCTACACGGGGCAGTTTCGCGACTGGCGTTACCAAGGCGAAGGCCACCTGCAGCAAGCCGACGGCGGCCGTTACGACGGTCAGTTCGCCAATGGCCAGTTCAACGGCCAGGGCACGCTGATCAGTGCTGACGGTACCCAGCAGCAAGGCACCTGGCGCCGCGGCCTGCGGGTACGCGACGAAAATGGCCAGGCGCTGCGCGACCCGCTGGAAATCGGCCTGCTGAAACAGGGCGAGCTGCTCGACCAGGCCATTGCCGCACTGCCGACCTCAACGCCACGCGGCGAACTCTATGCCCTGACCTTGGCCGGCGACGGCAAGCAGAGCGTATTTCTGCGCGAAGCCGACTACGTGGCGGACCTGCTGGCCGAGCGCTTCGCAGCCCATGGGCGCATCACCCTGGCCAACCATCGTGACCACCTGGCCGATCGTCCCCTGGCGACCCGCGAGAACCTGCGCCGTGCAGTGCAGGCCATCGCCGAACGCAGCGGCCCGGAAGACCTGGTGTTCATCTACCTGACCAGCCACGGATCGCGCACTCACGAGCTGAACCTGGACCAGCCGCGCCTGCAACTCGCCGACCTGCCCGCCGACGAATTGGCCAGTCTGCTCGAGCCACTGGCCGAGCGCGACAAGGTTGTGGTGATTTCCGCCTGCTATTCCGGCGGGTTCATTCCTGCCCTGAAAGACGACAAGACCCTGCTGATGACTGCCGCGCGCGCCGACCGGGTGTCGTTCGGCTGCTCCGAGGAGGCCGACTTCACCTACTTCGGCCGCGCCCTGTTCGCCGAAGCGCTGCAGCAGACCGACGATCTGCAAGAGGCTTTCGAGCTGGCCCGCGCCGCGGTAGCCGAACGCGAGCAGGCCGATGGCTTCGAGCCGTCGGAACCGCAGATCTGGGCGCCTGCCGCAGTGCTCGAGCACTGGGATGCGCTGCGCCAGGCACACAGCGAAGCGCCTTGAACGATAAATCGGCGATTGCCCTCTAAACTCCATGATGAATAGCAGTCGAGGATCGACCATGTATTTGACTCCCCAGCACATTCTTCTGGCAGGCGCCTCGGGCATGACCGGTGAACACCTGCTGGATCGCCTGCTCAACGAACCCACCGTCGAGCGCGTGCTGGCCCCGAGTCGCAAGCCGCTGGCCGAACACCCTCATCTGGAAAATCCGGTCGGCGAGTTGCTCGACCTGCTGCCCGCGCTCGACGGCCCGGTACACACCGCCTTCTGCTGCCTGGGCAGTACCATCAAACAGGCCGGTTCCCAGGACGCCTTTCGCGCCGTCGATCACGATCTGGTGCTGGCCTTCGCCGCCCGCGCTCGGGAACTGGGCACCCGCCATCTGCTGGTGGTCAGCGCCATCGGTGCCGATCCGGGCTCGTCGGTGTTCTACAACCGCACCAAAGGGCAGACCGAAGACGCACTCAAGGCTCAGGGTTGGCCACAACTGACCATCGCCCGCCCTTCCCTGCTGCTCGGCCCGCGTAACGAATTCCGTCTGGGCGAGCGGCTGGCCGCGCTCTTTCTTCGCTGGCTGCCGGGCAAGCATCGCGCCATCGACGTGACCGCCCTGGCGCGTGCGCTTTGGCGCCTGGCACTGGAGGAAGGCGAAGGCCTGCGTATCGTCGAGTCCGACGAGCTGCGGCGGCTGGGTCGCTAAAACAAAAAAGGCGCCGTATGTACGGCGCCTTTTTTATTCAGCACAGCTTCGGTTCAGAACAGGCCAATGGCCCAGGCCGTGGCGAACAGCGCCAGCGAGAAGGCCCACATCCACCAGAACGAATAGCGAATGTGTTTGCCCATTTCCAGTCGTGCCAGGCCAAGCGCCAGCCACAGCGCCGGAGAGAACGGGCTGATGAAGGTGCCGATGATATTGCCGATCATCAGTGCGTAGACCACGCTCGGGGCGGCGACGCCATGGTTCTCGACCACTTCCATCACCACCGGCAGCAGGCCGAAGTAATAGGCATCGGTGTTGAGCAGGAACTCCATGGGGAAGCCAAATACACCAAGGATGATGTGCAGCTGACCGACCATGCCCGCGGGCAGCACCTTGACCAGATCCTGGGCGATGGAGGTGAGCATGCCAGTGCCGGACAGAATGCCGAGCATGGAACCGGCAGCGAGAATGATCATGCCCATGCCGAGCGCGGCCGAGGAATGCGCAGCGATACGCTGCATCTGCATCTTGCCGTTAGGGTAGTTGATCAGCAGCGCCAGGCTCAGGCCGATCATGAACACGTAACCGGCCGGCAGCACGCCTGTGAACAGCGCCACCAGCACCAGCACGAACAGGCCGAAGTTGATCCACATGCGGCCCGGGCGTTCGAGCGCGCGCTCCTCGTCGCTGATCTGGCCTGGGTCGCCAATATGATCCACCGACCCATCATCCACCACGGTGCCGCCGGTTGCAGCGATGCGGCGCTGCTCACGCCAGCCAAGAAAGGCTGCCAGCACGACCAGCAGCACCACGCCGGTGCCCTGAATGGCCAGCAATGGCCGCCACAGCTCGGTCACTTCCAGGCCGGTAACGGCGGCCGAACGGCCCAGCGGCCCGGCCCAGGGCACCATGTTGAGAATGCCGGCGCCGGTGGCCAGCAGCATCAGCATCAGGTAGGGGCTCATGCGCAACTGCTTGTACAGCGGCAACAACGCGGGAATGGTCAGCAGAAAGGTAGTGGCACCGGCGCCATCAAGGTGGGCCAACATGCCGATGATCGCCGTGGCGACCGCAACGGCGATGACATTGCCGCGGGTCAGCTTGACCAGAAAGCCGATGATCGGACGGAACAGTCCGGTGTCCTGGAGCACGCCAAAGAAGGTAATCGCGAAGATGAACATGGTGGCGATGGATACCACCTTGCCGACGCCGTCGGTAAAGAACCCGGAGATCTCATCCGCGCCAAAACCCGCGCAGAGTGCCCCCAGCAGGGGCACTACGATCAACGGCAATACCGGTGACATGCGCCCACTGAGCAACAACAGCACCAGGCAGAAAATGGTCAACAAGCCAATCAGGGTCAACAAACCGGGTTCTCCTCTTTTTCTTGTTCAAGTCGGTGCGCACACGGACACGAGGCGCGGACTCTAGACCACGAACCTTTCACGAACCTTTATGAACTGATGCGCTAAACCCATGATTTGTCAGTGAATATGTAGTAATCCCAGGTAACGGTTGCGCACTCTTGCTAAGCTGACAGGCCTTGCCATTAGCGGAGTTTCGTCATGCCTTCGAACAAAACTGCCTTGATCATCGGCGCCTCGCGCGGCATCGGCCTGGGCTTGGTACGCCAGCTGCACGCCGATGGCTGGCAGGTGACCGCCACCGTGCGCAGCCCGGCACGTGCCAACGAACTGCAGGCATTAAGCGGTGTGCAGATCGAATCACTGGATATCGATGACGGCGCTGCGCTGGATGCCCTGGCGCAACGCCTGCAGGGCCAGGTCTTCGACCTGCTGTTCGTCAACGCCGGCGTTCTGGGCCCCAGCCACCAATCGGCTGCACAGGCCACCGCCGAGGAACTCGGCCAGCTGTTCATGACCAACGTCACGGCTCCGATCCGCCTGGCCGAGCGCCTGGTCGGCCAGCTGCGCCCCCAGACCGGCGTGCTGGCATTCATGAGCTCGGGGCTGGGCAGCGTGGCCAACCCGGAAGGCAACAATCTGGCGCTGTACAAGGCCAGCAAGGCCGCTCTCAACTCGCTGACCAACAGCTTCGTCTGCGAATTGCCCGAGCCGCGCCCGACCATGCTGTCCCTGCATCCGGGCTGGGTGAAGACCGACATGGGTGGCGAAGGCGCCATGGTCGAAGTCGCCGACAGCTGCCGCGGTCTAATCGCCCAGGTGGAGCACTTCGCCGGCCAGGGCGGCCATCACTTCGTCGACTACCAGGGCCAGAAGATCGCTTGGTAAGGGCTTTGAGTTGAAGGGAGTGACGCCCATCCTTCGGCTCTGGCGACAATTCGTGGGAGCGCGCCATGCGCGCGACAAATTCGCGGGCATGGCCCGCTCCCACTGAAGGCAGTGGTTAGCCCTAAGGCCGTAGGATGGGTCGGGCCACGTAGGCGCAGCCCATCAATACCTCGGCAATGACGTCAGCCTAAAGCCCCAGCATCGCCAACATGATGAAGGTTGCAAACAGCACGAAGTGCGTCATGCCCTCGATGGCATTGGTCTCGCCGTCGTTGAGGTTGATGGCGCAGACGATCAGGGTGATGAACACCATCACCGTCTGCACCGGAGTCATCGCCATCTGGAACGGCTGGCCGCTGTACAGCGCCATGGCCTCCATCACCGGCACAGTGAGAATCACCGTCGACAGCGACGCACCCAGGGCAATGTTGACCACCGACTGCATGCGATTGGCCAGCGCCGCCCGCAGGGCGGTGAGAATCTCGGGCGCGGCGGATATGCCGGCCACCACGATGGCAGTCAGCACGGGCGGCGCGCCGGTACCTTCCAGGCCGACGCCCAGCGCCAGGGACATCACCTCGGCGAGTACGCCAATGACGATCACCCCGAACACCAGGACGCCGATCGACCAGGCCACGTTGACCTGCGACTCGTCGCCGCCATGCCCTTCACCACCACGGTGTTTCTTCTCCGGGTAGCTGTAGCTGAAGAAATAGCTGTGCGGGCCGACCTGCATGCGCAGGAACACTGCGTAGAGCACCAGCATGGCGCCGATGGTGAACATCGAATACGCCTTCCAGTCCGACTCGGGAATGAACTCGGGCACCACCATGGAAATGCCCATGGCCGTGAGAATCATCACGCTGTAACTACGGGCCGAGTCATCGTTGTACGGCTGCTCGCCATGTTTGATGCCGCCCATCAGCGCGGCCAGGCCGAGAATGCCGTTGATGTCGAGCATCACCGCCGAATAGATGGTGTCGCGCACCAGGGTCGGCGACGCCTGGTTGCTCATCATGATCGCCAGGATCACCACTTCGACCAGCACCGCCGACAGGGTCAGGATCATGGTGCCGTAGGGGTCGCCGACCCGTTCGGCCAGTTGCTCGGCATGGTGGGCGACGCGCAGCGATGCGCAGACGATGGCGGCGATCAGCGCCACGGCACCGGCCAACGCGATGGCCTGGCCATGGCCGAGCAGCGCATGCTCCATCGGCAGAGCAATCAGAGCGGCGAACACGGCCAGCAGCAACCAGTATTCCTGCTTGATGGCATTCAACATGGCGATTCCTTTCAGAGAAGAGCACGACGATCCTGCTCCGACTGCAACATGCTGTAAATAATTCCAGTCGCTTACCGTTGGTGCCGCGCGATACCGCACAGCCCGGCGCATGAGGGTAAACTTGCCGACCACGTTTTTAGCTGACCGAGATTTACCCATGTACGACTGGCTCAACGCCCTGCCCAAGGCCGAACTGCACCTGCACCTCGAAGGCTCCCTCGAGCCCGAACTGCTGTTCGCCCTGGCCGAGCGCAACCGCATCGCCCTGCCCTGGAACGATGTCGAGGCGCTACGCGCGGCTTACGCCTTCAACAACCTGCAGGAATTTCTCGACCTGTATTACCGCGGCGCCGATGTGCTGCGCACCGAGCAGGACTTCTACGACCTGACCTGGGCCTACCTGCTCAAGTGCAAGGCGCAGAACGTGGTGCACGTCGAGCCGTTCTTCGATCCGCAGACCCACACCGACCGTGGCATTCCCTTCGAAGTGGTGATGCGCGGCATCAAGGGCGCGCTGGTCGATGGCGAGAAGCAGCTGGGCATCAGCCACGGCCTGATTCTCGCGTTCCTGCGCCACCTGCCCGAAGAGCAGGCCTTCCAGACCCTTGAGCAGGCCATGCCATTCCGCGATGCCTTTATCGGCGTTGGCCTCGACAGCTCGGAGAAGGGCTTTCCGCCGCGCCTGTTCGAGCGCGTGTTCGCCAAAGCCCGCAGCGAAGGCCTGCATGCCGTGGCCCATGCCGGCGAGGAAGGCCCGCCCGAATACATCTGGGAAGCCCTGGATCTGCTGAAGATCGTGCGCATCGACCATGGCGTACGGGCCAGCGAGGACGAGCGGCTGATGCAACGCATCATCGACGAGCAGATTCCGCTGACCGTCTGCCCGCTGTCCAACACCAAGCTGTGCGTGTTCGAGCACATGGGCCAGCACAACATCCTCGACATGCTCGAGCGCGGCGTGAAGGTCACCGTCAACTCCGACGACCCGGCCTATTTCGGCGGCTACGTCACCGAGAACTTCATGGCCCTGCACGAAGCCCTGGGCATGAGCGAAGCCCAGGCCAAGCGCCTGGCGCAGAACAGCCTGGACGCGCGGTTGGTATGAAACCTCAACCGCAGGCTACGCAGGCCGTGTGAAAACGTAGCGAGCGAAGGTCAGGCAAGGCAAAAACCGGCGAAAAAGCGCAGTTTACGAGCTGTAAATGAGCATTTTGAGCCGGTTTTTAACGCCGCATGACCGAGCGCAGTAGTTTTCACACGGCCTGTACGGGGCAGGCTTTCATCAATGTCCCTTATGCTCGTGCCCACCTTCCGCCGCCGGCTCATCCTTCTGCACCGCCACCTCGACCGTCACCGGCCCGGCTTTCTCGAAGGTCAGGGTCAGCGGGAAACGGTCACCGGCCTGGGCCTGCTGCTTCAGGTTGAAGAGCATCACGTGATAACCCATGGGCGCGAACTTCACTTCGCCGCCAGCGGGAATGACCACATTCTGTACCTGCTGCATCTTCATCATGCCGCCCACGTGGGCGTGCTCGTGAATCTCCGCCTTGCCGGCCACGGGCGTCTCGACGGTGAGCAGGCGGTCATCGGCATCGCCCTTGTTGTGCACCACGAAATAGGCAGCGGCGGTCGGCGCCACCGGCGGCATTTCACGCGACCAGGGGTGGTCGATGTGCAGTTGGCCGACTTCGTATTGATGCGCGTTGGCCAGCAGGCTGGTGGCGAGCAATGCAGCGGTCAGAGCGAGTTTCTTCAGCGTCATGGTGCTTCTCCTTCAATAGAATTCGGGGCGACCGCCACGGGCAGCCGCCGGTTGAGTCAGGCCAGGCGCCGACTGGCGACGCGCGACAGCAGCAGGTAATCCAGCGCCCAGATCGCCAGCAGCGAGGCGCCGACCAGGGGGAACAGCACGCCGAGGCCGATCATGATCGCCACGCCGACTTTCCAGCGCGGCAGGTCATGGCGCAGCGGCGGCACGCCCAGGCCACCGGCGGGCCGGCGCTTCCACCACATGATCAGGCCGCTGACCGAGCTGAGCAGAACCAGCAGGCACACGGCGAAGATGAACAGCTGGTGCGGCAGGCCGTAGAGCTTGCCCATGTGCAGCATCACGCCACTTTCCACCGCACGCGCCGCCAGGCCGTAGTCGGCCCAACGCACGTCGACCAGCACCGCGGCGCTGTATTGATCGACATGCAGGGTGGCGTCGTTGCGCGGATCGTCGGCGAACACCGCGATGGTGTAGACGCCGGTCGGCGTGGTCGGAAAGGTGATGCTGTAGCCTGGGTGCACGTTTCGCTCGCTGGCGATGTCCACCACCTGCTGCAGGCCCACGGTGGGGTTGGCGGTGGATGCCGGAGTGGCGCCGCCATTGTGCGCAGCATGGGGGTCGGACTCGGGCAGCGGGGTGTTCTCCAGCGCCCAGGGCACGGTCTGCTTGTGACTCTGATTGAGATCGCCGGCCTGGCGGTCGGAGGTCGGCACCTGGTCCCACATGGCGGCCGGAAACTGGTTCCAGGCACCAGCGAACTGCTTGCCCCAGAAGCCGGTCCAGGTCATGCCGGTGAGCAGCATGAACAGCAGCAGCAAGGCGCCCCAGAAGCCGGTGACGGCGTGCAGATCACGCCAGAACAAGCGGCCACGAGCCGACGGCCGTGGCCATAGCACACCAGCGCCGCGCCCACGCGGCCACCACAGGTACAGCCCGGAAACCACCAGTACCACGCCCCAGCCGGCAGCCAGTTCGATCAGCCGATCGCCCGGCGTGCCGATCAACAGGTCGGCGTGCACGGCGCGGGCCAGAGCCTGCAGGTTGTTGTGGGCGTCCTGGGTACCGAGGATCGCGCCCCCGTAGGGGTCGACGAACACGTTGCGGGTGCGCTCGCCGACCTTCACCACGAACTGCGCGCTGTGGTCGGCGTCCACCGGCGGCAGGTACTTGCCGATGCTGCCCTGGGGGTAAACGGCCTGCACGCGGGCGAGCATCTCGTCGGCGGTCAGCGGCTGGCCGCTCGCCTCGACCTGCAGCAGGTCGGCGTACATCAGCCCATCGAGCTGCGGTTTGAACAGGTAGATGATGCCGGTCAGCGACAGCATGATCATGAATGGAATGACGAACAGCCCGGCATAGAAGTGCCAGCGCCAGGCGAGGTTATAGAACGACGGTGTCGCGTTTTTCATGTGAAGCCCGGTCGTATGCATAAGCGAACTACCCACGGCGACAAGCGCAGCAGGCAACGACAATCAGCGAATCAGGCGACCAGGGGCGAAGCGCGAGGGTTGGCTGAGGGCCACAGATAACGCACCGCCCCGCCGGGCTCGGCGCTGGGGCGTGGGGTGGCGGGGCGCTGCCGGGGCAGCAGGCCGAGCAAGCCGAAGAAGGCCGCCAGGGCCAGGGCCACGAAGGTGGAGCATAGCGGGCACACCGAGCCCATGAACGGCATCGGCACGCCCGAATCCACGCCGCCCATGTCCATGCTGCCGCTGGCATCCAGGCCGCAGTAGCCGCCATCCATGCCGCTGAGCTGCAGACCGGTCATCTGCCCATGACTGACCGCACAGGCGAGCGCGCTGAACAGGACACTGAAATACAGCACCCAGGCGAGCAATGAGCGGTTGGAGCGGGACAGGTTCATGGCTGGCGATTTTAGGGGCAGTGGCGGCAAACGGGCTGTGGTGGATTGCCGCAGCAGCTTAGCGGCGCCACGGCGCCTGCGCCAGCAACTCACTGCAACGCGCCTGCACGAACTCGCGCAGCAGGTGCACCGGCTTGCTCAGCTGCTCGCGGTGGGTGCAGATCAGATTCAACGGCGTCGGCTCGCCAAGCACCTCCGGCAAGAGGATGCGCAAGCGCCCGGCGTGCACGTCGCCGGCCACGTCCAGCCAGGATTTGTACACCACCCCGGCGCCAGCCACGGCCCAGCGCCGCACCACATCGGCGTCGTCGCTGAGGCGATCACCGGCCACCTGCAGGCTGTGTGCCCGGTCTCCGTCGTGAAACCGCCAGCGCTCGTAGGCGCGGCCGCCGAGCATGTAGACCAGGCAGTTGTGCTGGCGCAGATCAGCGATCTGCCGCGGCTCGCCATGGCGCTGCAGGTAGGCTGGCGCGGCGCACAGCACCCGGCGGTTGCCCGGCGCCACCGGCAGCGCCACCAGGCTCGAATCCTCCGGCTCGCCGTAGCGCAGGGCGATGTCGACGGGCTCGCGAAACAGATCGGTGACCCGGTCGCCAAGCAGCAGGCGCAATTGCACCTGGGGATGGGTCTGCATGAAGGTATCGAGCCAGGGCAGCAGCGTGTTGCGGCCGAAGTCCGAGGGCGCCGCGAGCTGCAGCGGCCCGCTGATCGCCGACTTGCTGCCGGCCAGTTGCTGGCGCCCCGCTTCCAGGCTCTGCAGCGCCTGGCGAGCGTGCAGCAGAAAGGCCTCGCCGTCGGCGGTCAGCCGCAAGCTGCGGGTCGAGCGCACGAACAGGCGCGCCTGCAACTGCTGCTCCAGGCGCTTGAGGCCGGCGCTGGCCACAGCCGGCGATATGTCCAGCTGGCGCGCGGCCGCCGACAGGCTGCCCTCCCCGGCAATGCGCACGAACAGTTGCAGGTCATCGAAACGCAGCATGGCGATCATCTTCAAAAAAATATTGAAAGAGACTCTAGCTGCCTATGGTTTTTCCTGGCAATGGATTGGCGCAAGCTGCCTCCCATCTCACATCCCCTACAGGACGCCTCCATGAAAGCCGTTGCCTACCACCAGTCGCTGCCCATCGATAATCCACAGGCCTTGCAGGACGTCACGCTCGACGCGCCGACGCCCGGCCCGCGCGACCTGCTCGTCGAGGTTAGAGCCATCTCCGTGAACCCGGTGGACACCAAGATCCGCCGTAACGTCGCCCCCGAGGCCGGCCAGCCCAAGGTGCTGGGCTGGGACGCGACCGGCGTGGTAAAGGCAGTCGGCAGCGAGGTAACGCTGTTCAAGGTCGGAGATGAAGTCGCCTACGCCGGCGCCATCAACCGTGCCGGGGCCAACAGCGAGCTGCATGTGGTCGACGAACGCATCGTCGGTCGCAAGCCAGGCAGCCTGTCCTTCGCCGAAGCCGCTGCCCTGCCGCTGACCGCCATCACTGCCTGGGAGCTGCTGTTCGACCGCCTGCAGGTTGCCGAGGGCACGGCTGACCAGGGCCAGAGCCTGTTGGTCATCGGTGCTGCCGGTGGCGTCGGCTCGATCCTCGTGCAACTGGCCCGCCAGCTCACCGGGCTGACCGTGATTGGCACCGCCTCGCGCCCGGAAACCCAGGCCTGGGTCCGCGAGCTGGGCGCCCACCACGTGATCGACCACAGCGAGCCGCTGAACGAGGAGCTGGCGCGGATCGGCATCGCCCAGGTCACCCACGTGGCCAGCCTGACCCAGACCGACCAGCACTATGACGCCATCGTCGAAGGCCTGGCCCCGCAAGGCCGCCTGGCGCTGATCGACGACCCGCTGCAGCCGCTGGACGTGATGAAGCTCAAGCGCAAGAGCATCTCCCTGCATTGGGAACTGATGTTCACCCGCTCGCTATTCGAGACCGCCGACATGATCGAACAGCACCGCCTGCTCGACCGCGTGGCCGAGCTTGTGGATGCCGGCACCCTGAAAACCACCCTGGGCGAGCACTTCGGCACCATCAATGCCGAAAACCTGCGCCGCGCCCATGCCCTGCTGGAAAGCGGCAAAGCCAAGGGCAAGATCGTGCTGGAAGGGTTCTGATGCGGCCAGAGAGGCGCCGATAACCGGAGCGCCTCGCCCCGAGACAGGCGCCTGACCTGCCCTACGAGAATCTTGCGCTAGCGAAATCGTGCGCAATGGTCCTCGGGCGGCAAGGCGGCGGTGTACCACACGTAATCCGCCTGCTCGGCGGTTACCGGTTTACCCGCTTCGGAAAGGATCAGCACCTGGGCGCCATCCGGCTCGCCCAGGTCGCTCAGGTGCAGCGGCACGCCCAGGTCGCGGCGCACGTGAAAGGCGCCAGCGAACAGCATCGCCGGCTGCGGCGCTTTCAACAGTTGCTCGGCCATGCGCCGATCGCGTTGCTGCTGCACGGCGAGCATCGCTGGCAGCTGGCTGATCGGCAGCTTGTCGCAATGGGACTCGCGAATCTGCGCCAGCAGCGGCTCCTGCACGGCCGCCGCGGTCGAGGACTCTCCTTTCAGCAGCGGTTGCTGGCGGTAGATCGTCATGATCTCGGCACGGTCGAGATTCGCTGCGCGCAGCGGGTAATCCTGCACCAGTGCATGACGCACGATGGGGCCGTACAGCGCCCACGGCCAACCATTGCTCCACTCCAGCGCCTTGGGCAGATCAGCGATCTGCAGGCCTTCACGCAATTGCTGCTTCACATCTTCGACCTGCGGCTGCTGGCTGTTCGCGAGCATTTCCAGCAACAGGCTGCCTTGCCCTCGCTGCGCCTCCAGAGCGCGCAGCAACCACAGCTGCAGGGCATGGTGATCCGGGTTGTCATGCTGCTCGCCGACCAGCACCCGGGGCGCCTTCGCCAGGTGAGCGACGAGCTGCTCGGGCGTCAGCCGTGCGCCGCTGCGCAGGTCGATGATCTGCCCCAGGTCGGCGTGCCCACGCCCCTCCAGGCTTTGCCACGCGGGCACGGGCGCCAGGACGGGCGGGCTTTGGCAGGCGGTGAGCAGCAACAGCAGGGCGAAAAACAGCGTACGCATCGGGCTTCCTTCAACGGGCGACGATCAACGGGTGCCCGCGTTCGGGGTGGCGCTGCACCAGCACTTCCAGGCCGAACACCGCGTGCAGGGGCTCGGCCCGCAGCACCTCGGCAGGCAGGCCGATGGCATGGGCACGACCGTCGTTGAGCAACAGCAGGCGGTCGCAATAACGCGCCGCCAGGTTCAGGTCATGGAGAATGACCATCACCGCGGCGCCCTGTTCGGCGAAGCGGCGCACGGCCTGCAGGGTAGTGTGCTGATGCAACGGGTCGAGCATGGAGGTCGGCTCGTCGAGCAGCAGCGTCTGCTCGGCACCGCCCGGCCACAGCTGCGCCAGTACCCGCGCCAGGTGCACACGCTGGCGCTCGCCGCCGGATAGCTGCAGGTAGCTGCGTTCGGCCAGGTGCTCGGCATCGGCGGCCTGTAGAGACTCGCGGACGATCTGTTGATCACGCTCGCGGCCGGTGTCGTGGGGCATTCGGCCCATCATCACCACATCGCCTACCACGAAACCGAAGCTCAGCGACGAGCTTTGCGGCAGCACCGCCAGGCGCCGCGCGCGAGCCCTGTCCAGCCAGGCCTGCAGCGGACGATCGTCCAGAACGACCTCGCCCGCTGCCGGGCTCAACTCGCCGCACAGGGCGCCCAGCAAGGTGCTCTTGCCGGCGCCATTGGGGCCGAGCACGCCCAGCACCTCACCAGGCTGCAGCTGCAGGTCGATATCGGCCAGCACGGTCTTGTCGCCACGCTGGATCGACAGCTTGCGGGCACTGAGCATCAGGTGCGTCCTCGCAGCAGCAGGTAGAGAAAGAACGGCGCGCCAATCAGGGCGGTGACGATGCCGATGGGCAGCTCGGCGGGCGACAGGATCAGCCGCGCGAACAGGTCGGCGAGCAGCAGCAAACTGGCGCCCGCCAGCGCCGAGGCCGGCAGCAGCACGCGGTGATCCGGGCCGACCAGCAGCCGCACCAGGTGCGGCACCACCAGGCCGATGAAACCGATCATCCCCGCAGCAGCCACGGCAGCACCGACGCCCAGCGCGGTACAGAACACCAGCTCGCGCTTGAGGCGCTCCACCGCAACGCCCAGATGGCGCGCCTCGGACTCGCCGAGCAACAGGGCGTTCAGCGCCTGGGCGCGGCGCGGCAACCACAGCGCCACCGCCAGGGTCACTAGCAGCAGCGGCCACAGCCGGGCATAGCTGGCGCCGTTGAGGCTGCCCAGGTTCCAGAAGGTCAGGGTGCGCAAGGTGGCATCGTCGGCCAGGTAGGTGAACAGGCCGATGCAGGCGAACGCCAGGGCATTGAGGGCGATGCCGGCAAGCAGCATGGTGGTCACGCTGGTCTGCCCGTTGCGGCGCCCCAGGCGATAGACCAGCGCGGTCACCACCAGGCCGCCGAGAAAGGCGCACAGCGATAGCAGGTAAGGCGCGAACAGCTCCGGCATCCCGCCCATGGCAGCGCCCCCGACGATGGCGATGGCCGCGCCGAGTGCCGCACCGCTGGAAACGCCGATCAGGCCGGGGTCGGCCAGCGGGTTGCGAAACAGCCCTTGCATGGCCACGCCGCACAGCGCCAGCACGGCGCCGACCGCCAGGCCCAGCAGCGTGCGCGGCATGCGGATCTGGCCAAGGATCAGCTCGGCCTGCTGTAGGCCATCGTCCGCCAGTGGTAAGCCGGCCAGGCGCAGGGCGGCCCGCAGGGTATCGCCCAGTGGCAGGCTCACCGGCCCGAGGGCCAGGGACAGCCACAGGGCGAGCGCCAGCAGCAGGCCCAGCGCGATGAACAGTGAGCGCGGGGCGATCACTGGTTTCATGGCGTGGCGGGTGCCAGCGGTGTAAGCCCGGGATAGAAGGCGGCGGAAAGCTCGGCGAGGCCGGCGGGAATGCGCGGGCCGAGCCCGCCGACCAGCAGGGTCGGGTCGATGGCCACCAGGCGCCCTTGCTTGCCGGCCTTGGTCGAGGCCAGGGCCGGGTTCTGCTTGAGCAGCGCCTGGCGGGCCTCGTCGCCGCTCAGGCGGCGGTCGGCGAAGATCACCACCTCAGGGTCCAGCGCCAGCAGCGCCTCGGTGGACAGCGCCTTGTAGCCTTCGTGGGTGGTCAGGTTCTTGCCGCCAGCCTGCTTGATCATCCAGGCCGCCGCCGTGTCCTTGCCGCCGGCCATGGGGCTGCTGCCGGCATGACCGAGCAGCAGCAGAACGGTCGGCGCCGGGCTTTGCGCCTGGGCCTTGGCGACCCAATCAGCCTGTTCGCTCAGGCGCGCCTGATAAGCGGCGAACACACTCTCGGCCCGCGCCTCGTCACCCAGCAGTGCCCCAATTCGCTTGAGATTGCCATGCAGCACCTGCAGGTCGGCATCGGCAGGCAGCGTCTCGACCTTCACGCCGGCGGCGGCCAGCTGCGCCAGTACCGGCGGCGGCCCCATCTCCTCGGTACCGAGCAGCACCTCGGGGCGCAAGGCCAGAATGCCCTCGGCGGCCAGTTGGCGCTGGTACCCGACGCTGGGCAGCTTCTGCAACGAGGCCGGATGTTGGCTGGTGGTGTCCACGCCGACCAGTTTGGCCTCACCGCCGAGTTCGACCACCCACTCGCTCAGGGAGCCCCCGGCGCTGACCCAGCGTTGCGGCAGGTTGTCGGCGCCTGCCGCCAGTGGCACCAGCAGGCTGGCGAGCAGGGTGAATGCAGCGAGGGGACGGATCATGGAGCAACTCCGGAAGCGGGTTCGTAGCGACCGCCCGAATGCAGGGGCGGCCGAGGCTGGCAGTGTAGCGTCAGGCCGGCAGAGCAGGTGTCTGCTCGGCCAGAAGACGCCAATCCTCGCGCTCCGGCACGCCGGGCTTGCGCGCGCCGAACAACTGCACGATCAGCTCACCGTTGGCATCGAACGCCTCCCAACTGGTGATCACGCCGTCGCTGCTCGGTTTGCGTACGCGCCACAGTTCATGAATGTCGCCGGTCTTGAGGTGCAGGTTGAACTGCGGGTCGAGCACGTTGAACCAGGTGTCCATCCACTTCAGGTTGCTGACCGGCCCGGTATGGATCTGGATGCAGTGACGGTTGCCGACGAACACCATGATCGGCACTTCGCCGGCTGCCGCGCGCTCGAACAACCCTGCAAGCGCCTCGGGCGCCAGCGGTTCGGCCCATTCACGACCGGCCAGGCGCAACGCCTGGGTGCGTGCCGCACCATGGTTCTTCAGCAGGGCGAAGAAATGGTGGGTGTCCTTCAGCGCTGCCCAGCCGGCGCGCAAGGCGTCGCCGTCGATGGCGGCGTCCGGCTGAACGGTCGCAGGAGCCGGCATCGGCTTGAGCGCCAGTTCGCTGCTTTGCTGCTCATCGCGAAAACGCGCGAGCAGCGGCTCCCAGGCTTCCAGCTCACTGCGTTCGGTAAGGTAGACCTTGTGCACCGCGGTGCCCTGGTGATCGAACACCTGGATGCTGCGCAGCACGCCACGCGGCGTCTGCTCGGCTACGGCGAAGACGCTGGCCCAGCCGCCGAGAAACAGACGCAGGTCGATATCCGGCGACACCACCAGGCCCATCTGGCCATTACCGGCGATCGTCACCTCGCGGTAAACGCCCTTGCGCTCGTGCACGCAGGATTCGTTGCGGGTCAGCGCCATCACGTGGCCGAGTTCGCCCAGCGCGGGCAGCAGCGTTGCCCAGTCGGGGCGCAGGCGCACGGTATCCACAGCCAGGCGGCTGGCGGTCAGCTCGGCCTCACTGACGCCCAGCTTCGCCGCCGCATCCCGGGCCCGCAGGTGCGGCTGCTCGGCGCGCAGGTTCTGCCAGGCGGCATACAGGCCTACCTCGGCTACCGACTGATCGCTCATCACTTCAACTCCCTTGCAAGGCCCGCTGAACAGGCGAGGAAAAACCATAGACCGGAAGGGTAAACGGCTGGGTTGGAGAGTAAAACCCAGCAAACATTAAATAATCTTAACCGTCAGTCAATCTTGTTTACAAACGATAATCACTACCATCTAATGCGTCATCCTTTTCCCATGTATCTCGACATGACAGGAGAATCGCATGTCGCCTACCCCGCCCTTCCCACTTCGCTCCTGTTTGGCCTTTTTGTTGTTCAGTCCTGCATTGGCTGGCGCGCAATCCCTGCAGTTGGAGAAAACCACGATCAGCGCAACGCGCATCGAGCAGAGTACCGACAGCGTTCCCAATACGGTTTCGGTCATCAGCGCGCGGGATGTAGATCGCAAGAACGTGAAGAACATCAGGGATCTGGTTCGTTACGAGCCGGGCGTATCGGTCAGCGGCACAGGTAGCCGATTCGGCCTGGCAGGCTTCACCATTCGCGGCATCGGCGGCAATCGCATCCTCACCCAGGTGGATGGTGTGCCGATGCCGGATGCATTCGCCTTCGGTCCATTCCTCGACGCGCGGCGCAACTATGTCGACCCGGATACGCTCAAGCGCGTGGAGATCATTCGCGGCCCCGCCAGCTCACTGTACGGCAGCGATGCGATTGGCGGCGCGGTCAGCTTCCTGACCAAGGATGCCGCCGACTATCTCGACGCGGGCGATGACGCCTACGCACGATTCAAGACGGGCTACGATGGCGCCGACGACAGCTGGTCGCGCAGTGCCACGTTCGCCGCACGCCAGGGTCAGGTCGATGGCCTGCTGCACCTGGGGCGACGTGACGGCCAAGCGCTCGACACCTTCGGTGGTCGCAGTGGAGTCGGGGCTGCACGGGAAGAAGCCAACCCCCAGGACTACACAGCCAATAATCTACTCGCCAAGCTCGGCTGGAATTACCTCGGCACTGATCGCTTGCAACTGACCTATGAGCGCTACGAAGACGATGCCGATACCCGGGTGCTCAGCGAATACAGCACCACGGCCACCGTTCGTACCTCCGACGCGACCGACAACACCGACCGCCAGCGCCTCAGCCTGCAGCACAGCTTTGTCCTGGATACGGCCATCAGTGACAGCGCCGAATGGCAATTGAGTTATCAGGAAAGCCAGATTCGCCAGCGTACCTTCCAGCAGCGGTTCAGCGGTGGCAGCCTGCGCGAGCGCAGCCGCGACTCGACATATCAGGAAGACTTGTGGGCGTTCAACGCCAAGCTCGACAAGGCCTTCGACACTGGAGCAGCAAGCCACCAGTTGATCTATGGCGTCGACTTCAAGCGCCTGGAAAGCAGCGACCTGCGCAAGGGCCGCGAAGTATTCGCCAGCACCGGCTTGCCCGTACCGGCCATCCCCGGTGATGAAAGCTTCCCGCTCAGCGACTTCCCCGATCCCACCTCGACCGAATACGCCTTTTTCGTGCAGGACACCATCGACATCGGTCGCTGGACGCTGCTGCCCGGCTTGCGCTACGACCATTACGAGATGAAGCCGGAGGTCACACCCCACTACCTGAACAGCCAGCCGATCAACCGCAGCCCGTCTGATTATCGCGACGAGGCGCTATCGCCCAAGCTCGGTATCACTTATCGCATCGATGACGCCCACAGCGTTTACGGCCAATACGCCGCAGGGTTTCGCGCACCGAACCCGGTGGATATCTTTGGCGAGTTCATCAACTTCGCCCGTAATTACCAGACCATCGCCAACCCCAGCCTCAAGCCGGAAACCAGCGATAGCTACGAAATCGGCCTGCGCGGTCAGTACGATGCCGGGGCCTTCGGCATCGCTCTGTTCTACAACCGCTACGACGACTTCATCGAGCAGGTCACGCTGCCCAACGACCCAACGGGTGCGGGCCGCATGACGTTCCAGTACCAGAACCTCGACCGGGTGACCATTCGTGGTGCCGAGGCGCGCGGCGAACTGCGCCTGGATCGCCTCGGTCTGCCGGTCGGCAGCCATTTTCGCAGCGCCATCGCTTACGCCCGCGGCAAGGATGAGGCAACTGGCCAGCCGATCAACAGCATCGACCCGCTCAAGGCGGTGTTCGGCCTCGGCTACGATGCACCGAGCGGGCAATACGGCGGCGAACTGAGCTGGACGCTGGCAGCCGCCAAGAAGCGCGTCGATCAGACGCAGATCGCCAATCAGTACGAACCCTCGGGTTACGGCACGCTGGATCTGAGCGCGTACTGGAACATCGGCGCTGGCGTATCGGTCAATGCCGGCCTGTTCAACCTGACGGACAAGCAATACTGGCAGTGGGGCGACGTGCGCAGCCTCACCGAGAACAGTTCGAGCCTTGGCCGCTACACCCAGCCAGGTCGTCATGCGGCCTTCAACCTGATCTGGGAAATCTGAGCCCAAAGCCCCTTGCACACGGACGCGCGCCCCTTCCATCCCCAGGCCGATGCGGGATAATCCCCCCGCCCTGGCCTGGAGAATTCGATGATCCGTCTATGCGCCCCCGATGAGCTGCCGGAAGCTCAGAGCCGGGGCTTCGATGTTGAAGACATGCAGCTGTTCGCCGTGCGCAAGGGCGGCGAGGTGTTCGTGTACCGCAACCGTTGCCCGCACCGGGGCGTGCCGCTGGAATGGCAGGCCGACCAGTTTCTCGATCCCAGCGCCAGCCTGATCCAGTGCGCCCGGCATGGCGCGCTGTTTCTGATCGAATCCGGTGAGTGCGTGGCGGGGCCTTGCGAGGGGCAAACGCTGCGGCCTATCGACAGCCACGAAGATGGCGAGGGGATCTGGGTCGATCTGTAGTGCCAATAACCCTGGATATCGCTTCGCTCAACGCCAGGCTACAAAAGCGACGCAGCCCCGTAGCCAGGGTCGAGCGCAGCGATACCCGGGGACGCGCTCAACCCAGCAGCACATCCAGCCGTCGCACCACCTCAATCCCCTGAGGCGAAATATCCACCCCATAGGCCAGCACCTCGACGCCCGCCTGCACCGCCTCGCGCAGCGCAGCGGCGTAGGCCGGATCGATTTCCTCGGCAGGGCGCACAGCCTCGATGCCCGACAGGTTCACGCAATACAGCTGCACGGCGCGCACGCCGCTGCGCGCCAGGGCAGCCAGCTCGCGCAGGTGCTTGGCGCCACGCTCGGTGCGCGCATCCGGGAAGGCAGCGACCCGGCTGTCGGCAAACCCCAGGGTCACGCTTTTCACTTCGACGAAGGCCACGCCGCCCGGATACTCGAGGCAGAAGTCGACCCGGCTGCGCTCCACGCCGTACGGCACTTCGCGGCGCAAGGCAGTGAAGCCGGCCAGCTCGGGGATTCGCCCGGCACGCAAGGCCTCTTCCACCAGCGCGTTGGCCCGCGCGGTATTGATGCAGGCCAGCCGACCATGGGGCGTTTCACCGACTTCCCAGGTGCCGGGCAGCTTGCGCTTGGGGTCGTTGGAGCGGCTGAACCACACCCGACAGCCTTCGCTCATGCAGTTGAGCATCGAGCCGGTGTTCGGGCAGTGGATGGTCAGTAATTCACCGCCAGCGGTTTCGACATCGGCGAGAAAGCGCTTGTAGCGGCGCAGCAACCGGGCCTCTTCGAGGGGCGGATCAAACTGCATGGGCTTGCCAGCTCTTCAGGCCACGGGCGATCCGCGCGACGGCTTCTTCGAGACGCGGCAGGCTCTGGGTGTAGGCGAAGCGCACATGGTGGCCGGCCTGATGGCGACCGAAATCCAGCCCCGGCGTGAAGGCCACATGTTCGGTTTCCAGGAAGTGCTGGCAGAAGGCATAAGCATCACCGCCAAAAGCGCTCACGTCGGCATACAGATAGAAGGCCCCCTCGGGCTCGACGGCGATGCCGAAGCCGAGCTCGCGCAACGCCGGCAGCAGAAAGTCGCGGCGCTCGGCAAAGGCGGCCCGGCGTTCCTCGAAGATGGCTATCGACTCCGGCTGGAAGCAGGCCAGCGCGGCATGCTGGGCCATGCTCGGCGCGCTGATGTAGAGGTTCTGCGCCAGTTTCTCCAGGTCCGCCACCGCCGCATCGGGCGCCACCAGCCAGCCCAGGCGCCAGCCGGTCATGCCGAAGTACTTGGAGAAGCTGTTGAGCACGAACGCTTCGTCATCCACCTGCAGCACGCTGCTGGCGTCCACGCCGTAGGTCAGGCCGTGGTAGATCTCGTCGACCACCATATGCCCGCCACGGGCTTTCAGCGCCTGGGACAGGGCAGCGAGCTCGGCGGCGCTCAACAGCGTGCCGGTCGGGTTGGCCGGCGAGGCGAGCAAGGCGCCGACGCTGTCGGCATTCCAGTGCCCGGCAACCGTTTCCGGTGTGAGCTGATAACGCTGCTCGGGGCCGACCGGCACCAACTGCGCCGCCCCTTCGACCAGGCGCAGAAAATGCCGGTTGCAGGGGTAGCCCGGGTCGGCCAGCAGCCAGTGCTTGCCAGGGTCGACCAGCAGGCTCGCCGCCAGCAGCAGTGCACCAGAACCGCCCGGCGTGATGAGAATGCGCTGGGGGTCTATGCTCAGCCGATAGCGCTGCGCATAGAAGTCGGCAATCGCCTCACGCAACGCCGGCAAGCCGCGTGCGGCGGTATAGCGGGTATGGCCGGCAGCCAGCGCCGCCTGGCCGGCAGCCACGATGGGCGCGGCGGTGGTGAAATCCGGCTCGCCGATCTCCAGGTGAATGACGTCATGGCCCTCGGCCTGCAACTGGTTGGCGCGCGCCAACAGGGCCATCACGTGAAAGGGTTCGATCGCGCGGCTGCGGGCGCTGTAAAGCTGTGCCATGGGAATGCCCCGGGAAACGATAAAGGTGGAATTCTATCAGGGGCGCTCTGTCATACCGTGCCAACGCACCACTGAAATACGTGTTTACATTGCGATTGCAGGCTTTGGCATCCGCCACGGGGTGGCTCTTCAGGCTCACCACGAAGCCCAGGCAGGGCCGGCTGGAAACCAGACGCACAACCGCGACATCCGGGAGTGGCGCGGCTTGAGTCGATCTGGTAAGTTCGCCCGCTTGCAGTCGCAGGGCCGTTATTGTAAACGGCAACGGACACATTCCCTGCGCAGTGGATTAGAGAGAGTGAGAGGCGGTCATCCATGCCCACCAAAGCAAAAGCAACAAACGGCCAATTGATTCGTGGCTTCGAACCCTATAAGGAAACCAAGGGCGAGGAGTACATGAGCGAGGCGATGCGCGCCCACTTCACCAGTATCCTGAACAAATGGAAGCTGGAACTGATGCAGGAAGTCGACCGTACCGTGCACCACATGCAGGACGAAGCGGCTAACTTCCCCGATCCAGCCGACCGTGCCAGCCAGGAAGAAGAGTTCAGCCTGGAGCTGCGTGCCCGTGATCGCGAGCGCAAGCTGATCAAGAAGATCGACGAGACGCTGCAGCTGATCGAAGACGAAGACTACGGCTGGTGCGACTCCTGCGGTGTCGAGATCGGCATTCGTCGCCTGGAAGCGCGCCCTACCGCCACCCTGTGCATCGATTGCAAGACCCTGGCGGAAATCAAGGAAAAACAGGTCGGCTCCTGAGTCGATCCACAGACGGGGCGCTCAGGCGCCCCGTTTCGTTTCGCCCCGCACAAACGTCCCACCATGCATAAACCCGCCTATATCGGTCGCTTCGCGCCCACGCCCAGTGGCTACCTGCACTTCGGCTCGCTGGTCGCCGCCCTCGCCTCCTATCTCGATGCCCGCTCCGTCGGCGGCCGCTGGCTGCTGCGCATGGAAGACCTCGACCCGCCCCGGGAAGTGCCGGGTGCCCAGGCCGCCATCCTGCAGACCCTGGAGCGCTATGGCCTGCACTGGGACGGCGAGCTGGTGCGCCAGAGCGATCGCCACGGCGAATACGAAGCGCTGGTGCAGCGCCTGTTCGACCAGGGCCTGGCCTACGCCTGCACCTGTTCGCGCAAGCAGCTCGAAGGCAGCGGTGGCATTTACCCGGGCCATTGCCGCAATGCCGGGCACGCCCGCCATGACGCGGCCATCCGCCTGCGTGTGCCCGAGCTGACCTACCGCTTCACCGATCGCGTGCAAGGTGAATACAGCCAGCACCTGGGCCGCGAGGTCGGCGACTTCGTGATCCGCCGCCGCGACGGCCTGTACGCCTACCAGCTCGCCGTGGTGCTGGACGATGCCTGGCAGGGCATCAACAGCGTGGTACGCGGCGCCGACCTGCTCGACTCCACGCCGCGCCAGCTCTACCTGCAGGAGCTGCTCGGTTTCTCCCAGCCGCGTTATCTGCATGTACCGCTGATCATCCAGCCCGATGGCCACAAGCTCGGCAAGTCCTACCGCTCGCCGCCCCTGCCCGGCGACCAGGCCACGTCTTTGCTGATCCGCGCATTACGTGCCTTGGGTCAGCCCGCGCCCGACGAGCTGGTCGATGCCAGCGCCGAAGAGCTGCTGCAGTGGGGCACCAGGCACTGGGACGCCGGCCTCATTCCCCGTACCCGCAACCTGGCGGAAAGCCAGTTGCGCTGAGCGCCGCTAACGGGCAGCCTTGCGCACCCAACGTCATCATCAGGAAATCGCCATGCGCGCCCAGCTCGAAGAACTCATCGGCAAAATCAGCTCGGGCTGCCTGCCTCAGAACGAAATCAGCCGCATCGCCGACGAAGCGGCCCAGGCCTACGCCGACCCGGCCGCCTTCCTGGCGACCAATCCGGACATCAATTACGACGACAGCTTCCCCATTCCCCTGGGCGAGTGGATGGTGGTCGGCAACCTGCCGGAGACCGTGCTGTTCCAGGCCGACAACTACGAAGCGCTGTTCAGCCAGATCACCGAGTCGTTCGGGCCCGAAGTGAGCTTCGTGCTGGCCGCCAAGCAGTTGAAGAAGGTCGAACCGCTCAAGGCCCTGAACCGCATCCAGGTGCAGCTCGGCAGCCTGTCGAAGGAAACCCAGGGCTACACGCTGGTCGACTTCAGCGAACCGCTGGATGACGAGCTGCAGGCGGTGCTGGTTTACACCACCGACCTGCCACGAATTCTGGAGCTGGCGGTCGAGATCGGCATTTACGCGGCGCCGGCTTACGAAGCGCTGAAGGCTGCTCAGGCGCAATAAAGACGACTGGGCACCTGGGTGTCGCTTCGCTCGACCCAGGCTACCTCGTTTTACAGACCAGCTTCTTACAGACCAGCTTCGTGCAGCCGACGCAGGTGTTCGATGTAGAGGCTGACCGGATCGACACCCTCGCCGACCCGGCCGAAGTGCTGATTGACGATGTCCAGGTGATCGAGCGGGTAGTCGTCGCGAATCACCTTGCCCAGGTGCGAGCTGACCCGCCCGACCATGCCGTCGCACTGCCCGGCCTCGCGCACGAAGGTGCGGGCGAAACGCCGACAGAACCAGTTCGACGGATCACGTCGGTTGCCACCCTGGTCGGTGATGCCCGGCTGCAGGGTGCCGGACCAGGAGTAATAGCGCACGCCATTGACCTCCTCGGGCCCGTCTTCGCCCCAGGCCGGGGGCAGACCCTGCGGGTACTGATGGTTGAAGATGCCCACGCCCTCGGTGGTCAGCGAGCGATGGGCAGCCGTGGCGTTGATCGGCATCGTCGCGCCGCGCGCGCCGCTGTCCAGCAAGGTGAACAGTCGCGCCAACATATGGGTGCCCATGCGCAACAGAAGGCTTTTCAGGCCATTCGCGGCGTACTTGCGTTCCAGGTGATCGGCCAGCTCCGAGCCCTGGTTGGGCCCTGCCACCGAGGTAACCGAGGCGATCCATTCCGGCCGGTGTGCGGCGGCATAGCGACACACCAGCGCACCCTGGCTGTGACCAATCAGGTGAACCTTCTCCGCGCCGCTGCGACGCCGCGCCTCGGCGATCTGCAAAATCAACTGCTCGCCGCGCAATTCGGTGGCGTGCACCGGAGACAGGCGCGCCGGGTACACGTCCACACCCTGGTTACGCAGTGCGGTAGTGATGCCGTACCAGTATTCGAAACCGAACAAGCTGACGAAACCCAGCATGCCGGGCACCAGCACCAGTGGATAACGGGGAACTGCACGATGACCCATTTCAGTCTCCATTGGGGCGTCCTTGGCCGAGTCGAAGGTCACGCGCAACACGCATCATGACGGTCGATGGCCACTATCGAGCCATTCGACTTCATCCCTGACTGCCTCGCCCCTAGCATGGTTCCGTGAAACACCGAACATAGCGAGACGAGGTACACCATGAAAGCCCTGACCATCACCCTGCTGCTGAGCCTGCTCAGCGCCCAGGCACTGGCACTGCCCAGCCGCCATCCGGCCCCCATCCTGGGCGAAGCCGTCGACAGCAGCCAACAGCAGTCCGCCAGCGAGCGATAAGACCAGCGACCGGCAGGCCCACCGGGAACGACCTGCTCAAGCCGCCGTGATTTAAGCCGAACTTAATTCCCTGGCCCAGGCTCAGAAAAATGGTCTGGTTCATCACAAGGGAAATTAACCATGTTCAAGCAAAGCCTGGGTGCCGCCTGCGTACTGGCCGTTCTGACCGGTTGTGCCGGCAAGCCCGAGAATCCGGTCGACCACTTCACCTTCCGCAACGAACCGCTGGTCAAGCAGGTGGAGAAGGACATGAGCAAGTCCACCGTGCTGGAGCTGGGTGGCCCACCCTCTTCGGAAGTCAACCGCACCATCGCCCCCGGTACTTGCAACAACTACATCCTCAACAAGGATGGCAAGGAACAGCCCTACTACGTCGCCTTCAATTCAGCTGACCGTGTGGAAAGCAAAGGCTTCCTGACCTGCGAACAGATGGAGATCAACGAGCGCGAGCGCGCCCGTGGTCACGGCATCTGATCGTCAGCGCTGAAATGAAAATGCCCGCCTCGTGAGAGAGCGGGCATTTTTCATGTTCATCAAAACCTCTTGCTAGCGCTGCTGCGCCTAGGCGCAGCTGGTCATGAGCAGGTTTTCAGATGGCGCCACGAGTGCGCAGTACGGCCAGCACCTGCTTGACGCCTTCCTCCACCGACACGCTTTGAGTGTCGATGACCAGGTCAGCATCGAGCGGCACATCGTACGGGAAGGACTCACCCGGGATGTTGTCGCCAGCGGCCGCATACAGCCCCTGCGGATCACGCTCGGCACATGCCTGCGGCGAGGCCTGCACGTAGACGGTGATCAGCCGCTCGGCACCGATCAGCACCTTGGCCTGCTCACGCCCTTCGGCATCCGGCGCCACGAACGCGGCCAGGGCGATCAGCCCGGCTTCGTTGAACTGACGCGCCACATGGGCGGCACGACGCCAGTTCTCGGCACGGCCGGCACGATCCTGCGGCAGCCCCTTGTTCAGGTCATGGCGCAGGTTCTGGCCGTCGAGCACGTACACCGCACGCCCCATGTCGAACAGCTTGCGTTCCAGGGCATAGGCCAGGGTGCTCTTGCCAGCGCCGGACAGGCCACTGAACAGCACGGTGGCCGGCTGCTGGCCGAGGCGCGCAGCACGTTCCTCGGTGGACACGTGGCCGCTGTCGGCATGGTGCGCGCCGCTGCTGGCATCGGCGATGATCATGCCGGCGCCCACGGTGCCGTTGGTCAGGCGGTCGATGACGATGAAAGCGCCGGTGGTGCGGTTATGCTCGTAGCCGTCCAGGGCGATGGGCGCATCCAGCGCGACCTTGACCTTGCCGATCTCGTTGAGCTGCAGGCTGCTCGCCGCGCCCTGCTCCAGGGTGTTCACGTCGACCCGGTGGGTGATGCTGGCGATCGAGCCCGGCACGTAGCTGGTAGCACGCTTGATGTCGTATTTCTTGCCCGGCAGCATCGGCTCTTCGGCCATCCACACCAGCATGGCGTCGAAGGTGTCGACTACCTGCGGGCGGTTGTCGGCGTGCACCAGCATGTCGCCACGCGATACGTCGATCTCGTCTTCCAGGGTCAGGGTGATGGCCTGGCCAGGGCCGGCCTGCTCCAGCTCACCTTCGAAGGTGACGATGGACTTGACCCGGCTGCCCTTGCCCGACGGCAGCGCGATGACCTCGTCGCCCTTGCGCACGATGCCGCTGGCCAGGGTGCCGGCGAAACCGCGGAAGTTGAGGTTCGGGCGGTTGACGTACTGCACCGGGAAACGCAGGTCGTCGAAATTGCGGTCGCCCGCCACTTCGACGCTCTCGAGGATTTCCATCAGCGACTGGCCGGTGTACCAGGGCGAGCGCTCGGACTTGTTGACCACGTTGTCGCCCTTGAGCGCCGACATGGGCACGAACTCCAGGGTGCTCGGACGCAGGTTGATCTTCTCGGCGAAGGCCAGGTAGTCGGCCTTGATCTGCTCGAACACGCCCTGGTCGAAGTCCTTGAGGTCCATCTTGTTGATGGCCACGACGATGTGCTTGATGCCCAGCAAGGACGCGATGAAGCTGTGTCGCTTGGTCTGGGTCTGCACGCCGTAACGGGCGTCGATCAGGATGATCGCCAGGTCGCAGGTCGAGGCACCGGTGGCCATGTTGCGCGTGTACTGCTCATGGCCGGGGGTGTCGGCGATGATGAACTTGCGCTTGGCGGTGGAGAAATAGCGGTAGGCGACATCGATGGTGATGCCCTGCTCGCGCTCGGCCTGCAGGCCGTCGACCAGCAGCGCCAGGTCGACCTCCTCACCGGTGGTGCCGCTCTTCTTCGAATCGCGGGTGATGGCTTCCAGGTGATCTTCGTAGATCATCTTGGAGTCGTGCAGCAGGCGCCCGATCAGGGTGCTCTTGCCGTCATCGACGTTACCGCAGGTAAGGAAGCGCAGCAGTTCCTTGCGCTCGTGCTGAGCCAGGTAGGCGTGAATGTCCTGGCTGATCAAATCGGATTGGTGGCTCATGGTGCGTGATCCTCAGAAATAGCCCTGACGTTTCTTTTCTTCCATCGAGCCGGCGGCGTCGTGATCGATCACGCGGCCCTGGCGTTCGGAAGTCCGGGTCAGGAGCATTTCCTGGATGATGTCGGTCAGGCTTTCCGCTTCGGATTCCACCGCACCGGTCAGCGGGTAGCAACCCAGGGTACGGAAACGCACCTTCTTCTTCTGGATGCGCGCCTTCTCCTCGTCGCTCAGGTGCTCGAGGATGCGCTCGTCATCGATCATGATCAGGGTGCCGTTCTTCTCGATCACCTCGCGCTCGGCGGCGAAGTACAGCGGTACGATCGGGATCTGTTCCAGATAGATGTATTGCCAGATATCCAGCTCGGTCCAGTTGGAGAGCGGGAATACGCGGATCGACTCGCCCTTCTTGACGTTGCCGTTGTACACGTTCCACAGCTCGGGGCGCTGGTTCTTGGGATCCCAGCGGTGCTTGCTGTCGCGGAACGAGTAGACGCGCTCCTTGGCACGGGATTTCTCTTCGTCGCGGCGCGCGCCACCGAAGGCGGCGTCGAAGCCGTACTTGTCCAGCGCCTGCTTGAGGCCCTCGGTCTTCATCACGTCGGTGTGCTTGGCACTGCCGTAGGTGAAGGGGTTCATGTCCTGTGCCACACCGTCGGGATTGATGTGGGTGATCAGCTCCAGGCCCATCTCGCTGACCATCTTGTCGCGGAAGCGGTACATCTCCTGGAATTTCCAGCGTGTATCGACGTGCATCACCGGAAACGGCAATTTGCCGGGAAAGAACGCCTTGCGCGCCAGATGCAGCATCACGGCGGAATCCTTGCCGATGGAATAGAGCATCACCGGGTTGTCGAATTCGGCGGCCACTTCACGAATGATGTGGATACTTTCCGCCTCGAGCTGTTTCAAGTGCGTCAGTTTGTCGAGCATGGCTACTCACGAGGTCACGGTATTTATTCAGGCCAAACGGGCCTTGGACGAGCGCGCACTCTAGCACAGCACTTACTTCTAATCAGGGCGCCGCTTAGATCGAAACGCTCTAGCTTTATGCCTGGGAATTTGGACGTCTGGCGCTCAAATCGGATTCGGGCAATCGATGAACAGGTGCTCGATGGCGAAGCGTCGGCTCAGATATTCGCCCAGGGCCTGCACGCCGTAGCGCTCGGTGGCATGGTGGCCGGCGGCGATGAAGCTGACGCCGTTTTCGCGGGCGCTGTGGTAGGTCTGCTCGGATGCTTCCCCGGTGAGGTACAGGTCGACGCCTGCGGCGATGGCCTGGTCGATGTAGCCCTGGCCGCCTCCCGTGCACCAGCCGATACGGCTGACCATTCTGTCTTCCTCCACCAGCAGCGGTTCACGGCCCAGTACTTCATGGACACGCCGCGCGAAGTCGCGGGCGCTCAGCGGTTGCGTAAGCGAGCCGACCAGCCCGACGGTACGCGGGTTATCCGGCTCCAGCGGGCCTTCGACGGTGATGTCGAGCTGGCGCGCCAGCTGAACGTTGTTGCCCACCTCGGGGTGCACGTCCAGCGGCAGGTGGTAAGCCAGCAGGCTGATGTCGTTGGCCAGCAGGGTTTTCAGACGGCGCTGCTTCATACCGGTGATGCACGGGTTCTCGCCCTTCCAGAAGTAACCGTGGTGCACCAGCAGTACATCGGCGCGCGCCTCGACGGCGGCTTCGATCATCGCCAGGCTGGCGGTCACGCCGCTGACGATGCGCTGAACCTGGGGTCGTCCTTCGACCTGCAGGCCGTTGGGGCAATAATCGCTGATGCGCGCAGCGCCCAGGTAGCGTTCGGCGTCCTCTACGAGCGTGGTCAGGGCGATGGCCATACAGTTTTCCTCACGAACGGTGGCGAACCGCTGCTTTCTTGGCGCGGTTCTCTATAATGGCGCACCTTAAGGGCCCGATAGGGGCCTCGCAACCCTCAGGATTGATCGATGTTCAAGGCCCTGCGTTTTTTCGGCTGGCCACTTTTGGTCGGCGTTCTGGTATCGCTGCTGATCATGCAGCAGTACCCGCAACTGGTCGGCCTGCCCATGCACGACGTACAGTTGCGCCAGGCGCCGATCTACGCCCGATCCCAAGAGGGCCCGGCCTCCTACGCCACAGCCGTCAGCGTCGCCTCGCCAGCGGTGGCCAACCTGTACACCACCAAGTATGTGGGCAAGTCCAACCACCCGTTGCTCGATGATCCGCAGTTCCGCAAGTTCTATGGCGACAACCTGCCCGGCCAGCGGCGCATGGAGTCCAGCCTCGGCTCGGCGGTGATCATGAGCCCGGAAGGTTACCTGCTCACCAACAACCATGTGACTGCCAATGCCGACCAGATCGTGGTGGCCCTCAAGGACGGTCGCGAGACCCTGGCCCGGGTGATCGGCAGCGACCCGGAAACCGACCTCGCGGTGCTGAAGATCGACCTCAAGGATCTGCCGGCCATGACCCTCGGGCGCTCCGACAACATCCGTATCGGCGACGTCACTCTGGCCATCGGCAACCCGTTCGGCGTCGGCCAGACGGTGACCATGGGCATCATCAGCGCCACAGGCCGTAACCAACTGGGCCTCAACACCTACGAAGATTTCATCCAGACCGACGCAGCGATCAACCCGGGCAACTCCGGCGGCGCGCTGGTCGACGCCTATGGCAACCTGGTCGGCATCAACACGGCGATCTTCTCCAAATCCGGCGGCTCCCAGGGCATCGGCTTCGCCATCCCGGTAAAGCTGGCGATGGAGGTGATGCAGGCGATCATCGAGCACGGCAAGGTAATCCGCGGCTGGCTGGGCCTCGAAGTGCAACCGCTGACCCCGGAGCTGGCCGAGTCCTTCGGCCTTGAAGGCCGTCAGGGCATCATCGTTGCCGGCATCTATCGCAACGGGCCGGCGCAGAAGGCCGGCCTGCAGCCAAACGACCTGATCCTCAAGATCGACGGCGAACCGGCGGGCGATGCGCGCCGCTCGATGAACCAGGTCGCCCGCGCCAAGCCCGGCGATACCATTCGCATCGAAGTGATGCGTAATGGCAAGCCAATGGAACTCAAGGCCGATATCGGTATTCGCCCGCCTGTCGCCACCAGCAACTGATCCCCACCAAGGCTGCATCGTCTGAACACAGATGTTGCAGTTGGTCGCCATTAAAATGTAATGTTATTACGTTTTATAATTTGCCAAGGATCTGCATCTTGCGTCGCTTCCTCGCTCTGTCCAGCAGCTTGCCGCTCGGCTTGCTGAGTGTTTCCTCATACGCCGAAAGCATCGGCACCCTGCAACTCGATGAGAGCGTGATCAGCGCCGAACATCGCCAGGAGTCGGCCGATGGCCCAGTACCGGGATACCGCGCCACGCGCTCGGCAACCGCCACCCGTACCGATACCGATATTCGCGACACGCCGCAGAGCATCCAGGTAGTGCCCGCCCAGGTGCTCGAGGATCTCAACACCACCCGCATCGACCGAGCCCTGGACTTTGCCGGCGGCGTGTCGCGACAGAACAACTTCGGCGGCCTGACCTTCCTCAACTACAGCGTGCGCGGCTTCACCACCGGCGAGCTGTACAAGAACGGCTTCGCCATCAACCGCGGCAGTTACAGCTCGCCGGACACTTCCAGCATCGAGCGCATCGAAGTGCTCAAGGGCCCGGCGGCCAGCCTGTATGGTCGTGGCGATCCCGGCGGGCTGGTGAACATCGTCAGCAAGCGCCCGCAGGATGAAGCCTTCAGCACGCTGTCGGTCAGCGCCGGCAGCTGGGACCGCTATCGCAGCAGCCTGGATGTGAATACCCCGCTGAACGAGGACGGCAGCCTGCTCTCCAGGGTCAACATGGCCATCGAGGACAACGGCAGTTTCCGCGATCATGTCGGCAGCCAACGGCGTATCGTCAGCCCGTCACTGAGCTGGCAGCTCTCGCCGGACACCCGGCTGATGCTGGACGCCGAATTCTCGCGCACCGAGTCGGTATTCGATCGCGGCATCCCGGCGGTCAACGCCCAACTGGGCTCGGTGAAGCGTTCGACCTTCATGGGCGAGCCCAACGATGGTGACATCCGCAACGACAACCAGACCCTCGACCTGGCGCTCGAGCACTACCTGAGCGACACCTGGAAGCTGCGCCTGGCCAACCACTACACCCAGGGGACGCTCAACGGCGACAGCTCGGAGCCACAGGCGCTGGTTGGCACCACCCTGACGCGCTTCTATCGCCAGCGCGACTTCGAGTGGAACGACACCATCACCCAGGCCGAACTGCATGGAGATTTCGAGTTCGCCGGCTGGCAGCACCAGACGCTGATCGGCGTCGAATACGAGAACTATCGCAACAGCCAGAAATACCCGCAGAGTGCGACGCTGCTCAGCTATGGCCTGGATATCTACAACCCGGTATACGGCCAGCCGAAGCCGGCGCTGACCCGCGCCAACGACTTTCACGAACGCACCGAAAGCTACGCCCTCAACCTGCAAGATCAGATAGCGTTCACCGACCGCTTGCGCGGCCTGGTGGGCGTACGTCTGGAGCGCATCGAGCAGACCGCTCTGAACCGCACCATACGGGTCAGCAATCGCCAGGAAAAGGACGTCGCCACACCCCGCCTCGGCCTGCTCTATCAGCTCACGCCAGCGGTGGGCGTGTTCGCCAATGCGTCCACCTCCTTCAAACCCAACACCATCGGCACCCGGGGCCAAGTCTACAAGCCGGAAAAGGGCCTGGGCTATGAGACCGGGGTGAAGCTCGACCTGCTCGACGGGCGCCTTGGCGGCACCATCGCGCTGTTCCAGATTGACAAGGAAAACATCATCACCACCGACGCCGTGGGCGACAGCGTCGCAGCCGGCAAGGCACGCAGCCAGGGCCTGGACATGCAGCTCAGCGGCCAGTTGAGCGACGCGGTGCGGATCATCGGTGCCTACGCCTACATCGATGCCGAAGTCACCGAGGGCGATGCAGCGCTGCCCAAGGGCAGTGACCTGCTGGGCATCGCTCGCCACAGCGGCAGCCTGCTAAGCGTGTACGAGTTCCAGAACGGCGCGCTGCGCGGCTCCGACATCGGCGCCGCCTTCAATTATGTCGGCGAGCGCTCCGGCCAGGCAGGCAGCGACTTCACCCTGCCGTCCTACAGCACGGTCGACCTGCTCGCCCATTACAAGGCCAGCGAGGACGTGACCCTGGGCCTGAACCTCAACAACCTGTTCGACCGCAAGTATTACGAGCGCGCCTACAACAGCGTCTGGGTGCTCCCCGGCGAGCCGCGCAACCTCAGTGTCAGCCTGACCCTCACCCTCTGATCGAAAGGACGCACCATGCGCATCTCACACAAAACCGCCGCCCTACTCGCCCTCCTGGCCTTCGCCGAGCACGCCAGCGCCCATGGACTGTGGACAGAGCAGCGCCGCGGCAACATCGAAGCGGTCTACGGCCACGGCGCCGAAGACGATGCCTTCAAAGCCGAGAAAATCAGCCGGGCCTGGGCGTTCGATGCCGCCGGCAAGAGCATTCCGGTGACCATCGAGCGCCTCGCCGATCACGCCCGTCTCAAGCCCTTGAGCGCGCCAGCATCGCTGGCTGTGGCCCTGGACAATGGCGCCTGGTCGAAAACTGCCGACGGTAAGTGGGTCAACCAGGGCCGCAGCCAGGTACCCGGCGCCACTGAAGCGCTGCACACCTACAAATACAGCCTGTCGATTCTCCAGCCACACGCTCGGCTGCCCGACCTGAAAGGGCTGCGCATGGTCATCGTGCCCCTGGCCGACCCCCTGGAAATCGGCGTCGGCAAGCCGCTACCGGTACGCGTGCTGATCGACGGCAAACCCGCCGCCGACGTGAAGCTGATCGGCGACTACCGCAGCGCACCGGACACCATTAGCGCCACCACCGACGCCAAGGGCGAAGCTCGGGTGACGGTACGCAACGAAGGCCTGAACGTGATCGCCGCCGAGGCCATCCAGGCGGTGAAAGGCGATGCGGATATCGACAGCCGCGGCTATTTCACTTCGCTGACCTTTATCGGTCAGGGCCACCAGCACTGAGCCGCGTCACCGACTTCGCGGATACGAAAAAGCCAGGGCCTATGCCCTGGCTTTTTCATTGACGGCCGGCGCTCAGAGCGACGCGAGTGCGTCCAGCAGCGCCTGGTTCTGCTCGGGCGAGCCGATGCTGATGCGCAGGAATTGAGCGATACGCTCCTGCTTGAAGTGGCGCACGATCACGCCCTGTTCACGCAGCGAGGCGGCGATACCGGCCGCGTCACGCCCAGGATGGCGGGCGAAGATGAAGTTGGCGGCCGAGGGCAGCACCTCGAAGCCCATAGCCTGTAGGCCGGCGACGACCCGTTCACGGCTGTCGATCACCGCGGCGCAGGTCTGCTCGAAGTAGGCGCGATCTTCGAACGCCGCAGCAGCGCCGGCGATGGCGATGCGGTCCAGAGGGTAGGAGTTGAAGCTGTTCTTGATCCGTTCCAACGCCTCGATCAGATCCTCGTGCCCAACCGCCAGGCCGACGCGCAAACCGGCCAGCGAGCGCGATTTGGACAGCGTCTGGGTGACCAGCAGGTTGGGGTACTTGCTCACCAGGCTGATCGCCGATTCGCCGCCGAAATCGATATAGGCCTCGTCCACCAGCACCACGCTGTCAGGGTTGGCTTGCAGCAGACGCTCCACCGCGTCCAGCGCCAGCAGGCAACCGGTCGGCGCATTCGGGTTGGGGAAAATGATGCCACCGTTAGGTCGCGCATAGTCCTCGACGCGAATCTGGAACTGTTCGTCCAGGGCAATCGGCTCGGCCTGGATGCCGTACAGCCCGCAGTAGACCGGATAAAAGCTGTAGCTGATATCCGGGAACAGCAGCGGCTTGCCGTGCTGGAACAGACCATGGAAGGCATGGGCCAGGACCTCGTCGGAGCCATTACCGACGAACACCTGGCTGCTCGGCACGCCGTAGTAGGCCGCCACCGCCTGCTTGAGGCGATCGCCGTTGGGGTCGGGGTACAGGCGCAGGTCGTCGTTCAGTTCGGCCTGCATGGCGGCGATGGCTTTCGGCGACGGGCCGAAGGGGTTCTCGTTGGTGTTGAGTTTGACCAGCTTGGTCAGCTTCGGCTGCTCACCCGGCACATAGGGCACCAGGCTCTTGACGAAGGGGCTCCAGAATTTGCTCATCTGCCCTTCTCTCCTCGAAATTGTTCAGACGACACGGTGGACGACAAGAACGTCGTCCACCCTACGATCAGCGATCAGTTCTTGATGCGATATTCGGCGCTACGCGCGTGAGCGGTCAGCGACTCGCCGCGGGCGAGCACCGAAGCCACCTTGCCCAGCTCGGAGGCACCGGCCGCCGAGCAGTGGATGATCGACGAGCGCTTCTGGAAGTCGTACACACCCAGCGGCGACGAGAAACGCGCGGTGCCCGAGGTCGGCAGCACATGGTTGGGGCCGGCGCAGTAATCGCCCAGCGCCTCGGCGGTGTAGCGCCCCATGAAGATCGCACCGGCATGGCGAATCTGCGGCAGGTACTGCTCCGGGTTCTCGACCGACAGTTCCAGATGCTCGGGCGCGATGCGGTTGGCCACTTCGATGGCCTGGGCCATGTCCTCGACCAGAATCAGCGCGCCGCGGCCTTCGATGGAAGTACGCGCGATGGCCTCGCGCTCCAGGCTCGGCAGCAGCCTGGCGATGCTTTCCGCGACCTTGTCGAGGAAGGCGGCGTCCGGGCTGACCAGGATCGACTGCGCATCCTCGTCGTGCTCGGCCTGGGAAAACAGGTCCATGGCGATCCAGTCCGGGTCGGTCTGGCCGTCGCAGACCACAAGGATTTCCGATGGTCCGGCGATCATGTCGATGCCGACCTTGCCGAACACATGGCGCTTGGCGGTGGCCACGTAGATGTTGCCCGGCCCGACGATCTTGTCCACTGGGGGTACGCTCTCGGTACCGTAGGCCAGCGCAGCGACGGCCTGGGCACCACCGATGGTGAACACCCGGTCGACACCGGCAATGGCAGCGGCGGCCAGTACGATCTCGTTGATCTCGCCTCGCGGCGTGGGCACCACCATGACCACCTCGGGCACGCCGGCGACCTTCGCGGGAATGGCATTCATCAATACCGAGGATGGGTACGAGGCCTTGCCGCCAGGCACGTACAGGCCGGCACGATCGAGCGGCGTGACCTTCTGCCCCAGCACCGTGCCGTCGGCCTCGGTGTAGGTCCAGGAATCCTGCTTCTGCTTCTCGTGGTAGCTGCGCACCCGGGCAGCGGCGGTTTCCAGCGCCTGGCGCTGCTCGGCGGTGATGCGGGTGAGCGCCAGCTCCAGGCGTTCGCGCGGCAGAATCAGGTCGGCCATCGAGGCCACGTCGAGCGCGTCGAAACGCTGGGTGAACTCGACCAGCGCTGCATCACCGCGCTCGCGCACGGCCTTGATGATATCCAGCACACGCCCATTGACGCCGTCGTCGGAGACGCTTTCCCAACTCAGCAGATGATCCAGATGCTGGGCGAAATCCGCGTCGGCAGCGTTGAGTCGGCGAATGGCAACTGGAGCGGTCATAGCTGAAGCCTCATCTGGAGTTTTTCAGGCGCCACATTAGCAGGCCTCTCCGTGCGGGCACCTGAAAAATTGGCTATGACACGGATAGGCAGTGCGTGGCTGCTAGGCCACGCGAAAGAGGATCAATGCGGATGGTGGCTCTCGACCGCTTCACGCAGCGTGTCGATCAGAGCCTGGACGCGGCCGTGCTGCATCTTCATGGACGCTTTGTTGACGATCAGGCGCGAGCTGATGTGGGCTATCAGTTCCTGAGCTTCCAGGCCATTGGCCTTGAGCGTGTTGCCGGTATCGACCACGTCGATGATCTTGTCGGCCAGGCCCACCAGAGGCCCCAGCTCCATGGAGCCGTACAGCTTGATGATGTCGACTTGGCGGCCCTGCTCGGCATAGTAGCGTTTGGCGACATTGACGAACTTGGTGGCCACGCGCAGGCGGCCTTTCGGCTCGGGCGCGCCCACGGCACCGGCGGTCATCAGCTTGCAGCGCGCGATACGCAGATCCAGCGGCTCGTAGAGCCCCTGACCACCGTATTCGAGCAGCACGTCCTTGCCGGCTACGCCGAGGTCGGCAGCACCATGCTCGACGTAGGTCGGCACATCGGTGGCACGCACGATCAGCAGGCGCACATCGTCCTGGGTGGTCGGAATGATCAGCTTGCGGCTCTTGTCCGGATTCTCGGTCGGCACGATGCCTGCCGCGGCGAGCAGCGGCAGGGTGTCGTCGAGAATACGGCCTTTGGACAGGGCAATGGTCAGCATGTGTCAGCCCGGCACGCGGCGAATCTTCGCCCCCAGCAATTGCAGTTTTTCCTCGATGCATTCGTAACCACGGTCGATGTGGTAGATGCGATCGATCACGGTGTCGCCCTGGGCGACCAGCGCGGCGATGACCAGGCTCGCCGAAGCGCGCAGGTCGGTGGCCATGACCGGAGCACCCTTGAGCTGCGGCGCACCGGTGACGATGGCGGTGTTGCCCTCGACCTGGATCTGCGCGCCCATGCGGCTCATTTCATACACGTGCATGAAGCGATTTTCGAAGATCGTCTCGATCACTGTGCCAGTGCCTTCAGCGATGGCATTGAGGGCGATGAACTGCGCCTGCATGTCAGTCGGGAATGCCGGATACGGCGCGGTACGCAGGCTCACGGCCTTCGGGCGCTTGCCCTTCATGTCCAGCTCGATCCAGTCGGGGCCGGTCGTGATCTCGGCGCCCGCTTCCTGCAGCTTGGCCAGAACGGCTTCCAGCGTGCTCGGATCAGCGTCCTTGACCTTGACGCGGCCACCGGTAGCCGCCGCGGCGACCAGGTAAGTACCGGTCTCGATACGGTCGGGCATCACGTTGAACCGTGCGCCGTGCAGGCGTTCGACGCCATCGATGGTGATGGTGTCGGTACCGGCACCTTGAATCTTCGCACCCATGGCGATCAGGCAGTTGGCCAGATCCACCACTTCCGGCTCGCGGGCGGCGTTTTCCAGAACGGTGCGGCCCTTGGCCAGGGTGGCGGCCATCAGGATGTTTTCGGTGCCGGTCACGCTGACCATGTCGAAGAAGAAGTGCGCACCGCGCAGGCCGCCTTCAGGCGCCTTGGCCTTGATGTAGCCGCCCTCGACATCGATGATCGCGCCCATGGCCTCGAGGCCACGGATGTGCAGGTCGACCGGACGCGAACCGATGGCGCAACCGCCCGGCAGCGCCACTTCGGCCTCACCGAAACGGGCGACCATGGGGCCGAGCACCAGGATCGAGGCGCGCATGGTTTTCACCAGCTCGTAAGGCGCGACCAGGGTCTTCATGGTGCGTGCATCAACTTCGACGCTGAGCTTCTCGTCGATGATCGGCTCGATACCCATGCGGCCGAACAGCTCGATCATCGTGGTGATGTCGTGCAGGTGCGGCAGGTTGCAGATGGTCACCGGCGCGTCGCCCAGCAGGGTGGCGGCCAGGATCGGCAGTGCGGAGTTCTTCGCACCGGAAATGCGGATTTCGCCGTCGAGACGCACGCCGCCCGTAATGCTCAATTTATCCATAGCTAATTCGTCGTCTCAGGAGCGCGCGGCCCAGTCGGCACGGCTGAAGAATTTCATGCTCACGGCGTGGATGCTGCCATCGGCAATCCAGGGGTTGAGGTGAGCGTAGATCTGTTGCTGACGCTTGACCGGGCTGAGGCCGGCCAACTCGTCACTGATCAGGTTGAGCTGGAAATTGCAGCCTTCACCGTCGACCTCTACCTGAACATCCGGCAGTTTGGTCTCCAAGAAACTTTTTACCTCAAGGGCCTGCATGCTCAACCTCGATCAACGTATTCAATATGCATGGACGTCGCCTGGCGACGCCTGTGAAAGCAGACCATGCCCGGGCAGCAGGACGCGCTTGGCAGCGTCCATCGGCGATGACCGGCAGACATGGGGCCGGCATCATACCAAAAAATCGCCAGCGGCGATTTTCCACTTCAGCCGGCGGCACGCCTGGCAGCCAAGCGCTCAGGCCGGCACCGGCAGCACATGCTGCAACTCGCAAACCTTGGCGATTCCACCCATGTCCTGGGGCAACCCGCGCACGCTCAACTGCTTGCCAGCCGCGCGCGCATCACGCATGTAGCACAGCAGCAGCGACAGGCCGACGCTGCTGGACTTCTCGACCGCCGAACAGTCGATCACGCAAGCCGCTGCCTGGGTGGCGCGGATCAGCAGCCCACCCTGCTCGCGCAAGGCCGGGCCGCTCTGGTAGTCGAGCACGCCGGAGAGCGCGAGCACGCCCGGCGCCTGTTCGACGATGGCCGCTGAACTCACGATGCCCCCCGAGCCTGACGCGCCCTGGCGACGGTGTCGGCCCAGCTGCTGATGACCTTGTCGAGATCGTTGCGGTTGTTCTGCATCGACTGGGCGAACTGGTCACGGAACAGCTTGCCGACGTTGATGCCGTTGATCACCACGTTACGCAGCTTCCAGGTGCCGTCCATGGCGACCATGGTGTAGGACAGCGGGTACACGGTGCCCTTGCCGTCACGGATCTCCATGTTCACTGAAGTGCGCTGCGGGTCCTGTTTGCCGGAAGCCGGGATCACGCGGATGTCCTGGTTGTTGTACTCCAGCAATGCGTTGCCGTAGAACTGCATCAGGCTGCGCTTGAAGTTTTCCTGGAAGCGGGCCATCTGCTCGGGCGTTGCTTCGCGGGAGTAGCGCACGGTCATCACGCTGCGCGAAATGCCGTCGACATCCACCACAGGGCCGAGAATCTCGTTGAGCGAGTTGTAGAAGGCCTCGGGATTCTGGCGGTACTCATCCTTGTTGGCCTTCAGATCAGCCAGCAGGGTGTCGGTGGTTTTCTGCACCACTTCGTGGGCAGCAGGCGCAGCCATGGCCATCAATGGCAGGGCGGTGAGCAGAACGACAAGGCTGTTGCGCAGGGTCTTGATCATCATCGGGTACCTCATTGGCTTTCCTGGTCTCGGTTCACCGAATTGAGCAAGAACTTGCCAATCAGGTCTTCCAGCACCAGGGAAGATTGGGTGTCGTGGATGGTTCCGCCATCGGCCAGCAACTCTTCGTCGCCGCCCACGCTGATACCCACGTACTTTTCACCGAGCAGACCAGCGGTCAGGATCGATGCGGTGGAGTCCACCGGAAGATTGTCGACAGCGCTGTCGAGTTCCATCGTTACGCGCCCGGTGTAGCTGTCGCGATCCAGATCGATGGCGGTGACGCGACCGATATTGACCCCCGCCATGGTCACCTTGGCGCGTACGGTAAGGCCGGCAATGTTGTCGAAATGCGCGTAAACCTTGTAGGTATCGACATTGCTACCCGGCGCCAGACCGCTGACCCGCAGAGCCAGCAGCAGCAGGGCCAGCAGGCCGGCGAGCAGGAACAGGCCGACACCGATTTCCATCGTGCGGTTTTGCATCAGAAATCTCCAAACATCAAAGCGGTCAGAATGAAGTCCAGCCCCAGTACGGCCAGCGAGGCATACACCACCGTGCGAGTGGTCGCACGGCTAATGCCTTCGGAAGTGGGTTCGCAGTCATAGCCCTGGAACACGGCGATCCAGGTCACCACGAAGGCGAAGACCAGGCTCTTGATCACGCCGTTGAGCACGTCTTCGCGGAACGAAACACTGTTTTGCATGTTGGCCCAGAACGAGCCTTCGTAGACACCCAGCCAGTCGACGGCGACCATCGCGCCGCCCCAGATGCCGACCACGCTGAAGATCATCGCCAGCAGCGGCATGGAAATGAAGCCGGCCCACAGGCGCGGCGCGACAATGTGCTTGAGTGGGTCGACGCCGATCATCGCCAGGCTCGACAACTGCTCGGTGGATTTCATGTTGCCGATCTCGGCGGTCAGGGCCGAGCCGGCACGCCCGGCGAACAGCAGCGCGGTGACCACCGGCCCCAGTTCGCGCAGCAGGGTCAGGGCGACCATCTGCCCCACCGCCTGCTCGGAGCCGTACTTGGCCAGAATGCTGAAGCCCTGCAGCGACAGCACCATGCCGATGAACACACCCGATACCACGATGATCGCCAGGGACAGCACGCCCACCGAATACAGCTGCTTGATCAACAACTGCAGGCCATTGCCCGAGGTGCCGCGGCCGAACAGCGCGCGCAGCAGAAAGATCGTCGAACGCCCCAGCGCGGCGACCACATCGATACCCGCCCGCCCGAACAGGCGAACGCGTTCGAGTGAAGATGTCCTGCGCATCAGCGCCCTCCCAGTAGATCGTCGTGGTAATTCGGCGCTTGGAAATGGAAGGGAACCGGGCCGTCTGGCGTTCCCTGCATGAATTGACGCACCCGTGGATTATCCGAGTCACGCAGCTCGGCCGGCGTTCCCTGGCCCAGCACCTGGCTGTCGCCGACCACGTAGATGTAGTCGGCGATGCTGGCCGTTTCGGCCAGATCATGGGACACCACGATGCTGGTGATACCCAGTGCATCGTTGAGCAAACGGATCAGCCGGACCAGCACGCCCATGGCGATCGGGTCCTGACCGACGAACGGCTCGTCGTACATGAGAATCTGAGGATCCAGGGCGATTGCCCGCGCCAGCGCCACACGACGCTTCATGCCACCGGACAGTTCATCAGGCATCAGCTCGATGGCGCCACGCAAGCCGACGGCCTGCAGCTTCATCAGAACAATGTCACGAATCATTTCTTCGGGCAGCTGGGTGTGCACGCGCAGCGGAAAGGCCACGTTCTCGAACACGTCGAGGTCGGTGAACAGCGCACCACTCTGGAACAGCACGCCCATCTGCTTACGCATGTCGAACAGCTCGCTGCGCGACAGGTCGGGCAAGTTCAGGCCATTGACCCGGATCTCACCAGCGCTCGGGCGCAGCTCGGCCGCGATCAGGCGCAGCAGCGTGGTCTTGCCACAGCCGGACGGCCCCATGATCCCGGTGACCTTGCCACGCGGGATACAGATATCGACGTTCTTGAAGATGTGTCGCTCGCCGCGCTGAAAACTTACGTTCTTAAGCTCGACCGCGTACTGATTTTCCGCGCTCATCGGAACTCCATTGCGTACTGCCTTCCTAATCAGACGCCCGGGATCGGGACAAGGGCACTCCGTTCGCCCCTAGAAAAGGCTGCGGACTATAGCATTTGCGCATTTCCCCGCCAAAGCCGTGCACCACCGGCGTTCAGGGTTGTGACAGCTTTGCCATTTATGGGTTGCTGCATGGATGATGAGTCCACAGGGCTTTCCCGCTATAATCCCCGTCTTTTTCGTCGAGCAGTCCAAGCCGAGCATGAACCAGACCCGCGACCTGATTGATTCCGCACAGCGCACCATTCGCCTCGAGATCGAGGCGGTGCAAGAGCTGCTGCCTCGTATCGACGCCAATTTCGTAAAGGCCTGCGAGCTGATCCTGGCCAGCAAGGGCCGCGTGGTCGTGGTAGGTATGGGTAAGTCCGGACATATCGGCAACAAGATCGCCGCAACCCTGGCCAGCACCGGCACCACGGCGTTCTTCGTGCATCCGGCCGAGGCCAGCCACGGCGACATGGGCATGATCACCCGTGACGACGTGGTGCTGGCGCTCTCCAATTCGGGCTCCACCGCGGAAATCGTCACCCTGCTGCCACTGATCAAGCGCCTGGGCATCACCCTGATCAGCATGACCGGCAACCCCGAGTCGCCACTGTCCAAGGCCGCAGAAGTCAATCTCGACACCCGCGTGGCCAAGGAAGCCTGCCCGCTCAACCTGGCGCCGACATCCTCCACCACCGCCTCGCTGGTGCTGGGCGATGCATTGGCCATCGCCCTGCTGGAAGCCCGCGGGTTCACGGCCGAAGACTTCGCCTTCTCTCACCCCGGCGGAGCCCTGGGTCGCCGCCTGCTGCTCAAGGTGGAGAACGTCATGCACGCCGGCGACAGCCTGCCCCAGGTCAAGCGCGGCACCAGCCTGCGTGACGCCCTGCTGGAAATGACTCAGAAAGGCCTGGGCATGACCGCCGTACTGGAAAGCGATGGTCGACTGGCCGGCATCTTCACTGACGGCGACCTGCGTCGAGCCCTGGACAAGGGCATCGACGTACGCGATGCACGCATCGACGACGTCATGACCCCCCACGGCAAGACCGCTCGGGCCGACATGCTCGCTGCCGAGGCCCTGAAGATCATGGAAGACAACAAGATAAGCGCACTGGTTGTGATCGATGCCAACGGTTTTCCGATCGGCGCCTTCAACCTGGGCGACCTGCTGCGTGCGGGGGTAATGTGATGAACGACCTGCTGCAACGTACTCAAGCCATCAAACTGGCGATCTTCGACGTCGACGGCGTGCTGACCGATGGCAAGCTGTATTTCCTGGTCGACGGTAGCGAATTCAAGACCTTCAACACGCTCGACGGCCAGGGCATCAAGATGCTCATCAACTCCGGCGTGCGCACCGCCATCATCAGCGGTCGGAAGACGCCGGTGGTCGAGCGCCGTGCCCAGAACCTCGGCATTCAGCACTTGTACCAGGGCCGCGAGGACAAGCTCGACGTCCTTGACGAGTTGCTCGGCGAACTGGGCCTGAGCTACGAGCAAGTGGCCTATCTCGGCGATGACCTGCCGGACCTGCCGGTAATTCGCCGCGTCGGCCTGGGCATGGCCGTGGCCAGCGCCAACGAGTTCGTACGCCAGCACGCCCACGGCGTGACCCAGGCACGGGGCGGCGAAGGCGCTGCCCGTGAATTCTGTGAACTGATCATGCGCGGACAGGGCACGCTCGACGCCGCCCAATCCGCCTACCTGTAGGGCTCGCCGATGCTGCGCAAATTCCTCACTCCCGTCCTGCTGACCTTCGGCGCACTACTGGTGGTGGCGGCCGGCTACTGGAACATCAACCCGGACAGCTTCTCCAACGAGCCGCAGCACACCGGGCCGGAAAACCCCATCGATTTCTACGCGATCAATGCGCGCAGCGTGCAGTACCTACCCGACGGTCGCGTCCAGAACGACATGACCAGCGAAAAACTCGAGCACGTGCAGAGCACCGACACCACGCTGCTGACCGAACCGCGCATGAACCTGTTCCGCGGCACCGAACTGCCCTGGAAGGTGCGTAGCGCACGCGGCGAAGTCGGCCCCGACGGCAACGAAGTCGAGCTGATCGATCAGGTGCGCGTCGAGCGCACGGACGAAAAGGGCCGGCCCACTATACTCACCACCAGCCGCCTGACCGTATTCCCGCAGAAGGAATATGCGCAGACCCAGCAAGCCGTTAGAATCGACGCGGCCAATGGGGTGACCACGGCACAAGGAATGAAAGCGTACTTGAATGACGGCAGGATGATCCTGCAGTCCAACGTAAGAGGCCAGCATGAGGTTCGTTAAAACCCTCCCCCTACTTCTCAGCCTCGGCGCCACGCTCGGAAGCGTAAGCGCCTGGTCTCTGCCGAGTGACCGCGATCAACCGATCCGCGTGCAGGCCGACAGCGCTGAACTGGACGACAAACAAGGCGTCGCGGTATACCGCGGCGACGTGGTGATCACCCAGGGCACCATGAAGATCACCGGCGACACCGTCACCATCACCCAGAATGCGCAGGGTGAAGTCGACGTGTTCACCTCGGTGGGCAAACCGGCCTACTACGAGCAGAAGCCGGCTGCCGACAAGCAGATCGTCAAGGCGTACGGCCTGACCATCCAGTACTTCGCCGCCAACGAGCGCATCGTGCTGATCGACCAGGCCAAGGTCGTGCAGGAAGGCAACACCTTCGAAGGCGAGAAGATCGTCTATGACACGCGCCGCCAGATCGTCAACGCCGGCCGCGCCACCGGCACCAACGTGTCGAGCCCGCGCCCGCGTATCGACATGGTGATCCAGCCGCAGAAGAAGGCAGCCCCCGCTGCCGAGCAGGGCCAATAACCATGGCGATTCTCAAAGCCCAGCACCTGGCCAAGAGCTACAAGGGCCGCCAGGTCGTGCGCGACGTCAGCCTGAGCATCGAAAGCGGCCAGATCGTCGGCCTGCTCGGCCCCAACGGCGCCGGCAAGACCACATGCTTCTACATGATCGTGGGCCTGGTACAGGCCGATCAGGGTCGCGTACTGATCGACGACCTCGACGTCAGCCACCAGCCGATGCACGGCCGCGCGCGCGCCGGGATCGGTTACCTGCCCCAGGAAGCCTCGATCTTTCGCAAGCTCAGCGTTTCCGACAACATCATGGCGATCCTGGAAACCCGCAAGGACCTCAACCGCGAACAGCGGCTGCAGGAACTCGAGAGCCTGCTGCAGGAATTCCACATCACCCATATTCGCGACAACCTGGGCATGAGCCTGTCCGGCGGTGAACGTCGCCGTGTCGAAATTGCCCGTGCCCTGGCCACCTCGCCGAAATTCATCCTGCTCGACGAACCCTTCGCCGGCGTGGACCCCATTTCGGTCGGTGACATCAAGCAGATCATTCACCATCTGAAGGCCAAAAGCATTGGCGTGCTGATCACCGATCACAACGTGCGCGAAACCCTGGACATCTGCGAAACCGCTTACATCGTCAGCGAAGGCCAGCTCATTGCCGAAGGCGATTCGGCGGCGATCCTGGCCAACCAGACGGTCAAGGACGTCTACCTGGGCCACGAATTCCGCCTCTAGCGGATCCCTCCCCATGAACCTCTGCAAGTGCCTGTTACCGCCCGCGCGACATCGAAACGAAATGGTAACAGGCTCTAGGCAAAGGGCTCGGATTCAGGCATATAATTTGCTTCCTAGTGGCGCTTCGTCGCCCTGTCGTGGATTACGTACAGACGCCGGATAAGGTCTGCAATGAAACCATCGCTAGTCCTGAAAATGGGCCAGCAGCTGACGATGACACCGCAGCTGCAACAAGCCATTCGCCTACTCCAATTGTCGACCCTGGACCTGCAACAGGAAATCCAGGAGGCACTGGAATCCAACCCGATGCTGGAGCGTCAGGAAGAAGGCGAAGACTTCGACAATTCCGACCCGATGGCCGATGGCGCCGAAAGCGCGACCTCGCCCGCCGCCCAGGAAGAGACCTTTCAGGAATCCAGCTTCCAGGAAAGCACCCAGACCGTCGACAACCTCGAAGAGGGCGAATGGGGCGAACGCATTCCCAACGAATTACCCGTCGACACGGCCTGGGAAGACATCTACCAGACCAGCGCCAGCAGCCTGCCCAGCAACGATGATGACGAATGGGATTTCACCACCCGCACTTCATCGGGCGAGAGCCTGCAGAGCCACATGCTCTGGCAACTCAATCTGGCGCCCATGTCCGACAAGGACCGCCTGATCGCCGTGACGCTCATCGACTGCATCAACGACCAGGGCTATCTGGAGGAAACCCTCGACGAAATCGTCGAGTCGTTCGACCCCGAGCTGGACGTCGAGCTGGATGAAGTCGAGGCCGTTCTGCACCGCATCCAGCAGTTCGAGCCGTCCGGCATCGCTGCACGGGATCTGCGCGAGTGCCTGCTCTTGCAATTGCGCCAGCTGCCCGCCTCCACGCCCTGGCTCAGCGAAGCACAGCGCCTGACCAGCGAGTACCTGGATCTGCTCGGCAGCCGTGACTACAGCCAGTTGATGCGCCGCATGAAGCTCAAGGAAGACGAGCTGCGCCCGGTCATCGAGCTGATCCAAAGCCTCAACCCGCGCCCCGGCTCGCAGATCGAGTCCAGCGAACCGGAGTACGTGGTCCCGGACGTGATCGTGCGCAAGCACAATGATCGCTGGCTGGTCGAGCTCAACCAGGAAGCCATGCCGCGTCTGCGCGTCAACGCCCAGTATGCCGGTTTCGTGAAGCGCGCCGACTCCAGCGCCGACAACACCTTCATGCGCAACCAGCTGCAGGAAGCGCGCTGGTTCATCAAGAGCCTGCAGAGCCGCAATGAAACCCTGATGAAGGTCGCCACGCAGATCGTCGAGCACCAGCGCGGCTTCCTGGACTATGGCGACGAGGCGATGAAACCGCTGGTACTGCACGACATCGCCGAGGCGGTAGGCATGCACGAGTCGACCATCTCCCGCGTCACCACCCAGAAGTACATGCACACACCGCGTGGCATCTACGAACTGAAGTACTTCTTCTCCAGCCACGTCAGCACCTCCGAAGGCGGTGAATGTTCGTCGACCGCGATCCGCGCAATCATCAAAAAACTGGTCGCAGCGGAAAATGCGAAAAAGCCATTGAGCGACAGCAAGATCGCTGGTTTACTGGAAGCACAGGGCATTCAAGTGGCGCGCCGCACAGTCGCCAAGTACCGTGAATCGCTCGGTATAGCGCCTTCGAGCGAACGCAAGCGACTGATGTAAGGGAGCCCTTGTAGCGAAAGCGAAGCCCCAGTGTTCCTGCGGCGAGTTCAATACCCGCCACTCACACACGGCAACAAGGAGAAGCGGTATGCAAGTCAACATCAGTGGACACCAGCTGGATGTGACAGACGCACTACGCAGCTACATCGAAGAGAAGCTCGAGCGCCTCGAGCGACACTTCGACAAGATCACCAATGTGCAGGTCATTCTGGAGGTCGAGAAACTCAAGCAGAAAGTCGAAGCCACCTTGCACATCGCAGGAGGCGAAGTGGTGGCCAATGCCGAGCACGACGACATGTATGCAGCCATCGATCTACTCACCGACAAACTCGATCGCCAACTTATCAAGCACAAGGAAAAACAGCTCGATCGCCAGCAGGGCGCAATGGCCCGCTGAGTTCGTCCTTCTCCTATGATCCGACTTGAAACCATCCTGACCCCCGGCCGTTCCCTGGTGAACGTGCCGGGCGGCAGCAAGAAACGTGTCCTCGAACAGATAGCCAGCGTGATCGCGCGTGACCTGCCCGATCTCGATGGCCAGACCATCTATGAAAGCCTGATCGCCCGCGAGAAGCTCGGCTCGACCGGCTTCGGTAACGGCATCGCCATTCCCCACTGCCGCCTGCCCGGCTGCAGCACGCCGATCAGCGCCCTGCTCAAGCTGAGCACTGCGGTCGACTTCGACGCCATCGACGGCGCTCCCGTCGACCTGCTCTTCGTGCTGCTGGTACCTGAGGCAGCCACCGACGAACACCTCGAACTGCTGCGCCAGATCGCCAGCATGTTCGACCGCGAGGATGTCCGCGAACGGCTTCGCCAGGCTCAAGACAGCGAAGCCCTGTACCAGACCGTCGTGAACGTCCAGAACGGCCAATAGCCTGCGGGGTGAACCCATGCGTCTGATCATCGTCAGCGGTCGTTCCGGCTCGGGCAAGAGCACGGCACTCGATGTGCTCGAAGACAATGGGTTCTACTGTATCGACAACCTGCCGGCCGGGTTACTGCCAGAACTGGCGGAGCGCGCGTTACCCAATACCGAATTGCTGCACCCCCAGGTAGCGGTGTCCATCGACGCACGCAACCTGCCCAGCCAGCTCAGGCGTTTCTCCGAACTGCTCGATGAAGTTCGCTCGCGCAACATCCACTGCGACGTGCTGTACCTGGATGCCAGCGAGGAGACCCTGCTCAAGCGCTTCTCGGAAACCCGCCGCCGCCACCCGCTGACCAACGATCAGCGCTCCCTGGCCGAGGCCATGGTCGCCGAGGTCAAGCTGCTGAGCCCGATCATCGACCGGGCCGATCTGAAGATCGACACCACCCACTTGAACCTGTATCAGCTGCGCGACATTCTCAAGCTGCGCCTGCTCAATCAGTCCGAGCCGGGCACCGCGTACCTGATCCAGTCGTTCGGCTTCAAGCGCGGCATGCCGGTGGATGCCGATCTGGTCTTCGACGTGCGCTGCCTACCCAATCCGTACTGGAAACCCGAGCTGCGTGATTTCACCGGCCTGGAGCAGCCTGTGGAGGAATATCTGGCAGCGCAGGCGGATGTCGAGGAGATGTATCAGGACATCTACACCTACCTGCACAAGTGGCTGCCCCGTTTCGCCGCCAGCAATCGTTCCTACGTGACCGTGGGTATCGGCTGTACGGGTGGTCATCACCGCTCCGTCTATCTGGCCAATCGCTTGGGCCAGGCCCTCAAGCCGCTACTGAAGAACGTTCAGATCCGCCACCGCGACCTCAGTTAAGGAATTGCCGCGATGCCCGCCCGTGAAATCACCATCATCAACAAGCTCGGCATGCATGCCCGAGCAGCCGCCAAGTTCGTGGGCGTCGCGGGGCGCTTTCCGTGCCAGATCAAGATTGGTCGTAGTGCCGAATCGATGGTCGACGGCAAGAGCATCATGGCGGTGATGATGCTGGCGGCAGGCAAAGGCACCAATGTGCATTTGCTGACCGAAGGCGAACGCGAGGATGAAGCACTAAAGGCGCTGGTCGACCTGATCAATAACTACTTCGACGAAGGCGAATAGCCGAAGCGCAGTCGCTCAGAGGAACCAGGCCGAGGCGCCGTCGAGGATTTTGAGGGCGAGGATCAGCCCGCCCGCAAAAACCACCATGAAACCCAATGCATAACGCAGCGAGCGGCGGTTGGCCACGATCAGCTCATGCAGCGGGCTCATGGAAACTCCCGAAGAGGTGGATCACGCCAGCGCGGCCTGATAGCGGCGGGCAACTTCTGCCCAGTCGACCACGTTGTAGAACGCGCCGATGTATTCCGGACGACGGTTCTGGTAACGCAGGTAATAGGCGTGCTCCCACACGTCCAGGCCGAGGATCGGCGTGTTGCCGTTCATCAGCGGGCTGTCCTGGTTACCAGTGCTCTCGACCACCAGCTTTTTCTGTGGCGTCACGCTGAGCCAAGCCCAGCCGCTGCCGAAGCGCGTCAGTGCAGCCTTGGTGAAGGCTTCCTTGAACGCCTCGAAACCGCCTAGTTGGCTATCGATGGCCGTTTTCAGATCGCCCTGCGGCTCGCCGCCACCGCTGGTGCTCATCACTGTCCAGAACAGCGAGTGGTTGGCGTGACCGCCACCGTTGTTGATCACAGCACCGCGCTTGTCTTCCGGTACCTCCTTGAGACGGGTCAGCAGTTCCTCGACCGGCAGCTCGCCCAGTGCGTTGCCTTCCAGCGCGGCATTGAGGTTGTTGACGTACGTCTGGTGGTGCTTGCTGTGGTGAATCTCCATGGTCTGCGCATCGATGTGCGGTTCCAGGGCATCGTAGGCATAGGGCAGAGCAGGCAGGCTATACGGCATGGTTTCACTCCTCTAATGGTACTGAAGGGCGGCAGGCACCAAGTGCGCTGCCGTTGACGCATCGCCGGACGCCTGGGCATCCAGCAATCGATCTGTACGGGGGTAGGCCCCGTGCTCGGCGACAAAGTTCAATACACCGGCGTAAGTGCGCCGGCTGTGATTCATGGCCGCCTGGCGCAGCGCGGGCGGCAGGTGCCCGGCCGCCATGCAGCGCAACAGGTGTTCATGGCAGGCGCACAAATGCTCGGCCGCGCCCTCGGGGTGGCCGATCGTCAGCTGCAGGTCGGCCAAGTTGTGCTGCGAGACGACGAACGCGGCCACGGCCGCATCGGCATCGCGCCAGCGCTCGAACAGCACCTGCGCCAGGGCGAGCGCCTGCAGATACTGCTCGCGCGCCTCGACCCAGCGGCCTTCGGCGAAGTAGCGGTTACCGGCTTCGATGAGTCGTTTCCACTGCTCCATGATCTGCCTCCTCGACTGACGTCAGACACCAATGCGCTGCTGCGCCTAGAGACCGCCCCCGGTGAGGCGCTCGGGGTTGAGCAGCTGTTCCAGTTCAGCACGGCCCAGCTCGGTCATTTCCTCGGCTACATCGATGACGGGCCGGCCTTCGCGGTAGGCCTTCTTGGCGATTTCCGCGGCCTTCTGGTAGCCGATCAGCGGATTGAGCGCGGTCACCAGAATCGGATTGCGCCCCAGCGCTTCCTTGAGCTTGGGCTCGTTGACCTTGAAGCTGACGATGGCGCGGTCGGCCAGCAGACGGCTGACATTGGCCAGCAGCTCGATGCTGCCGAGCAGGTTATGGGCGATGACCGGCAGCATGACGTTCAACTCGAAGTTGCCGGACTGCCCGGCCACAGCAATGGCAGCGTCGTTGCCGATTACCTGCGCGGCGACCATGGCGGTGGCTTCGGGGATCACCGGATTGACCTTGCCGGGCATGATCGACGAGCCAGGCTGCAGGGCTTCCAGCTCGATCTCGCTGAGGCCGGCCAGGGGCCCCGAGTTCATCCAGCGCAGGTCATTGGCGATCTTCATCAGCGAAACGGCAGTGGTCTTGAGCTGACCGGACAGCGCGACCGCGGTGTCCTGGGAGCCGATCAGGGCGAAGAAGTTGGTGCCCGGCGTGAACTGCCGGCCAGTCAGGGCATTGAGCTCCTGGCAGAACAGCTCGGCGAAACGGGGATGGGCGTTGATGCCGGTGCCCACCGCTGTGCCACCCTGGGCCAGCGCCTGCAGCGCCGGCAGCAACCCGGTGAGCAACTGGATGTTGGCCTGGATCTGCTGAGCCCAGCCATCGAGCACCTGGCTCATGCGCACGGGCATGGCATCCATCAGGTGAGTGCGGCCGGTCTTCACGTAGGGCTGCACCGCCAGGGACTTGTTGCACAGGACTTCGAGCAGATGCCCCAGGGCGGGCAGCAGCTTTTCGCTGACCTCGATGGCGGCACTGACATGGATGGTGGTGGGGATGATGTCGTTGCTGCTCTGACCGCAGTTGACGTGATCGTTGGGATTGATCGGCTCGCCCAGGATGCGCGTGGCCAGGGTGGCGATCACCTCGTTGGCGTTCATGTTGGAGCTGGTGCCGGAGCCGGTCTGAAACACATCGACCGGGAAATGCTGCATGAAGTCTTCAGCCAGCAATTGCTGGCATGCCGCGACGATGGCATCGCCCTGGGCGGGCAGGATCTGCTCCAGGTCGACGTTGGCGCGAGCGGCGGCCGCTTTGGCCAGCACCAGGGCACGGATGAACGCCTCGGGCATGGCCTGCCCCGACACCGGGAAGTTGTTGACCGCACGCTGGGTCTGGGCGCCGTAGAGCGCCGCGGCGGGCACAGCCAGTTCACCCATGCTGTCGCGCTCGATACGGGTGTCGCTGTGGTGGTTACTCATAGGGATTTCCTTCTGCCAGTTCGGACATCGAAAGCGAGGGCTGCATGCGCAACGTAGCCAGGCGATTGCGCGCGCGATTGAGGCTGCCTTGCTGCTCGCGGTCAACCGCTAGGTGCTGCAGGGCGTAGAGCGAGCGGTAGGCGTGATCCAGACAGACACTGCGCCAGTGCCAGGGCAGCGCCGTATCGCAGGCGGTGTCCATCAGCAGCGTCAGAGTGGTCAGCGACATCCGCCAAGGGCAAAGGCGTCCGTGTTCGACCAACTGCCTGCCCTGCGCCCAATGCAGTTCTAGGAGCCGCGGCTCGTCCGGCAGCAGCGCGCAGCGAATCCTGAATCCCAGCCAGTGCCAGCAATCCAGACAGGGCGTGTTGCTCGCGCGAAATCTCATGGCAATCCCTCAAAAGATAATGATATTAATTCCTAAATAGGAAAAATAATCAATCCCTTGCGGTAAATGCAAACATAGATGCCGATTCAGCAGGAAAGCGTAAGCAGGAAATGGACAGACCTGCCCGGTGAGCCTTACGAAAGAACACAAGCATTTAAAACCGCCGCCTTGCGCGACGGCTTGCAGAAGAAAGGGCGCGGGAGCGCCCTTTTCGACTCAGCTGCCGGCGACGGTCATTTTCTCGATCAGCACCGAGCCCGTACGGATATTGCTGCGCAGTTCCAGATCGCTGCCCACCGCGACGATCTGCCGGAACATGTCACGCATGTTGCCGGCGATGGTCACCTCCTGCACGGCGAACTGGATCTCGCCGTTCTCGACCCAATAACCGCCCGCGCCGCGGGAATAGTCACCAGTCACCATGTTCAGGCCATGGCCCATCAGCTCGGTGACCAGCAGACCGCGGCCCATGCGCTTGATCAACGCCTGCTGATCCTCTTCCCCATGGCTGACGAACAGGTTGTGTACGCCACCGGCGTTGGCGGTGCTGGGCATGCCCAGCTTGCGCCCGGAGTAGGTGCTCAGGATGTAGGAAACCAGCCGCCCCCCCTCGACGAACGGCTTGGCGTAAGTGGCCAGACCGTCGCCATCGAACGCGGCGCTGCCCATGGCTCGCGGAATGTGCGGGCGCTCGTCGAGATTCAACCAGGACGGGAACAGTTGCTCGCCCAGGGTGCCTTCCAGAAACGACGACTTGCGGTACAGGGCGCCGCCGGAGATGGCGCCGAGGAAGCTGCCGAACAGCCCCGTGGCCAATTCTGCGGAAAACAACACCGGCACCTCGCAGGTCGGCACCGGGCGAGCGCCCAGGCGACTGACCGCCCGTTGCGCGGCGCGCCGGCCGATGCTGGCAGGGTCCGCGAGCAGATTGCCCTGGCGGTTCACGTCATACCAGTAGTCGCGCTGCATCTGCCCTTCGCTCTCGGCGATCATCACGCAACTGAGGCTGTGGCGGGTGCTGGCGTAACCGCCGATGAAGCCATGGCTGTTGCCGTACACGCGACAGCCCTGGTGGGTGCCCAGGCTGGTGCCGTCGGCATTGCGAATGCGCGCGTCGGCATCGAAGGCCGCCGCTTCGCAGATCAGGGCACGCTCGACGGCCTGCTCGGGGGTGATGTCCCAGGCGTGATAGAGGTCCAGCTCCGGCAGGTCACGGGCCATCAGTGCAGCATCGGCCAGGCCGGCGCTTTCGTCCTCGGAGGCGTGCTTGGCAATCGCCAGGGCAGCCGCCACGGTTTCGCGAATGGCCGCTTCGCCGGTGGCCGACGTACTGGCCGAGCCCTTGCGCTGGCCCACGTACAGGGTGATACCGAAACCCTGGTCGCGATTGAACTCGACGGTTTCCACCTCGCGCTGACGCACCGTGGTGGACAGCCCTTGCTCTACCGATACGGCGACCTCGCAGGCGGTGGCGCCCTGCTTCTTGGCCTCGGCGAGAATCTGTTCGACCTGCGCCTGCAAACCGGGCAACGCGGCGGGTCCGACTACTTCCACTTCACTCATAACGACTCCTAAAAAGCAGCTTCAAGCCCCAAGCTACAAGAAAAATACCGAACCCTGCTCTTTGCTCTCGCTTGCAGCTTGCAGCTTGCAGCTGCTGTTATCATGGCGGCGTTTCCCATTGGATCACCGCCCCATGTCTGATTACTCCGATGACTTCTCCGGCGAGAAGAGCAAAACCCAGGTCAAGCGCGAGCTGCATGCGCTCCAGGAACTAGGCCAGCGCCTGGCCGGCCTCAAGCCCGATCTGCAGCGCAAGCTGCCGCTGACCGACGCCCTGCGCCGCGCCCTGGAAGAAGCACCGAAGCACACCGCCAACTCGGCTAAGAAGCGCCATGTCCAGTTCATCGGCAAGCTGATGCGCGAACAGGACATCGACGCCATCGTCGCGCTGCTCGACCAGGTCGATGCCTCCACGCGCCAGTACAACGAGCGCTTCCACAACCTCGAGCGCTGGCGTGACCGGCTGATCGAGGGCAACGACGAGGTGCTGGAGAAATTCATCACCGAGTACCCCGACGCCGACCGCCAGCACCTGCGCGGGCTGATTCGCCACGCCCAGCACGAAGCGGCCCAGAACAAGGCGCCGGCCGCCTCACGCAAGATCTTCAAGTACATCCGCGAGCTCGACGACGCCCAGCGCGGCCTGCGCTGAACGTGCCTGCGCGCGGGTGACGCCCTCGCCCGCGCCCATCACGCGCCGGTACCGCCGACCGTGATCGCGTCGATCTTCAGGGTCGGCTGACCGACGCCCACCGGCACCGACTGGCCATCCTTGCCGCAGGTGCCGACGCCGCTGTCCAGCGCCAGGTTGTTACCGACCATCGATACCCGGCTCATCGCCTCCGGACCGTTGCCGATCAGGGTCGCACCCTTGACCGGTGCGGTGATCTTGCCGTCCTCGATCAGGTAAGCCTCGCTGGTGGAGAACACGAACTTGCCGCTGGTGATGTCGACCTGACCGCCGCCGAGGTTGGCGCAATAGATGCCCTTCTTCACCGACCGGATGATTTCCTCGGGGTCGCTCTCGCCGGCCAGCATGTAGGTGTTGGTCATGCGCGGCATCGGCAGGTGCGAGTAGGACTCGCGGCGCCCGTTGCCGGTGCGCGCCACGCCCATCAGGCGGGCGTTGAGCTTGTCCTGCATGTAGCCCTTGAGCACGCCGTTCTCGATCAGCGTGGTGCACTGGGTCGGCGTGCCCTCGTCGTCCATGCTCAACGAACCACGGCGCTCGGCCAGGGTGCCGTCGTCGACGATGGTGCACAGCTTGGACGCCACCTGCTGACCGATCTTGCCGCTGTAGTTGGAGCTGCCCTTGCGGTTGAAATCACCCTCCAGACCGTGGCCGACCGCCTCATGCAGCAACACGCCGGACCAGCCGGCGCCCATCACCACCGGCAGGGTGCCGGCCGGTGCGGCGATCGCCTCGAGGTTGACCAGTGCCTGGCGCAGCGCCTCACGGGCATAGCCCATTGCGCGATCCTCATTGAGGAAATAGCGGTAGTCGGTACGCCCACCGCCGCCGTGGCCGCCGCGTTCGCGACGGCCGTTCTGCTCGACGATCACGCTGACGTTGAAACGCACCAGGGGGCGGATATCGGCGCCCAGGCTGCCGTCGGTGGCCGCGACCAGCACGCGATCCCAGACGCCGGCCAGGCTCACCGTCACCTGTTTGATGCGCGGGTCCAGAGCGCGTGTGGCGATATCGATGCGCTTGAGCAGCTCGACCTTCTCGGCGCGGTCGATCACGTCCAGCGGGTTGTCGGCGGCGTACAGCGGCATCACTTCGGTAGCCTTGAAGGCCTGCACGCGGCCCTGCTGGCCGGCGCGGGCAATCGAGCGCGCGGCGCGAGCCGCCTGGCTCAGCGCTTCGGGGGTGATGGCATTGCTGTAGGCGAAACCGGTCTTCTCACCGGACTGGGCACGCACGCCCACGCCCTGGTCGAGGTTGAAACTGCCCTCCTTGACGATGCCGTCTTCGAGCACCCAGGTTTCCGAGACCTGGGTCTGGAAGTACAGGTCAGCGGCGTCGATGCCAGGGCCGGCCAGCTCGCCGAGCACGCCCGGCAGGTGCTCCAGAGTCAGGCCGCCGGGGCTCAGCAGTTGCTCGCTGACGGTCGATAACAGGTCGCTCATAAAGTCTCCACATCAGGCTGCCGCGGCTCGGCCGCAGCGAAAAATCGTTTGTGTCGCAGCACCGGCATGCGCTCGCGAATCGCCACCTGCTCGCCGGCATCCCGCTCGGCCAGCAGCATCGCTTCACCCTCGGCGTACTCTGCCAGCTTACGCCCCCAGGGGTCGACGATCAGGCTGTGGCCGTGGGTTTCCCGGCCGCCAGGGTGAATGCCGCCCTGGGCCGCCGCCAGCAGGTAGCACTGGGTTTCGATGGCGCGGGCGCGGATCAGCACCTCCCAGTGCGCCGCCCCGGTAACCCGAGTGAAGGCCGAGGGCGCGGTGATCAATTCGGCGCCAGCCTCACGCAGGGCGCCATAGAGTTCAGGAAAGCGCAGGTCATAGCAGACGGTCAAACCCAGACGCCCGACGGGCGTGTCGGCCACCACTATCTGCCCGCCATGGGCATAGTCGTCCGACTCGCGATAACGGCCGCGGCTGTCGCTGACGTCCACATCGAACAGGTGCAGCTTGTCGTAGCGAGCGACGAACTGGCCGTGCTCATCGACCAGCAGCGAGCAGGCCCGCGGCTTGCCTTCGGGCTCGCCTTGCGGCGGCAGCGGCAAGGTGCCGGCAACGATCCACAGGCAGAGTTCACGGGCGGTACGCTGCAGCCAGGGCAGCACGGGGCCCTCGCCGCGGGCCTCCAGCCGACCCAGGGCAGCGGCATCGCGACGGCCCAGGGCCGAAAAGTTTTCCGGCAGCACGGCAAGTCGCGCGCCACCCGCCGCCGCCTGTTCCAGCAAGCGCCGGGCCTGCAGCAGGTTGGCGGCGATATCGTCCTGGCTGACCATCTGGATCACGGCGAATGACATCAGCACCTCCGGCTCAGTTGGGCTTCTCGAACGGCTTGTCGAATTTCAGCTCCGGGTCGTGCAGCGTGCCCTTGACGTCGTACTGCACGCTGGCGAAGCGCGCCACGCGGTCGCCGAGCAGCTTGTCGGCGATGAACAGCGCGCCGCCGATGGCCGGGGCGCCGACGATCAACGCGGCGATCGGCAGGTTGTTGGTGACCGGCAGGGTGACCAGCAGCTTGGCATCGATCCCCTGGTTGACCATGTTCAGGGTGCCATTGAGCTCCAAGTTGCTCGACGGCCCGGTCATGGTGATCGGCTCCTGGGTGACGAACACGCCATCGGTGGCCAGCAGGTTACCTTTCACCCGGTCGTAGCTCAGGCCCTTGTCGAGCAGGTCGGAAAAATCGAGGCGCAGGCGGCGACCGATGGAGTTGAAGTTGAGCAGGCCGAACACCCGCAACGCTGAAGCCGAACCCTGTACCTCGACGAACTGGCCCTTGCGCAGCGCCGCATCGAGGCTGCCGGAATAGCGCTTGAGGCTGAACCAGGCGGGCGAGCCTGGCCAATGCCCGTCGGCATCCAGGCGGAAGCTCTCGCTGGTTGCCGACGGCGCGTAGCCCCAGGCCTTGAGCACTTCGGACAGTTTCTCGCCCTGCATGCGCCCCTTGTACCAGCTACGCGTCTGTCCCGGCACGCCCTGCCAGCCGATCGCGCCGCCCAGCTTGAGGCCCTTGAGGTTGATATCCAGGTCGCTGAACTGCACGCCCTGGGCATCCGGGCGCGCCTTGAGCGACCAGGTGCCCATGTCGTCATCGCCCTGGAACACGTGGGCCACTCGCAGGTTCAGCGCCGGGATCTGCCGCGGGTCGAAGTCGGCCAGCGGATCAGGTGCTTCCGGCTCAGGAGCGCCCTCGGTCTTCGGCTTGGCAGCCGGCAGGCGCACGTATTCCATGTCCGCGACGATGGGCTTGTCGGCGGCCTCGAACAGATCGATGCGGCCCTTGGCCAGCTTGCTGTCGAGATTCAGCGACCAGCCGCCATTCAGCGGACGCAAACCGATATCGAGATCGTCGAGTTGCTGACCGAGCCCCTCGAAACGCCCGATGCGCAGCTCGGCGTCGCTGAACAGTTGCTGGGCATTCTGCCGCGACGACTGCTGGTAGGGTTCGATCGCCTTCTGCCACTCGGCCAGGTTGACCTGAGCGACACGGCCCCGCACGCGCACGCCACGGGTGGTCGGCAGAATCGCCGGGCCGTCACCGAGGCGCAGCTCGCCGCGGCTCTGGTCGAACTTGCCCGGAGGCGCGGCCAGGGTGAAGCTGGCGACATCGGCATAGTCGAGCCAATAGCGCTGCTCGGCACCACCGAAGCTCATGCGCCAATCCGCGTAACGCTCTTCGTTGCTGGCCTTGCCGAAGGGTGCCGGCAGCGCAATGCTCAGGCCCTTGAGGTTGGAGTCGACACGCAATTGGCTCTGCGCCCCCTCCAAGCTCAACCGCAGGCGGTACGGCAGGCTGCCTTCGGCAGGCAGCTTCTGGGTGACGCCCAGCCATTGCGTCAGGTTGTTCAAGGCCACCACGCCATTGGCTTCGATATGGCTGCGCGCCTGACCTGGCCGGCCATCGGCCACCGCCTTGCCACGAATGGCATGGCCAAGCGCCCGCGCGGTTATCGACGGCGCACTCAGGCCCTTGCTGGTGTCGTAGCGGAAATCGCCGGTCACGTCGCTCAACTGCAGCTCGGATTTGCTGATCGCCAGCGAGGCCTTGTCGGCGCTGAAATCGACGATCACATTGGCCGGCTCGCCCTTCTGCAACGGAATATCCAGGTCCAGTGCGCCATCCAGGGCGCCCTCGCCCTTCCAGCCAGCGAAGGTATCGGCGACGCCCAACGGGGTTTCCTGGAGAATCTTCAGGCCGTCGCCAACGCTGCTCTGCAGCTTGCCCTTGAGCTTCAGATGCGGGGTCTGGCCAGCGTCGACATGGGGGATGTCGGCGAACGCTTCGCGCACACGGCTGTTCAGGATGCTGCCTTCGGAAACCCGCACGCGTACGCCGCTGTCTTCGATCAGCACCTGCCCGCGAGCATCACGCAGCGTGGGCCAGCCGGGTTGGAAGGCCAGCTCGGCGTCCTCCACGTCGAAGAACAGGCTGATGCTGCGCACCGCAGGATCGGGGTTGCGGTTGATCGAGCCCTGGTACTGAAAGTAGCCTTCGTTGACCTTGCCGCTGCGGATGGCGGTCTTCAGCCATTCGTCGAGGGCCGGGCTGAGCACCGGCGTCGGCAGGTATTTCTCGGTGAAGCGCGCATCGCCGTCGCGCATGCCGACGCGCAAGTCCATGTAGTCCTCACGCTCGGGGTCCTTGAGCATGCGGATCAGGAAATCGCCAGCCACCTTGCCCTCTTCGCCCACCACCTGCAGATAAGGCGCGCGCAGAGTGAAGCCTTCGTCGTCGAGGGTCCAGGTCAGCCGCCCCTTGGCCTCCTGGTAGAGCCAGGCCTTGGGGAACAGGGTGGTCAGGTGCAGGGAGAAATCTTCGCTGTCGACCTTAAGCTCGCCGCCGCCCAGGTCCCCAGTGATGCTGCCGCTGCCGTTCTCCACGGCAGGCGAGGCGTGCCAGGCGGAAAAGCCGACGCGTTCCAGGTTGGCGGAGAACTGCAGGCGCTTCGGGCCCTCCACGTCCGGCTGGAAGCTGGCGTTGAGGTTACGCAAGCCACCATGGGGCTTGAGCGTCTGCAACAGATCCAGAGCCGTGTCCGGCAGGGGCGCCAAGCTCTCGACCAACGGCACCAGCGGGCCGACATCGAGGCGGTCGGCGCTCAGCTTCCAGCGCTGCGACTGGTCACCCTCGGCAGCCTGATGGCCCAGAGCGATGCGCGCTTCGCCCCAGCGGTTGTCGCCACGGCTGAAGGCGAAATCATCGAGCAGCAGGTCGAAGTCATCGCCCTCGCGCTCGAAATAGGCATTCAGGGCCAGATCCTTGAGGGCGACGGACTTGCGCTCACCGTAATGCCCCTTGATGGCTGGCGCATGCAGGCGAGTGACCGCGCGCTGCAACTGACGCTGGTCCCACACGCCCCACAGCTCTCCGCCCAGTTGCAGGTTGTCGAGGTGCCAGTCGCGCGTCAGCCTGGCCGGCAACCAGGCGGCCCAGTCACTCTGCGGCGCGCTCAGGTACAGCTCGGCGCGGGCGTCCTGCCAGTGATCGGGCTGGATGCGCGTGCGCAGTTGCAGGGCCAGGGGTTGGCCGTCCGGCAGGTGCAGGCGCGCGTTCACGCGCTGACGGCTGCTGCCGTTATCGACGCTGAGGTTGATATCGGTGAGTTGCAGCGGCGCCTGGCCATGCGGCTGGACGCTTACCCGGCTGCCGAGCAGGGAAAGATGGCCGAGCACCTGGGACTGGCGCAACGCCTTTGCGACATCCAGCGGCGGCTGATTCTGCCGTTGCGGCAGGCCGTCCACGTGCCAGGCGGCATGCTCGTCCTCGCGCAGGGTCAGGCTGAGGCCATCGAGCTGCAGGTCGGCGAGGCGCGGTTGCCAGGCCATCAGGCTGCCGAGCAGATCGGGCACCACCTTCACCTGTTCGAGGGCCAGTGCCTGCTCGCCCTCGCCAATGCGCAGATCGCGCACGGTCAGCAGCGGCGCGAAACCGCTCCAGTGGCCTTCCAGCGCGCCGATGGCGACCGGCATGCCCAGGGCCTCGCTGGCGCGGGTTTGCGCCTCCTCGCGGTATTCGGCCACCAGGGGCACCAACTGGCGCCCGAGGCTCACATAAAAGGCGGCCAGCACCAGGCCCAGCGCACACAGCCCCAGGCTCCAGCGCAACAGCGTGGCGAACGCCAGCCCCAAACGCGCCATTCAGTTCATGCCCCGGTCCGGCCGGGCGCCTTCAAAGCAGCACCACATCGTATTGTTCCTGGGAGTACATGGTTTCGACCTGGAACTTGATGGTTCGTCCTATGAATGCTTCGAGGTCGGCGACGTTGCCCGATTCCTCGTCGAGCAGGCGGTCGACCACCTTCTGGTTGGCCAGCACGCGGTAGCCCTCGGGCTGGTAGGCACGGGCTTCACGAAGAATCTCGCGGAAGATCTCGTAGCAGGTGGTTTCCGCGGTTTTCAGCTTGCCGCGACCCTGGCAGTGGCTGCATGGCTCGCACAGCACCTGTTCGAGGCTTTCACGGGTGCGCTTGCGGGTCATCTGTACCAGGCCGAGTTCGGTGATGCCGATGATGTTGGTCTTGGCGTGATCGCGCTCCAGCTGCTTTTCCAGGGTACGCAACACCTGGCGCTGGTGCTCCTCGTCTTCCATGTCGATGAAGTCGATGATGATGATCCCGCCGAGGTTGCGCAGGCGCAGTTGCCGGGCGATCGCGGTGGCCGCTTCGAGGTTGGTCTTGAAGATGGTTTCCTCGAGCGTGCGGTGACCGACGAAGGCGCCGGTGTTGACGTCGATGGTGGTCATCGCTTCGGCCGGATCGATGATCAGGTAGCCGCCGGACTTGAGCGGCACCTTGCGCTCCAGGGCCTTCTGGATCTCGTCCTCGATACCGTGCAGGTCGAAGATCGGCCGCTCGCCCGGGTAGTGCTCCAGACGATCGGCGATCTCCGGCATCAGTTCGGCGACGAAGCTGGTGATCTTGCCGAAGGTCTCCCGCGAGTCGACGCGGATCTTCTCGGAGCGCGGGCCGACCAGATCGCGCAGGGTGCGCAGGGCCAGGCTCAGGTCTTCGTAGATCACCGAGGGTGTCGGTGCGCTCTTCATCTGTTCGCCGATCTGCGTCCACAGGCGGCGCAGGTAGCGGATGTCGACGAGGATTTCGTCGGCCCGTGCGCCATCGGCCGCGGTGCGCAGGATGAAACCGCCGGCTTCGGCAATGCCTTCGGCGGCCACGCAATCGGCGACCACCTGCTTGAGGCGCTCGCGCTCGGCCTCGTCTTCGATCTTCAGGGAAATACCGACATGGCTGGTGCGCGGCATGTACACCAGGTAACGCGACGGGATCGACAGCTGGGTGGTCAGACGCGCGCCCTTGCTACCGATGGGGTCCTTGGTGACCTGCACGGTCAGGCTCTGGCCTTCGTGCACCAGGGCGCTGATGCTCTCCACGGCGCTGCCTTCGCGGCTGGAGATTTCCGAGGCATGGATGAACGCCGCACGCTCCAGGCCGATGTCGACGAACGCCGCCTGCATGCCGGGCAGCACGCGCACCACCTTGCCTTTATAGATGTTGCCGACGATGCCGCGGCGCTGGGTGCGCTCGACGTGCACCTCCTGCAGGACACCGTTTTCCACCACCGCCACGCGCGACTCCATCGGCGTGATGTTGATCAGGATTTCTTCACTCATGCGCCCATCTCTTGGCTGAGATGAAGCTGAAAGCAGCGCCGGGCCCATCGCGCCCGAACCATCGCGGCCTGCAACCTCTGGGTTATGCGCTGGCAGTCTGTTGCCAGCACGGAATCGCGAATTGCGCGAGCAGTTCGGCAGTCTCGCACAACGGCAGGCCGACCACCGCTGAATAACTGCCCTGCATCTGGCTGACGAACACCGCAGCCAGCCCCTGAATACCATAACTGCCGGCCTTGTCGCGCGGCTCGCCAGTGGCCCAATAGGCTTCGATCTGTGTCCGGTCGAGGGGTTTGAAGCGCACCGCGCTGGTCACCACGCGGGCCTCGGCGCGGGTCTGGCTGACCAGCGCGACGGCGGTCAGCACCTGATGCTCGCGGCCGGACAGCGCAGCCAGAGTGGCCAGCGCATCCTCACGGTCGACGGGCTTGCCGAGAATACGGCCATCGAGCACCACGACAGTGTCGGAGCCAAGCACCACGGCATCCTGATGATCCGCCAGGGTATCGAAGGCCGCCTGCGCCTTGGCCAGCGCCAGACGCTCGACGTAGGCGGCAGGCGCCTCGGCGGGCTGCGGGGTTTCATCGATGGACACCACATGGGTGGTGAAGGAGACGCCGATCTGCGCGAGCAGCTCGCGACGGCGCGGCGACGCAGAGGCCAGGTAGAGCGTGGTCATGCACAGGTCTCGCAATCAGGCGCCGCAGCGCGGTTCAGTTGACTCGCATGCGCCGGTGCACCGCACGCAGCAGGGTGCACACCCAGGGCCAGAGCAGCGCGCTGACCAGAGCCGGCAGCACGAAGGCCAGGGTCGGCGGGCGGTTGCCGGTCAGGGCGTTGAGCCACAGCTGTACCAACTGGGCGACGCCGAACACCACCAGCAGCACCATGCTCTGCTGCCACATGGGAAACATGCGCAGGCGCTGGTGCAGGCTCAACACCAGGAAGGTGATGAGGGTAAGGATCAGCGCGTTCTGCCCCAGCAGCGTGCCGTTGAGCACGTCCGCCAGCAGGCCGATGCAGAAGGCACTGGTCATGCCGATGCGGTGCGGCACCGCCAGCACCCAGTAGGTGAGAAACAGCGCCAGCCACAGGGGCCGGCCGATCTCCATGAAACGCGGCAGCGTGGACACACTGAGCAGCAGCGCCAGCACCAGGCTGGCCCAGATCACCCAGAGATTGCTGGAACGGGTGGCGATCATTCGCGGGCCTCCTCGGCGCCGACAGGTTCTACGGGCGCCGCTTCAGGTGCCGGCGCCTCGACTGGCGGCGCATCCTCGACCGGAGCTTCGGCATCGGGATGCCCGAGGGCGCGGCGATCGACCTCCTCCTGGGCCTCGGCCGACTCGGCAGCGCGCTGCTCCGGCGTACGCGGGTCGGTGAACACCAGCAGCATGTAGCGGGTCCGGTTGAGATTGGCGGTCGGCACCGCACGCACGATGGCGAACGGCTGGCCGGAGTCGTGCACCACCTCGGTCACCGTGGCCACCGGATAGCCGGCCGGGAAGCGCTGGCCAAGGCCGGAGCTGACCAGCAGGTCGCCTTCCTTGATGTCGGCGGTATCAGCCACATGACGCAGCTCCAGGCGCTCGGGGTTGCCGGTGCCGGTGGCGATGGCGCGCAGGCCGTTGCGGTTGACCTGCACGGGAATGCTGTGGGTGGTGTCGGTGAGCAGCAGCACGCGGGAGGTGTAGGGCATCACCTCGACCACCTGGCCCATCAGGCCGCGGGCATCGAGCACCGGCTGGCCGAGCACCACGCCATCCTTCTCGCCCTTGTCGATGAGAATGCGGTGGGTGAAAGGATTGGGGTCGATGCCGATCAGCTCGGTGGCCAGCACCTCGTCGTCGACCAGGGCCGAGGAGTTGAGCAGCTCGCGCAGGCGCACGTTCTGCTCGGTCAGCGCCGCCAGCTTCTGCAGGCGGCGCTGCATCATCAGCTGTTCGGCCTTGAGCTTCTCGTTCTCGGCGGCCAGCTCGTTGCGCGAGCTGAGTTCCTGGGTGGCGCTTTCCCACAGGGTGACCGGCAGGCGGCCGAGCCAGTAGACAGGCTCGACGATCAGGCCGAGCTGGCCACGAACCGATTGCAGGACGGTAAGACGGGCGTCGACGACCATCAGAGTGGCCGACAGCACGGCGAACACCAGCAGGCGTACACCGAGCGACGGACCTTTGGCGAATAGCGGCTTTATGGCGATTACCTCGTAGCCTGCCCGGAAGCTGCATGCGGCGCGATGGTAGCTTCCGAGCTGCTGCAGCGTGAGGCGTGCGGCTTATTCGGTGGACAGCAGATCCATGGTGTGGCGATCCATCATTTCCAGCGCCTTGCCGCCGCCACGGGCGACGCAGGTCAGCGGATCCTCGGCGACGATCACTGGCAGGCCGGTTTCCTGGCTCAGCAATTTGTCGAGGTCACGCAGCAGCGCGCCACCACCAGTCAGCACCAGGCCGCGCTCGGCGATATCCGACGCCAGCTCCGGCGGCGACTGCTCCAGGGCGCTCTTGACCGCCTGGACGATGGTCGCCAGGGATTCCTGCAGCGCTTCGAGCACTTCGTTGGAGTTGAGGGTGAAGCTGCGCGGCACGCCTTCGGCCAGGTTGCGACCACGCACGTCGACTTCACGGATCTCGCCGCCCGGGTAGGCGGTGCCGATTTCCTGCTTGATGCGCTCGGCGGTGGATTCGCCGATCAGCGAGCCGTAGTTGCGGCGCACGTAGGTGATGATGGCTTCGTCGAAACGGTCGCCACCAACCCGTACGGATTCGGCGTAAACCACACCGTTCAGGGAGATCAGCGCGATTTCGGTGGTACCACCACCGATATCGACGACCATCGAACCACGGGCTTCTTCGACCGGCAGGCCGGCACCGATGGCAGCGGCCATTGGTTCTTCGATCAGGAACACTTCGCGGGCACCGGCGCCCAGGGCGGATTCACGGATGGCGCGGCGCTCGACCTGGGTCGACTTGCACGGCACACAGATCAGCACGCGCGGCGACGGCTGCAGGAAGCTGTTCTCGTGAACCTTGTTGATGAAGTACTGCAGCATCTTTTCGCAGACGCTGAAGTCGGCGATCACGCCGTCCTTCATCGGGCGAATGGCGGCGATATTGCCAGGAGTACGACCGAGCATGCGCTTGGCGTCGGTACCGACGGCGACGACGCTCTTCTGATTGCCATGGGTACGAATGGCGACGACCGACGGCTCGTTCAGGACGATGCCGCGCTCGCGTACATAAATAAGGGTATTGGCAGTGCCCAGGTCAATCGACAGATCGCTGGAAAACATGCCACGCAGTTTTTTGAACATGGGATAGGGACCCTAGGCAACGCGTGGTAAAGATCGGCGCAAGAAAACACGCAGGTAAAAAAGTGCGGCAAACTCTAACAACGGCAGGGATTTTGAGCAAGGCACCAATATGTTAGATTGCCTGTTTTTCCGCGGCCTTGAGGCATCTTTCACACGGGTGGCGACAGCACTGAAAAGCTGTCATGCGCTACCGGTAACTGCCCCAAGCCGCACGTCGCCGCCTTAGACCGCCAGCCAAACGCATCCGTTCCCTGCCACCTGCGCACGGGTACTTGCCGATACGCACGCTGGCGACCGCCTGGCGGCCAGTTTTCAAAGGGAGAACCCGATGGCGCTTGAACGCTCCGAGGTGGAAAAGATCGCACACCTGGCCCGCTTGGGCCTGAGTGACAGTGAACTGCCACAGACCACCGCAACCCTCAACAGCATTCTGGGCCTGATCGACAACATGCAGGCGGTCGATACCACCGGCATCGAGCCCCTGGCCCACCCGCTGGAAACCACCCAGCGCCTGCGTGCCGACGCCGTTACCGAAGCGAACCAGCGCGACGCCTATCAGGCCATCGCCCCGGCCGTGGAAAGCGGCCTGTATCTGGTTCCCAAAGTCATCGAGTAAGGAAAGCCTTCCGCCATGCATCAATTGACCCTGGCCGAGATCGCCCGCGCACTCGCCGACAAGCAATTCTCCTCTGCCGAGCTGACCCAGAGCCTGCTGAGCCGCGTCGAGCAGCTCGATCCGCAGCTCAACAGCTTCATCACCGTCACCGCCGACCAGGCCCTCGAGCAGGCCAAGGCCGCCGACGCACGCCGTGCTGCGGGTGAAAACGGCCCGCTGCTCGGCGCGCCGATCGCCCACAAGGACCTGTTCTGCACCCAGGGCGTGCTGACCAGCTGCGGCTCGAAAATCCTCACCGGCTTCAAGGCGCCCTACGACGCCACCGTGGTCGACAAGCTCAAGGCTGCCGGCACCGTCAGCCTCGGCAAGCTGAACATGGACGAGTTCGCCATGGGCTCGGCCAACGAATCCAGCCACTACGGCCCGGTCAAGAACCCCTGGGACACCAGCCGTGTACCCGGTGGTTCCTCCGGCGGCTCCGCGGCTGCCGTGGCGGCACGGCTGATTCCGGCCGCCACCGGCACCGATACCGGCGGCTCGATTCGCCAGCCGTCGGCGCTGACCAACCTCACGGGCATCAAGCCGACCTACGGTCGGGTGTCGCGCTGGGGCATGATCGCCTACGCCTCCAGCCTCGACCAGGGCGGCCCGCTGGCCCGCTCCGCCGAGGATTGCGCCCTGCTGCTCGGCGCCATGGCCGGTTTCGACCCGAAGGATTCGACCAGCGTCGATCAACCGGTCGATGACTACCTGTCCGCCCTCGCCCAGCCACTGGCGGGCCTGCGCATCGGCCTGCCCAAGGAATACTTCGGTGCCGGCCTGGACGCGCGCATTGGCGAGAACGTCATGGCCGTGGTCGAGGAGCTGAAGAAGCTCGGCGCCACCGTCAAGGACATCAGCCTGCCGAACATGCAGCACGCCATCCCGGCCTACTACGTGATCGCCCCGGCGGAAGCCAGCTCCAACCTGTCGCGTTTCGACGGCGTGCGTTTCGGCTATCGCTGCGAGAACCCGAAGGACCTGCAGGACCTGTACAAGCGCTCCCGTGGCGAAGGCTTCGGCGAGGAAGTGAAGCGCCGCATCATGGTCGGCACCTATGCGCTGTCCGCCGGTTACTACGACGCTTATTACATCAAGGCCCAGCAGATCCGCCGACTGATCAAGAACGACTTCGTCGCAGCGTTCAAGGACGTCGACGTGATCCTCGGCCCGACCACGCCGAACCTGGCCTGGAAGCTCGGCGAGAAGAACGCCGACCCGGTCTCCGCGTACCTGGAAGACATCTACACCATCACCGCCAACTTGGCCGGCATCCCCGGTCTGTCGATGCCGGCCGGCTTCGTCGATGGCCTGCCGGTGGGCGTGCAGTTGCTCGGCAACTACTTCCAGGAAGGTCGTCTGCTCAACGTCGCGCACCAGTACCAGCAGGTCAGCGACTGGCACAAACAAGCTCCGAGCGGATTCTGAGGAACACTTATATGCAATGGGAAACCGTCATCGGGCTCGAGATTCACGCTCAGCTCAGCACCCAATCGAAGATCTTCTCGGCCAGCGCCACCACCTTCGGCGCCGAGCCCAACACCCAGGCCAGCCTGGTCGACCTCGGCATGCCCGGCACCCTGCCGGTGCTCAACGCCGAGGCCGTGCGCATGGCCTGCCAGTTCGGCCTGGCCATCGATGCGGAGATCGCCGAGCGTAACGTCTTCGCGCGCAAGAACTACTTCTACCCGGACCTGCCGAAGGGCTACCAGACCAGCCAGATGGATCACCCCATCGTCGGCAAGGGCTTCCTCGACATCACCCTGGAAGACGGCACCGTCAAGCGCATCGGCATCACCCGCGCGCACCTCGAAGAAGATGCCGGCAAGAGCCTGCACGAAGACTTCCAGGGCATGAGCGGCATCGACCTGAACCGCGCCGGCACGCCGCTGCTGGAAATCGTCTCCGAACCGGACATCCGTTCGGCCAAGGAAGCGGTGGCCTATGTGAAGGCCATCCACGCACTGGTGCGTTACCTGGGCATCTGCGACGGCAACATGGCCGAAGGTTCGCTGCGTTGCGACTGCAACGTGTCGGTACGCCCGAAAGGCCAGGCCGAGTTCGGCACCCGCGCCGAGATCAAGAACGTCAACTCCTTCCGCTTCATCGAGAAAGCCATCAACCATGAAGTGCAGCGCCAGATCGAGCTGATCGAGGACGGCGGCAAGGTGGTGCAGGAAACCCGCCTGTACGATCCCAACAAGGATCAGACGCGCTCCATGCGCAGCAAGGAAGAAGCCAACGACTACCGTTACTTCCCCTGCCCGGACCTGCTGCCGGTGGTGATCGAGCGCAGCTTCCTCGACGAACTGCGCAGCGGGTTGCCCGAGTTGCCGCCGCAGAAGCGCGAGCGTTTCGAGAGCCAGTTCGGCCTATCCACCTACGATGCCAGCGTGCTCAGCGCCAGCCGCGAGATGGCCGACTACTTCGAAGCAGTCGAGAAGACCTGCGGCGACGCCAAGCTGTCCGCCAACTGGGTGATGGGCGAGCTGTCCAGCCTGATCAATAAGGAAGGCCTGGAGATCGAGCAGTCGCCGGTGTCCGCCGAACAACTGGGCGGCATGATCCTGCGCATCAAGGACAACACCATCAGCGGCAAGATCGCCAAGATGGTCTTCGAAGCCCTGGCCGCCGGTGAAGGCGCAACGGCCGATGAAGTGATCGAGAAGAAGGGCCTCAAGCAGGTCACCGATTCCGGCGCCATCGAGAAGATGCTCGACGAAGTGCTGGCGGCCAACGCCGAGCAGGTCGAGCAATACCGCGCCAGCGACGAAGCCAAGCGCGGCAAGATGTTCGGCTTCTTCGTCGGCCAGGCCATGAAAGCCTCCAAGGGCAAGGCCAACCCGGGGCAAGTGAACGAACTGCTGAAGAAAAAGCTCGAAGGCTGAGCGATTTGAAGACGCCGGGTTTTCCCGGCGTTTTCATGTCTGATGGATGGGAAGTGGAGAAGAGCAATGCGTCGACTATCGATTCTGCTGGTGCTGTTCGGCCTGCTGCTCGCCGGCTGTAGCAGCACGCCGTATAGCGGCGTGCCCGGCGACTACCGGGCCGAAGGCAAGGCTTCGTATTACGGCAAGGCCCATCACGGCAACAAGACTGCCAGCGGCGAGCGCTTCGACCAGAACGCGCTGACCGCCGCCCATCGCACCCTGCCCTTCGGCACGATGGTGAAGGTCACCAATCTCGACAATGACCGCAGCGTGGTGGTGCGCATCAACGACCGCGGCCCGTTCGCCCGCGGGCGGATCATCGACGTGTCGCGCAAGGCGGCCGAGGCGCTGGACATGATCCGCTCGGGCGTGGCGCCGGTGCGCGTGGAAAGCCTGAAGTAACGGCAACTGCTCAAGCACGCGACACTGGCGCCGTTTTGCATTGACCGTATTGCCAAAATTTCCGCCCCGGGGCGGGGCTCCTACAATTATCGCGAGCAACCTACCGCACGCGTAGGAGCGCCGACCCGGCGCGAATGATCGTGGCCTCGACGCGACCTGCTGGTTGGCCTGCTGCGACGTTTTCTCTACAACGCCGGATCCCAGCGCTGCGACCAGTCGGTGTCCTGCGCGGCGATCTCGCGCAGCAGTTCGAAGCTCTGCTGCAGGGCCGCCGAGTCCCGTTCACGGGAATACACCAGATAGGTCGGGTAGCTGAACTCCGGCGCCCTGGGCACCCGTTCGAGCACCTTCTTGTCGAGGTAGCTCTGCACCACCCGCGTACGGAAATAACCGGAGCCGCCGTGCTCCAGGATGTATTGCAGGGCCAGCGGCCCGAGATTGAAGGACACCGGCGCCCGCGCCTTGTCCGGCAAGGCACGGTCATGCTGGGCGCGGAAGCTGTCGCTCCAGTCGATGAACACGTAGGGCTCCGGGTTCGCGGCCCGCACCAGGATCAGCTTTTCCTCGAGCACCTGCTCGACCTGCACGCCAGCCCAGTAGGTGGGCTGGTAGACCAGCGCCGCGTCCATCACGCCCATTTCCACCTGCCGCAACAGGCTGGCGCATTCGGCCACCTGGGCGCGCACCGCGTAGCCGTCGATGCCCTCGCGGATGGCGCTGACCCAACGCAGCATCAGCGGATTGCACAGGCTCACCTCGCCGCCAATATGCAGCACGTTGTGATAGCCGTCCGGCAACGGCAGATCGCGCTGCGCGGCCTCCCAGGTCTGCTGGATCTGGTTGGCGTAGGTGACGAACGCCTCGCCATCGGGCGTCAGCCGTGCGCCGGCGCGATTGCGCACGAACAGCGTGCTGCCCAGGTGACTTTCCAGCTTCTGGATGCGCGCGGTGATCGCCGTTTGGGTGACGTGCATGCGCTCGGCGGCGGCGATGAAACTGCCGCTGCGGACGATTTCCAGAAAGGTGCGGGTAAGGTCGATATCCATGGTCGCTGAGCCAGCCCGATTGGCGCTGGCAATTCCTCAAGCCTGATCCGGCGCCCAGTGTACGGGCGCGCGGCGGATCATTCGATGCTTCAATCGAGGTGCCTGAGCAGATCGCGGTGCAGCGCGGCGACCAGGTCGGTCTGGGTGATCACCCCGACCAGCCGGCCCTCGTCGAGCACCGGCAGGCAATGCAGGCCGTCGTCGGAGAGCAACGCGATCAGGTCGACGACATGGGTATCGACATCCACCGTGCGCACCGGCGCGGTCATCAGCTCGCCCAGCGTCTGCTTCTTCTGCAGGCCGAGGATCGCTCGCAGGTTGAACGTATTGGCCCGCGTGGCGCTGACCAGATCGACCAGGCTGACGATACCGACCAGCCTGCCGGCGTCGAGAATCGGCAGCGCCTTGAGGCCGTGATGGGTGAGCAGGTACAGGCCCTTGGCGACCGCCGTTTGCGGCGTGGCGTGGATCAGGTCGCGGGACATCATCTGCCCGGCACGGATCTCACCCATGCTGCGGCGCAGCGCGTGCTTCTCGGTGCTGCGCACGATCAGCTCGAGGTCTTCACGGGTGATGTCGACGAACGAGCCCAGTTCGTCGAGGGCGTAGTCCAGGTCATCGGCGTTGATGCCGGCGCGCTCGCTCGGCAGCGGGTCGCGGGTGTGATGCACCGCAGGCGTGCCGGGGTGCGGGCGCGGATACGGCACGCGGGTCAGGTTGTTGTAGAGCAGCGCGCAGGCCAGGAGCCCGACGCCGGCGGTCATCGCCGACAGCGCCGGCTGCCAGAATGGCTCGCCCGGCAGCGGTGTGGCGAACACCATGCAGAAGGCGATGGCCCCGCCCGGCGGATGCAGGCAGCGCAGCGGGCACATCAATAGCAGGCTCAGGCCCAGGGCCAACGCCGCGCCGAGCAGGCTGTGATCGATGAAATGGGTGATCGTCAGTGCGACGGCACTGGCGCACAGGTAGCTGCCGAGAATCGACCAAGGCTGGGCCAGAGCCCCCGAGGACACGGCGAACAGCAGCACGGCCGAAGCCGCCAGGGGGCCGGAGAAATGTACCGCCATGTGCAAGCCGAACAACTGGCTGCATACCCAGGCGCTGAACAGGAACCCGGCAGCGGCACCAAAGGCGGCGCGGCTCCACTCACGAGGACGGGTGTGCAGGGCATCAGGCAGAAAGGCGGAGAGCCATTGGGGGAAATGCGCGTGGGACTTCATCGCTATCGTCGAAAAGATCGAGCCTCTCAAATGAGAGGCCCGCTGGGGACCGCTGGAAGCGGCTGGCAGGAGCATCCGTCCCTGGATGATGTACTCGTCTGTTTGCAACCTTGCCCGCCCCGGCAGAGAAACCGTGGCGAGCAATGGAGCAGAGTGTGACGAACGGCGATAGCGCGATCAAACGAATAATAATGAAGGATGGATCAGCTTTTTTTGATATCAACTACGAGCTTCAGCGTTGTAGCCCGGGTCGAGCGAAGCGACACCCGGGGCCAACAGTTCCTGGGTATCGCTTCACTCAACCCAGGCTACGGTTTGAAGATCAGGGATAGCTGAAGCTCTTCACCAGAGTCAGCTCACCCGGCGTACGCATCGGCACCAGAAAGCTCTCCTGCTTCTCGTTGACCGTGCCCTCTTCGGTAATCAGGGTGATCTGCCCGATGGTGAGGATCTGCCCGGCGTTGCTCTCGCCTTCATCGTCATAGCTGTAACCACCGCCGTAGTAGTTCACGTAGACCAGGTACTGGCCCTTCATCGGGGTAGGCGAGGCAATCATTTCCGGGCCGTAACCGGTGGTCACGTCGACATCCAGGGCAGCGCCGTTGGCCAGCGAACGATTGCCGTACCAGACATGTTCGCCATCGGGGGTCACCAGGTGCAGGTCGAGGTCGGTATTGTCGCTGTCCCACGACAGCACCACGCGAAGGCGCGCCGGGGTTTCGCCGCTGCCGTTGTTGTAGAACTGCACGCGGCGGCGCTGGCTGCCATCCGGGCTGCGCACCTCGACGTTGTTGCTGCCGGCCGGGAACACGAACGGGCGGTCGAAGCTGCCGTCCTCGCCGATCTTCAGCGGCATGCTGGTGCCGTTGACCACCAGGCGGCCCGGCGCCTTGCTCTCATCCTTGTGCAGCGCGCTGATCGCGCCCTTGATGCGTGCGGTGTCGGCCTGGTTGGCGGCGCTGTTCACCGAGGAGGCCGGGTAATTGACCTCCTGCATGAATTGCGCGCCGTCGCCACCGCCGACACGCCAACCGCTACGTGGCGTGTCGAGTTTCACCTCGGCCAGCGCACAGAGCGGCAGCAGGGTCAGGCAGAGGGCGATACGAGGGGTGATCAGAGCCATGATGTCATTCCAGTAACAGGGTGCGGGCAAGGCCTTCGACGTAGGCCTCGTCCTGTCCATTGGGGTGGGCGACGAACGCCAGGTGCAGGTATTCGTGAGTCAGGTCGAGGCGGTCCTGCAGGGAGAAGAAGCCGCGCACGAAAATGCGCTGGCGCTCGCGATCCACATAGGGCCGGCCGGCCGCCAACTGGCAAACGGTGAACTGCTGAATTTCTTCATAGCCCGGCTCCATGTCCAGGCGCGGGCGCCAGTCGCGGCGCTGCTTGCGCAGCCACTGCTCGGCAGCGACCAGCGGCTGACAGGCGGCCACGGGCTTGTCCCAGCGGCTCAGGGTGGCACGCGGGAAGGCGCGAGCAAGGATGGCGTCGTAACGCAGGCCGTTGTTCGCCTGCTCGACCGCTTGGCTCCAGGCCAGACGATCAGGCCCCGGCTGGGTGCTGTGATAGGTCACCGGCGAGCCGGCCAGCACCAGGTCGGCCGTCCACGCGGCGATATCCCGGGCACCCTGGCTGGCCGGGCGTGGCGCCACGCGCTGGCTGGCGCTGCTGTCGTCGATGCGCAGGCATTCGCCACGGCGACCGGCGCTCTGCAACAGGTAGGTACGTGCAGCGATGGCCAATGCCTTGGCGGCCTCGGCGGGCTGCGCCGAGGCCTCACGATCCAGCACCCGGGCCACGTAGTCTTCGCGCTGCAGATGGGCAGTGAGCTGCTGGCCCTCGCTCGTACGTTCGAGAAACAGCTCGCCATGGCTTTCGATGGGCAAGCGGTTGCCATTGGCGAACTCGGCCTCGTAGCGCCCGTTGAGCACGCCCGGCGCCACGGCCACGTTACTGCCCTCGCGCCGGAGCTGGCGCAACGGGTAGCGGGCGAACAGGCGCACCTCGACGCAGCTGCCGGCCTCGCGTGACCAAGCCGCTGGCAGCACCTGGCCGAGTACTTCGGCGTGCCGCTTGAGCACCACGCTGCTGGTGCCCGAGCCGCCAGCCCAGACGGGCGTGCCATCGGCCAGCCAGCCGGCGAAACCTCCCTGGCGCGCCTGGGGATCATCATCGGCCAGCCAGCTCCAGGTCTTCACCCGTAGGCGGCTGCCCAGGACACCGACGGTCGAGCCGTCTCCGGCCAGCACCACGTCCAGCAGCACTTTTCGGGCATCGGCCTGGGCGGGTAATTGCGCGAGTTGCGTGAGCAGTTGCTGAACCGAGACGCGGGTCGCCGGCGCCAGGCGTTGCCGCTCACTGATCCAGGCCGGCGCCTGGCGCGCCTGCCAGTAACGCGACCAGTCGCTCTCAGCCAGTTGCAGATTGTTTTGCTCGAAGTACAGGCCACAGGATTTGACCAGCGCCTGGTCCCGATCGATGCGCTCGCCGGGGTTGCAGCAGTAAACCTCTTCCTTGTCCTGCCCGCGGCACTGATAGCCGTTGTCCGGCTGTTTAGTGTCGACCAGATAGGCGTAGACGAACAGCTTCCACAGGCTGCCCAACGGCGCCTCCAGGCTGTCAGGCAGGGCTTCGCGGCTGAGCAACCGCTGCCCGTCGAGGCGCAACAGCTCGCTGCCGTCGGCCCGTTGCCAGGCCAGCGACAGCGGCGCTTCGCTGGCCATCGCCGAACCGCCGAAGGCGGCCAGCAGGGCCAGAGAAGCGAGGGTGCGACGCTTATTCAACAGTGACCTTCTGCAGCGTCGATTCAGCTTCCAGCGCTTGCTGCCCTGGTGCGTACAAACGCACATAGCGAGCCGGCGGCAATACGAACTCACCCTTCTGCGAGAAGCGCACCAGGTGACGCAGCACCAGCTCGCCTTGCAGGGCGTCCACCGGCACCGCGTAGCTGAGTTCGCCCGGCTCGTTGCGGGCCTTTTCCAGCGCCGCGGCTTCGTCGCCACCCAGGCCGCTGACCTGGATGCCCCAGGTGGTGCGCTCCACATCGGCGCCCGGCGGCAGCGGCACTTCCAGCATGCCGTAGCGCAGGGTCTGCTCGCCTTCGCTGCTAAGGGTCACTTCGTCCAGGTACAGGTCGGCGCTGGAGATCTCGTCCTTGCCGACTTCTTCGGCACGGAACTCGAAGGCCTTTTCGCCCGGTACCAGCCGCAGCAGACGACGCTTGACGGTGACCGGCACATTGCTCGGCGCAGTCTGGGCGCTCTGGTAGTCGAGGCGTACGTCGCTCGGCTGATCCAGATCGCCGGCCACCAGCAGGGCCTGGGGCGGTTGCGCGCCCGTCCACTGCCAATAGTTGTCGCCGCTGGTGCCTTCCACGGCCTGCCAGTCGCCCTCCAGCGCCAGCGTCGGCTGGGCACTGCGCAGGTCCAGCGAGAGCTGCAGCCAAGTCAGCGCCAGGGCGCGTTCCAGGCCGGCCTGGGCCGGTGCCAGCTCGCCGAGCAGGCGCTGGGCGCGCTGGCGATCCGGGCCACCGAGGTACAGGCCGACGGCCGCCACGAACGGCGACTGGCTCTCGGCCAGGCGACGACGGGCACCATCGAGTTGTACTTGCAGGGCCTCGGCGACCGGCACGTTGTTCTGCTGCGCCAGGCGCACGCCCATCTCGCGGGCAATCGTCAGGCCCAGGGCTGAATCCGGCGCCGCCATCACCAGGCTGTCGCCCTCGCCAAGCACCACTTCCTCGCCCTCACCCGCGGCGGCCAGGTCATACACCAGGCCTTCGAGCAGGGTTTTCACCGGCAGGCCCATGTCGCGGGCGAACGCCAGGATCAGCGCACGCTGCAGCAGTGGCGTTTCTGGAGCGCGCTTGGCGTACAGCTCCAGCACGCGCTGCCAGTGCTCCGGCGGCAACTGGATGGCCAGGGCGCGGCTGGCATGCCAGTCGGCGTAATAGGCATAGGTGGTCAGGAAGGCGTCGCCATCGGCATCGCCGCCCCACCAGGTGAAGGTCGCCTCCGGCCCGGCCATCTGCACCAGGCGCAGGCGGCTGTTCTGCATGATCAGGCGCAGGCGATCCTTGATGCGCGGCTCACCGGCGGCCAGCGCCGGGTAGGCCAGGCTCAGCGGCAGCAGGCGGCTGGCGGTCTGCTCGACACCGCCATAGGGGTAGTCGAGCAGGTCGTCCAGCGCGGCGTTGAACAGCCCGGCGCCGCTGTCGGCCACGCGCAGTTGCACCTGGCTGGCATTGGCCGGCAATTGCAGCGGCGTGCTGCCCGGGAACACCGACAGGTGCTCGCTGCGCACCTGCTGCCAGCCGGGCGCCACGGTGCTCAGCTTGACGGCCAGGGCATCGGCGACCTTGTCAGCCTGGCGCAGCTCGGCGCTGAAGTCGCCGGCGGCGATCACCGCGTCCTCGATCGGCAGGTAGTTGATGCCCTTGGCCAGCGTTACCTCGCGGCGCTGCTCCTGCTCGCCATGACGAATCAGCAGTTCGGCCTTGGCGCCCGCCTCGCCCTGGTTGAAGGCGAACAGGCCCAACGCCGGCTTGTCGCCCACGCGGAAGCGGCTCGGGCCGCTCCACTTCAGGTACAGCGGTTTTTCCGAGCGCACGAATTGGCGCTTCTGGCCGACTTCACCCTCGGCGCTCACCGCCCGGGCGGTAATGCGCCAGCGGGTCAGCGAGTCCGGCATGCGGAAGCTGAAACTCGCCTTGCCGTCGGCATCGGTGATCAGGTCCGGCTGCCAGGAGGCCGTGTCGACTTCCTCGCGGCGCGGACGCTCCAGCACCTTGACGCCGCGCTCGCTGCGGTTGGCGCGGCCCGGTGCACTGGGCATGCCCGGCAGGGCCAGGTCGTAGCTGATGAACGACAGGCTGGCGCTGGTGCGCACGTTGTTGCGGCGCGGGTGATAGAAGAACTGGTCGATGCCTGGGGCGATTTCCGGTTGCAGGGCGTAGATCATCTCGTCCACCACGCTGACCGTCAGGCGCGTCGGCATCGGTTTGCCTTCGAACAGGGTGCTCAGCTCGACGGTGACCAGCTCGCCCGGTTGCACCACGTCCTTGTCGGCCTTGATGGCGATGTCGATCTGCGGCGTGGCGACCTTGATGCCGGCGTTCTGGAAGCTGTAATCGCCGCCGCGGGTATACAGCGCCGAGAAGGTGATGTTCGGCGAGAAGGTCTTGCCGACCGGAATCCGCGCGCGGTACTGGGTGTCGGACAAACGCTCGAGCTTGAGCCAGTCGCCGCCCTTGGAGAGCAGCGCAGTGGCTTCGACCTTGTCGCGCTCCAGGGTCAGCAGCGCATCGCTGACCGGCTCGGGAAAGGTGATCAGCGCCAGGGCTTCGTCGCCGGCCTGGTACTCGGCCTTGTCGAGCACGATCTCGATGGTGCCGGCCACCGACTTGACGCCCTCGCCGCTGACCGAATGGCCGGTGGCGCCGAGGATCAGGCCGCTGTCGTCCTTGAGGGTGATGCTGTAGGTGCCGGGGCGCTCGAAATTCAGCTCGAAGCCCTTGGCATCTGCCGCCAACTCGCCGCTGCCGGTGCTCTGGTCTTCCAGGCGCACCCACTCGTAGCGGGCCGGTTTGCGCTCACTGGTGCCTTCACTCTGGTAGGCGAAATTCACCGCCTGGCCGGCCGAACTGAAGCGCTGCGGGGCGCTCAGGCGATAGCGGGCGGCGCCGCGCTCGATGAGGATTTCCTTGCTGGTCTTGACCCGGTAGGCGGCGCCATCGCTGGCGAACACGCTGAGCAGGTAGCGGCTCGGCTTGTCGGCAGCCGGCAGGTCGAGCGCCGCTCGGCCCTGGCTGTCGGTGCTGACTTCGCTGCTGGCCAGTTCGACCGGGAACTGGCCGAGGTACTGCAGTTCGTTGTCGACCATCGACAGCTGCTGGGCACGCAGGCTCAGCTGCACCTTGGCGTTGGCCACCGGCTTGCCGTCCGGGTAGAGCAGCACCAGGGCGCCCTTGACCGGCTCGCCGGTGCGGAAGTCCGGCTTGTCGAGATCCAGTGACACTTCGAAGTGCGGCTTGATGTACTCGGCGACGCGGAAGGCGCTGCTGTACAGCCCATCGCGGTAGGCGAAGCGCAGCTCGTAGCCGCCGGCCACGGCGTTGTCCGGCAGCTGGAAGCGACCCTGGCTGCCACGGGCGCTGTCGAAATCGAGTTTCTGGGTCTGCAGCACGGTGCCGTTGGCGTCGAGCACGCTGAGGCTGATCGGCGCGGTGCCGGCCGCGACGGATTCGCGGGCGCTCTTGAACTCGCGGCCGACGATTTTCACTTCCACCCAGTCGCCGGGGCGGTACAGCGGGCGGTCGGTGAAGGCGTACAGCTTGGTGTCGTAGATTTCGCTGTCGTAATAGAAGTTCTCGGAGACGAACACGCCGCCGTCGGCATCTTCACCGATCACGTAGGAGCGCTCCGGGCTGGCGTGGCCCAGGCGCAGCAGGCCCTGGGCGTCGGTCTTGCCGCTGGTCATCACGCCCACGCCATCGCTCCACAGCAGCTTGGCGTCGGCCACCGGCGTGCCCTGGTGCTTGTCGGCGGTCCACACCAGCAGCTCGCCGCCGGCGATCTTGCTAACCGCCACGGTGTTGGAGACGAATACCACGGTGGTGGCGCGGTACTTGCCGATGATCGCCTCGGCCAGGTACAGGCCCGGTTTGAGCTTGCCCAGCGGCACGTAGACGTTACCCGAGGCGACGCTGCCGAAGTTGCTCGACGAGCCGGACAGGTCGACGCCGGCAGGCGGCTCGATGGGTTTGGCTTCCCACAGCGGGTAGCGGAACTCGGCGACCAGCGGCAGGCCCTTCATCGGCGCGAATTGCACCTGCGGGGTGTACTCGGTGGGCGCGGCGATGGCGTTGCCCATCTTCAGCTCCGGCGCCTCCTCGGTGACCTGCTTGCGCGACTCGTAGGAGAAGGCGCGCTGCATCACCCGGCGGGATTTGCGGTACCAGTTGTCCCACAGGTACGACAGGGTGTTGGACAGCCCCTCGCCCTTGAACTGGCCCTCGGCGACCACGCGGTGCAGGTTCTTCTGGCGCTTGAGGAACTCCAGCGGCTGGTCGATGCGGTACAGGCGCATGTCCACGCCGCCGTAGCCTTCCATCCGATAACGGCGGTAATCGCGGCCCGGCGCCTCGAGGCGCACGGTGGCCACTTCATCGGCGGCGAAGCTCGAGTCGGCGAGCAGGAAGAACGACTCGCCGGCCAGCGGCGTGTAGCCGCTGGCCGGCACTTCGTCTTCGGCGTGAGCGGCCAGGGGCATGAGCGCCAGCAGCGCGATGGCGAAGAGGCGCTTCATCGTGCGAGGAAGTTCAGCCGATAGATGCCGATAAAGTTGGGGTTGGCGTCGTCGGGTATCCATCGGGTGTCCTTCCATGTCATGAGTTGTTGCAGGCTGACGGCACGCATGCCGTTGTCCGTGGGCGTCGTGGTGCCGGTGTGATAAACGATGTCGCGGCCCATCCAGATCATCAGGTGCTGGTCATCGCCCTGATCGAAGAACATCAGGTCGCCGGGGCGCGCCTGGTTGAGATCGCGACCGACCAGCTGGCTGTTGAACTGGATCATCTTGATGGCATTAACGTAGGCGCCCTGCTGGCCGCCGCCCTGCTCCCAGTTCTGCGCCAGACGGCGCTGGGCGTCACTCAGCTCCAGCTCCGGCGGCAGGTAGCGATTGGACAGGCCGTTGGCGCGCAGCCACTTGGCGTCATGCACCTTGAGCGCCTCGTTGGCGGCGAACCGCACCAGGCCCACGCAATCCTGCTGATACCAGCGCGGGCTCGGCCCCTGGCGCAACTGCTCCTGGGCGATCCGCACGAACCAGGCGCGAAATATCAGCGACTGCTCGGGATCGAGGCCGGGCGCCTGCTCGGCGCGAGCGGAGAGGCCGAACGCGAACAGCAGCGCAGCCAGCAGCACGCGCCAGGCCGGCATGGCCGTGATCAAAGCACGCGCCATTCGAGCGGAATCCACTTCCAATCGTCATCGGCTTCGGTGTCTTTCGGCAGCGTCAGCGCGAACTGGCCATAACCGCCGAGGGCGCGCAGCTTGGGCAGCAGATGGGTGTCGGCAGCATTGCGGAATACCGGCTCGTAGTTGGCCGGCAGGCTGTCCAGGGTTTCCTGTTCGAGCAGGCGCGACAGGCCTTCGGGCACCAGGTATCCGGGCACCACGCCGTCGGTGGGCAGCACTTCGGCCAGTGGCGGGAAACGCTTGCTCAGCGTATCGAGCGCCTTGTTCACCAGCCGGTCATCTAGGGAGAACAGCAAGGTCTGGCCTTGACGCGCCAGGCTCACCCGGAAGAAGCCTTGGGAGACCAGCGCATCGGGGATGGCGGCTTGCTCCGCCGGGTACTGACCGAAGTTGGAGCCCACCTCGCGGCGCCAGGTGTGGCCATCGGCCGTGCTCTGGCTTTCGACCGGAAAGCGGCCATTCTCGGCATTGGGCTCGAAAGCGCCAATCATGCCGTCGAACAGCCCGCCGATGGCCTGATCCAGCTCCGGCGTGGCGGCTTCGTCGAGGTGGGCGACCAGCAGCGGCGAGTGCAGCCGCGAGTCGGCGTACCAGCACAGGCCGGCAACGTTACCCAGGCGCTTGCGCAGGTCTTCGCTGGCCTGCTCGCTGGCGCCGACCTTGGCCAGCAGTTTTTCGGCGCTGCCCGGCGCCACCGGCACCGCCACGCAGGCGCTGGCGCCCATAGGCATGGCTTTCCAGATCGGCGTGAAATCCATGGCCGGCTGGTCATCCACTTCGTTCAGTGCCAGGAAGCTGCTCCAGCCGCCCTCGCCCTTCTCGAATCGCACCCCGGCAAAGGCCGGGAAGAAGCGCTGATAACCGAGCGCGACGTACTCGCCGCTCAGGGAAATGCGCTGCTGCTCGGTTTCGCGAGCCTTGAGACCGAAGCGCTTGGCGAAGGGATTGTCGCCATCGAGCAGTGCCTCGACGGACTCGGTGGCGTCGCGGCTGAGCTTGTCATCCTCGCCGAACAGCATGCCGGGCGATGACAGCACCAGCAGTTTGTCGCCATGGCTGGCCAACAGCAGGGCGCGATCACCCAGGTAATTGAGGCGGTACAGCGGCACGCTGCTGCCATCGACGCGCAGCTCACCGGCCTGGCTGAGCTGGGTGTCGTCCAGGGCCACATGGGCCAGGGGCTCGAGCACCTTGGCCAGGCCGCCGCGCTGCATGACCATCACGAAGTGCTTGAGCTTGCCGTCGGCGCCCTTCCACAGGGCAACGTCGGCGGGCTGATCGAGCAACTCATCGAGCAGGTTGTCGCGCAGCTTCAGGTCGCGCTCGTAGATGATCCGCCGCAGGCTGCCGACCAGCCCCAGGCGGTCGGCGTTGTGCTCGTAATAGAACACGAAGTCTTCGGTGAGGGTGTCGCGCAGCAGCGGCACCGCCAGCAGGTCCTTGGGCAGACGGCTGAGCGAGGCACTCTCGATCAGCGCATCCGGGTGCTTGAGGTCCAGGCCCAGGGCGCTGCGCTCACCGAGTTCGCGTGAGTCCTGACCGCAGGCAGCCAGCAGGCCGGCCGTCAGCAGCAGGGCGACGTGGCGCAGGTGGGCAGTGGTATTCCGGTTCATCCGAGCCTCGGGATATCAGTAATTGAAGGATTTCACGAAAAGCAGCTCGCCAATGGCGCGCAGCGGTACCACGAAGGTCTCGCGCTTCTCGTTGACGGTGTTCTCGTTGAAGATCAGGTTGATCTGCGCGGTGATGATCTCGTTCTGGTTGCTGCCGGCCTCGAAGTTGTAGCCCTCGCTGCCCAGGTTGCCCCAGTAGTTCACGTAGATCAGGTAGGTGCCTTGCAGCGGCGCAGTCATGGTGAACATTTCCGGGCCGGGGCCATCGACGCTGTCGACATCCAGGCCGCCGCCATTGGTGAGTACCGGGTGGCTCCAGAACGCGTGCTGGCCATCCGGGGTGACCACGTGCAGGTCGAGCTCGGCCTTGGGATCGTCCCAGCCCAGCACCATGCGGATACGCGCCGGTGTGCGCAGGTTGTTGGCTTCAAAGAACTGAATGCGCTTCAGCGACTGCCCTTCACCCGCCACCAGTTCCACGCTGTTGGAGCCGGCGCCAAAGGCGTAGGGCCGGGCGAAGCTGCCCTGCTCGTCGGTGTAAAGCGGCAGCGGGTTGCCGTTGACCACCAGCCGATGTGGCGCACGCAGGTGGCCGATATTCTGCAGGGTGCCCTCGATCAGGCTGCGCCCACGCTGCGCGCCGCGGTCGATAGGCGGCGTCGGGTAAGCCACGCGGGCATCGTTGTCGCCGTCATTGAGGCCGTGATAGCGCCAGCCGCCGGTGGGCGATTGCAGGGAAACAGAGGGTTCGGCCCGGCCAGTTTCGGACCGGCCAGACTCGGCCCAGCTCGATGGCATGGCCAACAGGGCGCAGAGCAGCAGCACCAGCCGCGAGGCGACTGGCGCGCGCCGAAAGGCTCGGCATCGCACAGGGAAACGAACCACCGCACTGCACTCCTTGTGCTGGCTCAGGGATCCTGGCGCCGGCACTCACACTGTTGGCTCTGAGAGAAGATATTGCTGCGTGCGGCGCCACCAGCCACCTTGGGCGGTGCCGTCACATCAAGTTACACGCTGGGCAGGAATGCTAGCGAGTTGCCCTGAGGCTGACAATCGTGGCACTTGCGAATCGGCACTGGATCACAATGAACAGGTGCAGAATTACAAAAGACAGGTGTGCCGGCCAGGCCGAGCGCCGGCAGTACTCGGATCAGGAAAGCCGCTGGCGCAGCTTGGCCGAGGCCCATTCGGAGAAGATCACGGTGGCGAAGATCAGCAGGAAGATCACGCTGACCCGATCCCAGGCGAGGTTGTTGATCGCCGCATCGAGCTGCAGGCCAATGCCACCGGCACCGACCAACCCCAGCACGGTCGCCTCGCGGATGTTGATGTCCCAACGGTACAGCGAGGTGCCGACGAACGCCGGCATGATCTGCGGTACCACGCCAAACTGCAGCACCTGCAAGCGCCCGGCCCCGGTGGCACCGATAGCTTCGACCGGCGAGGGGCTGATTTCCTCGATGGCCTCGTAAAGCAGCTTGCCGACGAAGCCGACCGAACGCAGCGCGATGGCGATGATGCCGGCCAACACGCCCGGGCCGAGCATCGCCACCAGCAGCATTGCCCAGATCAGCGAGTTGATCGAGCGCGACGAGACGATGATCAGCAGCGCCACGCTTCTGATCACAGGCGACGGCGTGGTGTTGCGCGCAGCGAGAAACGCCAGGGGGAACGCCAGCAGTACACCGAGGGCGGTGCCTAGCGTGGCGATATTGAGCGTGTCCCACAGCGGCCGGAACAACGCCGGCGTGTAATCCCACTGCGGCGGCACCATGCGTGCCAGCAGTGAGGCGCCCTGGCTACCGGCATCCTCCACGAACTCCCATAGGGTGTTGTCGGAGATGAACCGCGCACACCAGACGAACAGCAGCGCGCCGGCGAACCAGGCGAGCCAGTGGCCCCACTGTTGGGCGGTGGTGCGGCGGCGCCATTGTGGCTCGGCCGTCTGGCCATGAATGATCGGCATGACGTTAACGCCCTATTGAAGCCAGCGGCGCACGTAGCCGGAGAAATACTCCGAGGCCAGTACGATGGCGATGATGATCAGCAGCACGGCCGCGGCCGTGCTGTATTCGTAGCGGTCCATGGCCGTGCCGAGCGTGGCGCCGATACCACCAGCGCCGACGATGCCGATGACCGCCGACTCACGGAAGTTGATATCCAGGCGGTACAGCGAAAGCCCGATCAGACGCGGCAATATCTGCGGCTGCACGGCATGGTTGAGCACCTGCAACCAGCTGCCGCCGGTAGCGCGGATAGCTTCCAGCGGCCTGGCGTCGATGTCCTCGATCGCCTCGGCCAGCAGCTTGGCGATGAAACCGATGGTCGCGAAGGTCAACGTGGCGACGCCGGCCAACGGGCCGAAGCCGAACATCACCACGAACAGAATGGCGATGATCACCTCCTGGAAGGTGCGCGACACCATGATGATCCAGCGGCACATCAGGTAGATTGGCAGCGGCGCCAGATTGCGTGCAGCGCCCAGACCCACAGGGATCGACAAAGCGATGCCCAGCACGGTCGCGACCAGGGTCATGCTCAGGCTTTCCAACAGGCCTTCTAGGATATCGCCGCCGCGGCTGGTGAAGTCCGGGTACAGAAAGCCGGCGGCGAAGGCCAGGCCACGCGACCAGCCTTCGGCGATGCGATTCCAGTTCAGGTCGATGCTGGAGCCGGCGAGCAGCAAATAGAGCAGCAGACCGCCGATCACCAGGCAGCGCTGCCCCGTGCCCGACAGCAACGCGGGCGGCTGCCAGTCGCCAGCCCTTACCCTGGCCAAGCGCTCCTCTGCAGACAATTGAGCAGCCATCAGGTCGCCACCCGCTGCCAGCCGGAGCGCGGCGCGTGCGCCATGGGCCGCTCGGCTGGCTCGACATCCTGGGCCGCGTCAGCGGCATTGGTTTCCCAGTCTTCCTCGCCGTAGATACGGGTCAGCGTCGCGGCATCCAACGCATCAGGCGCGCCATCGAAGACCACTCGGCCAGCGTGTAGACCGACGATGCGGTCGGAGAAACGCCGTGCCAGCTCGACGTCATGGATGTTGATGATGGCGGTCAGGCCGCGCTCTTCGCACAACTCGCGAATCAGTCGCATGATCTGCCGAGAGGTTTTCGGATCGAGGCTCGCGGTGGGTTCGTCGATCAGCATGAGTTCGGGATTCTGCAGCAGCGCGCGGGCAATACCGACCCGCTGGCGCTGGCCACCGGACAGCGCATCGGCACGCTTGTCGATGGCGTGGGCCAAGCCGACGCGTTCGAGCAGGCGAAACGCCTCCTGCACATCAGCCCGCGGGTAGCGGCGCCACACGCTGCGCCAGAAGCCGACGTAGCCCAACCGCCCGGACAACACGTTTTCCATCACCGTGAGGCGATCGACCAGGGCGTGATCCTGAAAGATCATGCCCATGCGCCGCCGTGCCTTGCGCAGCGCTCCGCCGCGCAGCCCGGTCAGCGACTGACCACCCAGCAGCACGTCACCTTCGCTGGGTTCAACCAGGCGGTTGATGCAGCGAATCAGCGTACTCTTGCCGGCACCGGACGGGCCGATCAACGCCATCACCTGGCCCTTCGGCAGCGTCAGGCGGATGTCCGCCAGGGCTCGATCGCCAGTGGCGTAACGCTTGCCCAGGCCCTTTATCTCGAGCAGGTTCATGGCTGTGCTCCTTCAGATCAGTTGTCGCACGCGTAGCTCACGTCCATGGCCTGGTCGATCTTGCGCACCACTTCCCAATGCTCCTTGTAGGTGATGGGGATGAACTGCGCCTGGCCGGAGTTCTTGAATTCGGCCTGCAGCGCGGTGCCTTCCCAATCGAAGGTCTCGAAGCCCTCGCGCACCTTGGCAGCCAGCTCCGGCTTGAGGTTGTAGACGTAGCCATAACCGGTGGTGGGGAACGTTTGCGAGGTGTACAGCACCTTGTACTGGTCGGCCTTGACCACACCGCGGGCCTGCATCTGCGCGAGCACCGAGTTGGCGATGGCGGCGGCGTCATAGTCGCGGTTCACCACGCCCATGATCGAGTTGTCGTGCTTGCCCGAAAACGCGGTTTTGAAGTCCTTGTCCGCTTCCAGATTGAACTCGGACTTGAGCAGCGCCGAGGGCGCCTTGAACCCGGAGTTGGAGGTTGGCGAGGTGAACGCGAGGGTGTGCCCTTTGAGGCCAGGCACGTCATCAATCCCGCTGCCGGCGTAGGTGATGATTTCCATCTGGTAGCCGTAGCCGCCCTTCTCGTCGGCCATCATGGTGAACGGCACGAAACCGGCGCAGTTGACGGCCAGCGGCACGGAGCCGGTGTTGAAGCCGGCGATGTGCAGGCGCCCGGCGCGCATGGCTTCGAGCTGAGCGGCGTTGGATTGCACCGGGAAGAAGCGCACCTTCTTGCCGGTCACCTTTTCCATGTGCTGCAGGAATTCGTCCCATACCTTGGCATAAACGGCCGGATCTTCCACCGGGGTGTAGGCGAAGATCAGCGTGTTCGGGTCCAGCCACTCGCTGGGCTTGGCCGGCGCATCGGCGACCATGTCATCGTTGCCGTCGGTGTAGCGCGGCGACAGATCCGCGGCATGGGCGCTGCCCAGCACGGGCAGTAACAGAGCGGGCAGCAGTCGGTAGAAAGGGGCGCGCAGCATGGTTGTGTCCTTACAGGCTGGAAAAGGATTCCGGCCACCATAAGGCGCCTTTGTGACGCTTTTGCTGCGATGAAACGCACCGTTACGTCTTGCAACGGATGCTCAAATAGCCGCTACACCCAGCCTGCCCATTGCAGCAGCAACAGCCCGACGTTGGTGGTGACCACCGCGGCCAGGGTGGTAATCACGATGATCGCAGCGGCCAGCTGGTAGTTGCCATTCATTGCGCGCGCCATGACAAAACTGGCCGCCGCGGTGGGGCTGGCGAAGTACAGGAAGAGAATTGCCAGGTCGGCCCCGCCGAACCCCAGCGCCCAGGCGCCCAGGGTTGCGAACAAGGGCAGCCAGACCATCTTCATCAGGCTCGAGCCGACGGCAACGCCACTGCTTTCACGCAGCGAGGTGAGCGACAGGGTTCCGCCGATGCAGATCAGCGCCAGGGGCAAGGTCATCTGCGCGAAATACTCGGCCGACACCAGCGTCCACTGCGGCAACGCGATCTGCCAATAGGCGAATGGCATGGCCAATACCACCCCGATGATCGGTGGATTGCTGACGATGCCTTTACCCAAGGCTCGCCAATCGGCCTTTATGCCTGGTGCGTAGAGGGTCAGCACGATGGCCGACAGCACGTTGTAGCAAATGATCGCCACGCCACCGAGCACCGCGCCCACCGACAGGCCATAACCGCCATACATGCTGGCAGCCAATGCCAAGCCAACGATGCCGTTGTTGCCGCGAAAGGCACCCTGGGTATAGATGCCGCGATCAGCCAGCGGGCAGCGCCAGATCGCCCACCCCCAGGCCACTGCGAAACTGATCAGCGTGGCCCCCACGAAGTAGCCGATCAACGCCGGTTTGAGCGCGGTGCTCAGATCCGCCCTGACGATGCTCAGAAACAACAGTGCCGGCATGGTGCCGCGAAACACCAGCGACGAGGCGGTCTGAATGAACGGTTCATCGATCCAGCGCAGCCGCTTGAGCAGCACGCCGAGAAACAGCATGGCGAAGACGGGCGCGGTGATCGCGAGCGTCTGCTGGAGTACAGCGAGCATGGGAGCCCCAGGAGGTGGAAAGGCAATGCGCTAACGTACCTGATGCTCAGACACGTCGATAGCCTGCTAATGATAGCAAGCCTTCAGCCTCCCGGAGTGTGCAGCGGCTCGCTTCAGCGACGAACCGGGCGCTTCTGAAGTTTGCGCTGCAGGGTACGGCGATGCATGCCCAGGGCGCGGGCGGTCGCCGAGATGTTGCCCTCATGTTCGGCCAACACGCGCTGGATGTGCTCCCACTGCAGGCGATCCACCGACATGGGGTTTTCCGGCACCAGGGTGTCGAGGTCGGCGTGCTGGGTCAGCAGCGCGGCGAGCACGTCATCGGCATCGGCGGGTTTGCACAGGTAATTGCAGGCGCCACGCTTGATGGCTTCCACGGCGGTGGCAATGCTCGAATAGCCGGTGAGGATCACCACGCGCATCTCGGCATCCAGCTCCAGCAGCTTGGGCAGCAGCACCAGGCCGGAGTCGCCTTCCATCTTCAGGTCGAGCACGGCGTAATCGGGCAGGTCCTGGGTGGCAAGCGCCAGGCCTTCCTCGGCCGAAGCGGCGGTGGACACGCGCAGCCCGCGGCTGCTCATGGCGCGCGCCATCACGCGGGTGAAGGTGGGGTCGTCGTCGACCAACAGCAGATGGGGCTGTTCTTCGCTTTCCAGCAGCGTTTCGTCACTCATGGTTCACTCCTCAATACATGCTCGCGGCCTGCCGGCTTGGCAGTGCGCTGCATCGACAAACCTGCGTCGGGTTCAGACCCGGGCGTAGGCGCGCGGCAACTTGAGCTCGGTGAGCGTGCCGCCTTCTTCATGGTTATACAGCTTCACCGTGCCGCCGGCGCGGGTCACGCTGGCCTGGCTGAGAAACAGGCCGAGGCCGAAGCCCTTGCCTTTGCTCTTGGTGGTGAAGAACGGCCGGCCCAGTTGCTCGGCGATGGCCAAGGGTACACCCGCGCCGTAGTCGCGAATGCTCAGGCGAACCCACTGGTGATCCCAGTCCAGGTTGATTTCCAGGTTGTCCGGGCAAGCATCGGCGGCATTGTTGAGCAGGTTGAGCAGCGCCTGGGTCAGGTCGGCCGGCGGCATCAGCTGCGGCGATTTGCCCACGCCCAGGCATTGGTAACGATAGCTGGCTTCCGGGCGCATCAGGTGCCAGCGATTGAGGGTGGTTTCCAGCCAGCTGACTGCCGGCATTTCCACCACGGCCTGGCGACGATCCGCTTCGGCGGCGCGCACCAGGTGTTGAAGGGTCTCCTTGCACAGCTTGACCTGCTCCTGCAGCAGCGCCAGGTCTTCCTGCAGCAGCGGGTTCTGATGCTCGCGGCGCAGTTCCTTGATCAGCACGCTCATGGTCGCCAGCGGCGTGCCCAGCTCATGGGCGGCACCGGCAGCCTGGGTGGCCACGGCCAGCAACTGCTGGTCACGCATGCCTTCCTCGCGGCGCTCGGCACGCAGCTTTTCCTGCTGGCGCAGCTCCTCGGCCATCTTGGCGACGAAGAAGGTGATCAGCCCTGCCGCCAGGGCGAAGCTCAGCCACATGCCGTACACCAGCAGGCTCTCGCGCGGCCCCACCGGCAACTGCAGCGGGTGCGACCAGACCAGCAGCAACGTGTAGGAGGCCAGCGCCATGCCGCCGAGAATCATGGTGAACAGCCACGGCAGGGTCGCCGCGGCGATGGTCAGCGGCACCAGGTAATAGGACACGAAGGGGTTGGTCGAGCCGCCCGAGTAGTACAGCAGTACGCTGTGGATGATCAGGTCGCAGCCCAGATGAATGGCATACTCGGCTTCGGTGACCGGCCAGGGCCCCCTCAGGCGCAGCGCGGTCAGCAGGCACAACACCAAGGAGACGCCCAGAGTGACACTCAATTGCAACCAGGGCAGTGGCAGCAGTGCCGATTTGTAGGCCAGGCCGACCGAACCGGCTTGTGCAGCCAGTACCAGAAAGCGAATCAGGGTCAGCCGCCAGAGGTTCTGGCGGCTGGCCGAAAGCAGTTGTACGGGGGCGAGCATCAAATGTCCTCAAGGGCTCGTCGCGAGCCTGCCGAGTATAACCAAGCCCGCAGAGCGCCTGATGCGGCAACGCGCCGCAGTCGTACGACGATTGCCCGGCAGGCGCCGAATCAGAGCAATCACTTGCCGGTCGGCGCGGTCTGAGGTGGGGTGAATATTTTTTTCGATTCGCTTAACCCGAATACCCAGATCGCCTCGTCTAACCCCATGAACACGGTCTCCATCCGTGCCCGCTATCGATAAGGAATCGCCATGCTGCCACTGTCCCGCCTCGCCACCGCACTGGCTTTCACCACCGCCGGCCTGCTCAGCATCGCCGCGCACGCCGATGAGCCGCGCTACAACCAGATTTCCCTGAGCACCCAGGTCAGCCACGAGGTGGCCCACGACCTGATGCAGGTCACCCTGTACACCGAAGCCCAGCAGAAGGACCCCGCGGCGCTGGCCGCCGAGATCACCCGTACCCTCAATGCCGGCCTGACCCAGGCCCGCGGCGTGAAAGGCGTGACCGTTTCCCAGGGCAGCCGCAACAGCTACCCGGTGTACAGCGAGAAGGGCGAAGAGATCAGCGCCTGGCGCGAGCGCGCCGAGATCCGCCTGGAAAGCGCCGACTTCGCCGCCCTCTCCAAGCTCACCGGCGAGATGCTGAAAACCCTGAAGATGGGCGGCATGAGCTTCAGCATCGCCGACGCCACCCGCAAGAAAGAAGAGGACGCACTGATCAAGGACGCCGTCGCGGCGTTCAAGGAGCGTGCCCAGCTGACTACCGAAGCCCTGGGCGGCAAGAGCTACAAGCTGGTCAGCCTGAACCTCAACAGCGGCGGCTTCGTGCGCCCGCCGATGCGCATGGAAGCCATGAAGGCCGCGGCGTTTTCCGACAGCGCCACACCAGAAGTCGAAGCCGGCACCAGCCAGGTGACGATGAATGCCGATGGGGTGATCGAGGTGCAGCTGTAAGCACCCGGCTCGACGTGATCAGGGGAGGTTGCGAGCAAGTCGCAGCCTCCCCCTTTTGTTTGCCTGACGTTTTCGGCACAGCCCGTGCATAGAGTCAAACAAGGTCTAGGCTCAAGGCAGGTTCGTCACCATCTGACCCGCCCCGCTTTCGCGCAACAGACCCCTCAGGAAAAATCACAATAGACATGAGGTAACCATGCACAAGAACGCCTTTATCCAGGCTTTTGTCGTCGCTGGCCTGATTGCCAGCGCCCCCTTCGCACAGGCCGCCGGCAACCTGGTGTACTGCTCCGAAGGCAGCCCGGCGGGCTTCGACCCCGGGCTCTACACCACCGGCACCGACTTCGACGCCGGCGCGGAAACCGTCTTCAACCGCCTCTCGCAATTCGAGCGTGGCGGCACCTCGGTGATCCCCGGCCTCGCCGAGAAATGGGACATCAGCGATGACGGCCTGACCTACACCTTCCACCTGCGCGAAGGGGTCAAGTTCCACACCACCGACTACTTCAAGCCGAGCCGCGAATTCAACGCCGACGACGTGCTGTTCACCTTCAACCGCATGCTCAACAAGGACGACCCGTTCCGCAAGGCGTACCCCACCGAGTTCCCGTACTTCACCGACATGGGCATGGACAAGAACATCGCCAAGATCGAGAAGGTCGACGAACACACGGTGCGCTTCACCCTCAACACCGTCGACGCGGCCTTCATCCAGAACATGGCCATGAGCTTCGCCTCGATCCACTCCGCCGAATACGCCGCCCAGTTGCTCAAGGCCGGCAAGGCTTCGGACATCAACCAGAAGCCCATCGGCACCGGCCCGTTCGTGTTCAGCCGTTACCAGAAGGACGCGCAGATCCGCTACAAGGGCAACAAGGAATACTGGAACCCGGATGACGTGAAGATCGACAACCTGATCTTCGCCATCAACACCGACCCATCGGTGCGCATGCAGAAGCTGCGCGCCGGCGAGTGCCACGTCAGCGTGTTCCCGCGCCCGGCCGACTTGGAAACCCTGAAGAAGGACCCCAAGCTGCAGATGCCCGAGCAGGCCGGCTTCAACGTCGGCTACCTGGCCTACAACACCGAGCACAAGCCGTTCGACCAACTCGAAGTGCGCCAGGCCATGGACATGGCGGTCAACAAGCAGGCGATCATCAATGCCGTGTATCAGGGCGCCGGCCAGGTGGCGGTGAACGGCATGCCGCCGACCCAGTGGTCCTATGACGACACCATCAAGGACACGCCCTACAACCCGGAAAAGGCCAAGGAACTGCTCAAGGCCGCCGGTGTGAAGGAAGGCACCGAGATCACCCTGTGGGCCATGCCCGTGCAGCGCCCGTACAACCCCAACGCCAAGCTGATGGCCGAGATGCTGCAGGCCGACTGGGCGAAGATCGGCATCAAGGCGCGCATCGTCAGCTACGAGTGGGGCGAGTACAACAAGCGCGCCAAGGCCGGCGAGCACGACGCCCTGCTGATCGGCTGGACCGGCGACAACGGTGACCCCGACAACTGGCTGAGCGTGCTGTACGGCTGCGACGCCATTGGCGGCAACAACTACAGCCGCCTGTGCAACAAGGAGTTCGACGCGCTGCTCAAGAAAGCCAAGGCAATCAACGACCGCGAAGAACGCACCGTGCTCTACAAGCAGGCCCAGCACCTGCTCAAGGCCGACGTGCAGAACACGCCGATCGCCCACTCCACGGTGTACCAGCCGATGAGCACCCGGGTTAAGGACTTCAAGATCAGCCCGTTCGGCATCAACTCCTTCTACGGCGTGAGCATCGAGTAAACCAGCTGCATGAATGAAAACGCCCGGCCAATCGGCCGGGCGTTTTCGTTTTCAGGAGTCTGTTCATGATCGTGCGGATTCAGCGCGTTGCCTGCAAAAGGCGGGAGGGCCGGTGAATGCATGGCTTTGTAGGAGGGGCTTCAGCCCCGAGCTCTTTGTTTGCCTTGATAAAAAGCTCGCGGCTAAAGCCGCTCCTACGCAATCACTGAGTCCGCTTCTGCCTTGCAGCAGTGTCTTTCATGTCGCCCGAAAAAATCAGTTCCAGGGACGCTTCAGGCATTCAGCCCGAACGGGTCGTCCACCGAGTGGCTCGGCTGGGTAAACCAGCGCGCGCCTTCGGACGTCATGTAGAAATGATCTTCCAGGCGGATGCCGAACTCGCCCGGCACGCAGATCATCGGCTCGTTGCTGAAGCACATGCCCTCGGCCAGCGGCGTGTCGTCGCCACCGACAAGGTACGGGCCTTCATGGATATCCAGGCCGATGCCATGGCCGGTGCGGTGCGACAAGCCCGGCAGCTTGTAGCCAGGGCCCAGGCCGGCGGCTTCCAGGCTGCGCCGTGCGGCAGCGTCCACACTCGCGCACGGGGCGCCGAGCACGGCGGCTTCGAAGGCGGCCTGCTGGGCGGCCTTTTCCTTGTTCCAGAACTCGCGCTGGCGCTCGCTCGGGGTACCGAATACGTAGCTGCGGGTGATGTCCGACAGGTAGCTGTGCACCTGGCAGCCGGTGTCGATCAGCACCATGTCGCCGTCCTTGAGCGTCTGCGCATGCTTGACGCCATGGGGGAAGGCGCTGGCCGGACCGAACAGCACGATGCAGAAGATCGAGCCCGGCGCGCCGACCTTGCGGTGCGCCTGGCGGATGAACTCGGCGACTTCGGTGGTGGTGATGCCTTCGTGAAGGATGCTGGCGGCGGCCTTGTGCACTTCCAGGGTCATGTCCTTGGCGCGTTGCATCAGGGCGATTTCGGCGGCGGACTTGCGCTGCCGGCACGCGGCAGTGATCACCCCGGCGTCGACGAAGCGGTAACCGTTGGTCAGCTTGCGGATGCCTTCGAACATGAAAAAAGGCAAGGAAGAACAAAGACCTACCTGAGGTGGCGCACCATCATCGGGCATCACGCCGAGGCGCCGCAGGCACCTGAGCAGCAATGCATAGGGGCTCTCGTGCTCCTCCCAGGTATTGATGGTGCCCGGCACTACCTGGAAGTCGCGCACCGTGCCTTCCTCGAAGGTCGGCGCCAGGTATTCCAGCGCGCCACTGGCCGGCAGGATCGCCCCGACCATGCGCTCGCTGGGGTTCCATTTGACCCCGGTGAAGTATTGCAGATTGCTGCCCGCGGCGACGAACAGCGCGTCGATGCCCTGCTCGCGCATCAACGTCTGGGCCCGCTCGATGCGCACCTGATACTCCGCTTCGCCGATCGGCTGAGTGCCGGCCGTCATGTTCTGCAGGCGCGCCAAGGCCTGCTCCGGCGTGCTACCGCCCACTCCCAGTGTCATCTGCACATCCTCGTCTGGCGACGGCAGCGGATATCGCTGCCGGGTCACTACGGGCACCTCTAAAAGCTATCTGCGTTGTCAGCGCGGCGTTAAAAACAGGCTCAAAATGCTCATTTACAACACGTAAACTCCGCTTTTTCGCCTGTTTTTGCCTTGCGCTGACTGCCTCGCCAACGTTTTTAGAGGTGCCCTACTGCGGCAAAATTTAAGTGCAACTTAAATTACGGTCAAAGCATTTTTCAGTGGCACTTAAAAAACGTCGTCATCTTCCGGCTGAAGTCCCTACTCGCCATCGGTATACTCCGCCCATTCGAACAGCGAACCTTACCCATGACCGCAGATCGCATCGGCGAACGCCTGCGCCGCTACCGGCGGGCCGCCGGCAAGACTCTCAATCAGGTGGCGGCGGACGCCGGCCTGACTGCCAGCTTCCTGTCCCAGGCCGAGCGCAACCTCACCGGCGTGTCGATCTCGTCCCTGGCGAGCATCGCCAAATCCCTGAACGTGCCACTCAACGCGCTGTTCGACCAACCCGAGCAGGCCCAGCCGGACTCTCACGTCAACGAGCGCGTACGCTATACGGTCGGCGGTCAGTTGCTGGCCTACGAGCGGCTGTCCAGCTCGTTTCCCGGCAACTCGATCAATGCCGTGAAGATGAATATCCCGGTAGGCTACGAATCGGAGCTGATCGCTCACGAAGGCGTGGAGTTCTCCTACGTGCTGGCCGGGCAGATCGTCTATACCATCGAAGGCCGTGACTACCCGCTCGGCCCTGGCGACTCGGTGCATTTCGATGCCGGCAAGCTGCACCGCCTGATCAATGCCGCCGACGAGCCGGCCGAGGTGCTGACCATGACCACCATGGCATTGTTTGGCGATCACCCTGCCAACGGCTGATTTTTTGCTCCAATTCAGGGCAAATATGCGCAATGTTAGTGCCGCTTAATTTTTGTTGACCGAAATTTCAGCATGACTTAATTTCGAGCCCGACCCGGTGAGTGAGCTATCCGCTTTCACCGCATTCCGAGCTCGCGCTGAACCCAAGCGCGAACAAAAAGAAAAAAGAGGTTCGCATGCGCATGTCTCTCCTGTGCAAGGCTCTGCTCACTGCAGGTCTGCTCTCCAGTGTTTCGCTCGCCCAGGCCAGCAATCTGGTGTATTGCTCCGAAGGCAGCCCGGGCGGTTTCGACCCTGGCCAGTACACCACCGGCACCGACTTCGATGCGGCCTCGGAAACCATCTTCAACCGCCTGGCCGAATTCGAGCGCGGCGGCACCAAGGCCCAGCCCGGCCTGGCGACTTCCTGGGACATCAGCGAAGACGGCCTGACCTATACCTTCCACCTGCGCGAAGGGGTCAAGTTCCACACCACCGACTACTTCAAGCCGAGCCGCGAATTCAACGCCGACGACGTGCTGTTCACCTTCAACCGCATGCTCGACCGCAACTACCCGTTCCGTAAGGCGTACCCCAGCGAGTTCCCGTACTTCACCGATATGGGCCTGGACAAGAACATCGCCAAGGTCGAGAAGAAAGATGATCACACCGTGGTCTTCACCCTCAAGGAAGTGGATGCCGCGTTCGTGCAGAACCTGGCCATGAACTTCGCCGGCATACATTCTGCCGAGTACGCCGACCAGCTGCTCAAGGCCGGCAAGGCTTCGGAAATCAACCAGAAGCCGATCGGCACCGGCCCGTTCGTGTTCAGCCGTTACCAGAAGGACGCGGCGATTCGCTACAAGGGCAACAAGGAATACTGGAACCCGGATGATGTGAAGATCGACAACCTGATCTTCTCGATCAACACCGACGCTTCGGTGCGTGCCCAGAAGCTGCGCGCCGGCGAATGCCAGATCACCCTGAACCCGCGCCCGGCCGACCTCAAGGGCCTGCAGGCGGACAAGAACCTCAATGTGCCGACCGCCCCGGGCTACAACCTGGGCTACATCGCCTACAACGTGACCCGCGCGCCGTTCGACAAGCTCGAAGTGCGCCAGGCGCTGGACATGGCCGTGAACAAGAAAGCCATCATCGACGCCGTGTACCAGGGCGCCGGCCAGCTGGCCGTCAACGGCATGCCGCCGACCCAGTGGTCCTACGATGAGTCGATCAAGGACGCGCCCTACAATCCGGAAAAGGCCAAGGAACTGCTCAAGGCCGCCGGCGTGAAGGAAGGCACCGAAATCACCCTGTGGGCTATGCCCGTGCAGCGCCCGTACAACCCCAACGCGCGCCTGATGGCCGAGATGCTGCAGGCCGACTGGGCCAAGGTCGGTGTCAAGGCACGCATCGTCAGCTACGAGTGGGGCGAGTACATCAAGCGCGCCCATGCCGGCGAGCACGACGCCATGCTGATCGGCTGGACCGGCGACAATGGTGACCCCGACAACTGGCTCGGCACCCTGTACGGCTGCGCCTCGGTAGACGGCAACAACTTCTCCAAGTGGTGCAACGCCGAGTACGACAAGCTGGTAGTGGCCGCCAAGCGCGTGACCGACCAGAACGAGCGCAGCGAGCTGTACAAGCAGGCTCAGGTGGTGCTCAAGCGTGAAGTGCCGATCACCCCGATCGCCCACTCCACCGTGTACCAGCCGATGCGCACCAGCGTGAAGGGCTTCCATATCAGCCCGTTCGGGCGAAACAGCTTCGTCGGTGTCAGCAACGACTGATGGCGTAACGACCGGCTCGCGGACAACCGCGAGCCGGTCAGCCAACTGACAAGCCCGAGTGACCCGCGCGACGAGCGCTCAGGCCTCGGGCTTGACCACTGACTCAGCCGATGATGCACGCATCCTTCTGAAAACCGGCTCACGGCCTGCCCCTTGCAGGCCGTACGTCTATGCTGACCTCAACCGCGGGGAACATCCGATGAAGACACTACCGCTACGTGCAGCGCTGGCCGCCCTGGTTCTCGGCGCCGCCGGCAACCTCGCAGCCAAGCCACTGGTGGTGTGTACCGAAGCGAGCCCCGAGGGTTTCGACATCGTGCAGTACACCACTGCCGTGACCGCCGATGCCTCGGCCGAGACAGTGTTCAACCGCCTGGTCGACTTCAAGCCCGGCACCACGGACATTCAGCCGGCGCTGGCCGAAAGCTGGGAGATCAGCGGCGACGGCCTGACCTACACCTTTCACCTGCGTAAAGGCGTGAAATTCCACACCACCGATTACTTCACGCCGAGCCGCGAATTCAACGCCGACGACGTGCTGTGGAGCCTCAATCGCCAGCTCGACCCCAAGCACCCGTGGCACGCCAAGGCCAGCGTGGGCTATCCCTATTTCGAGAGCATGGCGTTCCGCGACCTGCTCAAGTCGGTGACCAAGACCGACGACCACACCGTGGTCATCACCCTGAACCGCCCCGAAGCGCCGTTCCTGCGTGACATGGCCATGCCCTTTACCTCGATCTACTCCGCCGAGTACGGCGACCAGTTGCTCGCGGCCGGCAAGACCGGCGAGCTCAACAGCAAGCCGATCGGCACCGGGCCGTTCATCTTCCAGCGCTACAACAAGGACGCCCAGGTTCGCTTTAAGGCCAACCCAGACTACTTCCGCGGCAAGCCGCCGGCCGACCCGCTGATCTTCGCCATCGTCATCGACAACAACACGCGTCTGCAGAAGCTGCGCGCCAACGAGTGCCAGGTGGCGCTGTACCCCAAGCCTGATGACGTGCCGTCGATCAAGGCCGATGCCAACCTCAAGGTCGACGAGATCGAGGCCATCGTCACCGGCTATATCGCCATGAACACCGAGCACAAATACCTGAGCGACGTGCGCGTGCGTCGGGCGATCAACCTCGCTTTCGACCGCCAGCGCCATGTCGAGCAGCTGTTCGGCAAGGGCAACGCGCTGGTGGCGGTCAATCCGTACCCGCCGGTGCTGATCGGCTATAACGACGACAACCGCAACCCGCCCCGCGACCTCGACAAGGCCCGCGCCCTGCTCAAGGAAGCCGGCGTACCAGACGGCACCGTGATCACCCTGTTCACCCGCAGCGGCGGCGGCCAGACCAACCCCAACCCGCGCCTGTCGGCGGAAATGCTCCAGGCCGACCTCGCCGAGATCGGCCTGAAGGTCGATATCCGCGTGATGGAATGGGGCGAGATGCTGCGCCGCGCCAAGAAGGGCGAAGGCGATCTGGTCTCCTCCGGCTGGGCCGGCGACAACGGTGACCCGGACAATTTCCTGACCCCGCTGCTCAGCTGCGATGCGGCGAAAAACGGCGAGAACTATGCGCGCTGGTGCAACCCTAAGTTCCAGGACCTGATCACCCAGGCCCGCGGCGTGACCGACAACGATCAACGTGCCGGCCTCTACCGCCAGGCTCTGGCGATCTACGCCGAGGATCAACCCTGGATCAACGTGGCCCACCCGAAACTGTTCACCGCCATGCGCAAGAACGTCGAGGGCTATCACATCAGCCCACTGACCAATAACAACTTCGCCACCACCCAGGTGAAGTAGATAAAAACACACCGCCGGCGGTACACACGCCGGCGGGCTGCCTGACCGGCCAATGAGGTACCTCCCACGATGTTGAGTTTTATTGCCCGGCGCCTGGGCCTGCTGATCCCCACGTTCTTTGGGGTTACGCTGCTGACCTTCGCGCTCATCCGCATGATCCCCGGCGACCCCGTGGAAGTGATGATGGGCGAGCGGCGCGTCGACCCGCAGATGCACGCCGAAGCCATGGAGCGCCTGGGCCTGAACAAGCCCCTGTACGCCCAGTACTTCGATTACATCGGCCAGCTGGCCCAGGGCGATCTGGGTGAATCGCTTCGCACCCGCACCCCGGTGTGGAGCGAGTTCACCACCCTGTTCCCTGCCACCCTGGAGCTGACCCTGGCCGCGCTGCTGTTTTCCGGCACGCTGGGGCTGATTGCCGGGGTGATCGCCGCGCTCAAACGGGGCTCGCTGTTCGATCATGGGGTGATGGGCATTTCCCTGGCCGGCTATTCGATGCCGATCTTCTGGTGGGGCCTGCTGCTGATCATGTTCTTCTCGGTGTGGCTGGGCTGGACGCCGGTGTCCGGGCGCATCGACCTGCTCTACGACATCCAGCCGGTGACCGGCTTCATGCTGATCGACACCCTGCTGTCCGATGAGGAAGGCGCGTTCGGTAACGCCCTGCGACACCTGATTCTGCCGGCCATCGTGCTCGGCACCATCCCGTTGGCGGTGATCGCCCGCATGACCCGCTCGGCGATGCTCGAAGTGCTGCGCGAAGACTACGTGCGCACCGCTCGCGCCAAGGGCCTGTCGCCGGCCCGCGTGGTGTTCGTGCACGGCCTGCGCAACGCGCTGATTCCGGTGCTCACCGTGTTCGGCCTGCAGGTCGGCACGCTGCTCGCCGGAGCGGTACTGACCGAAACCATCTTCTCCTGGCCGGGCATCGGTAAATGGCTGATCGAGTCGATCGGCGCCCGCGACTACCCGGTGGTGCAGAACGGCATCCTGCTGATCGCCTGCCTGGTGATCCTGGTCAACTTCGTGGTGGACATCCTGTATGGACTGGTCAACCCACGTATTCGCCATCAGCGCTGATAAAGGAGCCTGCAATGTCCCTGAACCAGTCCTGCTGGCAACCCGTAGGGTGGATGACGCTTTGTTCATCCACCATGACCGCGCCACGGTGGACGGATAAAGCGTCGTCCACCCTACAACCTACTTCCGTAGCCTGGGTTGAGCATCGCGATACCCAGGTCGCTCCCTCCCGGGTGTCGCTGCGCTCGACCCGGGCTACGCCAAAACCCGATATCCAAGAGGTGCGAGCATGACCTCGACCACTACCACGCCCATCGACCAAAGCCTGGTCTACCCCTCGCCGCTGAAGGAATTCTGGCGCGCGTTCAGCCACAACAAAGGCGCCGTCGCCGGCCTAGGCTTCATGCTGCTGATCGTATTCTGCGCGCTGTTCGCGCCGTGGATCGCGCCCTACTCGCCCAGCGAGCAGTTCCGTGACGCCCTGCTGACCCCGCCGGTATGGCTCGAAGGCGGCCAGTGGCAGTTCATTCTCGGCACCGACGAAGTTGGCCGCGACCTGCTTTCGCGCCTGATCCACGGCGCGCGCCTGTCGCTGCTGATCGGCCTGGCCTCGGTGGTCATCTCGCTGATTCCCGGCCTGCTGTTGGGCCTGGTGGCGGGCTTCTTCCCGCGCCTGATGGGCCCCTCGATCATGCGCCTGATGGACATCATGCTGGCCCTGCCCTCGCTGCTGCTGGCGGTGGCCATCGTCGCCATCCTCGGCCCAGGCCTGATCAACACCGTGATCGCCATCGCCATCGTCTCGCTGCCCTCCTACGTGCGCCTGACCCGCGCCGCGGTGATGGGCGAGCTGAACCGCGACTACGTCACCGCCGCCCGCCTGGCCGGCGCCAGCCTGCCGCGGCTGATGTTCATCACCGTGCTGCCCAACTGCATGGCGCCGCTGATCGTGCAGGCGACCCTGAGCTTCTCCTCGGCGATTCTCGATGCCGCCGCCCTGGGTTTCCTCGGCCTCGGCGTACAACCGCCAACGCCGGAGTGGGGCACCATGCTCGCCTCGGCGCGCGACTACATCGAACGCGCCTGGTGGGTGGTGACCCTGCCCGGCCTCGCCATCCTGCTCAGCGTGCTGGCGATCAACCTGATGGGCGACGGCCTGCGCGATGCGCTGGACCCGAAACTCAAGAACGCGATCTGAGGAGGCCGCCATGAACATCTATCGCATTACGGCCTGCCATTCGATGGAGGCCGCCCGATGAGCCTGCTGGAAATAGACAACCTGAGCGTGCGCTTCGGCGACGCCAACGCCGTGCCGGTGGTCGATGGCCTCGACCTGAAAGTCGACAAGGGCGAAGTGCTGGCCATCGTCGGCGAGTCCGGCTCCGGCAAATCGGTGACCATGATGGCGCTGATGGGCCTGATCGATGCCCCCGGCATCGTGCGGGCCGACCGCCTGACGTTCGACGGCACCGACATGCTGACCCTCAAGGGTCGCCAGCGTCGGCATATCGTCGGCAAGGATCTGTCGATGATCTTCCAGGATCCGATGACCGCCCTGAACCCCAGCTTCACCGTCGGTTTCCAGATCGAGGAAGTGCTGCGCCAGCACCTCGGTCTCAAGGGCAAGGCCGCGCGCCAGCGTGCCCTGCAACTGCTCGAACGCGTGGAGATTCCCGGTGCGGCCAGCCGCCTCGACGCCTTCCCGCACCAGCTCTCCGGAGGCATGAGCCAGCGCGTAGCCATCGCCATGGCGATTGCCGCCGAGCCCAAGCTGCTGATCGCCGACGAGCCGACCACCGCCCTGGACGTGACCATCCAGGCGCAGATCATGGAGCTGCTGCTCGACCTGCAGCGCGAACAGAATATGGGCCTGGTGCTGATCACCCATGACCTGGCCGTGGTCGCCGAAACCGCCAACCGGGTCTGCGTGATGTACGCAGGCCAGGCGGTGGAGCTGGGCCAGGTGCCAGCGCTGTTCGACGCACCGACCCACCCGTACACCGAAGCGCTGATCAAGGCGATTCCCGAGCACAGCCTGGGCGCCACGCGCCTGTCGACCCTGCCCGGCATCGTGCCCGGCCGTTACGACCGGCCCAAAGGCTGCCTGCTGTCGCCACGCTGCCCCTATGTGCAGCCCAAGTGCCGCGAGCAGCGCCCAGCCCTGGAACCCCACGAGCGCGGCGCGGTGCGCTGCTATTTCCCGCTCAATCTGAATGCCGAGGTGGCGTGATGACGACTGTCCTGAACGCACGCCAACTGACGCGCCACTATTCCGTGTCCCAGGGCCTGTTCAAGCCCAGCGCCACGGTGCAGGCGCTCAATGGTGTGTCCTTCGAATTGCAGGCCGGCAAGACCCTGGCCGTGGTCGGTGAGTCCGGCTGCGGCAAATCCACCCTGGCCCGCGCCCTGACCCTGATCGAGGAGCCCACCTCGGGCTCGCTTCAGATCGCCGGGCAGGAAGTCAATGGCGCCAGCGCCCAGACTCGCAAGCAACTGCGCCGCGACGTGCAGATGGTGTTTCAGAACCCCTACGCCTCGCTCAACCCGCGGCAGAAGATCGGTGACCAGCTGGCTGAACCGCTGTTGATCAACACCAGCCTGTCGCGCGTCGAACGCCGCGAAAAGGTCCAGGCGATGATGAATCAGGTCGGCCTGCGCCCCGAGCACTACCAGCGCTACCCGCACATGTTCTCCGGCGGTCAGCGCCAGCGCATCGCCCTGGCCCGCGCCATGATGCTCACCCCCAAGGTGCTGGTGGCCGACGAGCCGACTTCGGCGCTGGACGTGTCGATCCAGGCCCAGGTGCTCAACCTGTTCATGGACCTGCAGGAAGAGTTCAAGACCGGCTACGTGTTCATCTCCCACAACCTCTCGGTGGTGCGCCACGTCGCCGACGACGTGCTGGTGATGTACCTCGGCCGCCCGGCGGAAATCGGCCCCAGCGAAAAGCTCTACGAGCGCCCGCTGCACCCGTACACCAAGGCGCTGCTGTCGGCCACGCCGACCATCCATCCGGACCCGAGCAAACCGAAGATCAAGATCGTCGGCGAGCTGCCCAACCCGCTCAACCCGCCACCGGGCTGCCCGTTCCACAAGCGCTGCCCATACGCCACCGAGCGCTGCCAGACCGAACTGCCGCTGCTGCGCCCGCTCGATGGCCGGGAAGTGGCCTGCCACCACGCCGAGCAGTTCCTCTGACCACCCGCCAGGCGCAGCGACCTGCTGCGCCTGGCGGAACAAGAGCCTGTTCACGATCGTCCTGCCGGGCTTTATCCATGACTACACCGTGGCAGGAGCGGCCGCTCCCCTATCATGTGGGAACGGGTGGGGACGCCTAGTCCATGCCCGTGACTTTTCGCGGACATGGCTCGCTCCCACAATGGATCAGTGACGGTTGCTTCCGCCTCGAAGTCGCCCGTACGCCTGCCCAGAAAGAACGCGAGCACGGTTCTCAGTACACATCACGACGATATCGCCCCTGCTCCACCAGCCCTTCGACAACAGTCTCACCCAGCACGTCTCGCAGTACCTGATCCACACCCGCCGCCATACCCTGCAAGCTGCCGCACACATAAACCGCAGCACCCTCTGCAATCCACGCCCGCAGTTCATCCGCCGCCTCGCGCAGGCGATCCTGCACATAGAGCCGCTGCGCCTGGTCGCGTGAAAAGGCCAAATCGAGTCGCTGCAACCGGCCGCCTTCGAGCCAGGCCTGCAACTCGTCACGGCAGTAGAAGTCATGCTCGGCATTGCGCTCGCCGAACAGCAGCCAGTTGCGTGCGTGCCCGGCGGTGATGCGTGCCTTGAGCAGGCTGCGCAAGCCTGCGAGCCCGGTGCCATTGCCGATCAGGATCAGCGGGCGATCATCTTCAGGAGCATGGAAACCACTGTTACGGCGTACCCGCGCCAGCAACTGCGCGCCCATCGGCAGGTGCTCGGTCAGCCAGCCGGAACCGGCCCCCAGCTCGCCATTGGCCAGATGCTGCTGACGCACGATCAGCTCCAGCACGCCATCCTCGGGCAACGAGGCGATCGAATACTCACGACTGGGCAGCGGTACCAACGCCTCGAGCAGCGCCTGGGCGTGCAGGCCGACCAGGTGGCTGGCGCTGTATGGCAGTTGGCGAGCAGCCAATGCCTCAGCCAGCGTGTGGCCCAGCGGTTCGATGACGACGGACGCCAGCGCCTGCAAACCGTGGGCCTGCAGCCAGCGCCGTACCTGTGCATCGCCGTTGCTTGGGAGGATTTCCAGAATGTCGCCCGCCTGCCACTGGGCATCGGGCGGCGGCTGCAGACCGATCAGCCAGGTGCCCTGCCCCTGGCTGCCCGGGTTGAGGCAGATGCGCGCGCGCAGCCCCCAGCCGTCGAACGCCACCTGCTGCACGGCCAGGGGCTGTACGCCGGTCAGCTCGGCCAGTTGCTGCTGCCAATGCTGCAGCGCCTGCTGATCGTCACCATCCACCTCGATACGCTCGCCCAGGCGCTGCGCACCGCGGCTGGCCAGCCAGTCGTCGAGGCGCCGGGCGAAGCCGCAGAACTGCGCGTACTGGCGATCCCCCAGGGCCAGCACCGCGTAGCGCAGGCCAGGCAGATCCAGCGTTGCCGCCAGCCACTGACGCTCGGCGCCGCGCGCGCTGTCCGGCGCCTCGCCGTCGCCAAAGGTGCTGAGCACCAGCAAGGCGCGGGGTGTGGCGCTGAGCCTGGCGGTGTCGATGCGCGCCAGCGGCTGCACCTCCACCGCCATGCCGGCGGCCTGCAACTGCCCGGCGGTTTGCCAGGCCAATTGTTCGGCAAAACCGCTCTGGCTGGCAAAGCCCACCAGCCAGGGCTCCCCGCCCTCGCCCCCTACAAGTGCCTGCCGAGCAGCCAGCGCTGCGCGCTTCTTGCGGCGACGGTCCAGGTACAACAGCAGGCCGGTGACGAAGAACAGTGGCATCAGCAGGCTGGCGACCATCATCAGGATGCGCCCGGTCATGCCGAAATATTCGCCGGTGTGCAGGGCGTAGACGCTGGCCAGCAAGCGCGCCTTGAAGGATTTGTCGCCGTAGCGCTCGACCTGTTTCGCCTCGCCGGTCAGTGGATCGAGTTGCATCTGGTCGAAGGCGCGGGTGTGCTCGGCGTCGCGCAGCATGAAGAACACCCGCGCCGACTGGCCGGCTGCGTTGGGCAACTGCAGGCTATAGACGCCAAGACGGTCACCGGCCGTGCGCTGAATGCCCTGCCAGAGGTTGGCATAGTTCACCGGCGGCATCGGTTGCCCTTCGGGTGGTGGCCCGCGGCGACCGCGCTCCTCGCCGGCAACTCGTGGTTTGTCGCTGAGCAGGCCTTCCAGACCGCTGCGGTACCAGTCGTAGGACCAATACAGGCCGGTCAGTGCCGCACACAGGTACAGCGGCAGGCACCAGGTGCCGACTACCGCATGCAAGTCCCAATTGAAGGCGCGACCCTTCTTGGCCCAGTCGAACGTCAGCCAGGCACGCCAGCTCCACACCTTGCGCGGCCAGCGCAGGTAAAGCCCGGACAGGCAGAAGAACACCAGAGCGATGGTGCAGGCACCGGTGATCTGCCGACCGCTCTGGCCCATGGCGAGAAAGCGATGCAGCTGCAGCATCAGCCCGAAGAACTGTAAGCCGCGAGGGGCCTCGAATATCTCGGCTGTATACGGGTCGACGAAGCGTATCCCGCCGCGCCGCTCACCAGGCGGCGGCGTCAGGAACACCCGCGTCGGCTGACCGCCCTCGGTGTCCACATAGAGCCCGGATACGCTGAGCCCCTGAACCTGCAAGCGCTCGACCATTTCGCCCGGTGGCAGCACTTCACCCGCCTGAGCGGTCACCGCCATCTCGGGGTTGATCGCCAGCAGGATCTCTTCCTGAAAGCTGTACAGCGCGCCGGTCACGCCCATCAGGGCCAACACCAGCCCGGCGGTGATGCCGAAAAACCAGTGCAGTTGGAACAAGACTTTCTTGAACACGATTAACACTCAGCAGATGGACACGACTGAAAGCCGCGCGATCATAGGGTCTGTTGCCGTTTCACGCACGACCGCGCCTGAGCCCGTTTTGCCGCGAGACATGGCAAGAGCCGCGGAGTTTAGCGGGCTAAATGAGCCGGCGAGAAACGCCGCATCGCGGCAAAACGCGCACGGCCCTTCGGGTTGCGCGGGAAACCTCGCCATGCGTCGTTGGAGGACTTGGCAAGGGAAAAACCATTCCCTGCGTCCTCCGCCTAGCCTGGCAAGGTTTCTCGCGGCAACGCGGCTCGCGTTGAAACGGCAACAGACCCTAGATGAGAAGCATTCGAAATGCTCGATATTTACTCGCTTTTTACAACCAGCCGACCGCCACACAGGCAAAAGCCCCGTCGACGCCAGGCGTCGACGGGGCTCGGTGGCGCCGATCAGAAGCTGTAGGTCGCCGACAGCAGCGCCGAACGACCATCGCCATACTCGATGGCCGACGAGCGAGCCGCGGCACCGGCCTGCTGACGCACACGCTCGACGTAATCCTCATCGAACAGGTTGTTCACGTTGAGCTGCAGGTCGAGGTTCTCGTTGACCTTGTAGCCGACCATGGCGTTGTGCAGCCAGTAGTCATCCAGCTTGGCGCGGGTGCTGGACGTCACGTTGCGCTCGCTGACGTAGCGCGCGCCGTAGCCGATGCTCCAGCCCGCCGGCAGCTCGTAGGTGGTCCACAGGTTGAAGGAGCGCGGCGGCGTGTTGCCCAGCGCCTGGCCCTCACGGTCGGCACCGGCCGGTGTGTCGGCTGCCTTCAGGGTTTCGCTGTCGAGGAAGGTGTAGTTGGCGAACACGTCCCACTGCTCGGTCACGTGGCCGGTCAGGCCCAGCTCGAAGCCGTCGACACGCTGCTTGCCGGCCAGCTGCGTCGAGCCGTCGGACATGGTTTCCCGGGCGTTGCTCTTCTCCACGCGGAACACCGCGGCGTCCAGCTCCACGCGGCGCTCGAACAGCTCCCACTTGGTGCCCAGTTCCCAGGTTTCGTTCTTCTCGGGATCGAGGTTGGCAGTGGCGATGGTCAGGCCACCGCCCGACGAGGCCAGGTTTTCGGCCGACGGGTTAAAGGAGTTGCCCCAGGCGACGTAGAAGCGGCCGTTTTCCACCGGTTTGTAGACCAGGCCAAGCCGGCTGCTGGCCTTGCGATCATTGGAATCGAAGCGCGTGGTCGGCTGGTGATTGGCGTCGAACGCCCGCGCCTGGCCGTCCATCCAGTCCACCCGCACGCCGCCGTTGATGTCCCACTGCTCGTTGAGCGCGATGGTGTCGAACAGGTAGATGGCCTTGTCGACCAGCTTGGTCTCGGTATAGCCGCTGTTCGCCTTGTTGGTGGCGCCAGCCCAGTGACCGGGCGGGTTGCTCAGGTCGAAGATGGGGTAAGGAATCGAGTTGGCAGGTAGGCCTGTGAGGTTGTAACTGTAGGTGCGCAGGTCGAGTGTCTCGCGGGAGATCTCCGCGCCGACCACCAGGTTATGAGCCAGCCCGAAGGTGTCGAAGGCGGCCTTGAGGTTGGTCTGGTTGATCCACATCTCGGTCTCGGCGTCACGGCCGTAGCCCTGCGGGCCCGCCGGGCGATAGCTGCCTGCCGGCACGCCGGTGGTGTTGACGTGGGAGGCGGAAACCGTGGTGTCGCGGTTGACCAGGCTGTAGCGGGTCAGGTTCTGGATGCTCAGGCTGTCGCTGAAATCGTGCTCGAAGTTGGCGGTGAATGAGCTTTGCTCGATCTCTTCCTTGTCGAGGTTCTTCCAGCCGAAGTAGGCGTCGCGATCAACACCGGCCAGGCGCTTGCCATCCAGGGCCGGCACGCCGTAATCGGGCAGGTTGTCGTCTTGCTGGTGGTGCAGGCTGAGAGTCAGCCGGGTCGCCTCGCTGAAGCCCAGGCGCAGCGACGGAGCGATCCCCCAGCGCTCGCGATCGATCTCGTCGCGACCGGCGACGTCGTTCTGGTGGCCCATCAGGTTCAGGCGCACGGCGCTGTCGGTACCCACGCCGTCGAGCGGCTGGTTGGTGTCCAGGGTCATGCGGTAGTAGTTGTCGGTACCGACGCTGCCGCCGATACGGGTGAAGGCGCGCTCCTGCGGCTGCTTGCTGATCACGTTGATGCTGCCGCCAGTGGTGCCGGCGCCACCGAATACCGAGTTCGGCCCTTTGATGACCTCGACCTGATCGATGTTGAACGTGTCGGTACGACTGGTCTGTGCGCTGTCACGCAGGCCGTCGATCTGCATGTTGGCATTGGCACTGAAGCCGCGGATGTTGATGCTGTCGCCCGAACCACCGCCGCCCTCGCCGGCGTTGAAGGTGATACCCGATACGTTGGACAGCACCTGGCGCAGGCTCAGGGCCTGCTGTTCCTCGATGACTTTCTTCGGCACCACGGTGATGGTCTGCGGGGTATCCAGCAGCGGCGTGGTGATCTTCGCGGAGGCGGATTGCTCGACCTTGGAGCTTTCCGCTTCCTGGGCCTGGATCCGGACGTCGCCCAGCTCCAGCGAGCCGGCCTTGGTAACGGTTTCGGCAGCCAGGGCGCTGCAGGCACAGGAGGCCAGGGCGAAGCCGATGGCAGAAGCGAGCAGGCAAGGTTGTGGACGGCGGGTCAGCGTTTTTCTTGTGTGTTGCATGATGTGTCTCCCCAGAAAGCCGGGAAGAATAATTGATAATTATTATCATGCAACAACAATAATCATTCGGATCTGTATGTAAAGCAGCGTGCTTCGGCCGGACAGCTCTAGCACGACCCTTACCGAATGAAATGCCTCGCGATCAGCGGGCCAGCACGCGCTTGTCGATGGCCGCCAGGTCGCGACACCCGGTCAGGGCCATCGCCACTTCCAGCTCGGCGCGCAGCAGTTGAATGACATGCGCCACCCCCGCCGCGCCGGCCGCCGCCAGCCCATGGATGTAGGGCCTGCCGATCAGCACCGCGTCAGCGCCAAGGGCGAGGGCCTTGAGAACGTCGGTACCGCGACGAATGCCACCGTCGAACAACAGCGGCAGGCGCCCCTGCAGCGCATCGGCAATCGGTTCCAGGCAGTCGAGGCTGGCCGCCATGCCGTCGAGCGTGCGGCCACCGTGATTGGACACGATCAGGCCGTCCGCGCCCTGCTCCAACGCTTCGCGGGCGTCCTCCACTTCGGTCACGCCCTTGAGCAACAACGGCAAGCGAGTGATCGAGCGCAGCCAGCGGATGTCCGCCCAGGTCGGCGCTGCGGCGAGCAGGCTACCGCCCAGCAGCAAAGCGCCATTGCTTGCCGCCGGCTGCGCGGCGGGCGCGCGCATGCCCTGCAGATTGACCGCCTGCACGTCGGCCGGCAGCACGAAGCCGGCACGTTGCTCGCGGTTGCGCACACCATTGACCGGCGCATCCACGGTCAATACCAACGCCCGATAGCCGGCCGCCTCGGCACGCCGTACCAGGGCTTCGGTGAAGGCACGATCGGGCTGGACGTACAACTGGAACCACAGCGGGTTGCTGGCCGCAGCGGCGATGTCCTCGAGGCTCGTGCTGGCCTGGGTGCTGACGATCATCCCGGCCTGCAGTGCGGAGGCGGCCATCACCGTGGCCAGTTCGCCGTCCGGGTGGGCGAGCTTCTGAAAGGCCACCGGCGCCAGCAGAATCGGAAAATCGTGGGTCACCCCGAACAATTCCCGGCGCGTGTGCCCACCGCTCAGGTCGCGCAATATCCGGCTGCGCAAACGCAGGCACTGGAACGCCTCCAGATTGGCCTGCAGGGTCAGCTCATCGGCCACGCCACCATTGACGTAGGCCCAGGCCTGCTCGCTCATGCGCGCCTGGGCGTAGGGTTGGTAATCGCTGACCGAGGCGATGCTCGGGGGAATCTGCTGCAGCTTTTCCATGCTCAGGTGTTCGCCCAGTGCCGCAGCAGGTTGTGGTACACGCCGGTCAGGCGAACCACCTCGGGGCTTTCCGGCAACTGCTGGCTGATGCCCTGGATGGCCTGATCCAGCTCGAACAGCATGCTGCGCTGGCCATCCTCGCGCACCAGGCTCTGGATCCAGAAGAACGAGGCGAAGCGTACGCCACGGGTCACCGGCATCACCCGGTGCAGGCTGTTGCCGGGATACAGCACCAGGTGCCCGGCCGGCAGCTTGACGCTGTGGCTGCCGTAGGTGTCCTCGATCACCAGTTCGCCGCCGTCGTACTCATCCGGCTCGCTGAAGAACAGGGTGGCCGACAGGTCGCTGCGCACCCGGTGCGGCGTGCCGGGCACGCTGAAGATGGCGTTGTCCACATGGTTGCCATAGGTGCCGCCGCCGGCGTAGCGGTTGAAACGCGGTGGCAACACCTTGAGCGGCAGCGCAGCGGCGACGAAGCGCGGGTTGGCGCCCAGGCAATCGACGATGAAGTCGCCGATCTGTACCGCCAGCGGATCATCCTGGGCCAGTTGCTGATTGTCCTTGGCGCGCTGGGCGACATGCCCGGCCGTGCCGCGACCATCCTGCCAGGCGCCCTGCTCCAGCGCGACACGGCACTGGCGCAGCTGCTCGGGCGCCAGCACATCGGGGATGGTCAACATCATGAACGGACTCTCGCGAACGCCTAGTAGAGAATGATTCTAAGGCGCAAAAATCCAACGAGAGAAGCCAGCGCATGAAAAATAAACGCCTGCACCGAATCCAGAGCAGGCGTAGCGGTATCCAGGAAGGAAAAAGCAGCGCTCTCGGCGGCTCAGCGCAAACGCCACATTTCGAACGGCCTGGCCAACACGAACAGATCGCGAGCGACGCTTTCCGGGTACTGGTCGAGCGGCAGCGCATCGGGCAGGTACAGCGCGGCGGCGTCGAGGGTCGACAGCGAGAACTCCAGCTCCATACCAGCGGCCTGGAACAGCCCGATGACCGCCTCGACTTCCGCCGCACAGCTGCAATTGACCCGGCGCCCGGCGTAGAAGGCGTTGAGCTGGTCGCAGACCTTCTCGGCAGCCAGGCCGGTGGCCTCGGCTTCGAGCAGCGACAGGCCAAGGTCTTCCTCGCAGACCGCATCCAGGCTGATGGGGCTGACCGTCGGTTTGACGATGGCGGACATGCTCCTGCCTGGCACCGCGGCACCGACTTCGATGGGGAAAGGCCCCTGCACGCTCTGGTAGAAGCGAACGGCCATGGCGCCTTCGAGCATTCCCGGGATCTGTTTCATGACACGACTCTCGTTGTTCCTGTGGTGTTGCCAACACGCGTGGCGCCATCCTGCGCCGCGACGGGAGGGCATTGTCGGCACCTTGTGTGTACCAGTCGTGACAATGAGCGCATCTTGCCGACCAGTCGTCGGCAAGATGGCTGGGGTTGGCGGCGCAGCAGGGTTGCCCCACTGCGCGTATGCCGGTCAGACCACGCCTTGGGCCAGCATGGCGTCGGCCACCTTGACGAAGCCGGCGATATTGGCGCCCTTGACGTAGTTGATGCCGTCATTCTCCTCGCCGTGACGCACGCAAGCGTTGTGAATGGACTGCATGATGCCGTGCAGCTTCTCGTCCACCTCGCCTTCGCTCCAGTGCAGGCGCATGGCGTTCTGCGACATTTCCAGCCCGCTGACCGCCACGCCACCGGCGTTGGAGGCCTTGCCCGGGGCGAACAGGGTGCCGTGCTCGATGAACAGGTCCACCGCATCCAGCGTGGTCGGCATGTTGGCGCCCTCGGCCACGCACACGCAGCCATTGCCGAGCAGCGCCCGGGCGTCGTCGAGGTTCAGCTCGTTCTGGGTCGCGCAGGGCAGTGCGATGTCGCACGCCAGGCCCCAGGGGCGTTGGCCGGCCTGGAAGCGCAACGCACCGCCGTCGAGTTCGCTCAGGCGGCCGCGTTTCTGGTTCTTCAGCGCCATCACATCCTGCCAATGCTGCTCGCTGAAGCCCTCTTCGACATACAACGTGCCTTCGGAATCGGAGAAGGAAATCACCTTGCCGCCCAGGTCCATGACCTTACGCGCGGCGTACTGCGCCACGTTGCCGGAACCCGAGATGGCCACGCGCTGACCGTCGAAGTTGCGCCCGCGAGTCTTGAGCATTTCCTCGGCGAAGTACACGCAGCCGTAGCCGGTGGCTTCGGGGCGGATCAGGCTGCCGCCGTAGGTCAGGCCTTTGCCGGTCAGCACCGAGGTGAACTCGTTGGCCAGGCGCTTGTACTGGCCGAACAGGTAACCGATCTCGCGGCCACCGACGCCGATGTCACCGGCCGGCACATCCAGGTTGGCGCCGATGTGACGGTACAGCTCGGTCATGAACGATTGGCAGAAACGCATCACCTCGGCGTCGCTCTTGCCCTTGGGGTCGAAGTCCGCACCGCCCTTGCCGCCGCCCATGGGCAACGAGGTCAGGGAGTTCTTCAGGGTTTGCTCGAAGGCCAGGAACTTGAGCACGCTCAGGTTCACCGAGGGGTGAAAGCGCAGGCCGCCCTTATACGGGCCGATGGCGCTGTTCATCTGGATGCGCAAGCCTCGGTTGACCTGCACGCGCCCGGCATCGTCGACCCACGGCACGCGGAACAGCACGGCACGCTCCGGCTCGACCAGACGCTCCACGATGCCCGCCTCCAGATAACGCGGATTGGCCTGCAGGAACGGCCACAGGCTACGCAGCACTTCCTCCACCGCCTGGTGGAATTCGGGCTGGTGAGGATCGCGTTGTTTCAGGCGTTCGAGGAAATGATCGACGGACATGCTCATGGCAGACTCCCTGGCGTCTTGCTGCGCCGCGCAATGAAAAGTGGCGGGACTCTAGCAAGAACGCCACGCCCTTAAAAAGGGCAAAATGACGCCTTTATGAAACTTTCTGGTGCTTTACTGTAAATAGAGCCTCGAAAACAGGGCTTTCAACAGCCCTTATAACGCACCAAATAAGCCTCATTGCGCACCATAAAATCACTTCTCCCGAATGGACTGCCAGCTCACGCCGAAGCGCGCCAAGTACTTGCGCGGGCGATCCGCGTCGCTGGGCTGGGCCGCGATCATTGTGGACGGACGATACGTATTCCCATGAATCGCCGGCTGCTCCCGCCACCATGCAGCCATCGAAATGGAAGCCATTCGAAAGCCTCTCAAGGAAACCCAGCCATAAAAAAACGGAGCCCTGAGGCTCCGTTTCGTAGGGCGGCGCTTACTGCGCCAGCTTCTTGTGCCGTACCCGGTGTGGCTGGGCGGCGGCGTCGCCGAGGCGTTTCTTGCGGTCGGCTTCGTACTCGGTGTAGTTGCCTTCGAAGAACAGCACGCCGTCATCCTCGTAGGAGAGGATGTGGGTCGCCACGCGGTCCAGGAACCAGCGATCGTGAGAGATCACGATGGCGGCGCCGGGGAAGTCCAGCAGCGCGTCTTCCAGCGAGCGCAGGGTTTCCACGTCGAGGTCGTTGGACGGTTCGTCGAGCAGCAGGACGTTGGCGCCCTCCTTCAGGGTCAGGGCCAGGTGCAGACGGCCACGCTCACCACCGGAGAGGTCCTTGACGAACTTCTGCTGGTCGGCGCCCTTGAAGTTGAAGCGGCCCACGTAACCGCGGGACGGGACTTCGTAGTTGCCGATCTTGATCATGTCCAGGCCGTCGGACACCGCTTCCCAGACGGTCTTGCTGCCGTCCAGGTCTTCGCGGCTCTGGTCGACGCAGGCCAGCTGCACGGTTTCACCGATCTCGATGCTGCCCGAATCCGGCTGTTCCTTGCCCGTCAGCATGCGGAACAGGGTCGACTTACCGGCACCGTTACCACCGATCACACCGACGATGGCGCCCTTGGGTACGCTGAACGACAGGTCTTCGACCAGTACGCGGTCGCCGTAGCCCTTGGTGACGTTCTTGAATTCGATGACCTTGTCACCCAGGCGCGCACCGGCCGGGATGTAGATCTCGTTGGTCTCGGCGCGTTTCTGGAATTCCTGGGACTGCATTTCCTCGAAGCGCTGCAGACGAGCCTTGGATTTCGACTGGCGGGCCTTGGCGCCTTTGCGCACCCACTCCAGCTCTTCCTTCATGGCCTTCTCGTGAGCCGACTGCTGCTTGGATTCCTGGGCCAGGCGGTCGGATTTCGCTTCCAGCCAGCCGGAATAATTGCCTTCGTACGGAATGCCCGCGCCGCGGTCGAGTTCCAGGATCCAGCCGGCGACGTTGTCGAGGAAGTAACGGTCGTGGGTGATCGCCACCACGGTGCCCGGGAAGTCGTGCAGGAAGCGCTCCAGCCAGGCCACCGAATCGGCGTCCAGGTGGTTGGTCGGTTCGTCGAGCAGCAGCATATCGGGGGCCGACAGCAGCAGGCGGCACAGCGCCACGCGGCGCTTCTCGCCACCGGACAGGTGCTCGATCTTCGCATCCCAGGCTGGCAGGCGCAGGGCATCGGCGGCGACTTCCAGCTGACGCTCCAGGTTGTGGCCGTCGCTGGCCTGCAGGATGGCTTCCAGCTTGGCCTGCTCGGCGGCCAGCTTGTCGAAGTCGGCATCCGGCTCGGCGTAGGCGGCGTAGACTTCGTCGAGGCGCGCCTGGGCGTCCTTCACCACGCTGACAGCTTCCTCGACCACTTCGCGCACGGTCTTGGTCGGGTCCAGCTTCGGCTCCTGGGGCAGGTAGCCGACGTTGATGTCCGGCATCGGCCGGGCTTCGCCGTCGAATTCCTTGTCCACGCCCGCCATGATGCGCAGCAGGGTCGATTTACCGGCGCCGTTGAGGCCCAGCACGCCGATCTTGGCGCCGGGGAAGAACGACAGGGAGATGTTCTTGAGGATCTCGCGCTTCGGCGGCACGACCTTGCTCAGCCGATGCATGGTGTAGACGTATTGAGCCAAAATTCAGACCTCACTAATAAATGGCGACGATGGCGCGCACCCTATGCCAAGACGCCGCCTCACGCAAACGGATAAATGCCGCGCCGGCTGGCGCGCCAGGCCGTACCGCACGCCCGGACATACTAGAGGTGACCTGCCCGGATGACGGTACAGCGGTGACCGGGCATTTTCGGCGATCTGCCCGCGACTAGGAAGAGCCGACGACGCATGACATTCGTCGCCTGGGCTGGCACTTCGCCACATTTGTGGCATGCTAGCCGCCCTGGGAAGCGGACGCCCTGGACACTCTTTCATCGCAGCACCACCTGCCTACTCGACCCCGCCGTTGCAGGACGTCATCACGTGTCAGCCGCCGAAACCATTCGCCCTCAGCGCGATACCACGATCATTCCCATGCGTCGCTCCCTCAAGGGCGCGCTGGTCGTGCTGGTGCTCGGGCTGCTGGTACTGCTGCTGTGGCAACTGCAATTCGAATTCCGCCAGCTGAAGGACGACCAGCGCGCCCTCAACCTGGCAGTCAGCGAACAACTGGCCAAGCAACTGAGCCTGAGCATGGCCTCGATGGCCAACGCCGGCTCCGCGGTGCTGCACGCCACCCGCGAGCCGCTGGATTCAGCCGAGCAGCAGCAACGCTACCTGGACAACCTGCGCGTGGTCTTCCCGACCCTGCGGGGCCTCGCCCATCTGGATGCCAGCGGGCAGCCGCGGCCGGGCAGCAGCCTGGCGCAGGCCGAACAGGCGCTGCTCGCCGAGTTGATCGGCCGCAGCAGCAAGCACAGCTATTACTACGTGTTCGACCCGATCAATGGCGGCCATCTCGACCTGCTGCTGCGCGTCGACGACGGCTACTGGACGCTGCAACTCGATGCCAGCGCCCTCGGCGGCTGGCTGCTCAAGGCGCCCCAGGAAGACGTATCCTGGCAACTCGAGGACGCCACCAACCAGCGGGTGATCGCCGACTCGCGCGGCGTCAGCGCCGAGGAGCGCAATTACCCGTCGGTCACCGCGGCCAACCAGGCGCAGACCATCGTGCTGCAGGACCTGCCCGGCTCCGACTGGCAACTGCGCGCGATGCTCGATGAAAGCAAGGTGCAGGCCCAGGTGCTGCCGGAGATGCTCGGCAAGATCCTGCTGTTCACCCTGTGCAGCCTGCTCACCCTGTTCGCCCTCTACCGCCTGGTGCGTGAACAGGGCCAGTTGCACGCCCTCAACGCCGCCTCGCGGCGTTCGCTGCATCAGGCCGCCAGCGCCTTGAGCGCCATCGAGGAGCGAGTACTGGTCACCGACGCGACCGGCCGCCTGACCTACCTCAACCCCCAGGCCGAAGCGATGTTCGGCCTGACCACCCAGCACGCCCGCCAGTGGCACCTGATCGAACTGCTGCCGGGCCTTGACCCGCTGCTGCTGCACGCCACGGCCTTTCACAGCGACCAGGGCCCGGACGTGGTGGAAATCCGCCAGAATGGCCAGACCCGCCTGTTCACCATCACCCGCAGCGACCTGCGCGACGCCTCCCGCCAGCTGGGTTTCGTCTGGGTGCTGCGCGACGTAACCGAGCAGCAGCAGGCGACCCGCGTGCTGCAGGAAACCCGTCGCCGCTACCAGGACATCTTCGACGGCACCGGCACGGCGCTGTGCGTGCTCGACCTCGCCAGCCTCTATCACTTCCTGCGCGAGCAGGGCCTGAACAGCGGCGCCGAACTGAAACCCTGGCTGGACGCCAACCCGCAGCGCCATGGCGAGCTGCTGCAGCACATGCGCTTCACCGAAACCAACCAGATCGCCCTGCGCCTGCTCGGCGTGAGCACCACCGAACAGGCCTGGGAGCAGCTGATAAATCGCGGCGCGGTGCGCGCCGACGGCTTCCGTGCCCAGCTCAGCGCGGCCCTGCTCGATGGCGGCGGCCACCTGGAACTGGAAAGCCACATCGAGGGCGCCAACGGCATCACCCGCCACCTGTGGCTGGTGATGCGCCTGCCGGAAAGCCCCGAGGACCTGCACGCGGTCGCCCTGAGCATCAGCGACATCACCAGCCGCAAGCGCATGGAGCTGTCGCTGGTCGAGCGCGAGCGCTTCTGGTCCGAGGTGGTGCGTGCGGTGCCGGACACCCTGTACGTCACCGACCTGCCCACCCGCACGCTGCTGTTCAGCAACCACGACTTCGCCAGCCGCCTGGGCTATGACGACAACTCGGTTCGCGGCAAGGGCGACGACTGGTGGAAGCTGATCGTCCACCCCGACGACCACGACCTGCACCAGCGCGTGCGCAACCAGCAGCGCGTGCTCGGCAACGGCGTGCTGCTCGAATCGCAGTTGCGCGTACGCCACCGTGACGGCTCCTGGCGCTGGTTCAGCATCACCGAGCAGGCCCTGGCGCGCGACGCCAATGGCTGGGTGAGCCGCCTGATCAGCGTGGCCAAGGACATCACCGGGCAGATCGCCCGCAACGAATCGCTGCGCGAGAACGAGCACCGCTACCGCATGCTCGCCGAGAGCATCAGCGACGTGATCTTCTCCACCGACAGCCAGTTGAACCTCAACTACGTCAGCCCCTCGGTGCAGACCGTGCTGGGCTACTCAGCCGCCTGGGTGCAGACCCACGGCTTCGGCGGCCTGGCCACCAACCCGCAGCAACTCGCCGCGGTGTACGCCCTGCTCGAACGCATTCGTGGTGCTCTCGGCGTGCACCAGCAAATGCACGAGCTGCGCCAGACCCTCACCCCGCAGCTGTTCATCCTCGACTTCCTGCGTGCCGACGGCCGCAAAATTCCCGTGGAGTTGCGCCTGGTGCCGATGTGGGACGACAACGGCAAGTTCGAAGGCCTGCTCGGCGTGGGCCGCGACGTGGCCCAGCAGCGGCGCGCCGAGAAGGACCTGCGCATGGCCGCCACGGTGTTCGAGCACTCCACGGCGGCGATCCTGGTCACCGACCCAGCGGGCTACATCGTGCAGGTCAACAATGCCTTCAGCCGGGTCAGCGGCTACAGCGCCGAGCAGGTGCTCGACCAGCTGCCGGGCATGCTCACCGCCGACAGCCAGCAGAGCACGCACCTGCATTACGTGCTCAACCAGCTGCACCAGCGCGGCACCTGGGAAGGCGAGATCTGGCTCAAGCGCCGCGACGGCGAGAACTTCCCGGCGTGGGTCGGCATCACCGCCGTGCACGACGAGGAAGGCGACCTGGTCAGCTACGTGTGCTTCTTCAGCGACATCAGCGAGCGCAAGGCCAGCGAGCAGCGCATCCATCGCCTGGCCTACTACGACGCCCTGACCCAATTGCCCAACCGCACGCTGTTCCAGGACCGCCTGCACACCGCCCTGCAGCACGCCGAGCGGCACCGCGAGTGGGTGGTGCTGATGTTCCTCGACCTCGACCGCTTCAAGCCGATCAACGATTCCCTCGGCCACGCCGCCGGCGATCGCATGCTCAAGGACGTGGCCGTGCGTCTGGCCGCCTGCGTGGGCGAAGACGACACCGTGGCGCGCATGGGCGGCGACGAGTTCACCCTGCTGCTGCGCTCCAGCGCCAGCCGCGATGCGGCGCTGCACCGCGCCATCCACGTCGCCGAGCAGATTCTCGCCAGCCTGGCCCAGGCCTTCGTGCTCGAAGGCCGCGAGTTCTTCGTCACCGCCAGCATCGGCATCGCCCTCGGCCCGCAGGACGGCAACGAGCCGAGCCAGCTGATGAAGAACGCCGACACCGCCATGTACCACGCCAAGGAGCGCGGCAAGAACAACTTCCAGTTCTACCAGGCGGACATGAACGCCAGCGCCCTGGAACGCCTGGAGCTCGAAGGCGACCTGCGTCACGCGCTGGAACAGGGTGAATTCCTGCTCCACTACCAGCCGCAGTTCTCCGGCAACGGCAAACGCCTGACCGGCGTCGAGGCGCTGCTGCGCTGGCAACATCCCAAGCGCGGCCTGGTGGCGCCCGATGCATTCATCCCGGTGCTCGAAGAGCTCGGCCTGGTGGTGCAGGTCGGCGACTGGGTGCTGGCCGAGGCCTGCCGCCAGCTGAACATCTGGCACCACAACAAGATCCGCGTGCCCAAGGTGTCGGTGAACCTCTCGGCGCGTCAGTTCAGCGACGGCGACCTGCGCCAGCGCATCGAACGCATCCTCACCGACAGCCGCATCCCGGCGGCGTGCCTGGAACTGGAGCTGACCGAAAGCATCCTCATGCAGGACGTCAGCGCCGCGATGCAGACCCTGGCGAGCCTGAAGAACCTGGGCGTGTGCATTGCCATCGACGACTTCGGCACCGGCTACTCGTCGCTCAACTACCTCAAGCAGTTCCCCATCGACGTGCTGAAGATCGACCGCAGCTTCGTCGACGGCCTGCCCCAGGGCGAGCAGGACGGGCAGATCGCCCGCGCCATCATCGCCATGGCCCACAGCCTGAACATGTCGGTAATCGCCGAGGGCGTGGAAACCCAGGAACAGCTCGACTTCCTGCGCATCCACGACTGCGACGAAGTGCAGGGCTACCTGCTGGGCCGGCCGATGCCCGCCCACCGCTTCGAGGCGCAGTTCTGCGGGCGCAGCCTGTTCATGCTCGAGTGAACGGCGCGTCTTGAGCGCCACTTGTCCCGGTCATGATCACGCTTCATATGCCTGGCCAGCTCGGATGCGGTAGAATCCGCACCCTATTTCTTCCGCCCAGCTGACTTTCAGGGGATTGCCATGTTCAGCCGTGATTTGACCATTGCCAAGTACGACGCCGAGCTCTTCGAAGCCATGCAGCAAGAAGCTCTGCGCCAGGAAGAGCACATCGAGCTGATCGCCTCGGAAAACTACACCAGCCCAGCGGTGATGGAAGCTCAGGGCAGCGTGCTGACCAACAAATACGCCGAAGGCTATCCGGGCAAGCGTTACTACGGTGGCTGCGAGTACGTCGACGTGGTCGAGCAACTGGCCATCGACCGCGCCAAGGAACTGTTCGGCGCCGATTACGCCAACGTCCAGCCGCACGCCGGTTCGCAAGCCAACGCCGCCGTCTACCTGGCCCTGCTGAGCGCCGGTGACACTATCCTGGGCATGAGCCTGGCCCACGGCGGCCACCTGACCCACGGTGCCAGCGTTTCCTCCTCCGGCAAGCTGTACAACGCCATCCAGTACGGCATCGACGCCAACGGCCTGATCGACTACGACGAAGTCGAGCGCCTGGCCGTCGAGCACAAGCCGAAGATGATCGTTGCCGGCTTCTCCGCCTACTCCCAGGTGCTGGACTTCCCGCGCTTCCGCGCCATCGCCGACAAGGTGGGTGCCTACCTGTTCGTCGACATGGCCCACGTGGCCGGTCTGGTTGCCGCTGGCGTGTACCCCAACCCGGTGCCGTTCGCCGACGTGGTCACCACCACCACTCACAAGACCCTGCGCGGCCCGCGCGGCGGCCTGATCCTCGCTCGCGCCAACGCCGACATCGAGAAGAAGCTGAACTCCGCCGTTTTCCCGGGCGCCCAGGGCGGCCCGCTGGAGCACGTCATCGCCGCCAAGGCGATCTGCTTCAAGGAAGCCCTGCAGCCCGAGTTCAAGGCCTACCAGCAGCAGGTCGTGAAGAACGCCCAGGCCATGGCCGAAGTGTTCATCGAACGCGGCTTCGACGTGGTTTCCGGCGGCACCCAGAACCACCTGTTCCTGCTCTCGCTGATCAAGCAGGAAATCTCCGGTAAGGACGCCGACGCCGCTCTGGGCAAGGCCTACATCACCGTCAACAAGAACTCGGTACCGAACGACCCGCGCTCGCCGTTCGTCACCTCGGGTCTGCGTTTCGGCACCCCGGCCGTCACCACCCGTGGTTTCAAGGAAGCCGAGTGCCGCGAGCTGGCCGGCTGGATCTGCGACATCCTCGCCGACCTGAACAACGAAGCGGTGATCGACGCCGTTCGCGAGAAGGTCAAGGCCATCTGCGCCAAGCTGCCGGTCTACGGCAAGTAAGCGACAGCGCTGCGATAGAGAGCCCGGCGGATGCCGGGCTTTTTATGCCTGTAGAAAACATACTGGCATTGGAGACGAATCACGAGGAGCCTTTACAGCGGTTTCATCATATCGATCTCGGATAGCACATCCGCCCTATAGCCGGTTCAAGCCCCCCCTCCCTAAGCTACGCCACCTCAGGCATCCTTTCACCGCAATTGATAACTTCAACGGCGATGCAATTAGCACCTGAGCGTTTATTTGATTATAGATAGCCGCGAATCAAGGGTACGTATATGCTTATTCCCCGCCACTTGCTAAAACTCAGACTTCACATAGCAGTTATTGTGACCTCGGCAACACTGGCTGCATGTTCAACCGGGACTAACAACCCACTTGATTCTATTACTGGCGACTATAAATATGCGCCGGACTACATTAGAACCAATATTGTGGAAAGAAAATCTACCAAAGAGGACATACGCCAGAAGTTTGGTGCACCTTATTCGGTGCAAGACAACGTGGCCAATAACACCTCTGAGTGGTACTACGACCGAAACGAGTCAGGCATTAACGCTTTGGCGAAAATGGCCACCAAGTACTCCAACCGATATGGGTCGGGAGAGGCTGCCTCTGGGATATTTCAGGGGCAATCACGTATTGGCGATGCTCAGGAGGTAATGGACGATGCGCAGACAGTTTCAGGTACTGGGCCGGTAGGAAGACAGGCGAACATCACTCGCATCTTCATAAAATTCAAGGGCAACGTGGTTGACGACTTCAGTACTGACTGACTGCCGCTGACAAAACATGAATTACCCGGCTAATGCCGAGTATTTCATGCCTGCCAGATATTAAAGCGCATTATAAGAATCACGATCTACTTGCCAATCTCTAAAAGAATATTGGCTCAAACTTGAAGTAGCAGGTACAAACAACTGCCGAAGACAAAAAGCACTTACCGTGTGCCGTGTTGCACCCTCCAGCGGCAGCGGCCTATGGTGGGTGGATATCCGCGTTAGCGCTCAGGAAACCGTCATGCTGGCCACCGCTTCTGCGCAATACGATGTCGAACGCGCCCAGGCCGTCGTGCGCCTGATCATCGCGCCCATCGCTATCAGCTACACCCTGCTGACGCACCTGCGCTCGGCCATCGATCCCACACTGGCCGGCTGGATTCTGCTGCTCGAATCGCTGTTCCTGGCCGCCTCTCTGGCCCTGTGGATCGACATCCGCCGGCGCCCCGGCAACTACCCGGTGCGCCGCGTGCTGACCATGCTCAGCGACTACACCTGCATCACCCTGACCATCGGCATCGGCGGCGAACCGATGCTGCCGGTCTACGCCATTCTGATCTGGGTCACCGTGGGCTACGGCCTGCGCTATGGGTCCAGCTACCTGCTGCTCGCGACCATTCTCGCCATCCTGTCGCTGGCGATCATCGCCAGCATCTCGGCCTACTGGCAGTCGCAGCCCTACCTGATCGTCACTCTGCTGCTCACCGCCCTGATGGTGCCGGCCTACATGCACGCCCTGCTCAAGCGCTCGCGCCTGGCTGCCGAAGCCGAGCAGGCCGCCAACCGCGCCAAGTCGCAGTTTCTCGCCCAGGCCAGCCACGACCTGCGCCAGCCCATCCATTCCATCAGCCTGTTCACTGCCTGCCTGCGCGACAGCAGCCTGGACGGCGAGCAGCACCGCCTGGTGGAGAACATCGACAAGTCCCTGAACAGCGTCGCCCGCCTATTCCGCACGATTCTGGACATGTATTCGCTGGACAGCGGCAAGGTGGTCGCCCTTATGGAGCCGCTGCCGCTGCGCGGCCTGTTGCGCCAATTGATCCAGCAAAACACCGAGGCGGCGCGCTGGGCCGGCGTGGAGATCCGCCTGCACTGCCCGGACGTTTACGTGCAGGCCGACCAGAGCCTGCTGACCACCATGCTGCAGAACCTGCTCACCAACGCGCTCAAGTACGCGCCCGGCCAGCCCTTGCTGATCGGCTGCCGGCGGCGCGGTGCAAGTCTTTCCATCGAGCTCTACGACAAGGGTCGCGGCATCGCCGAGGCGTATCTGGAAAACATCTTCGAGGAGTTCTACCGCGTGCGGCAGGCCCGCGACAGCGACGTGGAAGGCATGGGCCTGGGGCTGACCATCGTGCGCCGGCTGGGCACGCTGATGAACTTGCAGGTGCGCATCCGCTCCGTGGAAGGCAAAGGCACCCTGGCGGCCATCGACGGCCTGCAGCGGGTCAACGCGCCTGCCCGGCAGACAGCAGCACAATCGAACCGACCCCAGGCGCCGAGCATGCTCGATGGCCTGCGAGTATGCCTGATCGAAGATGACCAGAACGTGCTGCTGGCCACCGCCACCCTGCTGAAGAAATGGGGCTGCGTTGTCGACACCTACACTTCACTGCCCGACGTGGCGGCGGATATCGACCTGGTGGTGACCGACTTCGACCTCGGCCTGGAAGCCTCCGGCGCCGACTGCATCGCCCACGTGCGCGCCCTCGCCGCTCGCCAGGTGCCGGCCATCATCATGACCGGCCATGACGTGCGCCGCGTGCAGGAAGCGGTGGGCGACGACGCGATTCCGATTCTCTCCAAACCCGTGCAACCGGCCGAACTGCGCTCGCTGCTGGTGGCGCTGAAGCTCAAGGCCCGGGCGGCCTAGGACGCCTAGCGCAGCCCTGCCTTGGCGCCCATGGCCGCGGCTACCGCGCGGCTGCTCACATCCAGTGTACGCATCAGCGCCGACACGTGGATGCGCACGGTAAAGGGCGAGATATCCAGCTCACGGGCGATCTCCTTGTTGGCCAGGCCGCGCACCAGCAGGCGCAGCACGTCCTGCTGCCGCGGCGTGAGCTGCTCCAGCAGGTGCCGCGCCTCGACGAAGGCCGGCACCCCCGGCCCCAGGGTCAGCACGAAATCGCCGTCACGGATCGCCTGCAGGGCCTCGGCTATCTCGTCGGGCGGCGTCGCCTTGCCGATAAAGCCATCGGCACCGGCCGCCATGACCTCGTCGATCACCTCGCGGTTATCGACCATCGACACGATCACGATGGAACTGCGTGTGAAGCGCTGGCGCAACGCGCCAATGGCCTGCGGCGATTGCCCGGGGAACAGCAGGTCGAGCATGAACAGGCTGGGCGGCGCTCCGATATTGGCCAAGGCCAGCACCTCATCCATATCGCCGGCTTCGAGAATGCAGGCGTGGGGAAATACCCGCTGCGCGATGCGGCTCAGCCCCTCGCGAAACACCGGGTGATCGTCGGCAACGATAATGCGTTCCTGGGGCTGTTCGAGCATGCGGGGCGTTTCTATCCTGGAGGCAGCTTAGGGCCACATGCTGCGGCGGTGCTCGGCCTCTGTCGGCTTCGCGGCGCATCGGGTTCCTAGAGCAGACTGAGCCCGCGCGCCAAGGTTCCGCATAAAGCGGTTGCACGTCGACAGCACGCCAAGGCCTGGCCCGGGCGCGGCACCTCAGGCCGGCATGCCAGGCATCGCGCCTTCACGCCGGTTCTTGGCGTGGGCCACGGACTGGTTCGGGCCAAGCTGCACATTGTTTTTCACCGCCAGCACTTCGGCCATGATGCTGACCGCTATTTCAGCGGGCGTTCTGCTGCCGATGTAGATGCCGACCGGCCCCCGCAAGCGTTGCAGCGATTCGTGGCTCTCGTTGAAGTGCTCGATGAAGCGCTCGCGGCGGGCGCGGTCATTGCGTCTGGAACCAATGGCACCCACATAGAAAGCCGGGCTGTGCAGCGCGGCGAGAAGCGCCAGATCATCCAGCCGAGGATCGTGAGTCAGGGCAATGACACAGCTGCGTGGGTCAGGTGCGAATGCCAACACCTCGTCATCGGGCATCCCGGTGACGATTTCGGCCTGCGCCACGCGCCATGTGCCCCGGTACTCGGCCCGCGGGTCACAGAGCGTGACACTGAAGCCGTTGAACAACGCCATGGTGGCCAGGTACTCGGCCAGGGCGCCGGCGCCGATCAGCAGCATCCGGTAGCCCGGGCCCAGCGTATTGGTCAGGGTCATGCCATCGAACTGTAGCGCCGCCGCCTCGCGCGCGGGCAGCAGGCGAACCTGACCATCGGCCAGAGCCAGCACGCGCTGAACCAGCACACCTCGCTCCAGCGTGCGCACCAGCTCGTCGAGGCTCGCCAGCGCCGGACGGAACTCCAGCACCAGCTCCAGCGTGCCGCCACAGGGCAGCCCGAAGCGGTGGGCTTCATCGGCGCTGACCCCGTAACGCACCAGCCTGGGCGCGCCGCCGGGCATGCCACCGCCTCCATGCGCCGAGGTGTAGGCGTGGATGAGATCGTCTTCGATACAACCGCCTGACACGCTGCCCACCGCACGGCCATCATCGCGCAGGACCATCATCGAGCCGACCGGCCGCGGCGAGGAACCCCAGGTTCTGACCACGGTAGCCAACAGCACACCCCGCCCGTCGCTCACCCACTCACGGGCGCTGCGCAGCACCAGCACATCAATCGCTTCCATCACCTGCCGCTCATGTCTGCCTGCATTGGAAAAGTTGCCGGGCCATGGCCAGATCCGCACAACTGTCGACATCCAGCACCGCGCCCCGGTCGTCGACGGCCAGCTCGAGCGCGCGGCCGGCAAGGCGGGCGGCCTGGACGATCGAAGCAGCACCGCGGTCGCCGTGCAGCGCCGTCAGTTCACGGTAATGGCAACGCTGAAAGCCAACGGGATGGCCAGCTCGGCCCTGGTAATGAGGAACGACCACCGGGCTGGCGGCCAATGCCTGCGCCACGGCCGCGATGGTGCGACCGGTCACCAGCGGCAGGTCGCCCGGCAGGATCAACCAGCCGTCAGCGCCGCGGGTGTGCTGCACGCCCATGGCAATCGACTCGCCCATGCCGCCGGTGCCACCCGGCGGGCGCACCACGAAGGATTCGAGCCCGGCGGCATCAACGGCGCGCAGCACATGGTCGAGCACCGGCTTACCCGCAATCAGCGCATCGAGCTTGTGGCCCAGGCCGCCGGATGCAGTAAAGCGCGAGCCTTGGCCGGCAGCCAGTACCAGCACGAGCATCAGCGCATCTGCAAGATGATGGGGTTGCTGCTGGCTGGGTTGGTCCGTTCACGTAGCTGAGCGACCTCGGCGGCAGTCACCGGCCCGCCACGGTTGCCCCATGAAGTACGCACGAAACTCAACACCTCGGCGATTTCCTGATCGTTGAGCTGCTCGCGATAAGGCGGCATCCGGTAAGCATCGGCGACGCCCTGGGCGACGACCCGCTCGGAGCCATTGAGAGTCGCATTGATGCTGGTGGCGTTTTCCTTGGCCATCGAAGAGGACGCCCCGGCCAGCGGCGGCATCCACTGACCCTGCCCGGCGCCATCCACGCCATGGCACGAACTGCATTTGGCCATGTAGGTCCCGGCACCCGGCCTGCTCATGTCCGCGGCGGTAATTGGCTGGGCCATCGCCGGCGACCACGGCGGGCCGTCGCGTTGCGGGTCGCCTGGCAGGGAGACGAGGTAACGGGCAATGGCCGCCAGGTCCGAATCGGTCATGTACTGGGTGGAGTTGTTGAAGGCATCGGTCATCGAACCGGTGACCACGCTATGCACATTGCGGCCATGTTTGAGGTACTGGACGATTTCGGCTTCGTTCCAGCGCCCCAGGCCGGTATTGTGATCCTGCCTCAGACTCGGCGCGTACCAACCATCCAGCAGCGCACCGCTGAGATACAGCGGGCTGCTTTCGTCGAGCGCCTTTTCGTTCATCGCCACGCCACGCGGCGTGTGGCAACTGCCGCAGTGCCCCGGCCCCTGCACGATATAGGCGCCACGATTCCACTGCGCATCCCTGCCAGCCTTGTCGATGTAGGCGCCCTGGGGGGCGAACACGGCGTTCCACAAGGCAATCGGCCAGCGCATGTTCAGCGGCCAGGGGATCTCACTCGGCTTGTTTTCGGCCTGCGCGGGCTCCACACCTTTCATGAAGAAGGCATAAAGCGCGCGAATGTCGTCATCGCTGAATTTGCTGTAAGAGGGGTACGGCATCGCCGGATACAGGCGCTGCCCTTCCCTGCCAAACCCGGAGCGAACGGCACGATCAAAGTCGGCTAGCGAATAGTTGCCTATACCGGTGCCTGGATCGGGCGTGATATTGGTCGAAAACACCGACCCCATTGGCGTGCCGATTTCATAACCGCCGGAAAACGGCGCGCCGTTCTTGGTGCTGTGGCACGCCACGCAATCACCGAGCCTGGCCACGTATTCGCCACGCTTGACCAGATCCGGGCTGAAGGTGGTGGTCGCCTCGGCGTCGAAGGGCGTACGTGGGGTCAGCGTCACGAACCAGGCCACCGCCAGCAGGGTGATGCCGGCGCCTACCGCAATAACTGCAAACGCTCTTTTAGGCTGCACTGTTCACGCTCCCTCAGGCATCGAATCGGTGACGAGAAAACGGCATGCTGCGCAGACGCTGCCCCGTGAGCCTCGCCACGGCATTGGCAACGGCCGGCGCCACGCTTGGCAACGGTGGCTCGCCGATGCCGCCCATGGCGGCACCGCTCTGGATGACGCTGACATGCACCTTGGCCATCAGGGTTGGCGGCAAGATCCGGTAGAGGTCGTAGTTGCGCGCGACCGGCTGCCCGTCCTTGTAGACGACCTCTTCCACCAGGGCCTGGGACAGCCCCAGGGCGATGGCGGAATTGACCTGCGCCTCGACGAGGCCAGGGTTGATCACCTGGCCTGGGTCGATGGCGTGCCAGATGTCATGAACCTTGACTCGGCCTTTGTCGATCGACACTTCGGCGATGGCGGCCGTTTCCGTGCCGAACGGCGATGCCATGGCAACACCGCGCGCCCGGCGAGTGCCATCGGCTGCGGTGAACGGGCCGCGCTTCCAGCCGCCGGAAAGAGTCGCCACCGACTGCAGCAGATTGCTCAGGCGCTCGTTATCGGCAAGCAGCTTCAGACGCAGCTCATAAGGGTCGTGGCCGCCGGCATCGGCCAGCTCATCGAGAAAGGCTTCGTACACGAAGTCATTGATCGAGTTGCCGACCGAACGCCAGTAGGCCAGGTGCATGGGCGACTTGTGATAGCGCTGGGCGATGCGCCGGTGCGCGATGGCGTAGGACTTGCCGGTCAGGCCTTCGAGGGCGGTGGCGTCGGCGCCCTCAGCGGACTTCCCGCCATTGGCCTCGGCCGGGCCTTCGGTCGCGCTGATGGCCTCGAGCACCACCGGCATGCCGTTGCCATCGAGCCCGCCGCGCAGCTTGACCACCGCCATCGGCCGCAGCGGATCGCGCAGGAACTCCTCCTCACGGCTCCAGATCACCTTGACTGGCTTGCCGACCAGCTGCGCCAGGCGCACGGCCTGGGTATAGGGTGAGGCATTCGGATACAGAAAGTGGCGGCCGAAGAAACCGCCCAGCAGTGGCGAGTGCAGGGTGATACGCGCCGGATCGAGCCCGGTGCGCTTGGCGATGTCGTCCAGAAAGCGGTCAGGTACCTGGTTCGGCAGCCACACTTCCAGGCCACCGTTGCTGTCGAAGCGCGCCAGCGCCGAGGGTGGTTCAAGCTGGGCGTGGCTGAGATGGGGAACAGCATAGGTGGCGCTCAGCGTGGTCTGGGCAGTGCCGAACGCCTGGGTGAAGTCGCCCTCGACCTCGGCGTCGATCGGCTTGCCGTCGAACGCCTCAAGCTCCTCGCGGTAGGCCTCGGTGCTGAAGTTCGCCGGGGTGTAGCGGATCGACGCGGTGTCGGCCGGCTCCTTCCAGCGAACCTGCAGCGACTCGGCCGCGCGCTTGGCATTCCACCAACGCTCGGCCACGACGGCGACGGCACCGTCGAGCACGTGCACCGAATGCACCCCACGCATGGCTCGCACCTGCTGCTCATTGAGCAACTGCTCGCACTCCAGGCCGAAGCGCGGCGCATGCTGGACAGCAGCATGCAGCATGCCGTCGACCCGACAGTCGATGGCGTAGATCGCCTTGCCGGTGCTCTTGTCACGGGCGTCGAGCCGGGCAATCGACTTGCCGATCCACCTGAACTGCTCAGGCTTCCTGAGCGTCACCTGCGCTGGCGTCGGGACGGGACGATCCAGGGCATCGGCGGCCAGTTCTCCGTAGGTGGCCGAGCGCCCCGATGCCGTATGGATGACGCGACCCGGCTCGGTACTGAGCTGCTCGATGGGGAGTTTCCAGCGCTCGGCGGCCGCCTGCAGCAACATCAGGCGGGCCGATGCCCCCAGGGTACGCATTGCCGTGTAGCTGGAGCGCACCGACCGGCTACCACCGGTAAAGCGCATGTTGCCTTCCATCACCTGATAAGCGCTGCCGGGCGGCGCCATCTGCACGAGAAAGGTATCGGGGCTGGCGTCGAGCTCCTCGCCCACGATCTGCGCCATACCGGTAAAGATGCCCTGCCCGCCTTCGGCGAACGGGCACTGCAGGCGAATGCTGTTGTCGGCGCGGATCTCCAGAAAGGCCGGCACTCGCGGGCTTTTCGAGGCAGGCAGCGGGCTGGCAACTTCACTGGCCTCGGCAAGCGGGATACCGAAACCGATCACCAGCGCACCTGCCGTGACGCTTGCCGAAGCCAGGAGGAACTGGCGCCGCGACAGATTCACCAGCGTTGCTTGCGCGAATGCACCGCTTACCTTCATCGAGGAGTTCTTCATTTCATGCTGCCCCTTTATCGAAATACCCCGTTGCGCGGGTTGGCGAGCAGGCGCCTAGGCCAAGGCCTTGGCAATATCGTGAATCGCGCTGCGAATCGCGTTATAGGTGCCGCACCGGCAGAGGTTGGTCATGGCCGCCGAAATATCCTCATCCGAAGGCGCGCGGTTGCGCTTGAGCAGCGCCGTGGCAGCCATCACCTGCCCGGACTGGCAATAGCCACACTGCGCCACCTGATTCTTCACCCACACATCGACCACCTGCTTACCGACGTCGTCGGTCTCGATGGCTTCGATGGTGCGGATCTGCCTGCCCACCGCGCTTTGCGCCGGGGTCACGCAGGCGCGTACCAGCATGCCGTCGAGCATCACCGAACAGGCGCCACATTGCGCCAGCCCGCAGCCGTACTTGGTGCCGGTAAGGCCGATGTCGTCACGAATCAGCCACAGCAACGGCGTGTCCGGCTCGGCATCGACCTCATGGAGCTGGTCATTGATCATCAGTTGCATAGCCATCTTCACGCTCATCCGATCGTTATGAAATAGCCGCCAGAAGACGCCGCGCACTCACCGCCACGTCCCGCCCTGGCCGTGTTTTCTCAGGGTGTGGTGCATCGAATGTAGCGCAGGTGGCCGAGCGCCATTAACCCGCCGCGGGTGAATAGACCTTTAAATCTTTTCGCCGAATGGGCCTGCCGCACCTGTGCTACAGAGCCAAAAGACGAGCACCGTTCAGATGATCAGCCGTTTTACCTGCGCTTCCAGCCGCTGCGACAACTCACGCAATTGCTCGCAGGACTCGCGCGTGCGCCGGATCGCCTGATCGTTGCCGGACGACGCACCGTGGATACGGGTAAGGCTGAGGTTGATCTCATCGGCGGTGGCGGCTTGCTGCTCGGCGGCGCTGGCGATCTGGAAGGTCATCTGGCTGACGGTGCCGGCCAAGATACTGAGCTGTTCCAGCATCTTGCCGGCGCGCCCTGACGCGCTCACCGGCTGCTGCGCGGCCTCGACCGTGGCGCCGATACGTCCCGCCGCGTGCTGAGCGCCCGATTGCAGGCGTTCGACGATCTGCTGAATTTCCAGCATCGATTGCTGGGTGCGCTTGGCCAGGGCGCGCGCCTGCGCTATTGGCCCTAGCGGCCCCTGCAATATAGCTAGACGGCTCAGGCCAACGGCTGAATTAACTGATTAGCCATAGGCCTGTGCACGCTTGCGGTTCGTTCAATCCAGCGAGACCTCACGCCCTGCGCTGGCAGGGGTGAGCAGCACGTACAGCGCCGGTACGACGATCAGCGCCAGCAGCGATACGGAGATCAGGCCGAAGATGATCACCAGGGTCAGTGGCCGGTAGAACACGCTGCTGACGGCCAGCGGCACCAGGCCGACGATGGTGGTGATGGCGGTGGTCAGCAGCGGGCGCAGGCGGCGCGCCGAGCCGGCAGCCGCCGCTTCGGTGATGCTCATGCCTTCCTTGAGATAACCGTTCATGGTGTCGACCATGATGATGCCGTTGTTGATGGCGATGCCGATCAGCGACACCAGGCCGATCATCGCGAAGAACGAGAAGGTGATGTCGAACGCCCAGAAACCCAGCGCAGAACCGATGATGGCCAGCGGCATGGTGGCGAAGATGATGAATGCCTGGCGGAAGCTGCTGAACACGATGACCAGTACGCCAACGATCAGCACCACGGCGATCAGCATGGCCACCAGTGCCGAGGTGAACGTCTCGGCGGTGTCGGCCGACTCGCCGCCGATCAAGGCACGGTAACCGTCGGGCCAGCTGGCTTGCAGTTCGTTCAACTGCGGGCTGAGCTCAGCCATGATCTCGCCGACCGTAGGGCCTTCGTTCTTGGCCATCACCGTCAGCGCACGCTCGCCATTGCTGTGGGAGATGGCGATGGCGGCTTCCGACTGCACGGGGCTGAGCAACTGGTTCAGTGCGATGGAGTTGCCATCTTCGGTGAATGCCCGCACCCGCGACAGTTCCTCGGTGTTGTGAGGCCCGCCTGCCTCACCGGGCCGGCTTGGCCACTCGGTGCCGAGGCGGATGTCGATATTGTCGGCATCGCTGCCGGTCACGAAGGTGCCGACGATATCGGAGCTGAAGGCGATGCGGATCTGCGAGGCCAGATCATCGTGGCCAATGCCGAAGAAGCTGGCGGCCTCACGATCAGGCTGCAGTGCCAGCTGAGGCTTGAGCATGCCGATGTTGTCACGCACGTCGACCACGCCGTTGACCGTCGAGAGTAACGCCTGAACCTCGCGGGAGCGCACCAGCAGCTCGTCCATGTCGGCGCCAAGCAATTGAATCTCGATGGGGTCGCCGGCGCCGGGGCCGCTGGCCTCGGGCACCACCAGCAACTGGGCGGCGGCGACGTTGGCCTGCAGGTAATCGTTCAGTTCGCGGCGCAACTCTTCGGCCAATACGTAGGAGTCGGCGTCACGCTCGTCGCGTGGCAGAAAGATGGCCGAAAAGCCGATGAAATTTTCCGCTTCACTCGGCTGCAGGTTGGAGGCCATCGAGCCGCCAGCGAAGGGGCTCTTCAAGCCAACCAGCTTGACCACGCTCTTGAAGTACGCCTTGCCGCGCAGAATCTCGCCGACTTCATCGGCCACCTGCTGTGAGGTGGCCAGTTGCGCGGTGGGCGGCAGCTCGATGTTGATGCCCAGCCGCTCGCCGTCGGCCGGCGGGAACAGTTCGATACGCGCCTGGGTGAACGCCACCATCGATACCAGAAACAGTGCCACGGCGGCCACCAGCCACAGCCACGCTTGCCGGCGGCTTTGCACGACCCAACGCGTACTCCACGCTTCCAGGCCATTGACCGCACGATTGGTGATGCGGTCGGAAAAGCCCTGCTGCTGCGGGGTATCAGGCTTGCGCTGCTTGCCCAGCAAGGCACGCGACAAGGGCAGCGAGCAGAGCATGGCGACGATGAACGACACGATCAGGCACACCACGGCGGTGGCGGGCAGTACGCGAACGAACTCGCCCACGGTACCGCCAATCGACATCAGCGGCGCGAGTGCCAGAATGGTCGTCAACTGCGCGGCGAAGGCCGGCATCGCGTAGCGTTTGACCGTCGCCAGCACACCCTGGCCGAAGGTTTTGCCCTGCACGTAAATCTCGTCGTGCAGGCCCTCCATCAGTACGATGAACACATCGATGATCATCACCAGGGCGATGACCATGCCGATGACCACCAGCTCGTTGAGCGAATAGCCCATGACCAGAATCGCCAGCAGCACGCCGGCGAAAGTGATCGGCACCGACAGCCCCGCCACCACGGCCTCGCGCCAGGCGATGGTCAGCAGCAGAATGGCGAACACGATGGCCATGGTTTGCAGGGCGCTGACGAACACCTCCGACAGCGCGGTCCAGATCTGTTCGGCCTCGTCCTGGGTCACGGTGTATTCCAGGCCGCTCGGCCAGGCGCCGTCCTGCTCCATGCCGGCCAGGGTGCTGCGCAGCGTCTCGACCAGATTGACGGTATCTGCCCCTGGTGACTTGCGCACCGAGATTTCCAGCGACGGCTCGAACTCGCCGCCGCGCTCGGCGAACGCCGCGCGGCTGGTCTCGGTCTCCTGCATGCGGCTGACCGTGGCGATTTCATCCAGGCGTACGGCGCGCCCGCCACCCAGACGCGCGACAGGCAATGCGCGCAGGTCGGCCACGTCGCGGAAGCGGCCCTCCAGACGCACCACCGCGCCGATGCTGTCGCTGCGGATTTCGCCAAAGGGTTGCTCGATGTTGGCCTGCTGCACCGCATTGCGCACCGTCGCCGGCGACAGGCCGAGGGCCAGCAGGCGCTCGGGGCGCAGCAGAATCTGCACGATTTCCTCACGCTCACCGCCGATATCCACCTCGTTGACGCCGGGCACGCGCTCCAGAGTGTCCTGGATGCGCCGCGCCTGGTTGTTCATCACCGCCGAGCCGGCAGCGCCATGCAGGGTGAAGGTGAAGATCGGCCGGTCATCCACGGAAGCCTGGCTGATGGTCGGCCGCTCGACATCCTCGGGCAGCTCGGCCTCGGCATCGGCGACCGCGGCACGTAGCCGCGTCATCGCATCGAGCGGATCGGCCGAGGCTTCGAATTCGACGGAGATGACCGAGAAGGAGTCGAACGAGGCACTGTCGACCCGGCGCACGCCCTGCAGCGTGGTCACCTCGTCCTCGATCATGTCGGTGACCTGCTCTTCCATCGTCAGCGGGTCCGCGCCCGGCCAGGTGGTGGTGATGGTCGCCTGGGGAATGTTCAGGTCCGGCAGAGACTCCTTGACCAGCTGGGTGTAGGCCATGAGCCCGCCCAGCAGCAGGGTGGCGACCAGCAGGATGCCGAAGATCGGCTGCAGGAAGAAAAAGCGCGCCAGCGGGTGCGCGTTACGCACCTCATCGGTCTCACGCGGCGCCTGGCTATCGCTCTGGCCGGGGCGATGTTGCTCGTCGGTATTGGCTGCAGTCATGGCGTTTGCTCGTCCGTGGCGATGACGCGCACCAGCTGGCCGTCATTGAGCGCCGCGCGGCCGTCAGTCACCACGCGCTCGCCCTCTTCCAGGCCTTGCGTCACGGCGCGGTAATCGCCCGATTGCTGGGCCAGCTCGACCCGCCGTTCGCTGACCTGGTTCTGCTCGTCAACGACGAAGACGAAGGCCTGATCGTTACGAAAGCGCAGCGCCTCCAACGGCACCACCAGGGCATCGTCGACCTCGGGCTCGGCAAGCCAGACCGCGACGAACTCACCATCCTGCAGGCCGGTTTCGTTGCCCTGGGTGTGTACGATCACCTCGAAGGTGCGCGTTTCAGGATCGAGCGACGGGCTGATGGCGTGCACCTGCCCTTCGACACGCTCCTTGATGGTTTTCGGATCGACATCCTGCCCCGTCACCGAGGCGTTCTCGCCGATCACCGCGCGGGCGCCCGTCTGGATCTGCCGGTAATGGTAGGAAGGCAGGTCGACGCGAACCTCGAAGCGATCCGGGTCGATGACCAGTGCCGGCACGGTGCGCAAGGCATTCTGCTCGGTGTCGGCCTGCACCGTATTGGGCATGAAATAGCGGCCCTTCTCGATATTCAGCCGCGCCAGCACGCCGTCAATGGGCGCTACCAGGCGCGACTCGTCGACACTGAGCTGCGCTTGCGCCAGTTCGGCGCGGGCATTGTCGCGCACCGCCTTGGCCTGCTGAACCTGAACGCGGGCCTCGTCGAGTTCCTGCCGGGATGCCGAGCGCTGCTCGATCAGCGTTTCATAACGCTTGTGGGTGACCTCGGCGAGCTCCAGGCTGGCCTGCGCCTCGGCGAGCGAGGCCCTGGCTGCCTGCAGGTCGGCCGTGACCCGCTCGGGGGCCTGATTGGCGATCAGTTGCCCGGCTTTCACCGGCATGCCGACGCGCAACTGCGGATCGACATGGGACACCACGCCCTGCTGGGTAAAAGTCAGAAATTCGCGCTGCCGCGAACGCGCCGTGCCCTGGCTGTAAACCCAGGCCTGCAACTGGCGCCGTTCGACCGGCACGACATTGACGCTCACGGCACGTCTGCTGTCCTGCTGCTGTTCGGCTTGCGCCTGCTCAGGCTCGGATTTATCGCCACAGGCGGCAAGGCTGATCAGGACAAAGGCACCCAGCGTGCTACGGCAATATCTGTTCATGGCTGTGGTCATCATCATGGTGCGGTCGTCGAAAGGGGCGGCGTGGCTGCTGACTCGGCGGCTGCCGGTGCGTCGTCGAAACCGCCGCCCAAGGCCAGGTGCAGGGCGATGCGGTTTTCCAGGCGGGCGTGGCGCGCGGTGATCTGTGCGCTGCGCCCATCGAGCGCGCGCTGCTGGCTTTCCAGCACGTTGAGGAAGGGATCGATACCCTGCAGATAGCGATTGAGCGAAACCCTGACCGCCTGCTCGGCCGAACTGGCGGAGGCTTCCAATGCGGTTTCGCGCCGGGTCAGCAGCGTGTCGACGGCCAGCGCGCTTTCCACTTCGGAAAGGGCCGTCAGCGCGGTTTCCGCATAGGCGCTCAGTGCCTCGTCGCGCTGCCCTTCGGCTACATCGACCTGGGCCACCAGGCGCCCTCCCTGGAAGACCGGCTGCAGGGCACGCCCGGCAATCGACCAGATCAGGTTGCCACCGTTGAACAATTCGGCGAACTCACTGCCGCTATAGCCAGCCGACCCGGTCAGCGACAGGGACGGCAGAAACGAGCGTTCGGCGGCGCCCAGTTGATAACCCGCACTGAGCAGGCTCAGTTCGGCGGCGCGCACGTCAGGCCGACGGGCCAGCAGATCAGCCGGCACGCCGGCAGAAGGTGCAGCCGGCACGGCGGGTAGCGCCATTGCGGTAGTCAGCTTACCGGTGGGGTAGTCGCCGAGCAGAATCTGCAACTGGCGCAGGCTGCGCTCCAGCGCTTCGCGTCGTTGCTCGAGGCCGGCGCGTGCCGATTCCAGGTTGGCGTCGGCGAGCATGCCGTCAGCCGGCGAGGTGATGCCGATATCGACGCGGTTGTTGATCTGCCGGGCCATCTCCTGCAGCGCCTCGACGGTGCGTGTGGACAAATCCACTTGCGCCTGGGCATGCACGATCTCGAAATACAGCTGCACCGCCTGCGCTGCCACGGACTGACGAACTCCGCGTAGCTGCTCGGCGCTGGCCAGGTAGTCGGCGCGGGCGGAAGCGGTCAGCGCCGATAGCCGGCCCCACAAGTCCAGCTCCCAACTCACATCGAGCGCAGCGTTGTAGTTGTTGCCGATGACAGCCGCATTCTCGCCATCGAGCCCCGGGGTATTCTGCCGTTGCCGCGTGACGCCCGCGCCGAGCCCTACCTGAGGCAGCTGATCGGCGCGGCTCAGGCGCGCCTGCGCTTCGGCCATACGCGAACGCGCCAGCGCCTGCGCCAGGCCGGGGTTTCGCGCGAGTGCGGTATCGACGAAGGCGTCGAGCTGCGCATCGCCGAAATCACGCCACCAGAAATCCAGTGGCGCGCTGCCGGCCTGATCGGCCGCCGTGAAATTCGCGGGCAGTACGAAGGGCGTCTGGGCCGGCTCGGGCTTGACGCTGGCGCACGCGCCAAGCAGCACCAGCGAAGACAAAAGCAGGGGGCGAACGAAAGCCATCAGTTACCTCGCCGGGCGAACAGGATCAGCAGCATCTCTCGGTGCGCACGACGTACTTCGGCGACCTCTCGCTCAGCCAGGGCGTCACCGACCAACAGCTGCGTGAGCAGAGCAATCAGCACTGGCGCGGTGGTCAGCGAGAATTTGCGCGATACCGCGTTATCGGCGATCACGCCAGCGGCGACGCAGGCATCGAGTTCAGCCTGACGGCGCAGGACGTGAGGCTGCACGATATGCTGATGCCACTGGAGCAGCAGCTCCGGCGTCCTGGCGCTCTCGGTGATCAGCAGGCGGAAGATCGCCTGCACGTGCGGGTTGGCGACGGCGGCATAGCCGCGGTCGAGAAAGGCGTCGACCGTCTCCTCCAGCGAAGCGCCCTCGACCCACTGCCAGAGGCTTTGGGTGGTGGGCGAGAAAATCGTCGAGCGCAGCAATGCTTCGAGAATCGCATCCTTGCTGGGGAAGTGCGCATAAAGCCCGGCCTTGGTCAAACCAACACGCTGGGCGATGCGCTCGACCGTGGTGCCTTCGAAGCCCAGGTTACTGAATTCGACCAATGCGGCATCGAGGATCTGCTGGCGGCGCACCTGTGCGCTCAGTCGCGTGCGTTTCGTGGGCGCCAATGCTGGGCTTGGCGTTTTATCAGGCAATGGAGGGGTAGGCATGGCGACTTGCGACCGGGATGAGCTGAAAGCGAGCGGAAGGCGACGCTAACATACAGATGGTCGTTAGCCGAAAAATGCCATGTAACCAGTTTTTACTTGCTTAGCTTGCTTCCCAACTTACCGCCATCGTTATTAGCCCACCCGTGGTCAGAGCCGAGATGGGCGCCCTTCGACCGTCACCATGATGGGTGTCTTAGGCGAGTTACTCGATGCTTTGGCAGGCAGGCTGCCGGCAGCATCAAACCTTGAATAGCTGCAGGTGACCACGTTATGTCCCGAATGCCACGCCTGATCGGCGCCGGGCTGTCACGTCAGGTCAGTGGCCATTGGTAACGACCGTTCCATCGACAATCACGCCTCACTCGCGCCGCAAAAAATGCACGCTGAACAGCTGCGCGGGGTCGCGCCACATCGCCACCGAGGCGAAGCCGCACTCGCCGGCCAGTTCGCGAAAGGTAGCGGGCGTGTATTTGTAGGAATTCTCGGTGTGCAGGGTTTCGCCGGCAGCGAAATCGAACACCCGGTCTTCGATGCGCACCTGCTGCTTCTGGCGGCTGACCAGGTGCATCTCGATGCGCGAGGCCTGCTCGTTGTAGAACGCCCGGTGCTCGAAGCGCTGCGGGTCGATGTCGCTGTCCAGTTCGGTGCGGATGCGCTCGAGCAGGTTGAGGTTGAACAGCGCGGTGACCCCGGCCGCATCGTTGTAGGCGCGCTCCAGCACCTGGCGGTCCTTGACCAGATCCACGCCGATCAGCAAGCCGCTGCCGGCCGGCAGCGCCTGGTGCAGATTACGCAGAAAGGCGCGCGCCTCGATCGGGTCGAAATTGCCGATGCTCGAGCCCGGAAAGAACGCCAACGGCCGCTGCCCCAGTGCTTCGGCGGGCAGTTTCAGTGGCTGGCTGAAATCGGCGCACAGCGCGTGCACGTCCAGCCAGCGGTAGTCGGCGGCCAAACGCCGCGTGCAGATATCCAGAAATTCACGGGAGATATCGATGCCCAGGTAACGCGCCGGGCGCAGGGCTTCGAGCAGCAGGCGAATCTTGCGGCTGGCGCCACTGCCCAGCTCCACCAGGCTGGCGTTGCGCCCGGCCAGCTCGGCGATGGCGTCCGCTGCCAGGCGCAGGATGGTTTCCTCGGTGCGCGTCGGGTAGTACTCCGGCTGCTGGCAGATAAGCTCGAACAGCTGGGAGCCGCGGTGATCGTAGAAGAACTTCGGCGACATCGCCTTCGGGCTGGCCGCGAAGCCGCGCAGGGCTTCATCGCGCAGTGCCTGCTGTTCGAGGTTCTGGGGTTGTTCGTGGGTACGGATTGCCAGTGCCATGCTCAGAGCTCCTTGGCCAGACGCAGGCCGGAGAACTGCCAACGCATGGTGGGGTAGAAGAAATTGCGATAGGTGGGGCGAACATGGTCTTCCGGCGTGGCGCAACAGCCGCCGCGCAACACCATCTGCCCTGACATGAACTTGCCGTTGTACTCACCGAGGCTACCGCCCAGTGGGCGAAAGCCGGGGTACGGTCGGTAGGCGCTGGCGGTCCATTCCCACACATCGCCATACAGCTGCTGCAGGCCATCGCCCTGCCCCGCCGCCACCGGTTGCAGGTGATCGTTCTCGACGAAGTTGCCCCACACAGGCTCGTCCTGGGCGGCGATTTCCCACTCTTCCTCGCGTGGCAAGCGCGCCTGGGCCCAGGTGGCGAAGGCCTCGGCCTCGAAGTAGCTCAGGTGGCAGACCGGCGCAGCCAGATCCAGCTCACGCGGCCCGCCGAGGGTCAGCTCCAGCCAGTCGTCCCCCTCGCGCAACCAGTACAGCGGCGCCTGCCAGCCGGCGCGCTGGATATGATCCCAACCGTCCGCCAGCCACAGCGCCGTGCTGCGATAACCACCATCGCGGATGAACTCCAGATACTCGCCATTGCTCACCGGTCGATTAGCCAGTTGGAAAGCCTCGGCGAACACCCGGTGCTGCGGCCGCTCGCAATCGAAGGCAAAGCCCTCGCCGCTAAAACCGACCTGGCGCAGCCCGGCGGGAAACTCGGTCCAGCGCAGCTCGCTCGCCTGACCGCCGCCCGGTTTGAGGTCATGCCGATAAACCGGTCGCAGCGGGTTCTGCGCCAGGATGTGCTTGATGTCCATCAACAGCAGCTCCTGATGCTGCTGCTCGTGCTCCAGCCCCAGCTCGATGCGCTGCAAAACCTCGTCGGGCAACTCAGCACCACGCTCGCTGAACAGCTGCTCCATGGCCAGATCGACATGGCTGCGATAGGCGTACACCTCGCTCACCGTCGGCCGCGACAACAATCCTCGCCGCGCCCGCTCGAAGGGCGTGCCGTGGGTCTTGTAGTAGGAGTTGAAAAGATGGTCGTAGCGCTCGTCCAGCGGGCGATAACCCGGCAGAAAAGGCTGCAGCACGAAGGCCTCGAAGAACCAGGTGACATGGGCCAGATGCCACTTCGGCGGGCTCACGTCAGGCATGCTCTGAATCACATAATCCTCGGCCTCCAGCGGCTCGCAAAGCCGCTCACTGGCGGCGCGTACGCGCTGGTAACGCTGCCAGAGCTGTTCGACGTGCAGTGGTGAAGTGGCGATCCTGCTGGTGCGGTCTCGCATAACACGCATCCTGTGCCGGCGCCGCGAAACGCGACGGTTCTAGAGCCGACTGGATGGGGGTGGGAAAGGTTCAGGGAAAGTGGCTGGGTGGCGACGATGCGTAGTTGGCCATGGGGAGAATTGAGGAAAGCCGCGCAGTGCGCGGCTTTGAAGATGGTGGGCCCACACGGACTCGAACCGTGGAGCAGTGGATTATGAGTTGGCTGGAAAGGCTGTAAGCCCAGTGAAATCGGGCGTAGGTTAGTGTAGGTACAGTTAGCTGGAAGTAGCGTCGTAGAGCGGGTTAAGCGTAATTGAGCGAAATCTGTAAAAGCTGGGCACTGTGCCGGTGTACCGATATATGTACCTTGAGAAGGGGGCGTACAGAGCAAGATTGGCCTAAAGATGGCCAAGAGCCTGGGGCCTCAGGCATCTTCTCCGGCAACTGGTGCCGCTTCTGGTTCCGAGTCCGTCTCGTTGCTTGCGCTTGGCTCTTGATGTTTTCTGGCCTCTACGATTGACAGGTAGTTTTGCCTGATCGCTTCCCAGCTCATGAAATGACCATGGGCAAAATGCACAAACCTGCCCATTAGACTCTTCAGAAGAGACTGGTCATCGATGCTCAGCTGAGCCAAATGGTGTACCGCACTAGCCAGCCGAAACTCAGCGCTGCCGCTACCGGCCAAGGCTAGATAAAGGCTTATGCCGTGGTTGAACACATGGGCGGAGTAGTTCATCCAATGGCTGTACCTTGCGGTGACCGCCAGAGCCTCGCTACCGAGTAGGCGGTCAAGGTGTAGATAAATAGCGTTTAGCAGCATTTCCGGGCGCCCGTCAGCTGCAAAGATTTCACGCCCATGAGTCTGAATGATCTTGAAAAGAATAAATCCAGACAGAGTGCTCGGGGTGCTAGCCAAGCGATAGATATCTTGGAACGTGAGCGGCAGTGGAAGCGTGCCTAAAGCGTAGAGCACTAGTGCGTGACGCCTTTGTTCGAAATCAAACGGTGCGTTCACCATTGCTCTAAGCAAAACTGCCTGGGTATTCACTAAAGGATGACCTTTCACATTGTGAAGGGCACCAAAAGTCCCATCCATACAGAACCATGGAATCTTGTTGGCTATCGAGAGCTGCATCGCGTCATAAACTGAAGCGTCGACGGCATCTTTGACCGTGAATGCATCAAGCTCCTCATCATGTATGGCTGGCCGCACAACGGTAATGTTGTCCAGGATCAGGCGTAAGTTTTCAAGGACGTGAGCATCCCGCTCACGTAAGTCCGACGCTGTCGTTCGGACAAGCCTCCCGTCATCCGTAACACCTAGATGCATAAAATTATCGTCAGAGATTTCAGTGAGAAACTTCTCAAGTGTCTCTTTCGTAGTTGCAGGGACGACGAGCGAAATACCAGTGTCTAGTAAGTACCCGGCAATATTTGTAACCGCTAGATAGCTGATGCTGTAGGCATCAAGTACAACTGCAGTCGGCTCTGTGTCACCTATATCGCATAGTGGCGACTTAGGGACTCGCTGGTCAGTCCAGCAGTTCATGGCTGCCTTGAAGGCATCTGATGGATATAGCGCATGACCCCGCAGATATAATGGGCGGATTCAATTGGTCAACGCAACACCATAATTCCTGTGTAAACAGGAGGAGTG
>CBIFVM010000004.1:0-204357 GCA_966186235.1 uncultured Pseudomonas sp.
TCGCGGCTAAAGCCGCTCCTACAAAAGTGTTCTGCTCACCGGTAGCTCCCGCCACTTAGCTGCCAAAATCAACGAGCCTGGGCTGAAGGAGTATGACCAGGTTCCAAGCTATTCGAGGCGGGCGCGGGGCAGCCGGGCTGCCCCGCCTATCAGTCGTCTGACGAGAAGTTGTAGTCCATCGACTGACTCGGGCCCTGCAGGTAGTAACCCTGAATGTAGTTGGTACCCGCCTGCCACAGCGTGGCCAGCACGCTGGCCGACTCCACGAACGGCACGACGGTCAGCTTGGCCTGGCTGTGCAGGCTGGCCAGCATGGTCTTCAGGGTTTCCTGATTGGCCGGATCGCTCAGCTCCTTGGTGAACGAGCCATCCACCTTGACGAAGTCCACCGGCAGGTGGCGCAGCGTATTGAACGGGTTCAGGGCGCAGCCGAACTGGCTGAGCGCGATATGGCAATGCAGATCCTTGAGGCCTTGGGCCAGTGCCTTGGCCTGTTTCAGGTAGGTGATCGCATCCGGCTCGCTGAGCTGGAACACCAGGGCATCGGAGGGGAGCCGTGCGGCTTTCAGCGCGACGCTGAGCCACGGCAGCAAGGTCGGGTCCTGCAGGCTGGCGCTGGACAGGTGCACGAACAGGCGCGTGGCGTGGCCCTTGGCGCGGTGGTCGGCGAGCAGCTTGATCGAGCTGAGAATCACCCAGCGGTCGATCTTCTCGCCCATACCCGACTCCCTGGCCACGGCCAGGAATTCGTGGGGCGGTACTTCCTCTCCCGACGGGCTGAGCAGGCGCAGCAATACTTCGTAGTGCTCGTGCTCGTCGCCGCGCAGGCTGATCACCGGCTGGAACAACAGGCGGAAGCTGTTTTGCTCCAGCGCCTGCTGCACCATGGCCACCACGCTGCCGCGGTTGGCGGCGGCTGCCAGCTCCTCGGCCGGGTCGAACAGCTTGAGGGTGCCGGGCTCGTCCAGTTGGTCGGCGCAGCGCTGCGCGCGGTCGATGACTTCGCCGGCCTTTGGCGTGGTGTCGTTGAGACCGGCGACGCCGATCGACAGCGTAGTCTGAGCGGTGCGCCCGTTGATATCGAACAGGTGGGCTTCGGCTTTCTTCAGCAGCGCTTCGAGCAGCGGGCGTTGCTGCTGCGGCGAAAGCCCGGTCTGCAGCACGGCGAACACGTCGTCACCGAAGCGTGCCAGCTGGGCATCCTTGGGGAAGTGGGCGCGCAGCAGCGCAGCCAGATCGGTGAGCAACAGGTCGATGGCGCCCAGGCCCATGTCGGCGAGCAGCGCGGCATAACGGTCGACGCGGATATAGGCCAGGCTGGCCGGCTGCTCGTCATGCACGGCACGATGGGCGGCGTTGTCCATCAGCTCAAGGAAGTGAGGGCGGTTGTACAGGCCGGTGACCAGATCCAGGCTGCTTATCTCGCGCAGCTTCTCTTCCAGTTCGGCGTTGGCGGTCTCGGCGCGGATCACCACCTGAATGCAGGGTTCGCCGTCGTAGGCCGCCGGCGACAGGGTGATACGCGCCGGGAAGTTGCTGTCGTCGGTGCGCACGCCAGCGCAGCCGAGTTCGTGGTTGTCCATCTGCTGATGGTTCTTCAGGAAATCCTTGAACGCCGCCTGATCGCTGGCACCGATCAGGTCGATCATCGGCAGGCCTTCGAGCTCCTCGGCGTCGTCGAAGCCGAATAGCTCCAGGTAGGCGCGGTTGGCGTAGATGTGCATGCCGTCGTGGACATAGGCGATGGCGTCGACCGAGCTGTCGAGCAGCAGCTGGCAGCGTTTCTCGGCTTCACGCAGGGCCACTTCTGCCGCGCGGCGGGCGCGGCGCTCCTCGAGGTTGACCAGTTCGCGGCGGGCGACCAGTACCAGACGCTCGTCCTCGCCCTGGGGCAGGGCGTCCTGGGCGCCGAGCATCAGCGCTTCGGTGACGCTGTCCGGCTCGTTGTCGGCCAGCAGCAGGATCACCGGGATGTCCTTGCCCTCACGGCGGATGCAGGCGAGCGCGTCGTGCGGCTCCAGGCTGTCGCTGGCTGGCGAGCAGATCATCAGGTCCCAGCTGTGCTTGAGGGCTTCGAGCAGGTCTTCACTGGAGATCAGGCGGTGTACGCGGGTGGCATTACCGGCATTGCGGAACAGGCTGACGAGACGCTCGGCCTCGTTCTGCGAGTCTTCGAGAATCAGCAGGCGGATGGTTTTCTTTTCGATGGCCATTAGCGGAGTCGAATCTGCGATAAAACAGCAGAAGAGGGCAGGAAATTGAGGGTTTCACGGCAATCTACAGCGACTTCCAGAGTGAGTCAAAGTCTTCCTCCCCGGCCGGGCGCTGGGTGCCGGAGGCTGTGACGGAGGTCGCGTGATCCGCGGTTTTCTGCTCCAGATCGTGGTACTCGAACTGGCTGAAACTGCCGGTGCTGACCTGTTTCTGGCTGAGCACCGCGCGGCGCTCCTTGCCATTGATGTTGATCAGCACCTTGCTGCCCTCCTGGAACGGCAGGCGCGGGGTGATCAGCGTGGCCGGTCGGGAGATGGCGGCGATTTCCGGCAGTAGCAGGGCGCGCAGGTACTGGCTGTTCTGCTCGGCCTTGCGCACCAGTTGCAGGCCGCAGGATTGCGCGTGGGGTGCGATCAGCTCGATGCCCATCTGCGTGCCGCCACCGCGTACCTGGCGGATCCAGCGCACCACCGCGACGCTCCAGCCCTGCTGGGGATTGTCGCGAATGCCGAGGATCTCACCGGCCTGCAGCTGGCTGGGCACTTCCTTGGGCCATGACAGGCAGTAGCCGCCGGGGCTGTGGTTGACGATGGCCAGCCCGAAAGTCGGGAAGCTTTCCCCGGCGCCGGGCTGCGCTTCCTGCTCGCTGGCGGGTTTGGGGTATTCGATTTCCTCGAAGGAGAGGCCGTTTTCCCATTCGTTGCGACGGGCATCCGGGGCGCTGGCCCACACATCGGGCTCGCCGCTGCGTGGTTTGAACGAGGCGGCGGTGTCGACCGGCTGCTTGAGGATTTCGCTGAATACCCGGCCATTGGCCAGGTAGTAGTTAAGCGCGCTCATGCCGATGCACAGAGTCATGCTGCCGGTGCCCTGGGTGCGCTGAAAGGTGCGCTCGGAGATATCACCCCAGGCGGCGGCAGCGTGCTGCAGCATGTCCACGGTGAAACCGTCGGGCACCTGCAGGCGCGAGCGGGCGCGTTCCTCTGGTTGCAACGCCAGGTGGTCCTTGATGGCGTCGACCAGCGGGGTCGGGTCGATGCCCAGTGCACCCTGCAGCTCGCTCGGCTGGAACAGCGACGTGTAGCGGGGCGGGCCGTCGAGCTGCGGCGCGACGGCGAAGATGCTGCTCGGCTGGCCGCCGGGCTGCAGGTTGACTAGCGGGCTCCAGGCCTCAAGTGCTTCGGCGAGGCGGGCGATGGCGCTCTGGCGCATCTGATTGCAGCGCGAGCAGCCGATCAGCAGGGCGACGATATAGCCCTGCTCGACGCTCAGCCCCTGGGTGTGGCGTGCCAGCGGGTCGCGGATCACCACCTTGTGCAGTTCGTGACGACGGGCGATCAGGTAGAGCTGGTGCAGCTCCAGCCAGAGGCCTTCGGGCACCGGGCAATACAGCTGGCTGGTGCGGATCAGCGGGCCGTTGAGGCTGTGCACCGCACGTTGCAGCGCGGTGCCGAGCAACGCATTGCGCTCGCGGCTGGGCTGCGCGGCGAGGCGCGAGATGATCAGCTTGTAACCGATGGCCAGGTGGTTCTGCAGCGCCTGGCAGAGGTTGGCGACCTTGCGCGGGCGCTCATCAAGCACGATGGCTTGGTTGAGGAAGTGGCGCTCCAGATGCTGGCAGACAAAATACACTTCCGGGCGCAACAGTTCGAGCAGCTGTATGCGGTTGTCCGAAGGGGTCAGCAACTGGTTGAGCTCTATCAGCGCCTGATACAGCTGACGGGCGGTTTCGCCGATGTTGGCCTTGGGCAGGCCGGCGATCCAGCGTTTCAGGTCGCGTGGCGTGGCGTCGCAGAAAGTCAAGCCCTGCTTGGTCGGCGTCGGGACGCGGAGCAAAAGGTGGGGGCTCTGTTTATCCATCTAGCTTCGTTACTCCAGCGCCAGCATTCGATCGACTGATTGGTCAGGTTTAAGCGACTCTAGCAGCATCTTGCCATCGTCGCAGCCTTTGCACCGCGGGCCAAGGCTGCGCGGCGCGTCATCCATTTATTGGCCGAGCAACTGGCCCATGCGCACCGGGCTGTTGGCGCCCAGTTCCTCGGCCCATTTCACCTGGTCCGGGCCGAACAGCACGATGGCCGTGGAGCCGAGTTTGAAGCGGCCCAGCTCGGCGCCTTTTTCCAGGCTGATCGGTGCGCGGGCGGCTTCGTCGTAGCGTGTGGTCTTCAGTTCGCGTTTGGGCGGCGTGATCAGCCCAGCCCACACTGTTTCGATGGAGGCGACGATCATCGCGCCGACCAGCACCACGGCCATCGGCCCGCGCTCGGTATCGAACAGGCACACCACGCGCTCGTTACGGGCAAACAGTTCGGGCACGTTTTCCGCGGTGGTCTGGTTTACCGAGAACAGCCGGCCCGGCACGTAGATCATCTCACGCAGGGTGCCGGCCAGCGGCATGTGCACGCGGTGGTAGTCCTTCGGCGACAGGTACACGGTGGCGAAGTCGCCGCCCATGAAGGGCGCGGCACGCTCGCTGTCACCGCCCAGCAGCTCGGTGACGCTGTAGCTGTGGCCCTTGGCCTGAAATACCCGGCCATGCTCGATGCGGCCCAGCTGGCTGATCGCACCATCGGCGGGGCAAAGAATGGCACCTGGCTGGTTGTCCAGCGGGCGTGCACCTTCCTTGAGCGCACGGGTGAAGAAGGCGTTGAAGTGCTCGTAGGCGGTGAGGTCTTCGACCTGCGCTTCGCTCATGTCGACCTGGTACTGCTTGGCGAACCAGCCGATCAGGCGGTTCTTGAACCAGGCAGCGCGGCACTCCGCGGCGCAGCCGATCAGGCGCGAGAGCAGGTGGTGCGGAATCAGGTGCTGGCTGAGGATAAACAGGCGTTCTTTCATCTTTATTCCTTGGCTGCCCGGCCGTGCATGCCGGGCATATGAGAGTGGACAGTCAGGTCGAGTTCAACGTTCGATAGGTGTGTCGGGCAGGTTGCCCCACTCGCCCCAGGAGCCGGCGTAGGCCTTGACCCGCGGATAGCCCAGGGCCTTGGCGACCAGGTAGGTGAAACCGGAGCGGCGATGGCTCTGGCAGTGGGTGATGATTTCCTTGTCGGCGCTCAGACTGCGTTGTTCGAGCTGCTCGGCGATGTCCTGGCGAATGCGCAGGGCACGGGCGGGATCCATGCCCGCGGTCCATTCGAAGTGGATGGCGCCGGGAATGTGGCCACCCCTTGCGGCCTGCACCTTTTCGCCGCGGAACTCCTCGGCCGAGCGGGCATCCCAGATGGCCAGGTCAGCGGCGCCCAGACGCGTCTTCAGGTAATCCGCGCTGGCCGTAGGCGCATCGCTGAGGGTCAGCGACACCGGCGTGTGCTTTGGCGCAGGCGCATCCTGGCTCAGCGGCAGGCCTTCGGCTTGCCAGGCCGTCAGGCCGCCATTGAGGAAGTGATAGCGCCCATGGCCGATGACATCCAGCAGCCAGATGAACCGTCCGGCCCAACCGCCGCCCTCATCGTCATACACCAGGTAGGTGGCCTGCGGGTGATGGCCGAGTTCGCTGAACAGCTGCTCGAGCTGCGCCTTTTCCGGTAGCAGGCCGGGGGCCGCTGGCGGGCTGGCCTGGGTGCGTTTGCCGTCGACGAAACGGGCACCGGGAATGTGCCCGCTCAGGTAGCGCTGATGGCTGCTCAGGTCGACCAGGATCAGCTCGGCCGCGTGCAGTCGTGTGGCGAGATCCGCCGGTTCGATGACCAGCGGCAGTTCGTCGAAGGCTGTCATACAGGCCTCGTTGGCGGAGTTAAGAGGGCGATTGTAGCGCAGAAGAATACCGCGAAGCGGCGGCGCTCAGCGCTTACGTTTGCTGAAGGTGTCCAGCGCGCGCTCGATGCACTGTGTGGTCTTGGTGAAAGCCTGCACGATGGTGTCGTCGATCGGTTGGCCGCCCTGATCGGCGAACAGCAGCATCACCACCCGTTCGTTGCTGGCCAGGGAACGGATCAGCAGGTGCTCGCTGGGCAGCAGGGCCTTCAGGTCGCCGGGCAGCAGGGCAGAGAACTGTGCGATGTTGGCCGGTGTGAGGCGCAGTTGCGCGGGCTTTTGCAGCAGGCGGCGCAGCACCTGGCTTTGCGCCGGGTCGAGGGTCAGGCCGTTGGCACTGGCGGCCACGCCGGCATGTTGCTGCAATTGCAGGCGCGTGTGAGTGCGATCGGCGAGCAGCATCACCACCCGCGACAGACCGGCGGCCTGCAAGGCCTGGCGGGCGCAGGTGGTGAGCTGCTGGACGTTGCTGAATGCCGAAGGCTGGGCGAGCAACTGCGTGCATAGCTGACGCCAGTCACTGACCTGCGGCGCCGGTGCCGGTTTGCGCGGTTGAAAGTGACGGGCATTCCATGGCCACAGCAGGGCTTCGGCAGGGTGCCAGAGGCCGGCGGTGTCCAGTTGCCGGGCGCTGTGCGCTGCGTTCTGGTGAATCTGCTGCTGCAATTCGGCCAGTGGCAGTTGCAGGTAAAGACTGTTGAGACGTTGCCAGCGCCGGGTGGGGCTGCCGCTCCAGGCATTGTGCGCCGACACGGCGATCACGTTGGCGAGCAGGATGCTGTTGGCAGGCTGGGTGAGCCAGCGCTGCAGCGCCGGGTCGGCGTCCAGCTTCTGCTGTTGGTGCAGTGGATCGTCGTGACGGCGGGCGATGTGCAGTGCCTTGCCGAGCAGGCGGCGATCATCGATCAGCAGGCGGTAGCCCTGAACGATCCAGGCCGGCAGGCGCCAGCGCTCGGCCAGCGCCAGGCACAGGTCGAACAGCGGTATGCCCAGCATGTCGCGCTCGACCTTGACCGCCGGCTCGCCGTCTATCAGCACCCTTTGCTCCCAAGCTTCGAACAGGTGGGGGTGGGCGGCCAACAGGGTCCATACGGGCGACAGAAACAGCAGGCTGCCCCAGTGGATCTCCTGCCACAGACGCGCCAGGCGCGCGGCGAACAGGCCGTTGGCCTGATAGGCCGCATGCTGGCTGATCAGCTGGATCTGTCGAAGCGACGACGGGATGTCGGCCAGTGCCCGCGCAGGCAGGCGAGCGAGCAGCTCTTCGGCGCGCTTGAGGCCCAGGCGGGTGAGTGCCGTCTCCAAGCTCTCCGCCGCTTCACCCAGGCTGCTGCCCTTGCTGTTGGCCTCACGCAGCACGCTGAGCACCAGCGCCGGGCTGTCCTGCATCAGGTCGGCTATCTCGCGCAGCGAGCGGCGGCTGTCGCCCAATGCACGGCGAACCTGCTGGTGATGATCGGCTGCGATGGGCAACACCTGACCGTCCAGCTGCTTGAGCCAGGCGTCGAGAGTGCGCGGTAACGGCGTGCTTGCGACCATGGGGCTGTGCCAAAATGGCTTTTTTTAGACTTAACTGACTATAGTCTGGCGCATCTCTTCCGATAAGTAGAAGGGGATTCGCGCGGTCGCCCTTTCTTTTCACCTGCTCAAGTTTCTTTCTATGGCCAAAATCATCGGCATCATCGTTGTATTCGCTTGCGTCTTCGGCGGCTTCGTCGCGTCGGGTGGCCATCTCATGGCTCTGGTGCATCCCTTCGAAGTGCTGATCATCGGCGGTGCGGCGCTGGGCGCCTTCCTGCAGGCCAACCCGGGCAGCATGTTCATGACCGTCTTCAAGAAATCCTTGAAGATGTTCAAATCGCGCTTCACCCACGACTACTACCTGGAAGTGCTGCGCCTGCTCTATGAAATCCTCAACAAGGCGCGTCGCGAAGGCATGATGGCCATCGAGGCCGACCTCGAGGACCCAGCCGCCAGCCCGATCTTCAGCAAGTATCCGGCGGTGCTGGGCGATGAGCGTATGGTCGCGTTCATCTGCGACTACCTGCGCATCATGTCCTCCGGCAACATGGCGCCCCACGAGCTCGAGGGCCTGTTCGACATGGAGCTGGTCGGCCTCAAGGAGGAACTCGATCATCCGGCCCACGCCGTGGCGAAGATCGCCGACGGCATGCCGGCGATGGGTATCGTCGCCGCGGTACTGGGGATCGTGATCACCATGTCGATTCTCGCCGAGGCGGACAACGCGCAGATCGGTGAGAAGGTCGGTACCGCGCTGGTCGGCACCTTCCTCGGTATTCTCGCCTCGTACGGCTTCTTCGGCCCGCTCTCCGCTGCGCTCGAACACGACGCCAAGGAAGAGCTGAACGTCTACGAAGCCATCAAGGCCGGTCTGGTCGCCTCGGCGTCCGGCATGCCGCCGTCACTGGCCGTCGAGTTCTCGCGCAAGACCCTGTACCCGGCGCACCGCCCGAGCTTCAGCGAGCTTGAGCAGGCCATGCGCGGAAACTAAGCACCATGGAAAACAACCAGCCGATCATCGTCAAGCGGGTCAAGAAGGTTGCCGGCGGCCACCATGGTGGCGCCTGGAAGATCGCCTTCGCCGACTTCGCCACGGCGATGATGGCCTTCTTCATGGTGATGTGGCTGATGTCCTCGGCCACCCCCGAACAGAAGAAGCTGATCTCCGGCTACTTCAAGGACCCCATCGGTTTCTCCGAGAGCGCCAGCCCCTATGTGATCGACCTCGGTGGCTCGCCGACGCCGTCGCCGGACCGCACCCTCAACGAGCAGCCCCAGGAATCGCCGGGAGACGAAGCGGACACCGATCCGAAGGACCCCGCCGAGCTGGATGCCGAGCAGGCCGAGGCCAAGGCCGAAGAAGTCGAGCGTGAGCGCCTGGAGCTGCTGTTGCAGGAGTTGCAGAACAAGGTCGAGCAGGATCCGCAGCTGCAGCGCTTCAAGGACCAGATCCTCTTCGAGATCACCCAGGACGGCCTGCGCATCCAGATCGTCGATGCCGAGAACCGACCGATGTTCGCCCTGGGCAGCGCGCAGTTGCAGCCGTACTTCGAGGACATCCTGTTCGCCCTCACCGACACCATCAAGGCGGTGCCCAACAAGATCAGCATCAGCGGCCATACCGATGCCAAACCGTTCGCCGGCGCCGGCGGTTTCGGCAACTGGGAGCTGTCGGCCAACCGCGCCAATGCGGCGCGGCGCGTGCTGATCGCGGCGGGCTACGACGATGCCCAGGTGGCGCGGGTGGTCGGCTACGCCTCGTCGGCGCTGTTCGACCGCGACGACCCGTTCAACCCGGTGAACCGGCGCATCGATATCGTGGTACTGACCAAGAAGGCGCAGCGCGACATCGAAGGCGAGCAGGGCGGTGGCGCGCTGGCGCCGGATCCTGCGCCGGGTTCGCCTTTCGGTGGTACTGGCGCTGGCTCAGGTGCGGCGCCTGGCGCCGAGCCGCTTTCCAATGATCAGGTTCGTGAGAAGCTGAATATCTTCGAGGATGGCACGCTGAAGATGGATCAGCCGACCGAGTGATCGGCCGGCACCCCAGCGTGCAGGCCGATCAATACTCCGGCTCTGGCAGGCTGGCCAGAATGTGCCGGTAGCTGTTCATCCGCTGCGGCTGGATACGCCCTTCTTCCAGCGCCTTGAGCAAGGCGCAGCCGGGTTCGCGGTCATGCTTGCAGTCGCGAAAGCGGCAATGGCCGAGCAGGTCAGCAAATTCGATGAAGCCCGCTTCCACGTCGTCACGGCTGACATGGCCGAGGCCGAATTCACGGATGCCCGGTGAGTCGATCAACTGACCGCCGCCGGGGAAATGGAACAGCCGGGCGGTAGTGGTGGTATGGGTGCCCTTGCCGGTCAGTTCCGACAGCGCGCCGACGCGGGTGTCGACGCCCGGTAGCAGGCTGTTGACCAGCGACGACTTGCCGACGCCCGACTGGCCCACGAATACGCTGATGTTGCCGTCGAGCTGTTTCTTGAGCTGCTCCATGCCATCGCCTTCCAGCGCCGAGACTTCCAGCAGCGGATAACCCAACTGGCGATAGACGCCGAGCAGCGCGTTCAGCGCGGTTTCGTTCTGTGCATCGATCAGGTCAGCCTTGTTGAGCAGCAGCAGCGGGCGAATGCCGGCATGCTCGGCAGCGACCAGATAACGGTCGATCAGATTGGCGTGGGGCTCGGGCAGCGGCGCGAAAACGATGACGATCAGGTCGACGTTGGCCGCCACCGGCTTCAGCTGGCCGCGGGTGTCCGGGCGGCATAGCTCGGTGTCGCGCGGCAACTGGGCGACGATCACGCCGATGCCCTGGTTGCCCGGGCGCCACACCACACGGTCGCCAGTGACCAGCGTCGGCAGGTTGGCGCGCAAGTGGCAGCGGAACACCTGGCCGCTCAGCTCGCCGTCGGTGGCTTCGACTTCCACCTGCACGCCGAAGTGGGCGATCACCAGGCCGGTCTGCTCCGGGCCCAGGTCGCCGCCTTCCAGGGTTTCCACCACGCGGGATTCGCGTTTGGCGGCGCGTGCGGCGCGCTCGCCCTGGATCTTTTCGATGCGCCAGTTTTGCCGGCGGTTGAGTTGGCGTTTGGCCATGGGGCTTCCGAGTCGTGCTGCGCTTTGAATGGCAGCGATTCTAGCACGGCTGATGGGGCGGCAATTTGTCGAGGCCGGCGCTAGACTGGCCAACCGTTTTTCTATGAGCCCCGTCGGCATGGCTGCTTCCTACCGCGCGCTGCACCGCCTGGGTGAGCGTTACCCGGCCCTCCTGGCCCTGCTGATTCAGTTGGTGGTCACCCTGGCCTTGGGCATGGTGATCATTGCTGCGGCCCGGCTGTTCGATTGGCGCGCCAGCCCATTGGCCGCCGGTTTGCTGCATGGTCTGCTCTGTGCCTGCCTGGCTCGCTGGTTCGGCCTGTCGCGCTGGTGGTGGTGGCTGAATCTGCTGTTCGTGCCGGGGTTACTGCTGGCCAGTGGCGCGCCCCTGCCGTCCTGGTTGTTTCTGCTCGGCTTCCTATTGTTGTTGCTGCTCAACTGGAACAGCTTCGGAGAGCGCGTGCCGCTTTACCTGACCGGCGCCGGTACCCGACATGAATTGGCCCGCCTGCTCGAAGGCCGTGGTCAGCTTTTCAGCTTCGTCGACCTGGGCTGCGGCCCGGCCGGCACCTTGCTGTGGCTGGCGCGGCGTTTTCCCCAGGCGCAGTTCACCGGCGTGGAAACCGCGCCGCTGTCCTTCGCCATCGCCTGGCTGCGCTGCCTCGGCCAGCGCAACTGCCGGATTCGTTATCAGAACCTGTGGCGCAGCGAGTTGAGCAGCATCGACGTCGCCTACTGCTTTCTATCGCCTGCGCCGATGCCCGCGCTGTGGGACAAGGCCCATGTCGAACTGCCGAAAGGTGCCTGGCTGATCAGCAACACCTTCGAGATTCCCGGTGTGGCGCCGCAGCGCGTGGTCGAACTCAAGGACTGGCGCGATTCACGCCTGCTGCTCTGGGAGATTAGCTAGAATGACGAACCCAAAGAGGAGCGCAGCATGCAGAACCCACAGAATCTGATCTGGATCGACCTGGAAATGACCGGTCTCGATCCCGAAACGGACGTCATCATCGAAATGGCGACCATCGTCACCGATACCGAGCTCAACGTGCTGGCCGAAGGCCCGGTGATCGCCGTGCACCAGAGCGACGAGCGCCTCGCGGCGATGGACGAGTGGAACACGCGCACCCACGGCGAGAGCGGGCTGACCCAGCGCGTGCGTGACAGCAAGATCAGCCAGGCTGAGGCCGAGGCACAGACCATCGCCTTCCTGGAAAAGTGGGTGCCGAAAGGCAAGTCGCCGATCTGCGGCAACAGCATTGGTCAGGATCGTCGCTTTCTCTACAAGTACATGCCGGCGCTGGAAGCCTACTTCCACTACCGCTACCTGGATGTGTCGACCCTGAAGATTCTTGCCGAGCGCTGGGCGCCTGGGGTCAAGGAAGGCTTCGTGAAAACCGGTACGCACCAGGCCCTGGACGACATCCGCGAGTCCATCGCCGAACTCAAGTATTACCGCCAGCACCTGCTCAAGGTCTGATCACCCCTGGCGCTGGGCGTGCTGCTCCAGCGCCCAGCGCACATGCTCGCGCACCAGTTCTGATGGATACTCGCGGCGGGCCTCCAGTGCTTCCAGCACCGGGATGCTCGACGGCGCGTTGCCCAGGCCGACGGCCAGGTTGCGCAGCCAGCGCTCGTAACCGGCGCGGCGCAGTGGTGAGCCTTCGGTACGGCTGAGAAATTCCTCCTCGCTCCAGCGAAACAGCTCCGCCAGTTCGGCATTGTCCAGGCTGTGCCGTGGCTGGAAATCACTCTGTTCGGTAGGTTTGGCGAAGCGGTTCCAGGGGCAGACCATCTGGCAGTCGTCGCAGCCGAACACGCGGTTGCCGATGGGCGCGCGCAACTCTTCCGGAATCGGCCCCTTGAGCTCGATGGTCAGGTAGGAAATGCAGCGCCGCGCATCGAGCACGTAGGGGCCGACGAAGGCAGCGGTCGGGCAGATGTCCAGACAGGCGCTGCAGCGCCCGCAGTGTTCGCTGCCATGGGGCGCGTCCTCGGGCAGCGGGATGTCGACGAACAGCTCGCCGAGAAAGAAGTAACTGCCCGCCTTGCGATTGAGCACCAGGGTGTTCTTGCCGATCCAGCCGAGGCCGGCCTGTTCGGCGATGGCTTTCTCCAGCACCGGCGCGCTGTCGACGAAGGCGCGGTAGCCGAAGGGGCCGATGGCCTGCTGGATACGCTCGGCCAGCTGCTGCAGACGTTTGCGGATCAGCTTGTGGTAATCGCGGCCCAGGGCATAGCGCGACACGTAGGCTTTTTCCGGCTCCTGCAGGCGTTGGGCCATTTGCGTGTCGCCGGGCAGGTAATCCATGCGCAGCGACACCACGCGCAGGGTGCCAGGCACCAGCTCGTCGGGATGTGAACGTTTGCGGCCATGTGCGGCCATATAGTCCATCTCGCCCCCGTAGCCGGCATCCAGCCAGCGCTGCAGGTGCGCTTCGTGCTCGCCCAGCTCCAGGCCGCTGATGCCCACCTGCTGGAAGCCCAGTTCACGGCCCCAGTCTTTGATGGACTGGGCGAGGCTGGCGAGGTCGAGGGTGGCGTCGGTCATGCTGGGCGGGAATCTGCAGTAGGCGGCGTATAATTCTGCCAGACATCGGAGCTCAGGCATGCGGCATTCATCAGACGATCTTCCCCTCGTGCTCTACAGCGCCGCCCAGGTGCGGGAGCTGGATGCAGCGTTGATCGCTGCCGGCACGCCAGGTTTCGAATTGATGCAGCGCGCGGCTCATGCCATCTGGCGGGCGCTGCGTCGCGAATGGCCGGAAGCCGGCGTGGTGACCGTGCTGGCCGGGCACGGCAACAATGCGGGTGACGGCTATCTGGTTGCGGCGCTGGCCCGGCGCGCCGGCTGGCAGGTACGGGTGCTGGCCGTCGGTGAGCCCCAGCGTTTGCAGGGCGATGCCGCCCTGGCCCGTGATGAGGCCCGTGTTGCCGGTGTCGAAATACTGAATTGGCAGGCGGATTGCGAACCTCGGGGCGTGTTGGTCGACGCGTTGCTCGGCACCGGCCTGGCAGGCGAGGTGCGCGAACCTTATGCCGCGGCCATCGACTGGATCAACCGCAGCGGCCAGCCCGTGCTGGCAGCTGATATTCCCTCCGGCATCTGCGCCGACAGCGGTCAGGTACTGGGCATTGCCGTGGTCGCGCAGCTTACCGTGACCCTGATCGGCCTGAAGATCGGGCTGTTCGTGGGTCAGGCGCTCGATCATGTCGGTCGCCTGGTGTTCGATGACTTGCAGGCAGATCAAGAAGTCATGGCGAGCCAGCCGTATGCGGCGCAACGCCTGGCCGGCGTTCTTCTGCCAAGGGTGCCGGCCCGGCAACCGACCACCCACAAAGGCCAGCTTGGCCACCTGCTGGTGGTCGGTGGCGATCAGGGCACTGGCGGCGCGGCGTTGCTGTCGGCGCAGAGCGCCCTGCGCAGCGGGGCTGGCATGGTGTCCCTGGCGACCCGGAGCGAACACGTCGGCGCCGCGCAGACGCGCCTGCCCGAGATCATGAGCCTGGCCGTCGCCTCGGCCAATCAACTGCAGGCGCTGGCCGACAGGATATCGGTATGGGTCGTCGGGCCCGGGCTCGGCCAGGGCGCGTGGGGCCGCAGCCTGCTGTCGGCAGCGGCCGCCGCCAAAGGCGCCCAGGTATGGGATGCCGACGCGCTCAACCTGCTGGCAGCCGGCGCTGCTCGTATTGCGCCCGACAGTGTGATCACCCCGCACCCCGGCGAGGCCGCGCGCCTGCTGGGCATCTCCACGGCGACGCTGCAGGCGGATCGCCCGGCCGCGGCCAGGGCGCTGGCTGCACGTTACCAGGCAGTCTGTGTGCTCAAGGGTGCCGGTACCCTGATCGCCGATCCGGCTGGTCGCCTGCTGGTGTGTGATCGTGGCGACCCAGTGATGGCCGGCGCCGGGCTGGGCGATGTGCTGGCCGGCTTGATCGGCGCCTTGATCGCCCAGGGTTGCAGTGCGTGGGAGGCGGCCAGCCTTGGTGTGTGGGTGCACGCCCGGGCGGGTGAGTCTTTGGCAAGTAAAGGAAATGGTCTGGCGGCCAGCGATCTGTGCGACGCTATCCGCCATTTGTTACAGGAGCGAGCCGCTTGTCGGAAATAGAACTGTTCGCCGCCGATGAAGACGCCATGCTGGCGCTCGGCGCGCGCATTGCCGCTGCCACTGGCGGGCGCGGCGTGATTTACCTGGAAGGCGACCTGGGCGCCGGCAAGACCACGCTGTCACGCGGCATCCTTCAAGGCCTCGGGCACCGCGGTGCGGTGAAGAGCCCCACGTTCACCCTGGTCGAGCCCTACGAGATCGGTGAAGTCCGGGCCTTTCATTTCGACCTCTATCGTCTGGTCGATCCTGAGGAACTGGAGTTTCTCGGCATCCGTGATTACTTCGAAGGTGACGCCCTATGCCTGATCGAGTGGCCCCAGCGCGGTACCGGCGTTTTGCCAAAGGCCGACCTTGACATTACCATTAGCCCGCGAGCGGGTGGCCGGTCGCTGCTGCTTCGCAGTCATAGCGCGAAGAGTGAACACTGGTGTGCCGTTTTGGCACCCGGAGCATGAACGATAGAGTGGGGGCGGGTATGCGCATAGGCGCGCGAATGATCGCGGTCGGGCTGATGTTGGCGGTCATGGCTGCCGACGTGTGGGCCGCGTCGGATGTGCGCAGTGTTCGTCTGTGGCGCGCACCGGACAACACGCGGCTGGTCTTCGACCTGTCCGGCCCGGTGCAGCACAGCGTGTTCACCTTGACGGCTCCGGATCGCATCGTCATCGATATCAGCGGTGCCAAGCTGGTCACCCCGCTGGACAAGCTTGCCCTGAGCAACACGCCGATCACCGCCGTACGCTCGGCGCAGCGCACACCGGACGACCTGCGCGTGGTCATCGACCTGTCGGCCCAGGTAACGCCCAAGAGTTTTACCCTGGCGCCCAATCAGCAGTATGGCAATCGCCTGGTCGTCGATCTGTTCGATCAGGCTTCGGATGCGGCGCCCAGCCTGCCGTCCACCACCACTGCCAGTGCGCCGCCGGTGCCCGTCACGCCGACCCAGGCGCCGCCCAAACTGGCGCCAGTGCCGGGCGGAAAACGCGATATCGTGGTTGCCATCGACGCCGGTCATGGTGGTGAGGACCCCGGCGCGCTGGGCCCGACCAAGGGCCAGCTTGAGAAGAACGTGACGCTGTCCATCGCCAAGGAACTGCAGCGCCAGATCAACGCGCAGAAGGGCTTCCGTGGCGAGCTGGTGCGTACCGGCGACTATTTCATCCCGCTGCGCAAGCGCACCGAGATCGCCCGCAAGAAGGGCGCCGATCTGTTCGTCTCCATTCACGCCGATGCCGCGCCACGGGCGGCGGCATTCGGGGCCTCGGTGTACGCATTGTCCGATCGCGGCGCTACTTCGGAAACCGCGCGTTGGCTGGCGGACGCCGAGAACCAGTCCGACCTGATCGGCGGTGCCGGTAACGTCAGCCTCGAAGACAAGGACCGCATGCTCGCCGGCGTGCTACTCGACCTGTCGATGACCGCCTCGCTGTCCTCTAGCCTCAATGTCGGGCAGAAGGTGCTCGGTCAGATGGGCCAGGTCACGCCGCTGCACAAGCGCCGCGTCGAACAGGCCGGCTTCATGGTGCTGAAATCGCCGGACATCCCGTCGATCCTGGTGGAAACCGGCTTCATCTCCAACCCCAGCGAAGCACGCAAGCTGCATTCGGCCAGCCATCAGCAGAGCTTGTCGCGCTCCATCGTCACCGGCGTGAAGCAGTTCTTCGAGCAGAATCCGCCGCCCGGCACCTACATCGCCTGGCTGCGTGATAACGGCAAGATCGCCCAGGGGCCGCGCGAACACCGGGTCGCCTCCGGGGAAAGCCTGGCGCTGATCGCCCAACGCTACCAGGTCAGCCTGGCCAGCCTGCGGAGTGCCAATTCGCTGAAGTCCGACGTGATCAAGGTCGGCCAGACGCTGCACATTCCGGCGACCTCGCTGGCTGCCCAGCCATGAGTGAGGCGATGCGCATCCAGCTGCTCAGTCCGCGGCTGGCGAACCAGATCGCCGCCGGAGAGGTGGTCGAGCGCCCGGCATCGGTAGCCAAAGAGCTGCTGGAGAACAGTCTGGACTCCGGCGCCAAACGTATCGAGGTGGATGTCGAGCAGGGCGGTGTGAAGCTCCTGCGCGTGCGTGACGACGGCCGCGGCATCGCCGCCGATGACCTGCCTCTGGCCCTGGCGCGCCATGCCACCAGCAAGATTCGCGAGCTCGAAGACCTCGAGCAGGTGATGAGCATGGGCTTCAGGGGCGAAGCGCTGGCGTCGATCAGCTCGGTGGCCCGGCTGACGCTGACCTCACGCACCGCCGATGCCAACCAGGCCTGGCAGGTTGAAACCGAAGGCCGCGACATGCAGCCGCGGGTGCAGCCGGCTGCCCACCCGGTCGGCACCTCGGTGGAAGTACGCGACCTGTTCTTCAACACGCCGGCGCGGCGCAAGTTCCTCAAGGCCGAGAAGACCGAGTTCGATCACCTGCAGGAAGTCATCAAGCGTCTGGCACTGGCGCGTTTCGACGTGGCCTTCCATCTGCGTCACAACGGCAAGAACGTGCTGACCCTGCATGAAGCCAACGATGACGTGAGTCGCGCCCGGCGTGTCGCCTCCGTGTGCAGTGCCGGGTTTCTGGAGCAGGCGCTGCCGATCGATATCGAGCGCAACGGTCTGCACCTGTGGGGCTGGGTGGGCTTGCCGACCTTCTCGCGCAGCCAGGCGGATCTGCAGTATTTCTACGTGAACGGTCGCATGGTGCGCGACAAGCTGGTCGCCCATGCGGTGCGCCAGGCGTATCGCGACGTGCTGTTCAACGGTCGCCACCCGACTTTCGTGCTGTTCCTGGAAATCGACCCTACCGCCGTCGACGTCAACGTGCACCCGACCAAGCATGAAGTGCGCTTCCGTGAAGGTCGCACGGTGCATGACTTCCTGTATGGCACTCTGCACCGCGCGCTCGGTGAGGTGCGCCCCGAGGATCAACTGGCCACCCCGGCTGCAGCCGAGACGGTGCTGCGGCCTACCGGCCTGGCCGCCGGCGAGTTCGGCCCGCAGGGCGAGATGGGCCTTTCCGCCAGCGTGCTCGAGCGCCCAGCCGAATCCGCCTGGCGGTCGCCGGGCGCCGGCTACCAGGCGCCGCGCAGCGAATCCCAGCTGCCAGCCGCCGAGGCGCAGGGCGTGTATCGCGAGTTCTACGCGCCGCTGGCCACGGGCAGTACGCCGGCAGCGCTGCCCCAGGCCCAGGGCGATATCCCGCCGCTGGGCTACGCCATCGCGCAGCTCAAGGGCATCTACATTCTTGCCGAGAGCGCTCATGGGCTGGTGGTCGTGGACATGCACGCAGCCCACGAGCGCATCACCTACGAGCGGCTCAAGGTAGCGATGGCCAGCGAAGGCCTGCGTGGCCAGCCGCTGCTGGTTCCTGAGTCCATCGCCGTGAGCCAGCGCGAAGCGGATTGCGCCGAAGAGCATGGCCAGTGGTTCCAGAAACTCGGCTTCGAGTTGCAGCGCCTGGGGCCGGAAACCCTGGCGATTCGCCAGATTCCGGCGCTGCTCAAGCAGGCCGAGGCGACGCGCCTGGTCGGTGACGTGCTGTCCGACCTGCTCGAGTACGGCACCAGCGACCGCATCCAGGCGCACCTCAACGAGTTGCTGGCGACCATGGCCTGCCATGGCGCCGTGCGCGCCAACCGCCGCCTGACCCTGCCGGAAATGAACGCCCTGCTGCGTGACATGGAGCAGACCGAGCGCAGTGGCCAGTGCAACCATGGGCGGCCGACCTGGACGCAGATGAGTCTCGACCAGTTGGATAAGTTGTTCCTGCGCGGTCAGTAATCCGGCGCCACGCTTGCGGCATGCGGCCCATGTCCGGAAAATGGGCCGCCGTTCATTCGAGTCGTTCCGATGTCCTCCTTTCCTCCCGCCATCTTTCTGATGGGCCCGACCGCGTCCGGCAAGACCGACCTGGCCCTGGCCCTGGCGCGCGTGCTGCCCTGCGAGTTGATCAGCGTGGATTCGGCGCTGGTCTATCGCGGCATGGACATCGGCACGGCCAAGCCGGATCGGGCCACCCTCGAAGCCTTTCCCCATCACCTGGTGGACATTCGCGACCCTGCCGAAGCCTACTCGGCGGCCGATTTCCGGCAGGATGCCCTGGCGGCCATGGCAGATATCACCGCGCGTGGGCGTATCCCGCTACTGGTGGGTGGCACCATGCTGTATTACAAGGCGCTGCTCGAGGGCCTGGCCGATATGCCGGGCGCCGATGCCGAGGTACGTGCCGAGCTCGAAGCGCGTGCCGAGCGCGACGGCCTGGCGGCGCTGCATGCCGAACTGCAGGCGGTGGATCCGCAATCGGCTGCGCGCATCCACCCGAACGATCCCCAGCGTCTGGTTCGGGCCCTGGAAGTGTTCCGGGTCAGCGGCGTGACCATGACGCAATTGCGTGCGCAGCAGAGCGAAGCGGCCTCTAAGGACTGCGGCTTGCCCTATACTGTCGTGCAGTTGGCGATAGCGCCGGCGCAGCGGCAGGTTCTCCACGAACGAATCGCCAAACGTTTTGATCTGATGCTGGAACAGGGCTTCGTCGCCGAGGTCGAACGCCTGCATCGGCGAGGTGACTTGCACGGCGAAATGCCGTCTATAAGGGCGGTGGGATACCGGCAAGTGTGGGATCATCTGGAAGGGCGACTCGACGCTGCGCAGATGCGCGAGCGCGGCATCATCGCTACCCGCCAGTTGGCCAAGCGGCAGTTCACCTGGTTACGCAGCTGGGAAAATGTGCACTGGCTCGACAGTCTCGATTGCGACAATCTGCCACGTGCCTTGAAATACATGGCGACGGTCTCCATATTGAGCTGAGACCTTGCCGCGGGCCGTCTATCCTTGGGGGAAGGCGTGCCAAAGCCGTTCACAGGCTAAGCAAACTGTTCAAGAACTATTCAATTATCGATTCATTTAGGAGTGCGGCACATGTCAAAAGGGCATTCGCTACAAGACCCTTACCTCAATACCCTGCGGAAGGAGCGCGTCCCGGTTTCCATCTACCTGGTCAACGGCATCAAGTTGCAGGGCCAGATCGAATCCTTCGACCAGTTCGTTATCCTGCTGAAGAACACCGTCAGCCAGATGGTCTACAAGCACGCGATCTCCACCGTGGTGCCAAGCCGTCCGGTTCGCCTGCCAAGTGCTTCCGAGTCCGATCAGGCTGAATCCGAGCCCGGCAACGTTTAACCCAGGGGGTCGCATTGTTCTTCGAGCGCCATGAAGGGGGTGAACGGGCCATCCTGGTTCATCTGGATAGTCAGAACACCGAGGCGAGCGAGGATCCCCAGGAGTTTCACGAATTGGCGCTTTCCGCCGGCGCCGATACCGTGGCGTTCTTCAGTGTGCCCAATAGCCGGCCCACGGCGAAGTTCCTCATCGGTAGCGGCAAGGTGGAAGAGCTGCGTGACCAGGTCAAGGCCCACGAGGCCGACCTGGTCATTTTCAATCACGTCCTCACGCCCAGTCAGGAGCGTAACCTCGAGCGCATGTTCGAGTGTCGCGTCCTGGATCGTACCGGGCTGATTCTCGATATCTTCGCCCAGCGCGCCCGTACTCACGAAGGCAAGTTGCAGGTCGAGCTTGCTCAGCTCGATCACATGAGCACGCGCCTGGTGCGTGGCTGGACTCATCTCGAGCGGCAGAAGGGCGGTATCGGTCTGCGTGGGCCGGGTGAAACCCAGCTGGAAACCGACCGCCGCCTGTTGCGCGTGCGCATTCGCCAGATCAAGCAGAAGCTGGAGAAGGTGCGCAGCCAGCGTGAGCAGGCGCGCCGTGGTCGAAAGCGTGCGGATATTCCGTCCGTTTCCCTGGTCGGCTACACCAACGCCGGCAAATCCACGTTGTTCAACGCCCTGACCGAATCCGAGGTCTATGCGGCGGATCAGCTGTTCGCCACCCTCGACCCGACCTTGCGCCGTCTGCAGCTGGACGACCTGGGGCCGGTGGTGCTGGCTGACACCGTGGGCTTCATCCGTCACCTGCCGCACAAGCTGGTCGAGGCGTTTCGTGCCACCCTCGAGGAGTCGAGCAACTCCGACCTGCTGCTGCACGTGATCGACTCCCACGAGCCGGAACGCGATGCACAGATCGAGCAGGTGCTCGAGGTGCTCGGTGAAATCGGCGCCCAGGATCTGCCGGTGCTCGAGGTGTACAACAAGCTCGACTTGCTCGAAGGCGTAGAGCCTCAGATTCAGCGCAATGCCGATGGGCGCCCGGAGCGGGTCTGGTTGTCGGCACGTGATGGTCGCGGCTTGCCCCTGCTCAAGCAGGCCGTTGCCGAGCTGCTCGGTGACGATCTGTTCGTTGCCACATTGCAGTTGCCGCAGCGCCTGGCGCGCTTGCGGGCGCAATTCTTTGAACTCGGTGCGGTGCTGCAGGAGTCCTACACGGAGGACGGCAGCAGCCTGCTGCAGGTGCGCATTCCGCGGGTCGAACTCAACCGTCTGGTAAGCCGCGAGGGCCTGCAGCCACTCGAGTTCATCGAGCAACACACTTTGCAATAAAGCCCACAACGGTGATTTTGCCGCTGGAAGCAGGCATTCTGTAGCATTGGTGGGCGCGCCGTTGGCGCGTCTTTGCTTTATCAGTATGGAGAGCGCTATGGCTTGGAATGAGCCGGGTGGCAACTCGAATAATCAGGATCCCTGGGGTGGCGGCGGCCGTCGTGGTAACGGCGGCGGTGGCGGCGGCGACCGCAAGGGACCACCGGATCTTGACGAAGCCTTCCGCAAGCTGCAGGACAACCTGAAAGGGGTGTTCGGTGGCAAGAAACGCGGCAGTGATGGTAGCGGCTCCAATAGTGGCAAGGGCGGCGGTTTCGGCCTGCTGTTCGTTGCGCTGGCCGTGGTCGGCGTCTTTTGGCTGTATAACGCCATCTACGTGGTGGACGAGCAGGAGCAGGCCGTCGTGCTGCGCTTCGGCAAGTACCACGAGACGGTCGGGCCGGGCCTGAACATCTACTTCCCGCCGATCGATCGCAAGTTTCAGGAAAACGTCACCCGCGAGCGTGCTTACAGCAAGCAGGGGCAGATGTTGACCGAAGACGAGAACATCATCGAAGTACCGCTGACCGTTCAGTACAAGATCAGCAACCTGCAGGATTTCGTGCTCAACGTCGACATGCCCGAAACCAGCCTGCAGCATGCCACCGACAGCGCCGTGCGCCACGTGGTGGGCTCCACCGAGATGGACCAGGTGCTGACCGAAGGTCGTGAGCAGATGGCTGGCGATGTACGCGAGCGTCTGCAGCGTTTCCTCGACACCTACCGCACCGGTATCACCGTGACCCAGGTGAACCTGCAGAGCGCTGCGGCGCCGCGTGAAGTGCAGGAAGCCTTCGATGACGTGATTCGTGCCCGTGAAGACGAGCAGCGTGAGAAGAACCAGGCGGAAACCTATGCCAATGGTGTGGTGCCGGAAGCCCGTGGTCAGGCCCAGCGCCTGATCGAGGATGCCAGCGGTTACCGTGACGAAGTGATCTCCCGCGCCCAGGGTGAGGCGGATCGTTTCACCGCGCTGGTAGCCGAGTACCGCAAGGCCCCGGAAGTCACTCGTGAGCGTCTGTACCTGGACACCATGCAGCAGATGATGAGCAACACCAGCAAGGTGCTGGTCACTGGCGACAAGGGGCAGAACAACCTGCTCTATCTGCCGCTGGACAAGATGATCGACAGCCGTGGCGGCAGCAGCAACGCGTCCTCTAGCGCTGCCGGTGCTGGTGCGGCCGATCTCGGCGCGCGCGTTGGTAACAACGTCGGGCAGTCCGACGTGCGTACAAGGGAGAGCCGTTGATGAGCAATAAATCACTGGTGACCCTGATCGCGGGTGTCGTGCTGGCCCTGGTGGCCTGGAGCAGCTTCTACATCGTGGCGCAGACCGAGCGGGCGGTATTGCTGCAGTTCGGTCGTATCGTCGAGGCGGACGTGCAGCCGGGTCTTCACATGAAGATTCCTTACGTCAACCAAGTGCGCAAGTTCGATGCTCGCCTGCTGACGCTGGATACCGTCAACTCGCGCTTTCTGACCCTCGAGAAGAAAGCGCTGATGGTCGATGCCTACGCCAAGTGGCGTGTGCTGGATGCCGAGCGTTACTACACCGCGACTTCGGGCGTGAAGCAGATTGCCGACGAGCGTCTGTCGCGCCGTCTCGAAGCATCGCTGCGTGACCAGTTCGGTAAGCGCACCCTGCACGAGTCGGTGTCCGGCGAGCGTGATGCGCTGATGGCTGACGTGACTGCTTCGCTCAACCGTGCGGCGCAGCGTGAGCTGGGTATCGAGGTGGTGGACGTTCGCGTCAAGGCCATCGACCTGCCCAAGGAAGTCAACCGCAGCGTTTTCGATCGCATGAGCTCGGAGCGTGAGCGCGAGGCCCGTGAGCACCGTGCCAAAGGTAAGGAGCTTGCAGAAGGTATTCGTGCCGACGCCGATCGTCAGCAGCGCGTGATTCTCGCCGAGGCTTATCGCCAGGCCGAGGAACTGCGTGGTGAGGGTGACGCCCAGGCCGCTGCCATCTATTCCAAAGCCTATGGTCAGGATCAGGAGTTCTACTCGTTCTACCGCAGCCTGAACGCTTATCGCGAGAGCTTCGCCGACAAGCGTGACGTGCTGGTGCTGGATCCGAGCAGCGACTTCTTCCGCTACCTGGAAAAGTCCAAGCCATAAGCGCGGCCCTGAGCCGCAGGCCGAACGCCGCAAGCCGATGCCGAGTGCTCGCTTGTCGTGTGAAGCTTGCGGCTTGAGGCTTTCGACGTGGTATGATGCGGCAGCCGGGAAAATCCCGGCTTTTTTACGCCTGTGGGAATCATGCGGCACGAACTGAGCCTTACGTTCTGTCTTCCAAGGTCCCTGACCTTGCCCCTTTCCGCGCCGCTGGCGTGGGGGCTTCGTGCAATCAAATCTCTGATCGTCTCGATGCCCGTTCCTGGAGTCGACCGGCCTGTTGCCGGGCTCGGCTTCCCATCCGCTTCACTGAAGGCTTGTGCCGCCCGAATCAAGAGGGAAATGGCGAAATGGCAACGGTAGACCGCTGGCTGCTGCCAGATGGGATCGAAGAAGTATTGCCCCCGGAAGCGGCGCGCATCGAAATCGCGCGTCGCCAGGTACTGGATCTGTTCCAGCGCTGGGGTTACGAATTCGTGGTTACGCCCCACATCGAGTACCTGGAGTCGCTGCTCACCGGCGCGGGCCAGGACCTGGATCTGCGTACCTTCAAGGTGACCGATCCGCTGTCCGGCCGGCAGATGGGCTTTCGTGCCGACATCACGCCGCAGGTCGCGCGTATCGATGCGCATACCCTGCGCCGTGAAGGCCCGAGCCGCCTGTGCTACGCCGGCAGCGTGCTGCATGCGCAGCCTCGGGCGCTCACCACTTCGCGCAGCCCGATCCAGCTGGGCGCCGAGCTGTATGGTGACGCCAGCCCGGCCAGCGATGTCGAGGTGATCAGCCTGCTGGTCGATACCCTCGAGCTGGCCGAAGTGCCGGACGTGCACATGGACCTGGGGCATGTCGGTATCTACCGCGGTCTGGTGCGTGCCGCCGAGCTTTCCGGCGAGGTCGAGCAGCAGCTGTTCGATGCCCTGCAGCGCAAGGCCATGGACGAGATCGATGCGCTGACCGAGGCGCTGCCTGACTCGCTGCGCCGCATGCTGCGCGCCCTGGCCGAGCTGTGCGGAAGTCGCGATGTGCTGGATCTGGCCCAGGCCTGCCTGGTCGATGCGCCGGATGACGTGCATGCCGCTCTCGATGAGCTGGTGGCCATCGCCGATGCGCTGGAGCTGCGCTACCCGGAGCTGCCGTTGTATTTCGATCTGGGCGAGCTGCGTGGTTATCACTACCACACTGGCGTGGTGTTCGCCGCGTTCGTACCGGCCGTGGGGCAGGCCATCGCCCAGGGCGGTCGTTACGACGACATCGGTGCCGACTTCGGTCGTGCCCGGCCGGCTACTGGCTTTTCCACCGACCTTAAAACCCTGGTGACGCTCGGCCGCATGCCGCAGGGCGAAGAGCCGGCGGGTATCTGGGCGCCGGACAGCCATGACGTTTACCTGTGGCAGGCGGTTCGCCGCCTGCGTGCCGACGGCGAGCGCGTGGTACAGGCGCTGCCCGGTCAGGAGTTGGGCGAGGCGGCGCAGGCGCGCTGCGATCGCCAACTGGTATTGCGTGACGGTCGCTGGCAGGTGCTGGCGCTGGACTGAGCGGCCTGCGGGGTCGTCTATTCTGATTTACTTTCGCCGGCCGTGACCGGCTCAAGCTTGCGCGAAGAGGACAAGTATCATGGGTAAGAATGTCGTCGTCCTGGGCACCCAGTGGGGTGATGAGGGCAAGGGCAAGATCGTCGATCTGCTGACCGAACACGCCGCCGCCGTCGTGCGTTACCAGGGCGGTCACAATGCCGGCCACACGCTGGTGATCGACGGTGAGAAAACCGTACTGCACCTGATTCCGTCGGGCGTGCTGCGCGAAGGCGTGCAGTGCCTGATCGGCAATGGCGTGGTGGTCGCTCCCGACGCCCTGCTGCGCGAGATCAACAAGCTGGAAGAGAAGGGCGTACCGGTGCGCGAGCGCCTGCGCATCAGCCCGTCCTGCCCGCTGATCCTGTCCTATCACGTGGCCCTGGACCAGGCGCGCGAGAAGGCCCGTGGCGAGCTGAAGATCGGCACCACCGGTCGTGGCATCGGCCCGGCCTACGAAGACAAGGTCGCCCGTCGTGGCCTGCGCATCGGTGACCTGTTCCACCGCGAGCGTTTCGCCGCCAAGCTCGGCGAGCTGCTGGATTACCACAACTTCCAGCTGGTGAATTACTACAAGGAGCCGGCCATCGACTTCCAGGAAACCCTGGATCAGTGCATGGAGTACGCCGAGCAGCTCAAGCCGATGATGCTCGACGTCACCGCCGAGCTGCACAACCTGCGTCGCGCCGGCAAGGACATCATGTTCGAAGGCGCCCAGGGCTCGCTGCTGGATATCGACCACGGCACCTACCCGTACGTCACCAGCTCCAACACCACCGCGGGCGGTATCGCCACCGGTTCCGGCGTTGGTCCGATGTACATCGACTACATCCTCGGCATCACCAAGGCCTATACCACGCGCGTCGGTTCCGGCCCGTTCCCCACCGAGCTGTTCGATGACGTCGGTGCCTTCCTGGCCAAGCGCGGCCACGAGTTCGGCGCTACCACCGGCCGTGCCCGCCGTTGCGGCTGGTTCGACGCGGTGATCCTGCGTCGCGCCATCGACGTCAACAGCATCTCGGGCCTGTGCCTGACCAAGCTGGACGTGCTCGACGGCCTGGAAACCATCCGCATCTGCGTGGGTTACAAGAACGAGAACGGTGCGGTCATCGATGCGCCGACCGATGCCGACAGCTACATCGGCCTGGAGCCGGTGTATGAGGAAATGCCGGGCTGGAGCGAGTCGACCCTGGGTGCCAAGACCCTGGAAGAACTGCCGGCCAACGCCCGTGCCTACATCTCGCGCCTGGAAGAGCTGGTCGGTGCGCCGATCGACATCATCTCCACGGGGCCGGATCGCAACGAAACCATCGTGCTGCGTCATCCATTCACCTGAGTGGTGAAGGCTGCCGAGGCAGCCGCAGGTCGGTAAAGGAAACGGGTCGCCCTTGGGCGGCCCGTTTTCGTTTGACGAGCCGCAAGGCTTGGGCGCAATCTGGCGATGTGCCGCTATTCGGCACGCGCCTTGCTTTGACTTGATCCTACCCTGAAGTTGCCGCTCCTCTGGCGGTCGGAGGATTTGCCCGTGATCGCTGTCTTGTCGCTGTTGCGTAGTCGCCTGCTGTTGCCCGTGTTCGTCGCGCTGGGCGTGGCTCTGTTCGTGCAGGTGCTGCTGGTGTTGGCCCTGACCCGCAGTACCGTGGACGGTCTGGTGACCGACCTAGAGCGTCAGCTGGGCAGCGACTCCCAGCGTCTGGCGGACGAGCTGGAGCAGGCCAATCAGGACGTTTCAGCGAGCCTGGGCAGTCTTTCCGTGCGCACCCGCGAAAGCCTGTCGGCCGGGCTTTCGAGCCGCCTCAGCGAGGAGCGTGTGCAGATTCGCGCCAGCCTCGAGCGCAGCCTTCGCGACTCCGCCAATGATCTGGCGCAGTTGCTCGCCGCCGTGGCGCCGCGCGCCATGTGGGATTCCGATATTCCCGCGCTGTCGGAATTCGCCCGCCGTGCGCAGCGTAACCCCAACGTGTTGTTCGTGATCTACGACGATGCCGAGGGTAACCATCTGACCCGTTATCTCAATCGCCAGAACGAGCAGATCAAGAACATGCTCGACAAGGGTGAGGGCGAGCGCGCGCTGGACAAGGTGATCAATGCAGCCAAGACCGACCCGACCGTATATTTCGTCGAAGCCAGCATCAGTCCTAATGATGTGGAGATCGGCAAGGTACTGATGGGCGTGTCCACGGCCGCCATTGATGCTGAGCTGGCGGCTGTGGACAAGCGTTTCGAAGCCTTGCTGGCCAGTGGTGGGCAACTCGTCGCCGATAGCCTGGCTGGCGCCTCGACGGACAGCGCCAAGGCGCTCTCGCAGCGGCTGGCTTCGGCGCAGCAGGCGGCCCAGGGCATGGCGACCAATACCGGTGCAGCGGTCGACGCTGCTGCCTCGAATCTACGTTGGCGCATTGGGCTGGGCCTTGCTGTCGTCGGGTTCGGCGTTCTGCTGGCGCTTGCCATCGTGCTGGGGCGCCGTGTGGTGGTGCGCCTGCGCACTCTGATCGCAGCGCTCGATGACCTGGCCGCCGGAGAGGGTGACTTGACGCGCCGTATCGAAATCGACAGCCGCGACGAGGTCGGCGAGATGGCCTCGGCGGTCAACCGTTTCGTCGCCAAGTTGCAGCCTATCGTTCGCGAAGCGGGTGAAGTGGCGGTGCGAACCGGGCAGGAAATCAGTGCCCTGAGCACTCGCAGTGCGGCGGCAGAGTCGGCCGCCGAGCGCCAGCGCGACGAAGTGGCGGCCAGCCTGCAGGCGCTGGCAGCTATGGCCGACGAGGCCCAGGCCGAGAGCCGGGCCATGCAGGAGGCGCTGCAGCGGGTCGAGGCCATTCGCCAATCGACCCAGGAGAATGCCGCGATCGCCAATCGGGTCGGCGGTTCCATCGAAGAGCTGGTGCAGCGGGTCGACGCCGGTTCGGCGGTCATCGAGCGTCTGGCCAAACAGAGCGAACAGATCGAAGTGGTGCTCACGGTGATTCGCTCGATCGCCGAGCAGACCAACCTGCTGGCTCTCAACGCGGCCATCGAGGCGGCACGGGCTGGCGAGAGTGGTCGCGGTTTCGCGGTGGTGGCGGACGAGGTGCGTGCGCTGGCCAGCAAGACTCAGCAATCGACCGGCGATATTCAGTCGCATATCGTCGCCCTGCAGCAGGGCGCGCGCGAGGCGGTCGGGGCGATCGGTCAGGCAGGGCAGCAAGCCGATCAGGGATTGGCGGCGCTTCGCGAAAGTGCGCGGATCCAGCAGGCGGTACAGCGCTCGGTCGAGGACGTGCACGGCGCCATAAATGCCGCCACTCAGGCGGCGGCGCATCAGGCCGAAGGGGCCGATGCGGTGCGCGGTCGGGTCGAGGTGATCCACGCCGAGGCCCAGCGTGCGGCCGAGGCGGTGGCGGCGACGGCCAATAGCGGTCGTGTACTCGATGGCCTGGCGGGGCAGCTCAAGGGCAGCCTGGGTCAGTTCAAGGTGTGAAGAGGGCGGCGCGGGCCTGGTGATTGCCAGGCCTTGCGGGCCACTTTTGCGCAGGCAATAAAAAACCGAGCCACTGGCTCGGTTTTTTTGAATTTGGTGCCCAGGAGAAGACTCGAACTTCCACGATCTTGCGATCACTGATACCTGAAACCAGCGCGTCTACCAATTCCGCCACCTGGGCACTGAAACTGATGATTGCTCATCTGTTCCGTGTTACAACGTCTGCTCGACGCTGTGGGCGCGAACTATACGGTCGTGCTTTTACCTTGTAAACCCCTGACGTCGAAAAATTATTCTCGGCGAAAGCTGACCCGGAGGGCGCTTTCGCGCTTCAATACACACATGGCAAAAACCGACTCTATAGATAAGGTGAACAGTTTCTAATGGCCGATTGGCAATCCCTCGATCCCGAGGCCGCTCGAGAAGCGGAAAAGTATGACAACCCCATTCCCAGCCGCGAGCTGATTCTTCAGCAGCTGGCTGATCGCGGCTCGCCCGCCAGTCGTGAGGAGCTGCTCGAAGAGTTCGGGCTGACCACCGACGAGCAGATCGAAGCCCTGCGCCGCCGTCTGCGCGCCATGGAGCGCGACGGCCAACTGATCTACACCCGCCGCGGCACCTATGCCCCGGTGGACAAACTGGACCTGATCCTCGGTCGCGTCAGTGGCCACCGCGACGGCTTCGGTTTCCTGGTGCCCGATGACGGCAGCGACGACCTGTTCCTCAGCCCGGCGCAGATGCGCCTGGTGTTCGATGGTGACCGCGCGCTGGCGCGGGTTTCCGGCTTCGACCGTCGTGGTCGTCGCGAAGGTGCCATCGTCGAAGTGATTTCCCGTGGTCACGAGACCATCGTCGGTCGTTATTACGAAGAGAGCGGCATCGGTTTCGTGATTCCCGACAACCCGAAGATCCAGCAGGAAGTGCTGGTCACCGCCGGCCGTAACGGCGGCGCCAAGCAGGGGCAGTTCGTCGAAGTGACGATCACCCACTGGCCGACGCCGCGCTTCCAGCCCCAGGGCGACGTGACCGAAGTGGTCGGCAACTACATGGCGCCGGGCATGGAAATCGACGTGGCGCTGCGCAGCTACGACATTCCCCACGTCTGGCCCGAGGCGGTGCTCAAAGAGGCCCGCAAGCTCAAGCCGGAAGTGGAAGAGAAGGACAAGGAAAACCGCGTCGACATGCGGCATATCCCCTTCGTCACCATCGATGGCGAGGATGCCCGCGACTTCGACGACGCGGTGTATTGCGAGAAGAATGGCAGCAACTGGCGCCTGTTCTCCGGCGGCTGGAAGCTTTATGTGGCCATCGCCGACGTTTCCCACTACGTGAAGGTCGGCTCGGCGCTGGATGCCGAAGCCCAGGTGCGCGGCAACTCGGTGTATTTCCCGGAGCGGGTCATTCCCATGCTGCCGGAAGAGCTGTCCAATGGCCTGTGCTCGCTGAACCCCAAGGTCGATCGCCTGGCCATGGTCTGCGAGATCTCGATCTCCAAGACCGGCAAGATGACCGACTACAAGTTCTACGAGGCGGTGATCCACTCCCATGCGCGCCTGACCTACAACAAGGTCAGTGCCATGCTCGAGCAGCCCAAGAGCAGCGAAGGCAAAGCCCTGCGCAGCGAGTACAAGGACGTGCTGCCGCACCTCAAGCAACTGTATTCGCTCTATCAGGTGCTGCTCACCGCGCGCCACGAGCGCGGCGCGATCGACTTCGAAACCCAGGAGACGCGCATCATTTTCGGCTCGGGCCGCAAGATCGCGGAGATCCGTCCGACCCAGCGCAACGATGCCCACAAGCTGATCGAGGAGTGCATGCTGGCCGCCAACGTGGCCACCGCCGCGTTCATGCAGAAGCACGGCATTCCGGCGCTGTACCGGGTGCACGATGGTCCGCCACCGGAGCGCCTGGAAAAGCTCAAGGCGTTTCTCGGCGAGCTGGGGCTTTCCCTACACCGTGGCAAGTCCAAGGACGGTCCGTCGCCCAAGGACTACCAGGCACTGCTGGAAAGCATCCGCGGTCGCGAGGATTACCACCTGATCCAGACGGTGATGCTGCGCTCGCTCAGCCAGGCGGTATACAGCGCTGACAATCAGGGGCACTTCGGCCTCAATTACGACGCCTACGCGCACTTCACCTCGCCGATTCGCCGCTATCCGGACCTGCTGATCCATCGCGCGATCCGCAGCGTGATCCGCTCCAAGCAGGACACTCCGCACGTCGAGCGTGCCGGTGCCGTGAGCATGCCCAAGGCGCGCATCTATCCGTACGACGAGCCGATGCTCGAGCAGCTCGGCGAGCAGTGCTCGATGTCCGAGCGGCGTGCCGATGAAGCCACTCGCGACGTGGTCAACTGGCTCAAGTGCGAGTTCATGAAGGACCGCGTCGGTGAAACCTTCCCGGGCGTGATCACCGCCGTGACCGGTTTCGGCCTGTTCGTCGAGCTCAAGGACATCTACGTCGAGGGCCTGGTGCACGTTACCGCGCTGCCGGCGGATTACTACCACTTCGACCCCGTGCATCACCGCCTGGCCGGTGAGCGCAGCGGCCGCAACTATCGCCTGGGCGACAGCGTGTCGGTCACCGTGATGCGCGTCGATCTGGACGAGCGCAAGATCGATTTCGAAATGGCTCAAGGCGTCGAGCATGCGCCTGCTGCCCGCAAGCGCCGCGAAACCGGCAGCGACAGTCGCGGTGGTCGGGGCTCGCGCAATGCGCCGGCTGGCAACACCGACGTGCAGAAAAGCCGTGACGTGAAGAAGGCGCTGCTCGCCGAGTCCAAGACTTCCGCCAAGAAAGGCGGCAAGCCGACGGACAAGGGCGGCAAGCCGAGTCGCCATCGCAAGGGGCCGTCGAAAGCCAAGGCCAAGTCATGAGTCAGCTGGAAAAGATCTACGGCGTACACGCCGTTGAAGCGCTGCTGCGTCATCACCCCAAGCGCGTCAAGCAGATCTGGCTGGCCGATGGTCGCAGTGACCCGCGGGTGCAGCCGCTGCTCGAGCTGGCCGGTCAGGCGCGAGTCGCCGTCGGTCAGTGCGAGCGCCGCGAGATGGACGCCTGGGTCGAAGGCGTGCACCAGGGTGTGGTCGCCGAGGTCAGCCCGAGCCAGGTGTGGGGCGAGGCGATGCTCGAGGAGTTGCTCGATCGTTGCGAAGGCCCACCGCTGCTGCTGGTGCTCGATGGCGTGACCGATCCGCACAACCTCGGCGCATGCCTGCGCACCGCCGATGCGGCGGGCGCGCTGGCTGTGATCGTGCCGAAGGACAAATCGGCCACGCTCACGCCGGTGGTGCGCAAGGTCGCCTGCGGTGCTGCCGAGGTGATCCCGCTGGTGGCGGTGACCAACCTGGCGCGCAGCCTGGAAAAGCTCCAGCAGCGCGGCTTGTGGGTCGTCGGTACGGCCGGTGAAGCCGAGCAGGAGCTGTTCCAGCAGGACATGACCGGGCCGACGGTGCTGATCATGGGCGCCGAAGGCAAGGGCATGCGTCGCCTGACTCGCGAGCATTGCGATTACCTGGTCAAGCTGCCGATGGCCGGTAGTGTCAGCAGCCTCAACGTGTCGGTCGCCACCGGCATCTGCCTGTTCGAGGCGTTGCGCCAGCGCCGCGCTCTCAAAGGCTGAACAACCGCCGGCGCATGTCGGCGATCAGTTGTTCAAAAAATCGCCAAATCGCCTTGCGTGCGCCTGGGGGCTTCTCTAGAATGTCGCCCCTTGCCGTCATGGCAGGCGTTTGCGCGCCTCTCCGTTTCAGCAAGTCAACAGTGTCATTCACTCCTTGCCTGACCGCATTTCGCGGCAGGCTACAACCCGTAAGGAGCATTCATGCGTCATTACGAAATCATCTTTCTGGTTCACCCGGACCAGAGCGAGCAAGTCGGCGGCATGGTCGAGCGTTACACCAAGCTGATCGAAGAAGACGGCGGCAAGATCCACCGTCTGGAAGATTGGGGCCGTCGTCAACTGGCCTACGCCATCAACAACGTTCACAAGGCTCACTACGTGATGCTGAACGTTGAGTGCAGCGGCAAGGCCCTGGCCGAGCTGGAAGACAACTTCCGCTACAACGATGCCGTGATCCGTAACCTGGTCATCCGTCGCGAAGAGGCCGTTACCGGCCAATCCGAGATGCTCAAGGCCGAAGAAAACCGCAGTGAGCGCCGTGAGCGTCGTGAACGTCCTGAAAACGCCGAGTCCAACGACGGCGATGACAGCGACAACAACGACAGCGACAACGCTGACGAGTAATCACCGGATCTATTGAGGAGCCAATCCCATGGCACGTTTCTTCCGTCGTCGTAAATTCTGCCGTTTCACCGCTGAAGACGTGAAAGAGATCGATTTCAAAGATCTCAACACTCTGAAAGCCTACATCTCGGAAACCGGCAAAATCGTTCCTAGCCGTATTACCGGTACCAAGGCTCGTTATCAGCGTCAGCTGGCTACCGCTATCAAGCGCGCCCGCTTCCTGGCCCTGCTGCCCTACACCGACAGCCACGGCCGTTAAGATCTGACGTTCGACAAGTAGTAAGGGATATATCGCATGCGCGCCTTGGCAGAATTCATCATGCGCGGCCGTATGCAGGCCACCCTCGTGGTGGTCGGTTCTGCAGCTTTGCCGCTGCTGTTCTGGTTGAGTGCTGCCGCGGGAAGCCTGGTGCTTCTGCGGCGCGGCCTGAGTGATGCCATCGGCATCCTCGCCTGGGCGTTGCTGCCGGCCATTGGCTGGTGGTACTTCGGCGAACCGCGCACCTTGCTGGTGCTGCTGGGCGCGCTGGGGCTGGCGTGCGTATTGCGCGCCAATCCGTCCTGGAGGCGGGTGCTGTTGTTCAGCATCGCGCTGGGCCTGGTGTATGGACTGGTTTTGGGGGCGACGTTCCGCGAGCCCATCGAAGCCATGGCGCAGGAGCTGAGCAAGCTGCTGCCGCAGATGTTCGATGGGGTTCACCAACAGATGTCGGTGGACGATCAGACGCTTCTGCAGAGTCTCATTGCGCCGATCCTGACCGGATTGCTGGCAGCGTTGCTGCAGGTGGTCAGCTTGCTGAGCCTGATGCTTGGGCGGTTCTGGCAAGCGGCGTTGTACAACCCTGGAGGTTTCGGCGCGGAGTTCCGTGAGCTGAGATTTCCGCCGATGCTGGCGATGTTGCTGCTGGTCGGCATGCTGCTCGGGCCCAGTCTGGGTGTCGAGATGGCCATGCTGACACCGTTGTGCAGTGTTCCGCTGGCGTTCGCGGGCGTCGCCCTGTTGCACGGGCTGGTGGCCAAGGGCCGACTGTCGAAGTTCTGGCTGGTCGGTATGTACATCACGCTGCTGCTGTTCATGCAGCTGACCTTTCCCTTGCTGGTGGTGTTAGCCATCGTCGACAGTCTGTTTGATTTTCGTGGTCGTCTGGCGGACAAGCCCGGTTCGGGTCCCGCCAACGGTGAAGGTTAAAAGTTAAGAGGTAACACCCAAATGGAAGTCATCCTGCTGGAAAAAATCGCCAACCTGGGCAACCTGGGCGATAAAGTGAACGTTAAAGCCGGTTACGGCCGTAACTTCCTGCTGCCGCAAGGCAAAGCTACCGCTGCCACCGAAGCCAACGTCGCTGCTTTCGAAGCACGTCGCGCCGAGCTGGAAAAAGCCGCTGCCGAGAAGAAGGCGTCCGCCGAAGCTCGCGCTGCTCAGCTGGCTGAGCTGGAAGTCACCATCACCGCCACCGCTGGTGATGAAGGCAAGCTGTTCGGTTCCATCGGCACCCACGACATCGCTGACGCCCTGACCGCCTCCGGCGTTGAAGTGGCCAAGGCCGAAGTTCGTCTGCCGAACGGCACCATTCGCCAGGTTGGCGAATACGACGTAGCCGTGCACCTGCACAGCGACGTCGAAGCGACCGTCAAGGTTGTCGTAGTCGCTGCCTAAGTCTCAGCGAACTGCTTAGCGGGTTTGCACTCAGGTGCCTTCCCGCTAACATCGGGCACGGTATTGCGAAAGCGGTACCGTGCCCTTTGTTTTTCACCGCAAGCATTCTTTCCAGGCGCCCATGAACGACATCAGCATCCCCGAACAGTACGACCTGCAAACCGCAGCCCTGAAGGTGCCTCCGCACTCGATCGAGGCCGAGCAGGCGGTGCTCGGTGGTTTGATGCTCGACAACAACGCCTGGGAGCGCGTGCTGGATCAGGTGTCCGATGGCGACTTCTATCGCCATGACCATCGCCTGGTCTTTCGCGCCATCTTCAAGCTCGCCGAGCGCAACCAGCCGTTCGACGTGGTTACCCTGTCCGAGCAGCTCGACAAGGAAGGGCAGCTGTCGCAGGTCGGCGGCCTGGCATACCTGGGCGAGCTGGCCAAGAACACGCCGTCGGTGGCCAACATCAAGGCCTACGCGGGGATCATTCGCGAGCGCGCCACCCTGCGCAAACTGATCGGCATCAGTAACGAGATCGCCGACAGTGCCTACGCACCCGAAGGCCGTACCGGCGAGGAAATTCTCGACGAGGCCGAGCGGCTGATCTTCCAGATCGCCGAGGCGCGGCCGAAGACCGGTGGCCCGGTGGGCATCAACGACATCCTGGTCAAGGCCATCGACCGCATCGACGAGCTGTTCAACAACGGCGACGCGATCACCGGCCTGTCCACCGGCTTCACCGACCTAGACAACCTGACCAGCGGCCTGCAGCCGGCCGACATGATCATCGTGGCCGGTCGTCCATCGATGGGTAAGACCACCTTCGCCATGAACCTGGTGGAAAACGCGCTGATGCGCAGCGACAAGTCGATCCTTGTGTATTCCCTGGAGATGCCTTCCGAATCCATCGTGATTCGTATGCTGGCGTCCCTCGGTCGCATCGACCAGACCAAGGTGCGTGCCGGCCGCCTGGACGATGACGACTGGCCGCGGCTGACTTCGGCGGTCAACCTGCTCAATGACCGCAAACTGTTCATCGACGACACCGCCGGTATCTCGCCCAGCGAGATGCGCGCACGCACCCGGCGCCTGGCCCGCGAGCACGGCGAGATCGGCCTGATCATGGTCGACTACCTGCAGCTGATGCAGATTCCCGGCTCCAGCGGTGATAGCCGGGTCAACGAGATTTCCGAGATCTCGCGCTCGCTCAAGGCGCTGGCCAAGGAATTCAACTGCCCGGTCATTGCCCTATCGCAGCTCAACCGGGGCCTGGAACAGCGGCCCAACAAGCGCCCGATCAACTCCGACTTGCGTGAATCCGGGGCGATCGAGCAGGACGCCGACATCATCCTTTTCGTATACCGGGACGAGGTCTACCATCCGGAGACCGAGTACAAGGGCGTCGCCGAAATCATCATCGGCAAGCAGCGTAACGGCCCCCTGGGGACCGCGCGCCTGGCCTTCCTCGGCAAGTACTCGCGCTTCGAGAACCTGGCGCCCGGCAGCTACCAGTTTGACGACGAGTGATGCCTCAGTCGGCCGGCTGGAACACCGCGTAACCTGAGCGGCCGGCTGCCTTGGCCTGATAGAGCGCCTGGTCGGCTGCCTTGTAGAGGCCGGCGAATTGCTCGGCATGCTGGGGGTAGAACGCCGCGCCGATGCTGATGCTGACGTTCAGGGCGTGGCCGGCATAGTCCACCGGCCGGGCCAGTTCGGCGAGCAGGCGTTCGGCGACATCCCCCGCGTAGTGCTGGGCATCGGCGCCGCCGATCAATACCGCGAATTCATCCCCGCCCAGGCGCGCCACCGTATCGCTGCCGCGCACATGCTCGCGCAGCCTTCGGCCGATGCGCTGCAGCAGCATGTCGCCGGCATCGTGGCCGTGCTGGTCGTTGATCGGCTTGAAGTGATCCAGGTCGATCAGCAGCAGCGCCAGGTTCTCATCGCTCTGCCGTGCACCGCGCAACGCGCTCTCGCACTGCTCCACCAGGTGACGACGGTTGGGCAGGTCGGTCAGCGCATCGTGAAAGGCAGCATGTCGCAGTTCCTGCTTCTGCTGGGAGAGTTGCAGGTTGGCGCTTTTCAGCTCGGCGGTACGCCGCTCCACGGCCAGTTGCAGGTCATCGGCGCTGGCCTGTACCTGGGCCAGGCGCGCACCTTTTTCCTCGTCGGCGCGCTGCAGCGCTTCGGCCCGCTGGTTCTTCAGGAGCTGAATGCGGTAGGCGAGGGCGAACGAGAACAGGATCGACTCCAGCGCCACCGCGACCGGGAACACGTAGCTGTTCCAGGCCGCCGGCTGGATGATGCCGGTAGCGCGCAGCAACAGCAGGTTGACGCTCGCGAGGATCATGCCGTAGCCGCAGAAGTACAGGCAGGCCGGAAAGTAACCTTGGCGCCAGCGCTTCAACGAAGCCCAGATGGCAGTGGGGATGGTGGTGATCGCCAGCAGCACGAAAATCCAGGCGCCAATGGCGCGCAGGCCAAAGGCGTCGGCCAGGACGGCGGCCAGGTACAGCCCGCAGCTGATGGTCAGCAGATGATGGGCCCAGGGCAGGAAACGGCGCGTCTGCAGCAGTTTCTGGGTGAAGCGGCAGGCGCCGAAGCCCCACAGTGCCGGCACGCTGATGCGATCGAACCAGAAGGGCACCGCCGAGCCCGGCCACAGGTACTGGAAGCCGTGGCCGGTCATGCTCAGGATCATCAACAGCGCGCCGGCGGTGGTCGCCACGTACCAGAAGTAGGCGCCGTCACGCAGCGCCAGGAAGATGAACAGATTGTAGAGCAGCAGCGCGGTGATCACGCCGTAGATCACGCCGAGCCAGAGATTTTCCCCGGCGGCCTGGGTTTTCAGGTCGTCCAGCTGCCAGACCTTGAGCGGAAAGGAGTTGCCGGCCGGGTCGTAGCTGCGCAGGTAAAAGGTCAGTGGCTGTTCGCCCAGTGCGGGCAGGCGCAACAGCATGCGCCGGTGGGGATGGTCGCGCCCCTCGGCGAAACTCACCTTTTCCCCGGACTGGCGCATTTGCCAGCCTCCCTGGCCGTCCGGAAAGTACAGCTGCAGGTCGAGCTGGGTGACCGAGGCGATTTCCAGCCACCACTGGCGGGGCGCCGTGGCCTCGGCGCGCAGGGTCACCTTGATCCACCAGGGGTTGGGGTTCTGGCCAACGCTGGCCTTGCCGTTGGCGGGGGTGAAGCGCTGCTGTACGGCCGGGTCGGCCATGTCGTCGATGCCTAGCAGCGCGCCGGGATCTTCGAGCAATTCCACCTGGCCGTTGAGGCTCTGACCGCTGCTGCTGGGCGTCAGGCTGATGACCTCGGCCTGCGCCGACAGGCTCAGAATCGCCAGGGTCAGGATCTGCGACAGGAATATGGCTAGGCGCTGCAAGCGGGGGCTCCTGGAGGCAGGCAGGTCTTGTTGTGTAAGCCTAAGCGTACACCGAACGCCGTGATTTTGAATGACCAAAGCGAAGCGCGATGCCTGCTATCGGATGCCCGGTACAACCTAGCGCAGCAGTCGGGTTTGGTTAAAATTTGTGCTATATTCCGCGCCCCGTGAAATTCATGATCAAAAACGGTTACCGCCATGCAAGCCGCCAAGCCGCTGTTCGACTATCCCAAATACTGGGCCGAGTGTTTCGGCCCGGCGCCGTTCCTGCCGATGAGCAGGGAGGAGATGGATCAGCTCGGCTGGGATTCGTGCGACATCATCATCGTTACCGGTGACGCCTACGTCGACCATCCCTCGTTCGGCATGGCGATCATCGGCCGTCTGCTGGAAGCCCAGGGCTTTCGCGTGGGCATCATCGCCCAGCCGAACTGGCAGTCCAAAGACGACTTCATGAAGCTCGGCGAGCCGAACCTGTTCTTCGGCGTGGCGGCCGGCAACATGGACTCGATGATCAACCGCTACACCGCGGACAAGAAGATCCGCTCCGACGATGCCTATACACCGGGCGGCCTGGCGGGCAAGCGTCCGGATCGCGCCAGCCTGGTGTACAGCCAGCGCTGCAAGGAAGCGTACAAGCACGTGCCGATCGTGCTCGGTGGCATCGAGGCATCGTTGCGCCGCATCGCCCATTACGACTACTGGCAGGATCGCGTGCGCAACTCGATTCTGATCGACGCCGCCGCCGATATTCTCCTGTACGGCAATGCCGAGCGAGCCATCGTCGAGGTTGCCCAGCGCCTGTCCTACGGCCAGAAGATCGAAGACATCACCGACGTGCGCGGTACTGCGTTCATCCGTCGTGATACGCCGAAAGACTGGTACGAAGTCGATTCCACACGCATTGACCGCCCGGGCAAGATCGACAAGATCATCAACCCGTACGTGAATACCCAGGACACCCAGGCCTGCGCCATCGAGCAGGAGAAGGGCAATGTCGAGGATCCCAACGAAGCCAAGGTCGTGCAGATTCTCGCCAGCCCGAAAATGACCCGCGACAAGACGGTGATTCGTCTGCCGTCCATGGAAAAGGTGCGCAACGATCCGGTGCTCTATGCCCACGCCAACCGCGTGCTGCACCTGGAAACCAACCCGGGCAACGCCCGCGCGCTGGTGCAGAAGCACGGCGAAATCGATGTGTGGTTCAACCCGCCGCCCATTCCGATGACCACCGAAGAGATGGACTACGTGTTCGGCATGCCCTACCAGCGCATCCCGCACCCGGCGTATGGCAAGGAGAAGATTCCGGCCTACGAGATGATTCGTTTCTCGGTGAACATCATGCGCGGCTGCTTTGGCGGTTGTACCTTCTGCTCGATCACCGAGCACGAAGGCCGCATCATCCAGAACCGTTCCGAAGAGTCGATCATTCGTGAGATCGAGGAAATTCGCGACAAGGTGCCAGGATTTACCGGCGTCATTTCCGACCTCGGCGGCCCGACCGCGAACATGTACCGCATCGCCTGCAAGAGTCCGGAAATCGAATCCGCGTGCCGCAAGCCATCTTGCGTGTTCCCGGGCATCTGCCCGAACCTGAATACCGATCACTCGTCGCTCATCCAGCTGTACCGCAGTGCCCGTGCGTTGCCGGGCGTGAAGAAGATCCTCATCGCCTCGGGTCTGCGTTATGACCTGGCCGTCGAGTCGCCGGAGTACGTCAAGGAACTGGTCACCCACCACGTCGGTGGTTATCTGAAGATCGCCCCGGAACACACCGAGGAAGGTCCGCTCAACCAGATGATGAAGCCGGGCATTGGCAGCTATGACAAGTTCAAGCGCATGTTCGAGAAGTACTCCAAGGAAGCGGGCAAGGAGCAGTACCTGATTCCTTATTTCATCGCGGCCCACCCCGGCACTACCGATGAAGACATGATGAACCTGGCCCTGTGGCTCAAGGAGCACGGCTTCCGTGCCGACCAGGTGCAGGCGTTCTACCCGTCGCCGATGGCCACGGCCACGGCCATGTACCACTCGGGCAAGAACCCGCTGCGCAAGGTCACCTACAAGAGCGACGGCGTGACCATCGTCAAGAGCGAAGAACAGCGCCGTCTGCACAAGGCGTTCCTGCGCTACCACGATCCGAAAGGCTGGCCGATGCTGCGCGAGGCGCTGCAGCGCATGGGCCGTGCGGATCTGATCGGTGATGGCAAGCATCAGCTGATCCCGACCTATCAGCCGAAGGCCGATGAATACCAGAGCGCCCGGCGCAAGAACTCCACGCCGGCCGGTAGCAAGAAGGTCGCTGGCAATGGCGGCGGCAAATCAGCGGGTGGACGCATTCTCACCCAGCACACCGGCCTGCCGCCGCGTGGCAGTGATGGCAGCAAACCCTGGGACAAGCGTGAGCAGGCCAAAGCGGCTGCCGAAGCGCGTAACCAGCAGGCCGCCCGCGAGCGCGCAGGGGCAGGCAAAGGCAAGGGCAAGAAACCGGCGAAGAAGCCTGCTGTTCCGCGTTAAGCAGAGGCTTCAAGGCAGAGGCTCTCACACCAGTTGACCGATGGGAGCCCCGACCTCGGGGCGAAGCGATTGCAGCCTAACGGCCTATCAGGCAGTGCCTGAGCTAATCGCCGCGGGGGCGCGACTTCTTCGGGAAGTGGCCGAGGTTCGCCATTGCCCTGTTTTTCTGTCCAGAGCAGGCTATTCGGCACTGAACCGGCAGGTCAGGTAGCGATTGCTGAGGCCATAACGCAGGATCGAGAAAAGGCGCTTGAACAGGTACAGCGGGTGCCGGCGATAGTAGGCCAGCACAGCGTTGCCGACACCTTCGGAGCGGTGTTCGCGAGCCGCTTTCTGTGGCTTTTTGAATAGCCCGGAAAACTCCCAGCGCTGGATCTGCTCGAAGCGTGCCCCAGGCTGCAGGCCATGGCGGCGAAACAGGGCGAAGAAGCTGCGCGGGCTGAAGTCATGCAGGTGATGGGGATTGCCGTCCAGGGTCGGCGTGGTCGGCACCGAGGCGATGATCACGCCGCCTTTGGCCAGTAGCCGCACGTAATTCTCGATCAGGCGTTGCGGGCTGGGCAGGTGCTCGATGGTCTCCAGGCTGACGATGCTGTCGAAGCCTGCGTCGTCGGCGAAGGTCTCCGCATTGGCGCACTGGTAACGCAGGTTCTCGCGCTGATAGTTGGCCTGGGCGTAAGCGATCGCTTCCAGGTCGATATCGATGCCGACCACCTGCTTGTCCGGATGCTGCTCGGCCAGCAGGGCGCTGCCGTAGCCGCAGCCACAGGCCATGTCCAGCACCCGCGGGCCCTGCAGGGAGCGACTGGCGAATCCGTAACGCTGCAGGTGCAGATCGAGGGTCGCCTGGTCGGCAGCCAGGCGCTCATCCATCTTCAGCGGGTAGATACGTTCGAGCGTGTGCATGGCGACCAATCCCTGGAAGTGAGGATGGAAATATAAAGCATTCCATCCTCGCCGGTGCCGCCACGTTGCTGACCTGTGTCAGCCGTAACGTTTCTTGGCCTCGATGGCCAGGCCGCTGCCGATGCTGCCAAAGGTGTTGCCTTCCAGGTGCCGCGCGTTGGGCAACAGCGCAGCGACGCTCTGGCGCAGGGCCGGCACGCCGCTGGAGCCGCCGGTGAAGAATACCGTGTCGACCTGCTCCAGGCCCACGCCTGCATCGCCGAGCAGCGTGGTCACGCTACCGCGGATGCGTTCGAGCAGCGCCGAGATGCTGTCCTCGAACAGCCCGCGGGTCAGCTCGGCGCTCAGGCCCGCCTCGATACGCTGCAGGTCGATGGGGTGCTGCTGCTGCTCGGTCAGGGCTATCTTGCTCTCTTCGATCTGCATCGCCAGCCAGTGGCCCGCGCGTTGCTCGATCAGCTTGAACAGGCGGTCGATGCCGGTCGGGTCGACGATGTCGTAGCGCATGTTCTGCAGCGCCCGCTGCGAGGCGGCCGAATAGACGACGTTGATGGTGTGCCAGGTCGCCAGGTTGAGGTGGAAACTGGTGGGCATCAGCGCATCGCTCTTCATTCGGCTGCCATAGCCGAACAATGGCATCACGCCGTGCAGGCTGAGCTGTTTGTCGAAGTCGGTGCCGCCGATATGCACGCCGCCGGTGGCCAGGATGTCGCCCTGACGCTCGGCGAGCTGACGGCGCTCCGGCGCCAGGCGTACCAGGGAGAAGTCCGACGTACCACCGCCGATGTCGACGATCAGCACCAGCTCTTCGCGCTCGATGGTGGATTCGTAGTCGAAGGCCGCGGCGATCGGCTCGTACTGGAAGGACACGTCCTTGAAGCCGAGCTTCTGCGCTACGGCGATCAGGGTGTTTTCGGCTTCCTGATCGGCCAGTGGGTCGTCATCCACGAAAAACACCGGGCGGCCCAGCACCACGGCTTCAAATGGTCGCTCGGCCACCAATTCGGCGCGTTTCTTCAGCTCACCGATGAAAAAGCCAAGCAGATCCTTGAACGGCAGGGCGCTGCCCATCACCGCGGTTTCGCTCTTCAGCAGCTTGGAGCCGAGCAGGCTCTTGAGCGAGCGCATCAGGCGGCCTTCGTAGCCTTCCAGGTACTCGTGCAGGGCCATGCGGCCGTAGACGGGGCGGCGTTCTTCGAGGTTGAAGAACACCACGGAGGGCAGGGTGATTTTGCCGTCTTCCAGCGGGATCAGCGTGTCGCCGCCCGGGCGCAGCCAGCCGACGGTGGAGTTGGAGGTGCCGAAGTCGATACCGCAGGCGCGGGCAGGGGTGGAAAGAGGCATGTCGCGCGGCTCCTGAAAAAACGGCCGCGCATTCTAGGCGAAATGATCGGGGAGTGCTGCCGCTTCGTCAGGGCAATGGCGGATTTTGCACTTCGCCGCGGCGCTCGCGCCATTGGCCCCATTCGAAACCCAGCACGACAATCAGCGATAGGGCGAAGGGCAGCAGCAGATAGAAACCGCGGAACACGATCAGCGCCGCCAGCACGTCGGAGGCAGGGATCTCTGGCAGAGCCGCCAGGAAACTCACTTCCAGTACGCCCAGGCCGCCTGGTGCGTGGGACAGCAGGGCCAGGGAGAAGGATGCCAGGAACACGCCGAGCACCACCATATAGCCTGGGTTGTAGGCTTCCGGCAGGGCGAAGTAGATGATCGCCGCGGCACAGGCCAGCTCCAATGGGCCGGCCAGCAATTGGCGACCAACGATGCGCAGGCGTGGATATTCCACATGCAGCTTGCCGAATTTCCAGGGCTTGAACTGCAGCCACGAGCCCAGCACGTAGAGGCCCACCAACAGCAGCAAGAACCCGCCGACGGCTACCGAGACCAGCGGGGTGACGTCCAGCACGCGGTGGATCAGATCCGGCTGCAGCACCAGCACGCAGCCGCTGGCCAGCAGGGTGCCGAGGGCGAAGGTGAAGGAGCAGAAGACGATCAGGATGCCGATTTCATGGGGCGTCAGGCCCTTGGTGCGGTAGGCGCGGTAGCGCACCACGGCACCGGAGAACACCGAGGCGCCGATATTGTGGGCCAGAGCGTAGGTGGTGAAGGAACACAGGGTAATGAAGCGCCAGGAGATCTTCTTGCCCAGGTGGGCAATGGCGATGCGGTCGTACCAGGCCAGTGCTGAATAGGCACCCAAGGTGGCGATGGCGGCGAGAATCCAGTTCAGGTGCGGGATGGCCTTGAGGCTGCCGGCGATCTCGTCGAGGGAGATGTTGCGCACTTCGCGGTAGAGCAGGAAGCAGGACGCGACCACGGCGCACAACCCGATCAGCGTCCAGATCAGGTCACTGCGTTTCATCGTGGGCTTGGTACCTTGCAACGGCGATCCCCTGTTTCACGTCTTTGCTGACAGTCGACTCTGCATTCGATGGGCTGTCGTACCCATCGTTCAGGCCCTTTCCCGAGGTATGTCCCGGCGGGATGTGGGTGTACAGGGTGCGCAGTATCCCGGAGGCGGGCCGCTTGCTCAACTGGCACCGGTTTGCAGGCCGTTACCGAGTGTGTCTTTTTATAGGCTCAAACCCAGCGTGGCTGCGGCCAGCACGGCATAACGCATGGTTTTCGCGAAGGCGACGATAAGCGTGAAACGCCACAACGGTTCACGCATGATGCCGGCGACCAGGGTCAGCGGATCGCCGATCACCGGAAGCCAGCTCAGCAGCAGCGTCCAGCGTCCGTAACGGCCATACCAGTGCTGCGCCTGCTCCAGGCGCCTTTCGTTGACCGGAAACCAGCGCCGGTCGCGGTAGCGCTCCAGGTAAAGCCCCAGCCACCAGTTGACCAGCGAACCCAGTACGTTGCCCAGGCTGGCCACCAATACAAGAGCCCAGGCCGGCTGTGCGCCACCGAGTAGCAGGGCGACGAGCAGCGCCTCGGACTGCAGGGGCAACAGCGTCGCCGCCGCGAAGGCGGCGCTGAACAGTCCCAGGTAGGCGTAGAGATCAGGCAAGGCGCTTTGCTGTCAGGGCTTCTTGTCGGTTTCGCTGTTGGCCATGATCTCTTCCAGCTTGAGGCCGGTGAGGTCATGGATGGTGCGCCACAGGTAGTAGAAGATTGCCATCAGCATGATCATCGACGGAATGGCGATCATCGGGTAGCTGAGTAGAGTCATGCGGCCCAGCTCGTCGTTGAACGCCTCGCTGCCGGCCGGGCTGGTGACGATCCACTTGGCCAGCACGTAGTTCATCGCCGAGGAAAAGAAGAAGGTGCCGCTGAGCAGGTAGGTGGCGCGCATCAGACGGGCTTCGAAGCGCGGAGTGTGGCCGCCCTGTTCCAGGCGCTCATGGATCTTGTCGACGTTGAGCACGGTCTTGTTGAACAGCAGCGTGCGGATCAGCGGGTAGCGGGTGCGTGTGGAAACCAGCACGGCAATTCCGATCAGACCGGGAATCGCCGCCTCCTTGATCGCCAGCCACTGGTTGTCCAGGTGCAGCAGGCCGATACCGCCGGTAAGGATCACGCTGACCAGGCCGAGCAGGGCGACGAAGTTGAATTTGCGGTATTTGATCAGCTCGAACGCGCCCCAGCCCAGCGGGAATGCCAGGGCCAGCACCAGTGCGCCATCCGGGCCCAGGCGGGCCTCGCCGCTGAGTTTCATGAGGATCAGCGAGGGGATCACGATGCTGATCAAAAGATCGATGAACGGACGGGGTTTGTGCGAGGGGGCGGGCGTTTGCGTGGAGTCGGTCATGTCGATGCGCGTTGAGGGGCGAGCGCCGATGATCGCCCGACTGGGACGCCGGCGCCAGCCCGATTGTCGCTGTAATGGCCACAAAGTTCTTCGGCCCTCACGCGAACCAGCACCTGGACAAAGTGCTGGCCTGTAAAACGTGTGGTTGACCGATGGCTGAAATTGGCTGGTTACTTGGGGTAAAATCGCCACCTTTAGCTGCAAGACCTGCGTCGACGGAGCGATTCGCGGCCCGGCAGCCGACTCCATTCTTGCATTCAGGGGGATGGCCTGATGGGCCTGCTGCGTTGCCATGCTGTGCTGTTCGTTGCGCTGCTACTGGTGTGTGCGCGCGCGAACGCCGAGCTGCGCATTCTGACCGAGCCGGGCCCGCCCACTGCATTCATGGACGATGGCGAGCTACGCGGTTTCGGTGTCGATGTGGTGCGTGAGCTGATTGACCGCACCGGCGCCGATGCACAAATCGAGATGATGCCCTGGACGCGCGCCTACACCCTGGCCCAGCGCGGCCCGAACGTGGCGCTGTTCGCCATGGTGCGCACGCCCGAGCGTGAGCAGCGTTTCCAGTGGGTCGGGCCGATCCTGCACGGCAAGGTGCGCTTCTACTCGCTGAAGTCGAGTGGGATGCAGGTCGACAGCCTTGATGATGTGGCGGCCAGCGGCCCGCTGGCGGTGCCCAAGCAGTGGTACAGCTACGAGGCGCTGCAGGCCAAGGGGCTGCAGAACCTGTACGGCGTGCCGACGCCGCAGACCATGGTCACGCTGTTCGCCCATGGCCGCGGTAACCTGATTCTGCTCGAGGACATCCTGCTGCGAGACATGCTCGCCCCGGCAGGGCTCGAACCAGCGGACGTGCAGCCGCAGATGGTGTTCATGGAGTCGTCGTATTACATCGCGTTTTCCCGCGATACCGACCCGGCCATCGTGGCGGCCTGGCAGGAGGCAATGGCGGAAATGCGCCGTGATGGCAGCTTTTCGGCGATTTTCCGCCAGTGGCTGCCCGATGTGGAGCCACCCACCGCCCTGCGCTGAGTTGGCGGGAAATTTGCTGCGACGCCTGCATCAGCCGAAGGCCGACGCACCCGCGCGGCAGCCTGCGCAGTTGCCGGCACCTGGCCCATCGGTCGCAGCACGACACAAGAATTCGCTTTAGACGGCAGGGCCAATGCCGTCGGGCACCCGATTCATTCGACGTTTGGACCATGCCTATGAGCAACATGCAACGTGCTTCCCATCATGAACTGCGGCGCGCCTTCCGCACCCTGCTGGCCTCGGGCGCCTGCTACCACACCGCCTCGGTCTTCGACCCGATGTCTGCGCGTATCGCCGGCGACCTGGGTTTCGAGGTCGGCATCCTCGGCGGCTCGGTCGCTTCGCTGCAGGTGCTGGCTGCGCCGGATTTCGCGCTGATCACCCTGAGCGAGTTCGTCGAACAAGCCACCCGCATCCACAGGGTTTCCCGCCTACCGGTGATCGCCGATGCCGACCACGGCTACGGCAACGCCCTGAACGTGATGCGCACCGTGGTCGAACTGGAACGCGCCGGCATCTCCGCGCTGACCATCGAAGACACCCTGCTGCCGGCCCAATTCAACCGCAAGTCGACCGACCTGATCAGCGTCGCCGAAGGCGTCGGCAAGGTGCGTGCCGCCCTGGAAGCGCGGGTCGACCCGGACCTGGCGATCATCGCCCGTACCAACGCCGGCGTGCTCAGCGTCGATGAGGTCATCAAGCGTACCGTGGCCTATCAAAAGGCCGGTGCCGATGCCATCTGCATGGTCGGTGTCGAGGATTTCGAGCACCTGGAGAAGATCGCCGAGCACCTCAGCGTGCCGCTGATGCTGGTGACCTACGGCAACCCCAAGCTGCGTGACAACGCGCGTCTCGCCAAGCTGGGCGTGCGTATCGTGGTCAACGGCCATGCGGCTTACTTCGCAGCCATCAAGGCCACTTACGACTGCCTGCGCGAGCAGCGCAACGCCGTCGCCAGCGACCTGAGCGCCTCCGAGCTGGCGCACAAGTACACCCAGCCAGAGGACTACGTGGCCTGGGCCGACGAGTTCATGAACGTCAAGGAATAACCCCGCTTCACCTGCCACGCCGGACAGCGGCCGCGCAACGCGAGCCGATTCGTCCGCCGTCGGCTGCCCCTTGCCAACCCCGCCCGCGCGCTCCTATCTTCCGATCAGCACCTTTTTTCGGGAGAGCGACATGGCCACCGGTTGGGCGCAAGACGGCGCCGTGCAGGAACAGATCGACAGTACCATCGAAGACGCCGTGCAGCGCGCGCGCAGTCAACTGCACAAAGGCGAAAGCCTGACCCATTGCGAAGAATGCGATGCGCCGATTCCCGAAGCGCGGCGCCAGGCCGTTCCCGGCGTGCGGCTGTGCGTAAACTGCCAGGCCCAGGCCGACCAGGAACAGGCCAAGGCCGGAGGTTTCAACCGTCGCGGTAGCAAGGACAGCCAACTGCGGTAGTCAGTTGGGCCGAAAGAGGGTCTTGTAGTAGATGGCGTTGGCCCGGTACTGGCCGTCCGGCCCGCAGGCGTAATCGGGCAGGCCGCCGATGCGGGTGTAGCCGAGGGCGCGATAGAGATTTTCCGCGTCGCTGCCGGCCTCGGTGTCCAGATACAACAACCCCCGCTTCAATTGCCTGGCATGGGCCTCGAGTTGCTGCATCAGCAGCCGGGCGATACCGCGGCGGCGCGCGTTGCTCAGCACCAGCAATTTCTGCACTTCGCCGCGATTCAACCCATTGGGTTTCAGGCACAGGCTGAGCTGCACCGAACCCAGCACTTTTTCATCCTCTTCAGCGACCCAGATCGCCAGCGCGCCGCAGCAAAGCGCACGGCGCACATCGTCGAAGTAAGCGTCCGCCTGCTGGGTGTCGATATCGGCCAGGAAACCGACGGAGGCACCGTTGGCCACCGCATCGATCAACAAGGCGATCAGCCCTTGCCGACAGGCGTCGAAACCGGCTTCGTCGAGCTGGCGAATCTGCAGACTCATGGCGTGCTGCGCTGTGGAGTCAGGATCAGCTGCATGAAGGTCAGGTCCAGCCAGCGGCCGAACTTGCAACCGACTTGTGGCATCTGCCCGGTGATACTGAAACCCAGGCGCTCGTGCAGGCGCACCGAGGCGACGTTGCCACTTTCGATGGCGGCGACCATCACGTGCTTGCCGACCTCTCGCGCCCGCTCGATCAGCGCCTGCATCAGCAGTGGGCCGAGGCCCTGGCCGCGGGTGTCGTGGCGCACGTACACGGAGTGCTCGACCGTGTTGCAGAAGCCCTCGAAGGGCCGCCAGTCGCCGAACGAGGCATAGCCCAGCACCTGTTGCGCCTCATCGACCACCACCAGGATCGGATAGCCCTGCGCGGCACGTGCATCGAACCAGGCCTGGCGGTTGGCGAGGTCCACGGGGTTCTCGTTCCAGATCGCCGTGGTGTTGAGCACGGCATCGTTGTAAATGGCGAGCAGGGCGGGCAGGTCGTCGGGGATGGCGTCGCGGATAACGGCAGGCATGGTGCGTCTCTTGGCGGATGGGGCCGGCAGGCCGGCCCCGGATCGGATCACTTGTCGCGGTCGACCGCGAACGGGCCCCAAGCCTGGCGGCTGGGCATGATTTCCAGGCGGTTGATATTGATATGGGCAGGCAGGGTGGCGACGTAGAAGATCTGCTCGGCGATATCTTCCGCGCTCAGTGGCGTGGTGGTGTTGTACAGCGCATCGGAGGCCGCCTGGTTGCCCTTGGTACGTACCAGGGTGAACTCGGTTTCCGCCATGCCCGGGGCGATGTCGGTGACGCGCACACCGGTGGACACCAGGTCGCAGCGCAGGTTGAAACTGAACTGTTTGACGAACGCCTTGCTGGCGCCATACACGTGGCCGCCCGGGTACGGCCATTCGCCGGCTACCGAACCGATGTTTATGATGCTGGCGCCCTTGCCGGTTTCCAGCAGCTTGGGCAGCACCGCGTGGGTGACATTGACCAGGCCGGTGATGTTGGTGTCGATCATGGTGTGCCAGTCTTGCAGCGCCACTTTCTGCGCGGCTTCCGGCGCCAGTGCCAGGCCGGCGTTGTTGATCAGTGCGTGGATCTTGTCGAACGGCGCCGGTAGGCTGTCGACCAGGGCCTGTACGGCAGTGGCATCGCGCACGTCGAGGGTGGCGATATGCACCGGCACCTTGCCTTGCAGCTCGGCCTTGAGTTCCTCCAGACGCTCCTGGCGGCGGCCTGAAAGCACCAGTGCCCAGCCGGCCTCGGCGAAGCGGCGAGCGGTGGCGCGGCCAAAGCCGGAAGTGGCGCCGGTGATGAAAACTACCTGGGTCATGTTCTGCCTCTTGTCTGTCGTCAGTGAACACCGCCCGGCCAACGGCCCGGCGATTGGTGCTGATCGACTGCCGGAGTGGGCTCGTCGACGCGGATCGTCGCCCTCCTGGCTCCTGCGGGTTGGCCGACAGGTGAAAATCGGGTGGGCGGACGGAAAGAATAACCGGCTTGAGCAGCTGCCGCGTAGGTAAAGTGGCGGCCTTTTACCACTCAGATCGCCACCAACCCCCGCACGCCGTCCGCCTCCATGGTTTCGCCGCGGCCCTGCTGGACGATCTCGCCGCGGCTCATCACCAGGTACTGGTCGGCCAGCTCGGCGGCGAAGTCGTAGAACTGTTCGACCAGCAGGATGGCCATGTCGCCACGGGCGGCGAGTTTCTTGATCACTGCGCCGATTTCCTTGATCACCGAGGGCTGGATGCCTTCGGTGGGTTCGTCGAGGATCAGCAGGCGTGGCTGGCTGGCCAGCGCGCGGCCGATGGCCAGCTGTTGCTGCTGGCCGCCGGACAGGTCGCCGCCGCGGCGGTGCTTCATTTCCAGCAGCACCGGGAACAGCTCATAGATGAACGCCGGCACCTCCTTGGCCTGGCTGCCGGGAAAACGCGACAGGCCCATCAGCAGGTTTTCCTCCACCGTCAGGCGTCCGAAGATTTCCCGGCCCTGGGGCACGTAGGCAATGCCGGCGTGTACCCGCTGGTGCGGTTTGTAGCCGGTGATGGCCTTGCCTTCCCACTGAACGCTGCCTTCCTTGGCGGGCAGCAGGCCCATCAGGCATTTGAGCAGGGTAGTCTTGCCGACGCCGTTGCGGCCGAGCAGGCAGGTGACTTCGCCGACCTTCACGTCGAACGACAGGCCGCGCAGGATGTGGCTGCCGCCGTAGTACTGGTGAAGCTGTTGGACTTGCAGCATGTCGATGTCCTTTGAGTAGGTGGTCGTGGTGCGTAGCTCACGCTCGATCCACCGTGTGATGCCTTGGTGGATGAAAAAAGCGTCGTCTACGCGCCCCGATCCACCCTACGAATCCTTTACCGTCCCAGATAAACCTCGATCACCTTCTCGTTGGCCTGCACGGCGTCGAGCGAGCCTTCGGCCAGCACGCGGCCCTGGTGCAGCACGGTGACGTGGTCGGCGATGGTGCCGACGAAGCCCATGTCGTGCTCGACCACCATCAGCGAATGTTTGCGCGCCAGGGACTTGAACAACTCGGCGGTGAATTCGGTTTCCGCGTCGGTCATGCCCGCCACCGGCTCGTCGAGCAACAACAGTTGCGGGTCCTGCACCAGCAGCATGCCGATTTCCAGGAACTGCTTCTGGCCGTGGGACAGCAGGCCGGCAGGGCGCTGGCGCGAGCCGTCCAGGCGAATGGTGGCCAGCACCTCGTCAATGCGGTCGCGCTGCTCACCGCTGAGCCTGGCGCGCAGGCTGGCCCACACCGACTTGTCGGTCTTCTGCGCCAGTTCGAGGTTCTCGAACACGCTCAGCGCTTCGAACACCGTCGGCTTCTGGAACTTGCGGCCGATGCCGGCCTGAGCGATCTCGACCTCGCTCATCTGGGTCAGGTCGAAGGTTTCACCGAAGAACGCAGTGCCGCTGTTCGGCCGGGTCTTGCCGGTGATCACGTCCATCAGGGTGGTCTTGCCGGCGCCGTTGGGGCCGATGATGCAGCGCAGTTCGCCGACGCCGATGTACAGCGTCAGGTCGGTCAGCGCCTTGAAGCCGTCGAAGGCGACGTTGATGTCTTCCAGGGTGAGGATGGTGCCGTGGCGCACGTTGAGGCCGCGCCCGGCACTCTGGCCCAGGCCGATGGCGTCACGGGCGCTGCCCGCTGCATCTGGAGTCGGTTCGATGAGCATTTCGGGAATCGGTGCGCTTCTCATGACTTGTCCCCTCGTTTGAGCAGGCCGATGACGCCCTTGGGCAGGAACAGGGTGACCACGATGAACAGCGCGCCGAGGGCGAACAGCCAGTACTCGGGAAAGGCCACGGTGAACCAGCTCTTCATGCCATTGACCAGGCCGGCGCCGAGCAGTGGGCCGATCAGCGTGCCGCGCCCGCCGAGGGCCACCCACACGGCGGCCTCGATGGATTGCGTCGGGGCCATTTCGCTGGGGTTGATGATGCCCACCTGGGGCACGTACAGCGCTCCGGCCAGGCCGCACAGCACGGCGGAAAGTACCCAGATGAACAGCTTGTAGCCGCGTGGGTCGTAGCCGCAGAACATCAGGCGGTTCTCGGCATCGCGCAGGGCGGTCAGCACCCGGCCGAACTTGCTGCGCGCCAGGCGCCAGCCCAGGTACAGACTGCCGACCAAGAGCAGCACGGTGAGCGCGAACAGCGTGGCGCGGGTGCCGGCGGCGGTGATCTCGAAGCCGAGGATGCTGCGAAAGTTGGTGAAGCCGTTGTTGCCGCCGAAACCGGTCTCGTTGCGAAAGAACAGCAGCATGCCGGCGAAGGTCAGCGCCTGGGTCATGATCGAGAAGTACACGCCCTTGATCCGCGAGCGGAAGGCGAAGAAGCCGAACACCAGCGCCAGCAAACCGGGCGCCAGCACCACCAGGCACAGGGCCCATAGGAAGTTGTCGGTGCCGTACCAGTACCAGGGCAGCTCTGTCCAGGCGAGAAAGCCCATGAACGCCGGCAGGCCGTCGCCGGCGGCTTCACGCATCAGGTACATGCCCATGGCGTAGCCGCCGAGGGCGAAGAACAGGCCGTGGCCGAGGGACAGCAGGCCGGCGTAGCCCCAGACCAGATCCAGCGCCAGGGCGACGATGCAGTAGCAGAGGATCTTGCCGACCAGGGTCAGGCTGTAGGCGGAAACGTGCAGCGCATGCTCGGCTGGCAGCAGGTGCAGAACGGGCATGGCGACCAGCACGGCGAGTACCAGCAGGCCGATGGCCAGCGACACCTGTGGGCCGAGCCTTTGGCTGGCGCGGGCCAGAAGCGTTTGGTTGGCGGCGTTCATTGTTCTACCTCCCATGAACCGATCTGTGGGAACGCGCCATGGGCGCGGCCGATGGAGGGGAAATAATCGCTGGCATGGCCAGCTCCCACAGCGTCGAGGTTAAGCGTGCGGTTCAATCGATCACCCTCCCTTTCAAGGCGAACAGGCCCTGCGGACGCTTCTGGATGAACAGAATGATCAGCGCGAGGATGAGGATCTTGCCGAGTACGGCGCCGATCTGCGGCTCCAGGATCTTGTTGGCGATCCCCAGACCGAAGGCCGCCATGACGCTGCCGGCCAGTTGGCCGACGCCGCCGAGCACCACCACCAGGAACGAGTCGATGATGTAACTCTGGCCGAGGTCGGGGCCGACGTTGCCGATCTGGCTCAGCGCCACGCCGCCGAGGCCGGCGATGCCCGAGCCGAGGCCGAAGGCCAGCATGTCCACGCGGCCGGTAGGCACACCGCAGCAGGCGGCCATGTTGCGGTTCTGGGTGACGGCGCGCACGTTGAGGCCCAGGCGGGTCTTGTTGAGCAGCAGCCAGGTGAGCACCACCACCGCCAGGGCGAAGCCGATGATCACGATGCGGTTGTACGGCAGCACCAGGTTGGGCAGCACCTGAATGCCGCCGGACAGCCAGTAGGGGTTGGCCACTTCGACGTTCTGCGCGCCGAACAGCACGCGCACCAGCTGGATCAGGATCAGGCTGATGCCCCAGGTGGCCAGCAGGGTTTCCAGCGGGCGGCCGTAGAGATGACGAATCACCGTGCGCTCCAGGGCCATGCCGATCACCGTGGTCACGCAGAAGGCCACCGGCAAGGCGACCAGCGGATACAGCGCCAGGGCATCGGGGGCGAAGCGCTGGAAGAGAATCTGCACCATGTAGGTGGAATAGGCGCCGAGCATCAGCATTTCGCCGTGGGCCATGTTGATCACCCCGAGCAGGCCGAAGGTGATGGCCAGGCCGAGGGCGGCGAGCAGCAGGATCGAGCCCAGGCTCATGCCGCTGAATGCCTGGCCGAGCAATTCGCCGATCAGCAGCTTGCGCTTGACCTGGGCGAGGCTGGTTTCTGCGGCGGTGCGCACGCCAGCGTCGCTTTCCACGCCGGGCTCCAGCAGGTTTTCCAGGCGGGTACGGGCCAGTGGCTCGCCGGTTTCGCCGAGCAGGCGCACGGCAGCCAGGCGCACCGCCGGATTGGCGTCGACCAGTTGCAGGTTGGCCAGGGCGAGGGTGAGGGCATCGCGAACGGCGTCGTCGTCTTCCTTGGCTTGCGCCTGGGCGAGCAGCAGCAGTTGCGCCGGCTGGGCGCTCTTCTGCAATTGCTGGGCTGCGCTCAGGCGCACGCTTGCCTCACTGGCGAGCAACTGATGGCTGGCCTGGGCGTTGGCGATCAGCCCGCGCAGGCGATTGTTCAGGCGCAGTTTGCGCGGGGTGCCTTGCGGCTCGGCATCGCCTTCGGCGGCGCGGTAGCCAGCGTCGGTTTCGATGAAGGCGCGTTTGTCGCCGTCAGCGGCCACACGGCCCTGTTGCAGCGCATCGAGCAGCGGCTGGCGCGTCGGGTCGGGCATGGCAGCCCAGCTTTCCAGCAATTTGGCCTGCTGCGTGGCGCTGGCGGCGACGAAATCGTCGGCTTCGCCGGCGTGTGCGGCCAATGGCAGCAGGAGCAGCAGGCTGAAGAGAATTCGGGTAAAGGCATAAGGCATGGGCGTGTCCTTGGTGTCCCGTGGCACAGGCGCCGGAGAACGACTCGGCGCCTGTGCCACGGTGCGGATCAGTTCGACTTCACCGGGGTGTCGCCTTTCTTGTCGTTACCCTCGATGTACGGGCTCCACGGCTGGGCGCGGATCGGCCCTTCGGTTTCCCAGACCACCGAGAACTGGCCGTCTTCCTGGACCTCGCCGATCATCACCGGCTTGTGCAGGTGATGGTTCTTCTCGTCCATCTTCAGGGTGAAGCCGCTCGGCGCCGCGAACTCCTGGCCGGCCATGGCCACGCGTACCTTGTCGACGTCGGTGGTGCCGGCCTTCTCGACGGCCTGGGCCCACATGTGGATGCCCACGTAGGTGGCTTCCATCGGGTCGTTGGTCACCACGGTGTCGGCGTTCGGCAGCTTCTTGGCCTTGGCGTAGGCCTTCCAGTCGGCGACGAATTTCTCGTTGACCGGGTTCTCCACGGACTGAAAGTAGTTCCAGGCCGCCAGGTGGCCGACCAGCGGCTTGGTGTCGATGCCGCGCAGTTCTTCCTCGCCGACCGAGAACGCCACCACCGGCACGTCGGTGGCTTCGATGCCCTGGTTGGCCAGTTCCTTGTAGAACGGCACGTTGGAGTCACCGTTGACGGTGGACACCACCGCGGTCTTGCCGCCGGCGGAGAACTTCTTGATGTTGGCGACGATGGTTTGATAGTCGCTATGGCCGAACGGCGTGTAGACCTCTTCGATGTCCTTGTCCTGTACGCCCTTGCTGTGCAGGAAGGCGCGCAGGATCTTGTTGGTGGTGCGCGGGTAGACGTAGTCGGTGCCGAGCAGGAAGAAGCGCTTGGCGCCGCCGCCGTCTTCGCTGAGCAGGTATTCCACTGCCGGGATCGCCTGCTGGTTCGGCGCGGCGCCGGTGTAGAACACGTTCGGCGACATTTCCTCGCCTTCGTACTGCACCGGGTAGAACAGCAGGCCGTTGAGTTCCTCGTAGACCGGCAGCACCGATTTACGCGACACGCTGGTCCAGCAGCCGAAGGTCACCGCGACCTTGTCCTGGGTCAGCAACTGGCGGCCACGTTCGGCGAACAGCGGCCAGTTGGACGCCGGGTCGACCACCACCGGCTCGAGCTTCTTGCCGAGCACGCCGCCCTTGGCGTTGATCTCGTCGATGGTCATCAGCGCCATATCTTTCAGCGACGTTTCCGAAATGGCCATGGTGCCGGACAGCGAGTGCAGGATGCCGACCTTGATGGTCTCGGCGGCCTGCACGGTCCAGGTCAGGCCCATGGCGGCGATGGACGCGGAAAGGGTGAAGGCCTTGATCAGGCTGCGACGTTGCATAGTTCGATCTCCATTCACAAACGAGTTATGTGTTGTTGGCAGTGGATCAAGGGACATCACGTCAACCCTGCGCCTGCACGGCGCGCTCGCGAGCGCTGTGCAGCATGTGCAGGGTGATCTTGCGCACTTCCGCCTTGCTGACCTCTATGTGGGCCTTGAGCAACAGCTGTGCCTCTTCGCAGCGGCGCGACAGGATCGCGCCGAGAATGCGTGCGTGTTCGTCGTAGGTGGCTTCCACCCGCGGCGTCTGGGTGAAATCCAGGCGCCGGATAATGCGGATCTTTTCGCTGACCTCGCCGTGCAGGCGGGCCATCTCGCGGTTGCCGGTGGCTTCCACCAGTTGGCAGTGGAAGCGCTCGTCGAGCCGGGACACTTCGCGGCCGTCTTCCAGGCGCTGTTCGGGCGCCACCATCCAGATGCGCTTCAGCTCGCTCAGCAGGGCGGGTGTTTCCTCCGCCTCGCGGTCGCACAGGCGCTTGACCGCTGCCTGTTCGAGGACGATGCGCACGTCGTAAAGCTCCTCGAAGTGGGCGAAGTCGAACGGCTTGACCTGCCAGCCGCTGCGGAAATACACCTCCAGGTAACCTTCGCGCTCCAGGCGATAAAGCGCCTGGCGCACCGGCGTGCGGCTGGCCGCCATGCGCTCGGCGACTTCGCCTTCGCTGAAGCGGTCACCGGGCAGCAGGCGAAACTCGAAGATGTCGTCCTTGAGCTGCCCGTAGATGCGCTCGGCGAGATTCTCCGGGCGCTCCTTGCCGCGCCTGATCGGGTCGACCAGTTGCATCTCAGGCGGCCTCGACCGGTTCGAGCACCAGCAACGCGTCACCTGGGGTGACCGCCTTGCCCGGCTGGCAGCGCACGGCCTTGACCGTGCCGGCCAGGGGCGCGGTGACCGCCAGCTCCATCTTCATCGCCTCGACCACCAGCAGCGTGGCGCCGGCCTCAACGTACTGGCCGGGCTCGACCAGCACCTTCCAGACGCTGCCGCACATATCGGCGCTGACCAGATGGCCGTCGACGGCGTCGTCCTCCTCCTGGCTGGCAGCTGGCGCGGTGTGGCTGTCGGCATCGTCGTCACGCCACAGCAGCACTTCGGCGTCGAAGGCCTGCTTCTGCTGGCGCTGGAAGTCGCTGATGCTCGCCGCGTTGTCGGCCAGGAAGCCCTGGTACTCGGCGAAGTCGAAGGTGCTCTGCTCGATGCGGATTTCTGCGCGGCCCTCACGGAACGCCTCGCGGAAGTCGTCCAGCTCGGCCTCGCTGACCGGGTAGAAACGCACCTGGTCGAAGAAGTGCAGCAGCCACGGTTGGCCGCCCTCGAACTGGGCGTTCTTCACGAACTTGTTCCAGATCGGCAGGGTGCGACCGACCAGTTGGTAACCGCCGGGCGAGTCCATGCCGTAGATGCACATGTACATGCCGCCGATGCCCACGGTGCCTTCGGCGGTGTAGGTACGCGCCGGGTTGTACTTGGAACTGAGCAGCCGGTGGCGCGGGTCGAGCGGCACGGCGCAGGGCGCGTCAAGGTAGACGTCGCCGAGGCCGAGAATCAGGTAGCTGGCGTCGAACAGGATGTCGCGTACTTCTTCGCGGGTGGCCAGGCCATTGGCGCGCTGGATGAAGTCGACGTTGTTCGGCAGCCACGGCGCCTGGCTGCGCACCGTTTCGCTGTAGCGGGTAACGGCGGCCAGGGTGGCGCTGTCCTCGAAGGCCATCGGCAGGTGGACGATACGGGTCGGCACCTTAAGATCCGCCACATCGCCCAGATTGGCTTCCAGCCCCAACAAGTGGTCGAGCAGCGCCTGCTGGTGCAGCACGCGGCTGTCATAACGCAGTTGCAGGGAGCGCACGCCGGGCGCCAGTTCTTCCAGGCCGGCGAGGGGCTGGGCCTTGAGCGCTTCCATCAACAGGTGCACGCGCAGGCGCAGCGCCAGGTCGAGCACGTTGTCGCCGTATTCGAGCAGGATGTAGGCATCGCCCGCCTGCCGATAGACCGCGCGCGGGCGGTTGCCATCCGCCGGCAGCTCGGCCAGTACGGTCGCGGAAACCGTGTCGCCCGGCTGCAGGCTCGGCGCCGGCAGTTGCGCGGCGCTGACCGCGCTCAGGCTCTGCAGGCTGGCCAGTTGCGCCTGCTCCAGCGCCTGGGCCTGCTCGAAGCTGATCGGGTGAAAGCGCAGGGTATCGCCCGGCTTGACCTGGCCGACCTTCCACAGCTCGGCCTTGGCGATGGTCACCGGGCAGACGAAACCGCCGAGGCTGGGGCCGTCCTTGGTGAGGATCACCGGGAAGTCGCCAGTGAAGTTGATGGCGCCGATGGCGTACTCGCAATCATGCACGTTGGACGGATGCAGGCCGGCCTCGCCGCCGTCGGCGCGGGTCCAGCTCGGCTTCGGCCCGGACAGGCGCACGCCCAGGCGATTGGAGTTGTAGTGCACCTGCCAGTCGGCGGCGAAGAACTGTTCGATGGCCTCCGGCGTGAAGAAGTCCGGCGCACCGTGGGGGCCATAGAGCACACCGATGTTCCAGGTGGTGCCGTAGGCGGGAATCAGGCTGTCGGCCAGCGCCTGGGGTTCGTTGACCGGCGCTGGCGTGGTGCAGGCCGGCAACCCCGGTTGGGAGATGGCCAGCATGTCGGCGGCGCGCAGGGTGCGCCCGGCATGGCCGCCGAACTGGCCGAGGGTGAAGGTCGAGCGGCTGCCCAGGTACACCGGCACGTCGAAGCCGCCGCGCACCGCCAGGTAAGTGCGGCAGCCGCTCTGTGCGCGGCCGAGCTTGAGCACCTGGCCGGCCTTGACGGCGATCGGCGCCCAGTAGGGCACGGCTTCGCCATCCAGTTCGGCCGGGCAGTCGGCACCGGCGAGGGCGATCAGCGCGTCGCTGTGAAAGCGCAGGCTCGGGCCCTGCAGGGTGAATTCCAGGCCAGCAGCACTCTCGTGATTGCCGACGATGCGGTTGGCCAGGCGGAAGGCGTAATCGTCCATCGGCCCGGACGGCGGCACGCCGATGTCCCAGTAACCGAGGCGGCCGGGAAAATCCTGCACGCTGCTGTAGGTGCCGGGCTCCAGCACTTCGACCACCTGGGCCGCGTAGCTGAAGGTATCGAGCAGGCGCGTCCAGATCTGCGCGCTGTGGAAGCGCGGCTCGGCCACCACCTGGCGCAGGTAGTCGAGGTTGCTGGCGATGCCGTGCAGGCGGGTTTCGCCCAGGGCTTTCTGCAACTTGGCGATGGCCTCATCGCGGCTTGGCGCGTGGACGATCAGCTTGGCGATCATCGGGTCATAGAACGCCGACACTTCGCTGCCGGTACTCACCCAGCCATCGACACGCACGTCGTCCGGGAAGTGCACGTCGGTAAGCAGGCCCGGGCTGGGCTGGAAGTTCTTCAGCGGGTCTTCGGCATAGATGCGCACTTCGATGGCGGCGCCTTGCGGGGCGCGGCTCAGGGCGGCCCAATCCAGCTCGTCGCCGGCGGCCACGCGCAGCATGCATTCGATCAGATCGAGGCCGGTGACCATCTCGGTGACCGGGTGCTCGACCTGCAGGCGGGTGTTCACTTCGAGAAAGTAGAAATCGTCGCGGGCGGCGTCGTAGATGAACTCCACGGTGCCGGCGCTGCGGTAGCTCACCGACTCGCCGAGCTGGATGGCCGCCGCGTGCAGGCGCTCACGGGTAGCTTGTGGCAGGTTCGGCGCCGGGGTTTCCTCGACCACCTTCTGGTTGCGCCGCTGCAGCGAACAGTCGCGCTCGCCGAGGGCCGCCACGCGGCCTTTGCCGTCACCGAAGATCTGCACTTCGACGTGTCGCGCCTGGTCGACGAAACGCTCGATGAAAACGCCGGCGTCACTGAAGAACTGCTCGCCCATGCGCTTGACGCTTTCGTAGGCGCTGGCCAGGGCCACGGCGTCGGCGCAGCGGGTCAGGCCGATGCCGCCGCCGCCGGCGGTGGTCTTGAGCATGATCGGGTAGCCGATGGTTTCCGCTGCGCCCAGGGCTTCATCCAGGCTCTGCAGCAGCGCGGTGCCGGGCGCCATCGGCACCTGGGCGTCGGCGGCCAGTTCACGGGCGCGGTGCTTGAGGCCGAATTCGCGAATCTGCGCGGGCGTGGGGCCGACGAAGGCGATGCCGGCGTTCTCGCAGGCCTCGGCGAACTCGGCGCTCTCGGAGAGGAAGCCGTAGCCGGGGTAGATGGCCTGGGCGCCGGTTTCTTTTGCGGCGGCGAGGATCTTGTCGATGCGCAGGTAGCTGTCGGCAGCCTTGTCGCCGCCAAGGGCCACGGCCACGTCGGCATCACGAACGTGCTGGGCATTGCGGTCGGCATCGGAATACACCGCCACGCTCTTCACGCCCTGGCGCTTGAGGGTGCGGATGGCGCGGACGGCGATCTCGCCACGGTTGGCGATCAGTACGGTATGGAACATGTTCGTGTCCTCGACGTAGGGTGGAAAACCGCGAAGCGTTTTCCTCCAGCTGTTCGAGGGTGGATGGCTTCGGCCATCCACCCTGCAGGTTCAGTTCTTGGCGGCTTGCTGACTGGCGATAAAGGCGCGCCAGCCACCGAAGTTGGTGATGTCGCGGGCATCACCGAGCGCCCAGGGCTCGCAGATGAACCCCTTCACGCTGCGCCCGTCGGCCAGGGTCAGGTTGCCGATGCCCAGCGGTGCGGGAATCTCGGCAACGAACTCGCCAAAGCGCGCCAGGGGGATGTCCCACAGTTCGACGATGATCGAGCTCCCGTCGGCGCTGCGTGCCAGGCCGGGTTTGGGCGGCACGGTGCCGGCCAGGGCGTAGAGGCGATAGTCCGGCGAGGTCAGGGTCTGCTCGACCAGCACTGCGTCGCGGGTGGTCAGCTGGAAGTTCAGCGGCATGCCGGTCAGGTGTGCGCCCACCACCGCGACCCGTACGCTGCCCGCCGGTATCGCCGTGGCAGCGGTTTGCGGCGGCAGGGCGCGGCCGGTGGCGCCCAGCGGCAGTTCCAGGCTGGCCTGCCAGCGTTTGCCGAAGGCCGCCAGGGCGCGGTCATGCCAGGCCGGGGCGAGCAGGGTGATGCCGGCGGGCAGGCCGTCGCTGCGCAGGCCGGCCGGCAGCGCCAGGGCGGACAGGTCGGCGAGGTTGGTGAAGTTGGTGTAGGTGCCGAACTGGCTGTTGAACAGCACCGGCTCCTGCTGCATTTCGGCGAGGCTGCGAATGGTCGGCGAAGTCGGCACCACCAGCGCATCGAAGCCGGCCAGCGCGTCGTTGATGATGCGGCTTAGCTCGGCGCGCAGGTACTCGGCCTTGTAGGCGTCGCAGGCGCTGTACTGGTGGCCGTTCTCGACGATGCCGCGCACCACCGGGTCGATATGCGCCGGGTCGACGCCTTCCACGGCAACCGTGCGCTCGGCGACCCAGGGGCCGTAATAGAGCTGCTCGGCCAACTGGCGGAACGGGCTGAAGTCGATGATCTTGAGCGTCACGCCAAGGCTTTTCAGCTGTTCCAGCGCCTGCTCGAAAACCGCCTGGGTCTGGGTGTCGCCAAAGAATTCCAGGCTGTCCGGTACGGCGAAGGTCGGTGCGGCCTGCATACCGACTGGTGCGCTGTTGGGGTTTTGCCGTGAGTAGGCGTCGGCAGCGTCGCAGCCACCCGCGATGCCCGCCACGGTTTCGGCATCGCCCACGGTCAGGGCGAAGATCGAGATGCAGTCCACGGTGCGGCACGCTGGCACCAGGCCGGTGTTGGGCAGCCAGCCCTTGGTCGGCTTGAGCCCGACGATGTTGTTGAAGCCTGCGGGTACGCGGCCCGAGCCGGCGGTATCGGTGCCCAGGGAGAACGGCACCAGGCCGCGGGCGACCACGCTGGCCGAGCCGGAGCTGGAGCCGCCGCTGACGTAATCGGCATTGAAGCTGTTGACCACGGCGCCATGGGGCGAGCGGGTGCCGACCAGGCCGGTGGCGAACTGGTCGAGGTTGGTCTTGCCGATCAGGATGGCGCCGGCCGCGCGCAGACGGGCGACTACCGTGGCGTCGGCTTCAGCCTGGTAGGCGAACTCCGGGCAGGCGGCAGTGGTAGCCCAGCCGGCAGCGTCGATGTTGTCCTTGATGGCGAAGGGCACGCCGTACAGCGGCAGCTTGCTCTGCTGGCCTTCGGCCTGGTCGAGCAGCGCCTGCAGCTGGCTCAGCTGGGCATCGAGCTGCGCTACGGTGGCGAGGCTGATCCAGGCGTTGTCGGCCGTATCGAGGGCCGCCAGCAGACCGTGCAGCAACTCGGCGGGTTGGGCGGCGTCACGGTAAGCCTGTTGCCAGTCGGCGAGGGTAAAGGCGAAGGAGGCGTGGGACATGCGCTGAGATTCCATCTTGTATCCAAGTTGAAATCACTAGAGCAATAGCGGTGCCAATTTTTAATTGATTGATTTGTATGGAATTTATTTGATGGTCATGGGTTTTTAGCTGCTTTTCGCACCGCGGCGGGGCGCGAGCGAAGCCTTTTGGTGCGGCGTTTGTTGGAGGCAGAAGCAAGTAAAGCGGACATCTAGCGGTCTCGTAGGAGGGGGCTTTAGCCCCGAGCTTTTTATCGAGGCAAACAAAAAGCTCGCGGCTGAAGCCGCTCCTGCAAAAGCATTACGCTCACAGCCCCTGCAACAACTCCCGGTAATCGCCCACCGCTGCGAACTCCTCGGTGTCCTTCACGCCCTTGCGGCTATCGGGTTCGTACACCGCCAACAGGTGTTTCACGCCGAAGCGCCCGGCGCTGCGCAGGATCGGGATGTTGTCGTCGATGAACAGGCTGCGCGCCGGCTGGAACGCCAGGTCCTGCTGCAGGGCCGCCCAGAACTGCTGGTCTTCCTTGGGAAAGCCATAGTCGTGGGAGCTGATCATGCGGTCGAAGTAGGGCGCCAGTTCGATGCGCTCCAGCTTCAGGGACAACGAATCGCGGTGGGCGTTGGTGATCATCACCACCTGTTTGCCGGCCCCGCGGATGGCGGCGAGAAAGGTGTCGGCATCCGGGCGCAGGGCGATCAGGTCGGCGACCTCGCGCTTGAGGTCCTTGATCGACAGCTTCAGCTCGCGGCTCCAGAAGTCCGTGCAGTACCAGCTCAGCTGGCCGGCGTGTTCGGTGAACAGCGGCTGCAATTCGGTATCGGCCAGGGCGCGGCTGATGCCATGGTGCTCGGCGTAGCGCTGCGGCAGGTGCTCGAGCCAGAAGTGGTTGTCGAAGTGCAGGTCCAGCAGGGTGCCGTCCATGTCCAGCAGGACGGTGTCGATGTCGGACCAGGGCAGGTTCATGGCGAGGTAACTCTCAGCAGCTAAAACGGGGCGAAGGGCGCCTGCAGGTCGTCAACTGCTACGTCGAAGGCGCAGACAATCGGGGCAGGCACGGTATGATAACCGTTCCGGTCAGCCCAGCAGCAGGACTCACCCATGCGTCAGAAGCCCACCGTCATCGCCCGCGAAATCGTCGCCAGCAGCCGCCTGTTCCGTGTCGAGGAGATCCAGTTGCGCTTCAGCAACGGTGCCGAGCGCACCTACGAACGGCTGGTCGGGCGTGGCACCGGCCATGGCGCGGTGATGATCGTGGCGATGGCCGATGACGAGCACGTGCTGCTGGTCGAGGAATACTGCGGCGGTACCGGCGAGTACGAACTGTCGCTGCCCAAAGGGTTGATCGAGCCGGATGAAGACGTGCTCGATGCCGCCAATCGCGAACTGCAGGAAGAGGCCGGCTTCGGTGCTCGCCGCCTCGAGCACCTGACCGAGCTGAGCCTGTCGCCGGGCTACATGAGCCAGAAGATCCAGGTGGTGCTGGCCCGCGATCTTTATCCACAGACCCTGCCCGGCGACGAGCCGGAGCCGCTGCGGGTCGACAAGGTCAGCCTGCGCGAGTTGTCCGCGTTGATTCAGCATCCGCAGTTCAGCGAAGGTCGCGCCCTGGCCGCCCTGTATTTGGTTCGTGATCTGCTGGAACAGCGCGGGGAACTGAGCCGATGAGTCATCCGTTGCTGCCCGGCGTGCTGGATCTGGTGCAGCGCGCCGGCGAGGCCATCCTGCCCTTCTGGCGCCAGGGCGTGGATGTGATCGAGAAGTCCGATGCCTCGCCCGTCACCGCTGCCGACCTTGCCGCCCACGGCATCCTCGCCGAGGGCTTGCTGGCGCTGGAGCCGAGCATTCCCGTGCTGTCCGAGGAAGACGCCGATATCGCCCTGAGCGAGCGGGCCGGCTGGTCGCGCTGGTGGCTGGTCGACCCGCTGGACGGCACCAAGGAGTTCATCGCCGACAGCGAGGAGTTCACCGTCAACGTGGCGTTGATCGAGCACGGCGAAGTGGTATTCGGCGTGGTCGGCATTCCCGCAACGGGCGTGATCTATCACGGCGGCCGCGCGTTCGGCGCCTGGTGCGTCGAGCCGGGTGAACAGCCGCGCGCTATCAGTGTGCGCGAGACGCCGACCAGTAGCCTGACGGTGGTCGCCAGCCGCCGCCATGGCAGCGTCGAGCAGGAACAGTTGCTGACCGCGCTGGTGACCCATTTCGGTGAGGTCGAGCGAGTCAGCGTCGGCAGTTCGCTGAAGTTCTGCCAGCTGGCCGAAGGCAGCGCCGACTTCTACCCGCGCCTGGCGCCCACCTCGCAGTGGGACACTGCCGCGGCACAGGGCGTGCTGGAGGGCGCAGGCGGCGTGGTGCTGACGCTGCAGGGCGAGCCACTGCGCTATGAGCCGCGCGAATCCCTGCTCAATCCGTTTTTTCTGGCGTTGCCGGCGGATGTCGAGTGGCGTGAGCTGATCGTGGAAGAGGCTCGAGCGCCGGGTTAAAGCAATTCGGCGATCCAGCTTATGCCTGGATCGCCTTGGTGAGCATGGCCCGCTTCGACTGTCAGTCCAGCATGTCGCTGTAGCGATCATCCTGCTTGTAGACGAGCGGCTGGGCGAAGCCCGGCACCTTGATCTGCGCATCGTCGATGGCGATCTCGGTATCGTCGATCAGGTCATTGCCGAAGTTGTAGATGATATCCAGCTGACCCTTGGTCGCCTGCTCGTCGTAGGCCTGGGCGTTGGCGCGGGTCTGCTCGCGGCGCTGCTGGTAGGCGCTGAACGCCGACTCGCCATGGCGCTTGCGAAGCATGCGCTCGACCACGTGGGGCGCGAGCACCACGGCGCTGGCGTTGTTGCCGCCGAAGCCCTTGGAGTTGATGAAGCACACGTCCATGCGCTGGTCGTGGCGGTCGACGTTGCTGATGCTCAGGTGCTGCTGGTGTACGTCGCTGGCCACTTCATCGATGGTCTTGATACCGGGGATGATGCCGTACTTGAAGGTGCCCAGGGCGGAGATCACCTGGTCGCCACTGGCGGTGGCCAGGGAGTGGCCGACGAAGGCTTTCACCGCCGCGACCGGCCAGCTGTCGATGGCGAAGGCGGCGGCGACGCGGTCCAGCAGTTCGGATTCGGTGACCCGGTTGGCCGGGGTGCTGGAGCCGTGGGCATGCACGAAGCTGCGCTGGCGCACGGCGTCCATACCGACCAGCTGAGTGGCAGCGGCGACGGCCTTGGCGACGGTCAGGTAATTGCCCGGGCCAGGCGCGGAAATGGATTTCTTGAAGCCGTCGGCGTTGATGAAAACGTCGGTGGCGGCGCCATGGATGTCGGCACCCAGCTGCAGGGCCAGCTCGTCGTCCATCAGCACCACGAACTGGCAGGCTTCGGACAGGGTGAAGCCGCAGTTCTCACCGAACGGCCGGCTGGCACGGCGGAAGTCGACCTCGTCCTGGGCCATATCGGTCTTGCCTTCGATCAGGCGCAAGCCATCTTCGGTGGCCAGGGCGCCCATGGCGCCATAGCCCTCGATGCACTCGGCGTTGATCGGCGCCTCGCTGTTACCGACGATCACCACGCGGGCCTTGCCGGCGTTGATCTGCTCGATGCCCTTCTGCAGGTTGTACAGGAAGGTCGCGCAGGCGCCGGTGACGCTGCCGGTGGTGCCGACGCTGCCCAGCACGTAGGCGTTGATGAAGTCGGCCGGCATGGTGTTCAGGCCCAGGGCCAGCTGTTTGGAGCTGACGCGGTGGCCCTTGAGGCGCGACTGCATGAGGCCGCCGAAACCGTTTTCGTCGAGCTGACTCATGATGCTGCCGGCGAACACGGCGATCTCGTCAGGCGCCACGTGGTCGACGATGGTCTGCCACGGCAAACCGGTGGCGCGCAGTGCGTCGGTCACGCCGACCACGGCCATCTGCAGGCCGCGGGGGTGGAAGCGCGAGTTGTACAGCTCGCCGGGCTCGAAGCCGGTGGGCAGCTGGCCGGCGGATTTCACCGGCAGCGCGCGGTAGCTGTCGACCTTGAATTCACAGTTGTCATGCAGGGTGACGCGCACGTCGTTGCCGTTGAGCTCCTCGACCGACCAATTGGCCGGCAGTGGCTCGGGCAGTTGCTTGCGGCTGCTGACGAAGGTCAGGCTGCCGGCTTCGCCACCCACAGCGATGCTCTTGTGCCAGTGGGCGGCATCGGGATCCAGGTGCTGCTTTTCGATGCGGCGAACCAGGGTCGAGGCGAGAATCTGCGCGCCGTAGCGGCGCTCGATGTCGGCAGGGGACAGGGTTTCGCCGTCCTGGCTCTGGTAACGGCCATCCACCACGCGCACCAGCTTGGTCATCACCGCCAGACCGGTAAGGGTTTCCTGGCGTGCCTGGTCGTCCAGCGATTCGATCACCGTACGGCGGAAACCGTGGTGGAAGGAGCTGCGGCCAGCGGCGTTGTAGCCACCGAAACCGACGATCACAGGCAAACGAGACTTCACGCGGACACTCCTTAAACTATTCAGATCGGCACGCAAAACAGGCGCGTGCCGGGTCAGCGGATCGAGGCGCGGCGCGCTTTCTTAATGTAAGAAGAAGCCGCCATGATGACTATTCAGGTGCCTATGCTGACGCGATCCATGACCCACAAGTCACGACTTGATACAAGGTTACCCGTTATCCGCGGCTGGAGCACCGTTCGTGTGCATTGCCGTTTGAACGAAAAAGCCCGGCACTGGGCCGGGCTCTTTTTTTACGGGTGTATCGTCAGCTCATACCCAGCCAGTTCGGCAATGCCAGGGATACCGCTGGCACATAGGTAATGATCACCAGGAAGCTGAGCAGCAGCATCAGCCACGGCATGGCCGCGCGGATCACCTGAGTCAACGACATGCCCGTCACCGCCGAGGTGACGAATAGGTTCAGCCCCACCGGCGGCGTGATCAGGCCGATCTCCATGTTCACCACCATGATGATGCCCAGGTGGATCGGGTCGATACCCAGCTCCATCGCGATCGGGAACAGGATCGGCGCCAGGATCAGGATGATCGCCGACGGCTCCATGAAGGCACCGGCCACCAGCAACACGATGTTGACCACCAGCAGGAACTGCCAGGGTTGCAGGCCCAGCTCCACCACCCAGGCGGTGATCGCCTGCGGGATCTGCTCGGTAGTCAGCACGTGGGCGAAGAGCATGGCGTTGGCGATGATGAACATCAGCATGATGGTCAGCTTGCCGGACTCCAGCAGCACCTTCGGGCACTCGCGGATCTTCAGATCCTTGTACACGAACAGGGCGACGAAACCGGCGTAGACCGCCGCCACAGCTGCTGCCTCGGTCGGGGTGAACATGCCGGTGTAGATACCGCCAAGGATGATCACCATCAGCAGCAGGCCCCAGAACGCCTCGCGAGCGGCGCGCAGCCACTCGCGGAAGCTGGCGCGTGGCAGGGCCGGCAGATTCTTGATGCGGGCGACGATGTAGATCGCCACCATCAGCACCAGGCCGAGCAGCAGACCCGGCACCACACCAGCCATGAACAGCTTGCCCACCGACTGCTCGGTAGCGGCGGCGTACACCACCATCACGATCGACGGCGGAATCAGAATGCCCAGAGTACCGGCGTTACAGACGATGCCGGCGCCGAACGCCTGTGGATAACCGGAGCGCACCATGCCGGCGATGGCGATGGAGCCCACGGCCGCTACGGTGGCCGGCGAGGAACCGGACAGCGCGGCGAACAGCATGCACGCCAGCACCGCGCCGATGGCCAAGCCACCACGGATGTGGCCAACGCAGGCGTTGGCAAAGTCGATCAGGCGCTTGGCCACGCCGCCGGTGGTCATGAACGCACCAGACAGCAGGAAGAACGGGATCGCCAGCAGGGTGTAGTGCTCGCTGGTCTCGAACAGCTTGATCGCCAGCGAGCGCACCGAGTCGGGGCTGAACAGCATGATGGTGATCGAGCCAGCCAGACCGAGCGAGGCAGCGATCGGCACGCCGATGAACATCAGCAAAAACAGCAGCAGGAAGAGGAACAAGACGGTCATTATTTGGCCTCCTCGTGCTCGTTGATTTTCAGCGCATCGGCGGCTTCGTCAGCCAGGCCGAGGCCGGTCTGCTCATTGCGCAGAATGCGCACGAGGATTTCCAAGAAGCGGATGAACACCATGGCGTAGCCGAACGGCACGATCATCGCGATATGCCACTGCTGGATGCCGTAGTGACCGAGGTCTTCGGCGCCGATACCGGCCCTGAACAGGGTGCTGACCCAGTCGTAACTGCCGACTGCGATCAGGCCGGCGTAGCCAAGGCAGGCCAGGCAGGCGATCACACCGATCACGCGCTGCACGCCGCGCGGGGCGAGCTTGACCAGCGCATCCACGCCGATATGGCCGGCAGTGCGCACGCCGTAGGCCAGGCCGAAGAAGATCAGCCAGCCGAACAGGGCTTTGGTCAGTGCGCTGCTCCAGGTCATGCCCTGGGCCAGGTCGAGGATGAAGTCACCGATGCCCAGCAGGGTTTCGTTGCCACCGAAGGTGTCACCGAGCCAGTAGAAAACGGTGTAGAGATTGTTGAGGATCACGTAGACGAACGTGATCAGCGTCATGGCTGCTAGCAGGAAAGCGATAAAGCCTTCCTCGAAGTGCTCCCAGACGCGCCGCAAGGCGTTCATGGATAGTTCTCCCGAATGGAAAGGGCGTAGGGTGGGCCGGATAGCCAGCCCACCGCGTGCGACATGTAACGATGCCCGTCGCGGGCATCGTGGTGGGTCAGTGCTGCAGCGCGCTGCCCACCCTACGGCTCTCCGGCCTTATTGCTGGTTGGCGTCCTGCGCGGCTTTGATCAGGTCCGCACCGATCTCGCCTTCGAATTTCTTCCACACCGGCTGCATGGCGGTGCGCCATTCGTTGCGCTGCTCGGGAGTGAGGGTCAGGATTTCGGTGGTGCCGGCTTCCTGGATGCGTTTCTTGTCGCCTTCGTTAAGGGCGTCAGCCTGCTTGTTCACTTCGACGGTGACCTCGGCGACGATCTTGCTCAGTTCGTCGCGCACGTCAGCCGGCAGACCGTCCCAGAACTTGGTGTTGGTGATCAGCATGTAGTCCAGCAGGCCATGGTTGGACTCGGTGATGAACTTCTGCACTTCGTGCATCTTCTGGCTGTAGATGTTCGAGTACGGGTTCTCGGCGCCGTTGACCACGCCAGTCTGCAGGCCCTGGTAAACCTCGGCGAAGCTCATCTTGCGCGGGTTGGCGCGCACGGCCTTGAACTGCTCTTCCAGTACGGCGGAAGCCTGTACGCGGAATTTCAGGCCACGGGCGTCTTTCGGCTCCAGCAGCGCCTTGTTGGCCGACAGCTGCTTCAGGCCGTTGTGCCAGTAGGCCAGACCGGTGATGCCCTTGTCGGTCATGGAGGTCAGCAGTTTCTGGCCTTGCGGGCCTTTCTGGAAGCGATCGACTGCAGCCATGTCGTCGAACAGGAACGGCAGGTCGAATACCTGCAGCTGCTTGGTGTAATGCTCGAACTTGGCCAGGGACGGGGCGATGATCTGCACGTCGCCGAGCAGCAGCGCTTCCATTTCCTTGCCGTCGCCGAACAGCGAGGAGTTCGGGTAGACCTCGACCTTGACCTTGCCCGGCAGGCGCTCTTCGGCGAGCTTCTTGAACAGCATGGCGCCCTGGCCTTTGGGCGTGTGCTCGGCCACGACGTGGGAAAACTTGATGGTGATCGGATCGGCCGCCTGGGCCAGGCCGGCAATGCTCAGCGACAGGGCACAAGCCAGCGCCTTGGCAGTGAATTTGAACATGCGATGCTTCCTCTTGTTGTTGGATATCGTGTTGGAGCGCCGTGGCGCGAAACGAGCAAACAAGAGCAAGTCGAGGGTTGCCGCTGAGGCGGCAGATCGGTTGGCAGCGATTGGGCCTGGACTTGTACTTGTTTTTCGCTTGATGAGCAGATTAGCAAGCGTTATGCCACTCTGCGCGGAAAGCGCACAGTACAGCTTTGCGTTGCGCGCAAAGCCTTACCGCTCATGGCTCGCGTGATTATCCGGAAAATGCGCTGCAGTGCAGTTGACGCCCTTGCCGTGGCGGTCTGTGCGTCAGGGTCAAGGGAGTCGGCAGGAATCCGCTTATTGCTCGCCGTCCTCTGGCGAGCTTCCGCCAGCGTCTGCGAAATTCAGGCCGTGTTTGCGCAGTTTGTCGTGCAAGGTTTTACGCGGCACGCCTAGGGCCTCGGCCAGGCTGCGCAGGGAATTGTGGTTGCGGGTCAGCTCGGCGGCGATCAGCGCGCGCTCGAAGGCCTCCACCTGCTCACTCAGGCTGCCGGACAGCGGTGCGCTGTGCAGCTGGCTGTCGAGGCTCGGCTCCAGGCCCAGATCCAGGCCCAGATCCAGCCCGAGCGCGAAGCGCTCGCCGGCGTTCTGCAATTCACGCACGTTGCCCGGCCAGGGGTGGCGCAGCAGCATGGCACGCTGGCCCGGCTGCAGCTCCCGTTGCGGCAGGCCGTGGCGGGCGCTGGCGGTGTTGGCGAAATGCTGGAACAGCACCAGGATGTCCTCGCCGCGTTCGCGCAAGGGCGGGATGCGCAGCGGCGCGACGTTGAGGCGGTAATAGAGGTCGGCGCGAAAGCGCCCCTGGTCGGCGGCGGTACGCAGGTCTTCCTTGGTGGCGGCGATCACCCGGATATCCAGCGGGATCAACTGGTTGCCACCAAGGCGTTCGACCACGCGCTCCTGCAACAGGCGCAGCAGCTTGACCTGCACGTCCAGGGTCATGCTCTCGATTTCGTCGAGGAACAGCGTGCCGCCATTGGCGAATTCGAACTTGCCGATGCGACGCTTCTGCGCGCCGGTGAAGGCGCCCGGCTCGTGGCCGAACAGCTCGCTTTCCACCACGGATTCGGCCAGGGCGCCGGCGTTGATCGCCACGAAGGGGCCGTCGCGGCGGCTCGACAGGTCGTGCAGGGCGCGGGCCACGACTTCCTTGCCGGCGCCGGTTTCCCCGAGGATCAGTACGTCGGTGCTGATCCCGGCCAGGGAGCCGATCTGCTCGCGCAGGCGCTGAATGGCCGGCGAATTGCCGACCAGCCGGCCGGACAGTTGCTGGCGGTCGGCCAGGGCGAGGCGAAGGCTGCGGTTGTCGAGCACCAGGCGGCGCAGGGCCAGAGCACGGCGCACGCTTTCCAGCAGGTCTTCGCTGGCGAAGGGTTTCTCGAGAAAGTCGTAGGCACCAGCGCGCATGGCCTGCACGGCCAGGGGCACGTCGCCGTGGCCGGTGATCAGCAGCACCGGCAGATCCGGGTCCTGCTCGTGCAGTTGCTTGAGCAGCTCCAGCCCATCGACGCCCGGCATGCGGATGTCGCTGACCACCACGCCGGGCCAGTCGCGCTCGATGCGCTCGGCCAGGCCCTTGGCGTCGGCCAGGGTGGCGACCTTGAGGCCGGCCAGGTCCAGGGTCTGACTGAGGGCCTGGCGCAGGTGCGGGTCGTCGTCGATCAGCAGAACCTGAGTATTGGCGTCGATGGTGCTCATACGGTGAAGTCCTCGGGCGGCTGGATGTTCACGCCGTTGTCGGCGGTGCGCAGGCGCAGGATCAGGTGCGCGCCGCCTTGGGGATGGTTGGCGAACAGCAGTTCGCCGCCCAGGGCGCGCATCAGGGTGTCACAGATCGCCAGACCCAGGCCGAGGCCCTGGGCGCTGGTCTTGGTGGTGAAGAACGGTTCGCGGGCGTGGGCCAGTGCGCTTTCCGAAAAGCCGGGGCCGTTGTCGCGCAGGTGCAACTCGAGCAGATTGCCCTGCAGCTCGGTGCTGATCCAGATACGCCGCGGCTGCGGGCGCTCGGCCAGGGCATCCAGCGCGTTGGCCAGCAGGTTGCTGAGCACCTGGCGCAGGCGCGTTTCGCCAGCCTGCACCCATAGCGTGGCATCGGGCAGATCGCGAATCAGCTCGACGTCCATGGCGCGGCGACGCTTGGCCAGCAGTGCCAGGGCATCGTCGATGGCCGGCTGCAGGGCCACGCTTTCCGGCGCATGGCGGTCGCGGCGGGCGAAGGCGCGCAGGTGGGCGATGATCGAGGCCATGCGCTCGGTGAGCTGGCTGATCAGCTTGAGGTTGCCGCGGGCATCCTCGGTGCGCTGGTGATCGAGCAGCACGCCGGCGTTCTCGGCGTAGCTGCGGATGGCCGCCAGGGGCTGGTTGAGTTCGTGGCTGATGCTCGCGCTCATGGTGCCCAGGGCAGTCAGCTTGCTGGCCTGAACCAGTTCGTCCTGGGCCTGAACCAGTTCCTGCTGGGCCTGCTCGCGCTCCAGCACTTCCTGCTTGAGGCGGCTGTTGAGGCGTTCCAGGTCCTGGGTACGTTCTTGCACACGCTGCTCCAGTTCCTGGCGGGCGCGGGTGCTGAGGGCGATGCGATCCAGATAATGACGGCGGCGCTGCATCATCAGGCCGACCAGCAGGATAAGGACCAGCAGGGCACCGCCGCCAACGGCCATCACCGTGCGCACCGAGCGGTCGAGCACCACCCGCGGGGCGAGAATGCTGACGCTCCAGCCGGTCTCGTCGAGCACCCGACTCTGGGTCAGCCAGGCGTCGGGATCGAGCTGCAGGGGCGGTGGCGCCTGGGTCGGATAGGGCTGGATGGCGGCAATGGACGCGCGCTCGGCCTTGTCCAGCGGACGGCTGGCGTGGAACCGCCAATCCGGGCGCGAGGTGAGGATCACCACGCCATTGCCGTCGGTCACCAGCAGTTGCTCCGGGGTATTGCCCCACAGGCTTTCGGTGTGATCGAGATCGACCTTGATGACCATCACGCCGATCTTCTGGTTGCCGTCATAGACCGCCGAGGCGAAGTAGTAGCCGCGCTTGCCGGAGGTGGTGCCGAGGCCGAAGAAGCGCCCCAGGCGCCCGGCCAGCGCCTCCTGGAAGTACGGGCGAAAGGCGAAGTTGCCGCGCACGAAGGTGTCCTGCTGATCCCAGTTGGAGGCCGCCAGGGTTTCGCCCTTGGGATTCATGAGGTAGATGACGTCGGCACCGGTCTGCTGGCGTACTCGCTTGAGCAGCTGGTTGGCGGCCGCCTGGGCGGTTTCGTCTCCCGGCGTCGCCAGTACGGTACGCAGGCCCGGCAGGTCGCCAAGAATTGGCGGCAGCACTTCGTAGCGGCGCAGGGTACCCAGCAGGTTGGCCACGTACAGATCGAGTGTCTGGCGGTTCTGTTCGGTCAACTCGGTGCGGTAATAATGATCGGCGACGTAATGCAGCGGCCACAGCAGCGGCGCCAGCAGCAAGGCCAGAATTGCCAGGCTGCGCCAGCGGGGACGTTTGGGAACAGTGTTGGAGATCGTGTTCATCGAGTGGGCGCCGGAAAGACCGGGCCATTATGACCGCATACGCCCGGCCCCAGATAGCCCGGCGGGACTGCCGTACCCGGGTATCGCTGCGCTCAACCCGGGCTACAGGCTGGCGTCAGCGCGGGGCGTTCAGGCACTCGAGCAGGCCGACGTGCCAGCCCGGCAGGCGCACGCCCCAGTCCCGTTCCAGGCGCGAGCAGTCCAGCCGCGAGTTGAGCGGGCGCTGGGCGGGCGTAGGATATTCCGTGGTGGCGATAGGCGTGAGCTTGGCAACGGTTTTGCCCTGCGCCTGCAACTGCGCGGCGATGGCTTCGGCAAAGCCGAACCAGGCCGTCTCACCGCGGGCGGTGAAGTGATAGACGCCCCAGGCCGCGGTTTGCCGCTGTTGCCAGCGCTCGATCAGTTGCACGGTCGCGGCGGCGATGCTGCCGGCCCAGGTCGGCGCGCCGATCTGGTCGGCCACCACGCTGAGCTGCTCGCGCTCCTGCAGCAGGCGCTGCATGGTCAGCAGGAAATTGCGCCCGTGCAGCGAATACACCCAACTGGTGCGCAGGATCAGATGCTTGCCGCCAACCGCGCTGATGGCCTGCTCTCCCGCCAGCTTGCTGCGGCCATAGACGCCCAGCGGGTTGGGCAGGTCGTCTTCGTGGTAGGCGGTCGGCTTGCTGCCGTCGAACACGTAATCGGTCGAGTAGTGAATCAACGGCACGTCGAGCGCCGCGGCTTCCTCGGCGAGCACGCCCGTAGCGACGGCATTGATGGCGAAGGCGGCCTCCGGTTCGCTCTCGGCGGCATCGACCGCAGTATGGGCGGCAGCATTGATGATCAGCTCCGGCTGCAGATGGCGTACTGCTTCACGAAGCCGCTCGGTGTCGGCAAGGTCGAGCTGTTCGCGACCGAGCACGATCAGTTCATGGCGGCTTTCGAGCAGCAATTGCAACTCGCGGCTGACCTGGCCGTGCTGGCCGAGCAGGAGAATTCTCATGGGAAAACGTCAGCCTCGTCGAAGCTCAGGCCCTGCTGATCCTTGGCCGACAGCCTGGGCTCACCCTGCAGGGGCCAGGCGATGGCCAGTTTCGGGTCATCCCAACGAATGCAACGCTCGAAGGCCGGCGCGTAGTAATCGGTGGTCTTGTAGAGAAACTCGGCGAACTCGCTGAGCACCAGGAAACCGTGGGCGAAGCCTTCCGGTACCCACATCTGCCGGTTGTTTTCGGCCGACAGGTGCGCGCCGACCCACTGGCCAAAGGTCGGCGACTGGCGGCGTAGATCCACGGCGACGTCATACACCTCGCCGGCGGTGACACGCACCAGCTTGCCCTGGGCCTGCTCGACCTGATAGTGAAGGCCGCGCAGCACGCCGCGCTGCGAGCGCGAGTGGTTGTCCTGCACGAAGTTCGGGTTCAGGCCGGTCGCTTCGCTAAAGGCGCGGGCGTTGAAGCTCTCGAAGAAAAAGCCGCGCTCGTCACCGAATACCTTGGGTTCGAGTATCAATACCTCGGGGATGGCGGTTTGGATGATGTGCATCAGTTGTCCTCGGCCAGGCTGAACAGGTACTGCCCATAACCGGTCTTGCCGAATGCCTTGGCCTGGCGCAGCAGGCATTCGCGGTCGATCCAGCCCTGCCCGTAGGCGATCTCTTCCAGGCAGGCGACTTTCAGACCCTGGCGGTGCTCGATGGTTTGCACGTACTGCGAGGCTTCCAGCAGGCTGTCGTGGGTGCCGGTATCGAGCCAGGCGAAGCCACGACCGAAGCGCTCGACGCGCAGATCGCCGCGCTGCAGGTAGGCATTGTTGACGTCGGTGATCTCCAGCTCGCCGCGCGGCGAAGGCTTGACCGCCTTGGCGATCTCGATCACATCGTTGTCGTAGAAGTACAGGCCGGTGACGGCATAGCTGGAGCGTGGCTGGGCCGGCTTTTCCTCGATGGAAATCGCCTGGCCCTCAGCATCGAACTCCACCACGCCAAAGCGCTCGGGATCCTTGACCCAGTAGCCGAATACCGTGGCGCCCTGGTCCGCTGCCGCGGCGCGCAGTAGCTTTTCGGTGAAGTGCTGGCCGTGGAAGATGTTGTCGCCAAGGATCAGGCACACCGAATCATCACCTATGAACGCTTCACCAATGATAAAGGCACGGGCCAGGCCGTCCGGCTCCGGCTGTTCGGCATAGCTCAGCTGCAGGCCGAACTGGCTGCCGTCGCCGAGCAGCTTCTGGAACTGCGGCAGATCGTGGGGCGTGGAAATCACCAGGATCTCGCGGATGCCGGCGAGCATCAGCACCGACAGCGGGTAGTAGATCATCGGCTTGTCGTAGATCGGCAGCAGCTGCTTGGACAAGCCCAGGGTGATCGGGTGCAGGCGGGTGCCGGAACCACCGGCAAGGATGATGCCTTTCATCGTTTATTGCTCCTTGGGCGCGCCGAGTCGTTCGCGCTGGTAGCTGCCGTCCTGAACGCGGCGGCACCAGTCGAGGTTGTCCAGGTACCAGCGTACGGTCTTGCGCAGGCCGCTGGGGAAGGTCTCCGCCGGCGTCCAGCCCAGCTCGCGCTCGATCTTGCTGGCGTCGATGGCATAACGCAGGTCATGGCCGGGGCGATCGGTGACGAAGGTGACCTGCTCGCGGTAGGAACCGTTGGCACGTGGCTGCAGCTCGTCGAGCAGGTCGCAGATGGCGTGCACCACGTCGAGGTTCTTCTGCTCGTTATGGCCGCCGATGTTGTAGGTCTCGCCGACCACGCCGCGGGTGACGACCTGCAGCAGGGCACGGGCATGGTCTTCGACGAACAGCCAGTCGCGCACCTGCTGGCCATTGCCGTATACCGGCAGCGGTTTGCCATCCAGGGCGTTGAGGATCACCAGCGGGATCAGCTTTTCCGGGAAGTGATACGGGCCGTAGTTGTTCGAGCAGTTGGTCAGCAGCACCGGCAGGCCATAGGTGCGCTGCCAGGCGCGCACCAGATGGTCCGAGGCCGCCTTGCTCGCCGAGTAGGGCGAGCTGGGGGCGTAGGGTGTGGTTTCGGTGAACAGGTCGTCGACGCCGTGTAGGTCGCCGTACACCTCGTCGGTGGAAATATGGTGGAAGCGAAACGCCTGGCGACGGGCCTCGTCCAGCTTCGACCAGTAAGCGCGGGTGGCTTCGAGCAGCGCATAGGTGCCGACGATATTGGTCTGGATGAACGCCGCCGGGCCATCGATGGAGCGGTCGACGTGGGACTCGGCGGCCAGGTGCATGATGGCATCCGGCTGGAAGCTGTCTAGCGCCTCGCTGACTGCAGCCTGATCGCCGATGTCCGCCTGCAGGAAGCGATAGCGCGGGTCATTCTCGACCTCGCGCAGCGATTCCAGATTGCCGGCGTAGGTCAGCTTGTCGAGGTTGAGCACCTCGTGATCGGTGTCCTTGATCAGGTGACGGATCAGCGCGGAGCCGATAAAACCCGCGCCGCCGGTAACGAGAATGCGCATGTGAAAGGTGCCTGGCCATCGAAAAGGTCAAGTATGCCTGCTCGACTCTTTATAGACGAGCGCTGGAAAAGGTGTCGCAGGCGCTCACTTTGCCGCTTTCGAACCCGTTGGTGAACCACCGCACGCGCTGCGCCGAGGTGCCGTGGGTGAAGGAGTCCGGCACCACCCGGCCCCGGGCCTGTTGCTGCAGGCGGTCATCGCCGATGGCGTTGGCGGCGTTCAGCGCCTCTTCCAGATCGCCCGGCTCCAGCCAGTCCAGGCGGCGCTGGGCATGGTGCGCCCAGATGCCGGCCAGGCAATCGGCCTGCAGTTCCTGGCGCACCAGCAGGCCGCTGGCGCCCTCCAGGTTCTCGCCACGCTGGCGCGCCGCATCGACCTTGGCGGACACGCCAAGCAACGTCTGCACGTGGTGGCCGACTTCGTGGGCGATCACGTAGGCCTGGGCGAAGTCGCCGGCTGCACCGTAGCGCTGTTCCAGATCGCGAAAGAAGCTCAGGTCCAGATAGACCTGGCGGTCGCCCGGGCAGTAGAACGGGCCGACCGCCGAACTGGCGAAACCGCAGGCCGAGTTCACGCCGCCGTCGAACAGCACCAGCGTCGGGTCCTGATACTGGCGACTGTTGGCTTGGAAGATGGCGCGCCAGGTGTCTTCGGTATCGCCCAGCACCGCACGCACGAACTCCGACTGCTCGTCGTCTCCCGCCGGGCGATCCACCTGGCTGCTCGAGTAACCGCCGGACTGGCCGGCGAGCTGGCCGAGAATCTGCAGCGGGTCCTGGCCCATCAGCAAACCCACCACCACGACGATGGCGATGCCGCCCAGGCTCAGCCCACGGCCGCCGCCAAAGCGCATGCCACCACCGCCGCCACGGGCGTCCACGACGTTGTCACTGCGGCGAGCTCGTTTCCAGCGCATGGCGATATCCTTTCAAAGGGGGCGAGTCAGTTGCCCGGATAACTACTGACCACGCTTTCGCCGCCTTGTGCGTCCAATCCAATCACTTGGTAGGCGTCGCGAATGTTGCCGCGCTCCATGCCCGGCGAGCCGGTGGGCATGCCGGGCGCGGCGATGCCGAGGAGGTCGGGGCGCTCGCGCAGTTTGAGGATGTCGGCCGCCGGCACATGGCCTTCGACGAATTTGCCGTCGATCACCCCGGTGTGACAGGAGCCCAGGCGCTCGGGCACGCCGAGGCGCTCCTTGACCGCGTGCATGTCGGTCTCGACGTGATCATTGACCGTGAAACCATTGGCCTGCAGATGGCTGATCCAGCCCTTGCAGCAACCGCAGTTGGCATCACGGTGCACATCGATGGTCAGCGGCTCGGCGGCCTGGGCGAGGCCGGCGAACAGGCCGGCGATGAGAAGCAGTGGGCGCATGCTGGAATCCTCCGGAAAGATTCCGCGAGCATAGCGCCGCCAGCGGTCGTTTACCTATTCGACAGGTTCGTAGGGCAGCCCCACGTAGTTCTCGGCGATGCTGGTGCGTCCGGCTTCGGAGCCGACGAAGTAGTCCAGCTCGGTCTGGCGCATGCGCGCGGTAAAGGCATCGGTATCCGGGAAGTTATGCAGCAGGCCGGTCATCCACCAGGAAAAGCGCTCGGCCTTCCAGACCCGGCGCAGGCAGATCGCCGAGTAGCGCTCGAGTAGCTCGGTGCGGCCTTCGCGGTACACCTTGAGCAGAATGCGGTACAGGGTGCTGACGTCGCTGGCGGCCAGGTTGAGGCCCTTGGCGCCGGTGGGCGGCACGATATGGGCAGCGTCGCCGAGCAGGAACAGCTTGCCGTACTGCATGGGCTCGACCACGAAGCTGCGCAGCGGCGCGATGCTTTTCTCGATGGACGGCCCGGTGACCAGATTGGCCGACGCGTCCGCGGGCAGACGGGCTTTCAGTTCATCCCAGAAGCGCTCGTCGGGCCAGTCCTGCACCTGGTCGTCGAGGCCGACCTGCACGTAATAACGAGTACGAGTCGGCGAGCGCATGCTGCACAGGGCGAAGCCGCGCGGGTGGCTGGCATAGATCAGCTCTTCGGCCACCGGCGGGGTGTCGGCCAGTACGCCGAGCCAGCCGAACGGATAGACCCGTTCGAAGATCTTAAGGGTGTCGGCAGGGATAGATTGCCGCGATACGCCATGGAAGCCGTCGCAACCCGCGATGTAGTCGCAGTCCAAACGATGAGCCACGCCATCCTTCTGATAGGTGACATGGGGCGTGCCGCCCTTGAGGTCGTGTAGCTGCACGTCGCTGACCTCGTAGTGGGTCACTGCGCCGCTCGCTTCGCGCGCCTCCATCAGGTCGCGGGTGACCTCGGTCTGGCCGTAGATCATCACCGTCTTGCCGCCGCTCAGGCCCTTGAGATCGATACGCTCGCGGCGGCCATCGAAGGCCAGCTCGAAGCCATCGTGCACCAGGCCCTCGCGGTCCATGCGCGCGCCGACCCCGGCTTCGCGCAACAGGTCGACCATGCCCTGTTCGAGCACCCCGGCACGGATGCGGCCGAGTACGTAGTCGGGGCTCTGGCGTTCGAGAATGACGGTGTCGATGCCGGCGTTGTGCAGCAATTGGCCGAGCAGCAGGCCGGACGGGCCGGCCCCGATGATGGCAACGGAGGTTTTCATGGCGTCCTCGATATTGTTGTGTGGACTGTCGTGCTTGTATTTTTGATTGGCCTTGGCCGCTGGATAAGGCAAATTCACGTCGTTTACTTGGACTTTCATAAACTCCGTTCGCCTATCGGCCACTTTTCCGGGAGCCGCCATGAATCAGCCGCAGATCGCCGTGCCGGTATTCAAGCTGTATGGCGATGCCCTTGAGTGGCCGACGCCGGATCTGCTGCACTGCGAGTCGATCCCCAAGCGCAGCCGCTTGCACGACTGGGTGATTGAGCCGCACCGCCATCCCGATCTGCTGCAACTGCTGTATCTGCGCCAGGGCTCGGCGCTGATCGAGGTGGAAGGCGTGCAGTCGCGCATCGCCGATCCGGCGCTGCAGGTGTTGCCGCCCTTGTGCGTACACGGCTTCCAGTTCTCCGATGACGTGGACGGTTACGTGCTGACCCTGGCCGCGCCATTGGTGGCGCAACTGGAGGCGCACCTCGGCGCCCAGCATCCGGTGTTCAGCACGCCGGCGCTGTATCCGGTGGGCGATGATCGCACCCAGCTGGATCATCTGTTCGATGCCATCGACAGCGAGTACGGGCAGAGCGCGCCGGCGCGTAACCTGCTGCTGCAGTCGCTGGTCGGCGTGCTGGCGGTCTGGCTCGGCCGGCAGGTGCTGGGGCGCCAGGCCGCCGAGCGACCGGCCCGTGGCGAACAGCATCTGGCGGCATTCAATCGTCTGGTGGAGCGGCATTTTCGCGAGCAGTTGTCGGTCGAGGCGTACGCCCGGCGCCTGGGCATCACCACCGCGCACCTCAACAGTATGACCCGTCGCTACGCCGGGCAGAGCGCCCAGGCCCTGGTGCATCAGCGCCAGTTGCTGGAGGCCAAGCGCCTGCTGGTGTATTCGTCGATGACCCTCAGCCAGATCGCCGACGCTCTGCAGTTTTCCGAGCCGGCGTATTTCTCGCGCTTCTTCAAGCGCCTCACCGGGCAGACGCCCAGCGCCTTCCGGCAGCAGCGCTGACTGGCCTATGCTCAGCCCATGTGCCCGGAGGACTGCGCCATGCCCTATGCTCGTATCTTTCTCGTCGTGCAACTGCTCGTGCTCGCTGGCTTCGGCGTTGCCTACTTTCTGTGGCCCCAGGAAATGGGCGCGGTCAGCGGCATGCTGCTGATGGAGTCGTCTGCGGTCACCGACGTGCGCGCCCAGTACGGCGCCCTGCCGGTCGGGTTGGCGGTGTTTCTCGCCCTGACGGTGTGGCGGCAGGAGCTGACGCGGCCCGCGCTGATCTTGCTGCTGGTGCTTTACGCCAGTCTGGCGCTGGGGCGTATCGCCGGCCTGTGGCTCGATGGCGGCGCGCAGCAGACCTTCAATCTGTGGGCTCTGTTGTTCGAGGCCGTGTCCGCTGGTTTGGCCGGCTGGGCACTGCAACGCCCGCGAGCGCTATGATGGCGCCTATCGACAGGTGGGCGAGGGCGTGATGTACAAATCCGGACAGCGGGTACTGGCTGCCTTGCGGCAGATGATCGCCTCGGGTGAGCTGGCGGCGGGCGAACGTATCGCAGAAATTCCCACGGCCGAGCGGCTGCAGGTCTCACGCACGCCGATTCGCATCGCCTTTCGCACCCTCGAGCAGGAAGGCCTGCTGTGCAAGGCGCCGGGCCGCGGCTACACGGTGCGTGCGGTGACCGACGACGATATCGCCGGCGCCGTGGAAGTGCGCGGTGTGCTGGAAGGCCTGGCCGCGCGCCAGGCCGCCGAACGTGGCCTCGGCGACGAGATCCGCAACCGCCTGTATGCGTGCCTGGTGGAGGGCGATCGGCTGTTCGAGAAGGGCCATGTGGTGATGGAGGAACTGGAGATCTATCACGATCTCAACAAGCGCTTTCATCAGGCGATCATCGAGGCCAGCGGCAACAGCGCCATCGCCATGGCCCTGTCGCGCAACGATCACCTGCCGTTCGCCTCGGTGAGCTCCCTGGCTGTGGATGGCAACGACATGCCGCGCGAATACCGGCGCTTCAGCTTTGCCCACATGCAGCACCACGCCGTCTACGATGCCCTGGTCAACGGCCAGGGCGCGCGCGCCGAAAACATCATGCGCGAACACGCCAACGCCACCCTGCGTTACGCCCGGGCGGTGCATGGCGATGAAACGGGTGAAGCCGCGATGACGATCCTGCGCGATGGCTGAGGTGCAGTGGGCGATCCGCCAGGCGCGCGAGGCGGATGCCGACGCCATCAGCGACGTCATCGTGCAGGCGTTGCGGCTCAGCAATGCCGCGGATTATCCGCCGCAGGTGATCGAGCGGGTGGCCGCCAACTTCGACGCCGCCAGTGTGCGTGCACTGATGGCCTCGCGTGAAGTATTCGTGGCGCTCGAGGGAGCGCGGGTGGTGGCCACCGCCAGCCTGGCGGGCGATGTGGTGCGGTCGGTGTTCGTGTTGCCCGAGGTGCAAGGTCGCGGGGTCGGCAAGGCGCTGATGCGCTATGTCGAAGGCGTCGCGCAGGCCGCTGCCGTGCCGTGCTTGCGGGTGCCGGCGTCACTGACGGCGGTGCCGTTCTACAAGGCCCTGGGTTATGCCATGGTGCGCGAAGTGGTCGACGGGGACGAGCGGACCTTCGTCATGGTTCGCGAGCTTCAAGGATGAATCGCTCCTACCACCGCTGAGTCCCCGATACCTCAGATATCCAGCACCAGCCGTGCGCTTTTCGCCCGCGAACAGCACGGCGTGAACTGGTCGTTGGCGGCCTGCTCGTCTTCGGTGAGAAACAGGTCGCGATGATCCGGCTCGCCTTCCAGCACGCGGGTCAGGCAGGTGCCGCAGATGCCCTGCTCGCAGGACACCGGAATCTCCACGCCGATGCCGCGTAGCACCTCCACCACGCTGATGCCTTCCGGCACCTTGAGCACTTCGCCGCTGCTGGCCAATTGCACTTCGAAGCCCGCCTGGGGCTGATCGTCCGGTTCGGCGCTGAAATACTCGCGGTGCAGGTTGTCGTTGGCCCAGCCCAGCCCGCGGGCGCTGTCCAGCACATGCTCCATGAAGCCGCCCGGGCCGCAGACGTACAGATGCGTCTGCGCCTGGGCCGGGCCGATCAGCGCGGCGGTGTCCGGGCGCTTGCTCGCCTCGCCGTCGTCGAAATGCAGGTGCACGCGATCAGCGAACGGCGACTGGCGCAGGCGCTCGACGAACGCCGCCTGCGGCGCCGAGCGGGCGAAGTAGTGCAGGGTGAAATCGCCGCCGATGTGGCTCAGCCGTTCGGCCATGCACAGGATCGGGGTGATGCCGATACCGCCGGCCATCAGCAGGTGGCGCCTGGCGTCGTGCTGCAGCGCAAACAGGTTGCGTGGTTCGCTGATGCTCAGCCTGACGCCCTGCTCGAGGCCGTGCATGGCGATGGAGCCGCCGCGCGAGTCGGCGCTGCGCAGCACGGCGATCTGATAGCGGTGCCGCTCTTCGGGGTGGTTGCACAGCGAATACTGGCGAATCAGCCCATCCGGCAGGTGCACGTCGATATGCGCGCCGGCGCTGAAGGCCGGTAGCGGTTCTCCATCGGCGCGGGCCAGGTCGAAGCTGAGAATGTCCTGGGCCTGGAGCTCGATGGCGGTGACGATGACGTCGATCATGGTGGCGCTCTCTTCAAGGCTTGCGCGCACCACCTGGGTGGCGCGCGACGGGCAAGGGTCAGCCGACCTGGCGGACGTCGATTTTCTGGGCGGCGAGGGCCTGCTCTTCAGCCAGCAGGCGGTCGATGATGCGCCGCGACTGCACGCCACCGGCGTCGATGTTGAGCTTGAGCAGCTGGCGCTCGGGCTGCCAGAGCAGATTGCGCTGCTGGCGTTCGAGCATCTCCAGGTCCTCGCTGAAAATCTTGCCCTGGCCTTCGCGAATGCTGTCGGTCAGTGCCTGGTCCTCGGGTTTGAAGCTGCGCGCCATGCCCCAGAAGTACCAGATCGAGGTCTCGCTCTCCGGGGTGATGAAATCGACCACGATGCTCGCCGCCTTGACCTCGGCCGGTGCCTCGTAGCCGCCGTGGCCAGCGTGGGCCACACCGACTTCGATCATCACGTGGCTGGGCGGGTTGAAGCGGCAGATCTGCCAGCGATCCACCAGCACATCGTCGGCCAGGCCGTTGCCGCGCAACGCCATGCGCCAGAACGGCGGGGCCATGATGTTTTCCATGTGGCGGCTGGTGATCACCTCATCGCCTTCGACCTTGGTGACCGGCGGCGCTTCGTCGATCTCCTTCTGGCCGATGCTTGAGGCATGCACGTAGGTTTCGTGGGTCAGGTCCATCAGGTTGTCGACCATCAGCCGGTAGTCGCAATTGATGTGGAACAGCCCGCCGCCGTAAGCCCACTCGGGATTTTCCGCCCATTCCAGATGATGGATGGTGGCCGGATCGGCCAGTGCCTGATCGCCGGTCCACACCCAGATGAAGCCATAGCGCTCCACCGCCGCGAACGCGCGAATGCCGGGGAAGCCGCGCACGCGCTGGCCGGGCATCGACACGGTCTTGCCCTCGCAGCCCATCTCCAGGCCGTGGTAGCCGCAGATCAGGTTGCCGTTCTCGACATAACCGAGCGACAGCGGCGCGCCGCGGTGCGGGCAGAAATCCTCGAGAGCCACTACCTGGCCCTCGGCACCGCGGTAGAACACGATCTTTTCCCCGCAGATCTGCCGGCCCAGGGGCATATCGGCGATCTCATCGGGGGTGCAGGCTACATACCAGGCATTTTTCGGGTACATGACGACCTCGGTTATTGTTGGAGTTATTGGATCCAATGGTTGGTTTTTAATCAGCCTAATGTCAATGCCTGTCCGGGAAAACAGTTAACAAAACAAACTGTCCGATCAGCGAACGCAATCTTCCCGTGTCACCGATCGAGCAAGGCCCCGAGCGGCGGGGCTCGGGCCCTCGGGCGCCTGCATTCAGGGGCTTTCCGCTTCGCTGGCGCGGATTGAATATTGGATCCACTTCTGCAAGCTTGGCCGCGGCTTCTCCCATAAAAACAATCCAGGATCCGCGCCGATGAACCTTCGCCTCGCTCCGTCAGCTGCCGATTGCAGCATGCCCTTCTCGTTATCTTTCGTTGCTGCGGCGGGAGGTGCGCGATGAGCGATCTCCGCCAGGTCGTCGACCAGGGGCCGATGCGCGGCTTTCAATGGATCGCCATCGGCGTATGCATCGTGCTCAACATGATCGATGGCTTCGATGTGCTGGTGATGGCCTTCACGGCCTCGTCGGTGGCCGCCGATTGGTCGCTCAGTGGCGCGGAAATCGGCCTGCTGCTCAGCGCCGGATTGCTGGGCATGGCCGCCGGCTCGCTGTTCATCGCGCCCTGGGCCGATCGTATCGGCCGGCGCCCGCTGATCCTGCTGTGCCTGGTGATTTCCGGCACCGGCATGCTGCTCTCGGCGTTGAGCCAGACGCCCACCCAACTGGCGCTGCTGCGCGGCTTCACCGGGCTGGGTATCGGCGGCATCCTGGCCAGCAGCAACGTGATCGCCAGCGAGTACGCCAGCAAGCGCTGGCGCGGTCTGGCGGTCAGCCTGCAGTCCACCGGCTACGCCCTGGGCGCCACGCTCGGTGGCTTGCTGGCGGTGTGGCTGCTGTCGCACTGGGGCTGGCGCTCGGTGTTCTTCGCCGGCGGGCTGATGACCTTCGCGGCCATCGTGCCGGTGTTGCTATGGCTGCCCGAATCGCTGGATTTCCTGCTCTCCAAGCAGCCGGCCAAGGCGCTGGTGAGGGTCAATCGCCTGGCCGTGAAGCTGGGCCAGCCGGGCCTGGCTGCGCTACCGTCATTGGCGGGAGAAGGGCGGAGCGGCAGCGGCTCCTTCGCGCGGCTGTTCGACCCCGAGCAACGACGCAGCACCTTGCTGATCTGGGTGCTGTTCTTCCTGGTGATGTTCGGTTTCTACTTCATCATGAGCTGGACGCCCAAGCTGCTCACCCAGTCCGGGCTGTCTGTGCAGCAGGGCGTTACCGGTGGCGTATTGCTGAGCATTGGCGGCATCTTCGGCGCGGCGTTGCTGGGGTTGCTGTCGGCGCGCTTTTCCCTGGCCCGGGTGCTGGCCGGCTTCATGCTGATCACCGCCGTGCTGCTGGTGATCTTCACTGGCCTGGGTTCTTCGTTCACCGCGGCGCTGGGCATGGGCCTGCTGATCGGGCTGTTTTCCAATGGCTGCGTCGCCGGCCTCTATGCGCTGTCGCCGCTGATCTATGGCGCGTCGGTACGTGCCACCGGGGTGGGCTGGGCGATCGGCATCGGCCGTGGCGGGGCGATCCTGTCGCCGACCGTAGCGGGTTTCATGCTCGATGACGGCTGGCAGCCGCTGCAGCTCTACACCTGGTTCGCCCTGGTGTTCGTCGCCGCGGCGGTGCTGTTGCTGACCTTGCTGCCGGCGCAGAAACCGCAGCAGATGACGCCGGCTCAGGCCTGAGCCGGCACGGGCGCTAGGCTGCACCTCGCGCCCGGTTCATCACCAGAGTGCCAGGGTGTAGTCGATGTGCAGGCGGGTCTGGTTCTCGTCGCGAAACGCCGCGCCCGCGGCGAAGTCGTTGCGATAGATCGAGTGCCGTGCCTTCAGCCCGACGCCCTTGAAGGTGCCACTCTGGATCACGTAGCCGATCTCCATCTGCAGCTCTCGCTCCTTGAGGTCGGCGCCGCCCAGGGTCGGCAGTTCGATGTTGTCGCCGCGCAGGTAGCGCAGGCGCGTCTTCAGTCCGGGCACGCCGGCAGCGGTGAAGTCGTAATCATAGATCGCCTGCCAGGTGCGTTCCTTGGGGTTGAGAAAGTCCGAGCTCATCGCCATTTCGCTGATCACCATGGATTCGGTGCCGGAAATGTACGGTTTGGCGGTGTCGCCGCTCTGGTGCATGTAGCCCAGGGTGAAGCGATGGCCATCGAGTGCGTAGGCGAACTGCGCGGCGAGGTTGCGGTTGTCCACCTTGCCGGCCCGGGCGCTGCCGTCTTCGTTGCTGATGAAGGCGCGCAAGTCGCTGCTCAGCACGCCGGGCCCCATCGGTAGGTCATGCAGCAGGCCAAGGTATTCCTGGCGATAGAGGTCGGCGACGACCGTGTGATAGGCGCGCAGCTTCAGGCCTTTGCCGAGCTGGTAGTCACCGCCGAAAAACGCTGCGTGGGAGCTTTCCGCCGTCGGGTTGAAGCGCCGATTGGGCGAAGCGACCGTCATCGCCTGGTAGTTGCTGGAATCCCGGCGGTTGATGCGGTCAAGGTAGCCGGCATGCAGGGTCAGGTCGTCGATGTCCGCGGATTGCAGATAGGCGCCGCGAAAGCTCTGGGGCAGCAGTCGCGCTGGGCTGGCGACGATGGAGGGCAGGAAGGGCGAGACGTCGCCGACCTTCAGCACGCTCTTGCCGGCGCGGATCTTGGCCGTCGGTGCCAGGCGTGAATATTCGTCGGCGGCTCGCCCGCTGCTGGCGGAAACCGGCAGCAGATCGGTGCCGCTGCGCCCAGGCGAGGAGTCCAGCTTGACGCCCAGCAGGCCGGTGACGTCGAGGCCGAAGCCGACATCGCCCGGCGTGTAGCCCGATTCCATCTTGAGGATGAAACCCTGGGCCCATTCGCGGGCCGCCGACTTGGTGCCATCGTCCTTGTAGTCGCGATCCATGTAGTAGTTGCGGGTTGTCAGCTTGGCGCTGCTGTCTTCGACGAAGCCGTCGGCCAGGGCATGGCCGGCGAGCATGCCGGGTGCCAGCAACAGGCCCAGCAGCGAACCGCCGCGAAACAGGGAGAGGGAGTCGAGTGCCCGGTGGTCGTGCATGTCATTGTCCTTTTATTGTTGTTCTTGGCCCCGCCGATGCGGGCGGTGAATGCAGTGCCGTTCGCGCTGCAGTGCGGCGAGAATGGAAAGGCAATGACGGGCGGTCAATGAGCATTGTTCGATAATCGAACGTTAAAATTATTAATTGTTTTGGTTGTTAATAAAGATTTTTAGCTAAGTGCTTGATCCATTTCGGTTATCTCCCAATCGCCCTGTACGGCTGAATTACTTTCGTTATTTATTATCTTTGTTAATCTTTTTCAGGGCTCGCCGACCGTTCATCGCGAGCGACTACAACAACAATAAAATCGAGGTTTCCCATGGATACGTCATCGCGTCGCTCGACGCTGACCGTCACGCTGTGTTTCATCGTCGCGCTCATCGAAGGGCTGGACCTGCAATCGGCAGGCATCGCCGCCGCGGGCATTCGCCAGGCATTCGAGCTGGATCAGAAAATGATGGGCTGGATGTTCAGTGCCAGCATCATCGGTCTGTTGCCGGGGGCGTTCTTCGGCGGCTGGCTGGCCGACCGTATCGGGCGCAAGCGCGTGCTGGTTGGCGCGGTCATCCTGTTCGGCATCTTCTCGCTGTGGACGGCCTATGTCGCCAGCGTCAACGGCCTGCTGCTGGCGCGCTTCATGACCGGCCTGGGTCTCGGCGCCGCGCTGCCGAACCTGATCGCCCTGTGCGCCGAGGCGGTCGACGAGCGTCGCCGCGGCACGGCCATCAGCATCATGTATTGCGGGGTGCCACTGGGTGGCGCCATCGCCGCGGTAGTGGGCATGCTGGGCGGCGAAAGCTGGCAGACGGTGTTCATCGTCGGTGGCGTGGCGCCGCTGCTGATCGCCCCGCTGCTGATCTTCGCGCTGCCCGAGTCGCGGGATTTCCGCGAGCAGCACCAGGGCACCGCGCCAGCGCGCGAGTCCACCGTGCAGGCATTGTTCGGCGAAGGCCGTGGCGGTGCCACGTTGGCGCTGTGGGTCAGCTACTTCTTCACCCTGACGGTGATGTACATGCTGCTCAACTGGCTGCCGTCGCTGCTGCTCGAACAGGGCTTCAGCCAGCCCCAGGCCGGCACCATCCAGATGCTTTTCAACATCGGCGGCGCCATCGGTTCGCTGCTCGGTGGTGTGCTGCTCGATCGCCGTGGCCGTACGGGCGTGGTGCTGTTCGCTTACGGCGGCGTGCTGGCGTCATTGGCTGGTCTGGGCCTGGCCTCGGGCATGCTGGCCATGGCCATCGCCGGTTTTGCCGCTGGCCTGTTCATCATCGCCGCGCAACTGGTGCTCTACGCGCTGGCGCCGCCGGCCTATCCGACCGCCGTGCGCGCCACTGGTGTGGGGGCTGCGGTGGCGGTCGGGCGCCTGGGCTCGGTTTCCGGCCCATTGGCTGCCGGGCAGATTCTGGCCGCAGGCGCCGGTACCACTGGCGTATTGCTGGCAGCGTCGCCCGGCCTGGTGATCGCCGCGCTGGTGGTGATTGGCATGAGTCGGCGGCGGGCTGCCGAGGCACCACCGGCGTCGACGACATCGCACTGAAGGACCTGACCGATGAGCAGACTGACGCAACTGATAGCCCTGTTGCTGTGCCTGGCAAGCAGCCTGGCCAATGCCGATGTGAGCACGCCACCGCCGCTCAAGCTCGAACCCCTGGCGCGCTTCACCGTGAACCTCGAAGCGCCGGTCTGGGAGCTCGGTGCGGTGGGCCCGCAAGGCCAGCGGCGGATCATTCCGATCACCAGCGGGCACTTCGACGGCCCTGGCTTCAAGGGCAAGATTCTCGACAACGGCGCCGACTGGCAGCTGGTCGACAGCAACGGCCTGGCGATCATCGACACCCGCTACCTGCTGCAGACCGATGACGGCGCCCTGGTCTACTTGCAGACCAAGGGCTTTCGCCACGGCCCGGCCGAAGTACTGCGCAAGGTGGCAGCGGGCGAGCCGGTGGACCCGTCGCAGTATTACTTCCGCATCACCCTGCAGTTCGAGACCAGCGACCCGCGCTACAGCTGGCTCAATGGCATGGTCGGGGTCGGCAGTGCGATGCGCCTTCAGAAGACGGTGGTGTACGACGGTTTCATCGTGAAATAACCGGCGCTGCGGCGGCCTTGCGCCGCCGCACTAGCCGCCGCACTTTTCCACAGGCAATAAAAAACCCGCCGAAGCGGGCTTTTACTGACCAATGCCAACGTCCTGTCGGCTGCCATCCTAGCTATGGTCATGTCGTCCATGACCCTGAGCACGTCCTGTGCTGCAGGTATGTGCATAGATTACGGCGCGGTCGGGGTCGTCACCAGAGCGAACCAGCGCGCCGTCGTGTAAGCCTTTGGCTATAGCGAGGCATCGGCGTGAACTGTTCGAGGTATTCGGGCCCTTGAAAGCGCGGCTTTGGTGGGTGAGTGTCCGAATTCGGCACAGATGGTGATTTTAATTAATAGTTAATTGACATAACTATTTTTCAGGATTAGCTTCTGTCCATCGACAACCAAAACAAGAGCACGCCCCCATGAGCAAGTACGAAGGCCGCTGGCAAACCGTCAAGGTCGATGTCGAAGAAGGCATCGCCTGGGTCACCCTCAACCGTCCGGAAAAACGCAATGCCATGAGCCCGACCCTCAACCGAGAGATGATCGAGATCCTCGAGGTGCTGGAGCAGGACGCCGAGGCCCGTGTGCTGGTGCTGACCGGTGCCGGTGAGTCGTGGACCGCGGGCATGGACCTCAAGGAGTACTTCCGCGAAGTGGACGCCGGCCCGGAGATTCTCCAAGAGAAGATCCGCCGCGAAGCCTCGCAGTGGCAGTGGAAGCTGCTGCGCATGTACGCCAAGCCGACTATCGCCATGGTCAATGGCTGGTGCTTCGGCGGCGGCTTCAGTCCGCTGGTGGCCTGCGACCTGGCGATCTGCGCCGATGAAGCCACCTTCGGCCTTTCCGAAATCAACTGGGGCATTCCGCCGGGCAATCTGGTCAGCAAGGCCATGGCCGACACCGTGGGCCACCGCCAGTCGCTGTACTACATCATGACCGGCAAGACCTTCGACGGTAAGAAAGCCGCCGAGATGGGCCTGGTCAACGAAAGCGTGCCGCTGGCCCAGCTGCGCGACACCACCCTGGAGCTGGCGCGCAACCTGCTGGAAAAGAACCCGGTGGTGCTGCGTGCCGCCAAGCATGGCTTCAAGCGTTGCCGCGAGCTGACCTGGGAGCAGAACGAGGATTATCTCTATGCCAAGCTCGACCAGTCGCGCCTGCTGGACGAAGAAGGCGGCCGCGAGCAGGGCATGAAGCAGTTCCTCGACGACAAGACCATCAAGCCCGGTCTGCAGGCCTACAAGCGCTGATCGCCTAGCCTTGTATTGCGCGACGTCCGCCATGGCGTCGCGAGCGTTTCCTACAACGACAACAATGAGGAATCACCATGCTGGACGTGCCCCTGCTGATCGGTGGCCGCTCGTGCCCGTCCCGGGACGAACGCACCTTCGAACGTCGTAACCCGGTGACCGGCGAGGTGGTATCGCGGGTAGCCGCCGCCACCCTGGAAGATGCCGACGCCGCAGTAGCCGCCGCCCAGGCCGCATTTCCCGCCTGGGCCGCGCTGGCGCCCAACGAGCGGCGCACGCGCCTGCTCAAGGCGGCTGAGCAAATGCAGGCACGCGCTGGCGAGTTCATCGCCGCCGCCGGGGAAACCGGGGCCATGGCCAACTGGTACGGCTTCAACGTGCACCTGGCGAGCAACATGTTGCGCGAGGCGGCGTCGCTGACCACCCAGATCCATGGTGAGGTGATTCCCTCCGACGTGCCCGGCAGCTTCGCCATGGCGCTGCGTCAGCCCTGCGGCGTGGTGCTCGGCATCGCGCCCTGGAATGCCCCGGTGATTCTCGCCACCCGCGCCATCGCCATGCCGCTGGCCTGCGGCAATACCGTGGTGCTCAAGGCATCCGAGCTGAGCCCGGCAGTCCATCGGCTGATCGGCCAGGTGCTGCAGGACGCCGGCCTGGGTGACGGCGTGGTCAACGTGATCAGCAATGCGCCGGCCGATGCCGCGGCGATCGTCGAGCGGCTGATTGCCCACCCGGCGGTGCGGCGGGTCAACTTCACCGGCTCGACCAAGGTCGGGCGCATCGTTGGCGAGCTGTCGGCCCGTCACCTCAAGCCGGCGCTCCTGGAGCTGGGCGGCAAGGCTCCGTTTCTGGTTCTCGATGATGCCGACCTGGACGCCGCCGTCGAAGCCGCGGCGTTCGGCGCCTATTTCAACCAGGGGCAGATCTGCATGTCGACCGAGCGCCTGGTGGTCGATAGCAAAGTGGCCGACGCCTTCGTCGCCAAACTGGCAGCGAAGATCGCCACCCTGCGTGCCGGTGACCCGGCCGACAGCGCTTCGGTGCTCGGCTCGCTGGTCGACACCTCGGCGGGCGAGCGCATCAAGGCGCTGGTCGACGATGCCGTTGCCAAGGGCGCGAAGTTGATCGTTGGCGGCCAGGTCGAGGGCAGCATCATGCAGGCGACGCTGCTCGACCACGTCACCCCGGCGATGCGCCTGTATGCCGAAGAGTCCTTCGGGCCGGTGGCCGTGGTGCTGCGCGGCAGTGGCGACGAAGAGTTGCTGCGCCTGGCCAACGATTCCGAGTTCGGCCTGTCGTCGGCGATCTTCAGCCGCGACACCACGCGGGCGCTGGCCCTGGCCCAGCGCGTCGAGTCGGGTATCTGCCATATCAACGGGCCGACCGTGCACGACGAGGCGCAGATGCCCTTCGGCGGCGTCAAGGCCAGTGGTTACGGCAGCTTCGGCGGCAAGTCGGCGATCGAGCAGTTCACCCAGTTGCGCTGGGTGACCCTGCAGAACGGCCCGCGGCACTACCCGACCTAACCAGGCGACTGCGGTATTCCTGCGTGTGCCGGCTGCCTCTCTAGCGAGGCGGTACGGCGCTGCGTGACAACAAGAACAACAGGGGCGAGCCAATCGCCCGCGTGGAGAAACGAAGTGAACGCCAATACCGGACCGCGTTATCGCCAGGTGTCCATCGGCCACCCGGCCGTCGAGATCAGCGAACGCCAGGGCGTATTGCACATGCGCTCGCTGGAACCGCTGGCGCCCTTGCCCGAGCGTTTGCTCGACCGCCTGGTGCACTGGGCCGAAGTGCGTGGCGAGCAGACCTTTCTGGCCGTACGCGGCGACAACGGCGCGTGGCAGCACAGCAGTTATGCACAGATGCTGAATGCGGTGCGGGCCATCGCCCAGCGCCTGCTCGGCTTCGGCCTGAGCGCCGAGCGGCCCCTGGCGATTCTCTCCGGCAACGGCCTGCAGCATCTGCAGATCGCCCTCGGTGCCATGTACGCGGGCATTCCCTATTGCCCGGTGTCACCGGCCTACTCGCTGCTCTCCCAAGATCACGCCAAGCTGCGTCACGTCTGCGGTCTGCTGCAGCCGGGGCTGCTGTTCGTCGACAACGCCGCGCCCTATCAGCGCGCCATCGACGCGGTACTGCCAGCCGATGTGCCGGTAATCACCGTACAGGGTGAAGTGGCGGGCCGGCGTACCATCGATTTCGCCAGCCTGCTGGCAGAGCCAGTCGGCGCGGAGGCGGAAGCCGCCTTCGCCGCCACCGGCCCGGATACCATCGCCAAGTTCCTGTTCACCTCCGGCTCCACCAAGCTGCCCAAGGCGGTGGTCACCACCCAGCGCATGCTCTGCGCCAACCAGCAGATGCTGCTGCAGACCTTCCCGGTATTCGGTGAAGAGCCGCCGGTGCTGGTCGACTGGCTGCCTTGGAACCACACCTTTGGCGGCAGCCACAACCTGGGCATCGTGCTGTACAACGGTGGCACCTTCTACCTCGATGACGGCAAGCCGACGCCCCAGGGCATGGCGCAAACCCTGCGCAATCTGGGCGAGATTTCCCCGACCGCCTACCTGACGGTGCCCAAGGGTTGGGAAGAACTGGTCAGCGCCCTGGAGCAGGACGCGGCGCTGCGTGAGCGCTTTTTCGCACGCATCAAGCTGTTCTTCTTCGCCGCCGCCGGGCTGTCCCAGAGCATCTGGGATCGACTCGACCGCATCGCCGAGCAGCATTGCGGCGAGCGCATTCGCATGATGGCCGGCCTGGGCATGACCGAGGCGTCGCCGTCGTGCACCTTCACCACCGGGCCGCTGTCCATGGCCGGCTATGTCGGCCTGCCGGCACCGGGTTGCGAAGTGCGCCTGGTGCCGGTCGACGGCAAGCTGGAAGGACGCTTTCGCGGGCCGCACATCATGCCCGGCTACTGGCGTGCCGAGCAGCAGACCGCCGAGGTGTTCGACGAAGACGGCTTCTACTGCTCCGGCGATGCACTCAAGCTGGCCGACCCGCGCAATCCGCAACTGGGCTTGATGTTCGACGGGCGCATCGCCGAAGACTTCAAGCTGTCGTCCGGGGTGTTCGTCAGCGTCGGCCCGCTGCGTAACCGTGCCGTGCTGGAAGGCTCGCCCTACGTGCAGGACGTGGTGGTCACCGCGCCGGACCGCGAATGCCTGGGGATGCTGGTGTTCCCGCGGTTGTATGAATGCCGGCAACTGGCCGGCCTGGCGGCGGACGTCAGCGACGCCGAGGTACTGGCCAGCGCGCCGGTGCGCGGCTGGTTCGCCGACTGGCTGCAACGCCTCAACCGCGAGGCCACCGGCAATGCCACACGGCTGGAATGGATCGCCCTGATGAGCCAGGCGCCGTCCATCGACCGCGGCGAGATCACCGACAAGGGCTCGATCAACCAGCGCGCCGTGCTGCAATGGCGCGCCGAGCAGGTCGAGGCCTTGTACCGCGGCCGTGACGAGTCGATCCTGCGCGCCGAGATGCCGGCGTGAATGGCGGGCAGTACAGCTGCTTCGAGGATGTGGCGATCATCGCAGCGCTGCGCACCCCCTGGAGCGACCTGAACGGGCCGCTGGCCCAGGTATCGCCCATCGACCTGGGCATCAAGGTCGGCCGCGCCGTGCTGGCCCGCGCCGCTCTCGACCCGGCGGCGGTGGACGGCGTGTTCGCCGGCTCCATGGCCCAGGCCAGTTTCGACGCCTATCTGCTGCCGCGCCATATCGGCCTGTACAGCGGCGTGCCGCAGCAGGTGCCGGCGCTGGCGGTGCAGCGCATCTGCGGCACCGGCCTGGAGTTGCTGCGCCAGGGCGCGATGCACCTGCACGGCGGCGGGCAGCTGGCGTTGTGCGTGGGCAGTGAGTCGATGTCGCGCAACCCGATCGTTGCCTACGAGCACCGCGGCGGTTTTCGCCTCGGCGCGCCGGTTGGCTTCAGGGATTTTCTCTGGGAAGCCCTGCTCGACCCAGCACCGGGCGTGGACATGATCGCCACCGCCGAGCGTCTGGCCCGCAAGTACGGGATCAGCCGCGAACAGGTGGACGCCTATGCCCTGGGTAGCCATCAGCGCGCCTTGCTGGCCCGCGATAGCGGCTGGCTCGCCGAGGAGATCGTCGCCGTCGGCAATGAACGTTTCGAGCTGGACGGTTATCAGTCTAGGAGCATCGAACTGCCCAGGCGGATCACCGAGGTGACGCAGGATACTCATCCCCGCCCCACCGATGCCGAGGCGCTGGCGCGGTTGAGCGCCATTCACCCTGGCGGCGTGCAGACCGCCGGCAACAGCTGCGCGGTGGTCGATGGCGCGGCTGCGGCACTGGTCGGTCGCGCCTCCGACTCCTCGAAACCGCCTCTGGCACTGTTGCGTGCCTCCAGCGTGGTTGGCGTGGCGCCGGAGATCATGGGCATCGGCCCGGCACCGGCCATCCAGTTGCTGCTGCAGCGCAGCGGCCTGGGGCTGGACGACATCGGTCTACTGGAAATCAACGAAGCCCAGGGCGCCCAGTTGCTGGCGGTCAGTCAGGCGCTGGAGCTGAACCCTTCTCGGCTGAATCGACGCGGCGGCTCCATCGCCCTCGGCCATCCACTGGCGGCTACCGGCCTGCGCCTGGTGATGACCCTGGCGCGACAGTTGCGTGAAGCCAATCTGCGTTACGGCATCGCCGCGGCTTGCATCGGTGGCGGGCAGGGCATGGCGCTGCTGATCGAGAACCCGGGCTACCAGGCCTGAGGCCGTTCTACAGGGAGGTTGACCATGTGGCAGTACAAGGCGCCGCTGCGCGACATGCGTTTCGTGCTCGAACACTGGCTGCAGGCGCCGGCAAGCTGGGCTGAGTCGCCGGTCTTCGCCGAGGTCGACCTGCCGCTGGCCTTGCAGGTGCTGGAGGAGGCCGCGCGCTTCAGCTCCGGCGTGCTGGCGCCGCTCAATGTCAGCGGGGACCGCCAGGGTTGTCGCTGGCAGGCCGGCGAGGTCCGCACGCCAGACGGTTTCGCCGCTGCCTATGGCGCCTATGTGGAGGGCGGCTGGCCAGCGCTGGCCTGTGCACCCGGGCACGGCGGCCAGGGCTTGCCGCAGGTGCTGGACGCCGCGCTGCAGGAAATGCTCTACGCCAGCAATCACGCCTGGGCGATGTACACCGGTATCGCCCACGGCGCCTACCTGTGCTTGCAGGCCCATGCGCCGCAGGTGCTCAGGGAGCGCTATCTGCCCGCCATCGTCAGCGGGGAAATCCTGCCGACCATGTGCCTCACCGAGCCCCAGGCTGGCAGTGACGTCGGTTTGCTGCGTTGTCGTGCCGAGTCTCAGGACGACGGCAGTTACCACCTCACCGGCAGCAAGCTGTTCATCTCCGGCGGCGAGCACGACCTGACCGACGACATCCTGCATCTGGTGCTGGCACGCTTGCCGGATGCGCCTGCGGGAACCCGCGGCATCTCGCTGTTTCTGGTGCCCAAGCGGCTGGACGACGGCCGTCGCAATGCCGTGCGCTGCGACGGCATCGAGCACAAGATGGGCATCAAGGGCAGCGCCACCTGCTCGCTGAGTTTCGAGGAGGCTCAGGGCTGGCTGATCGGCGAGACGAATCGCGGTCTGGCCGCGTTGTTCGTGATGATGAACTCGGCGCGTTTGCACGTCGGTTTGCAAGGCCTCGGGCACGCCGAGGCGGCCTGGCAGAATGCGGCGGATTACGCCCGGGAGCGCCGGCAGATGCGCGCGCCAAACCGGCCGGAAGGCGTTGCCGCGGCCCCTGCCGACCCGATCCATTACCACCCGGCGATGCGCCTGGTGTTGCTGCGTTTGCGTACCGTCAGTCAGGGCCTGCGCGCCATTGGTTACTGGGGGGCGCACCTGCTCGATCAGGCCGAGCATGCCGCGCTTGAAAGCGAACGCCAGTGCGCCGCACGCCTGGCCGGGCTGCTGACGCCGGTGATCAAGGCGTTCTTCACCGACCAGGGGTTCCATCTGGCCAGTGATGCGTTGCAGGTATTTGGCGGCTATGGCTATACCGGCGAATACGCCATCGAGCAGACCCTGCGCGACAGCCGTATCGCCATGATCTACGAAGGCAGCAACGAGATTCAGGCCAACGACCTGCTGCTGCGCAAGGTGCTCGGGGATGACGGGGCTGCTCTGGCTGAGCTGCTGGCGGTGTTCGAGCAGGAAGTGGCGGCGGGCGGTGAATATGCCGAACGGCTGAACGCGTTGTGCGCGAAATGGCGGGGCTTGTTGGGCGGCATCTTCATCCATGCCCGGAGCGACGGCGAATACCCGTACCGCATTGCCGGCGATTTTCTCCATCTGCTCGGCTGGTCACTGCTGGCGTTCGCCTGGGCGCGCTCGGCTCGCCTGGCGGCATTGCTGCTGGCCGAAGATCCCTGGTATCAGGAGAAGCTCGATGGCGCGGCGTCCTTCTTCACCTACCTGTTGCCGGAGACCGAGCTGCGTATCGCCCGGATCGAGGCTGCTCGAGCGCCGCTGGCGCTTCTCTCTTGACGGGCACTCTCGATCCGCCAGTGTTTCGCGTGTGGAGGAATGGTAGGAATGTGGCGGGAGCTACCGGTGAGCAGAACACTTTTGTAGGAGCGGCTTTAGCCGCGAGCTCTTTGTTTGCCTTAATAAAAAGCTCGGGGCTAAAGCGGATCGCCGCCCGGCCCCTCCTACGCGTTACGCGAGTGGCTGCTTTTGCCTTCAAACAGCCTTTCCCAAGCCGCCTTAACCGTTGACCTTATGCAGCAAGCGCAGCAGCTGGTTGCGTTCGTCCTCGTCGAGGGCGGCGGTGGCCGCTTCGTCGCTGGCCACGGCGATGGCCTTGAGCTGGCCGAGCAGGGCGATGCCCGCCTTGGTGAGGAACACGCCATAGGCGCGTTTGTCCTGCACGCCGCGTACACGTTGGGCCAGGCCACGGCTTTCCAGCTTGTTGAGCAGCGGTACCAGTTGCGGCGGCTCGATGGCCAGTTGGCGGGCCAGGTCGGCCTGCATCAGGCCCGGCTCGTTGTCGATGATTACCATCGCGGTGAACTGTGCCGGGCGCAGGTCATGCTCGGCCAGATTGCCGACTAGGTGCTGGAATACCTTCAGTTGGGCGCGGCGCAGCGCATAGCCCACCAGGGTGTCCAGCCAGCTGTCAGGCAGCGCGTCGCCAGCGGCGCTGTTCGCAGGCGGAGTATCCATCTGGCTGGAAACGTTGCTCATGGCTCGGGTTCTTCAGTTAAGCGAATTAAGCATTTTGCACCCTGGCGCGCTGGCTGGCCAGTGTGGAGAGGCGATCTGCCGCGTCGTGTCAGGCGCGCTTCTTGGCACCCGGGGCACTGCCCGGCGTGCGATTGAGCTTTTCCGCGCTGAGCCGGCGCTGGCCTTCACCGTCTACCCAGCCGGCTTCCCAGGCAGCGGCGGGAATGCTGTCGGCGAAGGGCAGGGTATCGGCAGCATGGCCGGCGAGGCCCGCCATATAGCCTTGCTGGTAGGCCTTGGTGAGGCTTTCCAGGCTCCAGTGCTGCTTGTTGTCGGGGTGGCTCATGAGAGGGATTCGCAAAGAGGCTTGTAAACCATGCTAGCCAAATACGCCTGGCCAAACCGGGCCACCTGTCCTGGATTTATGACCATTGGGTTTTTTTGTGACGCAGTCGTCGCGGCCCAGCAGGCCGTTGAAAAACGTAGGCGAGCCAGTGCAATACCGATGCCGGCTCTGCAAGAACAGCCGAAAAAGCGCAGTTTACGTATTGTAAGCGAGCACTTTCAGGCTGTTTTCAACGCGGCAATGGCAACGTGGACAGTTTCTCAATGGCCTGCCAGGCGCGCCTGGCCCCGTTCACACGGCCAGGGCGAGGATGCTGGCCTGGTAGGCGGCGGCGAAGCTGTCGAAGTCGCCTTCCTCGTGGGCTTCGAGTTCGGCCTGCTCCTGCAGCGAGCGCTGTGCAGCCTGCTCGAACTCGGCCTGCTGCTCGGCACTCAACGGCTGGCCGCGGAAATGCTCGGCGTGGCGCTTGCTCTGGCGCAGGGAAAATGCCGCGAAGCTTTCGCCTTTCTGCAGTTCGGCCAGCACCTGGGCCGACGGCGTCAGGCTGGCATCGTCGACTTTCGCGCGTTGGGCCTGCAGGGCGGCGCCGTGGGCGTCCGTACCCTGGCTGCGGTCGAGCAGCTCGGTGATCGCTTCGATGCCGTCGAGCAGCTCATGGGCCCAGCTCTGCAGGACTACCGGCGCACCGTGGCGCTGCAGGTGCAGGCCGGGGCGACGCCCGTCCTTGACCACCCTGAGGAAGTTATCCGAACAGCTGCCGCATTCGCCGTTGCTCAGCTGCGGGCTGTCCTGCAGGGCGCAGTAGAGCAGGAAGGCGTCGAGGAAGCGCGACTCGGCGAGGTCGATGCCCATCGGCAGGAACGGGTTGATGTCCAGACAGCGCGCCTCGACGTACTGAACGCCACGGGCCATCAACGCCTGGATCGGCCGCTCGCCGCTGTAGGTCACGCGTTTCGGGCGGATGTTGGAGTAGTACTCGTTCTCGATCTGCAGCACGTTGGTGTTGAGCTGCAGCCACTCGCCGTCCTTCTTGGTGCCGATGTCGACGTAGGGTGGATACGGCGTGCCGACGGCCTGGCGCAGGCTGTCGGTGTAGCTGGCCAGGTCGTTGTAGCAGGGCGTCAGCCCGGCCTGGGCTTCGCTCTGGTAACCCAGGTCGCTCATGCGCAGGCTGGTGGCGTAGGGCAGGTACAGAGTCTCGGCGTCCAGCTCCTGAAGCTGGTGCGGGCCGCCGCGCATGAAGTTCTTGTCCAGCGCCGGCGAGGCGCCGAACAGGTACATCAGCAGCCAGCTGTAGCGGCGGAAGTTGCGGATCAGCGCGATGTAGCGAGAAGACTGATAGTCGCGCGCGCTTCGCCCGTCGCCTTCGGCTTCCTGCAGCACGGCCCACAGCTGCTCCGGCAGGGAGAAGTTGTAGTGGATGCCGGCGATGCACTGCATGGTCTTGCCGTAACGCAGGGCCAGGCCCTTGCGGTACACGTACTTGAGTTGACCGATGTGCGAGCTGCCGTAACGGGCGATCGGAATGGTCTGCTCATCCGGCAGCGGGCCCGGCATCGAGGGGCTCCACAGGTACTCGCCGTCGAGCTTGCTGTACACGAAGCGGTGGATGCGCTCGAGCTCGGCCAGGGTCTCGCCGGGATCGACTGACGTGGCGGTGATGAACTCGAGCAGGGATTCGGAATAGTCCGTGGTGATCTGACCGTTGGTCAGCGCCGAGCCCAGCGCGGCGGGGTGACCGCTCAGCGCCAGCTGGCCGCGTTCATCGACGCGCAGGCACTCACGCTCGATGCCATGCAGGCACTGGGAGAGCAGGGACAGGTTGGCGTGCTCGCCGAGCAGGGCCAGACGGCGGGAGAACAGGTCGCTCAAGATTGCATTCCTTCACGCAGCGGTCGCCCCAATATGGGGGTGGACGCTGGACTCTACAAGGGGCGAATTGCTGACGTTGGTCGTCTGGCGAAAGGGATGTACGTTTTAGCGACACGCGCAGACGGCTTTCAGGGTTCTGCTGCGCGTGACGTGGGCCTCAGAGGCAGGCGAAGGTGGCCTGGGCCTTGGCGACCAACTTGTCGTGCTGGTGCACTTCAGCTTCGATCACCTGGGTGCGGCGGCCGGCGTGGATGACCCAGGCGCGGCAGCTCAGGTCGCCTTCGGTGACGCCGCGGATGTAGTTGACCTTGCACTCCAGGGTCACGCTGCTCGGCTCGCCGTCGGTGAGGCTGTGGCTGGCCTGGCCCATGGCGGTGTCGATCAGCGAGAACAGCGCGCCGCCGTGCAGCTTGCCGTGCAGGTTGCGCAGGCCGTCGTGCATGCTCAGGGCGATGATCGCTTCGCCGGCCTCGGCCTTGATGATCCTGAGGCCGAGCAGGCGCCCGAAGGCGCTGCTCTTGCCGATTTCATCCGCGGAGTCGCTCATCGCTTACTTCCTCAGCTGCTTGGCGTTGGCGAACAGCGCAGCCATGGCAGCGTTGGCCGGGGCCGGTTTTTCCTGGCTGGAGTGGCGCTCGCTGCGTGGTGCCTGGCCGCTCTTGCCGCCACCTTGGCGAGCACCGCCACGCGGGCCGTCGACTTTCTCGCCGGGGGTGTCGCTCATGCGCATGGACAGGGCGATGCGGTTGCGCGGGATGTCCACTTCCATGACCTTGACCTTGACCACGTCGCCGGCCTTGACCGCCTCGTGCGGGTCCTTGATGAATTTCTCGGAGAGCGCCGAGATGTGCACCAGGCCGTCCTGGTGTACGCCGATATCGACGAAGGCGCCAAAGTTGGTCACGTTGGTGACCACGCCTTCGAGGATCATCCCCAGTTCGAGGTCTTTCAGCGTTTCCACGCCCTCCTGGAACTCGGCGGTCTTGAACTCGGGGCGTGGGTCGCGGCCGGGTTTTTCTAGCTCGCTGAGGATGTCGCTGACGGTCACCTGGCCGAAGGTCTCGTCGGTGAACTTCTTCGGATCCAGGCGCTTGAGAAAGCCCGCATCGCCGATCAGCGAGCGGATGTCGCGGCCGGTGTCGGCGGCGATGCGCTGCACCAGCGGGTAGGTTTCCGGGTGCACGGCGGAGGCGTCCAGCGGGTTGTCGCCATTCATCACGCGCAGGAAGCCGGCGGCCTGTTCGAAAGTCTTGTCGCCCAGGCGCGGGACTTTCTTCAGGGCGTCACGGGTCTTGAAGGCGCCGTGGGCGTCGCGATGGGCGACGATGTTCTGCGCCAGGGTCGCGTTGAGGCCGGAAATACGCGCCAGCAGGGCGCTGGAGGCGGTATTGACGTCCACACCCACGGCGTTCACGCAGTCTTCCACCACGGCGTCCAGGCTGCGCGCCAGCTTCAGCTGGGACACATCGTGCTGGTACTGGCCGACACCAATGGATTTCGGGTCGATCTTCACCAGCTCGGCCAGCGGGTCCTGCAGGCGGCGGGCGATGCTCACTGCACCGCGCAGCGATACGTCCAGATCCGGGAATTCCCTGGCCGCCAGCTCCGAAGCCGAGTACACCGAGGCGCCGGCTTCGCTGACCATGATCTTGGTCATTTTCAGGCCCGGGTATTTCTTGATCAGCTCGATGGCCAGCTTGTCGGTCTCGCGGCTGGCGGTGCCGTTGCCGATGGCGATCAGGTCGACGCCATGCTTGGCGCACAGCTTGGCCAGCACGTTGAGGGTGCCGTCCCAGTCGTTGCGCGGTGCGTGCGGGTAGACGGTGGCGGTGTCGAGCAGCTTGCCGGTGGCATCGACCACCGCCACCTTGCAGCCGGTGCGCAGGCCCGGGTCGAGGCCCAGGGTCGCGCGTGGGCCGGCGGGGGCGGCCAGCAGCAGGTCATGCAGGTTGCGGGCGAACACGCTGATCGCCTCGTCCTCGGCGCCTTCACGCAGCTCGCCGAGCAGATCGGTTTCCAGATGAGTGTAGAGCTTGACCTTCCAGGTCCAGCGCACCACCTCGCCCAGCCATTTGTCGGCGGCGCGGCCCTGATTGGAAATGCCGAAACGCTCGGCGATCATGCCTTCGCAAGGGTGCAGGGTGCCGGGAAGCTCTTCGCCGACCTTGAGGCTGGCATTGAGGATGCCCTCGTTGCGCCCACGGAAGATCGCCAGGGCGCGGTGCGATGGGGCGCCCTTGAGCTTTTCGTCATGCTCGAAATAGTCGCGGAATTTGGCGCCTTCGGTTTCCTTGCCGGCGATCACCCGGGCGCTCAGGGTGGCGTTGTCCTTGAGGAAGCCGCGCAGGCTGCTGAGCAGGCTAGCGTCTTCGGCGAAGCGCTCCATGAGGATGTACTTGGCCCCTTCGAGCACCGCCTTGGTGTCGGCGAAGCCTTTCTCGGCATCGATGAAGCGCGCCGCTTCGCTCTCCGGGGTCAGGCTCGGATCATCGAACAGCGCGTCGGCCAGCTCGCCGAGACCGGCTTCCAGGGCAATCTGGCCCTTGGTGCGGCGCTTCTGCTTGTACGGCAGGTAGAGGTCTTCGAGGCGCGTCTTGGTGTCGGCGAGGTTGATTTCGCGGGTCAGCTCGGGGGTCAGCTTGCCCTGTTCCTCGATGCTGGCGAGGATGCTCGCCCGACGGTCATCGAGTTCGCGCAGATAACGCAGGCGCTCTTCCAGGTTGCGCAGCTGGGTATCGTCGAGGCTGCCGGTGACTTCCTTGCGGTAACGGGCGATGAACGGCACGGTGGAGCCTTCATCCAGCAGCTGTACGGCGGCGGCGACCTGTTGCGGGCGCACGCCCAGTTCTTCGGCGATACGGTTGTTGATGCTGAGCATAGAAAGAAGAATCCACCTTGAAACGACTAAAACCGGCCTCGCTCATGATGAGCCGGACGCTGACGGGCACCTTTAGAAACTACCTGCGTTGTCATCACAGCGTTAAAAACAGGCTCGGACTGCTCATTTACAACCCGTAAACTGCGCGTCCTCGCCTGCTTTTGCCTTGTGCTGACTGCCTCGCCTACGTTTCTAAAGGCGCCCTAAAGCGGCGCATTATAGCCACGCCCACACGGGCACAGGCCACTCGCCATTGGCGGCTGTCAGACCATGAATCGGCGCGAAGTGCGCCAACGGCAGCGAAAAATCTGCTAACAATGGACAATACGTGGTCTATACGGCCTCTGAGCCATAATGCCGCCGGTCAGCCGGGCGCAACGCGTCGCGGACTCTCGGTCAAGGAGCCTCTATGAGCAGCACTGCAGTACAACCGGTCGAAGGCGAAAAGATCCTGATTGTCGATGACGACGCCCGTCTGCGTCGCCTGCTCGAGCGTTTCTTCGACGAGCAGGGCTATCGCGTCCGCGCCGTGGAAAACGTCGAGCAAATGGACCGCCTGCTATCGCGCGAGCTGTTCAACCTAGTGGTGCTCGACCTGATGCTGCCCGGCGAGGATGGCATGAGCGCCTGCCGCCGCCTGCGCGCCTCCAACAACCAGGTGCCGATCATCATGCTCACCGCCAAGGGCGACGAGGGCAGCCGCATTCAGGGCCTGGAAATCGGCGCCGACGACTACCTGGCCAAGCCCTTCAACCCGCGCGAACTGCTGGCCCGCATCAAGGCCGTGCTGCGCCGCCAGTCGCCGGTGGTGCCGGGCGCGCCGGGCAGCGAGGACGAGAGCGTCACCTTCGGTGATTACGAGCTGTCCCTGGCTACCCGCGAGCTGAAGAAGGGCGACGAGGTGCACATGCTCACCACCGGCGAATTCGCGGTGCTCAAGGCCCTGGTGCAGCACGCCCGCGAGCCGCTGACCCGCGACAAGCTGATGAACCTGGCCCGTGGCCGCGAGTGGGACGCCCTGGAGCGCTCCATCGACGTACAGATTTCCCGTCTGCGCCGGCTGATCGAGCCGGATCCGTCCAAGCCGCGCTATATCCAGACCGTGTGGGGCGTGGGGTATGTTTTCGTGCCGGACGGCAACAAATAAAACCGCTATAAGACGCTCAAGGGCTGGCGATTGAAACCAGCCCTTTTGCGTTCCGCCTCTTGCCTTTAGCGTTCTGCCCCGGCTCCTGTTTCTATGAAAGCTCCACTCTGGTTTCCGCAAAGCTTCTTCTCGCGCACCCTCTGGCTGGTGCTGATCGTCGTGCTGTTCTCCAAGGCGCTGACCCTCGTCTACCTGATGATGAACGAGGACGTGCTGGTCGACCGTCAGTACAGCCACGGCGCCGCGCTGACCCTGCGCGCCTACTGGGCGGCGAACCCCGACGACCGTGGCAACATCGCCGAGGCGGCGGGCCTGAAGCGGGTGACGCGTGCCGAGGTGCCGGCCAGCGAGGAGCACTGGCCGTACAGCGAGATCTTCCAGCGGCAGATGCAGTCCGAGCTTGGCCCGGACACCGAAACCCGGGTACGGGCCAAGAGCCCGCCGGCGCTATGGGTGCATGCGCCGACCCTCGGTGAGGACTGGGTGCGCGTGCCGCTGTATCCGCACCCGCTGCGTGGCCAGCGAATCTGGAGCGTGCTGGGCTGGTTCCTGGGCATCGGTCTGTTGTCCACGGCGGCGGCGTGGATCTTCGTACGCCAGCTCAGTGCGCCGCTCAAGCGCCTGGTGATCGCCGCTCGGCAGTTCGGTCAGGGCCGCAGCGTGCGGTTGCCGGTCGGTGATACGCCAAGCGAAATGGCCGAGGTGTACCGCGCCTTCAACCAGATGGCCGAGGATGTCGAACAGGCTGGGCGCGAGCGCGAGCTAATGCTCGCCGGGGTATCACACGACCTGCGCACGCCGCTCACCCGATTGCGGCTGTCCCTGGAGTTTCTCGACCACGATTCGGAACTGACCGAAGACATGGTGCGTGACATCGAAGACATGGATGCCATCCTCGACCAGTTCCTGGCCTTCATCCGCGACGGCCGTGACGAGCCGGTTGAAGAACTGGTGCTGCCGGAGCTGATTCGCGAGGTGGCCGCGCCCTACAACCAGAAGGGCGAGCAGGTGCGCTTGTTCCTCGAGCCGATCCCGGCCTTTCCGCTGCGCCGGGTGTCGATCAAGCGGCTGATCGTCAATTTGATCGAGAACGCCCTGCGCTATGGCGGCAGCCCGGTGGAGATCGTCCTGTCGGTGGCCGACGACCACAGCGCGCCCTATGTGGTGCTGAGCGTCATGGACCGTGGCGCCGGTATCGACCCGAGTGAACTGAGCAACATCGTCAACCCGTTCATCCGTGGCGACAGTGCCCGCGGTGGTAAGGGAGCCGGGTTGGGGCTGGCCATCGTCAAGCGCATCGCATCGCTGCACGGCGGCAGCGTGGAGTTGCGCAATCGTACCGGTGGTGGACTGGAGGCCCGTATTTGTCTGCCTCTGGGGCTATTGTTGCCACGCGACGCGGCCTGATTCGGCTAGGCTGTTAACTCGATGCAGGCACCTGTACAGCCCTGAAGGGCTGTTGCATGTCGTGCTGGCATAGCGATATGAGGTTGTATGCCCCGCACTGCCGAACGCCTGCCGTTGTGGACCTGGTGGTTGCCACTGCCACTGTTCCATCTGGCCACACAGCTGTCGCTGACCACCCACTTCGAAGGTGGGCTGGGCATTCTCTATCTGCCGTTCGCCGTCGGGCTGGTGCTGGTGCTCTGGTGGGGGCCGCGAGTGCTGTGGGCGCTGTATGCCAATGCGGTACTGTCCACGCCGCTGTGGGGGCTCGACTGGCACCAGGCGCCGCTGTACGCCGCGCCGGAGACCCTGGGCGTGGCCTGCGGTTACCTGCTGCTGCGCTGGCGCCCGTTCGATGCGGCCTTGCCGGATATCAGCCATGTGCTGCGCTTCACTCTGCTGGGCGTGCTGCTGCCGGCGGCGCTGACCGGCGTGCTGTTGATCGGCTGCCGGTTGCTGCTGCGCGAGCTGACCATGGAGCAGGCGCCGCAGTTGGCATTGACGCTCTGGCTGGCGGACAGCTTGACCGCGCTGGTGACATCCATCGCGGCGCTAACCTATCTTAGTCCCTGGCTGCGTAGGCGTGGCTGGCTGATGCCGGTCACGGGCCTGACAGCACCTCTGCGGCAGGTGCCGGATGCCCTGCGCAAACTGCGCTCTCCCTATGCGCTACTGCTCGTACTGGCGTGTCTGCCGGTGCTGCTGGAACTGTTACCGGGCACCTTGAAACTGCCGATCATCGGCCTGGTGATGCTTGGCCTGGCATTGGTGTGGGGCTTTACCGGGGCGGTATGCGGGGCGGTCACCAGTGCCCTGGCGATCCTCGGGTTGCCGTGGTTTCACGCGATCACTGAGCAAAGTAACTGGATCGATCCGCAGCGCCTGGAGCTGCATTTCGGTATCTTGCTTTTCATCCTGGCGGCGTTGCTGATCGGCAGAAGCCTCACCGATTTGCGCCTGGCGCTTTGCCATAGCGCCGCAGTGCAGCGTCAGCTGACCCTGGCCCACTCCGCGCTGGATGCCAGCCCGCTCGGTGTGCTGATCGCCGATGCGCGCCAGAGCGAATTGCCGCTGGTCTATTGCAACCCGGCGTTCGAGCAGATCACCGGCCGCGAAGCCAGGGCGACGCTTGGGCTGAGCCTGCTCGAGCTGCTGCGCGGCGAGAAGCGCCACGACGGCCTGCATGTACTGGAAACTGCGATTCGTCGGGAGGTGCCTGGCAACGCCGTGTTGCGCCTGCAGCGTCAGGACGGCGAGGCTTTCTGGGGCGAGGTGATTCTGGCGCCGATGCGTGATGAAGAAGGCGTCAGCCATTTCATCGTCATGCAGCAAGACGTCAGCGACCGCGAGCAACTGGCCCAGGACATGGTGCGCCAGAGCGAGACCCTGCAGCAGCAGAGTCACCTGTTCACCCAGACGGAAAATATCGCCGACCTGGGCGGCTGGTCGCTGAACATGCGTGACATGAGCATGTATTGGAGCGCCGGCTGCTTCGCCATCTACGAGCTGGACCCGAAAAACGGTGCACCGTCGTTCGAGGAGTCGCTGCAGCAGTTCGATGCACCGGGCCGCGAGTTGATCGGTCGCACCCTGCAGAAGATGTACAAGGGGGACGACCAGTTCGATATCGAGGTGCGTGGCAGCACCGCCAAGGGGCGCACGCGTTGGGTGCGCCTGCTGGGCGTGGCCGAGCGTGATGGCGGCGAGCTGGTGCGCATCTATGGCGCCGCCCAGGACATCACCGTGCGGCGTCGTACCGAGCAGCAACTGCGCGAGCGCGATGATCGCCTGCGTCTGTTCTTCGAAGCGCCGCTGATCGGCATGGCGCTGATCACCCCGACCTTCGGCTGGTCGGAGGTCAACCTCAAGCTGTGCAGCATCCTTGGCCTGAGCCGTGAGCAGTTGTTGGAATCCAGCTGGGCGAGCATCAGCAGCCCCGAGGACCTGGAGGCCGAGCAGCCCTTGCTAGAGGAAGTGCGCAGCGGCAGCCGCGAGGGCTTCGAGCGCGATCGCAACTTCCTGCGCGCCGACGGCAGCCCGGTGCAGACGCGCCTGCACCTGCGTGCAGTGCGACGCACCAATGGCGGCGTCAACATGTTCTTGCTGCTGGTCGAGGACATCAGTGCCCGCTACGAAGCCGAGGCCCGCTATCGCACCGTCGTCGAGCATGCGCCCGAGGCGATCATGCTCTACAGCGAAGAGGGCGGCATGGTCGATTTCAACGGCAACGCCCTGCGCCTGTTAGGCTATCGACGTGAAGAACTGCTCAGCCGGCGACCGTTCGAGCTGAGCCCCGAGCGGCAGGCCGATGGCCGGTTGTCTACCGAGGCGGCCGGGGTCTACCTCAAGGCCGCCCTGCGCGGCGAGGTGCCGGTGTTCGAATGGTTGCACCAGGACAGCAGCGGTCGGCAGTTTCCCTGTGAAGTGCGCCTTGTGCGGCTGCCGGGCGAGCCGGTGCTGATTCGCTGCAGCGTCACCGACATTTCCGAGTGTCAGCGCTACCAGCGGGAGATCGAGCGGCTGGCCTACAGCGACGAGCTGACCGGCCTGCCCAATCGCCGCTTGATGCTTGACCGCCTGCAGCACGCCATGGATCGCGAGATTCGCCAGGGTAGCCTGGGCGCGCTGCTGTTCATCGACCTTGACCATTTCAAGACGGTCAACGACAGCCTTGGCCATCTGGTGGGCGACAACCTATTGCGTGAGGTGGCGGCGCGCCTGCAGGGGCAGCTGCGTACCGAGGATACCTTGGCACGCATGGGCGGCGACGAGTTCGTGGTGCTGCTCGAGGGCCTGGATGCCAACGCCCAGCTGGCGGGCGAACAGGCCGCACTGGTCGGCGGGCGCCTGCTCAAGAGCCTGGAACAGCCCTGCGTGATTGACGGCCACGAATTGTCGATGAGCGCCAGTATCGGCATCGCCCTGCACCCGTTCGGTGAGCAGAATGCCGCCGATGTGCTCAAGCAGGCGGATACCGCCATGTACCGCGCCAAGCAGGCCGGGCGCAACGCTCTGCACTTCTTCGCGCCGGCCATGCAGGCGGCCATTGACCAACGCCTGCAGCTACAGGGCGAGCTGCGTCAGGCGATCGCCCGGGACCAGCTGTACCTGGTGTTCCAGCCGCAGCTGCGACTCGGCGACGACCAGTTGATCGGTGCCGAGGTGCTGGTGCGCTGGGCACACCCGGAGAAGGGCGAGATCCTGCCAGGCCATTTTATCCCTCTGGCCGAAGAAACCGGCCTGATCCAGGAAATCGGCAATTGGGTGCTCGAGCGGGCCTGCGCCACTCTTCAAACCTGGCAGGCGCAGTACCCGGACGTGGTGCTGGCGGTGAACCTCAGTCCGCGCGAGCTGCGCAGCCGCGATTGCGTCGAGCGGGTGCGTGGCTGCCTGGAGCGATACGGCGTGTCGGCGGCAAGCCTGGAGCTGGAGCTCACCGAGGGTGTGTTGCTCGAGGACGTCGAGCAGTGCATCGCCAACATGCGCGCGCTCAAGAAACTCGGTGTGCGCTTCTCGATCGACGACTTCGGCACCGGCTATTCGTCCCTGACCTATCTCAAGCGCCTGCCACTGGATCGCTTGAAGATCGACCGCAGCTTCACTCAGGACCTCGGCGCCGGCGGCAATGGCAGCAACGTCCTGCTGGTGGAAACCATCCTGATGATCGCCCGCAACCTGGGCCTGGAATGCGTGGCCGAGGGTATCGAAACCAGCGACCAGCTCGAGCACCTGAAGCGCCTGGGTTGCGAGTTCGGCCAGGGTTACCTGCTGGGGCGGCCGATGGTCGAGGGGGAGTTCGTGAAGCGAATGGGCCCGCCGCGGCACGCTCGTTCCTGAGCCTTCACCAGCTCAATTCGTCACCCTGCAAGCGCGCCTTGCGGCCATACGGCCAGGCGAAGTTGGCGTCGCCGTGGCCGCTGGGCAGCTCGCCATAGAGTGGGGTGTCGAAGGGCGCCAGGTACTCGCCGATGATCTCCTCGATGCTGTGCTGCACGCCGCGCCGTGGGCAGTCGGTGAAGCTGCCCAGGCACACCGCGGCCGGGCGGCGCTCGGCGAAGCTTTCAAACAGTTGCCAGAAGCTGCGCTCAAGACGGTAGTAGGGCTCGCCGACGTCTTCGAGAATCAGGATGGCATCGTTCGGCAGCTGCATGCCCGCGACGGTGCCGCAGCCGCTGGCCAGGGCGGTGAGGTTGCCGCCGACCAGGGGGCCGTTCACGGCAGTTTTCGGGCCGCTGAGGTGGCGTACGGGTAGCGAGTGGCTACGATCCTGCAGCAGATCCCACAGCGAGCGCATGGATGCCAGCCGTTCGCGTTGGCCGGCGGGTGCGGACAGGGCCTGCAGGCCGAGTGCGGTGGCCACCGGGCCGTGAATGCCAGGCAGGTCGTGGCGGGCGAAGGCGTCGAGCAGCACCGACAGGTCCGAGTAACCGATCAGCGGCTTTGGGCTGGCGCGCTGCAGCAGCGGCCAGTCGATGCCCGGCAGCAGTTGTGCGCTGCCGTAACCGCCGCGCAGGCACCAGACGGCGTCGATGTCCGGCAGGCTGAAGGCTTCATGCAGATCGTCCAGGCGTTGTGCCGGCGTGCCCGCCAGATAGCGATGCCGGGCGCGTACGTGACGGCCCAGGTGGTAATCGATGCCCTGCACGTCGAGCTGCGCCAGGGTGGCGTCGAAGATCTCGTCGGCGATTGCCGAGGCGGGGGCGATCAGGGCCACGCGGCCCTTGAAGGCTGTGCTCATCCTTTACCCTTGGTGCGTGTCAGGTTGGGGCCGCCGTTCTTTTCCAGATAGCCGATGATCATCCCGGCAACGTCCTTGCCGGTGGTCACTTCGATGCCTTCCAGGCCGGGCGAGGAGTTCACTTCCATCACCAGCGGGCCGTGGTTGGAGCGCAGGATGTCGACGCCTGCCACCGACAGGCCCATGACCTTGGCGGCGCGGATGGCGGTCATGCGTTCTTCCGGGGTGATCTTGATCAGGCTGGCGGTGCCGCCACGGTGCAGGTTGGAGCGGAATTCGCCGGGCTTGGCCTGGCGTTTCATGGCCGCGATGACCTTGTCGCCGACCACGAAGCAGCGGATGTCGGCGCCGCCGGCTTCCTTGATGTATTCCTGCACCATGATGTTCTGCTTGAGGCCCATGAAGGCCTCGATCACCGATTCGGCGGCCTTCTCGGTTTCGCACAGCACCACGCCGATACCCTGGGTGCCTTCGAGCACCTTGATCACCAGCGGCGCGCCGTTGACCATCTGGATCAGGTCGGGAATGTCGTCCGGCGAGTGGGCGAAACCGGTCACCGGCAAGCCGATGCCGCGCCGCGACAGCAACTGCAGGGAGCGCAGCTTGTCCCGCGAGCGGGCGATGGCCACCGATTCGTTGAGCGGTACCACACCCATCATCTCGAACTGGCGCAGCACCGCGCAGCCATAGAAGGTCACCGAGGCGCCGATGCGCGGGATCACCGCGTCGAAGCCTTCCAGCGGTTTGCCGCGGTAATGGATCTGCGGCTTGTGGCTGGCGATGTTCATGTAGGCGCGCAGGGTATCGATCACCACCATTTCATGGCCGCGCTGTTGCCCGGCTTCGACCAGGCGACGCGTGGAATACAGGCGCGGATTGCGCGACAGCACAGCGATTTTCATTGGGCACCGGTCGGGTCGGGAAGCACGGGTTTATCTTGCACGTAAGTGAGCGCCGGGTTGACCACCAGTTGGCCGTCGACCAGCGCTTTGGAACCGAGCAACATGCGATAGCGCATGGTCTTGCGGCTGGCCAGGGTGAACTCCACCGGCCACTGCAGATCGCCCAGCATCAGGCTGGTACGGATCACGTAGCGGCTCTGGGCCTGGCCGTTGGAACTCTTGATGGTCTTGAGCGCGACCAGGCGCGCCTCGCAGCGATGGCGGCGCTGCACCTGGGTACCGATGTAGGCGGTGAAGCGCACCCAGCGTTCGCCGTCACGCTCGAACGGCTGGATGTCGCTGGCGTGCAGGCTCGACGTGCTGGCGCCGGTGTCGATCTTGGCGCGCAGGCCGACGATGCCCAGCTCCGGCAGGTTCACCCACTCGCGCAGGCCGATCACGTTGAGGTGGTCGAATGTCTTCAAGAACGCGTTCCGTCTCTACAAGGGCTGGCATCAAGCGCGCATGGTACTGAAAATCCGCCGTGCTGCACGCCCGTCAGTGGGTGATCGTGGCGGATGCCCACGCCGCTTCGGCTACCGTCGGCAACCCTCTGAATTGCGGCTTGGCGAACAGGTAACCCTGCATCAGGTCGATGCCGCTGGCGGCGAGAAAATCGCGTTCGCCCGGCGTTTCGATCCCTTCAGCGATCACCGTTACACCCAGATCATTACAAATGCTCAGGATGCCGCGCACGATGGCCTGGCGGGCCTTGTCCTGGTCGACGTCGCGGATCAGGGCCATATCCAGCTTGATCAGGTCGGGCTGGAAGTCGGCCAGCAGGGTAAGGCCGGAATGGCCGGCGCCGAAATCGTCGATGGCGGTCTTGAAGCCGAATTCCTGATACTGGCGCAGGATGTTGGTCAGGTGCCTGCTGTCGACCATGTGATCGCTTTCCAGGGTCTCGAAAATCAGTCGGTCGAGCGGGAAGTCATGCTGACGCGCCGCTTCCAGGGTGCTGCGGATACACAGCTCGGGGCGATACACGGCGTTGGGCAGGAAGTTGATCGACAGGTGGCTGGCCATGCCCAATTGCTTGGCTTCGGCGATGGCCTGGGTGCGGCAGCGCTGGTCGAAACGGTAGCGGTTGTCGTCGTTGACGCGCTCGAGCACGGACAGCGCCCCTTCGCCCGCCGGCCCGCGCACCAGCGCCTCATGGGCGAATACCTGGCGGGTGCGGATGTCGATGATCGGCTGGAAGGCGAAATGAAAGTCGAAGTCCAGCTCTGGGCTGCTCTGGCAGCCGCGGCATTTTTCGGGGTGGACGAGATCGCTGGGAAAGTGGGTCACCGCTGCTCCAGAATGAGGATCGCTCGGGCTTGCATGCATCGGACAATGCGCACAGGCTGGAGTGTGGAAAGAATTGCAATGAATGATAGCCAGCAATGAGTGAGGTAAGGGTGGCAAAGCAGGATGCCGATGACAAGGTTCGCTTGGACAAGTGGCTGTGGGCTGCGCGCTTCTACAAGACCCGTGCACTGGCCAAGGCAGCGATCGAAGGTGGCAAGGTGCATTGCCGGGGTGAGCGCTGCAAGCCGGGCAAGGAACCCAGGGTCGGCGAAGAGTACGTGATCCGTACCGGTTTCGATGAGCGCACCGTGGTGGTTCAGGCGCTGTCGGTAGTGCGCCGCGGAGCGCCCGAGGCGCAGACGTTGTATGCCGAAACCGGCGAGAGCATCGTGCGCCGCGAGCTGGCCGCCGAACGGCGCAAGGCCGGCGCCCTGGGCGTGCAGACCGAAGGGCGGCCGAGCAAGAAGCAGCGCCGGCAGTTGTTCTACCTGCGCGGCGGCTCCGGGGAGTGGGTGGAGTAGGGCGGCCAGCTCTGAGCGAGCCGGCCAGCCGTTATCAGCGCCCGCTGACCACGGCGAAGGCGCCGATCACCGGCACGCGGGCCAGAATCCGCATCAGCGGTGCCGTCACCCGCTCGATGGCGGCGCTGGCCCGGAAGGCCAACGGCGTGTAGCAGCTCCAGGCTATGCCCAGCACGCTGAGCAGTACCCCGCCGACGAAGGCGTCCGCGCCCCAATGGGCGCCGGCCACCAGCCGCGGCAGCATGCCGATCACCGCCACCGCCCAGACCAGCAGGCGGTGCCAGCCGCTGACGAAGAAGCTGCAGAACATCGCCCAGATCATCAGCACCGAGGCGTGATCACCCGGGAAGCTGCGCGTGGCGCTGTCCTTGAGGTCCCAGCGCTCCTCCCAGGCCGGGAACATCTCGGTCAGCCGCGCGCTGCCTTCGATCTGCAGTGACGGGCTAGCATGCTGCCAGCCCATGTACTCGACCAGATCGGCAAAGCCCACGCGCATCAGCAGCATGACGATCAGCGCGACCAGAAAGGCGTACAGCCCGACGCGCACCTGGTTGGCCGGAAATACCAGGCCGGCGCGCAGCATGATCGCCAGCATCACCACGCCAACGCCCGCATCCACCGGGCGCATGCTGCCGATCGCCCAGACATGCGCCCACAGGCCGGCGGCGTGCACGGGGTCGTTGAGCAGGTGGAACAGCCAGACGTCGAACTGATTCCAGTACACGCGGGTGACCGGCCACAGCCAGCTGGCAAACAGCACGGCGACGAACAGGTGGCTGATGAGCAGGGCGCGTGGGCGCCATTGAGCGTTGAGGGCGAGATGCATGATGGCGGCTCAAGGAAAACCGCCGATTCTAGGCAGGCAGGCCACCTTGCTGGGCGCTATCGCCGCTTCGTTCAGCCGGCGTTCAGGCCGCAGGCGGCTGCCGTTCTTCGCCTGCGGCTTGGTCGGCGCCGCGTTTGCGCCTAAAATTGCCGGCCCCCAGTCCAGCGGGTGCGCCCCTGGTCTGTCTTGCATCCTTGAGCAGGCGACTCGTTATGTCCGACTTCACCCAACGCTTTATTTTCGACGACACCGATGTGCGCGGTGAACTGGTCGGGCTGTCCGGCAGCTATCAGCAGGTGCTGGCCAAGCACGACTACCCGCGCCCTGTGGCGCAACTGCTCGGTGAGTTGCTGGCTGCTGCCTCCCTGCTGGTCGGCACCCTGAAGTTCGACGGCCTGCTGGTGCTGCAGGTGCGCTCCGAAGGCCCGGTGCCGCTGCTGATGGTGGAGTGTTCCAGTGAAGGTGACGTACGCGGCATCGCCCGTTACGACGCCGAGCGCGTCGCCGAAGGTGACGGCCTGCGCCAACTGATGCCCGAAGGCGTGATGGCGATGACCGTCGACCCCACGCAGGGCCAGCGTTACCAGGGCATCGTGTCGCTGGACGGCGCCACCCTGGCCGATTGCCTGACCAACTACTTCGCCACCTCCGAGCAACTGGCCACGCGGTTCTGGCTGTGCGCCGACGGCCTGCGCGCCCGTGGCTTCCTGCTCCAGCAACTGCCGCCCGATCGTCTGACCGACGACGAAGAACGTGCCGCCAGCTGGGAGCATCTGGTGACACTGGCCGACACCCTGCAGAACGAGGAATTGCTGGGCCTGGACAACGAGACCCTGCTGCATCGCCTGTACCACCAGGAGACGGTTCGCCTGTTCGATCCGCGTGGCATTCGCTTCCGTTGTAGCTGCTCTCGTGAACGCTCGGCCAAAGCGCTGGTCAGTTTAGGGCGGGCCGATGCCGAGCTGCTGCTCAGCGAGCATCATGGCCGCGTGGAAATCGACTGCCAGTTCTGCAACGAACGCTACGGCTTTGACGCCGCCGACATCGCTCAGCTGTTCGCTGGCGGAGGCAGTCAGCAGCCCTCCGACACCCGTCACTGAGGGCTGCCAACAACGCGCAGGCTGTTCTGATTGGGGGCTGCACCCGCGGCCCGCTTTTCTGGCATAATCCGCGCACTTTTTTAGCTGTAGTCCTGCCCTTTGCATGGCTACAAACGTTTGGAAGACTCGGCCGTTCGGCCGACGGGGACTCAAATGACGCAAGCCAACAACGCTGTGTACACCGACATCAGCACTGCCCAACTGGTCGAAGAAGCCCTTCGTCGCGGTGAAGGCGAACTGGCGTCCACCGGTGCTCTGGTTGTACGCACCGGCCACCGTACCGGGCGTTCTCCGGTCGACCGCTTCATCGTCGACGAGCCGAGCACTTCGGCCGACATCGGCTGGGGCCCGATCAACCGCAAGTTTCCAGCCGACAAGTTCGATGCGCTGTGGGAGCGCGTTCAGGCGTTCTCCAACGCCCAGGACAGCTTCGTTTCCCACGTTCATGTAGGTTCTGCCGTAGACCACTACCTGCCCGTCAAGATGACCACTGCCACCGCCTGGCAGAATCTCTTCGGCCGCCAGCTGTTCATCGAACCGACCCAGTACAACCCGTCCGGCAAGCAGGAGTGGCAGGTTCTCAACGTCGCCAACTTCGAGTGCGTGCCGGAGCGTGACGGCACCAACTCCGATGGCTGCGTGATCATCAACTTCGCCCAGAAGAAGGTGCTGATCGCCGGCATGCGTTACGCCGGTGAAATGAAGAAAGCCATGTTCAGCGTGCAGAACTTCCTGCTGCCGGCCGCCGACGTGCTGCCGATGCACTGCGCTGCCAACATCGGCGAAGAAGGCGACGTGACCCTGTTCTTCGGCCTGTCCGGCACCGGCAAGACCACCCTGTCCGCCGACGAAAGCCGTTACCTGATCGGTGACGACGAGCACGGCTGGGGCGAGGGTGTGGTGTTCAACATCGAGGGCGGTTGCTATGCCAAGTGCATCGACCTGTCCGAGAAGAACGAGCCGGTGATCTGGAAGGCCATCAAATTCGGTACCGTGCTGGAAAACGTGGTGCTCGACGATCAGCGCAAGCCGGATTACACCGACGACAGCCTGACCCAGAACAGCCGCGCCGCCTACCCGCTGGAATTCGTCGAGAAGCGCAGCGAGAAGAACCTCGGTGGCGAGCCGAACGCGGTGATCTTCCTGACCTGCGACCTGACCGGCGTACTGCCGCCAGTGTCGATCCTCAACAACGAGCAGGCTGCCTATCACTTCCTGTCCGGTTACACCGCTCTGGTCGGTTCCACCGAAATGGGTTCGGGCAGCGGCATCAAGTCGACCTTCTCCACCTGCTTCGGCGCGCCGTTCTTCCCGCGCCCGGCTGGTGTCTACGCCGAGCTGCTGATCAAGCGCATCCAGGCTTTCGGCTCCAAGGTCTACCTGGTCAACACTGGCTGGACCGGCGGTGGCTACGGCGTCGGCAAGCGTTTCAACATCCCGACCACCCGTGGCGTGATCGCTGCCATCCAGAGCGGTGCGCTGATCGGTGCCGAGACCGAGCACCTGCCGATCATCAACCTGGATGTGCCGAAGTCGGTGCCGGGCGTCGAGACCAACCTGCTCAACCCGCGCAACACCTGGGCTGACCAGAACGCCTACGACGAAGCCGCCAAAGGCCTGGCCAAGCTGTTCATCGACAACTTCACCAAGTTCGACGTGAGCGACGCCATCAAGAAAGCCGGCCCGCAGCTCTAAGCTGACCCGCGCTTGCTGACAAAGCCGCCCTTGGGCGGCTTTGTCATTTATGGTGCAACACTTCTCACGGTTCCCGGGCGGCTGTGCGCTGTGAAACGCTTGCCACACAGGTTACGATTATTGGCCATTCAGCGGTCAATGGAGTGACAGCTTATGTCCACGCTCAAACGTGTCTTCGGTTTCGATCAACTGCGCCCCGGCCAGGAAACGGTGATCAGCGCCGTACTCGCCGGTCGTTCGGCAGCGGCGATTTTTCCCACCGGCTCGGGCAAATCCCTGTGCTATCAACTGCCGGCCCTGCATCTGCCGCACCTGACCCTGGTGGTGTCGCCACTGCTGGCGCTGATGCAGGACCAGCTCGCCTTCCTGCACCGCCATGGCATCAGCGCGGCCAGTATCGATTCGGCGCAGAGCCGCGAGCAGGTCAGCGAGACCATGGCCAAAGCCAAGGCCGGCGAGCTGAAGATTCTGATGATCTCGGTCGAGCGCCTGAAGAACGAGCGCTTTCGCAACTTCATCGGCGAAGTGCCGATTTCCCTGCTGGTGGTCGATGAGGCCCACTGCATCTCCGAATGGGGCCACAACTTCCGCCCGGATTATCTGAAACTGCCGGACTATCAGCGCCAGTTCGCTATCTCCCAGGTGCTGCTGCTCACCGCCACGGCGACGCCGCCGGTGATCGCCGACATGCAGAAGAAGTTCGCCATCGCCGCCGATGACGTGGTCACCACCGGTTTCTACCGGCCCAACCTGAACCTACTGGTCGAGCCGGTGGCCGGCCGCGAAAAGCAGCAGCGCCTCGAGCAATGGCTGGGTGCCAAGACTGGTGAACCGAGCATCGTCTATGTCACCCAGCAGAAGACCGCCGAGCAGGTCGCCGAACAGCTGAGTCAACATGGCCTGTCCGTCAGTGCCTACCATGCCGGCATGGGCCATGAAATGCGCGAGGCGATCCAGCGTCGTTTCATGGCCGGCGAGCTGAGCTGCATCGTCGCCACCATCGCCTTCGGCATGGGCATCGACAAGCGCGACATCCGCAACGTGGTGCATTTCGATCTGCCCAAGTCGGTGGAAAACTACAGTCAGGAGATCGGTCGTGCCGGCCGCGACGGCGAGGCTTCCGACTGCCTGGTGCTGGCCAATCGTGACAGCCTCAACGTGCTGGAAAACTTCGTGTACGGCGACACGCCGGAGCTGGGCGGTATCGTCCGGGTGCTCGAGGAGATTCGCGGCAACAGCCAGGGTGGGCAGTGGGAAATGACCATCAATGCGCTGAGCGATCACAGCAACATCCGCCAGTTGCCGCTCAAGACCCTGCTGGTGCAGCTGGAGCTGCGCGGCATCATCGCGCCGCGCTATGCCTACTTCGCCGAATATCGCTTCAAGTACCTGATCGAGCCGGACGCCTTGCTGGCGCGCTTCGAGGGTGAGCGGCGGCAGTTCGTCGAGGCCATCTTCAATGCGTCCACCCGGGCCCGCACCTGGTGCACCGTGGATTTCGACGCGCTCTATGGCCAGCATCAGGCCCAGCGTGCGCGGGTGGTCAAGGCGCTGGACTATCTGCAGGAGCGCGGCTGGATCGAGCTGGAAAGCAAGCAGATGACCGATGTCTACGCCGTGCTGCAGGCGGACTTCGACGTGCAGTTGCTGGCCGGCGAGCTGCATGCCTATTTCGAGGCCCAGGAGGGCAGTGAGATCCGGCGGATCCAGGCCATGCTCGCGCTGTTCGCCAGCGAGGAGTGCCTGAGCCATCGTCTGGCCCGCTACTTCGGTGACGAGCAGGCGCCATCGCGCTGTGGGCATTGCTCGGTGTGCCGCGGTCAGGTCGCCCACCTGCCCGAACCGCCACCGCTGCCGCCCCTGGCGGAGTACGACCGCAACGCGCTGTGCGCACCATTCGTCGCCGCCCACCAGGCTGCGCGGGGTGGTGAATTGCCTGGTAACGAATGCCTGGCACGCTTTCTCTGCGGCCTCAGCTCGCCACTGTTCACCCGCCTCAAGGCCCGGCAGATCAAGGGTTTCGCCGCGCTGGAAGCTCATCCCTACGGCGAGATTCGTAGCTGGCTGGCTGACGCCTGACGGGCCGCGGTTGAGGTGGGCGTGGCGCAGTGGGCCATACTGCAAGGTTTCGAACGCCGGAAGCCACGCCATGACCCTTTCCCTGACTCAGCGCCTGGGCCGCGCCATCAACGCGCAGCCCGGCGAGCTGGCCGCGGCGCTGGCCGGGTTCGCGCTGTTCTTCTGCCTGTTCAGCGGTTACTTCATGCTGCGGCCGATTCGCGAGTCGATGGGCATCCAGGCCGGGGTGGAAAACCTGCAATGGTTGTTCACCGCCACCTTCGTGGTCATGTTGCTGGCGGTGCCGCTGTTCGCCTGGCTCAACTCGCGGGTGCCGCGTATCCATTTCATCGACTGGGTCTACGGCTTTTTCTGCCTCAACCTGCTGGGCTTCGCCCTCGCATTCAGCCTCATGGGCGAGAGCCTCTGGCTGGCGCGGGTGTTCTACGTGTGGATCTCGGTCTACAACCTGTTCGTGGTATCGGTGGCCTGGAGCCTGATGGCCGACGTGTTCGACTCGCCCCAGGCCAAGCGACTGTTTGCCTTCATCGCCGCCGGCGCCAGCGTCGGCGGCCTTAGTGGCCCGGCGCTGAGCGCGCTGCTGGTCGGCAGCATCGGCGCCAGCGGCCTGGCGTTCCTGACAGCCACGCTGTTGGCCGGTGCACTGGCGCTCAAGCATTACCTGATGGCCTGGCGCGAGCGAGCCGGAGCAGGGCGCCCCGGTGCCAGCCAGACGGAAACTCCTCGGCGCCCGGTGGCGGGCAATCCATTCAGCGGCATGACGCGGGTGCTCACATCATCGTACCTGCTGGGCATCTGCGCCTTCGTCATCCTGCTCGCCACGGTCACCACCTTTCTGTACTTCGAGCAGGCGCGGTTGGTGGCCGAGCTGTTTCCTGATCGTGACGAGCAGGTGCGAGTGTTCGGGCTGATCGATTTCGTCGTGCAGGCCGGCGCGCTGCTGGCCCAGCTGTTCATCACCAGTCGTGTCGCCCAGCGCCTCGGCGTGCGCACCCTGCTGGCTGCGGTGCCGATGCTGATGTGCGCGGGGTTTGTCGCCCTGGCCCTGGCGCCGACCTTCGCGGTACTGGCCGGGCTGATGATCGTGCGGCGTATCGGCGAATACGCCTTCGTGCGGCCGGGGAGGGAAATGCTCTTCGCACCGCTGGATGCCGAGAGCAAGTACAAGGCCAAGAACTTCATCGATACCGTGGTCTATCGTGGCGGCGACGCGCTCAGCGGCTGGGCCAAGAGCCTGATCGACCTGCTCGGCTACGGCGTGGCACTGATCGCGGTGATCGGCGCGGTCTGCGCCGCGCTCTGGGGGCTGCTGGGCTGGTACCTGGGCGGTCGCGCCGACCGTGGTGAAACCGATGGGCCGGTAGCCGAACCCGAGGCGGCGGTCAGGCGCTGATCAGCGTGCGCGCTTCGCTGAAACAGGCTTCGGCCAGCGGCGAGCGGGGCGCGCCACGGCGCATGATCAGGCCCAGCGGGGCCAGGGTGTGGGCGTCCTCGATGGGGGTGAGGATCAGTTCGTTGGTGAACTCGGCCAGGCCGTTCTGCAGCGGCATGATCGAGCAGCACAGGCCGGCGCTGACCGCTTGCAGCAACTGGTGAACGGCATCGGTTTCCAGCTTGGGCAGGGGCGTCAGGCCCCGCGAGCGGAAGCTGTGGTCGATGGACTGGCGAAAGTGCATGCCGGCCGACAGCAAACCCAGCGGCAGGTCGATCAGGTTCTCCCAGCGCAGGGTGGTTTCGCTGAACTGGAAATGCCGGCGGTCATACAGCAGGCCCATGCGTGTGGCAGCCAGTTCGAGGCTGTCGAAGTGCTCGCGGTCGAGGCGGTCGAGGTAGGAAAGGCCCAGATCCAGCTGGTTGCTGCCCAGGCGTTCGAGAATCTGGTCGCTGCTCAGGGCGAACAGCTGAAAGCGCAATCCCGGATGCTGCTCGGCGAACAGGCGCACCAGTTCCATCGGGTCGAAACCGGACAGCGGCACCACGCCCAGGCGCAAGGTGCCGACCAGTTGGCCACGGCAGGCCGCGGCCTCGGCATACAGGCCATCGTGGGCGGCCATCAGGCTACGGGCCCAGGCCAGCACCCGTTCGCCTTCGGCGGTGAACCCTTCGAAGCGCTGACCACGGCGTACCAGCTCCAGGCCCAGTTCGTTCTCCAGGTTGCGCAGGCGCATCGACAAGGTCGGTTGGGTGACGTGGCAACGAGCGGCTGCCTGGCCGAAGTGGCGGGTTTCGTCGAGGGCGATCAGAAATTTGAGCTGCTTGATATCCATGGGCGCTCTATCGAGGGAGGGCTGGCGCGGGCTGCGGCGAAAATTCTAGCAGCCGGGTCAGGAGGCGACGGTATCGTCCTGTATCTGGGTGTGGCGCTCACCAACCCAGTACTCGATCAGCTCCCTCAGCTGCGAGAGCTCCACGGGCTTGGCCATGTGGCCGTCCATGCCGACCTGGCGCGCGCGCTCCTTGTGCTCGCTGAGAATGTGCGCGGTCAGCGCGACCACCGGCGTGCGCGGGCGGCGCTCGGCGATCTCCCAGGCACGCAACTGCTCGGTGGCGGAAAAACCGTCCATCACCGGCATTTCGCAATCCATCAGCACCAGATCGTAGCGCTGGGCTTTCATGGCGATGAGGGCTTCCTCGCCATTGCTCGCGGTGTCCGGCTTCAGGTTGAGCTTGCCGAGCATGCCGCGGATCACCTTGGTGGAAATGCTGTTGTCCTCGGCCACCAGAATGCGGAAATCCTCGGGGACTTCCAGAGCTGCCGGGCTGGCCTGGGTGGGGGCATCCGGGCCGCGCTGGCGCTGGGTGAGCTCGTCGGCCAGGGTGGCCTTGAGGGTGTAGCCGGCCACCGGCTTGGCGAGGATGCGCTTGATGCCGGCGTTGCGTGCGATGATCTTGCTCGGCGCGTGGCTGATGCCGGTGAGCATGATGATCAGGATGTCGTTGTTGAGGCTCGGGTCTTCCTTGATCTTGGCGGCCAGCTGCATGCCGCTCATGCCCGGCATGTCCTGGTCGAGCAGCACCACGTCGAAGTACTCGCGCATGTGCGCGCGGGTGCGCAGCAGCGCCAGCGCCTCCTTGCCGGACGGCACACTGCTGACGTTCATGCCCCAGGCGTTGCATTGCTGCAGCAGCACCTTGCGGCAAGTGTCGTTGTCGTCCACCACCAGCAGGCGGGTGCCCTGCAGGGTGCCGTCGATATCGGTGCTCGGCTGCTGGAGGCGGGCGTCGTCCAGCGGCAAGGTCAGCCACAGGGTGGAGCCCTGGTTGCCGCCGCTCTGGATGCCGAACTCGCCGCCCATCAGCAGGATCAGCTGGCGGGCGATGATCAGCCCCAGGCGGCTGCCCAGGCGGGTGGCCGACAGGAAGTCGCGGCTCTGCAGTTCGGTGTTGAGCAGTGCATCGCGTTCGCTGGCATTGAGCGGGTGGCCGCTGTCCTGCACGGCGAAGCGCAGGCGTGGCTGCTCGCCGCTGGTGTCGAGGGCGACCACCAGGAGGATCTCGCCCTCGCTGGTCTGTTTGAAGGCGTTGTCGAGCAGGCTGAGCAGGATCTGCCGCAGGCGCGTCGGGTCGCCGCTGACGATGCGCGGTACCTGGGGCTGGATGAAGCTGATCAGCTCGATCTTCTGCAGCTCGGCCTTGGCGCGGAAGATGTCCAGGCAATCCTCGGTCAGGGCGTTGAGGTCGAATTGCACGTCGTCCAGCTCGATCTGTCCGGATTCCAGCTTGGAAATGTCGAGAATTTCGTTGATCAGGTTGAGCAGCTCGTTACCGGAGCTGTGGATGGTCTGCACGTAATCGCGCTGCTTGGCCGACAGCGGCGTGCCGAGCAGCAGCTCGGTCATGCCCAGCACGCCGTTCATGGGTGTGCGGATCTCGTGGCTGATCTTGGCCAGGAACTCGGCCTTTGCGCGGAGTTCGGCGTCGTTGGCGGCCAGCGCGGTGCGCGCCCGCGAGGCCGCGCGCTGAATGTGGCGCTGGTGCTCGGCCAGAGCGGCGCTGAGCACCACGCCGCTGAGGGTGGCGATGGTGAACACGCCGATCACCAGCCAACCCGGGTCGAGCTGGTCGAAGCCGAACAGGATGGGGATGAACAGCCCGAAGCCGACGTTGAACACCACCATGGCCACCACCAGCAGCCGCGCCGACTGGTAGCCGTTGTGCCAGTGCACGCCACTGACCACCAGCACCGCGAGGGTGCCGAGAAACACCATCAGGTAAACCACCGCGCTGTACCAGAGCAGCCCGGTGGTGACGATGGTCAGGCCCAGCAGCAGCGCCAGCAGGGCGTGGCCCTGCAGCACGCGGTTCAGCTTGCTGTCGTGCATCGGCGTCTGGCGGAAGAAACCGAGCACGAAGGCCGACAGGCTGAACGCGGCGAGCAGCGCGCTGCTGTCGGCGATCAGTGACTGGTTATAGCCCAGCTGCGGTACCCAGGCCGCCAGCAGGCCCAGGTTGGCGGCGGCGCACACCGCCAGCCCGCTATGCAGGGCGGCGAGCCATAGGCTGCAGACCGAGCGCATGTAGGCGAAGCGGATCAGGTTGTAGATCACCACCAGCAGCAGGGCACCGAGCAGGGCGCCGAACAGGTAGGCCGGGCGCTCGAGGCTGACCAGCTCGGCCTCGTCGATGACCTTGAACCAGGCCATCAGCGGGTGGTTGGAGGTCATGCGTACATAGACTTCCCGGGCCTGGCCGTCGTTGGGCAGCGACATCAGGTAGGCGCGCGACGGCAGCGGGCGCGAGCTCATCGGCATCGACTCGCCGCTATGCACGGTCTGCTCGATCAGCTCGCCGCGCAGCAGGTAGTAGTCGAGGTACTGCACTCGTGGCGCGAACAGCCACAGCCAGTAGGGCGCCTGGTGTTCGGGTACGTCGAAGCGCAGCCACACGGCTCGGTCGCTGGGCGGGAAGGTGAAGGCGAGGTCGTCGAGGGGTAGGAACTGATTGCGGCGGCTGCGCACGTCATCCAGGTTCAGCTGAGCACTGTCGTCGATGAACGCCGACCAACCGGTGGCGTACGGCGTGGCCACTCGCTGCGCGGCTACGCTCGACAGGCAGAGGCCGGCCAAGAGTAGGCTGACGAGTAAACCGATGGCAATCCTGAGCCGACGCACGTGGCAATCCCTTTGAGGTTATACGACCGGATTATAGTCAGCCGGGGTGGTGCCGACTATGCGAGCTGAGAGCCTATCCTGCCAGCCGGGCCGCACGGTTGAACGGCCGGCTGTGGTATTGCCGATGGGCGGCATCGTCTGATGCCACCATCGTGTTACATCAGTTGTCGCCACGCTCGCGGGCGATGGCCCGGTAGCCGATGTCATTGCGGTGGAACATGCCGTTCCAGCGGATCTTCGCGGCCAGGCGATAGGCCTGCTGCTGGGCATCCGCCACGCTGGCGCCGATGGCGGTGGCGCACAGGACGCGGCCGCCGGCGGTGACCACCTGGCCGTTCTGCAGGGCGGTGCCGGCGTGGAACACCTTGCCTTCCAGCTGAGCGGCGTGGTCCAGACCTTCGATCACGTCACCCTTGGCGTAGTCGCCGGGGTAGCCGCCTGCGGCCAGCACTACGCCCACGGTCGGACGCGGGTCCCAGGTCGCTTCGACCTTATCCAGCGCCTTGGCCAGTGCGGCTTCGACCAGCAGCACCAGGGAGCTTTCCAGGCGCACCATGATCGGCTGGGTTTCCGGGTCGCCGAAGCGGCAGTTGAACTCGATGACTTTCGGCGCGCCGCTCTTGTCGATCATCAGGCCAGCGTACAGGAAGCCGGTGTAGACGTTGCCTTCGGCCGCCATGCCGCGCACGGTCGGGTAGATGACTTCGTCCATCACTCGCTTGTGCACCTCGGCGGTCACCACCGGAGCCGGCGAGTAGGCGCCCATGCCGCCGGTATTCGGGCCGCTGTCGGCATCGCCGACGCGCTTGTGATCCTGGCTGGTGGCCATCGGCAGCACGTTTTCGCCGTCGACCATGACGATGAAGCTGGCTTCCTCGCCGTCGAGGAATTCCTCGATCACCACGCGTGCGCCGGCGTCGCCGAAGGCGTTGCCGGAGAGCATGTCGCGCACGGCGTCTTCGGCCTCACTCAGGGTCATGGCGACGATCACGCCCTTGCCCGCGGCCAGGCCGTCGGCCTTGATCACGATCGGTGCGCCTTTCTCGCGCAGGTAGGCCAGGGCCGGCTCGACTTCGGTGAAGTTCTGGTAGTCGGCGGTCGGGATGTTCTGGCGGGCCAGGAAATCCTTCGTGAAAGCCTTGGAGCCTTCTAGCTGGGCCGCGGCGGCGGTCGGGCCGAAGATGTCCAGGTCGCGGGAGCGGAACAGGTCGACCACGCCCTTCACCAGCGGCGCTTCCGGGCCGACGATGGTCAGCTGCACGTTCTTTTCGGCGAAGTCGGCCAGTGCCTGGATGTCCAGCACGTCGATGGCGACGTTCTCGCACTTGGCTTCTGTGGCGGTGCCAGCGTTGCCGGGGGCGACGAATACCTTGGCGATGCGTTTGTCCTGCGCCACTTTCCAGGCCAGGGCGTGTTCACGACCGCCGCTGCCGATGATCAATACGTTCATGTCTGTCTCCCGATGGAGGCGGGCTGGTAGCCCGTTCGGCGGATAAGCGAAGTGTTATCCACCCTACAAATTCCGAGGTCGCGATGAAGCCGGTAGATGCTAGGCGCCCTGGGGTTCGACAAGCGGAGTTGCCTAGTGGCAATGAGCATTGGCGAACCTCAGGGCAACGACGCAGATGCCGGTTTCAGTGCGGCCGATTTAGTGCCTAAAGTGGCGCATGCCGGTGAATACCATGGCAATACCGGCTTCGTCGGCGGCGGCGATCACTTCGTTGTCGCGCATCGAACCACCAGGCTGGATCACCGCGGTGATACCGGCCTTGGCGGCGTTGTCGATACCGTCGCGGAACGGGAAGAAGGCGTCCGAGGCCATGACCGCGCCCGGCACCGGCAGGCCGGCATGCTCGGCTTTGATGGCGGCGATACGCGCGGAGTTGACGCGGCTCATCTGGCCGGCGCCGACGCCGACGGTCTGACGGTTTTTGGCGTACACGATGGCGTTGGATTTGACGAACTTGGCCACTTTCCAGGCGAAGATCAGGTCATGGATCTCCTGCTCGCTCGGCGCGCGCTGGGTGACGATCTTCAGGTCTTCGGCCTTGATCATGCCGATGTCGCGGCTCTGGACCAGCAGGCCGCCATTGACGCGCTTGTAGTCCCAGCCCGGCGCACGGTCGGTCGGCCATTCGCCGCATGCGAGCAGCCGCACGTTGGCCTTGGCGGCGACCACTTCACGGGCGGCGTCGCTGATTCTCGGGGCGATGATCACTTCGACGAACTGGCGCTCGACGATGGCCTTGGCGGTTTCGCCATCCAGCTCGCGGTTGAAGGCGATGATGCCGCCGAACGCCGATTCGGTGTCGGTGGCGTAGGCCAGGTCGTAGGCCTTGCGGATGCCGCCTTCGTCTTCTGGTACCACGGCGACGCCGCACGGGTTGGCGTGCTTGACGATCACACAGGCCGGCTTGACGAAGCTCTTCACGCATTCCAGCGCGGCGTCGGTGTCGGCCACGTTGTTGAACGACAGCTCCTTGCCCTGCAGCTGCACGGCGGTGGCCACGCAGGCTTCGTCGGCATGCTCGACGTAGAACGCGGCTTTCTGGTGTGGGTTCTCGCCGTAGCGCATTTCCTGCGCCTTGATGAACTGAGTGTTGAAGGTGCGCGGGAACTGACCACGGTCTTCGGTGGACAGGGTGTCGCGGCCCTGGTCGATGGTGCCCAGGTAGTTGGCGATCATGCCGTCGTAGGCCGCGGTGTGCTCGAAGGCCTTGAGGGCCAGGTCGAAGCGCTGGGCATAGCACAGGCCGCCGAGCTTCAGCGAGTCGATGACCGCGGTGTAGTCGCCGGCATTGACCACGATGGCCACGTCTTTGTGGTTCTTGGCGGCCGAGCGCACCATGGTCGGCCCGCCGATGTCGATGTTCTCGATGGCATCGGCCAGGTCACAGCCCGGCTTGGCGACGGTGGCGGCGAAGGGGTACAGGTTGACCGCTACCAGGTCGATCGGCTTGATGCCGTGCTCGTCCATCACCGCGCCGTCGAGGGCGCGGCGGCCGAGGATGCCGCCATGAATTTTCGGGTGCAGGGTCTTCACCCGGCCGTCCATCATTTCCGGGAAGCCGGTGTAGTCGGCCACTTCCACTGCTGCCACGCCGTTGTCCTTGAGCAGCTTGTAGGTGCCGCCGGTGGAGAGGATTTCCACGTTGAGGGCGACGAGCTCGCGGGCGAATTCGAGGATGCCGGTCTTGTCGGACACGCTGATCAGCGCACGGCGGACGGGGAGGCGGGTGGTCTGGTCGGTCATTACAGGATCCATCAGCAGGGGAATCAGTAAAAAGGGCGGCTCATCGAGGCCGCCCTTCTTCAGGATTTTGGTGATTTACAGCAGATCGTACTGCTTGAGCTTCTTGCGCAGGGTGCCGCGGTTCAGGCCCAACAGCTCCGAGGCCTTGGTCTGGTTGCCCTTCACGTAGTTCATGACGGTCTCCAGCAGCGGGGCTTCCACTTCGGTGAGCACCAGGTTGTAGACGTCGGTGACGTCTGCGCCCTCAAGGTGAGCGAAGTAGTTGTGCAGGGCTTTTTCGACGCTGCCGCGCAGGGTCTGGCCTTCTTCGCTCGGTGTGTTGAGGTGCTGTTTCAAACTGGCGTTGTCGCTCACGGGTGCAATCCCACTTCCTAAAGTCTCGGTCAACAGTGTCATGCGGCAGCCTCTTTTTCGTCGTTATAGCGCTCACCGAAGAACTGGCGAACGCTTGCACATTGCGCCTCCTGGCTGTCCAGACGATTGAACTGGGCACGGAATTCGCGGGCGCCGGGCAGCGTCGCGAGGTACCAGCCCACATGCTTGCGAGCGATGCGCACGCCCATCACATCGCCATAGAAGGCGTGCAGGGCGGCCAGGTGCTCGAGCAGAATGCGTTCGATCTCGGCCAGCGCAGGGGCCGGGCAATGGGCTCCGGTGCGCAGGTAATGCTCAATTTCTCTGAAAATCCACGGACGGCCCTGGGCCGCCCGGCCGATCAGCAGGCCATCGGCACCGGTGGCGGCCAGCACATGGGCGGCCTTTTCCGGTGAATCGATGTCGCCATTGGCCAGTACCGGAATCGATACGGCCTGCTTGATCGCGGCGATGGTGTCGTACTCGGCCTCGCCGGTGTACAGGTCGGCGCGGGTACGCCCATGCACGGCCAGGGCGACGATCCCGCACTGCTCGGCAATCCGCGCCACCTCTACGCCATTCTTGTTCTGGCGGTCCCAGCCGGTACGAATCTTCAGGGTGACAGGGACGTCCACGGCGGCGACCACCGCTTCGAGAATCGCTTGCACCAGCGGCTGATCCTTGAGCAAGGCGGAGCCAGCGGCCTTGTTGCACACCTTCTTGGCCGGGCAGCCCATGTTGATGTCGATGATCTGGGCGCCCAACTGCACATTGGCGCGGGCTGCCTCGGCGAGCATCTGCGGGTCGCCACCGGCGATCTGCACGGAGCGTGGCTCCGGATCGCCGCTGTGGATCATGCGCAGGCTCGACTTGCGCGTATTCCACAGGCGTACATCGCTGGTGACCATCTCCGAGACCACCATGCCGGCGCCGAGGCGCCGGCACAGTTGCCGGAATGGCTGATCGGTGACGCCGGCCATGGGGGCCAGGATCAGTCGATTGGGCAATGTATAGGGGCCGATGCTTAGCGCCGACATAGGGCTTCCCTGCTCAAGAGACGTGCTGTTGAGACCAGTAGGAGAGTGCGAAAAGGGGGGAGATCATACCCGCTCTGAATGACCGGATAAAGGTGGTTTTGAACAAAATCTGAACAGCTGGGGTGCGGTGCCCGGTCGCGCTGGCGGGCGGCCGCGATGCAGACGGCCTGCGCTACGCGGCCGTCTATCGGTTGCGCAGCATCACTCCGGCGAGTGGAAGTTGAGGCTGTAGTTCACCGCCCGGGCGCCGGGATCGAGGATATCCAGGGCGATATGGATCGGTGTCTGCGGCGGCATTTCCGCCTGGCCGGCCAGCTCACCTGCCAGGTATTCGCTGGGCTTGAAGCGACGACTGGCGATCAGCTGGCCGTTGATGTCCGCGAAACGCATCTCCAGTAGCGGAAATGGCTGCGAGAAAGGCGCACGATTGTAGAGGATCGCATCCACGACCAGAGCGCCGCTGAACTCAGGGTGGCTGCGTACCACCAGGTTGCTGCTCTTGATCTGGTCGATGTCGACCTTGGAGGGCAGGGTGCAGCCGAGGGTCGGGCAGAGCTGTTCGAACCAGGGCCGGTACTGATCCTGGCGGGCCAGTTCGGCGTAGTGATAGATCACGTATTGCCCGGCCAGCGCGGTAACTGCCACGAGATTGAGCAGGCCCCAGGCGATCCAGCGGCCCCAGGGCTTGCGCGGTGGGCGCCAGTCGAGCTGCAGCGGTTCCTCTTCGAGCTCGAACAGCGCTTCGCCGCGCAGGTTGGGCTCGCTGCGCGGCCGGGCTTTCGCGCCCTTGGCGGCAGGTGCTGGCGCCTCGGGCTCATCGTCGTCGCGGTCATCGAGTGGGGCGGGCTCCGGCTCGTCGTCGCGTTCAGCGCTGAGGCTGAAGGTCGGCTCCAACTCGGGCTCCGGCTCCTCGCGGGCCGGTGCGGCGGGCTTGGGTGTGGCGAGCACATCGCGCAGGCGCGGCGTCTTGGGGATCGGCGGCACGCTTTCCGGCGTCTTGGCGGGTGGCGGCTGGCCGAAATCGATGCTCGGCGCTTCAGGCTCGCCGATGGGCTCGAGCTCCAGCTTGCTGACCGGCGGGTCGTCGCGCAGCAGCGCTTCGGCCCAGCGCTCGTCTTCAGCGGGCTCGTCATCGTCCTGATCGTCGAAGCGCGGCGTCTGCCGGGTCGGCAGGTCGAGTTCGAGGAACTGGCGCGACAGCTGCTGTTCCTGGGCTTCGAGCTTGGCCAGCTCCTCGTCGAGATCCAGATCATCGAGATCCAGGTCGTCATGAATCCACAGGGTGCCGTCGTCGGCCTTGCCGCGCGGCTTGGCAGCGGCAGGCGGTACGGCTTCCATATTCGGAGCTGGTGCTGGTGCTGGTGCTGGGGGCTTGGGCGTTGCGGCTGGCGCCGCGGCGCGCATGTCCGGAATGTGATGACCCTGCTCGCGCAATTGGCGCGCGGCATTGAATACCTGCAGGCAGGCGCCGCAGCGTACCGAGCCCTGGGCGACGGCAAGCTGGGCCAGGTTCACGCGGAAACTGGTGCTGCAGTTCGGGCATTGGGTCACGAAGCTTTCGGTCATGCGTCATCCGACGGCCGCAGGGCGGCAAAAACGGGGCAATAGTCTAACCCAACAGATTGCAAAAGCTGCATTAAGTGCCGTGCCCGAGCGCGGACACGGCGCGGGCCTCTGCTTAACGGCGAACGCCGCTGATGCGCACCCAGCCGTCCTGAACGGCGGTCGGGTCGAGCGCGAAGTCGGCGGCGTAGGCAGCGCGTACTTCGTCGGCCTGTTCGGCGAGGATGCCCGACAGCGCCAGCCGCCCGCCGTGCTTGACCAGGCTGGTGATCTGCGGCGCCAGGCTGACCAGCGGGCCGGCAAGGATGTTGGCGACCACCACGTCCGCCTGATCCTGGGGCAGGTCGGCGGGCAGGTAGACTGGAAAGCGCTCGTCGGCGATGCCGTTGCGCTGCGCGTTGTCGCGCGAGGCTTCCAGGGCCTGCGGGTCGATGTCGGTGCCGACCGCCCGTGGCGCGCCGAGCAGCAGGGCGGCGATGGCCAGGATGCCCGAGCCGCAACCGAAATCCAGCACGCTGCAGCCTTCCAGCGGCTGGGCGTCGAGCCACTGCAGGCACAGCGAGGTGGTCGGGTGGGTGCCGGTGCCGAACGCCAGGCCCGGGTCGAGCAGCAGGTTCACGGCATCCGGCTCAGGTGCTTCGTGCCAGCTCGGCACGATCCACAGGCGCTGGCCGAAACGCATCGGCGCGAAGCCGTCCATCCAGCTGCGCTCCCAGTCCTGGTCTTCGATGTGCTCGATCTGGTGCTCAGGCAAGTTACCGTCGGTCAGCAGCTGCAGGTGGGCGACCAGCGCGTCGGCGTCGGTATCGGCCTCGAACAGGGCGAGCAGATGGGTGTGGCTCCACAGCGGCGTGGTGCCCAGGTCGGGCTCGAAGATCGGCTGGTCTTCGGCGTCCATGAAGGTGACGGACACCGCGCCGACTTCCAGCAGGGCGTCTTCATAAGTGGGCGCCTGCTCGGGCGTGATGGCGAGGCGCAGTTGTAGCCAGGGCATGGGGGGCTCCCTTCGGGAGCAGCTTCAAGCTTCACGCCTCAAGCTGCAGGAAAAGAAAAGAGCGGCCGAAGCCGCTCCCTTGAGTCGCATATCGTACAGCTTGCCGCTTGAAGCTTGCAGCCGGCCGCTCGATTCAGTGCTTGTCCATGCCCAGTTTCTTTTCCAGGTAGTGGATGTTGATCCCACCCTGGCAGAAACCCTTGTCGCGAACCAGGTCGCGGTGCAGCGGCACGTTGGTCTTGATGCCGTCGACGACGATCTCGTCCAGGGCGTTGCGCATACGGGCCAGGGCCTCGTCGCGGGTCACGCCATAGGTGATCAGCTTGCCGATCAGCGAGTCGTAGTTCGGCGGTACCGAGTAACCGCTGTACAGGTGCGAGTCGACGCGTACACCGAAGCCGCCCGGAGCGTGGAAGTGCTTCACCTTGCCGGGGCAGGGCATGAAGTTGTCCGGGTCTTCGGCGTTGATGCGGCACTCCAGAGCGTGGCCCAGGAGCTTGATGTCCGACTGCTTGTACGACAGCTTGTTGCCCGCGGCGATGCTGAGCATCTCCTTGACGATGTCGATGCCGGTGACCATTTCGGTGACCGGGTGCTCGACCTGGACGCGGGTGTTCATCTCGATGAAGTAGAAACGACCGTCTTCATAGAGGAACTCGAAGGTACCGGCGCCGCGGTAGCCGATCTCGATGCAGGCATCGACGCAGCGCTGCAGCACTTCGGCGCGGGCCTTCTCGTCGATCAGTGGGGCCGGGGCTTCTTCCAGGACCTTCTGGTGACGGCGCTGCAGCGAGCAGTCGCGATCGTACAGGTGGATGGCGTTGCCCTGGCCGTCGGACAGCACCTGGACTTCCACGTGGCGCGGGTTGCCGAGGAACTTCTCCAGGTAGACCATCGGGTTGCCGAACGCGGCACCGGCTTCGGTGCGGGTCAGCTTGGCCGACTTGATCAGGTCTTCTTCCTTCCACACCACGCGCATGCCGCGACCACCACCGCCACCGGCGGCCTTGATGATCACCGGGTAGCCGACTTCACGGGCGATGCGCAGGGCTTGTGCTTCGTCTTCCGGCAGCGGGCCGTCGGAGCCTGGAACCACCGGTACGCCGGCCTTGATCATGGCGTCCTTGGCAGACACCTTGTCGCCCATCAGGCGGATGGTGTCGGCTTTCGGGCCGATGAAGGCGAACCCGGAGTTTTCCACCTGTTCGGCGAAGTCGGCGTTTTCCGCGAGGAAGCCGTAGCCGGGGTGGATGGCGGTGGCACCGGTGACTTCCGCGGCGCTGATGATGGCCGGGATGTTCAGGTACGACAGGTTGCCCGGCGCCGGGCCGATGCATACCGACTCGTCAGCCAGGGCCAGGTGCATCAGCTCGCGGTCGGCAGTGGAGTGCACGGCCACGGTCTTGATGCCCAGCTCCTTGCAGGCGCGCAGGATGCGCAGGGCGATCTCGCCGCGGTTGGCGATCAGAACTTTTTCCAGCTTCTGCATTACGGGTTCCCCGTGCATCAGACGATGGTGAACAGCGGTTGATCGTATTCCACCGGCTGGCCGTTCTCGCCCAGGATGGATTCGATCGTGCCGCTGGTTTCGGCCTCGATGTGGTTCATCATCTTCATCGCTTCGACGATGCAGAGGATGTCGCCTTTCTTCACAGTCGAACCGACTTCAACGAAGTTGGCCGAAGTTGGCGAAGCGGCGCGGTAGAAGGTACCGACCATTGGCGAGCGCACCACGGTGCCGTTCAGCTTGGCAGCGGCCGGAGCAGCTTCAGCGGCAGCGGCTACTGGAGCAGCGGCGGCAGCGACCGGAGCAGGCGCCGGTGCGTAGGTCGGTTGGGCGTAAGCCGGTTGCTTGCCATGACGGCTGATGCGTACGGACTCTTCGCCCTCTTTGATTTCCAGCTCGTCGATGCCGGACTCTTCCAGCAGCTCGATCAGTTTTTTGACTTTGCGAATATCCATAGGTGTTCAACTCCCAGTCTGGTCAGGGTCGTTCAAGTTTGCGAATGAACCGCCGCTTGAACAGATCGTGTGAAAGCTACTGCGCTCGGTCATGCTGCGTTAAAAACCGGCTCAAAATGCTCATTTACAACTCGTAAACTGCGCTGTTTCGCCGTTTTTTGCCTTGCCTGACCGTCGCTCGCGACGCTTTCACATGATCTGTCTAGGCGTCGGTTTCAGGTGTTTTTGCTCGCCAGGTTTTCCAGGGCCGCGTCGAGGGCCAGCCGATAACCGCTGGCGCCGAGACCGCAGATCACGCCTACCGCCACGTCGGAGAAGTAGGAGTGATGCCGGAAAGGCTCACGCTTGTGCACGTTGGACAGGTGCACTTCGATGAATGGGATGCTCACCGCCAGCAATGCGTCACGTAATGCGACGCTGGTGTGGGTGAAGGCTGCCGGGTTGATGATGATGAAGTCGACGCCTTCGCCGCGGGCGGCGTGGATGCGCTCGATCAGTTCGTACTCGGCGTTGCTCTGCAGGTGCAGCAGATGATGGCCGGCTTCACGGGCGCGCTGTTCCAGGTCGAGGTTGATCTGTTCCAGCGTGGTGGCGCCATAGGTGCCAGGCTCTCGGGTGCCGAGCAGGTTCAAATTGGGGCCGTGCAAAACCAGCAGGGTCGACATGATCCGGGCTTCCTTCTTTTTAGCTGCGCGGACTCTGCCAGAAGTGCCGTAGGGCTGTCCAGTTTTTGGGAGTAGTCAGCACGATCCGTGCAGGGTTGGCCGAATATGTGACCGAATTGCCTAAAATCGTTCTCGCGCGCTTTCCAGTCGCTCGGAAAAGCCGGAGGCATCGATTTCCCCGACTACCCGCAATTCCTGCATTTCCTGCCCGTTGGCGGCGAACAGCTGGATCGCCGGTGGCCCGAACAGGCCGTAGCGATCCAGCAGCGCGCGCTGGGCGGCGGTGCTGTCAGTCATGTCGAAGCGCAGCAGGTGATAGTCGGTCAGTTGCGGGCCGATCTGCGGGGAATGGAACACTTCGCGCTCGATCTTCTTGCAGCTGATGCACCAGTCGGCGTACCAGTCGAGCAATAGCGGCTGGCCGCTGCTCTTGGCCTGGGCCAGCGCGGCGTCCAGCTCGGCGGGCGTTCTGACCGTCTGCCAGCTGCCAGCGGATTCCGATGAGGTGCTGGCGATACCGCCGGCGAGGGGCTGCAATGGATCGTCGTTGCCCCTTAGAGCGCCTGTCCAGGCCGCCAGTGCGTAGACCAGCAGTGCCAGCCCGAGCAATTGGGCGAGCTTGCCGCGCGCATCCTTCGTGGTGAATTCCAGGGCGCCGAGGAACAGCGCGACGCCAGCGGCCAGCAGCCCCCACAGCGCCAGGGAAATTTGCCCCGGTAGCACACGCTCTAGCAGCCATACCGAGACGCCCAGCAGCATCACCCCAAAGGCGTTGCGCACGGCGACCATCCAGGTGCCGGACTTGGGCAGCAGGGCGCCGCCGCCTGCGGCGAAGATCACCAGCGGCGTACCCATGCCCAGGCCGAGGGCGAACAGCTGCAGGGCACCGCCGGCGGCATCGCCGGTACTGCTGATATAGAGAAGCAGCGCCGTGAACGGCGCGGTGATGCACGGCGAAACGATCAGGCTGGACAGCACGCCCAGCGTCGCCGCGCCGGCGATGGTGCCGCCCTGGGTCTGCGCGGCCTTGCGATCCAGGCGTTCACGAATGAATGCAGGCAGGCGCAGTTCGAAAACGCCGAACATGGCCACTGCGAACAGCGCGAAGAACAGCGCGAAAGGCACCAGAATCCACGGCGACTGCAGCATGGCCTGCAGGTTGAGCTTGGCACCGAACAACCCCATCAGCGCGCCGAGCGCCGCGTAGCAGGCCGCCATGGGCAGCACGTAGGCCAGTGACAGCACCAGGCCGCGGCTCTTGCTCGGCCGGCCGCGCAGCACCACACCGGAGAGAATCGGCAGCATCGGCAGCACGCAGGGCGTGAAGGTCAGCGTCAGGCCGGCGGCGAACATCAGCGCCAGGTCGGCCCAGCTCCAGGTGGTTTTGCCGATGGCTGGCGTGCTTGCACCTTCGGCCTGGGCGACAACGCCACCGTTGATCGCCAGCGTCTCGGTTTCCGGTGGATAGCACAGGCCCTTGTCGGCGCAGCCCTGATAGGTGACGGCGAGGTTGAGCGGCTTGTCGTCCGGGTTGTTCAGCGGGATGTCGACATCCAGCACTTCGTAGAATACCTGCACGTCGCCGAAGTACTGATCGTTCTTGTGCAGGCCTTCCGGCACCTCGACGGGCGCGCCGGCCAGCGTGGCTGGTTCGATCTTGAACTTGAACTGGTGGCGGTACAGGTAATAGCCCTCGGCCGCGACGAAGCGCACTTTCGCAGACGTCGGTGAGCTGCTGACCAGGCTGAGCTTGAAGGCCTCGCGTACCGGCAGGAAGTCGTCGCTGTTGTTCAGTGCCTGGCCGAGCGGCGCGGCATTCGGGCGGCTGTCGAAAACCCCGGCGCCGGCAGGCAGGACGACGAGCAACAGCAGCAGGCAGATAAGACGTGGCATGGGCATCTCGTGGGGCATTGATCGCGCCATGATAACGGAGCCAGCGATCCCTGCCATGGGGCGTGCTGTAAGTGGCGGTTGCGCCTGGCGGATGTTGCGCGCCTGCGGGGCAGTTGCTGCGACACAAGGCCGCGTGGGCGCTAACCAGGCGTAAGCCGGGTCGATGCTGTCGGCATACCTATGTGGGAGCTCAGTTAGGGCGGGTTGTAGGTGAACCCCATCAGCCCGTGACGGCTTTTATCTGCGCTAATTGACCCATTATTTGCCCCGATATGGTGAGTTTCCAGGGCTGGCTGCTTCATCTTGGTTCGTATTTTTCGCCAGCAAATCCAACCTGCGCCAGCCCGAAAAGCCTGTGTTCACTGGCCTTCCTGGTACTTTCTACGCCCTGGCATGCAACCTGCTATCGAGCTTGTGCACCCATCAACGATGGGGCCGGTGGGCCGCCATGCTCACCTCACATAACTGAATCCAAGGCAAAGACGCCTGAAGCTGACAACAGCTCCAGGCGTCTTTTTTTTGCGTTGCAGAAAACCGTGTTAGCGCAGCAGACAGAGGGCAGGCTATGAATTCCATCGTCACATCGATCAAGCGCGAGACCCTGATCGTCATCGGCAACGGCATGGTCGGCCACCACTGTATCGAGCAGTTGATCGCCAGTGGCGCGCTGCACCGTTATCAGGTGCACGTCTACGGCGAAGAGCCGCAGCGCGCCTATGACCGCGTGCACCTGTCCGAATACTTCTCCGGCAAGGACGCCGAAGCCCTGGCCCTCGGCGAGGCCGATCTCTATGCCCGCAACGGCGTGCACCTGCACCTCGACGAGCCGGTGCTGGATATCGACCGGCAGAAGCGCGAAGTGGTCACCAGCCAGGGGCGTCGTGGCTACGACCGTCTGGTGCTGGCCACCGGGTCCTATCCGTTCGTGCCGCCGATCCCCGGTGCCGAAGGTAACTCGCGCCTGGTCTACCGCACCCTGGACGATCTCGACGGCATCCGCGCCGCCGCTGCGGGCGCGCGCCGCGGTGTGGTGGTCGGCGGCGGCTTGCTCGGCCTGGAGGCGGCCAATGCGCTGAAATCCCTTGGCCTGGAAGCTCATGTGGTGGAGTTCGCGCCACGCCTGATGCCGGTACAGCTGGATGTTGACGGTGGCGACGCACTGCGGGCGCGTATCGAGGCGTTGGGCGTGGGCGTGCATCTGTCACGCGCCACCCAGGAAATCGTCATCGGTGAGGAATACGCCTACCGTATGAATTTCAATGACGGTGAGTATCTGGAGACCGACCTGATCGTGTTCTCCGCCGGCATTCGCCCCCAAGACGCCCTGGGCCGCGCCGCCGGCCTGGACATCGCCCCGCGCGGCGGCGTGGTGGTCGACAACGACTGCCGCACCAGCGACCCGGCGATCCATGCCATCGGCGAATGCGCGTCCTGGAACGGCACGGTATTCGGCCTGGTGGCGCCCGGCTACAGCATGGCTCGCGCCGTGGCCGCGCAACTGGCCGGTGAGCCCCATGAACTGTTCACCGGCGCCGATATGTCGACCAAGCTCAAGCTGCTTGGCGTCGATGTCGGCTCCATCGGCGATGCCCACGGGGCCACGCCGGGCGCCAGGAGCTACCGCTACATCGACGAAGCCAACGCCAGCTACCGCCGCCTGGTGGTCTCGGCGGATGGCCAGCGGGTCATCGGCGCCGTGCTGGTCGGCGACAACAGCTATTACGACACCCTGCTGCAGTACGCTCAGAACGGCATCAAGCTGCCGGCCGATCCGTCGAGCCTGATCCTGCCGTTGTCCGACGGTGCGCCGACCCTGGGCGCCGATGCGTTGCCGGATACCGCGACCATTTGCTCCTGCCACAACGTCAGCAAGGGTGCGGTGTGCTGCCAAGTCGACGCGGGCATCACCGACCTCGGCGAGCTCAAGGCCATCACCAAGGCCGGCAGCGGTTGCGGCGGCTGCAGCGCGCTGCTCAAGCAGGTCTTCGAGCACGAGCTGAGCGCCCGCGGCGTGGCGGTCGACAAGAGCCTCTGCGAGCACTTCGCCCACACCCGCCAGGAGCTGTACGCCATCGTCCGCGTGGAGGGTGTGCTCAGTTTCGATGAACTGCTGGCCAAGCATGGCCGCGGCCACACCGGCTGCGACATCTGCAAGCCGGCGGTAGGCTCGATCCTCGCCTCGTGCTGGAACCAGCCGATCACCGACCCGGCGCTGATTCCGCTGCAGGACACCAACGACACCTTCATGGCCAACATGCAGAAGAACGGTACCTATTCGGTGGTGCCGCGTATTCCCGGCGGCGAGATCACCCCGGACGGCCTGCTGGCCATCGGCGCCGTGGCGAAGAAATACGACCTCTACACCAAGATCACCGGCGGCCAGCGCATCGACCTGTTCGGCGCGCAATTGCATGAGCTGCCGGACATCTGGGGCGAATTGATCGCCGCCGGCTTCGAAACCGGTCACGCCTACGGCAAGTCGCTGCGCACCGTGAAGTCCTGCGTGGGCAGCACCTGGTGCCGCTACGGCGTACAGGACAGCGTCGGCATGGCGCTGCGCCTGGAGGACCGCTACAAGGGCCTGCGCGCGCCGCACAAGATCAAGTTCGCGGTCAGCGGCTGCACCCGCGAGTGCGCCGAAGCGCAGAGCAAGGACATCGGCGTGATCGCCACCGACAAGGGCTGGAACCTCTACGTGTGCGGCAACGGCGGCATGCGCCCGCGGCACGCCGAGCTGTTCGCCACCGACCTGGACGACGAGGCGCTGATCCGCACCATCGACCGCGTGCTGATGTTCTACATCCGCACTGCCGACAAGCTGCAGCGCACCTCGGTATGGCGCGAGTCGCTGGAGGGCGGCCTGGATTACCTCAAGGCGGTGATCCTCGACGACAGCCTCAACCTGGCCGCCGAGCTGGAGGCGCAGATGCAACTGGTGGTCGACCGCTACGAATGCGAATGGGCGGGCGCCCTCAAGGACCCGGAGAAGCTCAAGCGCTTCCGCACCTTCGTCAACGACCGGCGCCCCGACCCGGACATCCATTTCGTCAAAGAGCGCGGTCAGCGTCGACCGATTACCGCCAGCGAACTCCATCTGATTCCCGTTACCGAGGAGGTGCTCTGATGAGCCAGCCCAACGCCGTGCGTGCCCAATCGCTTCCCGCCACCGAATGGCAACCGCTGTGCCGCAGCGCCGACCTGGTCGCCAACTCCGGCGTGGTGGCCTGGCTCGACGGGGCGCAGATCGCCCTGTTCCATCTGCCCCACAGCGAAGCCGGCGAGCAGCTGTTCGCCGTGGAGAACCGCGACCCGAAATCCGGCGCCAACGTGATCGGCCGCGGCCTGATCGGCCAGATCAAGGGCGATCTGGTGATCGCCTCGCCGCTCTACAAGCAGCACTTCCGCCTGCGTGACGGCACCTGCCTGGAGTACCCGGAGCAGCGCCTGCGCGTGTGGCCGGTGCGCCTCAATGGCGACACCGTGGAAATCGGCCTGGCGGCCTGAGCGTGTCTGGCGGCTGGTTAGTACCCGTCGTCGTTTTTCCAACCTGTCTGGTTCATTTGAGAGAGCGTCAGCATGTCCTACCTGGTTCCTGCCGAATTCGTCACCAAGATGGTGGATGCCGGTGAGTCGAAGATCTTCATGTCGACCCGCGATACCCTGATCCGCGCCTTCATGGCCGGTGCCATCCTGTCCCTGGCGGCGGTATTCGCCATCGCCGTGAGCGTCGGCACCGGCTCGCCGTTGCTCGGCGCCGTGCTGTTCCCGGTCGGCTTCGTGATGCTTTACCTGATGGGCTTCGACCTCCTCACCGGGGTATTCATGCTCACCCCGCTGGCGCTGCTCGACCGTCGCCCGGGCGTCACCGTGGGCGGTATCCTGCGCAACTGGGGCCTGGTGTTTATCGGCAACTTCGCCGGTGCCCTGACCGTGGCCTTCATGATGGCCTTCGTGTTCACCTACGGCTTTTCCAAGGACCCGGGGCTGATCGGCGAAAAGATCTCGCACATCGGCGAAGACCGCACCCTGGGCTATGCCGAGTATGGCGCGGCGGGCTGGGCTACCATCTTCCTGCGTGGCGTGCTGTGCAACTGGATGGTGTCGATGGGCGTGGTCGGCGCGATGATCTCCACCACCGTCAGCGGCAAGACCATCGCCATGTGGATGCCCATCATGCTGTTCTTCTTCATGGGCTTCGAGCACTCGGTGGTGAACATGTTCCTGTTCCCCTCGGGCATCATCCTGGGCGGCGATTTCTCGGTGATGGACTACATGATCTGGAACGAGATCCCCACCGCGCTGGGCAACCTGGTCGGCGGCCTGGCCTTCACCGGCCTGACTCTGTACACCACCCACGTGAAGACCGGCGCCAAGCGCAGCTACAACTGAGATGGCCGTTGCCGAACACCTGTGGACGGGCAGGAAGAACCAGCTGCAGGTCAGCGTCGGCCAGTATTCGGACAAGGGCCGCAAGCCGCGCAACCAGGATTTCCATGGCCTGTACGTGCCCCTCGAGCCGCAACTGAGCAGCAAGGGCATCGCCATCGCCCTGGCCGACGGCATCAGCAGCAGCGACGTCAGCCATATCGCCAGTGAAACGGCGGTGGCGGCGTTTCTCTCCGACTACTTCAGCACCAGCGACGCCTGGTCGGTGAAGACCTCGGTGACCGGCGTGCTCAGCGCCACCAATGCCTGGCTGCACGCCCAGACGCGGCGCGGCCAGCATCGTTACGACATGGACCGCGGCTACGTGTGCACCTTCAGCGCCGTGGTGCTCAAGTCCACCACGGCGCACCTGTTCCATGTCGGCGATACGCGCATCTATCGCCTGCGCGGCGTCGATCTGGAACCGCTGACCCGCGATCATCGCGTGTGGGTCGGCGAGGGCAAGAGTTACCTGAGCCGCGCCCTGGGCATCGGGCCGCAACTGGAAATCGACTACCAGGCACTGGCCGTGGAGGCCGGTGACCTGTTCCTGCTGGCCACCGACGGCGTTTATGAATTCGTCGAGGGGCGCGCCATGCAGCGCTGCATCGGCGAGCACGCCGGCGACCTGCAGCAGGCCGCCCAGGCTATCGTCGAGCAGGCCCTGGCCAATGGCAGCGACGACAACCTGACCCTGCAACTGGTGCGCGTCGACGGCCTGCCGCGTGCCGAGGCCGACGAGTTGCAGCACAAGCTCGGCGAGCTGCCATGCCCGCCCGTGCTGGAGGCGCGTCAGGCGTTCGATGGCTACCGCATCGTCCGCCCGCTGCACGTCAGCGCCCGCAGCCACGTGTACCTGGCCACCGACGAGGGCAGCGGCGCCACCGTGGTGCTCAAGACTCCGGCGCTGGACCTACAGCACGATGCCGGCTACCTCGAGCGCTTTCTCATGGAGGAGTGGATCGCCCGGCGTATCGACAGTCCCCACGTGCTCAAGGCCTGTGCACCGACGCGCAAGCGCAACTATCTGTACGCGGTCAGCGAGTTCATCGAAGGCCAGACCCTGGCGCAATGGATGATCGACCACCCACGGCCTGAGCTGGAAACCGTGCGCGGCATCGTCGAGCAGATCGCCCGCGGCCTGCGCGCCTTCCATCGCCTGGAAATGCTGCATCAGGACCTGCGCCCGGCCAATCTGATGATCGATGCCACCGGCACGGTAAAGATCATCGACTTCGGTGCCACTCGCGTGGCCGGATTGCAGGAGGTCGACAGCCGGCAAAGGGATGAGCCGATCCTGGGCACCGCCCAGTACAGCGCGCCCGAGTACTGGCTGGGCGAACCCGGTACGGTGCGCTCGGACGTATTCTCCCTGGCGGTGATCGCCTACCAGATGCTCGGTGGCCGGCTGCCCTACGGCGCCGGCATGGCGCGGGCCCGCACCCGCAGTGCCCAGGGCCGGTTGCGCTACGCGCCCATCGCCCAAGGTCAAGCGCTGCCGCTGTGGCTCGACGCCGTGCTGCGCAAGGCCTGCCACCCGGACCCGCTCAAGCGCTACGCCGACCCGGACGAATTCGCCCATGCGCTGCGCCACCCCGGCCAGGCGTTGCTCAGCCGCGGCCGGGTGCCGCTGCTGGAGCGCAACCCGCTGCTGTTCTGGCAGCTCGGCTGCCTGATACTGGGCTTGATGGTGGTGGTATTGCTGGCGCGCCAGTGAGGCCGTGCGGAGGGGCGCGGGGCGATCGCAATGGATCGCCTTGTCGAGGCGCCGGTTCACCCGGAATTTCACTCGCCTGATTCGCCGCCAGTGCCCGATTTCAGGGCGCTTCAGGAATGTAACAGTGAAGAAATAATTTGTCGTAAATTGTCATATTCGCCGTCATGGCAAAAGCACAGAATGCGCTTTCTGTTCAGCCATAAAGTGCGTGATCGTGGACTATATCCTGCAATTGACGAGCGACCCCGCTGCCTGGATCGCCCTGGCCACCCTGGTGGTCATGGAAGTGGTACTGGGCATCGACAACCTGATCTTCATCTCCATCCTCACCAACAAGCTGCCCGAGCATCAGCGTGCCAAGGCGCGCCGCCTGGGTATCGGCGCTGCGCTGATCCTGCGCCTGGCGCTGCTGGGCACCGTGGCGTGGATCGTCAAGCTGGTCGACCCGGTGATCGAGCTGTTCGGCCAGGCGTTCTCCTGGAAGGACATCATCCTGATCGCCGGCGGCCTGTTCCTGCTGTGGAAGGCCACCAAGGAAATCCACCACGCCGTCGACCCCGAGCCCGAGGGCGACATGTTCGTCGGCCGCGCCGCCACCGTCGGCTTCGGCGCGGTGATCGTGCAGATCCTGCTGCTCGACCTGGTGTTCTCGGTGGACAGCATCATCACCGCGGTGGGCATGACGCCCCATGTGCCGATCATGGTCGTCGCCGTGGTCGCTGCCGTGACCGTGATGCTGCTGGCGGCCGACCCCCTGGCGCGCTTCATCAACAACAACCCGACCGTGGTGATGCTGGCGCTGGGCTTCCTGATCATGATCGGCATGACGCTGATCGCCGAAGGCTTCGGCGCCCACGTGCCGAAGGGTTACCTGTACGCGGCGATGGCGTTCTCGGCGGTCATCGAGGGCCTGAACATGCTGTCCCGCCGGGCCAAGCGCAAGGCCAACGCCCAGGCCAACAAAGCGTCCTGAGCCGCATGTGCGCCCATCTGCTTAGCAGGTGGGCGCATCGTTGCTCCTCTCTATCGGCAAATGCTGACCGCTCGGTCACAAATTACTGGCACCGTGCCATCTGGTGCGGCACACTCTCCTGCAAGACGTTGCGAGTGGCAGGCTCAAGCCCGCCCGCCCGCAGTTGCCCAAGGCATTCAGCGCGCGTTCCGTTGAGCAGACCGAATGCCCCGCCAGCGCATGACCCTCCGAGCCGGGACGCTCGCGAGCTGCGCGTGCACAGGACTCAGACTGCCATGCTGCCCACTCAGCCCAATGCCGACACCCTGTACCGCCTGCTGGTACAGAGCGTGGTCGACTACGCCATCTACCTGCTCAGCCCCGAAGGCATCGTCACCAACTGGAATGCCGGTGCCCAGCGTGCCAAGGGTTACCTGGCCGCGGAAATCGTCGGCCAGCATTTCTCGGTGTTCTATACCGCCGAGGACCGTGCCGCCGGCCTGCCCGGCCGAGGCCTGGAGACTGCCCGCAGCGAAGGCCGTTTCGAGGCCGAGGGCATGCGCGTGCGCAAGGACGGCACGCTGTTCTGGACCAGCGTGGTGATCGATGCCATCCATGATGACGATGGGCAACTGATCGGTTTCGCCAAGATCACCCGCGACATCACCGAGCGCCGCAAGAACGAGCTGGAGGTGCTCAAGGCAAAGGAACTGGCAGAGAACTACAGCGAGGAAATGGCCACATTGTCGCGCTTTCTCGACTCGGTGATCGCCAACATCCCGGCCAGCGTGATCGTGCAGGACACCCAGAGCCGGCAGATCCTGCTGGCCAACCCGCAGGCCGAGAAACTCTTCGGCTGCCATGCTCACGAGATGCTCGGCCGCCGCGCCGAGCAGTGCCTGACGCCGGCCATCGCCCAGTTCATCGCCCAGCAGGCCGATCAGTGCATTCGCAGCGATGCCCTGCATCTGTCCGAGACCTGCCTGGACACGCCCCAGGGCCCGCGCATGTTGCGCACCCGGGTGCTGCAGAGCAGCGGCGCCGAGCCCCAGGCCAGCTACCTGCTGCTGATCGCCGAGGACGTGACCGACGAACTCGCCGCCCATGCGCAGATCCAGCACATGGCGCACCACGACGCACTGACCGGCTTGCCCAACCGCACGCTGTTCGCCGAGCGCCTCGACGAGGCGCTGCAAGAAGGCGCCGAGAATGGCCGGTTGACCGGCGTGCTGTGCCTGGACCTGGACAACTTCAAGAACATCAACGATGCCCTCGGCCACGCCTTTGGCGACCGCCTGCTGCGCGCCCTGGGCCTGCGCCTGAAGGCCGTGCTGCGCGAGCGCGATACCCTGGCCCGGCTCGGCGGCGACGAATTCGCCGTGGTGCTCAATGGCCTGGACAGTGCCGAGGATGCCAGGCGTACCGCCCAGCGGCTGATCTCGGCAGTGGCGCCGGCGTTCCTGATCGATGGGCACAGTTTCTCGGTCGGCGTCAGCATCGGCATCGCCATCTGCCCGGACGATCACCAGCAGGCCGATCAACTGATGCGCTATGCCGACATGGCGCTCTACGAAGCCAAGCGCAATGGCCGCAACCGCTACGAATACTTCCACCCCGAGCTGGACGCCGCCGCGCGCCGGCGCCGCACCCTGGAAACGGACCTGCGCACCGCGTTGCACATGGGGCAGCTGCAGCTGTATTACCAGCCGATCACCGATCACAGCAGCACACGCATCTCGGGTTACGAGGCCTTGATGCGTTGGCAGCACCCCAGCAAGGGGCTGATCATGCCGCTGGATTTCATCCCCATCGCCGAGGAAACCGGGCTGATCCACGAGGTCGGCGCCCGCGCGTTGAACCTGGCTTGCCAGGAAGCGGCGAGCTGGCCCGGCACGCAGACGGTGGCGGTCAACCTGTCGCCGGTGCAGTTCAAGAGCGGCGACCTGGTAAACGTCGTGCGCCTGGCGTTGGAAGACTCGGGGCTCGAGCCAGAACGTCTGGAGCTGGAGATTACTGAGTCGGTGCTGCTCGACGATTGCGAGAGCAACATCCAGACGCTCAAGGCGCTCAAGGCCCTTGGTTTGAACATCGCGCTAGACGATTTCGGCACCGGCTATTCATCCCTGGGCTACCTGCGCTCGTTCTCCTTCGATCGCATCAAGATCGACAAATCCTTCGTGCAGGACATGGGCAAGAGCCGCGAGGCGCTATCTATCGTGCGGGCCATCACCGGCATGAGCGGCAGCCTGCTGATCAAGACCACCGCCGAGGGGGTGGAAACCGACGAGCAATTCGAGCAGCTCAAGGCCGAAGGCTGTTCGCATTTCCAGGGCTACCTGTTCGGGCGGCCGCAGCCGGCCAGCGAGCGTATCGAAATGCTCGACTAGGCCCATAGCGCAGATGGCAATGTGACACGCTTCACCAATCTTCATATCCGTCGACTGCCGGCGCCGCTAAAGGTGGGCGACGACAGGTCAAGGGCGGGTGTTTGGATTAGACTGGAGCGAATCGCTGGCGTCGGAATTCAGGCAGCACCTCCTGCCCTGGCACGTCGGCTTCACTTGCCCCGCTATCCGCATGGATGAGGACACCGAGTTGATCAAACGTTGCATGCAAACCCTTCTGCTGGGCCTCACGCTCGTCAGCGCTGCCAGCTGGGCGGAAATGGCGCCCCTGGAGGCCATGAACATGGCCGGCCTGCAGCGCAGCCTCGGGCAGATCATGGCCAAGGACTACATGATGATCGGCTCCGACGTGAAGGTCGATGAAGCCACCAAGCAGCTCAACACCAGCGTCGCGCTGTTCGAGGATCATCACGCCAAGCTCAAGGCCCACCCGACCAACAGCGAAGTGCAGGCCGGCCTGGCCCAGGTCGAGGTGATCTGGACGGCCTACCGCGCCATGGTCACCGCCAAGCCGGACAAGGCCCAGGCGCCGGCGGTGCTGGCCAAGGCCGAGGAGCTGGTCAAGCAGACCCAGCACGTCACCGATCTGTTCGAGAAGCACAACGGCGACGCCGCTTCCCACTCGATCAACCGCAGCGGCTGGAACCGCGTGCTCACCCAGCGCACCGCGATGTTCTACATGGCCCGCGCCTGGGGCGTGCAGGCGCCGAATCTGGATGCCAACTTCGAGGCATCGGTGAAGGAGTTCGATTCCATCATGAAAGAGCTGCAGGCCGCCGGCGCGCCCAACGAGGAAATCGCCGCCGCCCTGCGCAAGACCGACGCGCGCTGGCAGTTCGCGACCAAGGCCTTCGCCTCCAAGGACTTCGTGCCGACCATCGTGGCGGTGAACGCCGAATCGATGTTCCGCCAGCTCAACGAAATGACCCGCCTGTACGCCGGCCTCAAGGGCGACCAGCTCTGATGCTGTAGCGCTCACTGGTCCGGGTGTGCGCATCCCAGCGGCGCCCGCGCGTCAGAACGAATCGATGATTCGCCCCAGGGTTTGCATTGCCTGTTCGCTCTGGGCGGTCCATGGGTGGCCGTGGTTGAGCCGCGCGCAATGCCCGAAACCGCGAGTGGCCGAGAAGATCGGCCCAGGCGCCAGGCTGATGCCCTGGGCCAGTGCCAGGCGGAATAGCTGCAGGGCGTCGACCCGCTCGGCGAACTCGAACCACAGGAAGTAGCCGCCGCTTGGCCTCGTTACTCGCGTGTCTGCCGGGAAGTGCCGGGCGGCCGAGGCGAGCATCGAGCCCTGCTGGCTTTCCAACTGGTGGCGCAGCTTGCGTAGATGGCGGTCGTAGCCGCCGTGCTGCAGGTAATCGGCCAGCGCCGCCTGGGCGGGCACCGACGGTGAAATGGTGGTCATCAGCTTGAGCCGGGAGATGCGCTGGGCATGGCGCCCGCCCGCCACCCAGCCGACCCGGTAACCCGGCGCCAGGCATTTGGAAAACGAGCCGCAATGCATCACTAGGCCCTCGCGGTCGAAGCTCTTCACCGGTTTCGGCGGCTGCGCGCCGTAGTGCAGTTCGGCGTACACGTCGTCTTCGATCAGCGGCACCTGGTGGCGCTGCAGCAGTTCGTAGAGCGCGGCCTTTTTGGCGTCGCTCATGCTTGCGCCGAGCGGGTTCTGCAGGCTGCTCATGAACCAGCAGGTCTTGATCGGCAAGCGCTGCAGGCTGTCGGCCAGGCTGTCCAGGTCGATGCCTTCACGCGGGTGCACGGGAATTTCCACCGCCTTGAGCTTGAGCCGCTCCAGCACCTGCAGGGTGGCGTAGAACGCCGGACTTTCGATGGCCACCAGGTCGCCCGGTTCGGTTACCGACTGCAGGCACAGGTTGAGGGCTTCCATGGCGCCGTTGGTGATCACCAATTCTTCTAGCGGCAGGCGCACGCCGCTGAGCATGTAGCGCAGGGCGATCTGCCGACGTAGATCCGGGTTGCCCTCGGTCATGTCGGCGATCACTGCGTGGCTCGGCATGTCGCGCACGCTCTGCGCCATGGAGCGGGCCAGGCGCGGCAGCGGAAACAACTCCGGGCTGGGGAACGCCGAGCCGAACGGCACGGTGTGCGGATCCTTCAGCGAGCCGAGCACCGAGAACACCAGCTCACTGACGTCCACCTCGGTAGCCTGGGCGGCGCCCGCGCGCAACTGCGGCTCGTGCAGCGGCCGCCTGGCATGCTCGCGCACGAAATAACCGGAGCGTGCCCGGGCCTGGATCAGCCCGCGATCCTCGAGCAGGTAATAGGCCTGGAAAACGGTCGAGGCGCTGACGCCATAGGTGCGGCTGGCGTGACGCACCGAGGGCACCTTCTCACCGGGTGCCAGCAGGCCGGTGCGGATCAGGGCGGCGATTTCATCGGCGAGTTTCTCGTAGCGTTTCATGGCGTACCCGATGCGCAGGGATGTGGGCGTGCCACGCCAGCGCGGCGCCCAAGGATGTTACAGATGATATCAGATATGGAAATCGATGAATGTTACATATCAGATGCAATGCCGCTTACCGCCTTTCCCCGCGGCCAACCTGTTCAGATTGATGGGCTGAACAGGGTGTTTGGAGAGTCATCTGATATGGTTTTTTGTGAATTATCTGAGGCTGTTTTGATTTTGCCTGCTTGCCCATAGTGGCGGCCCTGTCTGCCGCGTTCCATGGCGCAAGGGGCCTCTCATGTATCACTACGACGAGTACGACCACGCGCTGGTGCGCGAGCGGGTCGCGCAGTTTCGCGACCAGGTGCAGCGACGCCTCAGTGGCGAGCTGAGCGAGGAGGAGTTCCTGCCGCTACGCCTGCAGAACGGCCTGTACCTGCAGAAGCACGCCTACATGCTGCGCGTGGCGATTCCCTACGGCACGCTGTCGGCCCGCCAGCTGCGCACCCTGGCGTCCATCGCCCGTGACTACGACCGCGATTACGGCCACTTCACCACGCGCCAGAACATCCAGTTCAACTGGATCGAGCTTGAGCAGGTGCCGGACATTCTCGAACGCCTGGCCGCGGTGGAGATGCACGCCATCCAGACCTCGGGCAACTGCGTGCGCAATATCACCACCGAAGCCTTTGCCGGTGTGGCGGCCGATGAGTTGCTCGACCCGCGGCCGCTGGCCGAGATTCTCCGGCAATGGTCGACGGTCAACCCGGAATTCCTGTTCCTGCCGCGCAAATTCAAGATCGCCCTGTGCGCTGCCAGAGAGGATCGCGCCGCGGTACCGATGCACGACGTCGGCCTGTACCTGTACCGCGATGCCGCCGGCGAGCTGCTGGCGCGGGTGATGGTCGGCGGCGGCCTGGGGCGCACGCCGATCCTCAGCCAGGTGATTCGCGACGGCTTGCCGTGGCGCCACCTGCTGTCTTACGTCGAGGCGATTCTGCGGGTCTATAACCGCCACGGTCGGCGCGACAACAAGTACAAGGCGCGCATCAAGATCCTGGTCAAGGCGCTGGGCATCGAGGCTTTCGCCAGAGAAGTCGAGGCCGAGTGGCTGCACATCAAGGACGGCCCCGCCGAGCTGACCGATGCCGAATACCAGCGTGTTGCCGCCACCTTCACGCCGCCGGCCTATGCGGCGCTGTCGGATACCGATCTGGATTTCGGCACCGCCCTGGCCGGCGATGCCGCCTTCGCCCGCTGGGTGTCGCGTAACGTGCAGCCGCACAAGGTGTCGGGCTACGTCAGCGTGGTGCTGTCGACCAAACCAGGCGCCAGCCTGCCGCCCGGCGACGTGACCTCGGCGCAGATGGACGCCGTCGCCGAGCTGGCCGAGTGCTACGGCTTCGGCGAAATCCGCGTGGCCCATGAACAGAATCTGGTATTGCCCGACGTACGCAAGGCCGACCTGCACGCACTCTGGCAGCAGGTGCTGGAGATCGGCCTGGGCAGCGCCAATATCGGCCTGCTCACCGACGTGATCGCCTGCCCCGGCGGCGATTACTGCGCCCTGGCCAACGCCAAGTCGATCCCCATCGCCCAGGCCATCCAGCAACGTTTCGAGGATGCCGAGGCGCTGCACGCCCTGGGCGAAATCAGCCTGAACATCTCCGGCTGCATGAATGCCTGCGGCCACCACCACATCGGCAACATCGGCATTCTCGGCGTCGACAAGAACGGCAGCGAGTGGTACCAGGTGACCATCGGCGGCGCCCAGGGCAAGGCCAGCGCGCTGGGCAAGGTGATCGGCCCGTCGTTCAGCGCCGCCGAGGTGCCGGACGTGATCGAGCGCCTGGTCGAGACGTTCGACGAACAACGCCAGGGTGACGAACGCTTCATCGACACCGTGCAGCGCGTCGGCATCGAGCCCTTCAAGGCGCGGGTGTATCGCCAGGCGGAGGCGCCGGCATGAACAACCTGATCAGCCTGCGCGACGGCGCGCCGCGCATCGTCAGTGACGATCCCTGGGTGCTATCCCGTGATGGCGAAATCACGGAGCAGGGGCCGTTGATTCTGCCGTTGGCGCGCTGGCGCGAGCGCCAGGAGGCTGGCGGGAAAACCCGCTGCGATGGCCTGCTGCTGAGCCCCGACGACGAGCCCCTGGATTTACAGGACTGGCTTGCCGTGTTGCCCCTGATCGCCATCGATTTTCCCAGCTTTCGCGACGGCCGCGGCTACAGCCAGGCCTACCTGCTGCGCACTCGCCTGGGCTGGCGCGGCGAGCTGCGAGCGGTCGGCGACGTACTGCGCGACCAGCTCGCCCATATGCGCCAGTGCGGTTTCGACAGCTTCGCAGTGCGTGAGGACAAGTCCGTGCACGACGCCCTCAAGGGCCTGGCCGGCATGAGCGTGCAGTACAGCCGTTCGGTCATCGAGCCGCGGCCGCTGTTCCGTCGCCGATCCCTCTGATTCTCACTGACCCAAGGAGCCCGCGCGCCGCCAGCCGGCGCCGTATCGACACATGCTCGGAAAACTCACTCTCGACGCCATACCCCTGCACGAGCCCATTCTCGTCGTCACCATGATCCTGGTGGCGCTCGGCGGCCTGGGCCTGTTCGCCGCGCTGACCTACTTCAAGAAGTGGGGCTGGCTGTGGCGCGAATGGCTGACCTCGGTCGACCACAAGAAGATCGGCGTGATGTACGTGATCTTCGCCCTGATCATGCTGCTTCGCGGCTTCGCCGACGCCATCATGATGCGCACCCAGCTGGCCGTGGCCACCGGCGGCGCCGAGGGTTACCTGCCGCCCCATCACTACGACCAGATCTTCACCGCCCACGGCGTGATCATGATCTTCTTCGTCGCCACGCCTTTGGTGGTCGGGCTGATGAACATCGTCACGCCGCTGCAGATCGGCGCCCGCGACGTGGCCTTTCCACTGCTCAACTCGCTGAGCTTCTGGCTGTTCGTCGGCGGCGTGCTGCTGACCAACATCTCGCTGTTCGTCGGCGAGTTCGCCATGACCGGTTGGGTCGCCTATCCGCCGCTGTCGGGCATCGAGTACAGCCCCGGCGTCGGCGTCGACTACTTCATCTGGAGCCTGCAGCTCTCGGGGCTCGGCACGCTGCTCACCGGGGTCAACTTCCTGGTCACCATCCTCAAGATGCGTGCGCCGGGCATGGGCCTGTTCCAGATGCCGATCTTCACCTGGACCATCCTGTGCACCAGCGTGATCATCTGCGCGGCGTTCCCGATCCTCACCGTCGCCTTGGCGATGCTGACGCTGGACCGCTATCTGGATTTCCACCTGTTCACCAACACCGCCGGCGGCAGCCCGATGATGTACGTGAACCTGGTATGGGCCTGGGGCCACCCCGAGGTTTATCTGCTGATATTGCCGGCCTTCGGGGTGTTTTCCGAAGTCACCGCGACCTTCGCCCGCAAGCGTCTGTTCGGCTATCACTCGATGGTCTGGGCTACCGTGGCGATCACCCTGCTGTCGTTCGTGGTGTGGCTGCACCACTTCTTCACCATGGGCTCGGGGGCGAGCGTCAACGCCTTCTTCGGCATCATGACCATGGTCATCGCGGTGCCCACCGGGGTGAAGATCTTCACCTGGCTGTTCACCATGTACCGTGGCCGCCTGGAATTCACCACGCCGGTGCTGTGGACCCTGGGCTTCATCATCACCTTCTCCATCGGCGGCATGACCGGCGTGCTGCTGGCCGTGCCCGGTGCGGACTTCCTGTTGCACAACAGCCTGTTCCTGGTCGCCCACTTCCATAACGTGATCATCGGCGGCGCGGTGTTCGGCTACATGGCGGGCATCACCTACTGGTTCCCGAAAGTGTTCGGTTTCCGGCTGCACGAAGGCTGGGGCAAGGCATCGTTCTGGTTGTGGATCGTCGGTTTCTACCTGGCCTTCATGCCGCTCTACATCCTGGGCTTCATGGGCATGACCCGGCGCCTGAACACCACCACCAATCCCGAGTGGGAACCGTACCTGTACGTGGCCGTGGTCGGCGCCGTGCTGATCGGTCTGGGCATTCTGTGCACGCTGATCCAGATCGCCGTGTCGATCATCAAGCGCAAGGAACTGGCCGACCACACCGGCGATCCGTGGAATGCCCGCACCCTGGAATGGTCGACCTCGTCGCCACCGCCGTTCTACAACTTCGCCGTCACCCCGCGCGGCGATCGAATCGACGAATTTCACGAGCAGAAGCGCGACGGCCGCCAACCCGCACCGAGCAAGTTCCGCCCCATCCATATGCCACGCAACACCGGCATCGGCCTGATCGCCTCGGCATTCATGACCCTGATGTGCTTCGCGCTGATCTGGCATATCTGGTGGCTGGTGGGCGTGACCTTCGTGGCCAGCATCGCCTGCTTCATCGTGCGCAGCTATGACGAGGACACCGACTACTACGTGCAGCCGGAGGAGATTGCGCGGGTCGAGGCGATGCGTCAGCGCTAAATTGGCTAATGCCGATGTGTCAGGCGCGCCTGAGATGCGCCTTGGCCAAGGCAAAAAAAGAGCGGGACGTTCAGTCCCGCTCTTTTGTTCGACCGTCAGCGATTTTCCTGGATCAGAAGTCGACCGTTGCGCTGACCGAGAGCGTGCGTGGTTCGCTGAGCGTCAGGTAATTGGAGCCTGGATAGCCGCCGGTGGATGCCCAGTAGTCGCGGCCGGTGACGTTGTCCAGGCGTGCTCGTAGAGTCACGTCGCGCTCGTCGAGCTTGAAGCCATAACGTGCGCCGATATCCAGCCGGGTCCACGATGGAATTTCCAGGCTGTTGGCGTTGTTGGTGTATTGGCTATCGGTGTAGGTCACGCGGCTGTTGAGCGACAGGCCGTTGAAGCCCGGTACGTCCCACTCACCGCCGATATTGGCCTGGACTTTGGGCACGCCGATCGGCTCGTTGCCATCGTTTGCTCCATCCTGGGTCTTGGTCAGCTCCGCATCCAACAGCGTGAGACCGCCCAGCAGGCGGACGCCTTGAGCAGGTTCGCCGAAAACCGAGAGTTCGATGCCGCGGTTACGCTGCTCGCCACCGTCCTTGAAAATCTGGTTTTCGACAATGCCGACCGGTTTTTCGGTCTGGAATACTGCGATGCTGCCGCCGATGAAGCCGCCGTCGTATTTCACGCCGAGCTCGGTTTGTTTTGCGACGTAAGGGGCCAGAGCTTCGCCTGCGTTGAGGATCGGTGCAGATGTTCCGTCGGGCAAGGTAGTGGTTGAGCCGGCGGTATCGCCTGCGGTCAAACCTTCGATGTAGTTACCATAAACCGATACCTGCTCGTTGAGCTGGTACACGACTCCCGCGACAGGCGTGGTTTCGTACTCTTTGTACTTCGAGGTTCGATTGCCACTGTTGTAATCGTACGCAGTTACGTCCAATCCTTGGCGACGAGCCCCGAGGGTGACCAGCAACTGGTTATCGAAGAAGCCAAGTGTGTCGGCGATCGCCAGGCTTTGCGTATGCGTCCGGCCGGTAATATGGGGATCGGACATCGAACCGCTGAAGGAGTTGTTTTCTGGTTTTGCACCGTCATAGGGGTTGTAGAGGTTGCCAGCAACAGGGCTACTGAAGTTGCCTTGCCAGGCGTTCTTGTCCTTAGTGTCGTACATGGCGCCTGAAACGACCCATTCATGGGATACCGGGCCTGTCTGCAGGTTGAAACGCATACCCACCTCGCCGGTGGTTACGGTTTCCTCACGATAATTGTCGAAGCGCGAGGCCGTTGTGACGCCATTAGCATCCGACGACGGGTTGGCCAGCACGTTCTTTTCCTCACCTTTGCGCATGCCCGCGGCTGCCCAGGTGGTGACGGCGTCAGACAGGTCATATTCCGCACGGAAGGTGCCGAACGTCTGTTTCTCTTTCGAGTAAGTCCAAGGTTGTCCGTAGTTTTCCTTGGCGTCCGGGGCGCTGGGGATGCCACCGGTGGGTGTGACGCTCGGCAGTGGTCTATCGATGAAGTGGTATTGATGGCCAATATCGGCAGACAGGCGCAGGCGATCGCCCTGGTAATCGAGCCCCAGAGCAAACATGTCCAGGGTGCGATCCTGGTCTTTCACCGACGTCTCGCCATCGCGTTTGGCCATGTTCAAACGCACGCCAAAGCGGTCTTCCTCGCCGAAGCGTCGAGCGATATCTGCGCTGGCAGTGCCGAAGCCGTTTGTCTCAGCGCCGACGGTCAGCCGGGTGAGAGGATCGTTTGGCGCGCGCTTGGGCAGGATGTTGATTGCACCACCGATGCCCGTTCCGCCAGGTGCAGCGCCGTTGAGAAAGGCATTGGCACCTCGGAAGACCTCGACGCGCTCGATGAACTCAGAGGCTACGTACTGGCGCGGCAGCAGACCGTACAAGCCGTTGTAGGCAATGTCATCGGAGTAGAGGGGGAAGCCTCGTACGACGTAAAGCTCCTGGAAGTTGCCAAAGCCGCGAGCGATTCGCACGGATGGATCGTTCTGCAGGATGTCCGCCACGCTGTGCGCCTGCTGATCTTGAATCAGCTGATTGGTATAGGACGTGGAGGTGAACGGGGTCTCCATGTAATCCTTGTTGCCAAGAATCCCCACGCGTCCCCCGCGTGCTACCTGCCCGCCCTCGAATTCAGGCACCAAACCTTCGCGTGATGCATCGGCACTGGCGGAGATTGCTGTTTCCTCCAGCTCGAGTGATGCGCCCGCCGCATCGTCGACTACGGCGGACTGCGCTTCTTGTGGCGATGTGTCCAGTGAGTTTTGCGCATAGACAGGCGCAGAGGAAAAGCTGGCTGCGAGGCAAACCGGCAGCCATAGGGAGGTCATCGCGGTCTTGTTTGGCGTACGAGGTGTTGACATGAGCAATCCTGCTGATCGCATGATCGAAGGTAATAGGGCGGGTAAAGATAGAGGTGTGGCGAATAATAATCCATATCATTCGTCGGCTTTGTAGATGTAGCGTTCGGGAGCCCTTAATCACCACCGCTGCGCGGCCTGAAAGCTGCGCAGCCTCTTGCACTCCAACCGCTCCTTCACTTCAGAAACTCAAGCAAGTGCTCGACCACAAAGTCGGGCGCCTCTTCGGGGATGTAGTGCCCGCACGGGGCGATCAAGCCCGTCACGTTGTCGGCCACCTGTTTCATCATGCTTTCCATCATGCCGCCCAGTGCCGCCTCGCCGCCCATGGCCAGTACCGGCATCGCTAAGCGCTTGCGCGCATGCGCGTGGTTCTGCGCCATGCTGTCGAACAGCGCCCGGTAATAGCTGGCCGCGGCACGCCAGCCGCCTGGCGCGGAATAACAGCGGACGTATTCGGCTAGCGCCTGGGGTTCGAGCCAGCCGCTGCGCGCGCTCTTGGCATGGAAGAGCCAACTGAGGAAGGCGTGTTCGCGGCCGCTGATCAGTGCCTCGGGCAGGTCCGGTTGGGCGAGGAAAAAGAAGTGCCAGTTCTTGCTGATGCGTTCTGGCTCGAAGGCGTACATCTGCGCTGGCGCGAGGCCGGGCACGGTGGCGTCCAGCAGGGCCAGCCGGCGAACCTGCTGTGGGAACAGGCTGGCGTAGGCATAGCCGATCCATACGCCCACATCTTGGCCCACGAAATCGAAGCGCTCCCAGCCCAGGGCCTGAGTCAGTTCATGCAGGCGCATGGCCACGCTGTTGGTGTCGTAGCCGCCGTAAGGTTTGTCCGAGTCGCCTAGGCCGGGCGGGTCCACGGCAACCACCGTGTGATGCTCGGCGAGCGTCAGCATGGTCTTGCGCCAGGCGTACCAGGTCTGTGGCCAACCGGGCACCAGCAGGATAGGTGTGCCTTGGCCGCCGATCACGTAATGCAGACGCTCGCCCGCAGCGCCTTGCATACGGTGCTCGAAGATCGCAGCGAAGGCTGTTTCATCGCAGGTCGTGTGGTTCATGGTCAATTTCTCGTGGTGTTGTGTACCCATCCTAGGGTGCAGCGCTCACCAGAAAATTGGCTGTGGCGTAACATCACTGATAACGGTGGGTGATGAATGAGTGAAAAATGATGGATCTGGATCTCAAGACATTGGGCATCTTCGTCGAGGTGGCCGAGCGCAAGAGTTTTGTGCGGGCCGCCGAGGCGCTGGGTATTACTCAGGCCGGAGTGAGCAATGCCATCAAACGCCTGGAAGCCCAGGTGGACACGGCGTTGCTGGTGCGCACCACGCGCAGCGTGAACCTGACGGTCGATGGCGAGGCGTTCTTCCACCGTTGCCGGCAGGTACTCGCCGATCTCAACGACGCCAGGCTGGTGCTGTGCCGGGCCGGCCGGCAGCCGACGGGTACTCTGCGACTCAGCCTGCCGGTGTCCTTCGGACGCAACCGAGTGGTGCCGCTGCTGGGCCAGTTTCAGGCGCGTTATCCCCAGGTCGATCTGGTCGTCTCGATCACCGATCGCTACGTCAATCTGGTGGACGAGGGCATGGACGTGGCCATCCGCTTCGGCCCACTGGAAGACTCCAGCCTGATTGCCCGGCCGCTGCTCCAGGTGCGCCGTCGGGTGGTGGGCGCACCTGCCTATTTCGCCAGGCACGGTGTGCCCGAGTCGCCTGAAGAACTGGCGCGGCACAACTGCCTGGCGCTGACCTATCACGAAACCGGCCGCTCACGAGCCTGGGCTTTTCAAGAGGCGGGTGAGCCGCGCGCTTTTCAGCCCAGGGGTTCGTTGACCTTCAATGATGGCCTGGCCCTGCATACTGCCGCGCTCGCCGGCTTCGGCCTGGGGCAGATTCACGACTATCACGTGAAGGGGGAAATCGCAGCGGGTCGGCTGATGCCGGTTCTCGATGCCTGGGAGCCGACCGCGGACGTGATTTCCATCGTCTATCCGCAGTCTCGGCACCTGTCGCCGCGGGTTCGTGCTTTCGTCGATTTCATGGTCGAGGCGCTGGCCGGCGAAGGTGAGCCGTCGGGTGCCTGATTCCCAGCCGGCCCGAGTGAAGTCGCGGCAGCTATGCTTGTGGCAGTATCCTCTGCCGTCCCGGCGCCGCCTCGAACCCCAGGCACCCATGTGAAATCTTTCCGTGTCATTCTCGCGCTGCTCTGTGTGCTGCCCGTTGCTGTTGCCCGGGCCGAGCCCTATCAGATCGTCACCGAAGAATGGGCGCCCTACAACTACCAGCAGGGCGACCACCTGACCGGCATGGCCACGGATATCGTGCGGGCCATCATGACCCTGACCGGCGATGGTTTCGACATTGAAGTGGTGCCGAGCATGCGGGCCACTTATGTGCTGGTGAATCGCCCCAAAACCATCATGTACTCGTTGTTCCGCACGCCCGAGCGCGAGGCGCTGTACAAGTGGGTTGGGCCGATCGCCGAGGAGTCGATCTATCCCTACCAGTTGGCCGGGACGCCGCCGGTGGATTCCCTCGAACAGCTGCGACAGGCGCCGCAGATCACCACCCGGCATGCCGGGATCATCCCGCAGGTTCTCGAAGCCCAGGGCTTCACCAATCTGCAAAAGAGTGCGACCAGCAGTCAGCAGCTCTACCGCATGCTGCTGGCCGGGCGCACGGGGCTCATCGTCGGCGACACCGATGCCGGCGTGGCCTATTACAGCGCCCAGCTGGATATCGCGCCCGGCACGCTGCGCCGGGTGTCCGTCGCGCTGTATCGCTCGGCGCTGTACATCGCCTTCAGCAAGGACAGCGACGACGCCAAGGTCGCCGCCTGGGCTGATGCGCTGGAGCAGCTGCGCCTGAGCGGCGAGCTGGCGCGTATCCAGCAGCGTTACTGGCGGCCGATGACGTATGATCCTGCTCACTGAAGCGTGCCTGACCAGGCGAGCTGCATCGATATAACCGGAACTGCGTGCCACCTGGCGCACTCTGTATCCGCGCTGCTCGTTCCCTGGCCAAGTGGCAGCGGCTTGCACCCCTGAGCGCCGTCGTTCAATTGCACTGGATATGAATGCGGGTCCTATGGAACAACGAGCGTTTCTGATCGGTGGCGGTGAGACCGGTGCCCTGATCCGTGATCACGACTGGACGACATCTCCGCTGGGTATTCCTGCGACATGGCCGCGTTCCCTGTGCAGCGCGCTGGAACTGATGCTCGACTCCCCGGAAAGCATGTACCTGGTCTGGGGGCCGGAGCTGATCTTTTTCTACAACGATGCTTATCGGCCGATTTTCGGGCCGCGCCTGCCCGGTGCTCTCGGGCAGCCGCTGGCGGTGCTGTGGGCCGATGCGTGGGAGGCCGTGCGCGTGCCCCTTACCCAGGCCCTGCAGGGGCAGGCCGTACGCTTTGTCGATATGCCCATCGAGATGGCGCGACGTGGCGAACCCGAGCAGACCTGGTGGAGTTATTCGTTCTCGCCGTTGCGTGACGATGCCGGGCAGATCGCCGGCGTGCTGTGCTTTACCCGGGAAACCACCGAGCACGTCAAAGCCTCCCAGGCACTGCGCGACAGCGAACAGCGCCTGGATGCGCTGATCCGCTCGTCCTCCGAGGTTCGCTTTCATATCAGCGCCGACTGGAGCCAGCTGCACGAGCTCAATGGCGGCAACTTCATCCCCGATACGCAGAGCACCAACAGCAGCTGGCTGGACGACTACATTCCGGCCGAAGCTCGGGACATGGTCCGTGCGGAAATTGCCCGGGCCATCGAAACGGGCACCTACCACATCGAGCATCCGGTCAATCGTGTGGATGGCACCATCGGCTGGGCCCACGTGCGCGCGGTGCCGATGTTCGATGCCGATGGCACCGTTACCAGTTGGCTGGGCGCGGCCTCCGATATCAGTGCCCGCAAGGAGGCCGAGGCGGCACTCAAGGCGCAGGAAGCGCAGCTGCGCGAACTCAATGGCACCCTGGAGCAACAGGTGGTCGAACGCACCACCAAGCTGCGCCTGTTCCGCGACGTGATCGAAGCCAACGCGGTGCCCATCTGCATCTTCGACACCGAGTGCCGGCAGATCGCCTTCAACCAGGCCCACGCCTGCGCCATGCAGGAGCTCTATGGCATTGTCGTGCAGGGCGGCGAAGTGCTGCCCGACCTGGTCACCTCGGAGCAGAGCCAGGGCCTGCGCGGCTACATGCAGCGTGCCTTGCGCGGCGAAACCTTTCGCGTGGCGGCCGAATATGGCCTGCCCAACGGCGAGCGGCGCAGCTACGAGCTTGACTACACGCCGCTGCACGATGCCGACGGGCAGGTGATCGGCGCCTTCCATTTCGCCCACGACATCACCGAGCAGCTCCGCTCGCAGCTGGAGCTGGAGCGCACCCAGTCGGCCCTGCGCCAGGCGCAGAAGCTCGAGGCGGTCGGCCAGCTCACCGGTGGGGTCGCCCACGACTTCAACAACCTGCTTACGGTCATCAAGTCGTCCAGCGACCTGCTCAAGCGCCCCGGCCTGCCGGAGCAGAAACGGCTGCGCTACATCGAGGCGATTTCCGATACGGTCGACCGCGCTTCGCGGCTGACCGGGCAACTGTTGTCCTTCGCCAGGCGCCAGACCCTGCGCCCGGAAGTGTTCGCGGTGGGCGAAAGCCTGCGCGCGCTGACCGACATGCTGGAAACACTCAACGGCTCGTGCATCGAATTGGCCCTGCAGATGCCCAGCCAGCCGTGTCACGTCTACGCCGATGCCAACCAGTTCGACACGGCCATCGTCAACATGGCGCTCAACGCCCGCGACTCCCTCAACGGCGTCGGGCGCATCCAGATTCGCGCCAAGCCCTGTACGCAAATTCCGGCTAGCCGCATGGGCGCTGCGGTGAATGGCGATTTCGTCGCCGTGTCCATCACCGACAATGGCACGGGCATCGAGCCGGAGCACCTGGAGGCGATCTTCGAGCCGTTCTTCACCACCAAGGAGCTGGGCAAGGGTACCGGCCTGGGCCTGTCTCAGGTGTTCGGCTTCGCCAAGCAGTCCGGTGGCGAGATCATGGTCGACAGCGTGGTGGGCGAGGGCACCACGTTCACGCTGTATCTGCCGCGAGTTGCGGCGCGGCCGTCGTCTCGTGCCAGGCAGGCCGAGCCGCAACCGCTGGACGGCGCCCATGGCACCCGGGTGCTGGTCGTCGAGGACAACCCCGACGTCGGCAGCTTCTGCGTCAGCGCGCTGCTCGAACTCGGCTACCAGCCCACGTTGACCTGCAGCGCCGAGCAGGCGCTGGCGTGCCTGGGCGATGCCGCGCAGCGCTTCGACGTGGTGTTCTCCGATGTGGTGATGCCCGGCATGAATGGCATCGACCTGGCCAAGGCGATCCACCGCAACCACCCCTTGCTGCCGGTGGTGCTCACCTCCGGTTACAGCGAGGTGCTGGCGCAGCAGGGCAGCCACGGCTTCGAGCTGCTGCACAAACCGTATTCGGTGGAGCAGCTGTCGCGCATCCTGGCCGGAGCGATCCAGCGCGCTGTGGCCTGCGACTGAGTCGTTCACGATCCCTCCGCCCGACGTGATTCGTAGGAGGGGCCGGGCGGCGATCCGCTTTAGCCCCGAGCTCTTTGTTTGCCTTGCTAAATAGCTCGCGGCTAAAGCCGCTCCTACGCAATCGCTGAGTGTCCGCTCCTGCCTCGTAACAGTCGCGTTAAAAGATCGTGAGCAGGTTCGAGCGAATGCATTAGGCGAGGCGCAGGCCCAATCATCGACAGCGAACCCGTATTGGCCCGTCCGATGCCGACCTCACAGGCTCCGAGCAACCCGAAATTTACCCAGCACTTCGCCAGATGCCGGCCGGTCATAGCTGCAGGGCTACCAATCAGGAGGGCGCCGCAATGGCCGTGAGATTGAAGAAACTGCAGGGCAGCGAGATACCCGAAGAACACAGGCATCTGGGCGATGAAGAGATCTTTCAGGTGGTCACCGCCGATGATCAGCAGCACTTCTTTGCCAGCGAGGTGGAGGCAGCCGCCAAGGTGGCGCAACTGATCGACAGCGAGCGCGACGTCGATTCCTGAACACCGGTGGATTTACTGGCGGGTCAGCACCAGCGGTTTGTCCGGCCCGGGAATATGCACCTCGGTGTCGCTGATCACCTCCAGCGGCTCGCCCTGCTGCGGGAACAGCACGGCATCGCCCTTGATGTCGCTGAAGGTCATCACCGCGCCGTCCAAGGCATAGCGGGCGGTGCCGGTGAATTCGTAGGTCTTGATATGCGCTTTCTTGGTGATGACCTGATCGTCGCCAAAGGCGAAGCTGATGGTCATCGGGTAGCCGTCCTGCTCGACCTTGCCGGTATACAGCCCGTGGGGCAGTTGGGGCGGTGTCGGCCTGGTCTTGTAGGTGTCGATCACCGCCATCTTCGCCGGGCTTACCGCAGGCGGGTTGCTGCGAAAGGCATCCATCGATTTACGGTGCTCGTAGGGCACGTAAACGGTGACATAGGCCCCCCAGACAATCAGCCCGAGAACCATCAGGCTGAACAGGTGGCCCGAGCCACGCTGTGAATTCTTCATGGTGTTATTCCTGCGTCGCGTGGCCTGGTCACCGGCCCCTGAAAGACGCCGATTATCGCACCAGTTTCGCCGGCCTGCAGTGGGCGTCGCCGAGGGCCTGATCGAACAGGCCCTCGGCGATTGCCCCGGCAGCCTTATTCGCTCTGCAGGGCCTCGCGCTGCTTGCGCACTTCGTCGGCAGTGATCGGCGCGGCGGCGTTGCCCCAGCTGTTGCGGATGTAGGTCAGCACGTCGGCGACGTTCTCATCCGACAGGTTCCAGGCAAAGGCCGGCATCGCCGGGCCGGTGGGCGCTGCATCGGTACTCACGGCGCGGTTGCCGGCCAGCACCACGCGAATCATCGAGGCGGCATCCTGAGCGTTGACCAGCGGCGCGTTGGCCAGTTTCGGGAACAGCGTGGGAATGCCGTCGCCGTTTGGCGTGTGACAGCCCGAGCAGCGGTCGGCGTAGATGGCGCCGCCGGCCTTCATCACTGGATCGTCCGCGGCCAGCGGCTCGGGCTTGTCGTGCTCGTGGTCGAGGTCCTTGAGGTACACGGCCACGGCCATCAGGTCGTCGTCACGCCAGTGTTGGGTGGAGTGCTCGACCGCTTCGGCCATCGGCCCGGAGGCGATGTCGTAGCGGTTGGCGCCGGTCTTCAGGTACTGGACGATGTCCGCCTCGCTCCAGTCGGCCAGGCCGATATGCGCGGCGCCGGTGATGTTGGGTGCCATCCAGCCCTGCAGATTGCCGCCCTGCAGGAACTCGGCGTTCTTGTCGCCGCCGATCAGGTTCTTCGGCGTGTGGCAGCTGCCGCAGTGGCCCAGGCCCTGCACCAGGTAGGCGCCGCGGTTCCACTGCGCGCTCTTGTCCGCCTCGGGCTCGAATTCGCCTTCGGTGAAGTTGAGCCAGTTCCACACCTTCATGTTCAGGCGCACGCTGAAGGGGAAGGGCAGCTGATTGGTTTCCACCTCGTTGTGCACCGGCTCGATGGTGCGCAGGTAGGCCCACAGGGCCTGGTTATCTTCGCGAGTGACCTTGGTGTACGCCGCATAGGGCATAGCCGGGTAGAGCTGCTTGCCGTCGCGCCGGTGGCCGCGGGCCATGCTGGCTTCGAACTCCTCGAAGCTCCAGCGGCCAATGCCGGTTTGCTGGTCCGGGGTGATGTTGGCGCCCAGCAGCTTGCCGAACGGCGTGTCGATGGCCACGCCACCGGAGAACAGCGGTTTGCCGGGAATGGTGTGGCAGGCGGTGCAGTCGCCCAGGGTGGAGATATAGCGGCCTTTCTCTACCAGCTCGTAGGAGTCCTGGCCGCCGACCGCATGGGCGCCGGCGCTGGCGGTGGCCAGCAGGGCGAAGCTGACGCTGAGGAGAGTCTTCATACGCTGATCATCTCCCCGGGGCGCTTGAGGTACTGGGTACGAATCGCGTGGGCGGCCTTGAAGGCCAGGGCGCCGACGGTGCCGGTGGGGTTGTAGCCGGGGTTCTGCGGGAACGCTGAGGCGCCGACCACGAACAGATTGGGCACGCCCCACACCTGCAGGTGCTTGTTCACCGAACTGGTCGCCGGGTCGGCGCCCATCACGAAACCGCCGACCACGTGGGACGACTGGTAGGAGGTGTTCGACCAAGTCCCCTTGCGCGCATTGGCGAACATCATCTTGGGGTTCAGCGCCTTGGCGATCTCGGCGGTCTTGTCGGTCACGTACTGGGCCATGCGCAGATCGTTCTCGGTGAAGTCGAAGGTGATGCGCAAAAGCGGCCGGCCGTGGGGATCCTTGTAGGTCGGGTCGAGCGACAGGTAGTTGGTGCGCGCGCTGTAGTTGCTCGCCTCGCAGCCGATGGACATGCTCGCGGCGTAGTACTGCGCCGTGGCCTTCTTCCACTCCTTGCCCCACTTCGGCGTGCCGGGCGGTACCGGGCGCGCGTTGATGGGCGCGGCGCCAATGGGCGTCACCCGGGTGCTGCCGCCGCCGACGAAGCCCAGGCCGGAGTGGTCGAAGTTGTCGTTGTTGAATTCGTCGATGCCCATGCCGATGGCGCCGCCACCGATGAAGGGGTTGAAGTTCTTGTCATCGAAGAACAGCTGCACGTTGTTGGCCGTCTGGTAGGCGTAGTTGCGGCCGGTAGTGCCGGTGTTGCTGATCGGGTCGTAGGGCTCGCCGATGCCGGAGAGCAGCATCAGGCGCACGTTCTCGAAGGTGAAGGCGGCGACCACCACGATGTCCGCCGGCTGCTCCCATTTCTCGCCGTTGGCGTCGACGTAGACGATGCCGGTGGCGCGCTTGCCGGTGCTGTCCTTGGTCACTTCCAGCACTTCGCAATGGGTGTTGGCGGTGAAGTTGGGCATGCGCACCAGCGCCGGCAGCACGTTGACGATGGCGCTGGCCTTGGAATAGTTGGCGCAGCCGTAGTTGGTGCAGAAGCCGCAGAAGGTGCACGGCCCCATAGTCACGCCGTATTGGTTGGTATAGCCCTGAGAAGCCAGTGCCGACGGCACCGGGAACGGCTTGTAGCCCATGTTGCGGGCCGCTTCGGCGAACAGTGTAGGGGCGTAGGTCTGCTTGGTCGGCGGGTTGGGGTATTCCCGCGAGCGCGCACCCTCGAACGGATTGCCGCCCTCGATGATTTTCCCGCCGATATTGCCGGCCTTGCCGGAGATGCCCGCGACGCGGTCGAAGGCATCGTAGTGCGGCTCCATCTCTTCCCAGGTGGTGCCCCAGTCCTGCAGGGTCAGGCCTTCGATGGCCTGGCTGCCGTAGCGCTCGGTGAGGTGGCTCTTGAGGCGGAATTCCTCGGGCTGGAAGCGGAAGGTGATGCCGGCCCAGTGGTTGCCGGCGCCGCCGGTGCCGTTGCCGGGGTGGAACGAGCCCCAGGTGCGCATCGGCAATGCGGTTTCGCTGGGCTTGTTGCGCATGGTGCAGGTGTTCTGCCGGGTGCGCAGCATCAACTCCTGGCGCTGCACGTAGCGCAGTTCGTCGGTCACCGAGGCGATGTTGAAGTCGCTCGCCGTATCGCGCCAGGCGCCACGTTCGAAGCCCATCACACGCAGGCCTTCGTCGGCGAGTTCCTTGGCGATGATCGAGCCGGCCCAGCCGAGCCCCACCACCACCACGTCGGTTGCAGGCAGTTTCTTGGCCATGCCGCTCATCCTTTACGATTCCATGCCGAGCTGCCGATGATCGACAGCGGTATCAGGTCCAGCTTTTCGTTGTGCCGGTCGATGTAGGGGCGATAGTCGTAGCGCGCACCGGGGAAGCCGAGCATCTTCCAGCTCACCATGTCGCGGTTGCCGCCGTAGATCGGGTCGGCGAAGAAGCCTTCCATGGTGTTCTGCAGCACCTGGGTGAAGAACACCTTGGACTCGATGTTCTCGAAGGCGATCTCGCCCGACTCCAGGCCCTTGAGCACCTCGTCGCGCTGCTCACCGTCCAGCTCGCTGAAGCGTTTGCCGAAGGCGTTCTGGCAGTGTTTGCCCAGTTGCTCCAGGCCGAGGCGATAGCGCTCGCGGGGCATCTGCTCGGAGCCTGGCTCGATGTCGGGTACGAATGGGCCCTGCTGGTAGAGGCGTTCATAGGTGCCGTAGTGGCCGGCCAGCTGGCGGTCGATGAACACCGCGCAGCCTGCCTCCTTGCCGCTGGGGGACAGCTCGTCTGCCGGAATCAGCTGCTCGGCGATGGCCTCGAGTTCGCGGGCCTCCTCGGCGGTCAGGAACTGCCAGCCCTTGGCGTCGTAGTGCAGCGGGCCGTTATGGTCGAACGGCAACCACTGCGGCACGCCGCTGATGGTGGCGGCCTGGGCGCTGGCGGCGACGCCGGCTGCCACGGTGGTGGCCGAGGCCTTGAGCAGCGAGCGGCGGCTCAAGCCCCGCGGGGCTTCTTTGGACATGTGAACTCCTCGAACGCCGGGCATCCACTGCCCGGCTCAGGCTGTCTGGGTACCACCCGAGGGCGGCATGCGGATGCACGGGCATCCACGACGGGCGTCGGAGTGTTCTGGCCGGTTACGAATAATGGTTTTGCGGCCCTGCGACGCGGCGTCGGAAGCGGCTCCGAGGGGCTCGAAATATTTGCTGCAATGCATTGCAACAAACTATTGGACGGCGCCATGGAACTTCTTCAAAAAGTCCGACAGTGAAGTGCTTGGCGGCGTTCAGGCTTTTTTGCCCAGATGGTCAGAAAGTTCTCCAGCAACTGGCGCCTGGCTCGGGCAGGCCAGGCTGTATGGGAATGTTTCTGTCTGGGCTTCTCGTCGCGCTGCGGGCCGTGTCGAGCGGCTGCCGGTGAGCCTTCGCGCCTTTCAAGTTTCCTCCGCCCAAGCCGATGAAGCGGTACCCATTCTGGAGTTCTTGTCGTGTTCAACTCTCACCTCAAACAGATCAACAAGCAGCTGGAAGCGCGCTTGGCCATGCAGGAGGAGGTAAGGGAGAACCTCGACAAGGAAATGATCATCATCCAGCTCGGCAGCGATGGCCGCATCGAGCGGGTCAACGAGCTGTTTCACACCGAACTCGGCTACCGGCCCGGCGATGTCGAAGGCCAGGCCCTGACCCAGCTGTCGCCGCCGGACCTGACCCGCGACCCGCACCAGTCCCGTGCGCTATCGGCGATCAGGGAGCGCCGGCATTTCAGCGGCGCGCTGCGTTTGCTTGGCAAGGACGGGCGGCACGTGTGGCTGCGTTCGGTGGTGGTGCCGATGAGCGATGTGCAGACCGGCAAGCAGCAACTGGTGATCCACTCCAGCAACCTGACCCGCACCATCGAAGCCTCCCTGGAGAACGAAAGCCTGGTCAAGGCGCTGCTGCGTTCGACGGCGGTGATCGAGTTCAACCTCGATGGCACGGTGATCACCGCCAACGACCTGTTCCTGCGCGGCATGGGCTACAACCTGGCGCAGGTGGTCGGCAAACATCACCGCATGTTCTGCACCAGCGAGGAAAGCGGCTCGGACGCCTACCGCCAGTTCTGGGAGCGGCTGCGCCGGGGCGAGTTCGTGGTCGACCGTTTCCGGCGCATCGACAGCGCCGGTCGCGACGTCTGGCTGGAGGCGTCCTACAACCCCATCATCGATCTGCACGGCAAGCTCTACAAGGTGGTCAAGTTCGCCACCGTGATCACCGAGCAGGTCAACCTTGAGCAGGCCGTCGCCAAGGCCGCCAACCTGGCCTACAGCACTTCGCTGCAAACCGATGCCCGCGCCAGCAAGGGGCGTGACGTGATCCGCGATACCGTCGAGGTGCTGCATCGCCTGGCCAGCGCAATGGAAAGTGCCACCCAGAGCATTCAAGCGCTGAATGAGCAGGGCAAATCGGTGGAGACCATCGTCGCGGCGATCAGCGGCATCGCCGACCAGACCAACCTGCTGGCCCTCAACGCCGCCATCGAAGCCGCCCGTGCCGGCGAGCAGGGCCGTGGCTTCGCCGTGGTGGCCGATGAAGTGCGCCAGCTCGCCTCGCGCACCTCCAAGGCCACCCAGGAGATCGTTGCCGTGGTGCAGCAGAACCAGACGCTGGCTTCCGGCGCGGTCGACGTGATCACCCGCAGCCGCGAGCTGGCCGACGAGGCGCTCACCCTGGCCAACGACTCCGATGCGGTGATCCAGAACATCCAGAACGATGCCGAATGCGTGGTCGCGGCAGTGAGCCAGTTCTCCAGCCAGGTGGCCACCTGACCTGACGACCAGCCTGGGCGCTCGTCAGACGGCGCTCAATCCTCGGCCGGTACCGTCCAGAACAGCTGCACGCCATCGTCGCGCCAGGCGATGGTGACGTTGTAGTTCTCGGCTATCTCGTCGAGGATGCGCGACCAGTCCTCAGGGCTGTCGCCCTCGGCGCGCAGCAGCACTGCCGAGCGGGAGCGCTGCGCGGCCGGGGCATTGATGGCGCGGGAAACCCGCGCGCCCAGCTGTTCATAGGAGGTGGCGGGACTGGCATCTTGAGTCATGAGCGGATTCTCGGATTGCTGTATTTGTATACAGTAATCCGGCCAGTGGCCAGCTGTCACTCCCCGTTCGCGGTTCTGTCGCTGCCGGTGATCGCCAGCGAGTGCTCGGTGCCATAACAAGGGAAATACAGGCTGACGCTGGTGCCTTCGCCCACTCGGCTGGTGATCGTCAGTTGGCCGTTCATGTCGGTGACGAAGCCCTTGACCATGGTCAGGCCCAGGCCAGTGCTCTTGTCGACCGCCCGGGTGGTATAGAAGGGCGCGAAGATATGCTCCAGCGCTTCCGGCGCGATGCCGCTGCCGGTATCCGTGATGCAGATCGCCACGTAACGACCGGGCTTGAAGTTGGCGTTGTGGTGCGGGAAGTTGCTGCGATCCAGGTGGGTATTGAAGGTGCTCAGGGTCAGCTGGCCGCCCTGGGCCATGGCGTCCCGGGCATTGGCCACCAGGTTGATGATGGCGCTTTCCAGATGCTGCTTGTTGGCCCTGAGAAAGCTGCTGTCGGTGGCCAGGTTGAGCTGGCAGTCGATTGCCTGGCCGGCCTCGTTGCTGATCAGTATGCTCATGCCCAGCAGCAACTGGTTGGGGTCGATACGCTCCAGCGCCCGCGGGCGAGTGCGCGCGAACAGCAGCAGGCCCTCGGCCAACTGAGTGACCTGATCGGTCGCCTCGCGGCACAACGCGTAGCGCGCCTGCAACTGCTCCGAGCCGGCGTCCATGATCTCCTTTTCCATCAGCGACAGGCTCATCGACAGGCTGGTCAACTGGTTGGTGAACTCATGGACGACGCCACCGCCGACCTTGCCGATCTGCTCCATCTTCTGCGCCTGCACCAGGGCATTCTGCAGATTGTTCTGCGCCTGCTCCTGGGCCGCGTGCTGCCTGAGATCCTGCAGGCTGTTCATAAAGCCGATCATCGCGCCATCCATACCGAACAGCGGCACGATGTTGGCGAGAATCGGCACCTGACTGCCGTCGCGCCGCTCGACGATCATGCGCAGGTTGGTGATCGGCTTCTTGCTGAGCAACACCGCCGCCAGCGGCGACTGCTCCATCGGCATGTGCGCGCCATCCTCGCTGCGCAGCCGGTAGGCGCCGGTGTACTTGATCGGCTCCTTGCCCAACTCCGGCGCCTCCCCCCAGATCTCCGCCGCCTTGGGGTTATAAGTGGTCAAGTGCCCCGCGGCGTTGCACAGGTACACCCCCACCGGGAGAAACTCGATGAGCTCATGGCCAATCTTGCGCACCAGAGGTGCGTCTTCAGGCAGCCGCAAACCGGCGCTGGGCGGGATGTCTGCCATGGTGGCTCCGTCAGGTTGTAGGCGTAGCGTAGTTGTTTCGGGGGGCGGGTGCGATAGGGATATGTGCGGAAAATTGTAGTGCGGCTTCAAGAGTCGAAATTTTTTGTGTGTATACGATTAATAATAGATTATTGACTTTTAAATCAGTCTATCCCTTCGAATACCCTTTGTCGGCGCTAATCGAATACGTTTCCGCATCTGATTTCGCTATTCCTAGTTGTATTCGGATTTCTCTCAAAATATTTGGCTTGAGCGGTGTTTCCAAAGGTGAGCAACAGAAAGCGGTCGTGACTCTTCAGTGAAGGCAGGGTCGGTCCAAGACTGAATGATAAAGCACTGATCTATCTCTCTAGAATAGCGATGATTGCACCAGCGGGAAATATTGCGAAATAGGGCCGCGAGCCAAGGAAATTATTTTCCTCGTATTTTCTTGCTTGCTATGTTGAATTTTTCATTAGGTGAAAACTATACTGAGCCACTATTGTGATATTGCAGAGGGGGCTGACGGTGCTGTCTAACGTTTTTGTATACCCTGAAGGGCAGCGGATATGGCTGATAAGAGCTTCCGGCGGAAAGCATTTTCAAAATTTCTTAAAGCATAATGTTGTTGCCATAGCTCATATCGATAAACTAATTAAGAAGCATGCGCTTCAGGATATTCCTACTAGAAGTATTTTGCGCGGGTATTTGGAAGCCGAGGCTGATAACTTTTTTGATTCTCCTTTAGCTGAGCGTAAGAAAGTCGATGACATAAATTCTGAACTTGAGTCAGATATTGCATTGGCTGAGGAGGAATATTTCGAAAGCAAGATGTCTCTAGTCAATCGCGAAGCGCAGGTAAATAAATTTTCGCAGGAAATGCAATTGGGAGATCTGGTCGTAACCCTATGTAAAACCCACATTGCTATTGGTCAGGTTACGTCGGCGCCTTATATTGATGAGGCTGTACTCACAAATACAATATATCGCGGTGCGAAAGAGCCAAAGATTGAGTACTTAGACTCTAAGTTGCGTAGAGATGTGGCATGGGGCAAGCCTATCCCACGTGAGCTTCTTAGTGCTGGGTTGAAAAAACCTCTCCTGGCTAGGAATACGGTGTCTAGTTTGGATGAGTGTTGGGATAAAGTATATTGTTTGATTTATCCTATTTTTGTTCGTTCTGATATTGTTTATTTTTCGAATCGCGTCGAAAAAAGTGGTCCTGTAGGTACTCGTAGTATGTGCAGGCTGCTAGATTTCGTAGTGTGTACGCAGTTAACTGCGGATGCTTTGTTAAAATCAAATTTTCCAAGGTTTGATTTGGCAAGGCTGCTAGATGAAAGTTTGCTTGGGAGTGACTTTCAAGAAAGGTTAACTTCCCAGGCTGAAGTTATGTCTCCTGGTTACTTTCATCACAAAGTTAAGGTTTTGAACGGTGTAAAGCCTGAGGTTTATGCTCAAGTTTTGGCTTATTTACTATTCTTCGGACTAAGCGGGTGTCAGGGTGGGAGCGATGAGCTAAGCAGTCTTTCTGAGAGAATAGTTTCTGCACTTCAACAAGATGATATGTCCCAGGAGAGGACTGCAAAGCCTGCTGAAAGGGAAAAAGCCGATAAAATGCTTGAAGAGTATAAGGAGATAATGAATAAGAAAGGTATTTCGAATTTGACGTCTAGCCTTGATCTAAAATTAGCTAACGCTGATAGGGCATTGCCATCGATTTCGTTCGCGCCTCAAATAAATATCCAAGGCACATCAGAATCCTTCGTCCAGCCTAAAGATGATTCTGGCGGAGTGGGTGAACAGTTTCGCCTTGACTTGGAATAGGGGGAGCCAGTGAGAAGTGGAATTTTAGAGTTTGTAGGTGGGGCGTTTATACTCACTGCGGTCACATATGCTTCAGGTAGAGGCTATTTCAATGGCTATTTCCGAAGCATGAGGGTAGATCCGGCATTCGTTGATGTTGCTGTGGATCAAATTTTCTTTGAAGGCGGCAGGGAAATAATTAAGGTGGTAAGCCCTGTCTTATATCAACTTCTTTTCCTTGTGCTGCTATATGTGCTGCTGGCACTTTGGGGAACCCTGTATTTGAAGCGTGTTGCCTCAGAAAGGGCAGAGAATTTATTGCTAGCCGGTTCGCAATTGAAAGGAATTTTTCTTCTGGTATTTATCGTTTGGTGTTCGAATTATTTATTCAATTCGGCGATGAGAAGTGGCGAGGATGTTTTTCTTGCTAACGGATGCAATTTTATAGTTGTCCATGTAAGTGAGAGTGAGAGTCAGACTGGATGTCTGATTTATAAGAGTGTAGACAATATTTGGGTGCGTTATGGGTTAGGAGAGTCTGTTTATGTATCTGTGTTTCCCAGAGATAACTATTATCGGGCAGATATGAAGTTGCGAGATTGAGCTGCTACTTTGGTAGTTGGGCGCAAAAGGGGACGGATTTATTTTCGCTTCCATGTGCTGCGCCAAACCTTCGCAAACCACTACATGATGAGCGTCGAGGGCATCCTGGCGCTGCAACGCGTCATGGAGCACGCCTCGCTCCACATGCGCTACGCTCACCTTAGCCTGGGGCACTTGGCTGAGGTGGCGTATTTGAATTCCGGCGAGTCTGCAAGGTAAAACGAGTAGAATGAAATTCATCACTTTTGATTGACGGTCATGGAGGTGAATGGGTGCTTAGCGCTGATCAGATTGCAGCTTTTACACCATTACTCACCGGATAAAGGACGGCGAGCACATCCTTAAAGAGTCGGTGCCACTGCGAGGAAAGCCCATCAAGACTATTTCGGTTGGGAGCTTGCAGTTAAACAATGTGCTGCATGAGCTCGGAATAACATTGACTTGATGCATTGTAGTGTCGCATGCATGGGGGCTGAATGATGTTTGGTGGCATCGAGTGGACAACGGTGCTTGTAGCTTTGGTAACGGGCTTAACCGCAGCTGGTGGCCCCTATCTGATTTGGCTAAGGCAGGCTGCAAATGAGCGTAGGAGCGTTCGAGCTGCGTTGCTTGCTGAGGTGTCGGCTCTGATAGAGATAGTTGAGATCAGGGGGTATCTGGCTAGCTTGCGTGAGACTGAGAAGGTGTTAGAAAACCTTGAGCAATGGCAGCTCGATTGCCTTGATATCGGTGAAGTCCAATTTCAAGTGCCAATTGGAGACAACTACAACCGCGTCTACCAAGCCAACCTGCAGCGTTTGGGCTGCCTGAGATCCACTGAGGCGAGGATGGTCGTCCGGTTCTTCCAGCTGGCCGATAGCGTCAGGGCGGATATAACCGAGGGTGGTGTGCTTTACGACGGGTCGAAAGATCACGAGGATTTTAGGGACGCCGCAGACATTCTTGAAACCGCTATCCAGCTCGGCAAAGCGTTTGTCAGCGTAAAACCCTGGTGGCTCCGTTGGTTGCCATGGATATGAATGTGGACAGTGCCCAGAAACGACAAGGCCCCGCATTTCTGCGAGGCCTTGTGTTGTATGGTGCCGGCACCAGGAGTCGAACCCGGGACCTACTGATTACAAGTCAGTTGCTCTACCAGCTGAGCTATACCGGCTTTCGAGGGCCGCCATTATATCCATTCGTTTGCATGAGTAAAGCGGGGCGAGGCAGCTTTTTTACGGCCGCTCCAGCCGCTCTGGCTGGGGCTTATGCACAAATGGGTAGCGGCTAGAGGCTTTTTAGAGAATTTCTACGCAGCCTTTCACAGTTTTGGCAAATCACTGTTCTGTATAGCTTTTTATCGGTGGTTAAAAAGTGATCAGCTTTTGCCGCGCGTTGTGGGTGGTGGGCTGGCGTGGTTTGCCCAGCTTCTATGAACAGAGTTATCCACAGATAGTGTGTGCAACTCAGGCGCGCTCGGCGAGCAGCAGCAGGTTGCGTGGTGTCAGCTGAGGCGCGCAGAACTGGCCGAGGCGTACGGCGTAGCCTTGTTCCTGCAGGTAAAGCGCGCGGTCGAGCACCAGCCAGAGCTCCAGGGGGCGGCGGAACAGGCCGCGTACCAACTCCAAATTGCGTACCTCGGCCAGGCGTTGCCAGCCCGCTGCTTCCAGCCGCTGCCAGTCGCGCTCGCCAACAGTGGGCAGTTGCTTGAGTTCGGCAAGGTCGCGGCAGTAGCTGGCGAAGGGTTTCTTCAGCCAGGCGGGCGGCAGCGAGGGCGTAGGCAGGTAAGCGTCGACGCCGCGTAGCTCGCGTTGCAGCAGGTCGAAGGCCAAACGCCAGGCCATGGACTGGTCACGTTGCTGGCGCACGCGGTTGCCGGCCGTCACGGTTTCGCTCATGGGCAGGGCCAGGTCGTCCAGCGAGAGGCGTAACGACGAACTCTGGGCGGCTGTGGATAACGACTGGTAGCCGGCTGCTGCCACGCGGTTGTAGCAGCAGGGCGCGATGGCTAGCTGGCGACAGCCCGCAGCGCTGGCCAGGTGCATCAGGCGCACGTGCAGGTCGCCGCAGGCGTGCAGGGCCACGGGGCTGTGCCCGGCGTGCAGCTGGGCGGCAGCGCCTTCGGCGAGTACGTCCTGCTCGATATGCTGCGCTGTTATCCCCAGGCGGCTGCTCAGTTCGGCGCCGCTGGCCACCAGGGCCGGGTCGTATTCCAGGCAGGTCAGCTGCTGGCCGCCGTGGGCGAGTACGCGGCCGAGGTGGCCCTTGCCGGCGCACCAGTCTAGCCAGTGCTGCGGGGCTTGGGCGAAGCCAAGGCTGTCGCCGAACGCGCGTATCTGCTGCCATTTGCGACCGGGAACGTCCACCGAGAAGCGCGGCGGCAGGTCAGCCGAAGGCTGCTGGGGCAGGTCGCCGATCTGGCTCAAACGATCAGCCTGCAAGGCCAGTTCGGGGAAGGGCGCTGGTGCGCCGTTCAGCATTGTTGGCTGGTTGTGGCTGGCTTCGGCCTGCTCCAGGGTGCGGCTGCGCAGCCAGGCGGCCAGTTCGGCATGCTGGCTTTCCCAGGGCAGTGTCTGGTGGGTGAATGGTCGGGGTTTCCACAGCGCCTGGTGGGCGACGAGAAACTTGTCCAGCGCCTGGAAGCGCTGGAGCAGCTCGACGCCACTGAGGGGCGGGATAGATTCGGTTGTCATAAGCGACTGCGACGGGGCTTGCGCCCCGTCGTCACCTTAGCGGCCCTGGCAGGCGTCGACGCGCAGCCAGCGCTCCAGGAGCTTGAAGGCGTTGATCAGCACGAAGGTGATTAGCAGGTAGAACACCCCGGCAGCGAAGAAACCCTCGACCGGCAGGTAGGTGCGCGCGTTCATGGTGCGTGCCATGCCGGTCAGCTCCAGCAGGGTGACGGTGCTGGCCAGGGCGCTGGCCTTGAGCATCAGGATCACTTCGTTGCTGTAGGCCGGCAGGCCGATGCGCGCCGCCCGGGGCAGCACGATGTGCAGCATCGCCTGGGGGCGCGACATGCCCAGTGCGCGTGCCGCTTCGATTTCACCCGGCGGTACGGCCTGGATGGCGCCGCGCAGGATCTCGGCGATGTAGGCGGTGGTGTGCAGGGTCATGGTGATCACCGCGCACCAGTACGGGTCGCGCAGGTGCGGCCACAGCGGGCCCTGGCGCACGGCGTCGAACTGAGCCAGGCCGTAGTAGACCAGGAACAGCTGCACTAGGAGCGGGGTGCCGCGGAAGAAGAAGATGTAGCCGTAGGGCACGGCGCGCACGTACCAGTGGCGCGAGGCGCGGGCGATGCCGGTGGGGATGGCCAGGATCAGGCCGGTGACGACCGCCACGGCAACCAGTTCGATGGTCAGCAGGGCGCCTTGGGCCAGGCGCGGCAGCCAGGTGATGATGACGTCCCAGTTCATGCCGCACTCCGCTTGAAGCCGCGGTTGGCGCGCTTCTCGAGGAAGTGCAGGCCAATCATGGCAATGATGGTCAGGCCCAGGTAGATGAACGCGGCGACCATGTAGAACGTGAAGGGCTCCTTGCTGGCGGTCACGGCGATCTGCGAACGGCGCATCAGCTCGTTGAGGCCGATCACCGATACCAGCGCGGTGTCCTTCATCAGGATCATGAACAGGTTGCCCAGGCCGGGCAGGGCGATGCGCCACATCTGCGGCATCACCAGGCGCCAAAGGATGCGGCCCTTGGACAGGCCTAGGGCCTGGCCGGCTTCACGGTGACCCTTGGGGATGGCCAGGATCGCGCCGCGAAACACTTCGGTGGCGTAGGCGCCGAAGCACAGGCCCAGGGCGATGACGCCGGCGGCGAAGGGCGACAGCTCGAGGCTCTCGACGCCGAGCAGTTCGGCGAGGCCGTGCATCAGGCCCACGGTGCCGAAATAGATCAGCAGTACCCAGAGCAGTTCGGGCACGCCGCGAACCAGGGTGGAATAGGTGCCGCCAAGCCACTGCAGCGGCTTGTAGGGCGAAGTCTTGGCGAAGGCGCCGAGCAGGCCGAGCACCAGACCCACGCACAGGGCGCTGAGCGCCAGTTGCACGGTCATCAGGGTGCCGGCGGCCAGGGCCGGGCCGAATCCGGAAAGATCGAAATTCATGGAAACTCAAGCGCCCGCGCCGCCAGGGGCGACGCGGGCAGGCTGCTTAGTAGATGCTGAAGGGGAAGTACTTGTCGTTGATCTTCTTGTAGGTGCCGTCGGCAACGATTTCCTCGAGGGCCTTGTTCAGGCGTTCACGCAGGGCATCGCCCTTGCGCACGGCGATGCCGATCTTGTCGTTGTCGAATACCGGGTCGCCCTTGAATTCGAAGTCCTTGCCGGCGTCGCTCTTGAGCCATTCCCAGTTCACGAAGGTATCGGCCAGCACGCCGTCGACGCGGCCGGAGGCCAGGTCCAGGTAGGCGTTTTCCTGGGTGTCGTAGAGCTTCACGTCAACCACGCCGCCCATGTTGTCTTCCAGCCAGGTACCGGCGATGGTCGCGCGCTGGGCGCCGATGACCTTGCCTTTGAGGCTGTCCTTGTCGGTCTTGAAGTCACTGCTTTTCGGGGCGATGAACTGCAGCTTGTTGGTGTAGTACGGGTTGGTGAAGTCCACGGCCTGCTTGCGCTCGTCGGTGATCGACATGGAGGCAATCAGGAAGTCGAACTTCTTGGCGTTCAGGGCCGGGATGATGCCGTCCCAGTCGGAGGTGACCACTTCGCACTCGGCCTTCATCTTGGCGCACAGGGCCTGGCCGATTTCCACGTCGAAGCCGCCGACCTGGCCGCTGGCGTCGATGAGGTTGAAGGGTGGGTAGGCGCCTTCGGTGCCGATCTTCAGTTTGTCAGCAGCGACGGCACTGGTGCCGAAAGCCAGAGTGGCGGCAGCTGCCAGCAGAATCTTCTTATAGCTATGCATGCGTGATTGCTCCGTGTTTAACGATTGCTGGACATGAATTGTTTGCAGCGCGCCGACGTCGGGTTGTCGAACACCTGGTCGGGCGTCCCCTGTTCCTCCACCACACCCTGATGCAGGAACACCACCTGGCTGGAGACCTGGCGAGCGAAGCTCATTTCGTGGGTCACCAGCAGCATGGTGCGGCCTTCGTCAGCGAGCGCGCGGATCACAGTAAGCACTTCTTGTACCATTTCCGGGTCGAGCGCCGAAGTCGGTTCGTCGAACAGGATCACTTTGGGCTGCATCGCCAGGGTGCGGGCGATGGCGGCGCGTTGCTGCTGGCCACCGGAGAGCTGGTTCGGATAGGCGTGACGCTTGTCGGCGATACCGACCTTGGCGAGCAGCGCCTCGGCGATCTCGCGGGCTTCGGCCTTGCTCTTGCCGAGCACGCGGCGCGGGGCTTCGGTGATGTTGTCCAGCACGGTCATGTGCGGCCAAAGGTTGAAGTTCTGGAACACGAAGCCGATTTCGCTGCGCAGGCGGTTGATCTGGCGGTTGTCGGCCGCTGTCAGTTCACCGTTCTTCTGCGCCTTGAGCTTGAGTTCTTCGCCGGCCACGATGATCTGGCCCTGATGGGGATTTTCCAGCAGGTTGACGCAGCGCAGGAAGGTCGACTTGCCCGAGCCGGACGAGCCGAGAATGGAGATCACGTCACCGTCGTGTGCCGTGAGGGAAATGCCCTTGAGCACTTCGAGGTCGCCATAGCGTTTGTGCAGATTGCGGATTTCCAGCGCGGGCGTGGCCTCGGCCATCGAGCAGTCCTCTTAATTCTTATGCGGATGAATCCGTGTTCGGCGGGGCTGTGGGCAGCAAACCTAGCATAGGCACCAGGGGGCGCCAAGGTCGCTGCTGGCCCGTTGCCGTCACGGTCGCAGGGGTGTCGCATCATCGCAGTCTCTTGTCGCCACGCCGCAAAAAACGCGGGCAAGCAGGCTGCAGGGTGAAAAAGACGCGCACCCTACTCATATCCGCTTCGCAATTCCAGTGCCAGGCTGCCATTTGGCCGATCCCGGCGCTCCGTTGTCAGTTGCCGAGCATGCTCTGCACCTTGTCACGCAGTGCATCGAGTGAGAACGGCTTGCCGATGATCGACGTGCGGCTGGCTGGCTCGCTTTTGTCGATCTCGACGCTCTCGGCGTAACCGCTGGCGTACAGCACCTTGAGCTCGGGGCGCAGCTGGCGCGCGGCAACAGCCAGCTCCTGGCCGCTCATGCCGGGCAGGCCGATGTCGGTCATCAGCAGATCGATGTGCTCGTCGCTGCGCAGGACCTGCAGCGCCTGCTGGGCTTCGCCCGCTTCGATCACGTGGTAGTCCAGCTCTTCGAGCACTTCCACAGTGAGCATGCGCACCACTTCTGAGTCTTCCACGAGCAGGATGCGCTGGCCGGCGGTTGATGCGCCTGGAGCTAGGTCTGACAACGGCGTTACCTCTGATAAAGGATGGTGAAACCGCAGAGCGTCCTGGCGGGCGGTTGGCCTGCCGACACCGCGTCTTTCAGCGTCGCGTTTGCGGCAGGCCGCCTAGCATGGCACGAATCGGGTGCGCGGGCTGCATCACAAGGGTGCCGCTCGGCTGAAAAACTACCCGTTCAATGGTTGCAGCAGGTGACTGACACCGCGGAGAAAAAATAACTCGAACCTTGGGGAGCTTGCCGCGATCCAAGCGCGCGGACGACTGAGTGCTGATCGTTGGATTAACGCCAGGCGGCGCATTACCATCCGCCGTTCGCCACGATAACCTTACCTATAACCATCTGCCGTAACACAGCCAGGGATCTGCGATGACCAACAGTTCGATCGACGAGAACAGCTTCAAGCGTATTCTCAGGCGCAACGTCGCCTTGCCGCTTGGCGTGGGTGTCATCAGCGCGATCTTCTTTGTGACGCTGATCGCTTACCTGCTCAACGTACTCGGCTGGGTGCAGCACACCGACCGGGTGCTGAACAACGCCAGCGAAGCGCTGAAGCTGTCTATCGACCAGGAAACCGGTTTCCGCGGTTACCTGCTGTCCGGCGACGTGCGTTTCCTGCAGCCCTACGAAGTCGCCAAGCCGCGCATCCGTGCCGAGATGGAGATTCTCAACGAGCTGGTGGGCGACAACCCCACGCAGGTCGATCGACTGCGCACCATCGCGGCGCTGCAGGACGAGTGGACCGCCTTCGCGCAGAGTTCCATCACCGCCAAGCGTGACGGTGGCAATTTCCTGGACCCGGTGCGCGACGGCCGCGGCAAGCAACTGACCGACGCCATCCGCGCCGAGTTCGCGGACTTCATCGCCCAGGAGCAGCGCCTGCGCAAGGAGCGCAACGACGCAGCCAGCTACACCGCCACGCTCACCATCGGTCTGTTCCTGTTGTTCACGCTGGTATTCAGTGCCGGCCTGGCGATTTTCGGGCGGCGTGAACTGATGCGCCTGACGGACACCTACGGCGCCATCCTCAGGAAGCAGGACGAGCACAACGAGCGCCTGCAGGCCCAGGCCTGGCTGCGCAACGGCCAGACCCAGATGGCCGAGCGGCTGATCGGCCAGCAGGCCCTGCCGGTGCTGGGGCGCAACAGCCTGGAGTTTCTCGCCAGCCATCTCGGCGCGGCGGTCGGCGCCTTGTACGTGCGCGAGGAGCACGGCAACCTGCGCCGCGTCGCCACCTACGGCTTCTCCCGTGAGCTGGAAAATACCGAGCAGTCGTTCTACAGCTCCGAAGGCCTGGTCGGCCAGGTAGCCCATGATCGCCGCCTGCTGATCCTCGACGAGCTGCCGACCGATTACCTCAAGGTCAGCTCCGGCCTGGGCCATGGCGACCCGCTGACGGTGGCGCTGCTGCCGATCAGCAACGATGGCGACGTCAATGGCGTGATCGAGCTGGGCTTCCTGCGCCCGTTGAGTGAGCGTGACGGCGAGTTTCTCCAGCAGGTCGCCTCGAACATCGGCGCCTCGGTCGAGGCGGCCCGCTACCGTCATCGCCTGCAGGAAATTCTCGCCGAGACCCAGCAGCTCAACGAAGAACTGCAGGTTCAGCAGGAGGAGCTGAAGACCGCCAACGAGGAGCTCGAGGAGCAGTCGCGGGCACTCAAGGAATCCCAGGCGCACCTGGAAACCCAGCAGGCCGAGCTGGAGCAGAGCAACGAGCAGCTGTCGATGCAGCGCGATGCCCTGGACGACCGCAACAACGCCCTGCGCGAAGCCCAGCAGCAGCTCGAGGAACGCGCCGAGGAGCTGCAGCGCGCCAGCCGCTACAAGTCGGAATTCCTCGCCAACATGTCCCACGAGCTGCGCACGCCGCTCAACAGTTCGCTGATCCTCGCCAAGCTTTTGGCCGACAACCCCAAGGGCAACCTGGATGCCGAGCAGGTGAAGTTCGCCGATTCCATCTATTCGGCCGGCAACGACCTGCTCAACCTGATCAACGACATCCTCGACATTTCCAAGGTCGAGGCCGGCAAGCTCGACCTGCGCCCGGAGAATGCCAACGTGGTGCGCCTGGCCCAGAGCCTGGAGAGCACCTTCCAGCCGGTGGCCGGCGAGAAGCAGCTGGGTTTCAGCGTCGAGGTCGCCGACGACGTGCCGCGCTCGCTGTACACCGACCGCCTGCGCGTCGAGCAGATCCTCAAGAACCTGCTGTCCAACGCCATCAAGTTCACCGAGCAGGGCCAGGTCAGCCTGAGCGTCAGCCGGGTCGACGACGGTGTGGCGTTCGCCGTGCGCGACAGCGGCATCGGCATCGCCAAGGAACAGCAGGAGTACATTTTCGAGGCGTTCCGCCAGGCCGATGGCACCACCAATCGGCGCTTCGGCGGCACCGGCCTGGGCCTGTCGATTTCCCGCGACCTGGCGGCGCTGCTCGGCGGCTCGATCAGCGTCACCAGTACGCCGGGCGAGGGCAGCGTGTTCACCCTGGTGCTGCCGCTGACCTATTCGTCGGGCGATGAAGAGAGCCCGCTACCCGTCGTCGAAACGGCCGGCGTAGTGCGCAGCTCGGCGCCGGCCATCGTCAAGGCACCGGTGCAGCAAGAAGCTGCGCCCGTGGTGCCGACCTTCCCGGACGACCGCGGCATGTCGGTGCTCGGTGGTCGCAGCGTGCTGGTGATCGAGGACGAACCGCAATTCGCCCACATCCTCTATGACCTGGCCCACGAACTGGATTACCGCTGCCTGGTGGCCCACAGCGCTCAGGACGGCCTGGACCTGGCGACCACCCACCACCCCGATGCGATCCTGCTGGACATGCGCCTGCCCGACGTTTCCGGGCTGTCGGTGCTGCAGCGCCTCAAGGAGAACCCCGGCACCCGGCACATTCCGGTACACGTGATTTCCGTCGAGGACATGGCCGAGGCCGCCCTGCACATGGGCGCCGTGGGCTATGCGCAGAAACCGGCGACCCGTGACCAGCTCAAGGGCGTGTTCAGCAAGCTCGAAGCGCGCCTGACCCAGAAGATGCGCCGCGTACTGGTGGTCGAGGACGACAAGTTGCAGCGCGACAGCATCGCCCGGCTGATCGGTGACGACGACATCGAAATCGTCGCCGTCGAGTTCGGCGAACAGGCGCTGGAGCAGCTGCGTCACCACATCTTCGACTGCATGATCATCGACCTGAAACTGCCGGACATGCAGGGCGACGAACTGCTGGCGCGCATGGGCAGCGAAGAGATCCGTTCCTTCCCGCCGGTGATCGTCTACACAGGCCGCAACCTCACGCGGGCCGAAGAAGCCGAGCTGCTCAAGTACTCGCGCTCGATCATCATCAAGGGCGCGCGCTCGCCGGAGCGTCTGCTCGATGAAGTGACGCTGTTCCTGCACATGGTCGAGTCGGAGCTGTCCAGCGAACGGCAGAGCATGCTCAAGACTGCGCGCAGCCGCGACCGCGTATTCGAAGGAAGGCGCCTGCTGCTGGTCGACGACGACGTGCGCAACATCTTCGCCCTCACCAGCGCGCTTGAGCACAAAGGTGCCCAGGTCGAGGTGGCGCGCAACGGCCGCGAGGCCATCGAGAAGCTCGAGGCGGTGGGCGATATCGACCTGGTGCTGATGGACGTGATGATGCCGGAGATGGACGGCTACGAAGCCACCCGGCGCATCCGCGAGAACCCGCGCTGGCGCAAGCTGCCGATCATCGCGGTGACCGCCAAGGCCATGAAGGACGACCAGGACCTGTGCATGAAGGCCGGCGCCAACGATTACCTGGCCAAGCCCATCGACCTGGATCGGCTGTTCTCGCTGATCCGCGTGTGGCTGCCGAAGCTGGAGCGCATCTGACATGTCCGACCGTACGCAGGATATCGAGCTGCGTCTGCTGATCGAGGCGATCTACCTGCAGTACAGCTACGATTTTCGCGACTACTCCGGTTCTTCCCTGAAGCGCCGGATCGTGCATGCCATGGGCCAGTTCGACTGCGCGAGCATCTCCGAGCTGCAGGCGCGGATCATCCACGACTCCACGGCGTTCATGAAGCTGCTGCAGTTCCTCACCATTCCGGTCAGCGAGATGTTCCGCGACCCGAGCTACTTCCTGGCGCTGCGCCAGGAGGTGGTGCCGTTCCTGCGCACCTACCCGTCGCTGAAACTGTGGGTGGCCGGCTGCAGCACGGGCGAGGAGGTCTATTCCCTGGCCATCCTGCTGCACGAAGAGGGCTTGCTGGAGCGCTCGATCATCTACGCGACGGACATCAATCCGCATTCGCTGGACAAGGCCAAGCGTGGCATCTTTCCCATCGACAACATGCGCCTGTACAGCGAGAACTATCAGCGCGCCGGCGGCAAGGGCTCGCTGTCCGATTACTACACGGCGGCCTATGACGGGGCGCTGTTCGAGCGCTTCCTGTGCGCCAACGTGACCTTCGCCGACCACAGCCTGGCCACCGACAGCGTGTTCTCGGAGACCCAGTTCATCTCCTGTCGCAATGTGCTGATCTACTTCAACAAGACCCTGCAGGATCGCGCCTTCGGGCTGTTCCACGAATCCCTCGGGCACCGCGCCTTCCTGGGGCTGGGCAGCAAGGAAAGCCTGGATTTTTCGTCCTACGCCGGGCGTTTCGAAGCGGTGAACCGGCAGGAACGGGTGTTTCGCAAGTTATGAGCACGCCACTTCGCAAGCTCGATGCGGTGGTGATCGGCGCCTCGGCTGGTGGCGTGGAAGCGCTGCTGAACCTGTTCGAAGGCCTGCCGGCGGACTACGGTTTACCGCTGGTGGTGGTGCTGCATCTGCCGGAAGGCCGCGAAAGCCTGTTGGCGGATCTATTCGCCCGGCGCCTGGCGCTAAGGGTCAAGGAGGCACAGGACAAGGAAGCGCTGCAGGCCGGCACGCTGTACTTCGCGGCGCCCGGCTATCACCTGTGCATCGAGGCCGATCGCAGCTTTTCCTATAGTCGTGAGGAGCCGCTGCATTTTTCTCGCCCCTCGATCGACTATCTGTTCGAGTCGGCTGCCGATGCCTACGGCAAGCAGTTGATGGGCATATTGCTGACCGGCGCCAATCAGGATGGCGCCGCCGGGCTGTACACAATAAAACAGCGGGGCGGAGTGACCGTGGTGCAGGATCCGCAGGAGGCGCAGGTTCCGACCATGCCCGAAGCGGCCCTGACGCTACACCAACCCGATTACATTCTTCCTTTGCGGGGCATTCTCGCATTGCTAACCGAACTGGACTCACGCCCATGTTGAGTAGCACCGGATGCAAACTGTTGATCGTCGATGACCTGCCGGAGAACCTGCTGGCGCTGGAGGCATTGATCCGCCGCGATGATCGCGAGGTGTTCAAGGCGCAATGCGCCGACGATGCACTGGTGCTGTTGCTCGAGCACGAGTTCGCCCTGGCCATTCTCGATGTGCAGATGCCGGGCATGAACGGCTTCGAGCTGGCCGAGCTGATGCGTGGCACGGAAAAGACCAAGCACATCCCCATCGTCTTCGTCAGCGCCGCCGGGCGTGAAATGAACTACGCGTTCAAGGGCTACGAAAGCGGCGCCGTGGACTTTCTCTACAAGCCGCTGGATATCCAGGCGGTGCAAAGCAAGGTGGCGGTGTTCGTCGACCTCTATCGCCAGCGCAAGGTCATGGCTCAGCAGCTCGAGGCGCTGGAGCGCGCGCGCCAGGAGCAGGACGCGCTGCTCGCCGAGCTGCGCTCCACCCAAGGCGAGCTGCAGCATGCGGTGCGCATGCGCGATGACTTCATGTCCATCGTCTCCCATGAGCTGCGCACGCCGCTCAACGGGCTGATCCTCGACACCCAGCTACGCAAGATGCACCTGGCCAAGGGCAACCTCACCGCGTTCAGCGAAGACAAGCTCGGCGCCATGTTCGATCGCGACGAACGGCAGATCCACAGCCTGATCCGCCTCATCGAGGACATGCTCGACGTGTCGCGCATCCGCACCGGCAAGCTGTCGATCCGCCCGGTGGAGTTCGACCTCGCGCAGACGGTGCGCAACGTCGCCGAGAACTTCGCCCAGCAGATGGCCGTGGCCGGCTGCGACCTGCAGCTGAACAGCACCGAAGTGCTGCACGGCAGCTGGGACCAGTTCCGCATCGAACAGGTGATCAGCAACCTGCTCAGCAACGCCCTGCGCTATGGCGCCGGGCGGCCCATCGAAGTGCGTGCCCGGTCCGACGAGGGCGGTGTGCGCGTCGAGGTGCGTGACCACGGCATCGGTATCTCCGTGGAGAACCAGCACCGCATCTTCCAGCAGTTCGAGCGCGCGGTGGGCAGCGAGTCGGTGGCCGGTTTGGGCCTGGGGTTGTTCATCTCCGACCAGATCGTCAAGGCCCACGGCGGGCGCATCGATGTGCAGAGCAGCCTGGGGCAGGGCTCGCTGTTCAGCGTCTGGCTGCCGCGCGGCAAGCGCGTAGAGATAGGTTGAACTCGGGGCATGGCAAGGGTCGAAGCGAAGGTGCAGAAACAGGCAGGAGCAGGGCAATGAGCGATGTGAAACGAACCGTACTGATCGTCGAGGACGATCCGCTGCTGCTCATGCTGCTGGCCGAATACCTGCAGGGCGAGGGCTATCACGTGCTGCAGGCCGACTGCGCCGCCGATGCCTTCGCCATCCTCGCCACCAAGCCGCATCTGGATCTGCTGATCACCGACTTCCGTTTGCCTGGCGGCGTCTCCGGCGTGCGCATCGCTGAGCCGGCATTGCTGCTGCGCCCGGACCTCAAGGTGATCTTCATCAGCGGCCACCCCGCCGAAGTACGCGAAACCGGCAGCGCCCTGCTCGACTCCGCACCGCTGCTGAGCAAGCCTTTCACCCTGGAAACCCTGAGCACGCAGATCGACCATTTGCTCGATTGAGGCGAGAGAGACGCCTGGTGGCGCCTCTGATGAGGGGCGAGCCGGGACGTCTGGTTCATACCCAGGAATTTTGCGAGCATGGCCCGCTTCCACAATCGCTAATTTCGGTCGCGCTGTCCTGAGCTGAAACAGCTATCGACAGCGGGCATCCGTGGAAGCACGCATGCCCGCTAACTCGCCAATTCAGCGCTTCTGCGGCGCAGGTTTTCCCGGTTCTTCGATTGGCCGCTGTGGGCTGAAGGGGCTATCCGGATCGTCGACGATGGAGCCAGGGTCTTCGTTACCCGGATCGTTGATCGGCGTCTCGTGTGGCTCGGGTGGCGGCTGTTTCGGGTCGTTGGCTGCGTTCAGGGCGATATCGACGTGCATGGCTGGCTCCCGCTGCATGAGGCCCGCTGTAGTCGGTGCGGGCAATGTCATGTGGAGCGCGGAGAGAGGGCGGGCGTTCAGCGTATCCGCCAGGCGGAAGTGGCTCGATTACTTGCGCCTGTAGCTCTTGGCGCCGCTGCTGGTCACGCAGTACTGCCCGCCTCGCGGGCCGGTGCACAGCGTGCCGCTGCCGCAAGGGCAGTCGCCGGCAACGCTGCCGGTGGCGCGCAGCACAGTGCTGCCTGCGCCGCGGTGCTCGGCGCTGCAATCGCGCTTGCTGCCGCTGATCGATCCGTCGTTACAGAGAAACAGCGGGCCATCGCAGCGCGCGATACCGCCCTTGCTGCCCGAGCAGGGGGTGTTGGCGGCATTGCCGAGCATTGGCAGCGTCAGCAGGAGCACCAACAATCCGATCAGGCGAATGCTCATGCGCGCGGCTCCAGCCTTGAAGCGCCAGGGGAGGGGACAAATTTCAGGCATTAAAAAACCGGCGCTAGGCCGGTTCTTTAATTTCTCGGATGGTGCACCATCCGAGTAGAGGGTGGTGCCAGACAGCCCCCTTTCACAAAGCAAAAGGCCGCCGGAGGGCGGCCTATAATATCTGTTCTACGTTAGGCTGCAGCGTTGGAAAGCTGTCCCGCACGATCTTTCACGACGAATCGAATGATGCCTTTTACATCGCTGGGGCAATTTTCAAAGATCAGCTTAGGAATTACTCCGCGGCCATGGCGCAGCATTAGGGATCCAATCAGCTCGTCTATGAATGACTGGGTTGCTTCGTACCCATCAAAATCAATTACAACGGCATCTTCTGCCTGCAAGGCCTGTTCAACCTGCTCTCGGTATGGAACAGCTGTGGCGCGAATCCCGAAGGTGCGCACACCATCGCTACGGCTCAAACGCACATAAGCACTCATTTTTCATCCCCTGCCGGCTTGGGGTCGGCCAGCGCCTCTCAAGGTTCTGCCTTACCCCTATTAACGGTTTGACTCTAACTCTCTGGCAAGACATTTACCAGTATCGGTTGATCAGCGGAAATTCAGCAGATCGTCGACGTCGTCAAGGTTGCTTCCCGCTGGGTCCTCAGGAAGTAAAGCACTAACATAGACATCGGGAAGGCGACTTCGATCACAAAGAAATCCGATAGAGACTCCTTGCCAGCACTCCCTTCCAAGCTCTAACCGCTTCCCTGATCTGGTGTCAATGACAGCATCTCCCGTAGCCAAGACAATCCCGCCACCCGCCACGCGTGCAATTTCGGCGGTTGTCGTAAGCCCTACGCCTTGGTTCTCTACCCCGAAAATAGCTGCCATTGCCCCGCGGTTGCAGCTCACTCGAGGCATTAGTGCTGCATCAATAGCGCAGCCATGAGTTTTTTCTCTCAGCTCTGGATGATTGCGCAACGTGGCGAGAATCCCACATCCGTCGTCTACGATGGCCATTCGGACTGAATTGAGCTTTGGATAATACTGGCAGGCCACCCAAACTGCGGCGTTGATCCTGCCCTCTCGGCGGGCATGTGGCAGAGAGTTTTCTAGGAGCTCCTTCAGCGCGTATTCCAATGGCGCCCGGTAAGAATCAAACTCATTTCTTCCCGTCTGCTCATTGGCCGGGGCGTCTGGAGGTGACTGGGTTAAACGGCCAGTAAGAGCAGTAGCCAGCCTGGATGCGATGAGCTCTGCCTGGTGATGCTCGGAGACCTTCGTTATCTCCAACAATGACCCGCTTCGATCATGCCTGTTGCCAATGGACGACAGATCTACTCCTTCTATGTCCAAATCCTTAAAGAAGTCCATTCGCGCCAGATATGAGGTGAGGCTCCGAGACAAAAAGTGGATGATCACACGCTTTGCCTGAATCACCTCCTCGATGAGAGCCCTCAGTGTTGCCATGCCGAGCGGGTCAATGTAGTCCAGATGACTCGCATCCAGCTCAACAACCTCGTCTGCTGCACGAATTTCGGCACAAAGCGAGAAAAGCAATCTCGGCGAATCGGCACCGAGCCCTCTGGGCAAATCAATCACTCTACAAGTGTCCATATTCTTAAAAGTACGCACATCAACCGCCGGGCCATAGCCAAGCGACGTCAATTGGTCTCAACGCTTTGATTATCTATGTTATTGACCTGCTTATGCATCTACTGATGATGTTAGGTCAGTAGTTCGTCCTTCTCGAGAGCTGTACGGCCATAAAGATGGATGGCCGCTGGCTCCCGGCTGTTGTGATCCAGCCTGCTGGCCGTGCAGCTTGCAATCTCGCATCTATATCTCTATGAGTATGCTGCCAATAACTCAGCAGGGAACTAGCTATGTCTCAATCAAAAATCGCAGATAGCGTACTTTCGTCATCAGTTTCTGGCGGTATCGATAATCCAGAGCGGCGTCGAGCTTATGCCGTTGAAGTGATCGCCGCCAAGGCTTCAAGCGCTGACGCCACCAGCCTGAAGGTGGAGTTTTCAAACCTGTCGATATACGCCGACCAGATTCAGGCGGCACTTGCCAAGTAGTAAGTGCAAATGGGGCGTCGAGCTACCTCGCGCCCCTTCCTGCACCCTCTCCACGTGGAAATACAAGAAAGCGCTACAGGCACCGCAGCTACTAGGCTTGAGCGAAAGTGCAGAAATGCAGACGGGTTATTTCGGTAAAAGTGCCAGCAGAGGCGACCCGGCTTCAAGCCGGAAAGCCACCCCGAATCGGCGGCGCACCTTAGCGGCCATTCAATCCGCTCAAGCCGTGGGCGGCGACGAAAGATCAATTTGGTAACGGCTGGGTAACTTTGGCAGCGTTACCTTGGCCAGTGCGAGAGGTCTGGCAATCGGGTCTCATGCGCCCCTAGCTCGATCGGCAGCGTCAACTGCTCACGCAGATTCGCGACATGCTGGTGTGCACCGTTCTTATCATAGCGCCAGTTGGCCAAGCCGCGGCCGCACTTGCTGGCCTCTTCCTTGCGAGCTGCCAGCACCTGGCATGCAGCTCCGTAGCGCGCCTCGCGGAAGGCCATCACCAGATTGACCTTCAGGGCTCGCACCTTCTTGGTGTTGCGGCTGTAAGTCAGGAGCAGATAGGCCTGGTCTTCTGTAAGAAGTGCGAATTTCTCAGGTTGACCACGGCCGCGGATTTCTTCCGTTTCAAACGCGAGTATTCCGACGCTACGGAAATCAGCTTCGTACCGCTTGATAAGGTCGTAGCTGCTCTTGTGTCTTACACCTAAATGCGCTGCGATAACGCGGCTGTCTACGCGCTGCTCACCCTGGTACTGAATCAGTTCGACCAACTCCATGTTGTTACCTCACGCTCTGCGAGTTGTGCATCTCATCGCACGACCAGCTCTGCCTCGACCCAAGCAATGGACTTCGGGTCAAGAAGACTTCAGCTGAGAGCTTACCGGTAGTGATCCTGAGATGAATCTCAGAGAAAAAAGAGCAAGTGATGTTTTCTTCTGACTGGTATTTGATGAAACGATACGATTGAGTGTCGGATACTGCTCGGGCTGGTGTGACCATGTACTCGCCTCCTTAGGTGGCGTTGGGAGCATGGACAAAGCTTCGGGCAATTTAGGGGGTGGAAACAGGTGACGGGTTCGGCTTAAGGTCTAACAGCTTTGCAATCGAGGTATGGGGAATCATATAAAATTGATATGAATCATATAGTTAAACCTATCACCCCTTTCCTAGTGGTTTCCTAGTCGCCACGCCACCCTTTTTGCGTGCTGGCCAAGTTAGAGCCCAGGTGTAGCGATCTGGTGCACATGCGGCATGGCCGGGAAAATTCTTCTTTAGCCATTCAGTGATTTGTGCAGAGAGGCCTTTTCCTTTCAAGCTGACGTTGTTTTCTGTGCCGTTGTTGGTTATTTCACACCAGGCGTTGACCATACGTTGGCCCTCAACTGGCGCTAGGGGATTTTCAGCGTCCATAAACGCGATGATTCCAGAGTGGTCTCGTAGCTGATCCTCTGCAAGAGTCCGTTTCCGGCGCTCTTCCTGCGCCTCTCGGCGATGCTGCTCGAGGCGGTTCTCAGTGTCATTCTTTGCCCATTGCGTCTGGGCATTCTCTGCTTGTAAGCGGGTAATCAATTGCTTAAGGCTGGCGTTTTCTTGCTTGACGGCTTCGAGCTGTTTGGCGGCCAGCTGTTCGCCTTCTCGGCGGTGCTGCTCTTGCAACAATGCAAGGCATTGCGGATCGCTGCCTGACAGCGGCAACAGGTTCTGCCCGGCCGGCTGTGCGCCATCGGTAGCAAATCGTTCTGGTGCTATTTGCTGTAAGCCTGCAGCAAGCATTGCACGTGCGTCGGCCTCAATCTCGAGGCGGCCAAGCCATTGTCTGCTCAACAGCACCGTGCCGGCTTGAACTGCTCCATTGGTTGTTTCTACCGTGTCCGCTGATGCGCCAACAGCGTACCGGTCAAAGTAATCGGCCAGCGCGCCAAGGGTAATGCTCCCTGCTCCGGTGGAGGGGTCAAACAAGGTCGCGTTCGCAAAGGTAGGGCTCAGTACCTGAGTGCCTGGCCCAATTGTTCGCATTACGCCGGCTAGCTCGCTTGCCAGGTATCGTGGATTAAGCGGGTGCTCCGCTGACCACGATTCGAGAACCTGAGTTAGTCGGATGCGACCAAAGGGCTGGGGGCGGTGAATTGGCAATGCAGCCTGTCCTGTTTGTGCATACAGTACTCGCGATGTTAGCAGCGCTTCGGGTGGGATTGGGAGTCCTTGGGAACAATTGCGCGCGCTTGATTTTCGCCATATTTGCTCGGCTCCACGGCGCCCGCGTTTATCCGCGTGGGCAATGTCATGTGGAGCGCGGAGAGAGGGCGGGCGTTCAGCGTATCCGCCAGGCGGAAGTGGCTCGATTACTTGCGCCTGTAGCTCTTGGCGCCGCTGCTGGTCACGCAGTACTGCCCGCCTCGCGGGCCGGTGCACAGCGTGCCGCTGCCGCAAGGGCAGTCGCCGGCAACGCTGCCGGTGGCGCGCAGCACAGTGCTGCCTGCGCCGCGGTGCTCGGCGCTGCAATCGCGCTTGCTGCCGCTGATCGATCCGTCGTTACAGAGAAACAGCGGGCCATCGCAGCGCGCGATACCGCCCTTGCTGCCCGAGCAGGGGGTGTTGGCGGCATTGCCGAGCATTGGCAGCGTCAGCAGGAGCACCAACAATCCGATCAGGCGAATGCTCATGCGCGCGGCTCCAGCCTTGAAGCGCCAGGGGAGGGGACAAATTTCAGGCATTAAAAAACCGGCGCTAGGCCGGTTCTTTAATTCTCGGATGGTGTATGCACCACCTGAGTAGAAGGTGGTGCCCAGGGACGGAATCGAACCGCCGACACGGGGATTTTCAATCCCCTGCTCTACCGACTGAGCTACCTGGGCAACGGCGCGTATTAAACGGTTTTAGCCTTGGGGTGTCAAACCTTTTTTGGAAAATATTTAAATATTCCGGGCGCTTACGTCTCAGGCCGCTTATTCGCTGGGCGGCACGTAGCCTTCGGCCTGGGCGTAATCCTCGCCCGAGAGGAACTTGTCCATCTCGGCCTGCAGGAATTTGCGGTCTTCGGCGTTCATCATGTTCAGGCGACGCTCGTTGATCAGCAGGGTCTGGTGCTTCTGCCATTCGTCCCAGGCTTGCTTGGAGACGTTCTGGAAGATGTCTTCGCCCTTGGCGCCAGGGTAGGGCGCGCGGTCGAGGCCGGGGAGTTGCTGTTTGTGCTTGCGGCACATCACGGTGCGGGTCATGCCATTTCTCCTGTATGCAGTGCGTCGGCCGCGCGTTTGAGCAGCTTCTTGACCGGGGCGGCGAGGCCCAGGCGCGGCGGGGTGGCGAGGTTATACCAGAGCCAGTCGGCCTCGGCCACGTAGCCGGGCACGCCGTCGACCTCGATCAGCCAGGGGTCGATGGCCAGCTGGAAGTGGCTGAAGGTATGGGTGATTTGGTCGAGCTGACGGCGCTCGCCAAGGCGTAGCTGGTGTTGTGCGGCAAGTGCGTTCAATGCGTTCAGGTCGTCGAGTTCCGGCAGGCTCCACAAGCCGCCCCAGAGACCGGAGGAAGGCCGCCGATAGAGCAGCACGGCGCCGTCACGGCTGACCAGCATGGGCATCAGGGTGCGTTTCTGCGGCAGTTCCTTGCGCGGCTTGGCCACCGGGTAGCGGATCTCCAGGCCGAACAGATGCGCCTCGCAGCCGCTCTGCACCGGGCAGAGCAGGCAGGTGGGCTTGCTGCGTGTGCAGAGCGTGGCGCCCAGGTCCATCATCGCCTGGGTGTAATGATTGACGCGTTCCTCGGGCAGGAAGCGCTCGGCCACGGCCCATAGCAGCTTGGCTACCTTGGGCTCGCCCGGATAACCTTCCTGGGCGACGAAGCGAGCCAGCACGCGTTTGACGTTGCCGTCGAGAATCGGCGCGCGCAGGCCCATGCTCAGGCTGGCGATGGCGCCTGCCGTCGAGCGGCCGATGCCGGGCAGTTCGGTGAGGGCTTCGACGCTGCGCGGGAATTCGCCGCCGTGCTCGGCCATGATGATCTGCGCGGTCTTCTGCAGGTTGCGGGCGCGGGTGTAGTAACCCAGGCCGGTCCACAGGTGCAGCACTTCGTCTTCCGGCGCTTCGGCCAGGTCGCGCACGGTCGGCAACGCCGTCATGAAGCGATCGAAGTAGCCTAGCACGGTGCTGACCTGGGTCTGCTGCAGCATGATCTCCGAGACCCACACGCGATAGGGCGTGATGTTCTGCTGCCAGGGCAGGTCCTTGCGGCCGTGTGCGTCGTACCAGCGCAGCACGGCGCTGGAGAATTGCTCGGGGCTCATCGGTTGAACAGGCCCTTGAGCGCGTCTTTCAGCTCCGGGCTGACCTTGTCGCCGAGCTTCTCTTCGAGTTTCTCGTTGATGCGATCGCCGGCCAGCTTGGCGGCCACCTTACCCATACCTTCCTGATCCAGGCGGCAGGCCTTGGCGCCCAGCTCCAGCGGGCCGCGGCAGTGCAGCGGCCAGGCGATGCCGACGTAGCGGCGGTTGACCTCGCAGGCTGGATCCGGCATCTCGCGCTGGTCGCCTTCGATGGTGATGCCGACGCGGTAGTCCAGGCCCAGCACGCGCAGGTCGACGTCACCATTGCCGGCCACGCTCAGCCCGGGGATGCGGGCCTGCAGGTCGGGGTTGTTGGCCACGCCGTTGCGGATGCTCAGGCTGCCTTGCAGGCGCTCGAAGGGCGTGTCCTTGCTGCGCGGCTCGCCGCTCAACTGTTTGCGGTTGAGGGTGGAGATGCCGCGGCACAGTTGCTGCTCGAGGTTGGCGTCGACCAGCACGCCATCCTTGAGCATGAAGCTGGCGGTGCCGTTGAGGGCGTCGATCCAGGCTTTCTGGCTGTTGCCGCTGGTGGTCAGGTCGCTGTTCAGGTCGAGCAGGCCCTTGAGGGGGGAGGGGCGCTGTTCGTCCTTGAGGAAGGGTTCGACCGGAATGCCGCTCAACTGAGTGTGCAGGCTGAGTACCGGCACGGCGGGGCGCACGTCGGCGTCGGCCTTGATGGCGAAGCTGCCGTTGCCGAGTTTGCCGCGCAACTCTTCCAGGTTCAGCATGCCGCCCTGGCTGCGAGCCTTGAGGCTGACGTTGCTGAGCGCCTGCTTCTGCAGGGTCAGTTGGTCGAGGGTCAGGTTGGCTTGTACGTCGAGTTTGCGCAGCGTCGGGATCGGCAGCACTTCGCTGGAGTTCCAGGCCAGCTGGGTCGGTGCGTTGGGCACTGGCGTGGTGCCGGCCTGGCCGGCGTTGGCGACGGTTTCACGCACTTCGGCCTTGCGCGCCGAGTCGGCGTCTTTCTTGTCCTTGCTGGCAGGCGGCAGGTAACGGTCGAGGTCGAGCTTGTCGCCCTTGAGCTGTACGCGCAGCGCCTGCTTGGCGAAGTCGGCCACGGCGAGCTGGCCGGTGAAGGTGCTGTCGTCGAGCTTGAGGGTCAGCTCGTCCAGCGACAGGCTGTTTTCGGTGCCGCCCAGCTGGGTGACCAGCTCGAATTGCGACAGGGTTTTCTCGTCGCTCATCGGCGGCAGTTTCTGGCCAAGGCTGGCGAGGAATTCACGCAGGTTGACCGGCGCCACGGACAGGCCGCCGGACAGCTTCGGTTCGCTCTGCAGATCACGCACCTTCACTTCGCCGAGGGCGCGTAGCTGGTTGGCCGACAGTTTCAGGCCGTTCCATTCGGCGACCTGCGCCGCCAGGTCGACCAGCAGCTGGCCCTGGGCCGCATAGGTGAGCGTCTGGCCATTGAACGGCTCGCCGGACGCCTCGCCGGACAGGCGTGCATCCTCGAGCTGGTAGCGCTTCAGGACGCGGTCGAAACGCAGCTCGCCCTGCAGTTCGGTGCGCGCGCGCATCACCGGCTTGTTGCTGCCGAAGAAGGCGCTGAGCTTGATCGGCACGCCGGCGCCTTCGCGGATTGCACCCGTGGTGAGCTGGATGCTCTCGGCGCTGAATTGCTGACCCTTCTGGGCGTCGCGGTAGTCCACCCGGGCGCCGTTGACGATCAGGCTGTCGATATCCAGTTTGATCGGCTGGCCTGCGCTTTCCTGGGCGGGCTCGCCTGGCGACTGCTGGGCATCATTGCCGGCAGTCTGCTCGGCCGGCGTTTCGCCTGGTTTGGCGGCCGGGCGGCCGACGTCTTCCCAGTTGCCGTGGCCGTTTTCGTCACGCTGCAGGTCGAGGTTCAGGCCGTCGACGCGGATGTCGCTCATCTGCACTTCCTTGCGCAGCAGCGGCAACACACGCACCGAGAGGCCGAGCAGGCGCAGGTTGGCGAACGGCTTGTCCGGCGTGCTAGCGCTGGCCAGGGTGGCATCGGTCAGCTCCAGGCCCAGCCAGGGGAACAGGCTCCAGCCGATATTGCCGTTGAGCGTCAGCTCGAGGTTGGCCTTGTCCCGCGCCAGTTGGCGGATTTCATCCTTGTAATCGTTGGGGTCGAACAGGTGAGTCAGGGCAAAGCCCAACGCCACGATGATCAGCAGTAGTCCGAGGAAGAACAGACCCAGGATTTTGCCGAGCGCTTTCATGGACGAGTCCTATGCAGTGACGAGAAATTGGAATCCGCGAGTATAACGCCCACGGCGCAGCCACGGTTAAAGGCAGTGACAGATGCTGGCCGACAGGCCAAGCCGCGTTATCCGTGGCGGTAGACCGTGAAACTTGGAAATCTACGGCATTGAATCTTGCAGAATTGCCGTTTCGCGCTGCTTCCGGGATTTCGCGTGGATTGGCAGAGTAGTGGGGCTGATTCTGCGCCGAGGTTTGGCTATGCCGCGGTGCAGGTGTTGATTTCGGTTCGTCTGGTTCGCAATCTAACCGTCACCCGCGCTGGGTATTGTTGCGCCGCGTCGGTGATTGAAGGGCGCGTATTTTGGCGTCAATTTTTTCTACCGGCCGTCGTAAAGCTGAAATCAATACCTAGAAAAGGTGTTGTGGGCCCGCAAAGTCTCGTTTTGATAGTTGCAAAACAGCTATGGCGATGTGACACAATGCCGCGGGGAGCTAGCGCTCAGCTAGTGAATGGATTCTCCCTGTACTCATTCGTTGTTTGGCTGCGTTCTTTTACGCGCCAGTGAATACCTGTTTGCCAACCTAATCAGAGAAGAAAACATGACTGACGCCACCGTGCAAAACGGTGCTTCAGCGACGCCTGCTTTCCTGTCCAAGGAACGCATCATCGCTAAGCCCGGTTTCAACCGCTGGCTGGTTCCGCCAGCTGCCCTCGCCATCCACCTGTGCATCGGCATGGCCTACGGGTTCTCCGTATTCTGGCTGCCGCTGTCCAAGGCCATTGGTATCACCGCGCCAGTCGCGTGTGCGCCGGACATTGGTTTCTTCGAGCAGATATTCGCCAGCAACTGCGACTGGCAGATCTCCATGCTGGGCTGGATCTACACCCTGTTCTTCGTGTTCCTGGGTTGCGCCGCTGCCGTATGGGGTGGCTGGCTGGAACATGCTGGCCCGCGTAAGGCTGGCCTGGTATCCGCGGTGTGCTGGTGTGGCGGTCTGCTGATCTCCGCGCTGGGTATCTACACCCACCAGATCTGGTTGATGTGGGTCGGTTCCGGCGTGATCGGTGGTATCGGTCTGGGCCTGGGCTACATCTCCCCGGTATCGACGCTGATCAAGTGGTTCCCGGACAAGCGCGGCATGGCCACTGGTATGGCCATCATGGGCTTCGGTGGCGGCGCGATGGTCGGTGCTCCCCTGGCCGCAGCGCTGATGGGCCACTTCGCCAACGAAACTGGCGTCGGCGTATGGCAAAGCTTCGTGGTCATGGCGGTGATCTACTTCATCTTCATGGTCGGTGGCGCACTGGCCTACCGCGTTCCGCCAACCGGCTGGAAGCCTGCTGGCTGGGTCGCTCCGGCTGCCAAGGCCAACAACGCGATGATCACCAAGGGCCACGTCCACGTGAACACCGCGTGGAAAACCCCGCAATTCTGGTTGGTCTGGGCCGTACTGTGCCTGAACGTATCGGCCGGTATCGGCATCATCGGCATGGCCTCGCCCATGCTGCAGGAAGTCTTCGGCGGCAAGCTGATCGGCCTGAACGTGCCATTCAGTGAGCTGAACGCTGCACAGCTGGGCCAGATCGCCGCCATCGCGGCCGGCTTCACCGGCCTGCTGAGCCTGTTCAACATCGGTGGCCGTTTCTTCTGGGCTTCGTTCTCCGACCTGATCGGCCGCAAGGCGACCTACTTCGTGTTCTTCGCGCTGGGCTTCACCCTGTACGCGCTGGTTCCGTGGACCGGTCACCTGGGCAGCATCGCCTTGTTCGTGTTCGCCTTCTGCCTGATCCTGTCCATGTACGGTGGTGGCTTCGCGACCGTTCCTGCATACCTGGCCGACCTGTTCGGTACCCAGATGGTCGGTGCGATCCACGGTCGTCTGCTGACCGCCTGGGCCTTCGCTGGCGTGCTGGGCCCGGTGCTGGTCAACTACCTGCGTGAGTATCAGCTGAGCATCGGCGTCGAGCGCGCTGCCGCTTACGACATCACCCTGTACATCCTCGCTGGCCTGCTGGTGCTGGGCTTCATTTGCAACCTGCTGGTCCGCCCTGTGGATCCCAAGTACTTCATGACCGAAGCAGAGCTGGCTGCCGAGCGCGCCCATGGCGAGAAATCCAAGCCGTCCGCTACCGAACTGGAGTGGGCTGCCGATCCGTCGAGCAAGCCGCTGGTGATCGCTGCCTGGCTGGCCGTGGGTATCCCGCTGGCCTGGGGTGTCTGGATCACCCTGCAGAAGACTGCCGTACTGTTCCAGTAACGGTCTGATGTCTTGAGGTCCCGCTGACGCCCCGTGCGTCAGCGGGATTTTTTATGCCTGCGATTTGGCGGCGTAGGGGCGAGCGCCTTGCCGCGTTTTAGTGCAGCTCGTGCCTTCGCGGTATTTTTGCCGGACGGCTTTATAGCTTTGCCGCTTATCAGCCTATAATGTTCGCCCTTTCGCCCAACGATTTTGTGGAGCAGGTGATGGCCGAACGTACGGCATCCGTCGAGCGCAATACCCTGGAGACCCAGATCAAGGTCTCGATCAATCTGGATGGCACCGGCAAGGCCACCTTCGATACCGGTGTGCCGTTCTTCGAGCACATGCTCGACCAGATCGCCCGCCATGGCCTGATCGACCTGGACATCTTCTGCAAGGGCGATCTGCACATCGACGACCACCACACCGTCGAAGACGTAGGCATCACCCTCGGCCAGGCCTTCGCCAAGGCCGTCGGCGACAAGAAGGGCATGACCCGCTACGGTCACTCCTACGTGCCGCTGGACGAAGCGCTGTCGCGCGTGGTGATCGACTTCTCCGGTCGTCCCGGCCTGCAGATGCACGTGCCGTTCACCCGCGCGGTGGTTGGCGGCTTCGATGTCGACCTGTTCCAGGAATTCTTCCAGGGCTTCGTCAACCATGCTCAGGTCAGCCTGCACATCGACAACCTGCGTGGCGTGAACACCCACCACCAGATCGAGACCGTGTTCAAGGCCTTCGGCCGCGCCCTGCGCATGGCGGTCGAACTCGACCCGCGCATGGCCGGGCAGATGCCATCGACCAAGGGCGTGCTCTGATGCAGACGGTAGCCGTCATCGATTACGGCATGGGCAACCTGCACTCGGTGTCCAAGGCGCTGGAACATGTGGGCGCCGGCCGTGTGCTGGTGACCAGTGATGCCCAGGTGATCCGCGAGGCCGACCGCGTGGTGTTTCCCGGCGTCGGCGCGATCCGCGACTGCATGGCCGAGATCCGCCGCCTGGGCTTCGACGAACTGGTTCGCGAAGTCAGCCAGGATCGTCCGTTTCTCGGCATCTGCGTGGGCATGCAGGCGCTGCTCGATCGCAGCGAAGAGAACGACGGCGTCGACTGCATCGGCCTGTTTCCCGGCCAGGTGCGCTTCTTCGGCAAGAGCATGGTCGAGGACGGTGAGCCGCTGAAAGTCCCGCACATGGGTTGGAACGAGGTGAGCCAGGCGGTCAAGCATCCGCTGTGGCACAACATTCCCGAGCAGGCGCGCTTCTACTTCGTGCACAGCTATTACATCGAGGCGGCCAAGGTGCAGCAGGTGGTTGGCCGTGGTCACTACGGCAAGGATTTCGCCGCGGCCCTGGCCGACGGTTCGCGCTTCGCCGTGCAGTTCCACCCGGAGAAGAGCCACACCCATGGCCTGCAGCTGCTGCAGAACTTCGCCGCCTGGGATGGCCGCTGGTAGATGGCGCGGCTCAAGAGCCCAATCCTGACGCTCACGCCCGAGCAGGAAAGCGATGCGGTGCACAAGCTGCAGCGCTTTCTGGGCGACCGTTTCGAGCTGGAGCTGGGCTCTTTCGAAGTGCTGGAGCTGCTCGAACTGTTCGGGCGCGACATCGCCCCGCATTACTACAACCGAGCGGTCACCGATGCGCACAGTTTGCTGCGCGAGCGCTTCGAGAGCCTCGAAGTCGACCTGTGGGCGCTCGAGAAAGATTGATCCCGGCCCAGGCCGGCTGAACTAGACAAGGTGCTGCAGATGCTGATTATCCCCGCTATCGACCTCAAGGACGGCGCCTGCGTACGCCTTCGCCAGGGCCGCATGGAAGATTCCACGGTGTTCTCCGATGACCCGGTGAGCATGGCCGCCAAGTGGGTCGAGGGCGGCTGCCGTCGCCTGCACCTGGTCGACCTCAATGGCGCCTTCGAGGGGCAGCCGGTCAATGGTGAAGTGGTTACCGCCATCGCCAAGCGCTACCCGAACCTGCCGATCCAGATCGGCGGCGGCATCCGTTCGCTGGAAACCATTGAGCACTACGTCAAGGCCGGCGTCAGCTACGTGATCATCGGCACCAAGGCCGTGAAGGATCCGCAGTTCGTCACCGACGCCTGCAAGGCCTTCCCAGGCAAGGTCATCGTCGGCCTGGATGCCAAGGATGGCTTCGTCGCCACCGACGGCTGGGCAGAAGTCAGCACCGTGCAGGCCACCGATCTGGCCAGGCGTTTCGAGGCCGATGGCGTTTCGGCGATCGTCTACACCGACATCGCCAAGGACGGCATGATGCAGGGCTGCAACGTCGAAGCCACTGCCGCCCTGGCTGCGGCCAGCCGCATCCCGGTGATCGCTTCCGGCGGCATTCACAACCTGGGCGATATCGAGAAGCTGCTGCTGGCCCGTTCGCCGGGCATCGTCGGCGCCATCACCGGCCGCGCGATCTACGAAGGCACCCTGGACGTGGCGCAAGCGCAGGCGTTCTGCGACAACTTCAAGAATTAAGCACGCGCTGAAGTCCTCGCCAAGCAAGCGAGCCGCTTCAGACGCAACGCCGCGGACGCGCGGCGCAGCCGGTTAGAGAGGGTTTCAGCATGGCATTGGCCAAACGCATCATTCCTTGCCTGGACGTGGACAACGGCCGCGTAGTCAAGGGCGTCAAGTTCGAGAGCATTCGCGATGCCGGCGATCCGGTGGAGATCGCCCGTCGTTACGACGAGCAGGGCGCCGACGAGATCACCTTCTTGGACATCACCGCCAGCGTCGATGGCCGCGATACCACGCTGCACACCGTCGAGCGCATGGCCAGCCAGGTGTTCATCCCACTGACCGTGGGCGGCGGCGTGCGCAGCGTGGCGGACATCCGCAACCTGCTCAACGCCGGTGCCGACAAGGTGTCGATCAACACCGCGGCGGTGTTCACTCCCGAGTTCGTCGGCGAAGCCGCCTCGCGCTTCGGCTCGCAGTGCATCGTCGTCGCCATCGACGCCAAGAAGGTGTCCGGCCCGGGCGAAACGCCGCGCTGGGAAATCTTCACCCACGGCGGCCGCAAGCCGACCGGCCTGGACGCCGTGCAGTGGGCAATGAAGATGGAAGGCCTGGGCGCCGGCGAGATCCTGCTCACCAGCATGGATCAGGACGGCGTGAAGAGCGGCTACGACCTGGGCGTGACCCGTGCCATCAGCGAAGCGGTGGGCATCCCGGTAATCGCCTCCGGCGGCGTCGGCAACCTGCAGCACCTGGCCGACGGCATCATCGAAGGCAAGGCCGCTGCGGTGCTGGCAGCGAGCATCTTCCACTTCGGCGAGTACACCGTGCCCGAAGCCAAGGCCTACATGGCCAGCCGCGGTATCGTGGTGCGCTGAGTCGCGCAGGCGCCAGCGGTACGTCCAAACTGGTGCGATTGGCCTTTTGGATGCCCGCTAATGGCGCTAAGCTAGCACCTGTGTGACAAGGATCGGGTCAAGCCAGAGCGTCTAGCTCGCTACTTCAGCCCAGACGCCTGGTCACGCCGGGCGCTACCTTTCCGGCCGCCCGTCAACGCTTTGAATGACAGGTAGTCCAGTCCATGTGCAAACGTCTGTGGTTGGCAGCGGCAAGTGCCCTGCTCTTGATGGCATCGGCGGCGCGCGCCGAAGTCGACCCGAACTACAACGTGGTGTTGCTGACGGAAAACTTCCCGCCCTACAACATGGCGATCAACGGCAAGAACTTCGCCCAGGAAGACAACATCGACGGGATCGCCGTCGACGTGGTGCGCGAAATGTTCAAGCGCGCCGACATCAAGTACAGCCTGACCCTGCGCTTCCCCTGGGATCGCATCTACAAGCTCGCCCTCGAGAAGCCCGGCTATGGCGTGTTCGTGACCGCCCGCCTGCCCGAGCGTGAAGCGCTGTTCAAGTGGGTCGGCCCCATCGGCCCGGACGACTGGGTGCTGCTGGCGCGCGGTGACAGCAAGCTGGTGGTCAACAACCTGCAGCAGGCCAAGCAGTACCGGATCGGCGCCTACAAGGGCGACGCCATCGCCGAGCACCTCGAGAAAGAGGGCCTGCAGCCGGTGACCTCGCTGCGTGACCAGGAGAATGCCAAGAAGCTGATGGCCGGGCAGATCGACCTGTGGGCCACCGGTGACCCGGCTGGGCGTTACCTGGCGCGCCAGGAAGGCGTCAGCGGCCTGAAGACCGTGCTGCGTTTCAACAGCGCGCAGCTCTATCTGGCACTGAACAGGGACGTGCCGGACGAGGTGGTACAGAAGCTGCAATCGGAACTGGACAAGATGCGCGCTGAAGGGATCGTCGACAGCATTCTCAACAGCTATCTTTAGCCCTGAAGGTCGTATGAAGGGCACGCCGAGGCGCTGAGGGAGCGCTGGCGTGGCGATGATTCGGCGTTCATGCTGCCGTGTACCTTATGTGCACGGCAGCCATCGCCAGGACGGTGGTGGTGCGAAGTTCGGCAGGAGGCCGCCAACCATAATCATAACCACGTGGCGGGGACGACAGATGTTGAGCAGTTTGAAGAGCATTGCACTACTTGGGCTTACCTTGATCGCCTGTACGGCCAGGGCCGAGCTGCCAGCCGACTACAAGATGGTATTGCTGACCGAGAACTTCCCGCCGTTCAACATGGCGGTGGACGACAAGAACTTCGCCCGCGACGACGGCATCGATGGCATCAATGCCGAGATCGTCCGCGAGATGTTCAAGCGGGCCGGCATCAAGTACAGCCTGACCCTGCGCTTCCCCTGGGATCGCCTCTACAAGCTGACCCTCGACAAACCCAACTACGGGCTGTTCTCCACCACTTTCACCCCAGAGCGCCAGCCGCTGTTCAAATGGGTCGGCCCGCTGGCCAAGACCGGCTGGGTGCTGCTCTCGACGCCAGGCAACGAAGTGACCGTGAAGAGCCTCAAGGATGCCGGCCAGTACACCATCGGCGCCTACAAGAACGACGCGGTGAGCCAGCATCTGGAAAGCCAGGGCCTGGCGCCGGTCAACGCGCTGCGTGACCAGGAGAACGTCAAGAAGCTCACCAGCGGCAAGATCGGCCTATGGGCGACCACCGATCCGGTCGGCCGTTACCTGGCCAAGCAGGAGGGCGTCACGGGGCTCAATACCGTACTGCGTTTCAACGAGGCGGAGCTCTACCTGGCGCTCAACAAGGACACCCCGGACGAAGTGGTGCAGCGCCTGCAGAAGGCCCTCGACGAGATGCGCAATGACGGCTTCATCGACGAGATGACCAATAACTACCTGTGACCGTGGCCCATTCGCCGCGGTCCCTTGCAGTTCACCGACAATGTAGGCGCTTCGACCTCGGCGCGAACGATTGTGGGCTTAGCGCGGTATCGGCGGCGTGCCCACTATTCGCCCGAGGCGGGGCTCCCACAAGAACCCGCGTAGTTCACCGTCTGTGTAGGAGCGTCGACCCCGGCGCGAACAATTGTTACCTCACCGCGGCATAGGCGTTGCGGCCACCATTCGCCACGGGTCGCGGCTCCTACGCGATCTCGTGGAGTTCACCGACCGTGTGGGAGCGCCGACCTCGGCGCGAATGCGGCAGGCCTTGCCGCGAGGGTGACAGCCATTCAGGCAATAAAAAGCCCCGGTGCAGTTGCCTGCATCGGGGCTTTTTGGTGGCGGCCGATGTTCAGTCGGCGCGGGTGACGTTCAGGCCCTTGAGCAGGTTCAGCGCCTGGCTCAGCTGATAGTCGTCGTCCTGCGGGCGGGCCGGCTTGCCGGGCGCGCCCTGGCTCGGGCGATCGGCGCCGCCGTTGCCATTGCCCAGGTGGCCTTGCAGATCGGCTTCCTTGAGGGTCGGGTCGTCGCTCTCGCGGGTCAGCTTGGCGCGCGCCACTTCCACGTCCGGGACGATGCCCTGGGCCTGGATAGAGCGGCCGTTGGGCGTGAAGTACAGCGCCGTGGTGATCTTCAGGGCGCGGTCGTTGTTCAGCGGCAGCACGGTCTGCACCGAGCCCTTGCCGAAGCTGTCGGTACCCATGACGATGCCGCGCTTGTGGTCCTGCAGGGCGCCGGCGACGATCTCCGATGCCGAGGCGCTGCCGCCGTTGATCAGCACCACCAGTGGCACGCCTTCGCTGGCGTCCAGCGGGTCGGCGGAGAAGCGCAGTTCCGAGTTGGGGATGCGCCCCTTGGTGTAGACGATCAGGCCCTTCTTGAGGAAGTGGTCGGCCACTTCCACGGCTGACTGCAGCACGCCGCCGGGGTTGTTGCGCAGGTCGAGCACCAGGCCGCTGAGCTTCTTGCCGTTTTCCTTGCGCAGCTTGTTCAGGGCCTTGCCGACTTCCTCGCCGGTATTGACCTGGAACTGGGTGACGCGGATGTAGCCGTAGCCCGGATCGATCATCTGGCTGCGTACGCTGGTGACCTTGATCACCGCGCGAGTCAGCTCGACGTCGAACGGCTTGCCGCCTTCGCGCACCAGGGTCAGGACGATCTTGCTGCCGGCCTTGCCGCGCATCCTCTCCACGGCTTCCATCATCGACTGGCCCTTGGTGGGCTTGCCGTCGATCTTGACGATCAGGTCGCCGGGGTGGATGCCCGCCTTGGAGGCCGGGGTGTCGTCGATGGGCGAGACCACCTTGATGAAGCCATCCTCGGTGCCGACTTCGATGCCCAGGCCGCCGAACTCACCGCTGGTGCTTTCCTGCAGTTCGGCGAAGGCTTTCGGGTCGAGGTAGGCCGAATGCGGGTCGAGGTTGCTGAGCATGCCCTTGATGGCGTTCTCCAGCAGTTCCTTGTCGGTGACCGGCTCGACGTAGGCGGCCTTGATGCGGTCCATCACCTCGGCAAAGGTACGCAGCTCGTCCAGGGGCAGCGGCGCTGCATTCTGGTCGGCGGCCGGCGGCGGGGTGATCGGAGCCTGGTCGGCATGCAGCACAGGTGCGCCACCGAGCAGGGCAATCGCCAGGGCCAGGGAGGTGAGGCGGGACAGATGCGGCATTCGAACTAACTCCTACGAAATGAGATGGCGCTTATCCTTGCGCCCGACACCATTGGGCCGGATCGCTGGCGCGGCCCTGCTGGCGAATCGCGAAATACAGTGCTGGGGTGTCCTGGCCGCCGCTGGTACCGACGGTGGCGATGGGTTCCCCGGCCTTGACGATGTCTCCGGCGTCCTTGAGCAGGCTCTGGTTGTGCCCGTAAAGGGTCAGGTAACCATTGCCATGGTCGAGAATGACCAGAAGCCCGGAACCGCGCAACCAGTCTGCGAAAACCACTCGACCGCCATGCACGGCGCGTACCTGACTGCCGGCGGTGGCGCCGATCAGCACGCCGTCCCACTTAGTCCGAGCGTCTTCGCCCCGTGGGGTTCCATATCTTGCAACAACGCGGCCATTGACTGGCCACGGCAGCTTGCCTTTGGCGTTGGCGAATGGCCCGCCATAAGTGGCGCCGGAGCTGACCAGCGGGCCGCTTTCGGCGCGCTTGCCGGTCGCAGCCGGTGCGCTGGGTTTCTCGCGTGCGGCGGCGAGTTCGCGCTGGCGCTGCGCCTCGGCTTCACGGGCCTGGCGGGCGAGGGTTTCCTCAATGGTCTTGAGCACGCGGCCGAGTTCGGCCTGCTCCTGCTCGCGAGCCTTGAGGCGCTGGTCGCGGGCAGCGTAATCCTTGTTCAGCTTGGCCAGTGCCTGCTGACGCTCCTTGCGCACCTCGGCCAGCTGGGCGCTGCGGCTGTCCAGCTCGCCTTTCTGCACCTGCAGCTGCTGCTGGTGATGGCTGATGTCCTGCTCGACGTTGGCCAACTGGCGCAGCGTCTCGTTGAAGGCCGTCAGCTGACCCATGCGCGCTTCGGCGAGGTAATCGTAATAGGTCAGGGTGCGGGAGAATTTTTCCGGGTTCTGCTGGTTCAGGAGCAGCTTGATGTACTCCTGGCGCCCGCCCTGATAGGCCGCGCGGGCCTGGATGCCGATCAACCGTTGTTGTTCAAGGCGCGCGCCCTGGAGTTTTTTTTTCTCCTGATCGAGGCGTTTGAGCTCTTCCTCGCTCTCCTGCAACTCTTCGCGCAGGCCCTTGACCTGATTCTCCAGCTCGCCCATTTCGGTTTCGGTGGTCTTGAGCTGCTTCTGCACGCCGGATTTTTCCTGCTGCAGTTGCTCCAGCAGTTTCTTCAATTCGCTGACGTCGGCACGTGCCGCGTCCAGCTGCTTCTGCGTGTCGGCTTTCTGATCGGCGAAAGCCGGTGCCAGCAGGCTGGTCATGAGGATAAAGGTGAGGACACGGAGCATGGTGCAGGCGATACCTGGCGGGGAACCGGCTTAGTATGCCCTTGGTTCCGGGTAAAAAAAACGTCCCTGGTGCAGATGCCGACCCAAGGTGGCTGGCGGTCGACCGGTGGGGCAGCGCGGCTGCGCCGCCCCGGGTCGCCGCCGGTGGGTCAGCCGAGGGTGACGATGCTGGTGCCGGTCATTTCCTTGGGAATCGGCAGGCCCATCAGGGTCAGCAGGGTGGGCGCCACATCCGCCAGCACGCCGCCTTCGCGAATGCTCACCTGGCGCTTGCCGACATAGATGAACGGTACCGGCTCGCAGGTGTGCGCGGTGTGCGCCTGGCCGGTGCATTCGTCCTGCATCTGCTCGACGTTGCCGTGGTCGGCGGTGATCAGCGCTTCGCCGCCAACTTTGTCCAGCGCCTCGACGATGCGCCCCACGCAGGTGTCCAGGCATTCAACCGCTGCAACTGCTGCCTCGAACACGCCGGTGTGGCCGACCATGTCGCCGTTGGCGTAGTTGACCACGATCACATCGAAGCGCTGGTTCTCGATGGCGTCGACGATCTTGTCGGTCACCTCGGGCGCGTTCATCTGTGGTTGCAGGTCGTAGGTGGCGACGTTTGGCGACGGGATCAGGATGCGCTCTTCGCCCGGGAACGGCTCTTCGCGGCCGCCGGAGAAGAAGAAGGTGACGTGGGCGTACTTCTCGGTCTCGGCGATGCGCAGTTGGGTCTTGCCGTTGTTGGCCAGGTATTCGCCGAACACGTTGACCAGCGGCTCGGGCTTGAAGGCGCTGGGCGTGTCGATGCTCGCTGCATACTGGGTGAGCATGATGAAGCCGGCGGTCTGCGGCACACGGGCGCGTTCGAAGGCGTCGAAGCCCTGTTCGACGAAGGCGCGGGTCAGCTCGCGGGCGCGGTCGGCACGGAAGTTCATGAACACCACGGCGTCGCCGTCCTCGACCCGGACCGGCTCGCCGATGCTGGTGGCTTTCACGAACTCGTCGCTCTCCTCGCGGGCATAGGCGGCTTGCAGGCCGGCCACCGCGGTATCCGACTGGAACTGGGCGTTGCCATCGACGATCAGGTTGTAGGCCTGGGCCACGCGATCCCAGCGGTTGTCGCGATCCATGGCGAAGTAACGGCCAATCAGCGAGGCGATGCGGCCCTTACCGAGTTTGGCAAAGGTGGCGTCGAGCAGCTCGATGGAGCTCTGGGCGCTTTTCGGCGCGGTGTCGCGGCCGTCGAGAAAGGCGTGCAGGTAGATCTTCTCGGCACCGCGGCGCGCGGCCAGCTCGGCCATCGCTACCAGGTGATCCTGATGGCTGTGCACGCCGCCATCGGACAGCAGGCCGAGGATGTGCACGGCCTTGCCGGCGCCCACGGCCTTGTCCACGGCGCCGGTGATGGCCGGGTTGTCGAAGAACTCGCCGTCACGGATCGCCTTGGTCACCCGGGTGAAGTCCTGGTACACCACGCGGCCGGCGCCGAGGTTCATGTGGCCAACCTCGGAGTTGCCCATCTGGCCGTCCGGCAGGCCGACGTCCATGCCGCTGCCGGAAATCAGCCCGTGGGGCTGGGTGGCACGCAGGCGGTCGTAGACCGGCG